>DERN01000009.1:32317-181055 GCA_002360925.1 Flavobacteriaceae bacterium UBA3339 | reverse complement strand
CAGCTTATCCGTTCCGTTTGGCGATGTGCCAAGAGAATCAATGTTTTCGCGTGCGGTTTGTTGCTGGGGAGCGGTTAAGAGTTGAGGAGTGTATAAAACAGGAGTTTGTAATTCTAAATCATCAACCCTATTGATTAATAAATCAAGATCATTCTTTAAAACATCAATTCCGAATTTATTATACAAAGAAAGTATCGTTGATTTACGAGCATAAATACCTTGTCCGACAACTAAAAAATCAGAGTTCTGAATGTTATTTGCATCTTGCAGCTCACTGACGTTAAGTATATTTACTGTATTTGGATTAATAGCCATTATACATTTATATTTGAATTAATAATATTGTTATTCCCATCTCCTATAATTTCATTTCGTTGCCTGTTACCTATCACATAAACCGACAGATCAATGTTGTTTTCGTCTTTATCATCATAGTTTTTTGACACCCAAACATCCGTGCTTATAAAGTTTTCACACGCTTGTAAATCGGGTATTTCTGGAAGCTCAGGACAAGAAGTTCGGATTCCGTTAAAATAAACTATCGGATAAGTTAGAATGTCGCACAAAGCAGTTGCAGCGCCAATGGAAACATTATCTAAGTAATACCGTTCTCTATGATCTCGTTTAGAACCTACAGAAACCGATTGCTCTCTTGTTACTTGGTAATACGATGTGTTTTCGTTAAAAGGTTTTTTATGCCAGTAGTTTAGATTTAAACGAATTCCTCCGAAATGCTGCCAACCATTATCACGGTACTTTATGTAAGTGGTTTTATCTATATCAATTGAAGATACACGAATAGGAGAAGAATAAAAAACCACATTTCCTAAACCTGACCTTACAATCAGATATCCCATATCCCAATCATCTAATAAAATGTTTGAAATATTTAAAAATGTTCTATTGTTTATATATGTTCCTGTTGCAGATACTGAACGCTCTATACCTTTAGAATCTATAAATCCGCAAACACCTACACTTAATTCGTAATTTATCGGAAGCAAAAAACTATACACCTCATCTGAATAAGGTTTTAGATGAACTGTATTAGCTGTATGTAACTCTCGGTTACATTTTGGCATTGAAGAAAAAAACTCTATGAACGTAGGATAAATCATATAACAAATATAACCTTAGTTTATAGAGTTTTAATTTTTAATAGATATAAGTTATTAGAATACTATAAATTATTTACAGCATTTAAAACTTCTTGAGAAGAATTGTAATTTATTCCGTTTACTTTTATTTCCGAATAATGCGATTTTCTATAAAATGCAACTCCGTTTGAATCTTGGAAAATCAAATAATCTCCGTTTATTTTTAACATAAAGGTTTCAAACTTATGAATCCATATATTGTAAAAGCTTCCTGTTTTGGTAATGTTGATTGTTTTCGGAATATTTTTAAGTTCTCCGGTTACCGTAACCTCTTTCAGTCTGCTTGTTTTGCAAACAGCTTTCATATTTGTTGGATATAGATAAATCGGTTCGGCTTTAGGATTAAATGTTCGGATGAATCCCCTATCTTGCGAACGCAATATTTTACAGATACGCAAATATTGTTCAAAAGGCATTATTAACGTTGTCGTTACAACCTTTGTGTCTAAAATAGGCGTACTTACTTTAATGTCATCATCTTCTTTATGAAATGGGACGAAATAACCATTGAAATAATTAGTATTGTTTATGTATTTTATCTGCTTTGGTTCTTTACTTGTTTTAACAGCCGTACTTATAAAGTCTCTCCAAAATCTTCTGATATTTAAACCGATTGAATATTTAAGATTAGCAAATGTTTCCGGAGAATTAACTCCGTTAATGTTCCCTACAAATAAAGCTCCAGAGTTAGCATAAAAAAAAGGTTTCAAGGTTTTGTATTTTCCTTTTACAACATACTTAAACGAAGTGAAACGCTCATCTCCTTCAAATGGATTCGGATAACTGTTTCCGCTGTATTTAATCAAAACTAAATTTGTTGAATCGACAGAATCTACATTATAAACACCTTTATTTTCATGCGATGTTATTTCGAAAGTGCTTCCGGGTTCAATTCCGAGCAAATCCCATCTAAAATTACCATCGTTTGATAATTGAATCTTCCCGTCTATTCTTCTGTGAAAAAGCATAGATGTTTTGGTTCTATTATAGTCAGAATCCGACATATTCACAGCATCGATAATAAATATTGTGTTATCTTCTTGGGTTGCTTTTTCTACGTTTTCGGTTAATGCTTTATTGATTGTTTCCTGTAACATAAACGGATCGCGAACAAAATCAACCTCAACGCTTTTTAAACTTTCTACTTGTATGTTTTGAACATGATACTCGGCTTCTCCGTGAACTATATCATTTGTATTTTCTTCTGTGTTCTCTTTTTGAGATTGGTATTTATTGTATTTAAAAGTAAACTTGTTTAAAGAATATCGTTTGTTCTGCGTTTCGTTATACGAATCAAAGGCGACGTTATCGATTACGTCGATTTCATTATCTGTGTAATAATCCTCACGTCTGCCGATGTAAATCCTTTTATCGCTCATTATCTCGTAATCGAGGTTTATTTCAGGAAACCATTTTTGCAGATTCTCAAACGATAATAAGAACGGTTTATCGATATTACG
Organism: Flavobacteriaceae bacterium UBA3339; assembly: GCA_002360925.1. Taxonomy (GTDB): domain Bacteria; phylum Bacteroidota; class Bacteroidia; order Flavobacteriales; family Flavobacteriaceae; genus Flavobacterium. The sequence continues at coordinate 178,438 of DERN01000009.1, read as the reverse complement.
CACCATGTTACCGCTAAAGATGTAATGATTCTTTAATTCTCCAGTTTGAGCAATCGGAAAAACAACATCCATTCCCGAAATATCTTTGATAACTTTCTTTGTAGCATCGTATAGGTTTACCGAACGCGTTACAACGTCGAACGTTTCTTCGTAGGCTTTAATAGTGAATTTTATGTTGTTGTAGTTGAACCAGCCAACACCTCCCATCCATTGAAACCATATGTGAATCACTTCTCCTGTTTGAATGATCGAGTTTTCGAAAATATCAGATAGCTTTATTGTTTTGTTATTAAAATAAGAAACTCCGTTATTCATGTATACTTTATCAAGCATACGAATATCTCCAGCGTTCCAATCGTTTATATTGTTTGCGGGAAATCCTTTTCTTATATTTAAAAAAACTTCAAGATTATTACTATCCAAATAAGGCTCTATTTTGCTATTACCATAATCAATTTCGATTACAGTATTTAGAATATCTGTTTTAGCATCAATAAATTTAAATTCATTCTTAAAATTCCAACCGTCAGAACTGGTTCCTGTTCTTATAAAACTTAAGGTATTTTTTATACTACTTTTTGTAGTACCTGAAGAATAATTAAACATTCTAATCGTGGGTCCAGACCCCGCAACAACATTTCTTTCGCTTCCTCCAACATTCTCCCAAACACTCTCTCTGTAAATTTGTTTAGCAGGCAAAAGCATAAATTTTGAAGGAGCAGGAGTTGAAGGGTTCCCGTCTAAATCTTTATCGCTGAATAAATCAACAACCAAATCCGCTCGTTTTTTAATCAATCCTTCTTCTGCTTCCTGTAATACCGAAAACTTAAAAACATCATGTCCATTGTATTCAACATCCAAAAGATCAACACTCCCGATAAAAGATTCTTGGCCGTCGGTAACCTTAAATTTTATACTTGCTTCAAATCCGTGCTTTTCGTATAATTCTTCAAACTTTACAAAAGCAGCATAATTCGAATGTGCTGTTAATTCAAGCGTTACCAAACCATTTCCTAAAAACAACCAATCACGACCGTAACGATCATCATCCTGATTTAAATTGTAATCTATCGCATCGTAACCAACCGGTTCGTGTTCTAATTCAATTGTTGTTATATTACCGTTATCATTAAAGATCATTTCGAATATTTCCATTCTCAACGTGTTTAAAAAGTGAACTTTAAATTTACAGACGATAATTCGCATGTTCTAATTTTGGACACATGAGTTATTAGAATGGATTTTTTAATTATATTTGAATAGAAAGCAATGCATTTTTACTCGTTAAATTGATAAAATATTGCAAAAAAAATATTTAAAAAATAAATTGAAATATAACACATTGATTAACAGAGCAATTAAAAATGTATTGTTTTTGAGATATACAAAACTAATTTTTTTTAATTAAATCTAATAGCTTTTGAACGAAAGAATCATCGAACTAGAACATATTACTCCAAAAGACTTTTGGGGTCCTCAAGATTTACATCTCGAAACCATAAAAAGACTCTATCCTAAATTAAAAATCGTAGCACGCGGAACAACCGTTAAAATTTACGGAGAAAGCGAAATTTTAGATCAATTTCAATCTCGTTTCGAGCGTATCATTAAGTATTACGAGAAATACAACAACTTGAACGAAAACATTATTGAACGATTGATCATTGATGATCAACCGCAAAGAATGGATCCGTCTGACGAGATTTTAGTTCACGGAATTGGAGGAAAACTAATTAAAGCCACAACGCCTAATCAGCAAAAATTGGTCGAACTGGTTTATAAAAACGATATGGTTTTTGCAATTGGTCCTGCTGGAACGGGAAAAACTTATACTGGAGTTGCATTGGCTGTAAAAGCGTTGAAAGAAAAACAAGTAAAACGTATTATTTTAACTCGACCTGCGGTTGAAGCCGGAGAAAATCTAGGTTTTTTACCTGGTGATATGAAAGAAAAACTAGATCCATATATGCAGCCTTTATACGATGCGTTGCGTGATATGTTGCCTCCTTCTACTTTAGAAGATTATTTACTAAAAGGAATTATACAAATTGCGCCTTTGGCTTTTATGCGCGGACGTACGCTTGATAATGCTTTTGTGATTTTAGATGAAGGACAAAATACCACACATTCGCAAATGAAGATGTTTTTAACCCGTATGGGAAAAAATGCGAAGTTTATTATTACAGGCGATCCCGGACAAGTTGATTTACCTCGAAAAGTAACTTCGGGATTACGTGAAGCTTTACGAATTTTAGCCGGAGTTGACGGAATTGGATTTGTTTTCTTAGACGATAAAGATATTGTACGCCACCGATTGGTTAAAAAGATTGTAGAAGCTTATAAAAAAGTAGAAACAGCTAATGAGTTCGAATCTCATAGTACCTATCATCAAAATATAAATGAAACTCCGACGAATTAAGTCGGAGTTTTTATTTTATTGGATTATACATATTTACAGAATATTCTATTTTTTCTTTACCAAAATAGTCTTCGCAAATTTTATTTAAATTATGATGTAATAAAGAGGTTAATAATAGTTCTTTTCCATCATTCATTATTATTTTAATATAGAAGTAATCTTTAAAAGTAAAACGAGAATACCCTACGTTCCTCATCTTTTGAAGTGACAAATAAACAATAACCTTTTCTATGTTTTTTTAGAAAACATTTCTTTTGTATCGTTATTAATACTTTTTACTATTATCATATCATTTCTTAATTCATATTCTCTATTTCTATTTACATAGAAATAATCAAAATGAATATAAATTGCAGGCAGAATAAAAATTAAAAAAATGACTGTTAATACAAAATACACTCCAAATTCAGTTCTCGGATTTAATAATTTTTTAAATATATAAACTACAAAAGGAATTAAAATAATCGAAAAAACAATCAATTCATTAAGCATTTTTAAATGCCCTTTTAAAGTAATCTTATATTTCATATTATAAAAACTCCTTTAAAACAGTTGCATCAATTCCTTCGTGCGATTCATTATAAATCACTTTTCCGTCTTTTATTAAAAGAATTTGGGGTGATTGATGTGTAATTCCAAACTCATCTGCAATTTTATTCGAGATTTCTCTATACTCAATCAAATCTAAAAAATAAGCATCTACAACTCCATCCAGCATAAAATCGTTTTCAAAATTCTTTAAAGCCATTTTACTAATGATGCAACGAGTGCTGTGTTTAAAAATCAATTGAAGTTTGTGAAATGACTTTTCTTTTACTTCCTCAATTTGTTCTAGCTTTTCAATATAATTCCAATTCATTCTTCGTAAATTTATATCACGAATATACAAAATGACATATTTAAATCAACGATCAATCTTAACAATATGTCACTTTGGCATGAATTAAGATTTTTAAAATACAAAAAATGCCTTTTTGACACTCGGTAAATTCAGGTATAAGGTTTGAATAATACAATTCGTATAAATTTAAAAACAACACAAACTCGATATAAGCTATGAATTTTAACCTATTTACAACAAAATCTCAGGAAGCTTTGCAGCAAGCACAAGTTTTGGTGCAAGCGTACGGGCAACAGCAAATAGAAAATGAACACATTTTCAAAGCGTTGCTTGAAGTAGATGAAAACGTAACACCTTTTATTCTAAAAAAGGTTAACGTAAACATCGACTTATTTAAACAAACATTAGATGCCGTTTTAGAATCTTTTCCAAAAGTTTCTGGTGGACAAATCGGATTGTCACGCGAAGCTGGAAATATGCTGAACGAAGCCCAAATTATTGCTAAAAAAATGAACGACGAATATGTTTCGGTTGAACATTTATTCTTGGCAATTTTTAAATCCAAATCTAAAGTAGCGCAAACCTTAAAAGATCAAGGCGTGACGGAAAAAGATATTCAAACTGCAATTCAGGAATTAAGAAAAGGCGCGAGAGTTACTTCGGCTTCGGCAGAAGAAACCTATAATGCCTTAAATAAATATGCTAAAAATTTAAATCAATTGGCTAACGACGGAAAATTAGATCCGGTAATTGGTCGAGATGAAGAAATCCGTCGTGTTTTGCAAATTTTAACACGTCGTTCTAAAAATAATCCGATGTTAATTGGTGAACCTGGAGTTGGTAAAACTGCGATTGCCGAAGGTTTAGCACACAGAATTGTTCAAGGAGATGTACCCGAAAATCTAAAAGATAAATTACTTTTTTCTTTAGATATGGGAGCGTTAATTGCTGGCGCAAAATACAAAGGAGAATTTGAAGAGCGTTTAAAATCGGTAGTAAAAGAGGTGACCGAATCAGACGGGCAAATTATTCTGTTCATCGACGAAATTCACACCTTGGTTGGTGCCGGTGGCGGCGAAGGTGCAATGGATGCAGCAAATATTTTAAAACCAGCATTGGCTCGTGGAGAATTAAGAGCAATTGGTGCAACAACTTTAGATGAATATCAAAAATATTTCGAAAAAGACAAAGCTTTAGAACGTCGTTTTCAAAAGGTAAACATTGAAGAACCTGATACCGAAAGTGCGATTTCAATTCTTCGCGGAATCAAGGATAAATACGAAGCGCATCACAAAGTTCGAATTAAAGACGAAGCCATTATTGGCGCGGTTGAATTGTCGCAACGTTATATTACTAATCGTTTTTTACCAGATAAAGCAATCGATTTGATCGACGAAGCAGCTTCTAAATTACGTATGGAAATTAATTCAAAACCAGAAGAATTAGATGTTTTAGATCGAAAAATCATGCAATTGGAAATCGAAATTGAAGCCATTAAACGCGAAAATGACGAAACAAAGTTAAAGGCTTTAGGTATTGAGTTAGCGAATTTAAAAGAAGATCGCAATCAGGTTTTCACAAAATGGAAATCAGAAAAAGATGTAGTTGATAACATTCAGAACATCAAAATTCAAATCGAAGATTATAAATCAGAAGCCGATCGCGCCGAAAGAAATGGTGATTACGGAAAAGTTGCCGAAATTCGTTATGGAAAAATTCAGGACGCCGAAAAAGAATTAGATCGTTTACAACAAGAATTAGAAGAAAATCAAAAAGGAGTTTCTTTGATTAAAGAAGAAGTTACTTACGAAGATATTGCCGATGTTGTAGCGAAATGGACAGGCGTTCCGGTCACTAAAATGATCCAATCCGAGCGTGATAAATTATTGCGTTTAGAAGACGAATTACACAAACGCGTAGTGGGTCAGGAAGAAGCAATTGAAGCAATTTCCGACGCTGTTCGCAGAAGTCGTTCCGGTCTTCAAGACCCTAAAAAACCAATTGGTTCGTTCTTGTTTTTAGGAACAACCGGAGTTGGTAAAACCGAATTGGCAAAAGCTTTGGCGGAATATCTTTTCGATGATGAAAACGCTATGACTCGTATAGATATGAGTGAATATTCCGAACGTCATTCTGTAAGCCGTTTGGTTGGTGCGCCTCCAGGATATGTAGGTTATGACGAAGGTGGTCAGTTAACCGAAGCGGTTCGTCGTCGTCCATATTCCGTGATTTTGTTAGATGAAATCGAAAAAGCGCATCCAGATACGTTCAATATTTTATTGCAAGTTTTAGACGAAGGTCGTTTAACGGATAATAAAGGAAGAACAGCCGATTTTAAAAATACGATCATTATTATGACGTCGAATATGGGAAGTCAGGCAATTCAAGAAGAATTTGATACCAAACCGATGGAAATTGCAATTGAAACTGCAAAAGAAAAAGTAATGGATCAATTAAAATCAATGGTTCGTCCGGAGTTTTTAAACCGAATAGACGAAGTTGTGATGTTTACTCCGTTAAGCGAAGCAAATATTGAACAAATTGTCAAAATTCAATTAAAAAGTGTTTTTAAAATGCTTGCTAATCAACACATCACAATGGATGCAACTCCAGAAGCGATTATTTATCTATCGCAAAAAGGATTCGATCCGCATTTTGGAGCTCGTCCTGTTAAGCGTGTTATTCAGAAAGAAGTTTTGAACGAATTGTCTAAACAAATTCTTTCGGGAAGCGTAAAAACCGACAGTATTATTCTTTTGGATGAAATTGACGGAAAACTAATTTTTAGAAATCAACAATAACTTTTCAATTTTTATTTAAAGCGTCTTAAGAAATTAATACGCTTTTTTAATTATATATCAACTATTTTTAGTAATTTCAAAATAAAAATTATGGAGCAAAAACATGTAAAAATCTTCTCTGGAAGTGCTATTATGGCTATGGCAGTTAAAAATGCATTAGAAAATAACAACATTCAATATATTGAACGCAATGATATTAATTCTGCAATTACAGCAGGTTTTGGATCAGCTGACAAAGCAGTTCATATTTTTGTTTTAGAAGAAGATGAAGAGCAAGCAAAATATGCTTTAGTTGATGTAAACTTTGACGATTTAGATGAAGTTTCCCACTCAGACGAAGAAGACGAAGAATAAAAACAGCGACTTTAAAGTCGCTGTTTTTATTATCTAACCAATTTCTTGTATTTAATTCGTGTTGGAGCTATATCACCTATACGTTTCTTACGGTTTTCTTCGTATTCCGAGAAAGAACCTTCGAAGAAATACACTTCTGAATCTCCTTCAAAAGCTAAAATATGTGTACAAACTCGATCTAAAAACCAACGATCGTGCGAAATAATCACAGCACAACCCGCGAAATTTTCTAAACCTTCTTCTAAAGCTCGAAGCGTGTTAATATCCAAATCATTCGTTGGCTCATCCAGTAATAAAACGTTTCCTTCTTCTTTTAAGGTCATTGCTAAATGCAAACGATTGCGTTCACCACCAGAAAGTGCCGAAACTTTTTTATTTTGATCTGAACCTCCAAAATTAAAACGCGATAAATAAGCGCGCGCATTTACCTGACGACCGCCCATCATGATTAATTCTTGACCTTCGGCAAAATTTTCGTAAATCGATTTTTCCGGATCGATATTTTTATGCGTTTGATCTACATACGCAATTTTCACGGTATCGCCCACAACAAATTCACCTGCATCGGGAGTTTGTTCGTCCATAATCATTCTGAAAATAGTAGATTTACCGGCTCCGTTTGGACCAATAATCCCAACAATACCAGCTTGCGGAAGTGTAAAATTTAAATTATCGTATAAAATTTTATCTCCAAAAGCTTTTGCAACGTTCTTCGCTTCGATCACATTTGTTCCTAAACGCGGACCATTTGGAATGTAAATTTCTAACTTTTCTTCCAACTGTTTTTGATCTTCATTTAACAAACGATCGTAATTCTGTAAACGCGCTTTTTGTTTTGTTTGACGTCCTTTTGCTCCTTGACGAACCCAATCTAACTCTCGTTCTAATGTTTTTCTACGTTTAGAAGCTGTTTTTTCTTCCTGCTCTAAACGTTTCGCTTTTTGATCTAACCAAGATGAATAGTTTCCTTTCCAAGGAATTCCTTCTCCTCTATCCAATTCTAAAATCCATCCTGCAACATTATCCAAGAAATAACGGTCGTGCGTTACGGCAATAATCGTTCCTTTATATTGTTGCAAATGTTGCTCTAACCAATGAACCGATTCGGCATCTAAATGGTTGGTAGGCTCATCTAACAATAAAACATCCGGCTCTTGTAATAATAAACGACATAAAGCCACGCGACGACGTTCACCTCCTGATAAAACCGAAATTTGTGTATCAGGTTCCGGACAACGCAAAGCATCCATTGCGATTTCTAATTTTGTATCTAATTCCCATCCTCCTACTGCATCAATTTTATCTTGTAAATCTGCCTGACGATCCATTAGTTTTTGCATTTTATCAGCATCTTCATAAACTTCGGGCAAACCAAACATATCGTTTATGCTGTTAAACTCATCTAAAATAGAAACGATTTCCGACATTCCTTCACGAACAACTTCAATAACCGTTTTGGTTTCATCTAACTGCGGTTCTTGTTCTAAATATCCAACCGTATATCCCGGAGCAAAAACAACATCGCCTTGATAATTCTTGTCTTCGCCTGCAATAATTTTTAATAAAGAAGATTTACCCGAACCGTTTAAACCTAAAATACCAATTTTTGCACCGTAGAAAAAGCTTAAATAAATGTCTTTTAAAACCGTTTTATTTGTCGAAGAGTATGTTTTACTCACTTTCGACATCGAAAAAATGACCTTCTTATCGTCTGACATGATTTATAATAATAAAAGTATATCTTCCAAAAATAATACTATTTGAAGGATAAAAAAAATGAAAAATAGTTCAGGATATTTTAATCAGACCATTACTTTTGTATCTTTAAAAAAAAATAGAACAAATGGAATTTACAGAAAACTTTAAAAAATCGGATAACTTTAAAATAGTTGGTCAAATGCTATATATCATTGACGAACAAGATAAAGAATTGGAATTATTTGTGGGAGAGGAAATTGAAACTGCTCGTTGGTCTGACAAAGGTCACTTGATTGTTGTTTTAAAAAGCGGGGCTGTTCGCTCATACGAAGATGAAGTAAACTATATTAAAATTTAGTTTGTAAGAATAAAAAAGCTACCTAATGGAGCTTTTTTTTAATCCTCCTCCTCTACAAACTCATGATTGTTTGAGTAGTTTCTCCATTTTCCGATACACTTCTGCATATCTTCAGGAATTTCAGTTTCAAAACGCATAAATTCCTTTTTTATTGGATGAAAAAATCCAAGGGTTTTAGCATGTAAAGCTTGTCGAGGTAAAATTTGAAAACAATTTTCAACAAACTGTTTGTATTTTGTAAAGGTCGTTCCTTTTAAAATTTGATGTCCGCCGTAACGTTCGTCATTAAATAAAGTGTGTCCGATAGATTTCATGTGAACACGAATTTGATGCGTTCTTCCTGTTTCTAAAATACATGAAACCAATGTCACATATCCTAAACGTTCTATCACTTTGTAATGCGTTACGGCATATTTTGCGCCATTACTATCATCAGAAAAAGAAGCCATTTGCATACGATCTACTTTATGACGACCAATATAACTTTCGATTGTTCCTTCATCTTCCTCAACATTTCCCCAAACCAAAGCAACGTATTCTCTTTCGGTCGATTTTTCGGCAAACTGTTTCTGAAGCTCGCTCATCGTCCATTCTGTTTTGGCAATAACCAATAAACCTGTTGTATCTTTATCGATTCGATGCACCAATCCCGGACGCTCTGAACTGTTCATTGGTAAATTTTCGAAATGATAAGCCAAAGCGTTAACCAAAGTTCCGGTATAATTTCCATGACCAGGATGCACAACCAATCCGGCTGGTTTATTTACAACTAGAACGTCGTCGTCTTCATAAACAATATCTAGAGGAATATTTTCAGGAATAATAATATTTTCAAACGGAGGATTTTCCATTAAAACTCGAACTACATCATTTGCTTTTACTTTGTGATTCGATTTTACCGGAATATCATTCACGAAAATGTTTCCATTTTCGGCAGCCTTCTGTATTTTATTTCGAGTAGCATTTTCGACCAAATTCATCAAAAACTTATCAACACGCAAAGGCGCTTGTCCTTTTCCTGCTTCGAAACGGAAATGCTCGTATAATTCGTCGTCTAAATGTTCAGACATTATATTTTCTTTCATTAATTAAAAAATAGAATCAATTGCTGGGGCAACATCTTCGTACATCTCGCCCAACGAATCTGGTTCAGGTTTATATCCTAACATTCCGTCTCCTAAAACAAAATCTATTTTAGAATTTCTTAAAACTTTATCGCCCGCACGTAAAATTCTTCCGTCTTGCTCGATTCTTAATACAACATCTTTTGCAAAATCCGGTTCGTATTTTACTTCGCCTTTAACCAATCCTAAAGATTCTAAAATAGCGATAGAATGACGCAAAGTACGTCCATCTAAATTTGGTAAACGAACAGAAGAATATCCTGGAGCATTGATCTTCACATAGATTTTACGCCCTTCTTTTACTGCTGCATTTGCTTTTGGATCTTGATCTGAAATCGTTAATGGCGGATATTTTGGATCAAAATCAACCGTATCAATAATAATAATCTCGAAATTGTTTTCCGAAACCAATTCCATCGCTTTTTCAGCTTTCATCTTTTTAAGATCCGGAACCTGAATTTCCTTTCCATGACGTGTGTAAATATTCAAGAATTGCAGGCTTCCAAAAATCAAAATCCCAACAACAACAATAGCTGCAATAATCGAAAATATAAACTGTTTACTTTTTATAAAGGCTTTAAAACCCATGCTTATTTTATTTTAATGAAGTTATCAATAATGTTACGCCTAATTTTATAAATTTGTTTGGAGTATAAAATACTCGACACAAAAATAAAATATAAAAATACATTATTATAATGAAAAATGTAGCAATTATTATGGGTGGATATTCTAGCGAATATAAAATATCCCTAAAAAGCGGCGAAGTTGTTTATAATCATATAGATAAATCAAAATATAACACATATAAAATTCATATTTTAAACGAAGGCTGGTTTTATGTTGATGATGAAAATAACCGATTTGCTATTGACAAAAACGATTTTTCGGCTAATATTAATGGAGAAAAAGTCGTTTTTGACGTTGTTTTTAACGCAATTCATGGAACTCCAGGCGAAGATGGATTAATTCAAGCATATTTAAAACTTTTGAATATTCCGCAAACTTCTTGCAATTATTATCAATCGGCTTTAACTTTCAACAAACGCGATATGCTTTCGGTTTTAAAACCTTATGGAATTAAAACGGCAATTTCTTATTATTTAAATCAAGGTGACACTATTTTAGAAGATCAGATTATTCAACGAGTTGGGCTTCCTTGTTTTGTAAAACCGAATAAATCGGGATCGAGTTTTGGAATTTCGATGGTAAAAGAAAGTGAACAGCTTTTACCTGCGATTGAAAAAGCTTATGCCGAAGACGATGAAATCATTATTGAAAGTTATTTAAAAGGAACGGAAGTTTCGGTTGGTGTGATCAAATATCAAGATGAAACGATTGTTTTACCTATTACGGAAATTGTTTCGGAAAATGAATTCTTTGATTACGAAGCAAAATACGAAGGAAAATCTAACGAGATTACTCCGGCTAGAATCTCAGAAGAAGAAAAAGCAAAAATTGAAAATGTTGCCAAACGTATTTACACTATTTTAAAAATGGATGGATTTTCTCGATCTGAATTTATTTTAGTTGGAAATGAACCTTTTCTTTTAGAAATGAATACCGTTCCGGGATTAACAGCCGAAAGTATTTTACCACAACAAGCAAAAGAAGCTGGAATTTCGTTGAACGAATTATTTGAAAACGCTATTGAATTAGCACTTAAAAGAGAACATTTTTAATGAAAAGAGCTGTTTTTCCGGGATCTTTTGATCCAATTACAAACGGACACGTGGATATTATCACGCGCGCATTGCCTTTATTTGACGAAATTATTATTGCCATTGGAACCAATGCCGAAAAAAAATACATGTTTGATTTAAATCAACGTAAAGCGTTTATTGAAGAAACATTTAAAAACGAACCTAAAATAAAAGTAGAAGTTTATAAAGGTTTAACCATTGATTACTGCAAAGAAAAAAATGCCGATTTCCTTTTAAGAGGTTTACGCAATCCGGCCGATTTTGAATTCGAAAAAGCGATTGCGCACGCTAATCGTTTAGTTTCGGGAATAGAAACTGTATTTTTATTAACCGCAGCAAGTACTTCGTTTATCAGTTCTAGTATTGTTCGTGATTTTATTCGAAATAATGGTGATTATACTTTATTAGTTCCGCCAGCCGTTAAAAAATAAAAAAAGCGATGATTTAAAATCATCGCTTTTTTTGTATATCGGAAAGAAATTATCCTAAAACTTCTTTTACTTTTTTACCAATTTCAGCTGGCGAATCAACAACGTGGATTCCACACTCTCTCATGATACGTTTTTTAGCTTCAGCAGTATCATCTGCTCCACCAACAATAGCACCTGCGTGTCCCATTGTACGTCCTTTAGGAGCTGTTTCTCCTGCGATGAATCCGATAACTGGTTTTTTGTTTCCGTTTTCTTTAATCCAACGAGCAGCATCAGCCTCTAATTGTCCACCAATTTCACCAATCATGATGATCGCTTCTGTTTCAGAATCGTTCATTAACAATTCAACTGCTTCTTTAGTTGTAGTTCCAATAATTGGATCTCCACCAATACCAATTGCAGTTGTGATTCCTAAACCTTGTTTTACTACCTGATCAGCAGCTTCATAAGTTAAAGTTCCTGATTTAGAAACAATACCTACTGTTCCTTTTTTGAAAACGAAACCTGGCATAATACCAACTTTAGCTTCACCCGGAGTAATAACTCCCGGACAGTTAGGACCAACTAAACGAACGTTTCCTTTTGATTTTACATAGTTATAAGCTGTAACCATATCAGCTACAGGAATTCCTTCAGTAATACAAATAATTACTTTAATTCCAGCCTCAGCAGCTTCCATAATTGCATCTGCAGCAAATGCAGGCGGAACGAAAATGATAGATGTATCTGCTCCTGCTTTATCTACAGCATCTTTTACTGTGTTAAAAACCGGACGGTCTAAATGCATAGTTCCTCCTTTTCCTGGAGTTACACCACCAACTACATTTGTACCATATTCTATCATTTGAGAAGCATGGAAAGTTCCTTCGCTTCCTGTAAAGCCTTGAACTATTATTTTAGAATCTTTGTTTACTAATACACTCATAATTTATTGTATCGTTGTTTTAATTATTTACAAAAATAAGGGTTAGAACTATATTTAAAAAATTTTAAGTTTAAATTTTTATTAATTAGGCAATTGACTCATTTGAGTTCCTTTAAAAAGCTTGCCGTCTTTTACTTCCCAAACTGTGAAGAACATAGCTAAAACAAGCTCTTCATCTGGATTTTCAAAAGTGCGAACGTGATACGTATATCGAATGATTACTTTGTTATCTTCTGACATAACATCGTGAACTTCGGCACGTAAATCGAAATAAGAATGTTTTAGATCTTTAGACAAAGCTAAAATATCGGCATATTCCAAGACTAAATGTCCTTTAGAACTATACCATTCTAATTGAACATCATCATGTAAGACTTCTAAGCAATAGGTTTTGCTTAAAATACCAGCCGATTCATAAAATTTTCTAACTAAATCTAAAGGAGTTCCCATCTTAATCTATTTTACCAAGTTTTTAACTTTTGCTACATGTTTGTAGTATTCACGAGCTTCTTCTGCCGGTGCTCCAAAATAAACCTTATCGCTTAATAAGTTTTTTGAAACGCCCGATTTTGCCAAAACAACCGCACTTTTTCCGATTGTGATTCCGCTTGTTGTTCCTACCTGTCCCCATAAAGTTACGTTATCTTCTATGATTACGCAACCTGCAATACCACATTGTGCTGCAATTAAGCACATTTGCCCAATAACGGTATCGTGACCAACATGAACCTGATTATCGATTTTGGTTCCTTTACCAATAATAGTATCGCCTGTAACACCGCGATCAATGGTACAAAGAGCGCCTAAAGTAACTCCGTCTTCGATAATTACCGAACCACAAGAAATCAACGGATCAAAATAATCGGCACGTTTTTTAAAGTAAAAAGCATCACCTCCCAAAACGGTTCCTGCATGTATTACTACATTGTCGCCAATTGTAATATGATCGTTTATGACCACATTTGCGTGAATGATACAGTTTTCACCAATTTTTACGTGATTCCCTACAAATACATTGGGCTGAAGAATGGTTCCTTCGCCGATTTGAGCAGATGGAGAAATGTTTTGATTGGAAGGTTGAAATGGTCTGAAATAAGCCGAAAGCTTGTTAAAATCTCTGAAAGGATCGTCAGAAATCAATAAGGCTTTTCCTTCCGGACATTCCACATCTTTGTTAATTAAAACAATGCTTGCGTTTGAATTTAAAGCTTTATCGTAATATTTAGGATGATCTACAAAAACGATTTCGCCTTCTTGAACCACATGAATTTCGTTCATTCCTAAAACAGGAAAATCAGGTGCTCCTACATAAGAACACCCAATTATTTCTGCAATATTTTCTAATGTATAAACTTTAGGAAATCTCATTTAATAGAAAAATTATTCTTTAATTCTTTCGATATAACTTCCAGAAGCTGTATCGATTTTAATTTTATCGCCTTCGTTAATAAATAACGGAACGTTTACTTGTGCGCCTGTTTCTACAGTTGCTGGTTTTGTAGCATTTGTAGCGGTGTTTCCTTTTACACCAGGCTCTGTGTAAGTTACTTCTAATATGATAGAAGCTGGCATATCTACAGATAAAGGAGATTCTGTTTCTGTATTAATCTGAACCATTACATTGGTACCTTCTTTTAACAATTCAGGTGCATCTAAGATTTTTTTATCTAATGTAATTTGTTCAAAAGTTTCGGTATTCATGAAGTGAAAATCTTCTCCTTCATTATATAAATACTGAAATGTATGTGTTTCTACACGAACAACATCAATTTTATGTCCAGCAGAAAAAGTATTATCTAACGTTTTTCCTGAAGTAAGACTTTTTAATTTAGTTCTTACGAAAGCTGGCCCTTTTCCAGGTTTTACGTGTAAAAACTCAACTATTTTGTAAATATCGTTATTAAATTTAATACATAAACCGTTTCTGATATCTGAAGTACTTGCCATAATTATTTTTTAAAATTATTTTTTATTTATTAATAAACTCCTGTATAACCTTTCATGATTCCACGAGTTGAATTACGCACAAAATGAATGATTTCATCGCGTTCTGGTGTTGCTTCGAACTCTGCTTCGATAAATTCTAAAGCTTGCGAATTATTGTAATTCTTTTGGAATAAAACGCGATATATATTTTGTATCTCACGGATTTTATCAGAATCGATTCCTCTTCTTCTTAAACCTACAGAATTAATTCCTACATACGAAATCGGTTCACGAGCCGCTTTAATATAAGGCGGAACATCTTTACGAACTAACGTACCTCCTGTTACAAATGAATGCGAACCAATAGTACAAAACTGATGTACCGCAACCATTCCGGCTAAAACAACATGATCGCCAACTGTAACGTGACCAGCCAAAGTACTTGAGTTAGAAAAAATACAGTTATCGCCCACAATACAATCGTGTGCAATATGACTATAAGCCTGTATTAAACAATTTTTTCCAACAACTGTTTTGTAACGATCTTTTGTACCACGATTAATCGTAACACATTCTCTAATCGTTGTATTATCTCCGATTTCTGTTGTTGTTACTTCGCCGTCAAACTTTAAATCCTGCGGTTCTGCTGAAATAACAGCTCCTGGGAAAATACGACAGTTCTTCCCTATTCGTGCGCCTTCCATGATGGTAACATTTGATCCTATCCAAGTTCCTTCACCAATTTCCACATTATTGTGGATTGTTGTAAAAGGTTCTATTACCACATTCTTAGCAATTTTTGCTCCAGGATGAACGTATGCTAAAGGTTGATTCATTCTTTTTATTATTAATTACTTACTTTGCTTTTACTATTTGTGCCATTAATTCGGCTTCTGTTGCAATTTTACCATTAGCGTACGCAACTGCTTGCATATGGCAAATACCTCTACGAATTGGACTTATTAAATCTAATTTAAAAATTAACGTATCACCTGGTAAAACTTGTTGTTTAAAACGGACGTTGTCAATTTTCATAAAATACGTCAGATAATTTTCTGGATCAGGAACAGTACTTAATGCTAAAATTCCTCCTGTTTGTGCCATAGCTTCAATAATTAAAACTCCGGGCATAACAGGTGCTCCAGGGAAATGTCCTTGAAAGAACTCCTCGTTCATTGTAACATTTTTCATTCCTACAACATGCGTGTCCGTCAATTCAATAATGCGATCTACTAAAAGCATAGGATATCTATGCGGCAACATTGCCATAATTTTAGTAATGTCCATTAAAGGTTCTTTATTTAAATCGTAAACAGGAACTTGATTTCTACGCTCTGTTTTAATGATTTTAGACATTTTTTTAGCAAACTGCGTATTTACAAAATGTCCTGGTTTATTTGCAATAACTTTTCCACGAATTCTTGTTCCGATTAAAGCTAAATCTCCCACAACATCTAATAATTTGTGACGAGCTGCTTCGTTTGGATAATGAAGCGTTAAGTTATCTAAAATTCCGTTTGGTTTAACAGAAATATCATCTTTACCAAAAGCAACTTTTAAATGTTGAAATGTTTCGTCCGAAATTTCTTTATCAACATAAACGATCGCATTATTTAAATCGCCACCTTTAATTAATCCGTGTGCTAATAATGTTTCTAATTCATGTAAAAAACTGAATGTTCTTGCTTCGGAAATCTCGCTTTTAAAATCGTTCAAGTTTTTTAAAGTCGCATTTTGAGTTCCTAAAACCTTCGTTCCAAAATCGACCATTGTAGTTACCTGATATTCATCTGCAGGCATTACAATAATTTCGCTTCCGGTTCTTTCATCTACATACGAAATAACTTCTTTTACAATATATTCGTTTCGTTCTGCTTCTTGTTCAACAATACCCGCTTTCTCAACAGCTTCAACAAAATATTTAGATGACCCATCCATAATTGGTGGCTCTGAAGCATTTAACTCAATAATAACATTATCTAAATCACATCCAACCAAAGCGGCCAAAACATGCTCTGTTGTATGTAATTGAACTCCTTTATGTTCTAAATTTGTTCCTCTTTCGGTTGAAACAACATACGTTGCATCAGCTTCTATAACCGGACTTCCTGGTAAATCTACTCGCACAAATGTAAAGCCATTGTTAATTGGCGCAGGTTTAAACGTCATAACAACATTTTGTCCTGTGTGCAATCCAACACCTTCAATTGTAATTTCTTGTGCGATGGTTTTCTGTTTCACCATAATTTTAACTTATATATTTTTGTTGATCGATTTTTTCAAATCTTCTAAATCCTTAACAATTACAGGTAATTTTTTGAAATACACATACGATTTCGAAAAATCATTATATGCCATTGCAGGAGATCCCTGTACCGATTCTCCATCTTTAATACTACGTCCAACTCCGGTTTGTGCCTGAATTCTAACATTGTCGCCAATTGTAATATGACCTACAATTCCAACTTGTCCGCCAATAATACAATTTTTACCAATTTTTGCCGAACCCGCAACTCCGGTTTGTGAAGCAATTACCGTATTTTCACCAACTTCTACGTTATGCGCAATCTGAATTTGGTTATCTAACTTCACTCCTTTTCTAATGATTGTAGAACCTAAAGTAGCTCTATCAACCGTTGTACAAGAACCGATTTCAACATTATCTTCGATAATTACATTTCCTATTTGCGGAATTTTCGAATAACTTCCGTCTTGATTTGGAGCAAATCCAAATCCGTCTGATCCGATAATTGTTCCAGAATGAATAACACAATTCTTTCCAATAATACTTTCTGAATAAATACGCGCTCCTGCAAATAAAATGGTATTATCTCCAATTTCTACATTATCACCAATAAAAGAATTCGGATAAATTTTTACATTATTTCCGATTTTCGTATTTTTTCCGATATATGAAAAACTTCCTAAATACAAATCAGATCCGTATGTAACTCCTTCAGAAACTACAGAAGGTTGTTCAATTCCAGATTTCATCAATTTTATTTGATTCGCATATTCTAGAATTCTAGTAAAAGCTTTATAAGAATCTTCAACTTGAATCATCGTTGCCGAAACTTCATGCAACGGTTCAAACGATTTATTCACAATTACAATAGATGCTTTTGTGGAATAAATATAATTGTGATACTTTGGATTCGATAAAAATGTAATAGAACCTGGTTCGCCTTCTTCGATTTTCGAAAGTTTAGACACACCAACTGAAGGATCGCCGATTACATTTCCTTCTAAAATATTTGCTATTTGTTCTGCCGTAATATTCATTTGAATACAAAAATATGAAATTATTCTACTTTATGTATGCTTTTTGGATAGCATATAAAGTATTTATAAACAGGCTCTGATAATGCCTTTAAATTATATTGATCTGAAGCTTCTAAAACATCAATAACTCCGCGATCTTTTGTAAAGATTCTGATTGGTTCTGCTTTTAAATCGTATGCCTGATTTTTAAGTTTATCACCAAAAACAAAGTAATCTAATAAGTTATTTTCTACTTCAAGTTTTTCTTTACATAACTCCTTATAACGATTTAACCTTGAGTTAAATTCCTCTTTAGAAACTAAAGTTACATGAAACAGTTTTCGATTTATAATAGCGCTGCTTAATAACGACAAAACATTATCTGAATGAAACTGCCAGTTTTTTAAAGCTATAAAAATATCTGCATCATCTAACAAAGCAAAATTATTTAAAGCTTTATCGTTAAAATCTTCTTTAGAAACGGAATTCTGCAAAAAATATTTTAACGCATCACTTGCCGGAAGATCTTTTCCTTGTGTTATAAGCTCTTTTGCTCGTTTTAAAATCTTAGATAATAACAATTCGGCACCAACACTTGTTTTGTGTAAATAACATTGCCAATACATTAATCTGCGTGCAACCAAGAATTTTTCGACCGAATAGATTCCTTTTTCTTCTACAACCAACAAATCATTATGTACATTGATCATTTGAATTAAACGCTCGGAATTGATATTTCCTTCTGCAACTCCACTATAAAAACTATCGCGCTTTAAATAATCCATTCGATCCATATCCATTTGCGATGAAATCAATTGAATTAAAAATTTACGATGATAATTTCCTTTAAAAATTTCGATCGCTAACGATAATTTCCCTTCAAACTCTTCATTCAAAGCATTCATAAAAAGCAACGAAATTTCTTCGTGTTGCACATTTTCTACAATACTATTTTCCATAGCATGCGAAAAAGGACCGTGACCAATATCGTGCAACAAAATGGCAATATAAAGTGCTTCTTCTTCTTGTTTAGAGATTTCTACGTTTTTAAAACACAATACCTGAACCGCTTTCTGCATCATGTGCATACAACCTAAAGCATGATGAAAGCGCGTATGTTCTGCGCCAGGATAAACTAAAGACGACAATCCCATTTGTTTAATTCGACGCAAACGCTGAAAATACGGATGCTCGATTAAATCATAAAGTAAAGTAGATGGAATGGTTATAAAACCATAAATAGGATCGTTTAGTATTTTTAGTTTGTTTTCCGTTGTCAAAACTTTTCTTTTGAAATAACGGACAAAGATAACTATTTTATGAAAAGAAAAATGCACTTTCCGTCTAAAGAAAGTGCATTTTGTTAGTTTATTTTAAATCTACAGAATAATTGTTTAGGAAACGAATACTGTTTAGAATGTCGTAATGTAAAATACGATCATCTTCTACCATTGAAACCTCTTTTCTAAAAGCTGCAACAAATTCTTCGATAAACGGACTTGATTTTAAAGGTCGTCTAAATTCTAAAGCTTGCGCTGCATTAAATAATTCGATTGCTAAAATACGTTCTAAATTATCAACAATTTTCAACGTTTTAGTTGCGGCATTTGCACCCATACTTACGTGATCTTCTTGTCCGTTGCTCGAAACAATACTGTCGATACTTGCCGGAGTTGCAAATTGCTTATTCTGACTTACAATGCTTGCTGCTGTATATTGCG
Source organism: Flavobacteriaceae bacterium UBA3339 (assembly GCA_002360925.1). Lineage (GTDB taxonomy): Bacteria > Bacteroidota > Bacteroidia > Flavobacteriales > Flavobacteriaceae > Flavobacterium. The sequence goes on along the minus strand of DERN01000009.1, from coordinate 158,876 downwards.
GAATCATAAAACCTGAATTTAATCCCGGATTGTTAACCAAAAACGGAGGTAATCCGCGCAATCCTGAAATTAATTGATAAGTTCTGCGTTCCGAAATATTTCCAATTTCTGCCAAAGCAATTCCCAAAAAGTCTAAAGCTAAAGCTAAAGGTTGTCCGTGGAAATTTCCTCCCGAAACAATAATATCTTCGTCGACAAAAATATTTGGATTATCGGTAACCGAATTAATTTCTGTTTTAAAAACTTTTTCTACATATTCGATCGCATCTTTTGAAGCTCCATGAACTTGCGGAATACAACGGAACGAATACGGATCTTGAACATGTTCTTTCGGCTGTTTAATTAATTCACTTTCTTGTAAAAGTTCGGTCATAAAAGCAGCTGTTGTAACTTGACCTTTGTGTGGACGAACCAAATGAATTAATTTGTTAAACGGATCAATTCTTCCGTCAAAACCTTCTAAAGAAACCGCTGCAATTACATCGGCTAAATAGCTTAGTTTTTTAGTTTTTAGCAAAATATACGTTCCGTACGAACTCATAAATTGTGTTCCGTTCAACAACGCCAAACCTTCTTTAGATTTTAACGTAATCATTTCCCAATTCATTTGAGAAAGCATTTCTTTTGCTGTGATTCGTTTTCCGTTCATCATCACTTCACCTTCGCCAATTAAAGGCAAACACAAATGCGCTAATGGAGATAAATCGCCCGATGCGCCTAACGAACCTTGTGTATAAACAATAGGTAAAATATCGTGATTATAGAAATCGATTAATCTTTGAACTGTTTCGACCTGAACACCTGAATTTCCGTAGCTTAACGACTGAATTTTTAACAACAACATGATTTTCACAATTTCCTGAGGAACTTCGTCTCCGGTTCCGCAAGCGTGTGATTTCATCAAGTTTTCTTGTAAAGTCGTTAAATCTCCTGTCGAAATTTTCACGTTACATAAAGAACCAAAACCAGTATTAATTCCGTAAATAGGATTGGTTTCGGTTTGCATTTTATGATCTAAATACGTTCTGCATTTTTCGATATTTGCAGTAGCTTCTTCTGATAAAGCTAAAGTAGTTTTTTGAGTTAATATACGATGTAGTTCTTCTAAACTCAACGTTGTATTACTGATATAATAAGTATTTGTCATGTTTGTTTTTTGTAATAAAGTCCAAAATTCCTGAAACTTATCTATAATTCAAAATTTTTAAGAGAATTATCTCGTAAAAACCCATTTTGTTTCGGTTGATAACGTTTCATCGAATCGATAACCTTCTACATTAAATAGTTTTAAATCTTCAGGATTTTCGATTGCAAGATCTGCCATATAACGCACCATTAAACCGCGCGCTTTTTTAGCAAAAAAACTAATCATTTTTAGCTTTCCGTCTTTATAATCTTTAAATTCTGGTGTAATAATTTTAGATTTCAATGCTTTTTTATCAATCACGCTAAAATATTCGTTACTTGCCAAATTAATCAAGACATCGTTCTTTTTCAACTCTTTATTTAAAAGCTTGGTAACGTTTTCTTTCCAAAAACTGTATAAATCCTTCGATTCACCAACCGGAAGTTTAATTCCCATTTCTAATCGATAAGCTTCGATCGCATCCAAAGGTTTTAAACAACCGTACAAACCTGAAAGAATTCGCAAATGATTTTGTAAATAATCTATATTTTCCGTCGAAAGCGAATAAGCATCTAAACCTGTGTAAACATCGCCATTAAACGCAAATACAGCCTGACGAACTTTTGGATTTAATTCAGTCAATTTATACTTACGTTCTTGATTTCGTTGCCAGTTTAAATCGGCTAATTTATCCGAAATGTTCATTAAATTACTCAATTCTTTTGGCGAAACTTGCTTTAAAACATTATTAATTTCCTTGCTTTGCTTTAAGAAAACAGGTTGTGTAAAGATTGTAGTTGGCACTTGTGTTTCGAAATCTAAAGACTTTGCCGGAGATATTACTATTTTCATTTTTTTGCTTTTCTTCAAATTTAATTATTAAAAAATTGAAACGACTTTTTATCTATTTCATTTCTTTATTTCATGATCAAAAAATCCTATTCCAGATATTTTGTAACAACTTTTTTCCGTCACGTTTATCTTTTGGCATTTCCACAACTTTCAATCCGTTTTTTGTTGGAATTAATTGATACGAAAACGCAAATTGAATATCGTTTGGTTCATTTTTAAGCAAACCAAAACGTAAATCGTTAAAAACCAAACCTTTTTCGTTTTGAGTTATACAATATTGATTTTCTGAAATCGCTTTTAATCGTTCAATATTTTGATCCGAAATATGTTGAATCAATTCTTCATTTCGAGGGAAATATTGAAAATTCATCTTATGGTTTTCTAACAAAGAACGATCTGAAAGATAAAATCCGTTCGAAGTTTCCATAATTACATTCCATAAAATACTGTTCGAAAAAGTAGGTTTTGCCGTTGTATTCAGAATTATTTCGGTAGATTGATTTTCAAAATCGGCTTTTGCTATATTTTTTATAATATTCTGCGCGATTAATCCCCAAATTAAATACAACGAACTAATTAAAAGTCCAACATATGTTATTCTTTTACTTTGTTTTTTCAATCCTAAAATAACTAAAATCAATAAAGGAACTGTATAAAAAACATCGACTACGAAAACCGATTTTAAAGCGAACTTTTTCGGAAATGGCCACAAAAGCTGTGTCCCCCAAGTTGTGAAAATATCTAAAAGCGAATGTGTTAAAAGAATAAGGAAAATGGTAATATATAGTTGTTTAAACGATGTTTCTTTAAACCATGTTTTTATTAAATAACCAATAATTCCGCTTAAGAAAACAAAAAATAAAACGGAATGCGAAATACTTCTATGAAACTCGACTTCGGTTAAAGGATCGCTAAAAAACTTTGCGATAAAGATGTCTAAATCAGGAATTGTTCCAACCAAAGCACCTAACAAAACGGTCTTTTTCCAATTTGTTTTTCGGTTTAAACCTACATGCGCAACGGCAATTCCAAGTACAATCTGCGTAATAGAATCCATAAAAAAACTGCTCATTTTTGGTGAGCAGTTCAAAATTACAATAATATTTTATTATAAATCTTTAAAAATCGTGTGCATTAAACGTTTTTTGTCGTTAATGCTTTCTTCTAACGAAATCATTGATTCGGTTCTGTAAACTCCATCAATATCGTCTAACATAAAGATAACTTCTTTTGCATGACGCGTATTTTTCGCACGGATTTTACAGAAAATATTGTATTTCCCAGTTGTAACGTGAGCCACAGTAACAAAAGGTATTTCGTTAATTCGCTCTAAAACGAATTGCGTTTGCGAAGTGTTACTTAGGAAAATTCCTACATAAGCAATAAAAGAATATCCTAATTTTTCATAATCCAACGTTAACGATGAACCTTGAATAATTCCGGCATCTTCCATTTTTTTAACGCGTACGTGAACCGTACCAGCCGATATTAATAACTTTTTTGCAATATCTGTAAAAGGAACTCTGGTATTATCGATCAGCATATCCAATATCTGATGATCAATCTCATCTAATCGAAACTTACTCATATAACAATTTTTAACAATTAATTATTTAATAAATGTGACTGCAAAAATACGACGAATAATTAAAAAAAATATCGCAAATGATATTTTTTTTTCAGATTTTAGCAAAGCATTAACATCTTGATGTGAAAAACGCAGGAATTATGCAAATTTTTCAAGCAGTTTTAAAAAATCTGTTTCTTGATCAATTTCTAATCTATTGAGATTTAAAGTTCTATGACCATATTTAAAATTTGGCGCCGATTCGAAGTCTAAAAAAGGAATAAACGAAATTTGATGATTATTTAACGTTTCCTTCATTTGAAGCGGAATTTTATCGTATTTCTTTAATTCTTCATCGTTTGTTGAGAAGTTTTCAAGAATTACATCAACAAAGTTTTTCTCATTTTCGGGCGTTTTTAGATAATCTTCGATCGTAAAATTTTCATAATCTTTCGATATAATACTATTTAATAAGGTATTTAAACTCACAAAAACAACATCGCGCGTTACTTCTCGTTCATAATCATTTGGAAAATGTCCTGCTTCGAACAAAATAGTCGGCACATTTAGATACGTAAACATATCGCCAATGCAATTAATATTAAACGAATCATCGAAACGACCAATTTTACTCGGAATACTTTTTTCTAATTCATTCGTCATTTTAGAAATTAACTGCATTGCAAAAGAACGAACCGAATTTATTTCTCGTTCTACATTAAAAGAAGGTGCTAAAAACGAAATCGTAGCGGGATTATTTTGCGATCCGGCAGAGAAAATAGTTCGTTGATCGTGCATATTTAGAGCTAAATCGGGCTGAACTTCCTCGAAAATAGCTCGTAATAATTGTGATTCGGGTTGTGTAAGCTCTTTCGAATCTCTGTTTAAGTCTACATTATTTGCATTAACTCGCGTATAAACTTCGGCTCCGTCAGGATTTAAAATCGGAATAAATGTAAAAGAAAAGAACGACAACCAATCTGCATGCTTTCCTAAATTAATTTCATTTAACAAATCTAAAACCGCTTTTGTGGTTGTTGCTTCGTTTCCGTGCATTTGCGACCAAAGCAAAATTTTGAACGATCCTTTGCCAAAATCTAAACGATAAATTGATTTTTTTTCAACACTTTTTCCAGCTTCTGTAATCGTAAAAATATCCTGATTTAAAGAATCTAAAAAAGGTTTTAAATGATGGTTTGTAATATATCTTTTAGAAATAGATGAAAGTTTATTAGTGTTAAAAATCGACATAACTTTTGAATATTTTTTCAAATGTACAATCTAAAATTTGAAACTATCTAAAAATTAGTCACGATATTTTTTTAAAACATTTAATAGCATTAAAACGACATATAATAGAGTTTACAAATGTAAATAAAATACTATTTACATTTGTAAACAAAACAAGATGGTTATAAAAAATAAATGATAATACATTATTAACCAATACTATATATTTTGTTATATAATCTTTTAGTTTATGCGTTAATTTCTGTTTACAAAAGTAAATCAGATCTTGTTTACAAATGTAAATATTCGTATTTTTATCTTCTAAAGATTACTTCTATGAAATTTTCGAATCAATTACAACAAATAATGGAACACTTTAGCTTAACGACGACCGAATTAGCTGACAAAATTTTGGTACCTAAAGCTACAATCTCCCATTTAATTTCCGAACGAAATAAACCAAGTTTAGAGTTCATTATGAAATTGCATACTCATTTTCCGTCCTTAAATTTAGAATGGCTTATTTACGGAAAAGAACCTTTTTTAGTTGGTGGAATTGTAGAAGAAAAAGTTGAAAAATCGATTTCGACTTCTGCTCCTATCTCACTTCTTTTTCAAGAAAATGAAGAAGAAAAAATCGACGAAAAAGCAAATCAAAATTTGATTGAAGAAGTATCGGAAAAAAAATTAGAAAGACATTCTAAAGTTGAAGAAGAAGTTCCTAAAAAAAATTTTCCTTTGATTAATGAAAATTCAAACAGAACAATTGAAAGTATTGTCGTATTTTACAGCGACGGAAGTTTTAAACGATACACGCAACAATGAGTTTTTTTAAAAAATATTTGAGTTACTTAAATGTTATCAATGAAAAAAAATATGAATCGGCTTACAATGGCACTTTAGAAATAAATTGGGTTAACGGAAAAAAAATATTAGATACCGAAAACACGAATTATTCTTACGGAAATTTAGGAAAAGTACTTCACAAAGCTTTAAAACAGACTAAATCGGATTTTAAAAGTAAAAATACCGAAATCTTGGTTTTAGGTTTAGGTGGCGGCGATGTGGTTAAACAACTTCGAGATGATTTTAAGTCGGAAGCTAAAATTACCGCGATCGAAATAGATCCGATAATGATTGAAATTGCGATGAACGAATTTGATGTTCTTCCAAATCAAAAACTCGAAATAGTAAAAGAAGATGCCGAAACCTTTTTAAAATACAATAAGAAAACGTTCGATTTAATTATTGTCGATTTGTTTCACGATATCACCATTCCTTTATTTGTATTTAAACAAAGCTTTATTCAAGCTGTTTTTAACGCTTTACCATTAAACGGAAGCGTAATTTTTAATACTTTTATTCTGGAAGATGAACACGAAATACGAAATAATCTTTTTGTTCGTTCGCTTGAAACAAAATTCAAATTACAATCGTTCAAAAATTTATACGGACATAATCATTTAATTGTCGCTCAAAAAAATATATGAAAAAATACATTTTACTGTCCTTTTTATTAGCAAATTTTGCTGTAAATGCTCAATATACTCAAGATATAAATACGAATCGCCCAAGTTCTTCTATGGGAGCTTACAGCGTAAGCAAAGGAATTTTTCAGATTGAAGGCGGGTATACGTATCAAAACGACGAATATAATGTCGATAAAATCAATACGCAAAATAATTTTCAACTGCAGTTTCGATATGGAGAAATTATAGAACAATTAGAATTTGTTGCCGATCTTCATTTTGCAAGTTATAAGCAGGAATTAAACGGAACTAATTTTTCTGATTCAGGATTTAAACAATTGAATTTCGGTGCAAAATACATGATTTATGATCATTATAAATATTATGTAGAAAAACGAAATGTATATAGCTGGAAAGCAAATCAGCGTTTTAAATGGAGAAGATTAATTCCTGCAGTTGCTTTATATGCCGGCGCGCAATTTAATACCAAATATAATCTTTATTATCCCGAATTACCTGAAACTGGTTTAAAAACCATGATTATTGCGCAACAACATTTAAGTAAACGTTTTAGCATTACGTACAATTTTATTGGAGAAAATGTTACAGAAAACGATTTTAGAAGCTTTAGTTATATTGTAACCGCTTCGTTAGGATTAAGCAATAAATGGAGCATTTTTGGAGAACACACAGGCATTTTTGATAAAAAATATAAAACCGAAACAATTCCTTTTAAAGATGAAGCTTCGCTAAAAGGCGGATTAACATTTAAAATTAATCCAAATATCCAATTAGATGCTTTTGCAGGAACAAGTATTGATAACAATCCACATAAAATCCAAGCTGGAATTGGTCTTTCATGGCGAAATTTAAAAAAGTTTCAGTTCAAAGATCCAATGGAGTTGTAAAGTCTCTTTAATTAATGTAGAATATTTACCTAACAAAGCTGTTTTTATACAACAAAAACAAAATAATACTCTAAACAATTGTTCTAAAACCTATCTTTGTTCCTTAAAATAATTTAGATGAAAATTTTAAAGAAATTTCTTCCTTTATTCTTGTTTTTCGGAATATATTTAGGTTTAGGAGTCTATTATAACGATTTTTACGCGGTTTCGCCTGTCATTCTTGCTTTCGGAGCCCTAATTTTTGCGGTTGTTTATTTTAAAGATTCTATTAACAAAAATATAGATCATGTTTTAAAAGGCGCAAGTAACGATAAAATACTAACTATGTGTTTTATCTTTTTTCTGTCGGGCGTTTTTAGTTACATCACAAAAGAAATAGGAAGTGTTGATTATCTTGTGGCTTTAATATTAAATAACGTAACACCTTCTATCCTATTTATAGCTATTTTTATTGTTTCTTGTTTAATTTCATTTGCATTAGGAACTTCGGTAGGAACTATTGTAACACTCGCTCCGTTACTTCCTGGTTTGGCAAACGGAAATATAGAAGTTTTAGCTTTGCTTTCGGGTTGTTTATTGGGCGGGTCTATGTTTGGAGATAATTTATCAATCATTTCTGATACTACCATTGCCGTTACGCAAACTATGGGCGTTCGTATGTTAGATAAATTCAAAGCAAACGGACTTATTGCACTAACTGCTTCGCTTATCACGTGTTTTCTTATTTACTTAAATCAACCCGATTTTAATGTTGAAATTAAAAACAATATAGACCACAATTTTTGGGTCGTTTTACCTTATTTAGCCATTATTATTTTGGCTTTGTGTAATCTTCATGTTTTAATCGTTCTTACATTAAGTTGTTTATTAGCGGCTTTTATAGCATTATTTCAAGGAATTGAATTTTTAGCTCTTTCAAAATTAATGTTCGAAGGAATGCAATCTACATTCGAAATTGCATTATTATCACTTTTAATTGGTGGTTTGGCTTATTTGATCGAGAAGAATAAAGGATTTGAAGCAATAATCGAATTAATTTCAAAAAATCAAAAACAATCTATTGCAATTGCTTCAATCTTAATCATGGTTATTTTTATTAATATGGCAGTTGCAAATAATACAATTGCTTTATTAATTTGCGGATCTATTGCTAAACAAATTTCGGAACGATTCCATCTTGAAAAAGTCAGAATAGCTTCGTTTTTAGATATTTTTAGTTGCATTACACAAGGGTTTATTCCGTACGGAGCTCAAGTTTTAATCTTATTAACATTAATCAATCAAAAAATAAGTTTTACACAATTAGCGTCAAAAAGCTATTATTTAATTGTTTTGTTGCTTATAAGCATCCTTTATTTGGTCTTTTTTATGAATAAGAACGATAAACGGCTAGCAAAAACAGTTTAAATAATTATATTTGTCGTTAAATATGCTAAAAAATATTTCATGAAATTATTAGAAGGTAAAACAGCCATTATTACAGGTGCAACTCGTGGAATTGGAAGAGGAATCGCCTTGACTTATGCAAAACAAGGTGCAAATGTTGCTTTTACATATAGTTCTTCTGAGGAAGCTGCAATTGCTTTAGAAAACGAATTAATTGCTTTAGGAGTAAAAGCAAAATCATATAAATCTAACGCTGCCGATTTTAACGAAGCGCAAAACTTAGTTGATCAGGTTTTAGAAGTTTTTGGAAATGTTGATATTCTTGTAAACAATGCAGGAATTACGAAAGATAATTTATTGATGCGTATGTCTGAACAAGATTTTGATAACGTTATAGACGTGAATTTAAAATCGGTTTTCAATATGACAAAAGCAGTTCAACGAACTATGTTGAAAAACCGAAATGGAGCCATTATTAATATGAGTTCTGTTGTTGGTGTAAAAGGAAATGCCGGACAAGCAAATTATGCAGCTTCTAAAGCAGGAATTATTGGTTTTTCTAAATCGGTTGCTTTAGAATTGGGGTCAAGAAATATACGTTGCAATGTAATTGCTCCTGGTTTTATCGAAACTGAAATGACAGCTAAATTAGGCGAAGAAGTTGTGAAAGGCTGGACAGATGCTATTCCGTTAAAACGCGGCGGAACACCGGAAGATATTGCAAACGCTTGTGTTTTCTTAGCTTCGGACATGGCAACCTATATTACCGGACAAGTTTTAAATATAGATGGCGGTATGCTAACATAAATAAAAAAGACCTTTTTCAAGGTCTTTTTTTATTTATCAGTAAATTTCGAGGATTTTATAGGTAATGGAATTAAAAGTGATTTCCTCTCCACTTGTTTTATTTAATAAAAGTTTCATTAAAGGTGCTGAAGGAGAAATACAAACAACTGTTTGATTTTGAAATTTTAAAGCCGGAATTGCAATACTTACATAAAAAATTCCTTTGCTCGTTTTTACAATCGAACCTAATGTTACTTTATCTGTTTGTTTTTCTTCGGGTAGTTTTAATACAATGGTTTCAAATTGTAACAAATCACGTAGTTTAGCACTTAGCTTTTCTTGTTCTAAATGCATCATTGCTAAACCAGTTTCGTGTTTATCGCCAGCAGAACTTTTTGCATCGTTTTGTGCATCTTCTGTTAAAGATGTTATTTGTTCGTTTATGTTGACGATTTGTTTTTGAAGCTGAGTTAAAACCTCTTCTTTTACTTGTTTTCTTTCCATTTTTAAAACACAAAAAGCTCTTTTTCAGAGCTTCTTGTTTCTTTTTCTATTAGAATATTCTTTTTAAAAATCAAACTTATACATAGCGCCTCCTAAAACCTGAACTCCTTGTACTTGATATTGATTAAATCGGTAATATTTTTGATTAAAAATGTTGTTTCCTTTTAAGAAAACAGTCCATTGCGAAGTTGGTCTGTACCCAACTGTCATATTAAAATCAGTAAAATCTCCAATTTTCTTATCGGCAAAATAGGTTGTAACTCCGTTAACTGTTTCTGAAGGAACATTTTGATAACGTTGCCCAATATAAGCAATGTTAATATCGGCAAACCATTGTTTTGTAAAATTAATCAACACGTTTCCGTTTACTTTTGCTTGCGGTAAATGATAGGCATGATCGTAAAATTCTGCGCTATAATTGTTATATTCTCCCGATAAACCAATTTTTACATCATCCGAAAAGTCGAAATTTAATTCACCAAAGAACGATAAAGTACTGATACGATCATACAACAAACCAAACGAATTTCCGTATTGGAATCCTTGTTTGTTGGCTAAATTAATATCGTACGGATTGATATTAAACATGGCTTTATCATCTTCTGATTTATAACTTGCACGAACATTATACGAAACATTGTGATACAGTTTACCGCGTAAACCAGCATATAAATCGTATTGTGTTTTGGTTGGGTGCAATTCTAAATCAGGAGCTACAAACGGATTTTCCTCTGCCAAATCAGCATAAGAGTTTTGTTTTACGCCACCAACTGCACCTGCGTAAGCCTGAACAATGTCTTTTACTAAATCGTAATTTGCTTTTACTTGCGGATAAATTACAACCGAATTATCTTCAATCCCATTCTTTTTACCCATAATATAAGTTAAACCAACTCCTAATTCGACCGAATAATCTGCATCGAAAAACTTAATACTTGGATTTACCGAAAGGTTCAAGTAACTATACTTTCTTTGCTTATTATCAATATTATGATCGGCGAATTGCGTATTTAAATAATCGGCTTCGAAATTTACATGAACGGTTTGATTTGGCAATTCGATATTAAATTTCGGAGCTACAACAAATCGACTTTCTTTAGACGCATAATCGTCCCAGAAATATTTATATAACACATCTACTTTTTCGAAAGCGCCTAAATAATTTTCGTACGAACCATTAAAATGAACATCGTTGTATTTTTGTAACGGATCGACTAAATCGAAATTAAAATTCGAAACATAAAAATCTTCCGGTGTTCCGTACCAATTGTATTTAGAATTCATAGCGCCGAATTGCGCATTCCACGCATTATTTTCGTTTCGCTGACCAGCCATAAAATCTAAATTCGATTTGCTGTAATTATCATCTAAATGAACTCCGTCAATTCCTCCTCCCGACGAAATGTGTTTCAACAAACCGCCAACATACATATTATTCGATCCAACTTGTTCTACAATTCCCAATTCGCCACGAATGGTATTGTAATTTCCGTAACCTAACAACGCATAATTGTTATAGAAATTCGCTAACGAATCATTATCTACCGCAGCCGCTTCTCCTTTTGCCGGAGCGAAAGTTGATGCAACCGGAACCGAAAAAATCGTGTATTTAATTTCTTTCTTTTTATTTATATCATCGTCATCAACCAACGGATTGTCGTTGATTTTAAACGCATCGTTCAACGTTGCCTGATATTCGGAAGTAACATTGATAACTTCTGTTCCTACCGATTCTTTCTTTTTATTTTTGTCGTCTTGTGCATTTGCCTGATGAGCCACCAATGCTGCAACTATCGTGATACTATATAAGTACTTTTTCATAATCAATTATTTAACCGATGAATTACGTTTTGCTTCTTCTGATTTAATTTTAGCTAATTCTGCTTTTGCTTCGTTTACAACATCAGGAAAATCTTTTGCACTTGTAATAACATTTTCCAAAACATACGTTGCCTGATAACTATCTTTTAGCTGATAGAAATTTTTAGCCAATAAAACCAAACTTTTTGCACTGTAATATTTGTAAGAAGCAAACTCTTTCACTACTTTTTCTACCGCTTTGTTAGAAGCATCATATTTTTTATCGATATGTTTAAAATATGCGTCGTAATATAAAGCTTCGGCTTTTAATTCACCTGTTCCAATCGTATTTAACTGCTCGTATAATTTACGTGCCGATGTATTATCGTTATTTTTAATTGCAACGCGCGCACTAATCGCTGTTGCATCTGCTTTAACGCGTTTATCGATTTTTGAATTCGCAGCTAATGTATTGGCATATTTTGCAGCCGTTGTTATATCATCATTCTCGTATGCAATTTTCATCAAGTTTGATTGAGCAAATAACTTGTTTGAATCGTTGCTTGCATCGTTTTCTAACTGAGATAAAATACGTTTTGCGTTCGTATTATCTTTTGCATTTAAATAGATATTTGCCAAACGCATTAATGAAGGTTCTGTATATTCTGATTTAGATCGTTTCAAAACATTTTCGTAATTTGCTTGTGCTTCGGAAGTTTTATTTTGACCGAAATAGATTTCTGCCAGATTAAAATACGATTTCGTAGCATGTAACCCGTTTGGATATGTTTTAATGTATTCATTTAATCCTTTTACGGCATTATCTGTATTTTTTTGCAACATTTGATTTTCTGCTGCCGTATAAATATCATGTTCTAATTCGGCTGTCGAAATATCAACAAAATCCAATCCTTTTACCCAAGTAGCAAATTCGTTCGATTTTCCTGTTTCTAAATAAGCTGCACGCGCATTCTGAACAGCTTCGATTGCATCTTGTGATCCCGGATGATCGGCAACAACTTTCTTAAATCGTTCAATTGCTTTATCTTCTTGATTAGCGTTATAATACACAACTCCTTGACGCAAAATTGCTTTTGAAACCAAATTCGAATTCGGATAATTCGTTAATAACTGATTAAATGTTTCAATTGCTTTATTGGTTTGATTGGTATTTGCATACGTACTTCCTAATTCGTAATATGCATCATCGATTAAACTTGAACTTTTATAAGTTGAAATAAACTTTTGTAATTCTTCAATTTTAGTACTGTTTCGATCTACAAATCCGTAAGACAACGCTTTTTGGAAAGCCGCATAATCTTTGTAAGACGAATTAGAACTTAAAATAATATTATACGTTTCCATAGCTGGCCAATATTGTTTGGTTACAAAATAACCATCGGCCAAACGCAACGTTGCATCAACTTTTTTAGGCGCATCTTTCGAAGAATCTACATAACTTTTAAAATGCGTATTGGCATCGCTGTAGTTCTTTAATTTGTAAGCTGCATAACCTAAATTATATTCTACACTTTGAAATTCGGGCGTGTTTTGAGCCTGAGGCAATTGTTTAAACGTTCCGAATGTTTTGTAAGCATCGGCAAAACGATTTAAAGCAAATTCGCTTTCTCCACGCCAATAAGTTGCACGCGCTACAAAACGATTATCTTGTCGTTCAGCGATTGATTTATTGAACATTTCATTCGCTGCCTGATATTTCCCTTCGTTAAAAAACTCTAAACCGCGATAAAAAGTCACTTTTTGATAAGCCGGTTTGTTTAAAGCCGTTTTATTCGATTCTAAAACTTTTAAAGCTGCTTGATAATTCTTGGTCGAAATATACGAATCAATCAACAAATCGTTTAATTCTTGTTTGTAAGCTGTATTTGGATATTTTTCCATAAAATCCGAAATTACTTCCGGAACACTTCTATATGGATTTCCAATATCGTAACTCAATTTCGCATAATTTACATACGCATCTTCTTGAATTCGCTCAGAAAACGACATTTCGGAAGCATTCTTAAACGCATTTAAAGCTTGCGTTTTTTGATCGAGTTTTAAATAACTTTCGCCTAAATGATAATAGGCATTTTGCGCAACCGAATCGGATCCGCCAATGATTTTATTAAATTCGGAAACCGCTTTCGAATATTCTTTTTGTTGGTAATAACAATAACCTAACTGATAGAAATCGGTATTGCTTAACTTGCCGTTTTTCCCTTTATATTCTAATAAATACGGTAGCGCTTTATCGTATTGTTTTAAGTTGAAATAACTTTCGCCAATGATTTTAGAGAGTTCCGATTTTTCGACTTCGTTCGATTTTGATAATTGGCTTTGTCCTTCTTCGATCGCTTTCTCGAAATTCCCAGATTTAAAAAACATATCGGCTTTATAATAGCCCATACGTTCTTGATATTTATCAACCGCTTCTACTTCCGAAAAATATTCGTTTGCATCTTCGTAATTGTTGTTTGCGTACGAAATATATCCTAAATAATATTTAGCTTGATTTCCGTAAGATCCTTGTAAATCGACTTTTTGAAGATAATTTCCGGCTTTTGCATAATTCTTTCTAGCAAAATATCCGTATCCTTTCTGAAAATTAAAACGATCTTTTTGTTCAGGACTTAAAATAACTTCATTGATTTTTTCGGCATATTTCAACGATTCTTCAAAATTTCCTTGCGAGAAATAGAAGTTACTTATATCGATATAAGCTTGAGATTGCTTAGAACTTGTTGGATAATCGTAAATAAACTGACTGATTTTTTGTTCGGCTCCGGCTTGCCCTAAACGAATGGCACAGTTTGCGCTGTAATAAGCACTTTCGGCCTGAATTTCGTCATTTGCATTTTTAATTTTTACTCGGTCGAATAAAATTTGTGCCACGGCATATTGCTGTTCGTTATAAAGACTTACAGCTTCATAGAAATCTTTATTTTCTTGTGTGTAAACGTGAGATTGCTGCGCTTTTACCGACATTGCGCCTAATAAAAACGACAGATATAGAAAATGATTCGATTTTCGCATTTCAACTATTTTTTTGTGAATCAAATATATTAAAATATATACAAAACGATGAACAATTATAACGCTTTATTAGCCGTTTAATTGTTGAAAAACTCCATTTTATCTTTCTTTTAAGTTTTAAAGTGTTTATATACAAAAAAGCAACCTAAATTAGGTTGCTTTTGTGTTGTTTAAAAAACAAGACTATTTTCTTGTAATTACTTTTTCTGCTTTTTCGACAATCGATTTAGCGTTTAATCCGTATTTTTCCATTAAAGCTTCAGGAGTTCCCGATTCTCCAAATACGTCGTTTACTGCAACAAATTCTTGCGGAGCTGGTTTGTTTAAAGCTAAAACACCTGAAATGCTTTCGCCTAATCCACCTAAATAATTATGCTCTTCTGCTGTAACAACACAACCCGTTTTAGCAACCGATTTTAAAATCGCTTCTTCATCTAACGGTTTAATGGTATGAATGTTGATTACTTCTGCAGAAATTCCTTTTGCTTCTAATGCTTCTGCAGCTTGTAAAGCTTCCCAAACTAAATGTCCGGTTGCAACAATCGTAACATCGGTTCCTTCTGATAAAACAACTGCTTTTCCAATTTCAAACGGCATATCTTCCGGAATAAAATTTGGAACTACCGGACGACCAAAACGTAAATAAACCGGTCCATTGTGATCTGCAATTGCTAATGTTGCAGCTTTTGTTTGATTGTAATCGCATGTATTAATTACAGTCATTCCAGGTAACATTTTCATCAATCCTAAATCTTCTAAGATTTGATGCGTTGCACCGTCTTCTCCTAAAGTTAAACCTGCGTGAGAAGCACAAATTTTCACATTCTTTTCAGAATATGCAACTGATTGACGAATTTGATCGTAAACACGACCTGTTGAAAAGTTAGCGAATGTTCCTGTGAAAGGAATTTTCCCTCCAATCGTCATTCCGGCTGCTAAACCAATCATATTTGCTTCGGCAATTCCAACTTGAAAGAAACGTTCTGGATGATTCTTTTTAAAATCGTCCATTTTTAACGAACCAATCAAATCGGCACATAATGCCACTACATTTTCGTTCTTTTGTCCTAATTCGGTTAAACCAGCACCAAAACCAGAACGTGTGTCTTTGCTGCCTAAGTTTGTATATTTTTTCATTTTAATCTAAGCTCTTTAAAAATTCTAAAAGTGATTTTTGGTCTTTTTGTGAAAGCGAACTTCTTAATTTTTCAATTTCTAACATGCTTTTACGCATTTCGTCGATTGTTACAAAATAATCTACACTTCCACCATTATTATAAAGATATAAATCGCAAATTTGTCCTGTAAGATTGTGAACATGATATTTTAAATCTTTATTCTGAAAATTAGGAATGCTCTTTATTAAATCTTCGCAATATTTAGGCGCATTTTGTTTTATTTCGCTATCTCCTAACAAATCGTAAGCTAAAGAAACTTCGGAACTTTCTGTATTCTTGTATTTCGATTCGTATTTTGTATAATAATCGTAATCATCTACATAAGCTGCTGCTGCCGAAGCCGCATCTATTGCCGCATAATCATAATCGCTATAATCTGTAACAGCAGTTTCTATTGCGTTTGGTTTAAATTTTTCGGCTTCTTTAATTCTTGTTTTGAAATAATCGTTCAATTCCTTTTTCTCTTCTTTTGTAATCAACTTAGAAGACGAAAGGCTTTTTACTAAATTTTTAGACAAGTTTTTATAAAGCTTTACAATCTGATCTCTAGAAACGGTTCCTTCATCGCTATACTCTTTAGCTTTGTAAAGTACAGTTGAAGTAATTCCGTAAACAGGATTTAAATAACTATACAATTCATAGTTTTCGAACGATGTATCGCCATACGTGTACAATGGATCGTTGTACATTTCGGTGGAATTAGGATAAGCATATGCAGCCGAATCTACTGCTTCGGCAAAATCTACCGCGTTATAAGTAGCTTCTTGCTCTTTCTTATGTTCTTCGGCATCGGCAATCATTTTATCTGCATCCAAATCTAGTTTTAAACTTGCGTTTTCGCTTGATTTGTAAACCAAACGATAATCGTTTTCTTTTGGTTCAACAGCTAAAATCAATCCTTTTATTTTTGCATCAGGAAACAAAGCTTCTGCATTGTTTGTTTTGCTATTTTCGTCGATACAGAAACAAAATTCGTAGTTTTCTTTATCTTGCGGATCAGACAAAACCGCATAATATTGGCAACTTGTTCCGTTGATATTTCCTTTGCGATCTATCTTCGAAATAACTTTGTTTTCGTTTGTTACAGCAAATGCCGAATAAACCGCATAAGATGTAGCTTTCGAAATTCCGCTTACAGTAACAGGAATCATCCAATTGTTTTTTACAAAAAAGTTAGATTCACCCGAATAATAAACTTCAGCCGGTTCGCTATAATAAAACGACAATAATCCTTCTTTGTTATTTTTTCCTATATAATAATCGTATGATACTTTTTCATAATCCGATTGTTCGTACGGATTTTCTGACGAAGTTTCGATTTTATATGTTAGTCTTTTTGTAAATTCTATCGATTTAGTTTGCGCAAAAGACGAAACAGAAATCAAAAATACAGCAGCACAAAATATTCTTTTCATAAGCTCTTTTTTATTCTACTAGTAATCTCCTAAAGTTTCTTTATTTTGATTTAAAGCACTTTCTAACTGTTCATTATTTGGTGCTTTTCCGTGCCAAGCATGCGTATACATCATAAAATCAACTCCGTTACCCATTTCGGTATGCAACAAAATCATAACTGGTTTTTGCTGTTTTGTTTTAGATTTTGCTAATTCTAAACCACTTATTACAGCTTCGATATCGTTTCCTTTTTCAATAGACAATACATCCCATCCAAAAGCTTCGAATTTAGCTTTTAAACTTCCCATATTTAAAACATCGTCTGTTGGTCCGTCGATTTGTTTTCCATTAAAATCAACTGTAGCAATAATATTATCTACTTTATTAGCAGCAGCATACATTAAAGCTTCCCAGTTTTGACCTTCTTGCAATTCGCCGTCTCCTAAAAGAACGTAAACCAATTTATCATCGTTATTTAACTTTTTAGCTAGCGCAGTTCCCAAAGCAACAGACAAACCTTGACCTAAAGATCCGGAAGCCATACGTACACCAGGTAAATGACTGTGAGTAGTTGGATGCCCTTGTAAACGAGTGTCTATTTTACGGAATGTTGCTAATTCGCTAACCGGAAAATATCCGCTACGAGCTAAAACGCTGTAAAAAACGGGCGAAATATGTCCGTTAGATAAGAAGAATACATCCTCTCCTATTCCGTCCATTTCAAACGTATCTTTTCTTTCCATAATCACTTGATACAATGCAGTTAAAAATTCTGCACATCCTAAGGAACCTCCCGGATGTCCTGAGTTTACGGCGTGTACCATACGTAAAACATCTCTTCTAACTTGCGTTACCAAGTCTTGTAATTGTTGTGTGTTAGGTTTCATTTACAAATACATAAAATTTACAAGCACAAAGATAGTTTTTTTAAAAGATTGAACACAAAAACTTAATCTTTTTGTTGATTAACAAATTGAAGTCTTATTATTAACTTTGCAAAATGGAAAAGTTAAAAGCATATTGGAAAAATTACATTAGCGCCTATCAAGGTTTGTCGCCAGCTACGTGGCTTTTGGCATTGGTAATGTTTATAAATCAAAGTGGATCAATGGTATTGCCTTTTTTGGGCGTATATATGACAACTGTTTTGGACTTTTCGTTACAAAATGCCGGAATTGTTTTAAGTACTTTTGGTGTTGGATCGATTTTAGGTTCGTTAATTGGTGGTTGGCTGACCGACAAAATTGGCTCGTATAAAATTCAGGCTTTTAGTTTGTTTTTTAGCATTCCTTTTTATGCGATTCTTCCTATTTTTAAAAGTTTCGAAGCTTTGTGTTTAGCCATTTTCTTTTTAAGTTTTATTAAAGAATTGTTTCGCCCGGCAAACAGCGCTTCGGTTTCGTATTATGCGAAACCCGAAAATTTAACTCGAGCTTTTTCACTTAACCGAATGGCTTTAAACCTTGGTTATTCTATTGGTCCGGCAATTGGCGGATTTTTAGCTGCGGTTTCGTACGACTTTTTGTTTTATACAAACGGAGTAATGTCGTTTTTGGCAGGCTTGTTATTCGTGTTTTATTTTAGAAATAGAAAAGGAAATGCGCTTGAAAAAGTAGTTTCGGAAAAATCGAAAGAGCTTCACAATAATCGAAGTGCTTATACCGATGGAAAGTTTCTTCTTTTTAGCTTTTTTATTGCAATTTATGCCTTTTGTTTTTTTCAGATTTTAAACACATTGCCTCTTTTCTATAAAAACGTTGCGTTGATGAACGAAAAAGAAGTGGGGCTTTTAATGGCTTTTAACGGAATTGTCGTATTTATTTTAGAAATGGCTTTAGTTCATTATGCAGAAAAGAAATTTACGCTTTCTGCCAACATGATTATTGGAAGTTTGTTCTGCGGAGCTGCTTATTTAGTGTTGCTCCCTTCGCACGCAATTTGGGTTTTGTATCTTTCTATTTTCGTAATTTCTATTTCCGAAATATTGATTATGCCGTTTGCTTCAACCGTTGCGGTAAATCGTTCTAATTCGTTCAATCGCGGATCGTATATGGGTTTAAACGGAATTTCGTTTTCTATTGCTTTGATTACAGCTCCGTTTTTAGGAACGTATATTGCAGAAAACTTCGGATACACTAATTTGTGGATTTTTAACTGTGTTATGATTGCCATTGCAAGTATAGGTTTTTATTATATCATGAAAAAAATGTAAAAAAATGAATCAACTTGTTGCTCAAAACTTAACAATCGGATATAAAAACAAAGACATTTTACGCAATTTGAATTTTGAATTGCGTACAGGTGTTTTAACATCGCTTTTAGGAAGTAACGGAATCGGGAAATCGACCCTTTTAAAAACAATTTCTAGGTTAATTGATCCGAAAGATGGAACTATTTTAATTGACGGAAAAAACATTTATTCGCTTTCTAATGCCGAATTTTCGCAACAAGTAAGCATGGTTTTAACACATAAAGACGTAAATAAGGAACTGACCGTTTATGAATTGGTAAAATTAGGAAGACAACCTTATACTAATTGGATGGATCAATTAACGGAAGAAGATAACATTCTTATAAATCAAACTTTGATTGATTGTGAAATAACCGATTTAAAGGATCGTAAAATTTCTCAATTGAGCGACGGACAATTACAAAGATGTTTTATTGCTCGAGCTGTTGTTCAGGATACTCCGTTTATTTTTCTCGACGAACCTTCAACACATCTCGATTTGTATCACAAAGTACATTTATTTAAATTATTGAAGAAATTGTGCGTTCAAAAACAAAAATGCATTCTTTTTTCTACGCACGATTTAGATTTAGCTTTACAACTTAGCGATGAAATTATGTTGCTGAAAGATGAACAACTTTTTCACGACACTACAGAAGCTTTAATTAATCAAGGAATATTTGATCGCTTTTTCGATACCGACGATATTGTTTTTGATAAAGAACGTAAACTGTTTAAAATACTTTAATTCCTTTTTGATGTTTTTGATTGGTTGATACGTTTTCGATCGTCCATTTAATTTTACCTTCAAAAACATGTTTCCTAACCGGACAATCTGTTTTAGAACAAATACTGCACGAGTATTCTTTACAAGCATCTAAATGTACAAAAAGCTCGATTCTATCTCCAAAATGATTTTTTACGGCATCTTCCAAAGCATCAACTTCTAAATGTCCTTCTTCAATATTAAAATACCAAGGCACCGTCATATGACAATCAAAATGCAAGGTACTTCCGTATTTAATAATGCGCAGATTATGTAAATCGATCCAATTTTCTCTTCGTTTTTTCTCTAAAAACTCTACCACTTCCTTCAACAATAGAACGTCGGTTTCATCCATGATTCCCGAAATAGATTCGCGAAGAATTTTATATCCTGTATAAATAATAAAAACCGCAAATAATAGAGCCGTAATACTATCAATCCACGAAATTTTAGTAAAATAAAGAATTACAAGTCCAACAATAATTCCAATGGTCGAATAAGTATCGGTTTGCAAATGTTTTCCACTTGAAATAAGCGCCAAAGAATGATTTTTCTTTCCTTTCTTAACTGCAATTCCACCAATTACATAATTAATAACAGCGGTAACAGCCACCAAGATAAGACCTAAATCTAATTGCTCCAACTCTTTAGGATTTCGCAAATTGCCAATTGCTTCGTAAATAATAATAACACCAGCAATCGAAATCAAAGCGCCTTCTATCGAAGCCGAAATAAATTCTGCTTTTCCGTGACCATACGGATGATTCTCATCTCTGGGAAGTGAGGAAAGATATAAACTGTACAAGCCAATAAAACCAGCTATTACGTTAATGGTACTTTCTAAAGCATCGGTTAAAATTGCAACCGAACCTGTTTTGTACCAAGCATATATTTTTATTAAAAAAAGTAAAACACCTACAAAAGCTACAATCTTTTGAAACTTAAAACTTTCGTTATTAGATGTACTCATTTTTTTACTTTTTTAATGAAGAACAAAGTTATCTAAATATCTTGTTTTGTCGACCTTTATTTAGTCAAAAAGTTTTACACATCAATTCTCAAACTATTAAGAAGTAAAATAAAAACCTCTCTTGCTTCAAGAGAGGTTTTTATAGTTTATAAATTTGTGGGTTTTGGAGCCCAACGGTCGTACGGAGTCATATCGAATTGGTTTACTTCGTCGATTGTTAACCCTAAGGCTTTTGCTACACCTTCACCGTATTCTGGATCGGCTTTGTAACAGTTTTTAATATGACGAATTTGAATAAATTTTTCTGCTCCACCTACCTGAGTTGCTGTATTTTTAAATAACAAATCGGCTTTTCCGTCGGCTTTAATAATTCGGAATAAATCGCCTGGTTGTGTATAATAATCGGTATCGTAATCTCTAAAATTGTATGTATACGCATCGCCTTCTAATTGTAAAGGCGGTTCTTTTGCAGAAGGATCTTCCTGCCACTCACCATAACTATTAGGTTCGTAATGAATTGCTGATCCGTAATTTCCATCAACACGCATTGCACCATCTCTGTGATATGCATGATACGGACATTTAGGTTTGTTTACCGGAATCTGGAAATGATTCACCCCTAATCTGTAGCGTTGTGCATCGCCGTATGAAAACAAACGTCCTTGTAGCATTTTATCGGGCGAAAATCCAATTCCTGGAACAATATTCGTCGGGTTAAAAGCAGCCTGTTCTACATCTTGGAAATAATTATCGGGATTTCGATTCAGCTCAAATTCCCCAACTGGAATAAGCGGATAATCTTTTTTAGACCAAACTTTTGTCAAATCGAACGGATGGAAACGATATTCTTTTGCTTGTTCTTCGGTCATGATCTGAATAAACATTTTCCATTTAGGAAAATCTCCGCGTTCAATTGCTTCATACAAATCTCTTTGAGAAGATTCTCTGTCCATTCCTACCAATTTAGCAGCTTCTTCATCAGACAAGTTTTCAATTCCTTGTTGCGTTACAAAATGAAACTTAACCCAATGTCTAACATTTTCTTTATTGATAAAACTGTAAGTATGACTTCCAAAACCATGCATATGACGATATCCGTTCGGAATTCCCCTATCGCTCATAATAATCGTAATTTGATGCAAAGCTTCGGGAAGTAATGTCCAGAAATCCCAGTTATTATTTGCACTTCGCATATTGGTTCTAGGATCACGTTTAACAGCATGGTTTAAATCAGGAAACTTCATTGGATCTCTAAAAAAGAATACCGGCGTGTTGTTTCCTACCAAATCCCAAATACCTTCATCGGTATAAAATTTTAAAGCAAAGCCACGAATATCTCGTTCCGCATCAGCTGCTCCGCGCTCTCCCGCTACTGTTGAAAAACGAGCAAACATATCGACCTTTTTACCAACTTCGCTAAAAATATTGGCTTTTGTATATTGCGAAATATCATGTGTTACAGTAAAAGTTCCAAATGCACCCGAGCCTTTTGCGTGCATTCTGCGTTCAGGAATTACCTCTCTATCAAAATTTGCCATTTTCTCCAAGAACCAATAATCCTGCATTAGTAAAGGACCTCTTGAACCTGCTGTTTGTACATTTTGATTATCAGGAACCGGTGCTCCTGTTTGTCTAGTCAACTTTGGTTTGTTTTCTTCCATATTTAATTTACATTTTTTAAGTTGGTTAAAATTAAATAGTTTTTAGATATCAATATAATTAAATTAATAAATAATATTTATATAATAATAAACTGTTTAAATACTTACTTATTTACGCTTCTAAAAACCACTAATTTCATTCCTAATTTACGAAAAAATAAATTGATTAAGGATAACATTTTTTATATCATAGCTAACATAAGTTTACAAAAAACCGCCAATAAAGTTGATATTGGCGGTTTTTTATTTTTATTAAATCGTAAAACTTAAAATAAATATTAAATTACATCAGTTAAATCAACTTCTACAACTTCTCTAGGATTCATACCTTTTAATTGCCAATCACCAATGCGAACTCGAATAAGACGCAAAGTAGGATAACCAACTGCTGCTGTCATCTTGCGAACTTGTCTAAATTTACCTTCGGTTAAAGTTATGCTAATCCAACTAGTGGGGCCGTGGCGTTCGTCGCGTATGCGGTAACCAGCTCCAATATAATCAGGTTGCTCTATCTTATTTGCAGTACAGGGTTTTGTCATTAGTCGCAGACCTTTTACTCCTATTTCTACTCCTTTTTTTAATTCTTCTATCGCTTCATCCGTTATAATTCCGTCTAATTGGGCTACATATTCCTTTTCGTAATGTGTGCTACGAATGGTTTCACTTACATTTCCGTCGGTTGTAAGCATTAACAATCCTTCCGAATTTTCATCGAGTCTACCAATTGCCATAGTTCCTTTGGGAAAATCATACAATTCGCCTAATTTACGTTTTGTACGTTTTTTTTCGTACACAAATTGCGAAATATATCCAGCCGGTTTGTATAATAAAAAGTGTTGATGTTTAGTAGACATGATTATAACTTAAGTATTAGGAAAGATTTTATCTGGATTCATAATATTTAAAGGATCGAATACCTTTTTAATTTGACGCATCAGTTCTAACTCGATCGAATTAAAAACAATTGGTAAATAATTTTTTTGAACATAACCAATACCATGTTCGCCCGAAATGGTTCCTTGCAGACTTTTAGTCAATTCAAAAATTTCACGAATTCCTTTTGGAACATTTTCTTTCCATTCGTTATCTGTAAGACCTTGTTTGATAATATTTACATGCAAATTTCCATCGCCTGCATGTCCGTAGCAAATACTTTTAAAACCGTGTTTAACACCTATATCTTTAATACCTTTTAATAATTTAGGCAACTCATAACGAGGTACAACGGTATCTTCTTCTTTATAAACTGTATTTTGTTTTACGGCCTCAGCTACATTTCGTCTTAATTTCCAAAGCGCATTCTTTTGATCTTCGGTATCGGCAAACAAAATTTCATCTATAGTAAAACGCTCTAATACTGTCATCATTTTTTCAGCTTCCTGCATTAAAACTTCCAGATAATTTCCGTCTAATTCAATCAGCAAATGTGCCTGAATATCTGTTTTTAGATTCAAATTAGGAACCTCAACAAACTTCATCGTCCAATCAATCGCATCGCGTTCCATAAACTCTAAAGCACTTGGTACAATTCCTTCTCTAAAAATCTGCGAAACAGCTTCGGCTGCCTGCATCATATCAAAGAAAGGAACCAACATTAAAACCTGATGCTGAATTGCAGGAATCAACTTTAAAACGATTTTAGTTACAACGCCCAAAGTGCCTTCGCTTCCAACAATTAGCTGAGTTAAATTGTAGCCTGTTGCGTTTTTTAAGGTATTTGCACCTGTTAAAATAATTTCACCGTTTGGCAAGACTACTTCTAAATTAAGAACATAGTCTTTGGTAACTCCGTATTTTACAGCGCGAGCTCCGCCAGCATTTTCGGCAATATTTCCGCCAATAAAACAACTTCCTTTACTGCTTGGATCGACTGGATAAAAAAGACCTTTTTCAGCAACTGCATTTTGCAGAACTTCGGTTATGACACCGGGTTGAGTTATAACTTGAAGATTTTGTTCATCGATCTTTTCTATTTGATTCATCCGTTCTAAAGATAGACCGATTCCTTGTTTAACCGCAAGAATACCACCGCTTAATCCGGTTCTAGCTCCTATAGGAATTACGGGAATTTGATATTCGTACGCTATCTTCATCACTTCGCTTACTTCGTGAGTTGAAGCAGGTTTTACGACTACATTTGGCGGAAAAACTAAATCTTCGGTATGATCTTTACCGTATTCATTCAAGGTTTCCTGATCTGTAAACGCAAAAGAAGCACCTACAGCCGCTATTAATTTTTCTTTTACGATTTCGGTTATCATAACTCAATATTTTTATACTTAATTTTAGTCATATCGGGCAAGAAATAAGCAATAACGCCAATTAAAGGTAAGTACGAACAAATATGATAAATATATTCGATCGAAGTCGCATCTGCCCACAATCCTAAAACAGCAGAACCAACTCCGCCCATTCCGAAAGCAAATCCGTAGAACAGTCCAGAAACCATTCCTATTTTCTTAGGAAGCAATTCTTGCGCATACACCAAAATTGCAGGGAAAGCTGACGATATAATCAATCCAATGATAACAATTAAGATTCCAGTTAAATGCATATCTACATAAGGAAGCGCTAATGTAAAAGGCGCCGCTCCTAAAACCGAAAACCAGATAACGTATTTCCGACCGAAACGATCTCCGAAAATTCCACCTAAAAGTGTTCCGATTGCAACAGCAATAAGGAAATAGAATAAATAAACTTGCGCCTGTACTTCGTTTAATCCAAACTTGTCCATTGTATAGAATTGGAAATAACTTGTAATACTTGCTACATAAAAATATTTTGAGAAAATAAGAATTAACAAAATTCCTACTGATGATGATATTTTTAAAGGCGACAAATCGGGCATTCTAATCGTCTTTTTACCATTTTTAACAGCATGTTTCAATCTGTTGGCGTACCATTTAGCGATATATGCCAAAATAAACTGAGCTAAAATTGCAAAAGCTAAAAACCACAGAATATGTTGTTGTCCATTCGGAAGAACAATCCAAGCAACTAAAAGCGGTGCCATAGCTGTTCCCATATTTCCGCCAATCTGAAAGACTGATTGTGCAAAACTTCGTCGTCCGTTAGAAGCCATAAAAGCTACGCGAGAAGCTTCGGGATGGAAAATAGAAGAACCAATTCCAACCAAAACAACCGATAAAAGAATGTAAAGATAACTCGGCGCATAAGCAAGCAAACAAATACCTGCCATGGTAAACAACATACCGAATATTTGAGAATAAGGTTTGGGATGTTTATCGGTATAAGCACCTACAACCGGCTGAAAAATAGAAGCAGCCAATTGATAACACAAGGTAATCATTCCAATTTGCGCAAGCGATAAATCGTACTTTTGTTCTAATCTGGGATATATTGCAGGAATAACCGCTTGTAGTAAATCGTTTAATAAATGGGCGCCACTAATGGCTACCAAAATAGCATAAACAGGTTTTTGAGTAACCTGATTTTTTAGTATCGACATTTCATTTTTCTTTTTAAAAAGCAAAGTTACTTAAACGTAATGAAAGCAATTGTAAAATGAGTCTGCTTTTATAAAAGTATTTTGTAAGTTTGTTAAAAATGGGCCATAATGAACACCGATAAAAACGATATTAAGAAAACACTACACGAAAAAGATGGAATTGAACAGCCAAATTTTGTAGATGAAAATTCGGTACGTTCTATTCAAAAATTCAGACGAAAACCGCTGGATATTTTTACTCTCATTGCTAAACTTTTAGAAGGAGATGTTCCGTCATTAAGCAAAGCCATTACATTGATCGAAAGTACAAATCTTAAACATCAAGAACAGGCGCACAAGATTATTCAATCATGTCTTCCACATGCAAATAAATCTGTTCGTATTGGAATTACAGGAGTTCCGGGCGTCGGTAAAAGTACTTTTATCGAAGCTTTTGGTATGTATTTAACTTCGATTGGGAAAAAAGTCGCCGTTTTAGCGATCGATCCTAGCAGTAGTATTAGTAAAGGAAGTATTTTAGGAGATAAAACCCGAATGGAAGATTTGGTAAAAAATCCTAATGCTTTTATTCGTCCGTCTGCTTCCGGAACCAGTTTAGGAGGTGTTTCCAGAAAAACCCGCGAATCAATTATTCTATGCGAAGCCGCAGGGTTTGATACGATTTTAATTGAAACTGTTGGAGTTGGACAAAGTGAAACCGCCGTTCATAGTATGACCGACTTTTTCCTTTTATTAAATTTGGCAGGCGCTGGAGATGAGCTTCAAGGAATTAAAAGAGGAATCATGGAAATGGCAGATGCCGTAATCATCAACAAAGCCGATGGAGATAATTTAGATCGCGCCCGAAATGCAAAATTAGATGTAAATAGAGGTTTACAATTATTCCCGATTAAGGATTCGAAATGGAAGCCTAAAGTTTTACTTGCTAGCGCTTATTATAAACAAGGAATTGCCGAAGTTTGGGATTTGATTGAATCTTATGTTAAACTCACGAAAGAAAACTTGTATTTTGAACAACATAGAAATGAGCAAAATACGTATTGGCTAAAAGAAACAATTAATGAACAGTTGTTACAAAATTTCTATCAGAACGAAACAATTGCAGAAGCTCTTTCTTTAAACGAGCAAGAAGTTATTACACATAAAAAATCTCCTTTTATGGCCGCTATGGAATTGCTAGAACTTTATAAAAGCTTAAATTTCTAAAAAATCTTTATTTACTAAATTCAATATATATTTTATCTTTTAAAAATAAGCGATAACTACCTAAACAACTTCTTAATTTAGGTTAAGCATTTTTTATTCAATCAATTGTAACTTTGATATGTACTAATAAATTTACAATTTAAGATTATGAATACTAAGAATATAGAATCTGTTTTTAGCCCGGCTCCTGCACATTTTGTAGGCGATGGCTTTAGAGTGCATAATTTCATTCCTGGGAAAGTTCCTATGCAACGAATGAGCCCTTTTATCATGTTAGATTATAATTCGAAATATACATTTCCTCCTAGTGAAATTCCAAAAGGAGTTGATGTTCATCCTCACCGCGGCTTCGAAACCGTAACTATTGCTTACAAAGGAAGTGTGGAACACAATGACAGCAGCGGTGGTGGCGGAATTATTGGCGAAGGTGATGTGCAGTGGATGACAGCTGCTTCGGGAGTTTTACATAAAGAGTTTCACGAAACGGAATGGAGTAAAACCGGTGGTGAATTTCAGATGGTGCAACTTTGGGTAAATCTTCCTTCTAAAGATAAAATGGGTAATCCTAAATATCAGGCAATTTCAAAAGATCAGATTACGAAAGTGGAATTAGCTAACGAAATGGGAACGATTGAAATTATTGCAGGAGAATATAAAAATATCAAAGGACTAGCAACTACTTTTAGTCCGGTTCATATGATGAATGCAAAATTAAACAATCAAGGAACGGCTGAGTTTTCTTTTCCTGCGAATTACAACACCCTTCTTTTGGTTATAGAAGGATCTGTTACGGTAAATGGATCTCAAAACGTTAACACAGATCACATGGTTTTGTTTAAAAACGATGGAGAACATTTTATTATAACGGCTCAAGAGGATAGCATTGTTTTAGTTTTAAGCGGAGAACCAATTAACGAACCTATTGCCTCTTACGGTCCGTTTGTTATGAATACCCAAAAAGAAATTCTTCAAGCATTTGACGATTTCAATTCAGGGAAATTCGGAACATTGGTATAACTTTGTTTTGGAAATTAGTAATAAAAAAAGCGACTTTTAAAAGTCGCTTTTTTTATTACTTTTCTTTCTTTAAATACGTTGCAATAACATTTTCATTTTCATCAAGTAATTGTAACTGATTTTTAATAATCCTGATTGATTTAGCATTTTGTGTGGGAACACTATAAATCAAATGTGCCATTTCTTCTCCACAATAACGCATAGTCGACATTCCAATACCGAAATCAATCTTATTATCTTCGATTGTGAATTCTCCGCCTTGCCCATTACAACCATCGCTTGTATTATAATAATTGTCAGCAAAAGATAAAACTAATTCTTTTTGTTCTTCTGTTGGAACAAAATCGCGATCAGCGATATCAATTCGTTTTAAAACCCAGCTTGTATTATTTAAAACATTCATAATCTTTTCTGATTTTTCTTTTTTTGTATCAAAAACTATTTGAGAAGAACTACAAGAAGTCATTCCTAAATTCATTAATACAATAAGTCCTAAAGTTGCAAATACTTTCATTTTTTATTTCAAAGATAACTATTTTTTCTTTTTAAGACTAAATCCGTACGCTAATCTCAACGCAATTTGATCGGTTTCATAATCGCTGTAACGTTCATAGCGAACACTAGCGTCGATAAATTTATTAGCAAAACCAAAAACAGGAGCTATAATCAACGAATTATCTAAATTACCGTTAACTCCAAATGCGGCACCAGCTTCGCCCATTAAATAGAACTGATTTCCCAAGAAATATTTAAAACCTAATTTAGCGGGAACGAACCCAACTTCTTCGGGTTCTGCAAACATATGTGTATATCCGGAAGTTAAAGTTAAAGACGTTTTCTTAGAAAAATCGTATTGAGCACGAACATCAACTCCAATACTTCCGTCATAATCTCCATCCGTAGGAAAACCTCCATTTAAACCAAAGCCTAATCTAAAACCTTTGTTATAATTGGTTTGCGCAAAGGCTGCCGACGTAAACAACAAACCTAATGATATACTTAAAACTAACTTTTTCATAATCTTCTTTTTTAAATTATGTTATTCAATCGTTGTGCCAATGCAAAATCGAATAAGTACCTTTGCACAAAATTTTTAAAATGACTTTAAGAAAGTACACACAAGAATTCAGATATAATTTCAAATTAGCTTACCCGATCATCTTAGCAATGTTAGGACATACCGTTGTGGGAATTATTGATAATATTATGGTTGGAAAAATTGGTGCTACGGAATTAGCTGCGGCTTCTTTGGCAAATAGTTTTGTTTTCATTGCACTTTCTGTTGGAGTTGGTTTCTCTACAGCAATAACTCCTTTAATTGCAGCAGCTGACACCGAAAATGATATTGAAAAAGGACGAAGTGTTTTCGTAAACGGAGTGTTTTTATGTACAACTTTAGGCGTTTTATTATTCCTTATTTTATTCTTTTTAAAGCCTTTCATCGATTTAATGAATCAGCCAAAAGAAGTAATGATTATGGCAAAACCCTTTTTAGATATCGTAGCTTTATCGTTAATTCCGCTTGTAGCATATCAAGGTTTTAAACAATTTGCTGATGGAAAATCGCAAACAAAATATTCTATGTACGCAACGATTATTGCTAATTTAGTCAATGTATTATTTAACTATTTTTTGATTTACGGTGTGTGGATTTTCCCCGAATTGGGTATGATGGGCGCAGCTTACGGAACTTTAATTTCTAGAATTGTAATGTTAATTTATTTTGTTTTTGTGATATATCGTTTAGATATTTTCAAACCTTATGTTAGCAGAATAAATTTTAAGGAAATAAAATTATCCATGTCGAAATACATTGCAAGTATCGGGATTCCATCTTCTATGCAATCGTTGTTTGAAGTTGCTTTATTTACAGGAGCTGTTTGGATTTCGGGAATGATAGGAACTACTTCTCAAGCTGCAAATCAAATTGCGCTTTCAATGGCTTCTATGACCTTCATGTTTGCGTCTGGTTTAAGTGTTGCCGGAATGATTCGTGTTGGAAACCAAAAAGGGTTAAAAGATTATGTAAAAATGGAAACAGTTGCAAAATCGATCATTTTAATGACTTTTTTCTTATATACCGGTTTTGCTATCTTTTTTATGTTATTTCATAATTATATTCCGTTATTATTCTTGAATAACAGCGATCCAGAACAAGCTGCAATGAATGCTGAAGTAATTCAATTAGCTGGAAAATTATTATTAATTGCGGCTATTTTCCAGATTTCAGACGGAATTCAGGTTACAGCTTTAGGTGCTTTACGCGGACTTCAGGATGTAAATATTCCAATGATCATTACTTTTTTCTCGTATTGGGTTATTGGTTTCCCTTTATGTATTTACTTGGGTTTATATACCGATTTAAAAGCCGAAGGAATTTGGTACGGATTATTAGCAGGATTGACAACGGCAGCGATTTTTTCGTATTTTCGCTTTCATTATATGGCAAAAAGATACATTAACAATACAATTTAATTTATGTTACAATTACCAAAATTTGTCTTAGCAGACAATACCGATTTTCCCGACAACTTATTTGTAATTCATTTAGAATATCCTCGTTTTATCATTGATTTAGAATCAGAAGATATCGAGTTTTTAGAAGAATTAGATGAAAGTGAGGAAATTGAATTAAAAGAAGAAATGGATCTTTTAATTGATCAAGCAGCCGAGTTTTACGAAAGAGAAATTACTCGTTTTGCCGAAGAATAATAAAAAAACCACTTGAAATTTCAAGTGGTTTTTATTTTTATCTTATTATGCTTTTTGCATGCTTCCCGTTTCTTTTAAACGATTATGGAATTTAAAAGCTTCTTCTAAAATATGTGGTGTTTGTCCGCCAGTTTGCTCACTAGCTCTTTTAAAATAATCACGAATTTCTGCTTTAAAATCAGGATGAACGCAGTTTTCAATAATAACTTCGGCACGTTCGCGCGGAGCTAATCCTCTTAAATCTGCCAAACCTTGATCTGTTACTAAAATATCAACATCGTGTTCGGTATGATCGTGATGCGTAACCATTGGAACCACATGCGAAATCTTATTTTCTTTGGAAGCCGATTGACAAACAAAAATACTTAAATACGCATTTCGTGCAAAATCGCCAGAACCACCAATTCCGTTCATCATTTTACTTCCCGAAATATGGGTTGAATTCACATTTCCGTAAATATCAAATTCAATTGCGGTGTTAATTCCGATAACGCCTAATCTGCGAACAACTTCTGGAGCGTTCGAAATATTTTGCGGACGAAGAATCAACTTATCTTTATAATTATCGAAATTTTTAATCAATTGTTCGTAACAAGCTTCTGAAACTGTAATCGAAGATCCCGAAGCAAAATCAAGATTTCCTGAATCGATCAATTCAAAAGTCGAATCCTGTAAAACCTCGGAATACATTGTAAGATTTTTAAATTTCGAATCTTTAAAGCCCATTAAAACCGCATTGGCAACTTTACCAATTCCTGCTTGCAAAGGCAATAATGCATAGGTTAATTTTCCTTTTTCTACTTCGTTTTCAAAGAATTTTAAAAGATGTCCTGAAATTGCCGAAGTCTTTTCATCCGGATCTGCAACAACTGCCGGTTGATCGGTAATATCGGTAAAAACAACTGCAACTACTTTTTCAGGATCGATTTTAATAAAAGGTTCTCCGATTCTGTCCGTAACATTATGAATATTGATAATATCGCGGTTTGGATAAGATTGCGGAACCGAACAATCATGAATTCCTTTAAAACTAAACGGAATTCTTGTATTAATTTCGATGATAATTTGCTTAGCCTGACTTGCAAAAAAAGCAGAGTTACCAATAGAAGTTGTCGGAATAATATTTCCGTTTTCATCAACCATCGAAGCTTCAATTATCGCAATATCAATCGGCGCAATATGTCCGCAAATCAATTGTTCAACTGTTTCACTTAAATGTTGATCGATGTATTTTATTTTATAATCATTGATCGATTTTCGCAAAGCCGGATCTGCCATAAAAGGCATTCTGCGCAATAATGCGTTATTTGCAGCCAAATCTGCATCGGTTGTATATCCTAAAGAAGCACCTGTAATTAAGGTAATGGCAACATCTTCGTGCTCGGCTCTTTTGGCAAATGCCGGTAAAACCGATTTACTATCGCCAGCTTTTGTAAATCCGCTGGCTCCTACTACTGCTTTATCTTCAATTAATAATGCGGCTTTATCTGCCATCATTATCTTATTTTCATAATCTTTAAATAATACGCGCTCTGTTGCTAAACTTTCTATTGACATTATTGTTTTATTTAAGAAATGTAAATTTAATAAATACTCAACAATAAAAACACAAAACTCGAAAGATTAGCATTTTTGACTCAACTTATAACAAATTGAACAAAATTTTAAGAAATATTTTATTTTACAATAATTATAATCAATTTTAAAAACCTATTCAATAAATTTATTTAGCGTGTATTTTATCAAATTGTCAATTGTTTGTTTCGAATTCTGACTAAAAGTTCCGTTTTTACGATTTGCTACAATTGCGTTTAACGACAGCGCATTATGATTTAATAATTTCGATAATCCGTAAATGGCTGCTGTTTCCATTTCTAAGTTTGTAGCTTTTAATGTCTTAAATTCGAACGAATCAATTTTATCATTCAATTTTTCATCCTGAAGCTTTAATCGTAATTCACGTCCTTGTGCTCCGTAAAAACCTCCGGCTGTAATCGTAATTCCTTTATGAATGTTTTCAGAATCAAACTTTTGAATTAAAGATTGATGAGCCGAAACCGAATAAGGCTTTCCTTTTATTTCATTCCAATTCGTATGATTTACAAAAGCATTTTCCATTTCAACATTCGTTTTATCGTTCAATTCATAACTGCGAAGCATATTATCGGTTCCGATTGCGTGAACCGACATTAAAAACGAATCGACTAAAATATCAGCTTGAAGCGAACCAGAAGTTCCAACTCGGACAATGTTTAGCGAAGTTAATTGATCTTTTATTTTTCGAGTTTTAAAATCGATGTTCACCAAAGCATCTAATTCATTTAAAACAATATCGATATTATCGGGTCCAATTCCTGTTGAAACAACCGACAAACGCTTTCCTTTATAAAAACCTGTCTGCGTTTTAAATTCGCGTTTTTGCGTTTTAAATTCAATCGAATCAAAATATTGCGTTACCTCTTCTACTCGATCCTGATCGCCCACAAAAATAATATCGTGCGCTAAGTTTTCGGGTTTTATGTTTAAATGATAAACGCTTCCGTCCGGATTCAATATCAATTCCGATTCTTTAATTTCCTTCATATCAACTTCCAACTCTTTTAACTTTATATCCTTTATTTTTAAGATGATCCATTATTTTATCACGAAAATTCCCTTGAATAATAATTTCAGCATCTTTTGCACTTCCGCCAACTCCGCATAAAGTTTTCAATTCCTTTCCCAACGCTTTTAAATCGTCTGCCGAACCAACAAATCCTTTTATAACGGTTGCCACTTTTCCGGCACGATTTTTCTTATCTAAATGAGCTTCTAAAAACTGATCTTTCGGATCTAAAGTTGTTTCATCTTCCTGATGTTGATCAAAATCAAAATCTTTATTGGTAGAAAATACAAATCCTCCTAAATCTTCTAAGCTTGAAATCTTTTTTGACATTTTAACGATAAATTTTGATACTCAAAGATACATAAACTATACTTAAAGCTTATTTTTGTATGAATTAATATTTTTAGGATTGGATTTAACTATTTTACATCAGTTGGTACAAGAAATCATCGACGCAATTGGAACGAAACAACCTGCAAAAGCAAAGAAAAAAATCGAAAGTGCTTCGTTGCTTTTAAACAGCTTATTAGATGTTTCTGCAAACGATGACGATTTAATTACACTTTCGAAATACGAGTCGTTAATTTTGATGTTAGAAAACAAATTAAAATAGTATTTTTACGTAATTTTATTTAAGATTTTTCATGAAAACGATTAGAATTGTAGGCGTACCCGAGCATTTTAATTTTCCTTGGCAATTAACAATTGACGAAGGTTTGTTTAACGAAGCTGGCATTGATGTTGAATGGACCGATATTCCGCAAGGAACCGGAAAAATGTGCGAAATGCTACGAAATGAAGAAACAGATTTAGCTGTAATTTTAACTGAAGGAATTATAAAAGATATTGCCAACGGAAACGAATCGGTTATTTTGCAAACATTTGTGCAATCGCCTTTACAATGGGGAATTCATGTAAATGCTAAGAGTTCGTTTAAAAACATTGAAGATTTAAAAGGAAAAACTGCTGCGATTTCTCGTTTTGGTTCGGGTTCTGAATTAATGAGCTATGTAAATGCTTCGAATCAGAATTGGGATTTTGATTCGGTTAAATTCGAAATTGTAAATACCTTAGATGGCGCTGTTGAAGCTTTAACCGAAAACAAAGCCGATTATTTTATGTGGGATCGTTTTATGACGCAACCTATTGTAGATAAAGGAATTTTTAGACGCGTTGATGTTTGCCCAACTCCTTGGCCATGTTTTATGATTGTTGCTAGAAAAGAGTTTTACGAAAACAACAAACCAATGGTTGATCATCTTTTAAAAATCATCAATCAAACAACAACCGAATTTAAAATGATTCCAAGTATCGATAAAACGCTGGCAAGTGTTTTTGATCAAAAGTTAGACGATATTCAACAATGGTTGCAAATTACCAAATGGTCGCAAAAAAAATTAAACGAAAAACAATTCGAACAAATAATTCAAGATTTAATTAAATATAATATTATTAAAGAACCTTTAAAATATTCTGATTGTATTGCACAATAAGTGAATGGAAGAATCAAAAATTAAAATAGTACGATTTTTAAGAAAAATAAGCATCCCAAAACCTTGGGACACGATCGTTATTTTAATTTTAACCCTTTTAATTTTGGTTCCGGTTTTTATTATTCTGCATCAAAATTTAATCGATCCGGAATGGCCATTTCATTTAGACCGAATTTTATTATTTGTAGCCATTACCACTTTGGTTACTTATGTGCTGCATTACATAAAACGATTCCTGTTTTTTGTAATTATTCTGTATGCTTTTTCGCTTTTTTACGGAACTTTATTTGCAGGATACGGATTTAAATCGGTTTATGAAGATTATCGCGCCATGATTTATGCAATGAGCGATAATCCGAATCCACAAGATATTATTGTTTCTAAATTATTACCTTTTCCTAATAAGTCCAGAATCATAAAAGCGATTGAATACGACAATCCTAAAGTGCGAAATTTTGCTTTAACCGCAACAACAAAACATTTTAGAGATGTTAAAGGATATCAGCAATACAGACAAATAATTCAATGTTTTGCTATTTTTAAGGAAATTCAAAGTAAATGGAATTATGTAAATGATCCTAAAAACCGAGAATATATTGCAACGGCTTCTGAATCTTTACAACATTTTTCGGGCGATTGTGACGATCACGCAATTTTAATGGCAGCAGCTGTTAGAGCAGTTGGCGGAACTCCTCGATTGATTCATACAAAAGAACATATGTATCCCGAAATGCTAATTGGATCAAAAGCCGATTTAGAAAACATTATCTATTTAATTAAAGAAGTTTTATTTGAAAAAGAATCGAAAGGAAAAACGATTCATTATCATATTGATGAACGCGGAAAAGTTTGGCTGAATTTAGATTATACAGCAAAATATCCGGGCGGACCTTTTATGTCTGAAGAAATTTTAGGAGAATTAACGTTGAATTAAAATGAATACTTTTATTATTACAGGAGCACTTTTTGGTGCTTTCGGAATTATTTTCGGAGCTTTTGGAGCTCATGCTTTAAAGAAGATTTTTAGTGAAGATCAGCTTAAAAACTTCGAAACCGGAGTTAAATATCAAATGTATCATGCTATTCTTTTGGTTTTGATTGGTTTTAATTTAGATCAAATTTCAAAATATCACCAAGCAATCTACTATTCATTAACCATCGGAATTCTGTTTTTTAGCTTCAGTATCTACGGTTTATGTATTAGCAGTGCCTTAAATCGCAAATTAAAATTCTTAGGTCCAATTACTCCAATTGGTGGTTTAATGCTTCTTCTTGGATGGATATTATTATTTTTAAATGCTTTTGCTTAATTTTATTTTTATTAACATTATATTTTTTAAATTTACACCGAATTAAATTAACTTTTAAATGAAAAAAATTTTTGCACTTGCTTTTACAGCTGCAGTTTTAGTTTCTTGTAGTAAAGAAGGATACACTATTAGTGGAGATGTAAAAGGTTTTGAAGATGGAACTAAAGTTTATATCAATAAACAAGACGAAAACGGATTTACTAAAATCGATTCAACAGAAATTAAAGGAGGAACTTTCCAGTTTAAAAACGACAAAGCTCCTGAAATTGATATTTACTATGTAGAGTTAGGAAAAACGCAGGAATTTGCTTTCCCTGTTATTTTAGAAAATGGTGATATTAAATTTTCATTCGATAAAGAAAAACCAGAATCTACAAAAGTAACCGGAACAAAAAACAACGATTTAATGACTTCTTACAACGAAGAAGCATTTAAAATCCAAAAAGAAATCATGGATTTCCAACAACAAAATCAAACGAAATTCATGGAAGCTCAACAAAAAGGAGACCAAGCAACAATGCAGTCTTTAATGGAGCAAATGACGAAAATTCAAGAAAAATACGTTGAACAAAACAAAAAATTCATTTCAACAAACAAAGATTCTTTCATTTCGTTATTATTACTTACGCAGTTATCAATGTCTGACGCTGTAACTCCGGAAGAAATTAAAACATACTTTAACGATTTCGATAAATCGGTTAAGGAAACTAAAAAAGGAAAAGATTTTGCTGATAGCTTGAAAAAAATGGAAGAAGCAGAAAAAGATCGTCAAAAGGTAGCGATTGGTCAAAAAGCTCCTGATTTCACAGCAAATACTCCTGAAGGAAAACCAGAATCTTTATACAAAAACTTAGGAAAAGTAACTATTGTAGATTTTTGGGCTTCATGGTGCGGACCTTGTCGTCAGGAAAATCCAAATGTTGTAGCTTTATATAACAAATACAAAGATCAAGGATTAAAAATCATCGGAGTTTCTTTAGATAAAGAACAAGATAAATGGGTAAAAGCAATCGCTGATGATAAATTAGCTTGGTTACAAGTATCGAACTTAAAATTCTGGGATGATGAAATTGCTAAAAGTTATTTCGTAGAAGCAATCCCGGCAACTTTTATCTTAGACGCAAACGGAACAATCGTTGCTAAAGATTTAAGAGGAGCTGAATTAGAAGCTAAAGTAGCTGAGTTGTTGAAGTAGGCTTAAAAATGTAAATAAATACAAAAACCGTCGATAATTATCGACGGTTTTTTATTAATCCAAAATTAACTTTTTAACATTATTTTAAACCTTTGATTTTTTTTTATTAATCTTCAGTTAATCGTTTAGATACACCTTTGGTTTTATGTTTGTACCGTACAAAATAAAACAATCATGAACAAAACGTATGCAAACAAATTAGGACTTTTGGCATTATCTTCAATGTTATTTATTTCATGTCAGGACGATGACATTGTTAAAAATGACGATGATACTGTTGTAGAAACTCCTAAAATTGAATTAAAAGATCATTCAAACATTCCTGCAATGGTATTCGCGATGCCAGGATTCGAAAAACTAAACATCTTTACTTTAATTTCTTCTTCTGATGTTTTAGAGCAATCACCAAACTTTGTTTTCGGAGCGCAACCAGATGGGGCTGGATTTATGAAAGATCCAAACGGAGACGGATTTATTATGATTACAAATCATGAAATTTTACAATCGGTTTCTCGCGTGTATTTAGATAAAAACTTTAAACCGGTTAAAGGAGAATATATTGTAGACGGAATTGGTGGAATGACGCGTTTGTGCTCGGCTACTTTGGTAGATCCTAAAGAACACGGATTTGGTCCGATCTTTTTAACTGCAGGAGAATCTGGCGAAGAAAGTTTGGTTCATGCAATTGATCCACTTGGTTTAACCGGAGATCGCTCTAGAACAGATCGTGTAAAACCTGCTCTAGGTAAAGCAAGTATGGAAAATGCTGTTCCGCTTCCTACCGATGTTTCAGGTTCGGGAACTTATGTTTTGATTGGCGAAGATCAAGGTTATTCTACAAGTCATCAAAGTGCTGGTCAATTATTAATGTATCATTCTACAACGCGCGGCGATTTAGATAATGGTAAATTATACGCTTTAAAAAGAAAAGACGGAACTATTACAGAAGGAAGTATGACTAAAAATGCTTCTTATGATGTAGAATTTGTTGAAATTCCGAATGCTAAAAACCTAACGGGAGCCGAAATCAATGCAAAAAACATCGAAATCAACGCTTTACGTTTTTCTCGTGTAGAAGATGTTGATTACCGCAAAGGAAAAGGTAACGGAAACGAAATCTATTTTACTGCAACAGGTCAGGCAAGCGGCGGAAAACCGGTTGAAGGTTATACAATGTGGGGACGCGTTTATAAATTGGTTTTAGATAAAAACAATATGTTAAAAGGTAAGTTAGAAATTATTGCAGAAGGAGATTCAAATCCTGGAAATGATTTAATTAACCCAGATAACTTATGCGTAACAGAAAACTTCGTTTACATTCAAGAAGACGGAGATTCATATTATGCCGATGCTAAACACGATTCGTACATTTGGCAATACAACATGGCAACAAAATCGTACAAGCCTTGGTTAAACATGAAACACAATCGCGGAAATGCCGAATGGTTCCAAATGTTCGATCAATCTGGAAATCTAAACAAATTTGGTTCTTGGGAATACGGAGCAATGGTTGATGTATCAGATTTAGTTGGAATTCCGGGAACATTTGCCGTAAATATTCACCCGCATACTTGGCGACAAGACAAATTCTTAAACGCCGATGGTTCTGGAACACAAACCAATAAAGAAGGCGGACAAGTAGTTTTGATTAAAAATGTAGAACGTTAATAAATTCCAAAACACTGGCGTAATGCCAGTGTTTTCTTTATACAAATGAAATATTACTTTTTTATTTTTTGTACGCTGTTTCTTTTTGTTCAATGCAAACAAAAAGAAGTTTACGAAAGCAATACAACCATTGAAGTTAAAAATCATATTATTGAAAATTTAACTGAATTATCGACCGAATTAAAAAACTTTGAACAATTAATTAATTCGAAAGAAGTTACTTCGGACGAACTTCAAAATCAATTTTTAAAATGTCGTTTATTGTTTAAAAATACCGAATGGGCAACCGAATATTATCTTCCACATTCTTCAAAAACCTTAAACGGTCCGGCTTTAGATCAGTTAGATTTAGATGAAAATAAATTTATCGAAGCCCAAGGATTTCAAGTTTTAGAAGAATATTTGTATCCGGAAGTTTTGATTGAAGAAAAAACTGAAATGATTAAACAAGTTCGAATTATAGATAATTTAATTCGTGCCGGAATAACGAATTTCGAAGCACTTTCTTTATCAAATGAACAAATTTTCGATGCTTTGCGTTTGGGCGTTTTTAAAATTACAACACTCGGAATTTCAGGATTTGATACGCCTGCTAGTAATTTGCTTTTTCCTGAAAGTAAAGAAGCCTTAAAAGGAATTGAAGATATTCTAAATTTATATAAATCCGATTTTGAAAAGATCGAATCCTACAACAAAACAATCGATTTACTTCAAAAAGCAGAAGCTTCTATTTCAACCAAAACGGATAAAAACTCCTTCAATTATTTGCATTACATTACCAATTATTTAGATCCAATTTCTAAAAATTTACACAAATTGCAAATCGAAGCTAAAATTCCTTTTGTAAATAGAATCAGCATGTTAAAACCTGATGCTTCTTCGTTATTTGCAGCAAACGTTTTCGATGAAAATGCGGTAACTCCAGATAAAACATATCATTCTTCTTCAGATAAAATCGAATTAGGAAAAAAACTTTTTTACGATACAAAACTTTCTAAAAATCATGACAGAAGTTGTGCAAGCTGTCACAATCCGGAAAAAGCATTTACCGATGGTTTAAAAGTTGCTACCGATTTGGTTGGAAGTCCGTTATTACGCAATACGCCTTCATTAAATTATGCAGGTTTTTATCATGGATTATTTTGGGATATGCGACAAAGCGATATTGAATCTTTAACCACAAATGTGATCGAAAACAAGGACGAAATGCACGGCAATATGGCAACGATTATTAAAATGGTTCAAACCGATTCTGAATACGCTTCAAATTTCAAAAAGATTTATAATTCAGATAAAATCGAAGGTTGGCAGGTTCAAAATGCGTTGGCTGTTTATGTTCGTTCGTTAAGTTCTTTTTCGTCTAAATTCGATGATTATATGCGTGGAAATAAATCGGCTATGAACGCCGAAGAACAACAAGGTTTCAATTTATTTATGGGAAAAGCAAAATGCGCAACGTGTCACTTTCTTCCTGTTTTTAACGGAACGGTTCCACCAAGATTTTCCTCTTCCGAACAAGAAGTTTTAGGAGTTCCAAGCGATGCTGCCATTACCAAATTAGATAACGATTTAGGAAGACAAATTTACAATATGGATTTGCATCAATTAAAGAATTCTTTTAAAACCATGACAGTTCGAAATATCGAAAAAACAGCTCCATATATGCATAACGGCGTTTTTAAAACTTTAGAAGAAGTCGTTACATTTTACAACAAAGGCGGCGGATTAGGTTTTGGATTAAAAGTAGAAAATCAAACATTACCAGAAGATGAATTACATCTTACTTCGACCGAAGAAAAAGCACTCATTGCCTTTATGAAAGCACTGAATGATAAATAAGAAGGAACATTTTTGTT
Organism: Flavobacteriaceae bacterium UBA3339; assembly: GCA_002360925.1. Taxonomy (GTDB): domain Bacteria; phylum Bacteroidota; class Bacteroidia; order Flavobacteriales; family Flavobacteriaceae; genus Flavobacterium. Next base: position 117,481 of record DERN01000009.1, on the reverse strand, counting down.
CCTTTTTCTATTTAAACTTTCATTACACAATAAGTTTTGATATTTTTACAAAAAATATTGAATATGTCGTCATCAATCTTACACTTACAAAACGTAACTATTTTTCAAGAAAACATTCCCATTCTTACCGATGTAAATATCGATGTAAAAAAAGGAGAATTCATTTATTTAATTGGAAAAACAGGTTCAGGAAAAAGTAGTTTGATGAAAACACTTTATGCCGATTTAGATTTACAACAAGGCGAAGGTTCTATTGTTGGATATGATTTACGTACGTTAAAAGAAAAGGATATTCCGTTTTTAAGACGTAAAATTGGTATTGTTTTTCAAGATTTTAAATTGCTTCCAGATCGTAATATTTTTGAAAATCTTCGTTTTGTTTTAAGAGCTACAGGATGGACGAACGAAAATGATATGGTTACCCGAATCGAAGATGTTTTAGATCGCGTTGGAATGTTACAGCATATTCGCAAAATGCCTCATCAAATTTCTGGTGGCGAGCAACAACGTGTTGCAATTGCGCGTGCTTTATTAAACGATCCGGAATTGATTTTAGCCGATGAACCAACCGGAAATTTAGATCCGCAAACAAGTGTTGAAGTTATGGAAGTTTTAAAAAGCATTAACGATAACGGAAGAACCATTTTAATGGCAACACATGATTATGCTTTGCTTTTAAAATATCCGTCAAAAACCATTAAATGCGACGAAAGTAAAGTATTTGAAGTAGTTCAAAAAACAGTTTAATGCTTTCCATTTTAATTCCAACATATAATTACAATGTTTATCCTTTAGTTGATGAATTGTATAAACAATGTAAAAAAAACGGAATTAATTTCGAAATACTTGTTTTTGATGATGGTTCACAGTTGTTTCAAGAAGAGAATAATCGAATTAACACTTTACAGAATTGTATTTACACCATTTTAGATAAAAATATTGGACGAAGTGCTATTCGGAATTTGTTAGCTCAAAAGACCTCTTTTGAGCATTTACTTTTTTTAGACGCAGACGTTTTCCCCGTTTTGGATTGTTTTATTGAACATTATATCAAAAATATTTCCTTAAAACAAGATTTAATAGTTGGCGGCATTCGTTATCAAGAACAAATTCCAGAAAAAGATCAATATTTACGTTGGCTTTACGGACATAAAAGAGAAACTACTTTAGCTGTTAAACGTAAACTAAAACCTTTTAAAAACTTTTCTTCGGCAAATTTCTGTGTAAAAAAAGAAGTCTTTTTAAAGGTAAAATTCAATGAAACAATAAAATTTTACGGCCACGAAGACACATTATTTGCTTACGATCTTGAAAAAACAGGTGGAAAAATACTTCATATAGACAATCCTGTTTTTCATTTAGGATTAGAAACAAATTACGTTTTTTTAAAAAAAAGTTTGCTTACAGTTGAAAATGCTTTTTATTTAAAAAATAGACATTTAATAGACATTTCTTATATAAAAATCTTAAGTTTCTACAATAAACTAGAAAAGTTCAAAATAATTATTCCGATTATTTATACTATTGGAAAACTTGGAGAACCTTTTATTAAAAAAAATCTTTTAAGCGAAAATCCTTCTTTAAGATTACTCGATTTTTACAAATTACATCACTTGATTAAACTTGAACGAAATGCCTAAATTTTCAATTATAATTCCACTTTACAATAAAGAAAAGTATATTGAAAACACTTTAAAAAGCGTTTTAAAACAAACTTTTCAAGATTTCGAAATTCTAATCATTAACGATGGTTCTACTGATCGAAGTGTTGAATTGGTAAATCAAATACAAGATGATAGAATTAAACTTGTACATCAAGAAAACCAAGGAGTTTCGGTTGCAAGAAACAACGGAATTAAATTAGCTGAAGCTGAATATATTTGTTTTTTAGATGCCGACGATTATTGGTATCCACATTTCCTTGAAACCTTTCATGATTTAATCGAAAAATATAAGAATCAATCTGTTTTTTCGGCTGTTTTCGAAGTGGAAACACAATGGAATACGTTTACTTCGCTTTACTCAATAGATGATTCGAAAGAAGATTTAATTGTTGATTTCTTTGAAGCAAGTAAAAAAGAAACCGTTTTATGGACTTCGTGTGCCGTTTTTAAAAAATCGGTTTTTGAAAAAGTAGGCGATTTTGATTCAACTATTAAAATTGCTCAAGATACCGATCTTTGGATTCGAATTGGTTTAGAATTTCCTGTGGTATTTACTTGGAAAACGCTTGCTGTTTATAAATTCGATGCAAATAGTTTATCTAAAAAAACGGATAATGTAAACGACCGATTAAACTTTAAAAAGTTTGAAGAACTTGAGAAAACGAATTCTAAACTAAAAGAATATCTCGATTTAAATCGCTATTTCATTGCCATGCACAGCAAATTAAACGACAAACAAAGTGATTATAAATTATTAGTTAACCAAATTCAATTGTCGCATTTACCTTTACGAAGAAAAGTTTTTCTTTATACTCCTAAAACTATTATTCAGACTCTTTTAAAAGTTCAACAGTTTTTTATTAAAACTGGCTTAAGTCGTTCGGTTTTTAAGTAAGTTATCAAAAATAGTTTTCCATTTTATTTTGGTAGTTTTTTTCGTAAAATTTGTATTAAACAAACTAAGGTTTTCGATTAAATGATTGTAAAATTCTGAATCGTGAAAAACTTGCTTAAGAGCTTCGGTAAATTGAGTTAATTCTTTTTCTACAACGATTCCGTTTTCATTTGGAATTATGATTTCTTGAACCGAAGGATTAAAAAACGTTGTTAAAACAGGTGTTTTGTTAAACATCGATTCTAAAAGAACTAAAGGAAATCCTTCGAAATTACTTGCTAAAACAACAATTTTAGCCTTTCGATAAAATTCTTTTAAATCATCCGTTGCTTTATGAATTATGATAAAATCTTCTAATTGATTTCTTTCTGCAAAACCTCGAATCAATTGTTCGTCTTTACCTGCTCCAACAAAATGAAATCGAACGTTTTCAGCATGTAATTCAGAAATCTTATAAGCATTCAGTAAAAAATCTAAATCTTTTACTTCGTTATCGAATCTTCCAACAAATAAAATATCTTGTTTATTAATATTTTTATCGTAAGAAACTTCATTTAAATCAAAGAAATAATAGGCAACTTCGTAAGTAGACTTTATCTGTTTTTGAACTAATTCATTGATATATTCAGAAACCGAAACAAACATCTTCGTGTTTTTATAAGCTAATTGATCCAACCATTTCGTCTTATAAAAATACATGTCTAAATTTGCGCTATGAACGAATTGAATTTTCGGAACATTTTTTAAAATAAAATCGTAAACCTTTTGCTTAACTAAATTTGATTTTGTTCGATGATCTAAAACAACATCAATTTCATTTTCTTTAATAAATTGTTTTATAAACAAAGGTTTTTTAAAAGAATGATAATCTTTAAGAGAAATAACTTCGGCTTTCTCAAACAAATAAGCTTCATTAATTGCAATAATAAAAACTTTGTGCTTCATTTCAACTAACAAATCAGAAAGCGTTCGAACGTAATTTTGAATACCTCCTAAAGTTAAGTCCGTTACGATGATTAATGTGTTTATTTGTTTCAATTGCAATCTTAATTTTTATATTTGCTTAATAACTTAAAAAAATGACTTCTCCCCTTGTTTCTATTATCTGTATTTGTTTTAATCACGAAAATTTTGTTCGTGAAGCTATTAATTCAGTTCTAAAACAAACTTATAAAAATATAGAATTAATTGTTGTTAACAATGGAAGTTTAGATAATTCGGAAAAATACATTTTAGAAACAATCGAAAACCATCCGAATATTAAATATTTAAAAATCGAAAAGGTTATTAGCAATACAAAAGCTTTTAATTGGGCTTTTAAAGAAACTTCGGGCAGTTATTTAATCGATCTTTCGGCAGATGATTGCTTGCTAGAAGATTGCGTCGAAAAACAGATTGATTTTTTCTTGAAGCAATCTCAAAACGTTGGTTTAATTTTCGGAAACGCCTATCATATTAATGAAAAAGGGATTAGAATAAAACCGTTTTTTGAAGTAAATCAAAATCAAAAAGTAATTGACAAAGCTTTATTTAATACCAATTATATACGAATTGTTGGAAGCGGATTGGTTATGTGTTCGGTTTCTTCGATGTATACTCGAAAACATTTAGAATTGTTAAATGGTTATAACGAAGAATTGTATTTTGAAGATTTAGATTATTGGTTAAGGCTTTTGCGTAAATTTGAAATTAAATTTTTAGATGATTTTTTAGTCGAAAAAAGATTTTTAGAAAATTCATTAGGAAATCAATTTCATAAAAAAGATACTTTTTCTAAAAAAATAAATTGGTCGCTTCGTAAAATTTACAATGAATCTCTAAAAAGAAATAGAAACAAATTAGAACATAAAGCATTATTAAAACGAATCCATTACAGTATGGAATACAGTTTTAAAAACCAAAACTGGATCGAATTGCTAAAATTTAGTTACTTAGAATTAAAATGCCGTTTTTATATTTTATTTACATAATCCATAAATTCGTCATAATCTCTAATATAATCGGCTTCATCAAATTCATCCGACGAAACAACTAAACAAACCGCTCCTGCTGAGAAATTTCGTAATTCTCGCCAAGTATTTATTGGCACAAACAAACCTTCGTTTGGTTTAAAAAGTCGGTAAACATTTTCTTCTATTCCGTTATTTAAAACAACTTCAAAACTTCCGGCAACTGCAATAATAAACTCTTGTTGTTTTTTATGAGAATGTCCACCTCTTTCCGCTCCGCTTGGAACATCGTATAAATAATAAACTCGTTTTATTTTAAAAGGAATTGTTTCACCTTCTATAACAGACAAATTCCCTCTGGGATCTTCAATTTTAGGTAATGATATCAATTTAGTTTTCATTATAGTTTTATGGTTAAATAGTTTTCCAAATTTTCCTCGGCTGACCAATTTCGCTTTATATCACCTCTAATAAAATTTGCCGGAATTCCGCCTAATAGAATATTATTTCCATATGCTGAATAATTCTTATTACACAACGAATTTGTAGCAACCATAGAATAACTTGGTAAATATGTTCCTAATTTAATTGTACATCTCATGCCAATATAAATATAGGATTCGAAATAAACTTCGCCTTTACATGGAATCGTTTCATTTTTTTTAACATCAAATAAATCATGAAAATTTGTATCAAATACAATTGACTCATCACCAATTTTTACAGAATCGCCCATGATAATTTTACTGTCACAAAATATTTTACTGTTATTACAAACAGAACAAAGATGACCATTTTCGAAATAAGCTTCTTTTCCTATATATAATTTTGTATCGATTCCAAAGATAATTGAGCCATTAACAACCCACATTCCATCAAAGATTAATTCAGATATATTTGAAGATTTTTTAAAAATTTCAAAAGGATTACCTATAGAAATAATCCCCGTTTTTAAAGGAACGTTTACAATTAACTTACCTTTTAAACTTTCTATTTTTAAGGAACCAAAAACAATGATTGGAAATTTGAAAGCATCTTTTAAAGGAAAAAATTTAAGATTTAGATATAAAGATTTAATCCAATTAATTTTCAAATACAATTGAACTTTCCTTTTAATACGATAATATATCTTTCCTAAAAAACTCATTTTATTTATACATCTTTATTAATCTTGAAAAAGACCAAGCACTTATAAAAACCGTTGTAATTCCTATTAAAATATTCTTTGTAATAACACTTTCTAAAAAAAAAGAAATCAAAATATTCATTAATATCAATAATCCAAATATCAGAAAATATTTTACATTTTGATTATTTATATTGAATTCAAATCTTTTAGAGATGCTATATAAATTGCCTAAAAAATGAATCAAATAATAAATTGAAAAAGCTATAGAAACTCCTAATAATCCCCAAAAATAAAACCCAATAAGGTGCATTGTTAAAAACACTGAATTATAAAATAATGAATTTAAAACAATAAATCGATTTGATCCTTTAACCAATATAACATATCCCAAAGTCCACGAAAAAACTTTAAAAAAAAGTCCAATACTTGAAATTTTGACAAACTCAACACTTCCTTCAAAACCAACACTATACAATACTCTTACAACAATTGGAGCTAAAAGAATCAAAAACATTAACAAAGGTAAAACAAGTAATGTTCCTAGGTATAATTGCCTGTTTACATTTGTGTTTAGATAATTCTTATCTTCGTTATGTTGAGCTATCCGAGGAAAATATTCGTTTCCCATTACAATAAAAATCAAACCTACATAAGAATTAAGAATAGTATAAGCTGCAACATAGATTCCAACATCTTGAATAGAACCTTCTTTAGAAATGTAAATTTGTACTAAATAAGCACTAAGTAAAGCAATAAATCCTGTAAAACTAAATGTTACACTTGATTTAAGAATAGGTTTTGCTTCTTTAATTATCTCACTTCTATCAACAATAACTTTTACATAATTTGCCCGGTTAAATGCAATCATAACAATTGAAAACTCAATAATTGCTACTGCGAGAAAGTTATAAAAAACACCATTAATTTTAAAAAAGTAATATAAAGGAATTGTGACTAAAATACCAATTAAACTTGCAATTGCATTAACATTTGCTAGAAGTTTAAGTTTATAAGTTGCTTGAAAAATACTTGAGTATCCCAAATAAAACTGTCTGCATAAAACGGAAATGGAAAGTAATCTAAATGCCCAAGTAAAATCAGCAGTATTAAATGTTAAAATGGATAAATGATGAGCAAAAAGAAATAATAATAAACTTCCTAAGAGTCCTAATGCTAATAAAATCTTATTAAGAATGTATATTTTTTTAGATAATTCATCTTCACTTTTTTCTTTCGATAATAATTTTATGATACTTGTTGGAAGCCCAAAACTAGTTAATGAGATGATTAAAGAAATCGATGAAGTTAGTAATCCTAAAATCCCAACTCCTTGTGCACCCAACCAAAAAGCAGCTATTTTAGAGCGAATGATTCCTGAAACTAATGTAACTAACTGAACGTATCCAAAAATTGAAGTTATTTTAAGGATATTTTTATATTCCTTTTTTTCATCCATTTAATACGCATTAATGGTTTCTATTATATAACTTACTTCATCATAAGTTAGCATTTGATGACACGGAATACTTACCACTTCGTTATGAATTTGTTCGGAAATAGGTAAAACTAAATCGCTAAATTCTTTCATACTTTCCTGTTTATGCGGTGCAATAGGATAATGAATTAAGGTTTGAATTCCTTTTTCTAACAAATATTCCTGAAAATGATAACGATTTGGAGTTCGAATTACAAAGATATGAAAAACATGATTTTCGGTTCCATTCCATTTGGGCAACGAAATTTTCGGATTAAAAATTTCGGACAAATAACGTTTAGCAACAGCTTGTCGTTTATCATTATCGAAATCTAAATCGGTAAGTTTTATATTTAAAACAGCTGCTTGCCATTCATCTAACCTTGAATTAATTCCTTTATAAATATGATAATATTTCATTTCGGAACCATAATTTCGCAATGCTCTAATACAATTTGCTAAAGTTGTATCGTTCGTTGTAACTCCTCCACCATCGCCTAAACATCCTAAATTTTTACCAGGATAAAAACTAAATCCCGCAGCGTGACCAATATTTCCTGCACGTTTTCCGTCTTCAATTGCTCCGTGTGCTTGTGCGGCATCTTCAATTAAAAGTAAATCGAAATCATCTGCTAATTGTCGAATTGCTTTTCCGTCTGTAATCTGTCCATATAAATGAACCATTAAAATTCCTTTTGTAATTCCAGGTTCAATGGCATTTTGTACCGTAAAAATATCTAAATTGTAATTTCCTAAATTCGTATCTACTAATTTTGGCTTCAATCCAGAATTAATTATCGCTAAAATACTCGCGATATACGTATTTGCCGGAACCAGAATTTGATCGCCTTTTTGTAATTTCCCTAACTGAATATATGCCTGAAAAATCAATTGCAAGGCATCTAATCCGTTCCCTACACCAATTGCGTGTGTAGTTCCGCAAAAAGCTGCAAAGTCGGTTTCGAATCGTTCTAATTCTTCTCCCAATAAATATCTTCCCGAATCCAAAAATTGTTTCGTTTTCTCTAAAATAAGAGATTCGTAAGATTTGTTGATTTTCTTTAAATCTAAATAGGGAATCATGAGAAAATATTTTCTAATAATGGATAATTATTTGTGTCGATAAGATAAAAATCTTGGTTTATCATATAAGCACCAAAACTTTCTTTCCAATGCATTAAACCTTGATTTAAAATTCGTCCTTCACTTTCGCTAGAACTTCCAAAGCTAATATACTTTTTATCTTTGTAAAATTTTATAATTTCGTTGAATAAAACATCTAATGCCGCATTATCTCTATCCGAATTTCCTGAACTATATTGGAAATGCGCAACATTTTTTAATAAAAAAATTACAACTCCGGCTTGCATTATTCCTTCTTTATAAATCGAAAAAAACTTAATATTTTCAGGAAAAAGCTCGTGCAATTTAATGATTTCGTATTTTGTATGTACAGGCTTTACTTTAAAGCGATCATATAAATTAGGAATTAGCAAAGTATCCCAAAAAACTTCAAAATCATCATTTTGTTTTAATTCAAAGTTTTGTTTTTCGGCTCTTTCCAAAGCTCTTTTTCTATTTCTGTTTAACGAATAATTCGTACTAGGCATCATATAATATGCATCTTTTCGATATAATTTTGCATTAAGCAGAAATAGAATATAATTAAATTCTTGTGATGGAATTGAACTATAAAATTCTGGAATTAACTTTATTTTTAAGGTCGAGTATCCTTTTTTATTCAAAAAACTCAAAGTTTGATAAACAACTTGAGTAAAATCATCAAATGTCAAACTTTGCTTTACAATAAAACCGCCGTAACTTAATCCATCGTGAGAAGATATTATATTCTGAGAAATTGTTGCTGGTAAAACAGCTTTTAACTTTTTCCCTTTAAAAATCATCAGCGAATAATCTTCGAAACGATCTTTATGATATTCCATAAAATCTCTTCGAAACAAAAAAGTACCGTTTTTAGCTTCATCAACAAAACGGTCCCATTGTTGTTTAAAAGCATTAGTATAACGTACAATTTCTATCGAATGTTCTTTCTGTATCATAAAGAACGAAATAACACAAAAACTCTAACATTTCATAACGAAACCTCACATATTTTTTGTTAACGTAACACAATTCTTTCGTATATTTGCATGATAAAAAAATTTTCAATAAAAAATGATTAAAATAACATTACCAGACGGATCGGTGCGCGAGTACGCTTCAGGTGTTACACCGCACGATGTTGCTTTAAGTATAAGCGAAGGTTTAGCACGTAACGTAATTTCTGCAAGCTTTAACGGCACCACCGTTGAAACCGTTACGCCATTGACCACCGATGGTAGTTTAGTTTTATATACTTGGAACGATAAAGAAGGAAAACAAGCTTTTTGGCACTCTACTTCGCACGTAATGGCGCAAGCTTTGGAAGAAATTTATCCGGGAATTAAATTAACAATTGGTCCTGCGATAGAAAATGGTTTTTATTACGATGTAGACTTTGGAGATCATAAGATTGGAGATGCTGATTTTAAAAAGATTGAAGACCGAGTTTTAGAAATTTCGAAAGGAAAACACGAATTCAAAATGCGTTCAGCTTCAAAAGCAGAAGCTTTAGAATTATACAAAAACAATGAATACAAAACAGAATTGATCCAGAATTTAGAAGATGGAACGATTACTTTTTGCGATCATTCAACTTTTACTGATTTATGTCGCGGTGGACATATTCCGAATACCGGAATCATCAAAGCAATGAAAGTATTAAGCGTTGCCGGAGCTTATTGGCGTGGTGACGAAAAAAACAAACAATTAACACGTGTTTATGGAATTTCGTTCCCTAAACAGAAAGATCTAACCGAATATTTAGAACTTTTAGAAGAAGCTAAACGTAGAGATCACCGTAAATTAGGAAAAGAATTAGAATTGTTCCACTTTTCACAAAGAGTTGGACAAGGACTTCCTTTGTGGTTACCGAAAGGTGCCGCATTACGCGATCGTTTAGAACAGTTTTTACGTAAAGCTCAGAAAAAAGCAGGTTACGAACAAGTTGTTACTCCGCATATTGGTCAAAAAGAATTGTATGTAACTTCTGGTCACTATGCAAAATACGGAGCCGATTCGTTCCAACCAATTCACACACCAGCAGAAGGCGAAGAGTTTTTATTAAAACCAATGAACTGCCCGCACCACTGCGAAATTTATAATGCAAAACCTTGGTCGTACAAAGATTTGCCAAAACGTTACGCTGAATTTGGAACGGTTTATCGTTACGAACAATCTGGAGAATTACATGGTTTAACTCGTGTTCGCGGATTTACTCAAGACGATGCGCACATTTTCTGTACTCCAGATCAATTAGACGAAGAATTTAAAAAAGTAATCGATTTAGTTCTTTATGTTTTTGGTTCGTTAGGATTCGAAAATTTCACAGCTCAAGTTTCGGTTCGTGATTTAGACAATCCGGATAAATATATTGGATCGGTTGAAAATTGGGAAAAAGCCGAAAATGCTATCTTAAGTGCAGCAAAAGATAAAGGTCTTAATTATGTTGTTGAATCTGGCGAAGCCGCTTTCTATGGTCCTAAATTAGATTTCATGGTAAAAGATGCTTTAGGACGTAGCTGGCAATTAGGAACTATCCAAGTTGATTACAATTTACCAGAACGTTTCGATTTAACTTATAAAGGATCTGACGATAAATTACATCGTCCAGTTATGATTCACCGTGCACCTTTTGGTTCAATGGAACGTTTTATCGCAATTTTGTTAGAACATACAGGCGGAAATTTTCCTTTATGGTTAATGCCAGAACAGGTTATCATCCTGTCTTTGAGTGAGAAATATGAAAATTATGCCAAAAAAGTTTTAAATTTGTTAGAAAATGACGAAATTCGCGCCGTTGTCGACGACAGAAACGAAACTATTGGTAAAAAAATTCGTGAGGCAGAAATGCAAAAGTTCCCATATATGTTAATTATTGGGGAAGACGAAGAGAAAAATGGAACCGTTTCGGTACGTAAACACGGCGAAGCAGGAAAATCGAATACTACTATGAAAATAGAAGAATTCAGTAACCTGATTCAAGAAGAAGTTAATAAATCAATCAAACAATTTTAAGTTTAACCGCTTGACAACAAGCACAAAATTCTTAGAACCATAGCAGTACATAACAGAAGAGGTTTTAGACCTCAGGAAAAGAAGGAAGATGCACACAAAACAAATCAAGCAATTCGTGTGCCTGAAGTTCGTTTAGTAGGCGATAATGTAGAACCAGGTGTTTATAAAACGTCTGAAGCTTTAGCAATGGCTGACGCTCAAGGATTAGATTTGGTAGAGATTTCTCCAAATGCTGCACCTCCGGTTTGTAAAATTATCGATTACAAAAAGTTTCTTTACGAACAAAAGAAACGCGACAAAATGTTGAAAGCCAAAACTACACAAGTTACTGTAAAAGAAATTCGTTTTGGTCCTCAAACAGACGAGCATGATTACGAGTTTAAAAAGAAAAATGCTATGAAGTTTTTAAAAGAAGGTTCTAAACTTAAAGCATTCGTATTTTTTAAAGGTCGTTCAATCATCTATAAAGAACAAGGTCAAATTCTATTATTACGCCTAGCTCAAGATTTAGAAGAGTTTGGGAAAGTAGAAGCTATGCCGGTTCTTGAAGGTAAAAGAATGACTATGTATATTGCACCAAAAAAGAAAAAAGCATAACTTTGCAACAATTTTTTAAGTAAGAGAACAATAATACCTAGGAACAAAATGCCTAAAATGAAAACTAAATCTAGTGCTAAGAAACGCTTTCAAGTGACTGGCTCTGGAAAAATCAAAAGAAAACACGCTTTTAAAAGCCACATCTTAACAAAGAAGTCTAAAAAGCGTAAATTAGCTTTAACTCACTCAACTTTAGTTCATAAAGCTGACGAGAAAAGCGTTAAAGAACAATTAAGATTAATCTAATCTAAAATCGTTCTTTCGGTTTTATAAAATTATTTAATAACCCTGGAGTGGGCGTTTCAAACGAAACAAAAGAAATGTAACACATTCGCCTTACTACAAAAAAATTTAAAATTATGCCAAAAGCAAATAATGCAGTAGCATCAAGAGCAAGAAGAAAAAGAATTCTGAAGCAAGCTAAAGGTTTCTTCGGAAGACGTAAAAACGTTTGGACTGTAGCTAAAAACGCGGTAGAAAAAGCAATGCAATATGCTTACCGTGACAGAAAACAAAAGAAAAGAAATTTCCGTTCATTATGGATCATGCGTATCAACGCAGGAGCTCGTTTACACGGAATGTCTTATTCTCAATTCATGGGTAAAATCAAAGCTAACAACATCGAATTAAACCGTAAGGTTTTAGCTGATTTAGCGATGAACCACCCTGAAGCTTTCGCAGCTATCGTAAACAAAATAAAATAAACGTTTGTTAAACCTGTTACTCTTACTTAAATATATAAAGTCCGTTTTAAAAACGGACTTTTTTTATGGATAGAACTCAAAGCAGTTTAGCATATTTCCTTACTTATGGTTATATTTGCCTAAATTTAATCTTTATGGAAAATTTAAAAAGCATCATAGAACAAGCTTGGGATAACCGAGAGTTATTACAAAAAGAGGAAACTCAAAATACTATTCGTGAAGTTATCGAATTAATCGATAACGGTAAACTTCGTACAGCTGAACCAATTGATGGTGGCTGGCAAATTAACGAATGGGTTAAAAAAGCTGTTGTGATGTACTTCCCTATTCAAAAAATGGAAACTTTAGAAGCGGGAATTTTTGAATATCACGATAAAATGCCTTTAAAACGCAATTATGCCGAAAAAGGAATTCGCGTAGTTCCTAATGCAGTAGCACGTCATGGAGCTTATATTTCTTCGGGAGTTATTTTAATGCCTTCTTACGTAAATATTGGTGCTTATGTTGATGAAGGAACAATGGTAGACACTTGGGCAACTGTTGGTTCTTGTGCACAAATTGGTAAAAATGTTCACTTATCTGGCGGTGTTGGAATCGGTGGGGTTTTAGAGCCATTACAAGCAGCTCCGGTAATTATCGAAGATAATGCATTCATCGGTTCGCGTTGTATTGTGGTAGAAGGAGTTCGTGTAGGAAAAGAAGCGGTTTTAGGAGCAAATGTTGTATTAACTGCTTCGACCAAAATTATCGATGTTACAGGAGAGACGCCGATCGAAATTAAAGGATATGTTCCAGAACGTTCGGTAGTAATTCCAGGTTCTTATACGAAAAAATTTCCTGCAGGCGAATATCAAGTTCCTTGTGCATTAATTATCGGGACTCGTAAAGAAAGTACCGATAAAAAAACCTCATTAAACGATGCTTTACGCGAGCATAATGTGGCGGTTTAAGCTTAAAAATATAAAAAACCATTTTTAATTATTTAGAAATGGTTTTTTTAATGTTATTTTTTGGTTAAGTTTTTATATTATCAGACTTTTGCCTATTATTTGAAAGTCATGAATAAATCAAAAAATACACTTACACTATTTATCCAACGTTTTATATTAGTTTTAGCTATTTATCAGCTTGTTAGAGTTGGATTTTATTTTTACAATCAGTCTTTTTTTCCAGAAATAAACGCTCAAGTTTTTGTTGGCGGACTTTTGTTCGATCTTTCCGTTTTAGGATATATCAACATTCTTTTTGCTATTTTACATTTGCTTCCCGGTAAATTTCAACAAAATAAAACCTATCAAAATTTCTTATTTTACAGCTTTTTTATTGTAAATGGAGTTTTTATTTGCCTGAATTTTGTCGATTTTGAATATTTCCGTTTTGTTGGAAGAAGAAGTTCTTTTTCGATGATTACAGCAGAAGGAATGTCGAACGAAATTGGCGGATTAATTGTTTCATATTTTGTTGATTATTGGATGATTCCAGTATTTGTCGCATTAACTTTTATTTTATTTTGGTTTGGTTTAAAGCAAATAAAATATCGAAACATAAAAACATCTTCAAATTTCCTTTCATCAGCGAGTTTATTATTCATGGTAATTTTACTTTTTACAGCCGGAAGAGGAATCGATAGAAAACCATTAAGTATTGTCGATGCTTCTAAATTTGGACCAATCGGAACTTCGGCTTTGGTTTTAAATACTCCGTTTACAGTTCTTAAAACCTTGAGTAAAAAAGAAAATCTAAAAGAAGTAAACTATTTTAGCGAAGAAGAAGCGAATACTATTTTTAATCCAATTCAATCTTTTTCGTACGAAAATTCAAATAAAAAGAACGTTGTTTTATTGATTTTAGAAAGCTTTGGAAGAGAAAATATTCAACGCGGTCAAACTCCTTTTTTAGATTCGTTGATTCAAAAAAGTTATTTTTTCGAAAATGGATTTGCGAACGGAAAATTATCTATCGATGCAGTTCCTTCAACTATTTCAAGTGTTCCAAGTTTAATGAACAAAAGCTTTATTTCGTCAAGTTATTCTGTGAATAATGTTTATGGATTACCAAAAATATTGAAAGATAACGGATATAATACTTCTTTTTTTCACGGAGCTTTTAATGGAAGTCAAAATTTTGATCAATATGCCAATGTTGCTGGATTTGATCATTATTATGGAAAAAACGAATACAAAGGACCTGAATCGTTCGATGGAAAATGGGGTGTTTTTGATGAAGACTTTTTACAGTTTTTCGCTAAAGAATTAACGACTTTTAAACAACCTTTTTTTACAACTTTATTCACGATTTCGTCGCATGCACCTTTTACGATTCCTGAAAAATACAAAGGAAAATTTCCGAAAGGAACTACCGAAATTCACGAATCAATTGCATATACAGATTATGCTTTAAAGAAATTCTTTGAATCTGCAGAAAAAATGCCTTGGTTCAATAACACTATTTTCGTAATTACCGCAGATCACACTTCATCTACAGGCGAAGAACCAGAATACAAAAACAATGTAGGGAAGTTCAGAATTCCGATTTTGTTTTATGTTCCAAACGATGCTTCTATGGTAAAAGTAGACGAAAAGAACTTTCAACAAATCGATATTTTGCCAAGTCTGGTCGATTATCTTCAATTAAATACAAACCTAATTTCGTACGGAAAGTCGTATAAATCCGAACAAGATTTTGTTGTGAATTATTTAGATAATATTTACAATTTAGAAATGGGAGATTTCTATTTAGCTTTCGATGGAACAAAATCATTAGGACTTTATAATTGGAAAAAAGATCCGCTTTTAAAAGATAATCTGATCAAAAAAGAAACTGAAACAAAAGAAAAAATGGAACGTTTTATAAAAGCATATATTCAATCTTTTAATCATAGAGTTTCAAAAAATCAGTTGACGATTCAATAGAAATACAGATATTTTCTTAGATTTGTTCCACAACACAACAATATGAAGATTTTAGTAATTCAGCACAAAATGATAGGCGATGTTTTAATTTCCTCTTTGTTGTGCGAAAATCTTAAAAAAGCCTTTCCAAATGCTATTGTTCACTATTTGGTAAACAGTAATACGTTGCCGGTTTTAGAAAACAATCCGTTTATTGATGAACTAATTATTTTTAACGAAAACGAAACTAAAGGTTTATTAAAACTGATTTGTTTTAGTAAAAATGTTAATAAAAATCAATACGATATTGTTATTGATGCGTATTCTAAAATTCAAAGTTGGATTGATGTTTTTATTAATCAAGCTTCTAAAAAAATTTCGTATAAAAAACCTGGGAGAACCTTTTTGTATACCGATAATGTAACAAAACATACCGAACCGAAATCGCATTTAGGATTGGCAATCGAACATCGTTTAGCATTATTAAAACCTTTAGGAATCGAGAAACCTTTAGCAACCGAACCTAAATTATATTTGACCGAAAAGGAAATTGAAAATGCTCGAAAAAACTTGAAAGATCATCAAATAAATCCGAACAGAAAAACCGTTATGATTAGCCTTTTGGGTTCCGACGAAAGTAAAACGTATCCATTAGATGAAATGGCAAAAATGGTCGATTTTTTAGGCTTAAATTACGATGTAAATATTCTGTTTAATTATTTTCCGAAACAAATTAAACAAGCCGAAAAAGTTTACAATCAACTATCGTCTGAAACAAAATCTAAAATTTATTTTGATTTGTTAGGCGGAGATTTACGTTCGTTTATTGCTTTGGCAAACGAATGTGATTTGATTATTGGAAACGATGGCGGTGCTATTAATATGTCTAAAGCTTTAAGTAAAAAATCGTTTATTGTATTTTCGCCTTGGATTGATAAAAACGTTTGGGCAACTTTTGAAGACGGAATTCATCATACAAGTGTTCATCTGAAAGACTATTTCCCCGAAAAATTCGACAATTTAACCAATAGGCAGATAAAAAAACAAGTAGATTTGTTTTATTCTTATTTTGATTTCGATTTATTTAAAGAAAAGCTAAGAAAATTTCTTGATTTACATTTAAAATAATAGATTTGTCTTCATTACAAACACTAATAAAAACTACATTCTTTTGAGTACAAAAATTTCTGCATTATTAATAGCCTATAACGAAGAAAAAAATATACAAAGGTATATAGATCAGGTAAAAAAATATGCTGATGAAATTATAATTGTAGATTCTTATAGTACAGACAAAACTGTTGAAATCGCAAAAAGAAACAAAAATGTGACGTTTATACAACGTGAATTTGATAATTTCACAAATCAACGAAATTATGCTCTTTCTTTAGCTAAAAATGATTGGGTTACCTTCTTTGATGCAGACGAAGAGTTATCAAATAAAATGATAGAAGAAATCATTACAATTGTAAATTCTAAAAATCAATTTGATGCTTATTACGCTCATCATGATTTTTATTTTAACAATAAACGGATTCGATTTTCTGGACAACAAACTGTAAAAGCAGTGCGACTTTTTCGCAAATCGAAATGCAAATATCTGCCACATTTAAAAGTTCACGAATTGCTTAGTTGTGACACTAAAATTGGAAGTATTAAACACAAAATAAAACATCATACATTTATTGATAACATCCTATATTTAAATAAACTAAACCATTACTCAAAACTTCGAGCGGAAGAGCTTTATTTAAAAAAAACAAAACCTACATTTTATCATTTCAAGGTAAAACCACTGTATCGTTTTTTAAATTATTATATTCTTCGTTTGGGTTTTTTAGATGGTATAAAAGGCTTTACAATTGCTAAACTACATGCTATTTCAGTAGCTAATCGATATAAATATTTGAATGAAATTTATAAAAAAGAACAATCGAAATGATTGTTCTTTTTACTTTTTCCAAAACTTAATACGTTTTTTAAGACGTTGTTTTCTGTGAAATTTCTCTTGAAATTCTTCGGTAAATTGCCACATTAAACTAAAAGTTTCCTGTTCGGTTTTATCTTTATATAATTTTGAATATTCGTTAGCCATTACAGCAATCATTTCTTTTTTTGGTGTTAATCTTCTTAAATTAAACATACGTTGTTCAAAAGTCATAACATTATGAAAACTCATTCGATTTAAATCGACTAAATAAAAATCATACCCGTTTAACGAAGGATTAATCAAGGTATTTCCCGGCGAATGATCTTTAAATTCAATTCCGGCTTCGTGTAATTGAAAACAAAAACGTGTAAACGCGCGAAGAATTTCCTCATGATTTTCAAGATTCGGATTTTCAACTAAATCGCGATACGTAAATTCAGTTCGAATGTGTTTACAAACATAAAAACTCTTTCCTAATCCAATTCCATTTTTAAATTCGGCATACGCAATTGGTTCCGGAGTTCCGATATTCTTTTCTAACAAACGCATAGCAAAATCGAAAGAGCGTTTGGCTTTTGAATCTCGAAAAAACTGGTAAACAATCGTATTAATGAAGTTTGGTTTTTTAAAGGATTTAATATTTAATTCGCCTAAAGAAGATTGAAAAACTTTAATGGTATTCCGACTTCCTTTTACAAACAAATCTCCTTCAATATCGAAATTCGAAATACATTTTTCAATTTCGGATTGATTATTTTTAAAACTTGGATTTATAATAAACTTCATTTTATAAATATTGAGAAATTCCTTTATTTAGCTAACTTACTAAATGTTTAAACCACTGTCCGAAATTCTTTTTCCAAAGCCAAAAATCGGTCTTTTTTATTTTCTGATTATTCTCAATTTCGATTTTAAATTCATTTAAATCTTTTGATGAAAAATAACCTAAAGACTTCCAATCTTTAGGATTTAAATAAAAAACATCTTTTAATTCACCATAATTATGTTCGTTCGCAGAAAGCCACTTATCTAGGAAAGTTTCATTTATTTCATCGTGATGTCCCCAATTTGCGATTTTAAAACGTAATTCTTCCTCACTTCTCGATAAAGTTTCGTGTAAAGCAAAAGAATCTACATAAATAACACGTTCTCTTGTATTTCGGGCGCATTTATAATTCGGGTAATTTGTTGCTGCCATAAATTTGGTAGCATTATTTACATAAAGAAACCCATTATCGAGATACTTATAAATATGAATTAAGAAACCTGAGATTTGAATCTTATTTTTTTCGGGATGATCTAAAAAATGATCATATTTACGTAACTTCTTAACGAAATCAGAAAAGTTGATAAAATATTCATCGGCATCAATTTGTACAAGCCAATTTCCGATTCCCATTTTTTCACTTAGCATTTGACGTTCTCTGTTATCATTTTCGATAGCCGAAAGTTCAGGTACATAAAAATTATCTCGGTAAATCGTTATTTTTTTATCTACATCGAATTCTTCTAACCAAGAAAAAAACGAATCATCGATCGTAAATTGATTTCCTGTCCACGTTCTGTATTCATGATCAATTGCTAAAAAAATTTCATCAGAATCATTATATGCTGGTGGAATTGATTTTTTTAATTTTTCATAATCATACGAAACCAAAAAACCTGTCTGAATTTTTTTCATTTTTTATATTGGTTGTTTTTTCATTTTGGGAACAAATATAACATAAAAAAGAAAGAACTAATCACTCATTTTTTGTTTATGTTTTAAAGATAATGCTAGACTTTCGTTCATTTGAAGCATTTTTTTGAAAAGAAAAGCATTTTTTTTCTTAAAAGGCGCTTTGAAAAAATATGTTATTAAAAGATAGTATTTAATGATTAAATATTTTAATAATCCGAAGTTTTTTCGGGTCACATAAAAATACGAAATCCAATGTTCTGCTTTTAAATCTAAGTTTCGGTTCGAACTTTTTCCTTCTAAATGAATGTATTTTAATTCAGGAATAAAATAGGTTTTATATCCTACTTTTTTCAAACGATAACAAATATCACTTTCTTCGTAATACAAAAAAATATTCGTATCAAAACCACCGATAGAATTAAAAACTTCTTTTCTAAAAAACATAAAACTTCCAATCACAAAGTCAACCATAAAAGGATTTGGATTATTTTCTTGTGTCGATAATTTATCTTTTTTGGTAAATTCTAAGAATTTCCTTCCAAATAATTTATATCTAACTCCTTCAAAATATCTGTAAGAAATACTTTTTTTATGGTTTTCATCTAAAATTTGAATACCTGCAACTCCTAAATCAGGAGTTTTTTCAGAAAATAAAGTCAATTTATCAAATACAGATTCCACAAACAAAACATCGCTATTAATAAAAGCAAAGTAATTTCCTGTTGCATGCTGAATCCCAAACATATTACCGCCACCAAAACCAAGATTAATTTTACTTCGAACAATTAAAACATTAGAAAAAGAAGATAGCAATGTAGTTAAGTTTTCGTAATCTGTTATTTTAGAAGCATTGTCGACAACAATTATTTCAATATTTTCTCTTTTTTCGTACTGAAAAATAGATTGAATACATTCATAAGTTAACTGCGACGTATTATAATTAATAATAATTACCGATACTTTATAATCTTTCATGGCGTAAAAGTAGTATTTTTATTTACTTTTACATAAATTTAATTCTTATTGATAATGACTGATCAGCTAGTTTCAGTAGTAATTCCTTGTTATAACTGCGAACGGACTATTGAAGAAACAATAGAAACAGTTCTTTCTCAGACTTACAAAAACATTGAAATAATACTAGTTAATGATGGTTCTACAGACAATACTTTATCAACAATAAAAAAATTTATTACTGATAAAGATAGTATTATGCTTGTAGACCAAAAAAATCAAGGACAATCTAGAACCAGAAATACTGGAGCTAAAAATGCTAAAGGAAAGTACTTGTTATTTTTAGATTCTGACGATAAAATTGATTCAACTTTCATTGAGAAGTGTGTTAATGTTTTAGAAAAAAATCCTAAAATAAAAATTGTTTATTCACAATCGGCATATTTTGGTGCTAGAGAAGGAGAATGGAAACTCCCCGAATATGAACTAAAGTCATTCTTAAGAAATAACTGTATTCCTATTACTGCATTGATTCAAAAACAAGATTTTGACAATGTAAATGGTTTTGATGAATCTTTAACTTTTTTTGAGGATTGGGAATTATTTCTAAAAATAATTATTCATGGCGGAAAGGTTTACAGAATTCCCGAAACACTGTTTTTTTATAGACAACATCCAGAAAAAACTTCATTAACAAATCATGCTGTTAAAGATAGATTAATGCTTTCTAAAAACAAGTTGATGATTTACAATAAACATTATGAGTTTTTCCACAATAATTTAGGAAGTTTTGACGATCTTTTAAATGATTTTGTTTTTAAAGACAAATATTACAACTTGTGGTACAAAAAATTGTTTTATAAAATAATAAAGAAAAAATCATGAAAATATTTCACAAAATAGTATTAATAAGTATTATCGGTTTTATTTTATTTTCCTGTCGCGATGATTTCCATTTTGAACCTTCTTCAGGTTCCGATTTGGCTTTTTCCAAAGACACCGTTTATTTAGATACTATTTTTACGAATATAGGATCAAGTACGTACAATTTAAAAGTGTACAACAAAAGCAATAAAGACATTAAAATTCCTTCTATTCGTTTGGCAAAAGGCGAAAGTTCGAGCTTTAGATTAATGGTTGACGGAATGCCGGGCAAAAGTTTTGAAAATGTAGAATTATTAAAAAACGATAGTTTATTCATTTTTGTAGAAACAACCGTTGATATAAAACAGCAAACACAAGGAAAAGAGTTTTTATATACCGATGAAATTTTATTCGAATCTGGTTCAAAACAACAAAAAGTCGATTTAGTTACGTTAGTTCGTGATGCCATTTTTCTGTATCCTCAAAAATTTCAAGACGGATCATACGAAAGTCTGCAATTTGGCGAAGATAAAGTTTATGGTTTCTTTTTAGATGAAAATGATGCTGTTAACGGAAACGAATTAAAATGGAATAACGAAAAACCATATGTTATTTATGGTTATGCAGCGGTAGCTCCAAATAAAACCTTAAATATTAGTGAAGGAACCGAAGTTTATTTCCATCGAAATTCAGGTTTAGTTGCTTTTTCACACGCAGCAATTCACGCAAAAGGAACAATCGAAAAACCTATTATTTTTCAAGGAGATCGTTTAGAGCCAAGTTTTGAAGATACGCCAGGACAATGGGATCGTATTTGGTTAAGTGTTGACAGTAACGGTTCGTTCGAAAATGTTATGATTAAAAATGCAACTTTTGGTTTATTGATTAATAAAAACGAAAATCCTGTAAATATACAAAACCTACAAGTTTACAATTGTGTAGAAAACGGTTTGTATTTAGTTGCTGCTAACGTAATTGGTAAAAACATTGTTACTAATAATTGTGGAAATGCGGCTTTACGAGTTGATTTTGGTGGAACTTACGATTTTACGCATTGTACATTTGCTAATTATTGGAATCGACAAAACCATACCGCAGTTAGAATGGATAATGGCGACGGAACGAACGAATTTGCTTTAAAAGCACATTTTAAAAATAGTATTATATACGGAAATTCGAATGAATCTTTGTTTTTATTTCCAGCAAAAGGGACAACTAATTTCGATTTTAAATTCGATAATTGTTTAATCAAGTTCTTTAATTCTGGTAATCGTTTTACAACTGATTTTCCTTATAGCTTTACAAATTCAGTAAATTACAATAATTGTTTAATTGCAAAAAACAGTATCGAAAATCAACCTTATTTCCTAAATACCTACAAAAATCAATTAATGATTACCGATAAAGCAACAAGTATTATTGGTTTTGGGAATCCAATTTTCGCTCAATCTATTCCTTCAGATATAACCGGAAAAAGCAGAACAAATTCAGCCGATTTAGGAGCTTATCAACATGTAAGTTCTACGCAAGATTAAAATTGCGAATCTAATTTTTTAGTAGTATTTTTGTATATTATTTTTAGTACAAATAGCAACAACACAACAAATTTTAACGATGATTCAATTCTTTGAAAACGCATCTGGTACGGTTTACGCTGTACAAACATCTTTCCCTTTAAACACCGAGGATGTAGCAAAATTAAACTGGTTATTTGGTAAAGCTGCTACATTAGAAACGGCAATTGTAAACAAAACCTATGTGGGTCCTAGAGCTGCCATGATTACTCCTTGGAGTACAAATGCTGTAGAAATTACTCAAAATATGGGAATTAACGGAATTATCCGTATTGAAGAATTCTTTAAAGTAGAGGAAGATTTTTCGGATTTCGATCCTATGATTTCTCAAAAATTCAGTTCGCTTACACAAGATATGTTTACGATCGAAATTGATCCGCAACCTATTTTAGAAATCGACGATATTGCAGCTTACAATCAACAAGAAGGATTAGCTTTAAGCGAAGAAGAAGTTGCGTATTTAAATAACGTTTCTACGAAAATTGGAAGAAAATTGACTGATTCTGAAGTTTTTGGATTTTCTCAAGTAAATTCAGAACATTGTCGTCATAAAATCTTCAACGGAACTTTCGTAATCGACGGAGTTGAACAACCTACATCGCTATTTAAATTAATTAAGAAAACATCCGAAACAAATCCAAACGGAATTATTTCGGCTTATAAAGATAATGTTGCTTTTGTAAAAGGACCACGCGTTACGCAATTTGCACCGCAATCGGCAGATAAACCCGATTTTTATTCTGAAAAAGAATTCGATTCGGTTATTTCACTAAAAGCAGAAACTCATAACTTCCCAACTACTGTTGAACCTTTTAACGGTGCTGCAACAGGTTCGGGAGGAGAAATTCGCGACCGTTTAGCTGGCGGACAAGGTTCATTACCTTTAGCAGGAACTGCCATTTATATGACTTCTTATTCAAGATTGGTTGACGATCGCGAATGGGAAAACGGAATGGAAGAACGCAAATGGTTATACCAAACTCCGATGGATATTTTAATCAAAGCTTCAAACGGAGCTTCGGATTTTGGAAATAAATTTGGTCAACCTTTAATTACCGGGTCGGTTTTAACGTTTGAACACGAAGAAAATAACCGCAAAATTGGTTACGATAAAGTAATTATGCAAGCGGGCGGAATCGGTTACGGAAAAGAAGAACAAGCTAAAAAACACGAGCCAAAAGAAGGAGATCAAATTGTAATTTTAGGAGGAGAAAACTACCGAATCGGAATGGGTGGTGCAGCAGTTTCTTCTGCCGATACAGGAGCTTTTGGTTCTGGAATCGAATTAAATGCAATCCAACGTTCAAATCCTGAAATGCAAAAACGTGCTGCAAATGCAGTTCGCGGAATGGTAGAATCGGATATTAATCCAATCGTATCAATTCACGATCATGGCGCAGGCGGACACTTAAACTGTTTATCAGAATTAGTTGAAAATACCGGAGGATTGATCGATTTAGATAAACTTCCTGTTGGCGATCCAACATTATCAGCTAAAGAAATCATCGGTAACGAATCACAAGAGCGTATGGGATTGGTTATTGGTAAAAATGATATCGATACATTAAAACGTGTGGCAGATCGCGAGCGTTCTCCTATGTACAACGTAGGTGAAGTAACAAATAATCATCGTTTTACATTCGAATCTTCTTCAAATGGAGCAAAACCAATGGATTTTGCTTTAGAAGATATGTTTGGTTCTTCTCCAAAAACCATTATGAACGATCAAACGGTTGTTTATAATTATACAGAATTAGACTATCAGAAAGAAGAAGTTTATAACTATTTAAACAATGTTTTACAATTAGAAGCCGTTGCTTGTAAAGACTGGTTGACTAATAAAGTAGATCGTTGCGTGGGCGGACGCGTTGCAAAACAACAATGTGTTGGACCTTTACAATTACCTTTAAACAATGTTGGTGTTATGGCATTAGATTTTAAAGGAAAAGAAGGAATTGCCACAACTGTTGGCCACTCTCCTATCACAGCTTTAGTTGATCCAGTTGCAGGAAGTAGAAATGCAATTGCCGAAGCTTTATCGAACATCATCTTTGCTCCTATTAAAAATGGTTTAAACGGAATTTCATTGTCAGCAAACTGGATGTGGGCTTGTAACAATAAAGGTGAAGATGCTCGTTTATATGAAGCTGTTAAAGGTTGTTCTGATTTTGCTATTGAATTAGGAATTAATATTCCAACAGGAAAAGATTCTTTGTCAATGAAGCAAAAATATCCTGATGGAGATGTAATTGCTCCGGGAACGGTCATTATTTCAGCTGCAGGAAACTGTACGGATATTAATAAAGTAGTTGAACCGGTTCTTTCAAAATCTGCTGGATCAATCTATTACATCAATTTATCTAAAGATAAACTTAAGTTAGGAGGATCTTCTTTCGCGCAGGTTTTAAACAAAATTGGAAACGAAGTTCCTACGATTAAAGATGCTGCTTATTTCAAAAAAGCGTTCAATACTATTCAAGATTTGATTAACGATGATCAAATTGCGGCAGGACACGATGTTGGTTCTGGTGGATTGATTACGACTTTATTAGAAATGTGTTTTGCAGGATACAACTTGGATGCCGATTTAGATTTAACTGGATTAAACGAACCGGACATTATTAAAGCGTTATTCAACGAAAACATTGCAGTTGTTTTACAAGCTCAAAATGATGTAGCTTTTGAAAACAAAATGACTTCAAACGGAATCGAATTTGTAAAAATTGGAGTTCCTTCAGAAGGTCATGAATTAAAAATCGTTTTCGGAAAAGATTATTACAATTTCAACATTAACGAATTAAGAGATACATGGTTTATCACTTCGTATTATTTAGATAAAAAACAATCGAAAAACGGAATGGCACGCGAGCGTTTGATGAATTACAAACGTCAGCCGTTAAATTTCTCATTCCCTTCACAATTCAACGGATTAAAACCAGTAACACCTTCATCAAACAGACCAAAAGCGGCTATTATTCGCGAAAAAGGTTCAAACTCTGAACGCGAAATGGCTAACGCTATGTATTTAGCAGGTTTTGATGTAAAAGATGTTCACATGACCGATTTAATCGAAGGACGCGAAACATTAGAAGATATTCAATTTATTGGAGCTGTTGGAGGTTTCTCTAATTCGGATGTTTTAGGTTCTGCAAAAGGTTGGGCTGGTGCTTTCCTTTACAACGAAAAAGCAAATACAGCGTTAAAGAATTTCTTTGCGCGCCCTGATACAATGTCGGTTGGTATTTGTAACGGATGTCAGTTGTTTATGGAATTAGAATTAATTAATCCAGAACATGAAGTTCATGGAAAAATGCATCATAATACATCGCAAAAACACGAATCTAATTTCATTTCGGTAAAAGTTCAAGAAAACAATTCAATTATGTTATCGACTTTAGCCGGAACAACATTAGGTGTTTGGATTTCGCACGGAGAAGGTAAATTTAAATTGCCTTATAGCGAAAATGAATACAATATTGTAGCGAAATATGCATACGATCAATATCCAGCAAATCCAAACGGATCAGATTTCAACACCGCTATGATGTGCGATACAACAGGTCGTCATTTAGTTACTATGCCGCATATCGAGCGTTCTGTTTTCCCTTGGAATTGGGCGCACTATCCGGCAAACCGCAAAGACGAAGTTACACCTTGGGTAGAAGCTTTCGTAAATGCACGTAAATGGTGTGAAGAGAATAAAAAGTAATTAATATAAAAAGCCAAAGTTTAAAACTTTGGCTTTTTTATTACATTTCTGTAAGATTCTTCCGCTGGTGTTTCCTTTTATAATGGGTTTGCTTCAGATTGTTATTACCTGAAATAATACTGATATTTCCATCAATTTCGAATATAGCCCATTTAACCTCTTTTATTTTTTCGATTCCGTGCTCGCGCATAGCTTCTTCTAATTCATCCTGAGTGATTTCAAGTTTACTCAAATTTTTAAAATCCATTTGTCCGTTATGAATCAATATTTCGGGTTTTTGATTTATAATATTTCGAAAACTACTACTCTTAAATATTAATTTCTTAAGTATAAAATTCAAAGCAAACAAAACTGCTGCTGCACATAAGCCTCCGAGTAGTGAAGTGTCAGATCCAACCATCGCGTTTTGAACGGAATTACTAATCAATAATATCAGAATAACATCTGTTGTATTTAATTGCGATAATTCTTTTTTACCTGTAAATCTAACAGCAATAATCATGAAAATGTAAACCGCTACGGATCTTCCAACAATTTCTAATAACTGTATCATTTAAACTTACTTCTTCGAAATTTTAAATATTTTTCCACTATCGGTAATAGCATAAAGCGATTGATTTGTATGAGATGCTAAAATATCTCTAAAACGTTCACCTTTATCAGTAAGTAAACGTTCTTCACCCACAATTTTATTATTTTTAATGACCAATCGCACAATATGTTGCCCACTTAAAGCACCCAAAAATAAATTATTGTGCCATTCGGGAATAGCAGTTCCTGTGTAAAAATCGATTCCGCTTGGCGAAACAGACGGATCCCAATAGTAAACAGGTTGTTTCATTCCTTCCTTTTGAGTAATTCCCTCTCCGATTTTTTCACCACTATATTCTAATCCGTAAGTGATAATTGGCCAACCATAATTTTTTCCTGATTGAATTAAATTAACTTCATCTCCGCCACGAGCTCCAAATTCACTATTCCACAATTGCTTAGTTTCGGGATGAATTGCCAATCCTTGTACATTTCGATGTCCGTATGAAAAAATTTGTGGTTTTGCATTATTAGTTGAAACAAACGGATTATCTGAAATAGCCTGACCGTTTTTATCCATTTTTAAAATCTTTCCTAAAGCCGAATTCAATTGTTGCGCTTGCGGACGTGTAGCCAAATCTGAACGTTCACCTGTGCTTACATATAAATTACCTTGAGCATCAAAAATAATTCTTCCTCCATAATGCAAACTTCCTTTATAAAAAGGTTCTGCTCTAAAAATAACCGTATGATTTTCAATTCTTTTATTATCATTTGATAATTTCCCTTTTGCGACTGAAGTCAGATTTCCATTTCCAAAAGGTTCTGAAAATGTCCAATAAATCATTCTATTTGTATTAAAATCGGGATCAACTGCAACATCTAACATTCCGCCCTGACCTCCGTCATCAACTGTAGGAAATCCTTCTACTTTAGCAATTAAAGTTCCATCTGAAGTAAAAAATTGCATAAAACCCGTTTTATCTGTTATCAACAAATCTCCGTTCGGCATGGAAATAATTCCCCAAGGACGACCAATATTTTGCGCAATTTCTTCAATTTTAAGTTCGGTTGTTGTTTTTACGCTTCCAATACGAGTTTGTCCTACAAAAGCAGGCTTATAATTTGTATTTGGCGGTGAAGTTTCAACAGGATCTCCCGTTTTTATTTCTTCTTCTTTTTTGGTATTTGAATCATTATTACAAGAAAAAATACTGGAAATCAAAATCGGAATAAAGCAAAAGAATCTTTTCATATCTCATATTTCATTTATATCATCTTTATAAAAATACAAATAATTCAAAATAAACGAGTTTAATTAACATTTAAATCAACTATAGTAAATGCATCTGCTAATTTGCTATTTTTAGGATTTCGCTTGATTGAAATATAATTTTAAAATCAGAAGATAAATAAGTACATTTGATTTCAATTTATCTTTACAATTGCAAATAAAAAAATAGAAAGAAAATGATCATAAAACCAAGAACCAGAGGTTTTATATGTTTGACTTCGCATCCGGAAGGAACGGCGCAAAACATTAAAAACCAAATAGCATACGTACAATCTAAAGGAAAAATAGAAAACGGACCTAAAAAAGTCTTAGTAATTGGAGCATCGACAGGTTTTGGTATTTCGTCAAGAATTACTGCAGCTTTTGGGTCTGGAGCAGCTACAATCGGAGTTTTTTTTGAAAAACCTGCAGCTGAAGGAAAACCTGGAACTGCTGGTTGGTACAATTCGGCAGCTTTTGAAAACGAAGCACATGCAGCAGGATTATATGCTAAATCGATAAACGGTGATGCTTTTTCTGACGAAATCAAGAAACAAACAATCGATTTAATTAAACAAGATTTAGGTCAGGTTGATTTGGTAATTTACAGCTTGGCTTCTCCTCGCAGAACGCATCCTAAAACAGGTGTTGCTTATGCTTCTGTTTTAAAACCAATTGGTCAGCCTTTTACAAATAAAACAGTCGATTTCCACACAGGAGTTGTTTCTGATATTTCAATTAATCCGATCGATTCTCAAGAAGATATCGATAATACAATTGCTGTTATGGGCGGTGAAGATTGGAAATTCTGGATGGAAGATCTTCATAATGCAGGTGTTTTAGCAGACGGAGTTAAAACGGTTGCTTATTCTTACATCGGACCTGAATTAACGTTTCCGATTTACCGAAATGGAACAATCGGACAAGCTAAAAACGATTTAGAAGCTACAGTTCCCGTTATCAATTCTATTTTAAACGATGTAAACGGAATCGCTTATGTTTCGGTTAACAAAGCTTTGGTAACTCAGTCTAGCTCTGCAATTCCGGTAGTTCCTTTGTATATTTCTTTGCTTTATAAAGTAATGAAAGAAAAAGGAATTCATGAAGGAACAATCGAGCAAATGCAACGTCTATTTGCTGAAAGATTATACACAGCAGACGGAAATGTTCTTTTAGATAAAGAAGGAAGAATTCGTATTGATGATTTAGAAATGCGTGAAGATGTTCAATCGGAAGTTGATAAATTATGGAATCAAGTAACAACTGAAAATATTGAACAGATTTCGGATATAGAAGGATATAGAAATGACTTTTTTAATCTGTTTGGGTTTAATTATGATTCGATAGATTATGATGCAGAAACAAACGAAGTTGTAAATATTTCAAGTATTTAAATAATAATAATTACAAAAAGCGCTAACATCAGTTAGCGCTTTTTGTTTTTTATAAAATAACTGACTTTCAATTTAGGAATTCAAGATTGAAATTTATTATATTTTTTTGTTTTCAATGATAGTTAGAATACTCTAATTTAACTTATAGTTATTATCTATTATCGATATCTAACTATTTTAAATTCAAACTAATAAAATCGATTGTTTAAATAAAAAGATTAAGTTTTAAAAATATTACTAGTTGATAATATTAACACACACTTTATTTTAAAAATAAAAATTCTTATCAAAAAACAATTACTGTATCTGTTTAAAAAAATAAATTTTCACCAATTTTAAAAGACAAGTAAATATGAACGAACAGCAAAAACAAATCAATTTAAAAAGACATAAAAGATTAGCAACCGGATTGTTATTATTTATGGCATTGATTTATATCGTTATGATTATTTGTATCGAAAAAAATCCAAAAGCTTGGATGGGTTATGTAAAAGCTTTTTCAGAAGCCGGAATGGTTGGTGCTTTAGCAGATTGGTTTGCGGTAACTGCACTTTTTAAATACCCTTTAGGTTTAAAAATTCCGCATACAAATCTTATCAACAACAACAAAAACGCGTTAGGAAAAAACTTAGGCGATTTTGTAAGTGAGAATTTTCTTACTTCTGAAACAATCCGTCCGTATATCAATAAGCTTTCGGTTAGTGAATATTTAGTTGATTGGTTATCGAATGCTAAGAATCAAGAAATGATTAATAAAGAATGTAATCATTTAATAAAACGAATTGTTCATAATTTAGACGATAGTACAATTTCAAACTTTTTAGCTCAAAAAGGATTTGATTTAACTTCAGAAATTCGATTAGAAAAATTAGCGGGAACAGCACTTTTATACTTTGTAGAACATAAAGAACACGATCGTTTATTGAATATCGTACTTCCGCAAGCGCAATTATATGTCGAAAATAATCGAGAACTGATTTATAAAAAAGTAGTCGAAAAGCAACCTATTTTAGGTTTAATCGGCGGAAAATCGGTTACAAATCAGTTAATTTCGGGAATAACTACCTTTTTACAAGAAATTGAAAATAATCAGGATCATGAAATCAGACGTGAATTAACATTAAAATTGTTAGATATTGTTGAAGATTTAAATCAAAAAGATGATTGGAAAGAGAAATTTGATCAGATAAAAGAAGAATTTATAACAAAAGAACGTATAAATGAATATGCAGCAGATATTTGGTCTCGTTTAAAAAATGATATGTTAGAAAAATTAGACGATGAGAATGCTACTTTTAATGTGTATGTTCGACAAAATATTTCTGAAATGATTCTTCATTTTAAAAAGGATTTAGAACTTCAAGAAAACATAGATCGATACGTTCGTCAATATGTTTACAAAGTCGTTTTACGAAATAGTAAAGAGGTCGGAACGATCATTACAAACACTGTTGAAAAATGGGACGGTGACGAAATGAGCCAAAAATTAGAATTAGAAGTCGGAAAAGATTTACAATACATTCGCATAAACGGAACTTTAGTCGGTGGTCTAGTCGGTTTATTAATTTATTCATTGACAAAGTTTTTTGTTTAGGAGAATAAGAGTTTATCTATGATTTTTTTAATTGTTTCATCTTTCTATCCTTCCACAAGGAGAGAGTTTGTTATCTTGCCATAAACCTAACCTATTTACTTTATTTTAGAACCATCATCAATTTCATTATTAAACAGCGATTATTTATTATTTTGAAAAGAAATCAAATATAAAAAAATCGAAACAGCTTAATAATTTCTTTTAAACACAATGAAACATATTAAATTGTAAATTAGCTTTAACAATTCCTTTTTAAAATGCTCGATTTTAGATTAAATGTATTTTACGTTGTTGCAAAACGTCTGAGTTTTACCAAAGCTGCAGAAGAATTATTTATAACGCAACCCGCTGTTAGTAAACATATTCATGAAATCGAAATATTTTATAAATGTCAACTTTTTGAACGAAACGGAACCAGAATAAAATTAACCTCGGCTGGAAAAATTCTTTTAAAATACACCGAAGATATCTTTAATATTCACCGAAATATTGAATTTGAACTTTCGGCTTTGACTCAAAATATAAACGGAACGTTAAGAATTGGCGCAAGCACCACTGTAGCTCAGTATTTTTTGCCGAAACACTTGGCTTCGTTTAAAGAAAAGTTTCCTGAATTAAAAATTGCATTATCAGTAAATAACACCGAACAAATCGAAAATCTGCTTCTTGAAAACAAGATTCATTCCGCAATTGTAGAAGGATATTCTAAAAGAAAAAACATAAAATACGTTCCTTTAATAAAAGACGAAATTGTCTTATGTACCAAAATATCAAATTCCATCTGTAAAAAGAATTCTATTAGTTTAAATGAACTCCAAAAGCTTCCAATCGTTATGAGAGAAGGCGGTTCAGGTTCGCGCGAAGTAATTACAAAAGCGTTACAAAAAGTAGGAATATCCTATTCATCACTAAATATTGATATGGAATTTGAAAGCACCGAAAGTATAAAATCTTATGTACTTCATTCAAATTCGTTCGCCTTTTTATCTATTGCATCTATTTTTAAAGAATTAAAACACGCCGAACTCAAAATTATAGATGTGGAAAATTTAGAAATAGGACGTCCTTTTTATTTTATTTCGCAACAAGGTGATACAAATGGACTAAACGAATTCTTTTTAAAACACCTAACCTTACATAACTTAAAGTTATAACTCATTCGAAATAGTGATTTCTCTTTAAAAATAATGTTACTGAACTTTGTCCTAAATAATTTCAGTATCATGAAAAAAAATAACGTTTTCAACAATCAAACAAAAGAAATATTTCAAAACCTTTCAACTCAAAAAGTACTTTTCATTGTACTATTTATTTGTTGTCTTTTTCCGTTTATTTCGCCTCCATTAGCTTTACTTTTAGGACTTTTCACCGCCCTTTTTACAGGTCATCCGTATTTGCATTTAAATCACAAAGTAACTCATATTTTATTACAGTTTTCGGTGGTTGGATTAGGTTTTGGAATGAATGCCGGAACCGCTTTAAAAGCCGGGAAAGAAGGTTTTATTTTTACAGTTATTTCTATTTTTAGTGTTCTTATTCTAGGATATATTTTCGGAAAAATTCTAAAAATAAATAAAGTCACTTCATTTCTTATTTCTGTAGGAACTGCCATTTGTGGCGGAAGCGCAATTGCAGCAGTTTCTCCCGTAATTAATGCTAAAGAAAAACAAATAAGCGTTGCTTTAGGAACTATTTTTATTCTAAATTCTATTGCGCTTATTATTTTCCCTATAATCGGGCATCAATTGAATCTTTCGCAAAGCCAATTCGGTTTATGGTGCGCCATTGCAATTCAAGATACAAGTTCGGTTGTAGGTGCTGCGAGTAAATTTGGGAACGAAGCCTTACAAATTGCTACAACTGTAAAATTAACGCGCGCTTTATGGATTATTCCGATTGCTTTTTTTAGTTCGATTGCCTTTAAATCCAAAAACTCAAAAATAAAAATTCCCTATTTTATCGGATTATTTGTAATAGCCATTTTATTAAACACTTATATTCCATTTTTTCAAGGAATTGGTTCTTACATTGTAAAAGGTTCAAAAATCGGAATGACTTTAACGCTTTTCCTAATTGGCGCTGGACTTTCGAAAGAAGTACTTTCAACTGTTGGCTTTAAACCAATTCTTCAGGGCGTTATTTTGTGGGTTTTAATTGCAATCCCTTCTCTTTTAGCAATTCTTTATTTATAAATCGTTTCGAAAAAACACCTTATTCTGTTCAATATAAATTTCACAATAATCATTTATAAATAATATCTTTGCTTCATGCAGAACGAACATCAAATATTTGGAATACGTGCGGTAATCGAAGCGATTGTTGCCGGAAAAAACATCGATAAGGTTTTTATTCAAAAGGAAGCAAAAGGAGAATTGATGCAGGAATTGATGAAAACGATGAAAAAACACAACATCAATTTTTCATACGTTCCGGTCGAAAAACTGAACAAATTAACACGCAACAATCATCAAGGTGCTATTGCGAGTATTTCGCCTGTTAGCTTTTTATCAATTGAACAATTAGTTGAAGGAATTTTAGAAAAAAAAGACAATCCGTTGTTTTTAGTTCTGGATCAATTGTCTGATGCACGTAATTTC
The DNA here is from genome assembly GCA_002360925.1 of Flavobacteriaceae bacterium UBA3339. GTDB lineage: Bacteria > Bacteroidota > Bacteroidia > Flavobacteriales > Flavobacteriaceae > Flavobacterium. The sequence goes on along the minus strand of DERN01000009.1, from coordinate 83,961 downwards.
GGAGCGATTATTCGTACTGCCGAATGTACTGGTGTTGACGGAATTATTATTCAAAAACAAGGAGCTGCGCCTGTAAATGGTGACACGGTAAAAACTTCGGCAGGAGCGGTTTTTAATATGCCGATTTGTAAAGTAGATCACATTAAAGATGCGGTTTTTTATTTACAAGGTTCGGGAATTAAAACAGTTGCAGCGACCGAAAAAACTGAAAACAATATTTACGACATCGATTTTTCTGGTGGAGTTGCAATTATTATGGGATCGGAAGATAAAGGTGTCAATCCGTCAGTTTTAAAAATTGTAGATGAAAAAGCAAAACTTCCAATGTTCGGAACCATTTCTTCTTTAAATGTTTCGGTTGCTTGCGGTGCTTTTTTATATGAAGCAGTTCGCCAAAGATTGTAGTTTAATATTGAGAGAAGAGAAGCGAGTATTGAGATTCTAGAAGATTTATCGCTTCGTTCAAAATGACAAATTAGGTAGTAAACATTCGGTTTGTCATTCAGAGCGCAATAAAATGAAGCGAAGAATCTTATAGTTCATTATTTAGAAACATCCAATGTTGAACTATTTATTAGTTAAAGATTTCTCGCTTCGTTCAAAATGACAAATTAGGTAGTAAACATTCGGTTTGTCATTCAGAGCGCAATAAAATGAAGCGAAGAATCTTGTTTAATTATAATAATAAGTTTTTTAACTTCTTTCAATTTCTAAAGATGGTAAGAATCTCAATCTTTCTAAAGTAACACAATGAAAGACGTAAAAATAGAATATCGTAAACCGTTTTATCCTATCAATAATTCGTTAATGGATTATCTTGATAAATACAAACGTACCACCAAAACAAGCGTATTTTATGACGATTTATTACGTTTTTCGGGTTATATCGGTTTAGAAGATTCGGAAGGAAATGATACATTGTGGCTTCGGGTCTATTATTCCGAAACCGAGCATAATGAAATCGAAGCCAGCTTAAATAAGATTTACACGCTTTTGCATTCCGATGGAGATGAAGCTGTACTTCCGTTTTTAAAAGTTGATAGTATTGATTATTGCACTTTTGGGAATTCAAAACCGTTTCGAGTAAAAGTCCGCAATGTTTTAAACGACAATTACACTAATTTCTACATAAAAAAAGCCGATGCTTCGCGTATTTACGGACTAGAATTTGAGGAATTGCTTTCGCCTTATCCAATGAATTATCTGGTTTATATGGATACGCTGATCGAAGAACATATTTTAGGAATTCCAGGTGATGTTTTTATTAAAAATCATCTACCAAATTGCACGGCTTTAGAAAAATCGCAACTTTCGAAAGAGTTTGTAAAGTTTAACGAACGTTGCATGATCGGACTTTTAGGCGATATGCGTTCGTACAATTACGTTATCATTCCTACGCACGATTTTGATCAGGTTGTGTACAGAATTCGTCCGATTGATTTTGATCAGCAATGTTACGAAGGAAAACTAAAAATCTATTTACCGCAATATTTCAAAGAGAATTTCCTCATTGTGCAAATGGTTTTAGAAAAATTACTTCCCACATCGATTGAACAATATAGGAAAGAAGTTCGTTCGGTTATTGTTCGTCGCGTTTTGGCAAACAAAGAACGTTTCGATGATTTGATTGATGTTTTAAAGAAAGACCATATTTCGCCACAAGAAAATGTAGATGAATTAAAAATTTCGTTACAAAAATTGACGCACGAAAAAGCATTTAAATATTGCCAAAACATGGGAGACATTATGGAAACGGCAATTAATTTCGTTATTCGGAATTATCGAAATGTTTTTTAAAAAACTCTTCTACAAACTGAATGGCTATTTAGCATTTTGTCATTCTGCATGGAATAAAGAATCTAAAACGATTTGGTACTTAAAGATTTCTCACTTCGTTCGAAATGACAAATCAAGTAAAAAAAACATTCGGTTTGTCATTCAGAGCGCAATAAAATGAAGCGAAGAATCTTAATCGATTTATTACTTAAAGATTCTCGCTTCGTTCGAAATGACAAATCAAGTAAAAAAACACTCTGTTTGTCATTCAGAGCAGAATGAAATGGAGCGAAGAATCTTATAACTCATCGTTTAGGAATCTCCAATCAAAATTATATTCATTAATAAGATCCTCTTTCTTTTTTCTACTCCAACCTTTAATTTGCTTTTCTCTACTAATCGCTTGATCAACTTCATGAAAAAGTTCAAAATACAACAGGTAAAAGCATTTGTATCTTTTTGTAAAAGAATATTTCGAAGAATTTAAATCTCTGTGTTGAAACAACCTTACGCTTAAATTATTTGTAACACCAACATAAAGAACAGTTTTATTCTTGTTTGTAAGAACATAAACATAGTAATTATGCGTTCCTAAGGTTTTCATTTTATAATCTTGTTATTTGTTAGAGATTTCTCACTCCGTTCGAAATGACAAGTTAAGTAGAAAAATATTCAGTTTATCATTCAGAACGAAATAAAGCGAAGAGTCTTATAGTTCATTATTTAGAAACATCCAATGTTGAATTATTTGTTAGTTAAAGATTCCTCCTTCGTCGGAATGACAAATAGTTCAATTAAAACAAAACTCGCTCTGCCCTACTTCCATTATTTCTATGAAATGTATCATTGTAAATATATCCTTGGCTGTCTTTTCGAAGTAAAGGCAATGGATTAAAATTTCCACTCTTATCAAATTGTTTTATAAAATCATCTTTCGATTCGTCATAATCAGGATATTGCCAATCGTATTTATATTGTGGTTCAAACTGTGGTTTTTCTAAAGTATAAGACAAAATCAGTCCCGACAAAAAACCAGCTAAATGTCCTTGCCACGAAATTCCTTTTTCTATATCAGGAAACATATACCAAACCGAGCCTCCGTATAATATCACAACCAAAAACGAAATCGCCATTAATCGATATTGTTTGCTTCTAATTCCGGTAAAAAACATATACGATGTTAGAACATAAATCAATCCGCTTGCGCCAATATGCACGCCACTTTCGGCAATAAGCCAGGTTCCGATTCCCGAAAGAAGGATTCCTCCAAAAACCAACGTTTTCCAATTATTGAAATAATAATAACAAATTAAAGGTAACAAAACGACTAATGCTAGCGTGTTGTTCCATAAATGCTGAATAGATCCATGTAAAAAAGGTGAAAAGAAAATACCTCGCAAACCTTTAAAAGTACGCGGAATAATTCCATACTGATTCCATTCAAAAAAGTAGCGCCAATCTAAATAATAAACCAACCAAATTGCTAATAAAAAAGCAAACGGAACCCATAAAACTTCTGGTCTGTATTTTAATTGATCTATTTTCATAAACGCAGTTCATCAAAAACACCACCAATTAAAAAAGACTGCCATTATAGCAGTCTTTCGTTATTTTACAATTGTTATTCCTTTTCTAAATTCAGATATCGAATCTGTTTTTTGTAAAACTCCATTTAGTTTTACTTCTAATAACCGATCCGATTCTTTCCATTCTGTTACACTGTATTTTGTAAAAATAGTATCGTTGGGATACAAGCCATTATAATCTATAACATAGTTTCCTTCTTTAGTTCCTTTATTATTTTTCATATACCAACTAAAACTTAGTGCAATATTTTTTATTATTGATCCATCTATATTAGAAACATACTCTTCAATTATAGTATTGTTATTTTGATTTTTTGTCAAATCAATCTTATTCTCTCCTGTTAATAAATAAAACATCAACTTATCTTCTGCTATATATCCAAAAGTATCGGGAAGTAGTAAATTATCTCCATTTTCATTTTTCAATGAAACAATTAATATCTCATCAGGTCCAGGTGGCGGTGTACAATCGCAAAAATCATCATCACGAACGCATGAAGCGAAAATGAATAAAGGCAACACATAGAGTATTATTTTTTTCATATTAAAACTTGATTGGGTTATTTACATCTATAAATATAAAGATTTTGTCCAAACATTCATTATTTACCTGAATATCAATTGTACTTATGCTTCTTTACTATAGAATTTCAATATTTAAATCGTTATTATTTTAAATTTGTTATCGACTTTAGTATTTCATAATTTTACTTTATGAAAGCACCATTAGCAGAACGCATCCGTCCTAAAACGTTAGAAGATTATATCAGCCAGTCGCATTTGGTTGGTACTAGCGGAGTTTTAACGCAAAACATTAAAAAAGGAATTATTCCTTCGATGGTTTTTTGGGGACCTCCCGGAACCGGAAAAACGACATTGGCAGAAATTATTGCCCAAGAAAGCAACCGACCGTTTTATACGTTAAGCGCTATTAATGCCGGAGTAAAAGATGTCCGTGAAGTAATTGAGAAAGCAAAGGGAAACAACGGATTATTTACGCCAAAAAATCCTATTTTGTTTATTGACGAGATTCATCGTTTTAGCAAATCGCAACAAGATTCACTTTTGGCTGCTGTCGAAAAAGGTTGGGTTACGTTGATTGGCGCTACAACCGAAAACCCGAGTTTTGAAGTTATTCCGGCGCTTCTATCGCGTTGTCAGGTTTACACTTTAAATGCGTTTACTAAAACAGATTTAGAAGCTATACTGAATCGTGCTTTACAAATTGACGAAGATTTGCAATCTAAAAATATAACGATTACAGAAAACGAAGCTTTGTTTCGAGTTTCGGGTGGCGATGGACGCAAGCTTTTAAATACGTTCGAATTAATCGTAAATTCAATTGGTGGCGATACGATTGAGATTACCAACGAAAAAGTATTGCAAATTGTTCAAAAGAATACGGTTTTATACGATAAAACCGGCGAACAGCATTACGATATTATTTCGGCTTTTATAAAATCGATTCGTGGAAGCGATCCAAACGGAGCCGTTTATTGGTTAGCTCGAATGATTGAAGGCGGCGAAGATTTAAAGTTTATTGCGCGCCGTTTGGTTATTTCAGCTTCGGAAGATATTGGCTTGGCAAATCCTACAGCAATTATAATGGCAAACAATATTTTTCAGGCAGTTTCGGTCATTGGTTATCCCGAAAGTAGAATTCTATTAAGTCAATGTGCTATTTATTTGGCAACTTCGCCTAAAAGCAACGCCAGTTATATGGCAATCGGCAAAGCACAGGCTGCTGTTAAACAAACAGGCGATTTATCTATTCCGATTCATTTACGCAACGCGCCAACCAAATTAATGAAAGAATTAGGTTATGGCGAAGATTATAAATACAGTCACGATTATCCAGGAAATTTTGTTTATCAAGAATTTCTACCCGACGATTTAGTAAATAATTCGTTTTACGAACCTGGAGACAATACACGCGAAAAACAAACCAAAGAGTTTTTACGTCAACGTTGGCAAGGGAAATATGGATATTAATAGAAGTTCTTAGCTCTTAAATATAAAACACCTTGCTATTCATAAGTACCTATTATAGTTTAATTTACTTATAAAAACTATATTTGTTCTAATATTATTAAATAATATTAAATAGAACCTTAAATCTTTATTGCATAAAACAATGCTATATATAAATGCAAAAAACTCAATATTTTGAAAATCATCACTTGGAATTGTAATGGAGCTTTTAGAAATAAATATGAATTTTTAAATGAATTTGATGCGGATATTTTAATTATTCAAGAATGTGAAAATCCAATATTATCTAAAGATATTTCTTATAAAGAATTCGCAAAAAATCATCTTTGGATTGGTAATAATAAAAACAAAGGTTTAGGTGTTTTTGCTAAAGAATTTATTAAAATAGAGAAACTTCATTGGTCAAATATTTATGAAAATCATGCGGTAAATTACTTTCTTCCAATTTTAATTAACGAAAAACAGACTTTAATTGCAATTTGGGCTCATAAAAATAATTCCCCCACTTTTGGATATGTTGGACAAATTTGGAAATATTTCCAAATCAACTCTATTAATATTCAAAAATCAATAATAATTGGAGACTTTAATAGTAATAAGATTTGGGATTGTTGGGATAGATGGTGGAATCATTCTGATGTTGTTGCAATTTTCGAAAAAAACAATCTTGAAAGCGTTTATCACAAATTAAACAATGAAAAGCATGGAGAAGAGACGTTAAAAACATTCTATTTACATCGTAATCTATCAAAAGGATACCATATAGATTATTGTTTTATGCCGAAATATCTTTTAAAAGAAAATGTTACGATCAATATTCCCGAATTTGAAAAGGTAAAATCATTTAGTGATCATTTACCATTGATTATTAATTATTAAATATAAAAAAACAATAAATAAGTTTTGATCTTATAAGATAAGTAATCAATAAACTAAAAAAGCACTTCGAAGGAAGTGCTTTTTTGTTATTTCTTTAAATTGTTTAAAGTCGAATATTCTAATGCGCTTTTAATTGCATCAACATGCGATTTCTCTCTTTTCTTTAAACGGCTTTCTCCATCGGCAGTAAATACCACTTCGCCTTTACAATTGATTAATTTAATGTTCAATTTTGTAGCCAACATCGATTTATCGCGAGTTACGATACATTTTAATTCTTTACAAGCATCGGTTTTTACTTCTGTCGGCACCTCTTGCGTGTCGTAATAAACGGTAAATCCGTATTCTTCCAATTTGTGTTTTAAGAACGAGTTTACACGATATTCGTTAAATTCGGTCTGAAAATCGTACACGCCTTTTACCTGTACAATTTTGGTATTAGTTAAACCTTGCGCTTGTGCACCTATTGCAAATATGCTGAAAAGTGCTAAAAATAATAGTTTTTTCATATTAAAGTATATTAATCAATTCTGGTAATTGATGTATTTCTGTTATCTGTAAATCGTTTTGCTTTTTAAATTCGTTAAACCAAATTACATTCATTCCTACGTTTAAAGCTCCCGAAATATCAGCTAATAAATTATCGCCAATCATCACACTTTTTTGAGGTTCTGCATTAGCAAGATTTAAGGCATGATTAAAAATATCGGGATGCGGTTTTTTAACTCCCGATTTTTCCGAATTTGTTACGGTTAAAAAATACGGTTCTAAATGGGTGTTTTTTAATTTTTTCTCCTGCACTTTTTCAGGTCCGTTGGTAATGATATGCAATCGATATTTCGTTTTTAGATAATCTAACGCTTCATAAGCGCCATTAAAAACATGACTGTGATTGGTTAAATTTTCGATAAAATGTTCGGCTATATAATGAATTTCATCATCGCTTATAGAAACATCAATTGCGTTGAACGAATCTTTTAAACGAGCATATCGCAAAAACTCGTGCGTGATTTCATTTCTCGACAGTTTTTCCCAATAATAATCGTTAATCGGTTTAAAATGTGTCATAAAATCATCGACTCCTTTTAAGTTTAAATCCGAAAAAACAGACTGAAACGTTAAAGCAGAATTTTTATCAAAATCATAAATCGTATGATCTAAATCAAAAAATAAATCGGTTATATGTTCTTTCTGAAACATTATTTTTGATGTGTAATTACGGCGTTTTCAATGTGATAAATCCAATCGTCGATATCGTCTGCATTGTATCTAAACGTTCCTTCCATCGTAACATACGTATCTGTTTTCAGTTTTGGCGTATTTCCTTTAAACTTAATTCCCATAATGGTTTCAGGCCCTGCGTTTCCGCAAAAGAAACACTGCGCAAAAACATTTTTACTTAATGCGTACGTTTTACTGTCGATCGGAACGATAAATCCCGAAGCTTTTATTTTTTTCCCTTGCAAAGCTTTCAATGTTCCATTTACCATAGGATACATAACTTCGCCGTAATGCGGATTTTTCTTTTTAATGAAATCGATTTGTCCTAATAATTTCCACGTAACTTCCGTTGGATTTTGAAATTCGATTCGTTCGTTTTTAATTTCTGTGCTTGCGGGCGCAAAACTCATCAGTAAAACCGATACGCCCAAATACAATGCTATAATCGTTTTTTTAAGCATTTGCCAATGTTTTAGATATGTTTAATGAATATGCTTTAATTGCCGGAATAAGCGCTGCCACAATGCCAACCGATAAAGTAGCAACGAACAACAAACCTTCTTCTTTCCATAAAAACTCGAACGGATTAAAAGCCATTTTGAATTCTTCCTGAGCCGAAACCGACAAGAAATACAGTCCTACTCTACCAAAAACAATACCAAGAACAAACCCGATAACGCATAAAAAGATACTTTCTAAAAGCACCAGCCAAAGCAACTGAAATTTTGAAGCTCCGGTAATGCGCAACAAGGCAAATTCGTATTGGCGTTCTTTTAACGTATTGTACAACGCAACAAAAATACTGATTCCAGAAATAATCATGATGCCGTATGCTAAATATTTTAAAGCTGAAATTCCTACACCAAACAAAGCAAGCAATCGATTAACCTCAACAGCTGGCGAAGCCGCCTGCATTTCGGTATTTTGTGGAATAATTCGTGGCCACGTCATTTTAGCCATGTTGTTTCTCATTTTTAACAAAACAGCGGTTATCTCTTTTCCGTCGTGTTCGTGCGTTTCTTCAACATGCGCTTCCTGATTTTCTTCATGTTCATGATCGTGCATATGCCAAACGGATTCTATATTGCTTAAAATCAACTGATCGGCAACTTTTCCCGAAGGCTGCAATATCCCAACTACTTTATATGCGTGATGATCGTGAATTTCGCCTTCTTCTGCATCACCATGCGTTCCAAAAAACGTATCGCCGATTTTTAAACCGATATTAGATGCAATATTAGCACCTACAACAACTTCGAAATCTTTTGTGAATGAAGTTCCTTTTGCAATATTTAGTTCGAAATGCTTTAGATAATTTTCGTTTGTTCCAACGATTTTGTATCCCAAATAATTATCGCCATAAGCTAACGGAACCGCGCTTGAAACCATTGGATTTTTCATCCAGGTTTCGGCTTCGGAATACGAAATGTTTCCTGGTGGCGCATCAATCTGATAAACCGAAGATAAAATCAATTGCAACGGACTTCCTTTTGCGCCCAAAACCAAATCGATATTATCCATAGAAGACGAAAATTTTTCTTCGAATTGTTTTTGCAATAAGATTAAAATCGAAATAATTGAAACCGAAGCGGTCAAAAGAATAATGCTTAAAAACGTATTTAACGGTTTAAACCACGTGTTTTTCCATGCTATTTTTCCGATCATGATAAAGAAATTTGATGGTTAAACTCGGTCTTTAAACGTTGATCGTGCGTTACGATAACCAATGAAGATTGATATTGTTCTGCTAAATCTTTTAATAATCGTGCTACGATTAAAGCATTTTCGTCATCTAAGCTCGAAGTGGGTTCGTCTGCCAAAATAACTGAAGGATTATTGATTAAAGCGCGCGCAATATTCACACGCTGTTGCTGTCCAATACTTAACTGATTCGGCAATTTATGTACATGATTTTTTAATCCTAAATGATCTAAAATATCCAAAGCTTTTTGTTTCGCTTTGGTTCCTTTTGCAATCCACGAAGCTAAAATTACATTATCTAAAACAGTCAACGATTCAATAAAAAACGATTTCTGTAAAATCATTCCAATAGAACTTCCTCTAAAAGCATCCTGTTTAGATGTTTTTAACTGATGTATATTTTGATTATTTATCAAGATTTCGCCGTTTGTAGGTTTTAATAAACCGCCTAATAAATGTAAAAGAGTCGTTTTTCCGGTGCCCGAATTTCCTGTTATCAATAAGGTGTTTCCGTTGGCACAATCAATATCAGGAAATTGAAAGTGTTGTTGTTCCGAATAAGAAAACGTAACATTCTGTGTTTTAATCATTTTTCGTTTTTTTACACGTTACGCAAGTTAGTGAATTATTTGTTCATGAAAAGGAGCACTCTTTTGAAATTACAATTCATTTAACAAACTACAGTAAACCTTCATCTGCAAAGCTAAAATAATGATGAGAAGTAATAATTACATGATCGAGTAATTGAATATCGAGACTTTTTGCACCTTCTTTTATTTTTTGTGTAATATTTAAATCGTCCCGACTTGGATTTAATTGTCCCGAAGGATGATTATGTACTAAAATTAAAGCAGTTGCCAAATGTTCTAAAGCAATTTTAAACAACATTCTTTGATCTACAATCGTTTGTGTAATTCCGCCTTTGCTTAATTGTAATTTATAAAGTATTTTACTGCTGTTATTTAACAATAAAACCCAAAATTCTTCGTGCTGTAAATCGCCTATTATAGGTTGCATTAAGTTAAAAACATCAATAGAAGTTGTAATTTTCGTCAATTCTTTAGTTTCGGCTTGTCGTATTCTATTTGCTAATTCTAAAGCAGCTACAATGGTTACGGCTTTCGCCTCGCCAATTCCTTTAAACTGTATTAATTGCTGAATGCTTTGTTTTTGCAACTGATGAAGATTGTGCTCATTTTGTTTTAAAATACGTTTACATAAAGCTACAGCACTTTCGTTCCGGCTTCCCGAACCTATTAAAATGGCTAAAAGTTCCGCATCGCTTAAAGCACTTTTTCCTTTATTTAATAATTTTTCTCTTGGTTTATCATCTTCAGACCAATGCTTAATCGAAAAATATGGTTCTTTATTACTCATATCCAAAGAATTAACATTCTTAAATATAAGAAAAGGTTTCGTTATTTCTAAATTCAACTTGATATTTAAATCTTAATCTTGTTCCATCTTTATAAATAAAAAAAGATTTTAGAGTAAGCTTTTTAACAAAAAGTAATATCTTTCAAAAAAATTAAATACTATGGAACAACAAAACACACCTCAGACGCAGCTAATGAGCGTAAAAGATTGGGTTATAACCATTATTTTAACCGGAATTCCTTTGGTTGGATTTATTCTTTTACTTGTTTGGGCTTTTGGAAACGATGGAAACCAAACCCGTTCAAATTACGCAAAAGGAATGTTAATTGCCGGACTAATTATAACCGTATTGTATTTCTTTTTAATCTTTTCGATTTTTGGATTAGCGTTTTTAGGAAGTACTTCATTTTCTCAATAAAATGATTTTATTAAAAATAAGAAAAGCGACTTTTAAGTCGCTTTTCTTATTTTAAGAGTACTTTATGTTTTTGCTTGTACTTACACTGAATTGTTCTTTCTATATTTATAATTCAACGCCAAAAACTTAACTTATGAAAGTATCTCTTCTATTTTTTATTTCAATTATTGGAATTTCGTGCGATTTTAAACAAAAGGAAGAAGTTCAAAGCCTCATCGCAAAAACGAGCGATTCATTTAATAAAATCGATACGATTTCGGACAATGTTTCAGACTTTAGAAAACAGCTTTCTAAAAATGCTTTATCGATTATTGATTCAAACGTAAAATACATTTCGGATTATGTTTCTATTTCTTATCCAAACGGCGATGTTCCTGCAAACACCGGAGTTTGTACTGATGTTGTTATTAGAACTTATCGAAAATTAAACATCGATCTTCAAAAAGAAGTTCACGAAGACATGAAAGCAAACTTTAGCATTTATCCTAAAAATTGGGGCGCAACAAGTACTGACACTAATATTGATCACAGACGCGTTCCGAATTTAGAAACCTTTTTTAAACGTAAAGGAAAAGAGCTTCCTATTTCGCAAAATCCCGACGATTATAAAACCGACGATTATAAAACCGGCGCTTTGGTTACCTGGATGATTAACGACAAAATGCCTCATATTGGAATTGTAACCAACAAATTGTCGAAAGACGGAAAAAGGCGTTTAATTGTTCACAATGTTGGAAACGGACAAGTTTTAGAAGATTGTTTGTTTAAATATCCTATTACAGGGCATTTTGTTTATGAAAAATAAGTGCTGAACAAGCAATCTTGTTATTCTAAATTCAAAGAACCTTTCGAATACTTTTCAAAGAAATCTTTTTTATAAACTTCTCCTAAAGGAATTTCGGAATCATTAATATAAACTGTGTGATTATCGAATGAATCGATGTATTCTAAATTTACCACATACGATTTACTTACACGCAAAAAAAGATCTTCTGGCAATTTTAAATTCATATTTTTAAGATTCATTGCCGTAATCAACTTTTGATTTTTGGTATGAATTATCACATAATCTTTCAAACCTTCTATAAACCAAACATCTTTAAAATAGATTTTATGATAACGGCGATCGGCTTTTATAAATAAAAAATCGAGCGTATTAGATTCGATCGTGTTTTTACTTTCTAAAAGTAAACTTTGATACAATTCGGCTTTTTTTATGGCTTTATCTAATCGATTACTATCAATAGGTTTTAATAAATAATCAATCGCGTCGAATTCGTAGCTTTTAAGAGCATATTGCGAATAAGCTGTTGTAAAAACAATCAAGGTTTTTTCCGGAATTTGTTCTGCAAAATCCAATCCGTTTAATAAAGGCATTTCTATGTCCGAGAAAATCAGATCAACTTCGTTTTCCTTTAAAAATTCTAAAGCTTTTATTGCCGAAGAAAATTTAGCAACAACTTCAATCTTTGAAACTTCTTGAATTAAAGCGTGCAATTCTTCGCGTGCTAAAGGTTCGTCGTCTATTATTATGCAGTTCATAAAGGAAAAATTAAATTAACTCGATATTCATTTTCGTTCGATTCAATATCCAAACTATACGTATTGGTAAACAAAAGTTCTAAACGGCGCTTAATATTTGCAAGTCCCAATCCGTTGCTTTTGTTTTTTGAAACGAGCTGATGTTCTTTACTTTTTGAATTTACGCACAGGAAATGAAACAAATTGTCTTTTATTTCGATATTGACTTTTACATACGTTTCTTCGCCGTTTGAACTTACGCTGTGTTTAATCGCATTTTCGATAAAAACAGTAAATAATCCGGGCGGAATAAAAGTATTGTTCAGTACATTTTTATCTAAATGATGTGTTACTTCAACAGAAAAATCATCTTTTCGGATTTGTTCCAGATTTAGGAAATTCGTTATAAAATCGATTTCCGAAGCTAAAAGCGTTTTTTCTCCGCTATTTTCATATAATTGATAACGTAAAAACTCTGACAATTGAATAATAACCGTATTTGCCATTTCAGGATTTGTCCGAATCAATGCTTTTACATTATTCAACATATTAAACAAAAAATGCGGACTTATCTGATTTTTTAATTCGTTCAATTCCATTGCAAACGTAATGTTTTTTAGTTCGGTAATTCTCGCATTATCTTTTAACCAACGTTGCAATATTTTAATGGTTGTAGAAACCGAAATAATCGATGTACAAACAACAATAACACTATAAAAATCAAGGTTTTTCGGGCTTCCTCCTAATGATATTCTTTTAGCATTAAAATAGTTTTCATGTAAAAACCCTAAAATTTCAACACCTATAACGGCTAATAAAATTAATGAAATGGCATAAAACATATACTTTGATTTAAACAGAAAAACCGGAACCAACACGTACATATTTACATAAAACATGGCAACAAAAACAATGTAAATAATAATTGCTACATAATATCCATAAGGATTTCCGTATTGTTCTAAAAAGCTTCCGCCGTAAAGTATGAGCGAAAAAACTGTTAAAAACAATACATGACGTTTTAAACGATATTTTTTTCCAGTTAAAAAATCTAGTACTTTTTGATCTCTAAAATCCTGACAATCTGCCGACATAAATTTGCACTAATTAACAAAACAAAGGTAAAATTTCTTTTATAAATGCCTCATGATATTATACCAACTGCGATGTTTATTATATAAACTCGGCTTATTTCCCGTTTCGTATAATAAAAACCGTGTTTCATCTAAAAAGCAATTTTCTCATGCTTCTAAAGGGTTTCTTTGCGCTGTTTAATAAATACGAAGTTTATGAATATTGAAGCTTTCCAAAGGTTTTTAGAACGAATAGATCCCAATTTAAGTAAAGACGAAAAAAAAGAAAAAATGATTCAGATTGCAGATTCTAGTCATTTTACCGAATGTTACAGCGCCGAACTTACGTTGATGGATTGCGTTCAGTACGAAATAAACATTATGAATTACAAAGGTTCTAAAATCGGAATTTTGTTTTGCGATCTTAAAAAATTATCGAAAAGAGCTTTTCATCCCTTTTTATACACGCCTTTTACTTCTGATTTCTTTAGAGAACAAACTAACATTAAAGAATTCTGGTTTGTTTTTGTTGAAGAAGCTTTGAATCCAAGTTACGAGAAATTCAATGATTTTATAGAAGAACACAAATTGAAAGATTATTACAGCAGAATTTTTCTGTTTCGTTATTTCGAATCGAACATTCTGCAATTAAATTAAACTTTTTGAACTAAATCAATCAATAATGGTTACGATTTTTAAAACCAATGTTTGCAATCCTAAAGACGAAAATTATCTTTTAGAAAATATATTACATCAAAAATATCCGCATTTTAAAATCAATTTCGACTTGGAAGATTGCGACAAAATACTAAGAATTGAAGGCGGAAATCTAAATACAAACGATGTAGTTGCTTTGCTCGACAATTGCGGTTTTCGCTGCGAAGAATTAGAATAAACTAAACGTGTTCAATTGGTTTATAAAGCGACGAAAGATTATAAAAAATTCCAGTTTTATTCGTAGAAAATAAAAAGCGACTTTTCAGTCGCTTTACTATTCTATAATATGTTGAACTTCGTTAAAATCAAGTCCTCCGTAATTTCCTGAACTCATTAATAACAGAACCGATTCATTAAAATTCTGAGCTGTTAAAAACGATTTAAACTCAGCCGGATTGGTATAAACAATTAAATCATCGCGTTTAAAAGCTTGTTCGATTTGTTCTTTCGAAATCTCTTCCAGTTTTTTAATTGCAACGGCATCGGGCGAATAAAACACCACGGCTGTATCGGCAGCATCTAGTGCACCTTGATATTCTGTTAAAAAAGCTGCATTTAAACTCGAATACGTATGGAGTTCTAAACAAGCAACCAATTTTTTATCGGGATACTGTTTTTTAACCGCTTGCGTTGTTGCTTGCACCTTACTTGGCGAATGTGCAAAATCTTTATAAGCAACCGCTGTTCTGGTTTCGGCAATTTTTTCTAACCGTTTAGATGCGCCTTTAAAAGTTGCAATGGCTTCGTAAAACTCTTCTTCATCAATTCCCATATTTTGGCAAATCCATTTAGCACCCGACAAGTTATTTAAATTGTGTTCGCCAAAAACTTCAATCGGCATAGGTCCGTCGTTAGTTTCTAAATAGGTAATTCCTTTGTCGATAAAATATTCGGGTAACGAATATGGCATTTTGCGAATCGGTTTTTCAGACTCTTCCACAATTTTTTTTACCGTTGCATCGTCTTCGTTATAAACTAAAATTCCGCCATTGGTAATTTTATCAATGAAGATTCTGAATTGATCTACATAATTATCGAACGTAGGAAATACATTGATATGATCCCACGCAATACCGCTGATTAACGCAATATTAGGCTGATATAAATGGAATTTTGGACGCAAATCGGTTGGCGACGATAAATATTCATCCCCTTCAATTACCATAAAATCGTTTTCTTCGGTTAAATGCACCATATTGTTAAAACCTTCTAACTGTGCACCAACTAAAAAATCGACTGCTACATTATGATAATTCATAACGTGTAAAATCATAGAAGTAATGGTTGTTTTCCCGTGCGAACCACCAATTACAACACGTGTTTTGTTTTTAGAATGTTCGTAAATAAACTCGGGATACGAGTAAATTTTCAATCCTAATTCCTGAGCTTTCAATAATTCGGGATTGTCGTTTTTTGCATGCATTCCTAAAATAACAACATCGATATCGTGAGTTATTTTTTCAGGAAACCACCCCATTTCGTTCGGTAATAAACCTTTTGCTTCCAATCTAGATTTAGAAGGTTCAAAAATAGCATCATCGCTTCCTGTAACCACATCGCCTTTATCATGCAAAGCCATTGCTAAATTGTGCATGGCGCTACCACCAATTGCTATAAAATGTACACGCATATTCTTTATTTAAAGTAACAAAGCTACAGTTTTTAAGAGAATTGTAAAAAATTTAAACACGAAAGATTTTTGTTTTACGTTATTGACTAAAGGTTGTAGGTTTTATGTTGAAAATTATACGTTTTAACTGAGTATAGAGATTTTTCACTTCGTTCGAAATGATAAGTTATGCAGAAAACATTCTGTTTGTCATTCAGAGCGAAATGAAAAGAAGCGAAGAATCTTAAAAATTTACTACATAAAGATTTCTCACTCCGTTCGAAATGACACTTTTGAGGTTTTTGTATTCTTTCATTCAAAACGAAGAGATTTTTCACTTCGTTTTAAATTATCAATCACCTGCTAGGCTGAACTTGATTCAGCTTCTCATTACCTTCTTAAATTTGTTCAATGCCGTATCAAGTTCGGCATGACAAAAGTTTTGTCACAAGTTCACAAAATTTATTTATACAAAAAATGCCGTGTTAAACACGGCATTTAATACCATTATATAATTTATTAATATCGAACGTTATTTAAAGCTTTATTTTTTTAAGCAATTTTATATATAAAAAAGAGCAAAACTTAAGGCTTTGCTCTTATGGTTTTATACTAAAACTATTTCGTAGGTTAAAGCCCCGAGATTTAAAACTTTACCTTCGGTAAATTCAACAACACCATATTGAGTTTTTGTTGCACCTGCACTTAAACTTGGCATTGGCACTCTTTCTTCAAACTTTGTACCGTCGGTAGCAAAAACAGTAAACTTGATGTAATAATTACCATCATCGACAAATTCATACGGAATATTGGCAATATTGGTAACTTCGTAATCAATCGTTAATCTCCGAGTATCGGGATTGTTACTCGTTTTTGTAATGGTAATCTTAAGTTTACTTTTATCGAACAAGTTTTCTGTTGGCTCGGTATCTTTATCATCACTTTCGCTACTACAGCTTGTAAAACTTACAGCAAGCACCAACATTAAAATAGCACTTACAATTTTAAAATTTAATTTTCTCATAGATCAATTTTTAATTTTAAAAATACAAAAAACTGTTTATAACGTTTATACTCAAAATCATAAAATATAGTTTAGAATAAAAAAAGGAGCAAAGATTTATAAAACCTCTACTCCTTTTTTAATCTTATTCAATTTATTAAAGCTTATTGTAAACCTAAATATTTTCTAAAATAACCACATTCGGCAATTACGTCTTGGTAATATTTAGTGTCGGCATATTTTGTTTTTAAATCTACAAAACCTTGCCATTTCTGAATTACAGGTCCGTCCGGATATCCCCAATACGTTGTTGTAGCAAAATATTTATTGTAATAGAAATTGTTACGTTCGGTTTTTGCCAACATATAAGCCATTTTAGCTTGCTGTTCTTTATTTTCGGCTGCTTTTTGCGCTTTTAAATAATATTTGTTTACGTTTTCCATTCCGTATAACATTTTAGAATGTTCGTCCGAAATGCTATTTCCGTATTCATTAATAATATTGTTGTAATAAAACGCACGCGCATTTCCGAAATACGAAGCATTGTAAAAAGCGTTTCCAACTAATAAAGCATTATTGTAAACATCTTCTCCGGCTGCTATTTTGTCTTCCATTTCCTTAACTTTTTTCAGGAAAGCTAATTGCGAATATTTTACAGATTGTTTTGCCATATGATCGCAATCATTACAATCTTTAATCTTTCCGTTAAATGGATTTCCTGGAAGTTCGGCTGTTTTATAATCAATTGTTTTATCCTCGTATTTTTGAGTCTCCCAATTGTATTCGCGACTAACAAATGGTGTTATTTTCTCGAATTCTACAATGGCTTCCGCAATTTTATCCTGATAGAATAAATAGATTCCTCTACTTTCGTAAATATCTGCCAATTTATACGGATAAATACTTACAAAAGTATCTTGCCAAGCGGTACGCGATTTGCTTAACAATAGTTTTTCCATTGCTTCGCTTTGCTTCTGATCTTTAAAAAATCCTTTTACCGGATAAGTAAGTTCTGCCATTAAATTATTCCCTTCTTTCTTATAAAGTGAACTTAAATATTTTTTGGTAAAACTTTGTAAATATGAATAGCGATTAAAATCTTCATACGGATCAAACTTATCGTCATAGATCGAGTATTCGTCTTTTATCAGCAACCACGAAACATCGGCAACTAACTTTTCTTCGTTCGCATTGTTTATTTTATCGATACTTAATAACTTGTTTAACAAACTTAAACTACGCAACTGATCTTCCTGCGCTTGATTTTTAGCCAATTCTTTGGCTTGCGTTAATAAGGTAACCGGCGTTTTATAATCGCCCGTTAATGTATTAAAGTAAGCTGCTGTTGCTTTCCAAATATATCCGTTAAATACTTTGTTGTCTTTCGCAACTTCGTTAATCCACTTTAATTGGTTTGCATTTACTTTATCCTTTAATTCTTTTTTAATTTTTTTAGCATCAACATCTAACGTTTCATAACCATTATAGGTATTAATACTTTGCTCGTTTATATTAACCCAACGCGATAGTAAAAAATCTAAATGCTGCGATTGCGGATTTAGCTTGTACAAATTTTGCATTGCATCAAAACCATTGGTGTAATAACCCTGTAAAGCATACAAAGCTTCTTTTGTTGATGAATCTGAAGTCGATTTCAACATTTTATCGAATTCTTTTGCATCTAAAGGTTTGTAATCGAATAAAGCCGAAGGCATCATTTCTTCAGATTTATTGAAAACCTGAGCAAACAAAACATTCGCTTTCTCGTAGTTCTTTAAACTTTTATAAGCTCCGCCAACATAACTTAATGCTCGATAATACAAACTGTTTTTTGGTTGATCTTTTTCGGTTTGATTGAAATAAGCAATTACAGAGCCTTTATCGTCTGAATAGAATTTTGTTCTTACAATTTGAAACCAAATACGATTTTTCAGGAAACTGTCTTTCGTTACCATTTCGTTTTTGTATAACGTTTCAATAGTTGTTACAAAATCTTGATTTGCCGTAAGATTGTTTCTATTATCGTAATCCCAATAATTATAGGTTTGATTAGAAAAAGTTTCGATTCCGCGCGAAATCATTAAAAACAAACCAAACTTTTGCGTTTTGTCATCGTCCCAATCTAATTTGTGCTTAAACTTCAGCTTTTTTAATTCGGCTTGAGTGTTTTTTGTTTTTGTAGCACTTGTTAAAAGTGTTGTAACTTCTTTATCGTACAAAAAATATTCGACCGTTTCGGGTTTATATTTCTTTAAATACGAAGTCCAGTCGGCAATAGTTTCTTCTTTAAACAAATCGGTTGTTGACTGAACACCATATCCGTTATAAAAAATAGTATAATCGTCGTAAAAAAACGGTTCGTAACTTTTATTGTTTACAGTAATTTCGGGCGAAAACATCGACGTGTATCCCGATCCCCACCAACCATCGGCACATCCGTACGAGTAAACTCCGTACAAAGTACTTGCGGCAATGCTACCAATTGCAAACAGTTTTAAAAATCTCTTTTTCATATGCAGTTAAATTCTTTTCGTTTAAATCGTAAAAAATAATCTCTTTAGGTTTGTTCTTTGTGTTTTTCTTTATATCGGAAATCATTTCTTTTAATTGATCTGCCGAAGGTTCTTCTAATTTAATAATGTCGGCTTTTGCAAGATATCGCCCTTCGTACATAAAATCCTCTACCACTTCATACCTATTATCGCTTCGTTTTTTAAATCGATTGTTTTGAACATCTTTCAATCGTAAACCGCCAATTAAATTTAGTACTTCGTTATTGCGAATATGAACGCCCCAACTAAAAATAGGCAACGCAATGTCTAGATGTTTGGGATAATTAGCCAACGTTTTTATATAACGATGCGCAACTTCACGTTCGTAAATAGAGTTTTCGTTGCTTGCGCTGATAACACCCATGTTGTAATACATTAAAACGCCGTTTGAAACATCGGGAACTCCTGTTTTTTCAGGATATTTAACTTGATGCAAACGAATTGTTGCCGAAATATTTTGATGCAATTTTTTAAAATCTTCGATAAACTGAAAATAGTTCTTTTTAGACTTTAAGCTCCAATCGCAATCAAACTGAACTTCGCTTATTTTAATGTGATTATGCTCGTTAATTTGATTGATGTATCGATACACTTTTTGTGCCAAATCGGGTGTATCGGTATCTTTAAGAAATACTTCGTTTTTTATGTAAACAACCGGAATAATTTCGGTATTTGTAACAGTTTCATTAAAAACAATAGGCGCAACCGGAATAGCTTCGTCATTCTTTAATGCAACATCGAAATAACGTACATACAGTTTTTTAACATCTAACGCTTTTAAATAGTCTTTTTCGGTATTAGTTAACTGAAACGTTGTGCGCCAAAAATAAAACGAAATCGGTATCTTTTCGGACTTCGAAGTACACGAAACAATCAACAAAACAACCAAAATAGAAACCCATTTTTTCATAGTTCAAAGTTAAAAAAAACCTCGACAGAATTTGAGTTCCGTCGAGGTTTTTATCTTTATAAACTAATTAAATTACTTAATAATCATTAATTCGTTGATGATGTTTGTTGCACCTGCGTATTTATCAATAATGAATAATACGTAACGAATATCGACATTAATGGTTCTTTGTAATTTAGGATCAAAAATTACGTCACCTGCCATTGCTTCAATGTTTCCGTCGAAAGCAAGTCCTATTAATTCTCCTTTTCCGTTTAATACCGGCGAACCAGAGTTTCCTCCTGTAATATCATGATCTGTTAAGAAGTTAACGTGTAACGTACCATCTTTATCTGCATATTGTCCGTAATCTTTTGCGTTGTACAAGTCGATTAATCTTTGTGGATTTTCGAACTCTTCATCACCAGCTTTATGTTTTGCAATAGTTCCTTTTAAAGTAGTATACCAGTTTTCTGTTGCATCATTTGGACGATCAGCACGACGTGGTAAATCAATTACTTTTCCGTACGTTAAACGCAATGTAGAGTTTGCATCCGGATAATATTTTACTTTTGGATTTGCCTGACGTAAACCTTCAACTAATTTGCGATACGCTTTTGAATAGTTTTCTTGTAACGAAACCAAGTTTTCTGGTTGTTCGCGATATTTAGTCAATAAATCTTTCGAAATTTTGAATAACTCATCGTTTTCGATCATTCCTTTTTCAGGATTGTTTAAATATTTTACGATTAAATCTTTTGAAGAGAAAATACTTCCCGCAAAAGCTTTATCGATCAATTTAGAATAATCGTAATTGTTTTTCTCTCCTAATGCTTTTACATACGGAGCAATTTCGTATCCTGTAGATTTTGTAGCGTATAAATTTAATTGACGAGCCAACATTTCAGCTTCTAAAGGTCCGTAAAAACCTTCGTACGAATTGTTGATTGCTTCTTCAAGTCTTGGACGCATTTCGGCGCGTTTTGCTTCATTTTCGTCAGCATACTGCATTAAAGCCGAACCAAAACTATACGGAATTGCAGCTAAATTCGATGTACGTAAAATCGTCATTAAGTAATTATCGTGACGAGCTTTTTCGTTTGTAGCAGCGTAATATGCGTTGATATCTGCCACAACTGTTCCGTACTCTTCTTTATTTTTCTTTTTGTTCGCCCATTTGTTGAACTTCGCTTCGTTTTCGCGTTTTTTATCAGCTGTTTTGTGTTCCTTTAACGCATCGATCATCCCTTGACGGTTTTTCCAATAGTTAGCAACACCTGCATATTTACTTGCATAAGCTAAACGAACTTCGTCGCTTTTATCCATGTATTTTTTCATTACATCCATTCCCAAACGAGAACCTTCAACCCAAGCAGGATACGCAAATTCAACATTTTGCTGAATTCCTTCTGCCGGCATCCAACGGTTTGTTCTTCCCGGATATCCTAAAATCATAGAGAAATCACCTTGTTTTAAACCTTGAATGTTTACAGGTAAGAAATGTTTCGGTTTTAAAGGCACATTGTTTTTTGAATATTCAGCCGGATTTCCGTTTGCATCTCCGTAAACACGGAAAAGAGAAAAATCGCCTGTATGACGCGGCCATTCCCAGTTATCGGTATCTCCACCAAATTTTCCGATCGAAGCTGGAGGCGTTCCTACTAAACGAACATCGGTATAATCTTGATAAACAAAATAGTAATATTCGTTTCCTTGGAAGAATGATTTTACAGAAACGATGTATTTTCCATTTTCACTGTTTTCTTTCTGAATTTTTGCAATTTCTTGGTTGATCGTTTTTTCACGCTCAGCTTCGCTCATTTGATTGTTCACCAAGTTTAAGATACGTTTTGTAACGTTATCCATACGAACAAAGAAACGAACCGAAATGTCTTTTGGTTTACGCTCATCGGCTTTTGTTTTTGCCCAAAATCCGTTTGTTAAAATATCGTCTTGTGGAGTCGATAATTCAGCAATTTTATCATATCCACAATGGTGATTGGTTAAAACCAAACCTTGATCAGAAATCATTTCGGCAGTACAACCTCCGTCAAACTGAACAATTGCATCTTTTAACGAATGGTTATTGATACTGTAAATTTCGTCGGATGTTAATTGTAATCCCATTTTTTGCATGTCGCGGTGGTTTAAACGTTCAATGAACATTAAAAACCACATTCCTTCGTTTGCTAACGCTCCTAAAGGCATTGCCAGCAAAAACAAAGAAAGAACTAAGCTTAATTTTTTCATTATTTTATGTTGATTTATATCGTAACTGCGAAGATAATAAATTGTTTTTAGTTGTAGGTTATTAGTTTTATGTTGTTATTTCATGAAATTTTAAAAATATCCTTTTTGCGGAATTTCTCTACAAAAACCACAACTAATCATCAAAACACCTATTTATAGTTTTTACTAAATTGATTTTTATTTCAATAAAAAATAGATAATAAAAACTTCATTTTTAATCTATAATGTCATCTATTAGTAAATAAAACATATTCTTTCCTCTTTATTATTGAAAACGGTTCAATTTTAGTAAATGGTTTTATTTAAAAATTCTAAAACCATGAAAATATTCAAAAATTTTATTGGCTTATGTACTATGGCACTAGTAACGAGTACCCTTTTTGTTAATTGCAGTAGCAATGACGACGGAAACGATCCTATTATTCCTGGGATTGAAACCAAAAACATGAAGTTTACAATTACCATTAACAATGTAACGATGGACGATTATATTTCGTTTATTGCGGTAAGTTCATCATTTAACACCAATACTATTTGGAAAGTGAATGGAACAGAACGAGCAAATGAAACCGGTATTTCGTTAGATAAACAAAGTTTCGTTGGATCTACCCAAACGTATGTTATTGAAAGTATTGCACCGTTACCAGCAGCAAGTTTAAGTATGCAGTTTATTCCTTTTACCAATAAAAGCATCACGTATTCTTATAAAGCAGAAGTTAACGGAAAGGTTGTAAAAGACGAACAAAACATTACAATTACCAATCCAAGCAGCCATTCTGCACAGTACACATACTAACAAAAAACATCCCTAAATCAGGGATGTTTTTATATAATAAAGATTTATTTTCATTATTTATTCCACAATCCGCGGTTATGTTCTCGCGCCTGAACTTGTAGCTTATAAAAAAGATCTGTATATCTTACATTCGGAGGTATCGTCATAATTACAGCGTATCCTTCTTTTACCAATACCGCGTTTACAAAGGTGTCATCTTCTAAATAAACATAGGATAATGTTCTACCATATCGATCTAAAGAATCGATATCTGTTTCTAAACGGACTTTTTTATTTTTCAATAATTGCGTAAGATAAGCTTTGGACTCTTTTCCATAGTAGCCTTCTTCTCTTTTCCAACGTTTTTGAGATTCAGGAGCATCGATGCCTGTTAACCGAATTTTGATTCCTTTTGATGTTCCGTTATCAACCCAAAAGGTATCTCCATCTATTACTTTGGTAACGGAATACCATTTCTGAAATTGTTCCGAAGTGTCAGAAAAATCGTTTTTATTGGAACCGCAAAAACTTAAAGACAATAATAAAAAGAGTAAATAAAGTTGTTTCATTAGGTTTATTTTAAAATACAAAAATGAACATTATTTACAAACACCACAACTATTACCACTTTTAGAACAGTGTTTACAATATTTGCAATTTTTACATGCGTTACACGATTTACTTCCGGCACACGTAGCTTTCGCTTCTGTATGACAATTTTGAGCAATTAAAACCTCTTCTTGTTTTTGTTGACAAGAGAAGATTGCTAGAGTTAACAATAAAGGAGTTAGTTTTTTCACTATTTAAAAAGTTTTTATCAATTTAATTTTCGTAATAGTCTACAGTTTCTAGAAGTTCATTTTCAAATTGATAAATATCTTCTAGTTTTTCTATTTGTTTTTTAAGTTCCTTTCTTTCTGAGTCGAAAAGCCCTATATATTTTTTGCTTCCGTTTAAATGCAAACGGCACAGAGGTTTTCTGTTATTGTCGTCCAATAAAATCCCAAAATAAGATTGCGTATCTCTATAAACGATCCTTTCTATTTCTAATTTTCTTCGCAGAATAGCCACTACAATTCTATAAGCTTCTAACTCTTCTTCTGTTGTTTCAATTTTGTTTGTTTCTTCAAGCTCTATAATTTCATCTTTTTGTTGAACAGACTCTTTTTTTAATGCAGAATTCAACCGTTCATTAATTCTTTCATTTATAATCTGGCTAAATGCTTTTTGAACTAATTCGTTAAACTCTTCAAGTACTTTTTCGGTTAATCTTCCAGAATAAGCCTTACCTGCAAATAATCTTACAAATTCATTTGAAGGAGAGGTTATTTCGGAATTTATCGCATTTTTAATTTCTCTTGTATATTTCAAAGAACTTGCGTTGTTGATGATTTTATCAACATCAAAGTTAGACCTGTGAAATTTGGCTATTTCATTTATAACCGAATCTTTTAATTCTGTAATATCAAACTCTAAAAATGGTTTTTCGTCCATTTTGTTTTTGTTTTCTAAATCTGTAAAAAACTGATACTGAATTCCATTTGTCAACAATGAAAAACGCGTTTGAGTTACATGAAAATATCTGAATAACTGCGAATTATGAATCGTAAGTGGTTCTTTCCAATTTTTACATTCAATAATCAAAATCGGTTCCCCGTTCTGAAAAATAGCATAATCTACTTTTTCTCCTTTTTTAAGTCCTAAATCGGCTGTAAATTCAGGAACAACCTCCAAAGGATTAAAAGCATCATACCCTAAAATATTTATGAAGGGTAAAACAAAAGCATGTTTTGTAGATTCTTCTGTTCCAATTTTATCTTTAAGCAAACTGATCTTTTCAGCCAAGCTTTTAAGTTGTGATTGTAATTCCATTAGTAAAAATTTTTAAAACAAACATATTCAGAATGAAAGCTGTTTCCTTACGGATTTCCTCATTCAACAAAAAAAGAATAAAAAAATCCGACTTTTGGCAGGTCGGATTTAACATTTTCTTCAAGTTAAAAACTCTCAGAAAACAACAACAAAGTGTTTTAATCTAATATTTTAAAAAAGGGATGTTTATATTAATCCAATATCTTTTGTTTGGCTAATTAAGTGTGTGATATTTCGTGAATTAAAATGAATTTTAAGTTTATTTATCCGTTTCTCAATACTACTTACACTAGCCGATGAATAGTTTTTGTTACGAAAATGAACACTGATTTCTTCTTGCGAGCATCCTTTCGCTAAAAGATTTAACAGCTCTATATCTTGTGCTTCGATTTCAAATATAGATGCTTCGCGAAGTAAACTCTGCAGCAATTCCGGAACATACTGTCCGCCATTAATGTAAATATTTTCTATAGCTTTTTTTAACTCTTGCGTGCTGTTACGTCCTTTAGAAACGTAGGCATTTATTAAATTATGCTCAAACATATTTTTAATTTTTGCCAAACGATCTTCTATAGAATAGACAATAATGTTGATTTGCGGCTGTATCTCTCTTACCGCACGTATTAATTCTTCACCAGAACTCAACACTGTTGCAGCATGATCTGCTTTAAATGATAAATCGGATATTAATAAATCGTAAGGTTCTTGATCTATTAATGCTTTTTTTATTTTTAACAAAGCATCGTCGCAATATTTAGAATGCTGAATTTCCATATTAGGATATGCCTCTAAAGCGGTTATTACACCAAGACTAATGGTATCAATATCTTCTGCTATTAAAACTTTTTTAAACATTTAGCATTTTTTATAAAGGAAAACGCAGCACAGCTTTTACTCCTATTTTTACTTTCGAGTCAAAAGTAATAGTTCCATTTATAGTTTTAATACGGGTTTCCACATTTTGAAGTCCGTTTTTAATTTTTTTATCATTTTTATCGAATCCAACGCCATTATCTGTATATTGAATTTCGCCGTATTTACCAGATTTCAAGAATTTTATAACAACCAAATCTGCACGACTGTGCTTTTTCATATTCACTAATAATTCTTGAATAATTCGATACAAAACCACTTTTTTGATTTTATCTAGACTATCTAAAGGAAAATCGTCGATACCTACGGTAATAATCTTCACTTGTGCATTCTGAAATTCCAAAAGCATATTTTTCAGATAGCTTACATACTCACTTCCTGTTGGAATTAAACTGTTTTCTTTCGAAATGTTTCGCGTACGATGATAGACATCTTCTAAATGATCCAATAATTTCACCTTATTTTGCTCTTCAGACAAATCTGTATTTTCGGCATAAGAAATAGTATGATACACATCGTTTGCCAATTCATCATGAATTCGGGTAGCAATACGCTGTTCGGTTTTATAATTTTCTTCGATTTTTTCTTTCTTATGTTTATTTCGCATAATAAAGTAATAAAACACCGATGACAAAATCACTAAACTAATGATTGCATATAAGATTAAATGTGTATTTTTTTGCTTTTGAATCATTAATTGATTTTTAATTTCATTTGCTTTTAATACTTGATTTTGCTCTAATTCTTTAGAATAATCAAACCGCATTTTAGCAAACTGATTTTTTGCGTGATTCCGAACATTTGTAATACTATCATTCAAGCGAATATATTGTTCAGAATAATTTGATATAGGATTATTCTTTGTTAATAGAATCAACCTTTTTAAAGCTAAAATCTTATTATCAATGCTTTTGTGTTTAGTTGCTAATGTTAATGCTTTTTTGAGATAGTTTATAGATATATCTTTATCTTTTAACTCATAATATTCGGCTAGCTTGATGTAATTTTCAATTGATGACAATTCCATATTTGCTTCTTCCCTTATTTTTAAAGATGCTAACATTTCTGAAAGACCTTCATTGCTGTTTTGTTTAAATAAAGCTTCACCTAAATTCAATAAAACAGTAGTTTTCAGTAAAGTGTTTGTTTTTATTAGGTTAGAATTAAGAATTTCTTGTAATATAACTTTTGCTTCATCATATTTACCAGATTTAATAAATAAAGAAGCCATATTATTTTTTAAAGTTAACTCTGCAACTGAAGATTTATCTGTAAGTTTCAAAGATTTTATGTAGTACCTTTTCGCGTCATCGTACTTTTGAGTGTTTGAGTATGCGTTTCCTAAAATATTGTATGCTTCTGTTAAATAAACAGTATCCTTTGTTTGCAAATATTCAATAGCTTGTGTTACCAATTCTTCACTAGCATTGTAATCATTGTAGAAATAATGAGCACGAGCCATCATAAGTTGGTTGTACACTAAAGATAAACTGTCATTAACATCATAATATACGACGTTTGCATTCTTAAAGTAGAAGTATGCGCTGTCATAATGCGATCGGTTGAAAAAAGAATTTCCCTTTAAGGAAAAAGAATAGGCTAGATATTTTTTATTATTTTTCTTTTTAGAAATTGAAATAAGCTCATCTATGTAATAGTCAGAACTATCTGGAAATACATCCATATAATGATAGGCTTTGTTACCAATCCCTTTCAAATGCAGTGAATCAATATGGTGTTTTTTAGCAAGGAGAATGCCGTAATTGGTTAATTTTATTCGATCATTCAAATTAAGATTGTCGGAAAAAGACAAATTATAAAGTGAATCGATTTCCTGATAAGACGTATTTTTTCTATCAAAAGAAGAATTATGTTTTTTACAAGAAAAACATAATATTAAAAAAAGTAATAAAGTAAAGTAGTGTAATTTCATTAAGCTTTTAAAGAAATTAAGAAAACTCTAAATTATTACTTTTCTTTTGTTAAACAATAGTTTCTATTTAAGAATTACCGGTGGTTTTGGTGGTTTAATAGGTATTAATACCGTTCCATTGTTACTATTACCACTTCCGTTTCCTCCACCGTTACCTGTGCTACTTCCGCCTCCATTACCTTTCCCATCATCTATTCTTTCCAAAATATGATTATTGATTGATAATCCATTTGCTACACTTTCTCTTTTAACTGTTTCATTATTTTTTGCGAAAGCAGTTACCGAAATACCAAGCAGGAACAATCCTGCTAAAAAGTCTTTTTTTGTCATTTTAATTACTATTGGGATTAAACAATAGTGTGCTTTTCGAGCTTAGTCGATAGTTTTTTGCACACTTTAAAAAAAACAGAGCACTCTGTATTGGGAAGTGTTAATACGTGACTCACAAAATTTTGCTACTCCCCAGAGAAAGATTTCGCAAGTCAGGTATTTATTTTCTAGAAATTAGTTTTGTACTTTTGCGACATTCGCAATAAGACATCTTCTGATTTCTGAAGCAAAGTAACAGCGTTTTTTACGCCTGAATATCAAGGGATTCCGATCATTCCAACAATTCCGACAAATGCTGAACAATTCCGATTAATTCCGATATAAAACATTTTACTTATGATTGAATCATATAAAAAAGCACTAAAAGAATATTATGAATCAGTAAAAGAAAGAGAGAATTATCATTCTTTATTAAGTCCGACTCCTGCCGGTTTAAGAGAAATTCTGATTCTAAAAATGGAAGAGGCATTAAGCGATTCTGACAAAAAAATTATTGAAAACTTTTTTGAAAAACCGTTTGTAGAAGTTACTCCGAATAAGATTAGAAGCGAAACCGATAAGTTTAAAGCTTTAGCTAATTTTTTGAAAGAGAAAAGTGGAGGTTCCGATTTAAGAAGATTGGAAATGATTGCGTTGATTTTAGATTTTAAGCAACGACCTTATCGTAAGTATGTAAAAGGCTACAGCAAAATTTCTGAAGTTGAAGATATAGCTGTTGATGAAGAAGTAAATTTTGATACAGAAGAACCTATTGTAGAAAATATCAATAACAATGTTGAAGAAAGCAATAACGAATATGTTACTGACGAAAAAATTAAAATTCTTGAAACAGAAGTAAATACTCAAGAAACTGTAAAAATTTCTGAAAAAGATTCGATAAAAAAACAAAACAATGTTCCATTAAAAAAGATCGGAATAATAGGAATTGGAGTATTGATTATTGGAGTTTTACTCTTTTTGAATATTAAGAATTGGACAACTCAAGATTGTATGGTTTGGAAAGGCGAAAAATATGAAGCTTTAAATTGTAATGAAACAATTAAAGGGTTTGCTGATGTAACTTTACCAAAAGACGATAAGTTAATTAAAGAATTTAGAAAAATAAAGGTTAATGATAAAACCTCTTTTTTTGATAAGAATGGAAATGCAAAGGTTTGGTATATTAAAAACCCAAATGGCACTTTAGAATTTTTTAATCAGCCTGGATTACAACCAGAAACCGGAAAAACATTAAAACCAATTTCAAGATACATTATTCAAGAATATGTAATAAGCCAAAACGAGTAAATAAAAAAGGTTGTAAAATCACGAAACGGACTTTACAACCTTTTTCTTTTTATGTTTTAATAACATTATTTATTAATCATTAACCACAATTTATCTTTTAATTCGGTTAATCCTTGTTGCGCTACAGAAGAAATAAACAAATACGGAAGTCCGCCGAAGTCTTTATCTAACTGTTCTTTCATTTCTGCTTTTAACTCATCGTCTAACATATCGCATTTCGAAATAGCAATTAAACGATCTTTATCTAACAATTCCGGATTGTATCTGCGTAATTCGTCTAACAAAATATCGTATTCCTTTTTAATATCGTCAGCATCGGCCGGAATTAAAAAAAGCAAGGTCGAATTACGTTCAATATGACGCAAAAAGTAATGACCTAAACCTTTTCCTTCTGCAGCACCTTCGATAATTCCGGGAATATCGGCAATTACAAACGATTTAAAATCGCGGTATTCTACAATTCCTAAATTAGGTTTTAAAGTTGTAAACGGATAATCGCCAATTTTAGGTTTTGCCGAAGTTAAAACAGAAAGCAAAGTCGATTTTCCTGCATTTGGAAAACCTACCAAACCTACATCTGCCAATACTTTTAATTCTAAAATCACATCTAATTCTTCGCCAGGTAAACCAGGTTGTGCATAACGAGGCGTTTGGTTTGTAGATGAACGAAAGTGCCAGTTTCCTAAACCGCCTTTTCCGCCTTTTACCAAAACCTTTTCTTCGCCATTTTCGGTAATTTCCATTAAAAACTCACCGGTTTCTTTATCTTTAATTACCGTTCCTAATGGAACTTCTAAATAACGATCTTGCCCGTCGGCACCTGTACTTCTTGAACTTCCACCATCGCCACCGTGTCCGGCTTTAATATGTCGTTCAAAACGCAAATGGTGTAATGTCCATAAACTTTCATTTCCACGAACAATAATATGACCGCCGCGTCCGCCGTCTCCTCCATCAGGTCCACCTTTTTCAATAAATTTTTCTCTGTGCAAGTGAGAAGACCCTTTTCCGCCTTTCCCCGATGCAATATATATTTTTACGTAATCTACAAAATTCCCTTCCGTCATATCCTTTTAATTTCGTTTCAACTGAGTTTATAAAAACAAGAATCTTACCTTAGAAAAAGATAAGATTCTGCAAAAATAGTATTTTTTACCTAAATTATAAGGTATCGATTACATTACTTAATCGTTGTGTAATTTCTTCGATCGAACCAATTCCGTTTACAGCGTGATATTTACCTTGATTTTGGTAAAATTCAATTAAAGGTGCTGTTTTTTCGTTGTATTCAACGTAACGAGTTCTAATTTTTGCTTCGTCTTGATCATCTGGTCTTCCAGAAGTTTTTCCGCGCTCTAAAATACGAGCCACCAAAACCTCATCGTCTGCATCTAAAGCAATAGTTGCCGTAATTCCTAAATCAATCGATTGTAAGAATGCGTCCAAAGCTTCGGCTTGTGCAATTGTTCTCGGGAAACCATCGAATAAAAAACCTGCCTTATCCATGTTGTTTTCAACTTCGGCTTTTAGCATGTTAATTGTGATTTCGTCCGGAACCAATTGCCCTTTATTGATATATTCTTGTGCTTTTTTTCCTAAATCTGTTTCGTTTTTAATGTTGAAACGGAAAACATCTCCGGTAGAAATATGAGTTAAGTTGTATTTTTCTTTTAAAAACTCTGCCTGAGTTCCTTTTCCCGCTCCGGGTTTTCCGAATAAAACAATCGCAATCATGTCCTTTTTTTATTTGATTTGATAAACTGCCGGTATATTTCTTCCTTGTTTATTGTAATCTAAACCGTATCCTACAATAAATTTGTTTGGAATTTCGAAACCTACATAATCTAACGAAATGTCTTTTTTGTACGCTTCGGGTTTAAAAAACAAAGTTGCTATACGAGCACTTTTGATTTTATATCTGTTAATGATCTTTACTAATTCTACAATCGTATTTCCGGTATCTACAATATCTTCGATCAAAACAATATGACGATTGGTTAAATCAATATCCAATCCCAACAATTGCGTCACCTGTTCGGTTGATGAAGTTCCTTCGTAAGAAGCCATTTTTACAAACGAAATTTCGGCCGGATGCTGATAATACTTCATTAAATCTGAAGTAAACATGAACGATCCGTTTAATACGCCAATAAAAATCGGCACTTCGTTTTTAAGATCTTCAGCGATTTCAGAAGCTACTCTTTGTACCTGATTCTGAATTTCTTCAATCGAAAGATAAGGCACAAATGTTTTGTCTAAAATCTGAATTTCCATACTTAAAATACTATTGCGTGCAAATATAGTAATTCCTGCGCAGTTAATTTTCTTAATTCGTATTTTTGTCATTTTAAAAATACATCCGTTAAAATAAAACGATAAAACATTTTTTATGGATTCTATTGAAAACTTTTTATTAAACAAGCTCGATTTAAGATTAAGTAACAGACATTTTGCTAAAGAACAAATTCTGAAAAACGATTTTAAAGTCGATCAATTGATAGATCTTATCCATGTTTCGGATGCCAGACAAAAAGTTCATTTGTTGTGTTTTTGTGATACATTGAGTCGAGAAGATCTTTTGTATTTCGAAAATCATTTTCAGTTTTTTATCGATCTTTCGAAAAATGAAACCAACGAAACCAACAAGCGCAGTTTAACGAATCTATATATAGGAATGCTGAAATTTGCGCGAAACAAACTTACAAACGATCAAAAAAATACCTTAACCGAAGTTTGTTTTATGTGGTTATTAAACGAGTCGTTAGTTGCAACAAAATCAAATTGTATTACCTGTTTAGATTTTTTATCGAAAGATTATCAATGGATCGCCGACGAACTTAAAGCAATGATAGAACAAATATATCCCGAAATGCCTGTTTCGTTTCAAAGCAGAGCTAGGAAGATTATGGAAAAAACGCGCCGAAAATAAAAAATACAATTTCATTCTCTTTTTTTTATATTTTTGTATGTAAGTTAAAAGCTCGATAAAAAATTTAACTAGAGT
Source organism: Flavobacteriaceae bacterium UBA3339 (assembly GCA_002360925.1). Taxonomy (GTDB): domain Bacteria; phylum Bacteroidota; class Bacteroidia; order Flavobacteriales; family Flavobacteriaceae; genus Flavobacterium. The sequence goes on along the minus strand of DERN01000009.1, from coordinate 51,323 downwards.
TTTTTAATTCAATATGGATACAATACCCCTGAGTACCTTATCTATGGTTATGGCTGACAGTTTATCCGATGAAGTATCGGTCTGGAAGTTAATCTTAACCTTATTTTTAGTTTTTTTAAACGGATTTTTCGTTGCAGCAGAATTCGCGATTGTAAAAGTTCGCGCTTCACAAATAGAAGTCCACAAAGGCATTAGATCTTCTTCTGCAAACGCAGCAAAAAAAATAGTTACTCACTTAGATTCATATTTAGCCGCCACACAATTAGGAATTACCTTAGCCTCTTTAGGTTTAGGTTGGGTCGGAGAAAGTTCACTTACACCTCTTATTTTAAAATCGTTTAGTGCACTTGGTTTTTCTGGTCCCGAATATGCCGCGTTGGCGCACAATATTTCATTTCCAATTGCTTTTGCAATCATCACTATTTTGCATATTGTTTTCGGAGAATTAGCTCCTAAATCGTTGGCAATTCAATATCCTACGCAAACAACTTTCGCCATTTCTTGGCCTTTGCGTATTTTCTATACTATTTTTAAACCTGTTATTTGGGTTATGAATGGTTTAGCAAACATTATTCTTAGAGCTATCGGAATTACACCGGTTCATGGAGGCGATATTCATACCGAAGAAGAATTAAAGATGATTATTACCGAAAGTCAGGAAGGTGGAGCAATTGAACAAACCGAACGCGATTTAATTCAGAATGTTTTCGATTTCGACGATCGTCGTGTTATTAACGTTTATACATTAAAGAAAAATGTTTCGAGTTTAGATGTAAACACACCAATTAAAGAAGCGGTCGATTTTTGTATTTCCGAAGGTTATTCAAGATATCCGGTTTACGACGAAACAAAAGAAAACATTTTAGGATTACTTTATACAAAAGATTTATTTAGGGAGTTTACCAAAAACGGAGAAGACTTTACGATTTCTTCTATTTTACGTGAACCCATTTTTGTTTCGGAAACCACTTTGATTAAAAACCTTTTAAAGAAATTCCAGTTAGAACATTCGCAAGTAGCTATTGTAACAAACGAAGTTGGCGAATTTTCGGGTTTGGTAACCTTAGAAGATATTTTAGAGGAATTAGTTGGCGAAATTCAAGATGAATATGACAACGAAGAACCTATTGTAAAAAATATAGCCGACGGAATTTTCATTGTAAATTCGCACGAAAACATTTCAGATATTAATCGTTGTCTTCCTTTTTCATTCGAAGAAAGTGAGCATTACGATACATTGGCAGGATTAATTTCCGAAATTCGAAATAACGCTTCGGAAGAAGATATTCAAGAAGGCGATCACATCGATTTTGAATATTACACCGGAACCGTTTTAAAAATGTACCGAAACTCGGTAGAATCGATTCAACTGGTTGTAAAATCAGAGTTTATGGAAGAAAGTTCGATAAAAGAATCCGATTCGGAATAAAACAAAAGCATCTCAATCGAGATGCTTTTCTATTTGACTATTTTCTGCTTTTATTTGAAAATGGAAATAGTATCTTTGTAGCTTAAAATTACAACTCAATAGCACGAGCGAAGCGACTGCATTTAACATAAAAAATATCCAACAAATGAATTATTTTTCTTCGGATTTTAAATTAGGAATTTTAGGTGGCGGTCAGTTAGGTAAAATGATGTTGACCGAAACACGAAAATTCGACATTCAAACATACGTTGTAGATCCAAGTTCTGAAGCACCTTGCCAATTCGGTGCAACGAAATTCTTTCAAGGATCGTTAACCGATTATCAAACCGTTTTAGATTTAGGAAATCAAGTCGATGTTTTAACCATCGAAATCGAAAACGTAAATTTAGAAGCTTTAGAAACATTAGAAGCTCAAGGCAAAAAAGTTTATCCTTCGCCAAAAACACTTCGTTTAATTTCGAACAAAGGAAACCAAAAAGACTTTTACACTCAGCATAATATTCCAACAGCTCCTTATAAGCGTTTTGCTACATTAGAAGCATTGAAAGCCGAAATTACAAGTGGAAATATTGAAATTCCGTTTGTTTGGAAAGCAACCGAAGGCGGATACGACGGAAACGGCGTTAAAGTAGTTCGTAAAATCGAAGATTTAAATACATTACCCGAAACAGAATGTATTGCGGAAACTATGATTCCGTTTAAAAACGAATTAGCTGTTATTGTAGCGCGTTCGGCTTCGGGAGAAATTAAAACGTATCCGGTTGTAGAAATGGAATTTCATCCGGAAGCAAATCAGGTCGAATATGTTATTTGTCCGGCTCGTATTGATGAAACTGTGGCTAAAAATGCGCGTGAAATTGCGTTGAAAGTTTCCGAAACTTTTAATCATGTTGGTTTGTTAGCTGTTGAGATGTTTCAAACAGAAGACGATCAAATTTTGGTAAACGAAGTGGCTCCACGTCCGCATAATTCGGGTCATTATTCCATCGAAGCGAGTTATACATCGCAATTCGAACAACATATTCGCGCTATTTTAGATTTACCTTTGGGAAATACCGACAGTAAAGTTGCCGGAATTATGGTAAATTTAGTTGGCGAAGAAGGTTTTTCTGGGCAAGTTGTTTATGAAAACATCGAAAAAATCATGGCAATTGATGGTGTAACGCCACATATTTACGGAAAACGTGAAACACGTCCGTTCCGCAAAATGGGACACGTAACCATTGTAAACGAAAACATGACTGAAGCTCGTAAAGTGGCGCAACAAGTAAAAGAAACGATTCGGGTGATTTCGAAGTAAATTAATTATAAGCTAATAGCTAAGTAGCTAACGGCAAAAAACATAAAAAAAAATGAAAGTAGCTGTAGTAATGGGCAGCATTTCGGATATGCCCGTAATGCAACAAGCCATTGACATATTAAACGAATTTGGAGTAGAAACTTACGTTGATATTGTTTCTGCACATAGAACGCCTGAAAAATTAGTCGATTTTTCGACAAATGCGCATAAAAACGGAATCAATGTGATTATTGCAGGTGCTGGTGGCGCTGCACATTTACCAGGAATGGTAGCTTCTATGAGTCCGCTTCCTGTAATTGGTGTTCCGGTAAAATCATCAAACTCAATCGATGGTTGGGATTCTGTATTATCTATTTTACAAATGCCAGGCGGAGTTCCGGTTGCAACTGTAGCATTAAACGGTGCTAAAAATGCAGGTTTATTAGCTGTTCAAATATTAGCAAGCCAAAATACCGAATTGTTAAATAAAATGATACAATACAAATTAGGACTGAAAGAAGCAGTTTTAAAAGCTGCCGAAGATTTAAAGAAGTAATTAAAATATAAACGGAATGCTCATCACATTCCGTTTTTTTATTTTACCTATAATCTTAAAAAAACGAATCTTAACCAATAAACAACAAAAACGAATTATTATTAAATTTCAATTAAAAAATCAGTTATATTTGGCGTTTTAATTATCGAATTAATAAAACAAACCTATAAGGTGGTACTTAGTTGTACATTAAAAGGGAATCGTGTGTAAATCACGAACTGTCGCGCAACTGTAAGTAACCTAAAAGTTTTTATCAAAAAATGTCCACTGTTTCACAAAATGGGAAGGACGATAAAAACCGTTACAAGTCAGGAAACCTGCCCTATAGAAAAGACCATGCTTTCGCGATTTGAAGCTAAAAGTCGAAACCGTAAAATCTATAAAACACTGTTCTTTGTGTTTTGTATTGATTGTACTTTTCTCTTTTTAATCACGCTGCATTTATTTTTGGTTTACGTTTTATTAAGCCACAAAATTACAAAACATGCATCAGATAAAGGCTTACATTAAAGCAATTGGCGGATATGTTCCTGAGACCATTTTATCGAATACCGATTTAGAAAACATAGTAAATACCACTGCTGATTGGATTGTGGAACGAACTGGTATTGAGGAACGCCGAATTGAAACCAATCCTGATTTAGCAACTTCTGATTTAGCTTCGTTTGCAATTCGCGATTTATTGCTTACTTACAAAATCGATCCAGCGAGTATCGATTGCCTTTTATTAGCAACAAGTACTCCCGATTATGGTTTGGCGCCAGCTTCGAGTTTGGTTTGTAAAAAGTCGAACTTACTAAATGCTTGGGGAATCGATTTAAATGGTGCATGCAGCGGTTTTTTACAAGCTTTAACTTTAGGCGAAAGTTTAATTATATCGCAACGATATCAAAACGTTTTAGTTGTTGGAGCCGATAAAATGAGTTCTATCGTGAATTACAATAACCGAAATACTTCCATTTTGTTTGGCGATGGCGCAGGTGCTGTTTTATTGTCGGCTACAACTTTAGATAAAGGAATTATCGATTTTTTGAATACAACAGATGGCACAGGAACGGAACATTTGTTAATTCCGGCGGGAGGTTCTAAAAACAAAATCACAAAAGAATTAATCGATAACGAACAACAGTTTATTCATCAAATCGGAAAAGTTGTCTTTAAAAATGCAATTGAATCCATGTCGAAAATCACAAAGGAATTAATGCAAAGAAATAAACTCCAAAAAGAATCGATCGATTGGGTTGTTCCGCATCAAGCTAATTTAAGAATCATAAAAGCGTTGAGTAACGAGCTCGAAATTCCTTTAGATCAATTTAAAATCAACATTCAAAAATACGGAAACACCACTGCTGCAACCATTCCTTTGTGTTTGTGGGATTACAAAACCGATTTTAAAACTGGTTCTAATATTATTCTCACAGCTTTTGGCGCAGGTTTTAATTGCAGCAGTATGTATATAAAATGGTAAAATGACAATAGAAGAAAAAATTTTAAACGCCGAAACACACGTATTCAAAGTCGTGTTTCCCGACACAACCAATCACCATAACACCATGTTTGGCGGAAGAGTTATTTTAATGATGACCGAAACCGCTTTTATGACAGCAACACGATTTAGTCGGAATAATTTTGTTATGGTAAGCAGCAAACAAATCGATTTTAAGAAACCGATTCCGGCTTCATCGCTCATAGAATTAATCGGAACGGTAGAACACATCGGCAATACAAGTATTAACATAAAAGTCGATGTTTATTTAGAAGGAATGAATCATGAAAAAAGAGAACATGTAGTTTCTGGAAACTTTATTCTCGTAGCCATTAACGACAATCATAAACCTACAATAATTAACAAATAATGACCTTAGAACAAAAGATTTTAAACGCCGAAACCCGTATTTTTAAAGCGGTTTTCCCGAATACAACCAATCATTACGATACTTTGTTTGGCGGAATGGCTATGCAACTTATGGACGAAGTCGCCTTTATTACAGCAACCCGATTTTGCAGACAAAAAGTGGTAACGGTAAACAGTGAAAGAATTAATTTCGACAAGCCGATTCCATCTGGAACTATTGTAGAATTAGTTGGACAAGTTTCGCATGTGGGCAATAAAAGCATGAAAGTAAATGTGACCATTTATATTGAAAAGATGTATCACGAAGGAAGAGAAAAAGCGATTGTAGGCGAATTTACTTTCGTTGCATTAGATGAAAATAAACAATCGGTTAAGATAAATCTATAACAAAAAACGGCACTATTTTACTTATTATTGTAAAATAGTGCCGTTCATTTTTACATCAGAATCAATTATTCAGATATTCTATAAGTTGTTTCTCCGTAATGTGTTTTACCGTACATATCGGTAGCTTTTACTTTTACTTTATGAGTTCCAACTTGTAAATCGGTTGGAATTTTAGCCGACCAAAGATGTGTTGAAATCATTGATTTAGAAGGACGACGACCTTTTACAGCTTTTTCAGAAATATCCCATTTATAGAAAGTGCTTTCGTACGCTGGATCTCCTTCTTCTGTAAACTTCATTTTTTTCCATTCTCCGTCGTTAATGCTATAAAAAACTTCATCTTTCGGAGTTCCCATAAAAACATTAGCATAAACCGAATGGCGACTTTTCGGAGCTTTTATAACTTCTTTCGGAGCAAAAACATTAATTTGATATTGTTCTGATTTTCCGGCAACTTTATAATCTACCGAATATTCATTTCCTTTAAAATGTAATAAAGCATAACCTTTCGGAGTTCCATCGCGCATGGTCGAAGCCGGAACACCTCGCTCATTCATTTCACCAGAATACCAATCTCCAGAAGTCGTTCCTACGTTATATTCGTGATGCGGTTTCGTTTGTTTCCATCCTTTATCTTTTCCGTAAAAAATCTGTTGCTGAATGTGTGTATGTGCAGAAAGCGATAAAGTATGAGGAAAATCTTTCAATAAATCGAATAATCGTTCGCGATCCGAAACGCGAAACCATTCGTTATTATTATCTTCTAAAGGAATATGGAACGAAAGTACAACCAAATGATCTTTGGGAACAAATTTTAAATCGTTTTCTACAAATTTCAACTGATCTTCTCTAAAACCGCCCCAATAACTTTTTCCATCGCGCGGATCGGGATATAAAATGTTATCTAAAATAATAAAATGGACTTTTCCGTAGTTAAAAGAAAAATTGTTCGGTCCAAAATTGGCTTCGTAAGTTTCGTCAGAATGTTCATCGATTTTAGCATCGTAATCCATATCATGGTTTCCCATAACGTTATACCAAGGCAAACCAATTTGTTTTATTGCATTCTTGTAATCGGGATGTAACGATAAATCGTCGCCTACCAAATCGCCTAAACTTATTCCGAATTTCACAGCTTCGGTTTTCTTTAAATCCTTTACAATTCCGTCGATAAAAAACTGAATTTCTTCTTTCGTATAAGCTTGTGGATCTCCGAAAACAAATGTTGTAAAATCATTCGATTCCTTTTTAGGAAGTAAAGCAAAATCGATCGATTTAGGCAAATTTCCTGTAGGTTTTACACCACCATATTTTAAATCAGGCGAACCTATTGGCTTATGCAGATAATAAAATTTTGGAAGATTATACGAATCTAACGGAAATTGGTATCCCGAAGGCTTAATCACAAAAACAGGACTATCGTTTGTTACCGAAATTTCGTATTCTCCTTTTTTATTGGTAGCTACTACATCTACACCATTACTTACTAAAACATTTGGTAAAACTTTTTCTTTTCTGTCTTTTTTACCATTGTTGTTTAAATCTTCAAAAATCAACCCTTTTGCTTTTTCTTGGGCGTGTAAAACAGTTGTCATTGCTAACAACATAAAAGTTGATCTAATTAATTGTTTCATTTTTTTAAATTTTAATATAACAAATGAAGCACACAAATCACTTTTATCAAATTTTTAAACTTTAAGGAATTTTTAAGTTTTTTCTAAAAACCAAGATTTCGGTAACAGTTAGCCAACACTTTTATAATTTTTTTATAACTCAATAAACTCAAGGGTTCCCAAAGGAAGACACGTACTTTGTAGCACATAACAACAATTAAAAATCGAAAACAATTTAAATTTAAAATGAAAAAAAATCTACACAGCGTAGCTCATTTTCTAAAAATGCTGGTTCTTGTTACAGTACCGCTTGCTTCCCAATATATTTGGGCTTCGCCTGTTTCTAACGTAAGTTGGAACATTTCAGAACAAACTAACAATCTTATTAAAGGTAAGGTTGTAGATGCTAACAAACAGCCTATTCAAGGAGTTTCGGTTTATGTAAAAGGAACTTCTGTAGGAACTGAAACGGACGAAAACGGTAATTTTGAATTAGCTTATCCATTTACCGCTGCTTCTGAAATTATTTTCTCTTTTATTGGATACGACGATAAATCCTATAATTATAACGGAGAAGAATTTATTACAATGACTTTGAATGAAGCACAAGGTCAATTAGACGAAATCGTAATCACGGCACTTGGAATTGCGCGTGAAGAAAAACAATTGGGATACTCGCAACAAAAGTTAAAAGGAGAAGATTTTACCGATGCCCGTTCGAACAATTGGGTTGATAATATGAAAGGAAAAGTTCCCGGAATGACTTTTACTTCTGCAAGTTCAGGACCAATGGGATCTACACAAGTTGTTTTACGCGGAAATCGTTCGGTTAATACTAATGCAAACGGCGCTTTAATTGTTGTAGACGGAATTCCGATTAACTCAGGAATGTCTTCATCAGGAGAAGGGAATGGTTATTTATCGTCCGATTCTCCTGTAGATTTTGGTAACGGCATGTCGGATATTAATCCAGAAGACATTGAATCAATCAGCGTTTTAAAAGGAGCCGGAGCAACTGCTTTATACGGATCTCGCGCCGCAAACGGAGCCATTATGATTACGACAAAATCGGGCAAAAAGAATCAAGGATTAGGTATTACATACTCATCTAACATTAGCATCGATGCTATTCAACGTTGGCCCGAATGGCAAAATGAATACGGATCTGGAACCGGAAAAGCTTTTAATAAAGCTGGCGAATTGTATTATTCTTACAAAGCAAGTGAAGACGGTCCTGCAACACAAAGCAACTTAGGTTTTGGTCCTAAATTTAACGGACAATATTATTATCAGTACGATCCTGAAACAGGACAAATGGGAACCGAAAGAACACTTTGGAGAGCTTACGATAATGCTAGAAAAGGTTTTTGGAGAGCAGGAACAACCTTAACAAACAGCTTATCGTTTGGTGCAGGAAATGACAAAGGTTCTTTAAGAGCTTCGGTTACATATTCAGACAATCAATGGATTATGCCGAATACAGGTTTTGAACGAGTTGCCATTTCAACAAAAGGAGATTACGAAATTGCGAAAGGAATTAAATTAAATTCAACTTTAAATTATTACAACCGCAGTAGCGACAATTTACCATCAACAGGATACAACAATCACACTATTTCGTATTTCATGATTTTAACCAACCCGAATAACAATATCGATTGGTATCGCAAAATTTGGTTAGACGATAAAAAAACTCAAATGAATAGTCCGTTCAGTACGTATTTAGACAATCCGTTTGCGTTGGTTCACGAAGTAATTAACAGCACAAACAGCAATACATTTACCGGAAATTTGAGTTTAGATATCGACTTTTCTAAAAACTTAAAATTAATGCTTCGTTCGGGAATCAACTCACAAAACGAATTTAGAGAATTAAAACGTCCGTATGATTTAGTAAAATTTGCAACAGGTTATTACGAAAGACAATTGATTAATTCACAAGAAATCAACACCGATTTCTTATTGACTTACAAAGGAAACCAAACCGATAATTTTAATTATAGTTTATCTGCCGGAGGAAATATAATGAGTTACAAATACCGCAGAATGGACGCATCGGCTAATGGTTTGGCGGTACCAGATGTTTATAAATTAGCAAATGCAAGCAGTACTGTTTTAACAGAATCTGCAGATTCTAACAAAAAAGTAAACAGCCTTTATGCCTTAGGATCATTTTCGTACCGCAACTTATTGTTTTTAGATCTTACCGCTCGTAACGACTGGTCTTCTACTCTACCTCAAAACAATAATAGTTATTTTTATCCATCGGCTAATTTAAGTTTTATTTTAAGCGATGCAGTAGCTTTACCTTTATGGATCGATTTCGCAAAACTTCGTGCTTCTTGGGCGCAAGTTGGAAACGATTCACAACCTTACATCATAAGTAAATATTATGATAACAGTCCGTTTGTTGGATCAGCAGTTTCAGACAACCAATTATTTAATGCACATTTAAAACCTGAACAAACAACTTCGACAGAATTCGGAATCGATATGCGTCTACTTCAAGATCGCTTAGGTTTTGATGTTGCTTATTACAACACCATTTCAGACAATCAAATATTAAGTGTTCCATTAGATTATTCAACCGGATATTCAAGTCAGTATATTAATGCTGGTAAAGTTCAAAACCGCGGAATTGAAGCTATGTTGTACGTTTCTCCGATCAAAACAAAGAATTTCGAGTGGAAAACGACTTTTACATATGCTAAAAACAAAAACGAAATCTTGGAACTTGCGGCTGGAGTTGAAGGTGGAGAAGAACAAGTTTTAGCAACTTCGGGAACTGTTTCGATTATTGGAAAAGTAGGAGGTTCAACCGGAGATATGTATGGTTATGGTTTTGTTAAAAATGCAGACGGAAATATAATTTACGACAAAAAAACCGGACTTCCTATTCGTCCTCAAAAAGAAACCTTCCAAGGAAATGCTTATGCCGATTGGAAAGGTGGTTGGTCGAACAATTTTAAATACAAAGGTTGGAATTTAAATGTTACAGTTGACGGATCTTTTGGTGGATTAATTTATTCTCAATCATACCACAAAACAATGGAACACGGACATTTAAAAGGATCGTTATACGGTCGTGAAGATGGTTACATTATTGGCGACGGAGTTGTTTTAAACGACGATGGTTCTTACTCTCCTAATACAACAAAAGTAGAGGTTCCGGCTTATTATTCCGAATATTATCGTCGCGCCAATGTAGAATCAAACTCATTCGATGCTACTTGGGTTAAATTAAGAGAAATCAGTCTTTCATACAGTTTTCCTAAATCATTTTTAGAGCGTAACAAATTAAAAGGACTTACTTTAAGTGTTTTTGGCCGCAACTTATACACTTGGTCTGATTTTCCTTTCTACGACCCAGAAACAGCGGCTTTAAATGGGGCAAATATGGTTCCCGGAGTTGAAATGGGGCAATTACCATCGCCAGCAACCTACGGATTCAATTTAAAAGTAAGTTTATAATATCACATCATCATGAAAAAATTAAAATTCAGCATATTATCATTAATCGCCATTGCGTCTATTTATAGTTGCACGACCGATTTTGAAGACATTAATACAGATCCAAATAGATTAGAATCAATTAGTCCGGCTTCGTTACTAAATCCAATTTTATTCGGCCTCACCAATCATAATTCTTTCTCGGCTTGGCATCATCGTACCGCGCACTTTATGCAGGGAATCGTTCCTTTTCCTTCAAACGATGCGTTAGGATATCATCGTTATTACGTAACCGATGCAATTGGTCAAACCATGTGGGACAATCATTATCGTTGGTTAAAAAATATCGACGAAATGGAAAAAACATCGATCGCTTTTGAGGATACAAACTATCAAGCAATTGCATTAACTTTAAAAGCGTGGAGTTTTGCCAATTTAACCGATGTTTTTGGAGACATTCCGTTTGAAGAAGCTTTAAAAGGAGATGAAGGTATTGTTAAACCAAAGTTTCAACGTCAAGAAGTGATTTATAAAAAAGTTTTAGAATATTTAGAACAAGCTAATGCTCTATATGACAATACTAAACCTTTAATTTACGCACCAGATTTACTTTTTGGAGGAAAACCAAAAAATAGTGAAACTGTTAATGCTTGGCAAAAGCTTACAAATTCATTGCATTTGCGTATGTTGTTACGTCTTTCTGATGTAATGCCTTCTGAATCTATTTCTAAAATAAATACGATTTTAAACGATCCTACAACGTATCCCATATTTACATCTTCTGCAGACGATGCTATTTTAATCAATTCAGGAATAAGTCCAAATATAACTCCTTGGCCTCGTATTCAGGATTACGCTGCCGATAAAAAACTTTCAACTTTCTTTGTTGATCAATTGTTAGAATGGAACGATCCGCGACTTCCTTTTTGGGCTACAAAAGCAAAAGATAAAGATGGAAAAGAAATCGGTTATAAAGGTATTCCTTCTGGTTATAGTTCTAACGAAGGTGCTATTAATTATACGCCATCTGCGCCAAGTAACAATACTGCGGTTGCGCCAATGAAAAACATTATTATGACGTATGCCGAAGTAGAATTCATTAAAGCCGAACTTGCTTTTAAAGGTTTGATTACAGGCGATGCTGAAACTTCTTATAAAAATGGAGTAAAAGCTGCAATGGCAATTTGGGCAATTAATATCCCTTCAGATTATTTTACGAATGAAAAAGTTGCATTTAACAATACGTTAGAGCGCATTATGCTTCAAAAGTATTTTGCTTTATACTTTACCGATAACCAACAATGGTTAGAGTTCCGTAGAACCGATTTTCCAAAATTACCTTTGGAACCAAATCTTTATAATGATGGTAAAATGCCTGTTCGTTACCCATTTCCACAAGACGTAAAACGTCAAAACCATGAAAATTACATGGAAGCAGTTGGTATTATGGGAGCCGACGATGTAAACACTCGAGTTTGGTGGGACATAAAATAATTTTAATTTACAATAAAAGCAGACGAAAACGTCTGCTTTTTTACTTATCAATACCCATTTAATACTTCCTTAACGGAATAATCCGTAATTTTAGGCTGTTTAAAATATGAATCTCTTTATGGAAAATATCTTATTAACAGCTTTTGATACAGCTCCGTTTTCTAAAATAAAAACATCTGATTATGAGCCTGCTTTTAACGAAGCAATTTCATTAGCTAAAAAAGAAATACAAACAATTATCGATAATAAAGAAACGCCTACTTTTGCAAATACGATTGAAGAAATGGCGTTTTCGGGCATGCAATTAGATCGAATTTCGAATATCTTTTTCAATTTAAATTCAGCCGAAACAAGTGAAGAGTTACAAAAAATCGCACAAATTGTTGCGCCAAAACTATCTGCTTTTGGAAACGACATTTCTTTAAATCCTGAATTATTTGCTCGAGTTAAACACGTTTTTGAAACAACAAATTTCGAAAGTTTAACAACCGAACAAAAAACGCTATTAGAAAAAACATATAAAGGTTTTGTTCGAAACGGCGCTTTATTAAACGATGAACAAAAAAGTAAACTTCGCGAAATCGATGCGCAATTATCGCTTTTATCTTTAAAATTCAACGAAAATGTCTTAGCCGAAACCAACGCATATCAGCTGCATATAACTAACGAAAATGATTTAGAAGGATTGCCCGACGGAGCGAAAGAAGCGGCTAAAAACTTGGCAGAGCAACAAAACCAAGAAGGTTTTATTTTCACGCTCGATTTTCCAAGTTACCTTCCTTTTGTTACTTATGTAAAAAATCGTGAATTAAGAAAAGAAATCGCAATTGCAAATGGTAAAAAAGGTTTTCAAAAGAATGAATTCAACAACGAACAAATCGTTTTAGATATTGTAAAACTTCGCAATGAGCGTGCACAATTATTGGGTTATAAAAATCATGCAACTTTTGTTTTGGAAGAACGTATGGCACAAAATCCTGAAAAAGTATTCGATTTCTTGAATGATTTATTATCGAAAGCAAAACCGGCTGCCGAAAAAGAATTTGCCGAGTTAACTGCTTATGCAAAAAAATTAGATGCAATTGATCATTTAGAAAAATGGGACGGAAGTTATTATTCTGAAAAACTAAAACAAGAGCGTTTTAATTTAGATGATGAAATTTTAAAACCTTATTTTAAATTAGAAAATGTATTGAATGGCGCTTTCGAAGTTGCTCATAAATTATACGGATTAACTTTTACGGAAATTCATTCGATCGACAAATATCATAACGACGTTCAAACTTTTGAAGTAACAAATGAAAATGGAGAATTAGTTGCGATTTTCTACACAGATTTCTTCCCAAGAAAAGGAAAAAGAAACGGTGCTTGGATGACTTCCTTTAAATCACAATGGATTAAAAACGATACAAATGAGCGTCCGCATATTTCTATCGTATGCAACTTTACTCCTCCTACTTCATCAAAACCTTCTTTATTAACGTTTAATGAAGTTACCACGTTGTTTCACGAATTTGGTCACGCATTGCACGGAATGTTAGCCAACACCAATTATCCAACTTTATCGGGAACATCGGTTTATTGGGATTTTGTTGAATTACCGAGTCAAATAATGGAAAATTGGGTTTACGAACCCGAAACGTTGGCTTTATTTGCGAAACATTACGAAACGGACGATACAATTCCGCAAGAATATATCGATAAAATAAAGGAGAGTTCGAACTTTTTAGAAGGATTAGCAACGATCCGTCAATTAAGTTTTGGGTTGTTGGATATGGGTTGGCATACTGAAGATTTAGATACTATTAAAGATATAAAATCGTTCGAAAACGAAAAATTTGCTTCCACACAATTATATCCCGATGTTACAGAAAATGCAATGAGCACTGCTTTTTCGCACATTTTTGCTGGTGGTTATTCAGCAGGATATTATTCGTACAAATGGGCCGAAGTTTTAGATGCCGATGCTTTTGATTATTTTAAACAAAACGGAATTTTTAACAAAGAAATTGCAACTAAATTTAAAGATTATATCCTTTCACAAGGAGGAACAGATCATCCAATGAATTTATATAAAAAATTCAGCGGACAAGAGCCTTCTCCCGAAGCTTTATTAAAACGTGCGGGATTGGTTTAGGTTTATCTTATAAATAAAAATCAAAACTTTAATTGCTAACGGATCTATTTTTTCTACAAATCCATAAGAATAAAAACAAATAAACTCATAAAAAGACATCTTTTGCAAGATGTCTTTTTATTTTACAAAATAAAATCGGAAAAACTCTTTTTATAACTCTCTCCTTTTTAACAAATGATAAATTTTATTGTACTCCTTTTATATAGTTTTGTCGTGTTTTAAAAAATAGATTATGTCAACAGAAAATATAACAAATTGGAAGAAAAGTCTTGCCGAAATAATACCAAAAAAAACAATGATAAGGTTAGGTGTTGTATGGCTGGTTGTGATTGCCTTTTTACTTTTCGGAAATTCCTTTTTGGGCGATTCTATAAATTCCGTAACTGCTTTTGTTGTGTTTATTACACTTTTAATAACTATAGTTGGAGCCGCTTTTGGAGTTGTTAAAGAAGCCGATGAATTGTCTCATAAGCTCGGCGAGCCCTACGGAACTTTAATTCTCACATTATCTATTGTTTCAATCGAAGTTATTTTAATTTCGGCTGTAATGTTAGGTCCAGGAGAAAATCCAACAATTGGAAAAGATTCTATTTTTTCAGTTATGATGATTATTATGAATCTTGTAATTGGTTTGTGTATTTTGTTGGGTGGTTTAAAGTTTGGAGAACAAGAATACAATGCGCAAGGAACGATGTCGTATTTGGGAATGATTATTATGTTAGGCGGAATTGGTCTTATGTTGCCTAATTTTATTGAAGGTGCCGGTGGCGGAATGTTCAGCAACACGCAAGCAATCGTACTTTCGTCTTTGATTGTTTTATTGTATGCGCTTTTTCTGGCTTTCCAAATGAAAGGATATCATCATTTATATATTCAGCCTAAAAAAGGTTTTTTAGAAATTCCATATAAAGAAAGAAACTCACAAAAGAAGATTGAGACTCATAACGAAACATCAAATCAAAACAACAAAAGCGAAATTTGGATTCGATCTTTTGTATTAATTGCTATGATTTTACCCATTGTTTTACTTTCGCACAATATGGCAATCGTAGTCGATTTCGGTATTAAAGCAGCAAATCTTCCTCCATTATTAGGCGGTGTTTTAATTGCTGTAATTGTATTTACGCCCGAATCTATGACTGCAATAAAAGCGGCTTTAAACAATGAATTTCAGCGATCTATAAACCTTTGTCACGGCGCTTTTGTATCAACTGTGGGATTAACGATTCCTTCTGTTCTTATCGTGGGATTGATTACGGGAAAATCGGTTTTATTTGGAATGACAGCCACAGAAACCATTCTTTTTGTCGTAACATTATTGCTTAGCGTAATGACATTTTTAGGAAAACGAACCACACCAATTGTTGGAATAATGCACTTAGTTTTATTTGCGGTCTTTATCTTGTTAATTTTTAATCCTTAAATAAAAAAACGGTGTGTATCNNGATACACACCGTTTTTTTATTATTTAGAAAGATTGGTCTATTTTACCAATTCGTTTTTATTTTCTTTCCAATCGTTAATTCCGCCTGAATAATTTATAACATTTTCAAAACCATTTTTTCGTAAGATTGAATATGCCATTGCAGCACGAACACCACTTTGGCAATGAATAATAACTGGTTTGTTTTTATCGATTTTGTTTAAGTTTTGCTCTAATTGATTTAACGGAATGTTTTTTACGCCTTTAATATGTCCGTTTTTATATTCATTTTCGGTACGAACATCAACAAATTGAATATCTTTTTTATCTAAATTCGTTTTAAACTCTTTAATATCAATTACATTCGACGTTTGTAATTTTAAACTTTGATTATTTACATCTGAACTATAACCGTAAATGTTATCCATTCCAATTCGCATTAATTTTCGAGTTAAATCTTCTATTTTATTCTCTTCTGCAATCAAAACAATTTGCTGATTATAATCTATCAAAGAGCCTACAAAAGTAGCAAATGATTTCCCGCCTTCAATGTGTAAACTTCCTGAAATAAATCCTTGCGCAACTTGTTCTTTTGGACGTGTATCGATAATTAAAAGCTTATTCGTAATAGCTTTGTCTAATTCGGTTTTATTTAATTTCGAAATTTTAGGAACTTCTATCAAAAATGGACGATCTACTTTGTTTAATCGTTTCATTTCGGCAAAATACATCGGCGGTTCTGGCTGACCTTCTAAAATATATTTTACAAATCCGGCTTCATCATTCTGAAATTGCAATGCTTTGTTCGATGCTTTTTCTTGTGCTAAAGTCGATTGCGGAATATTACTTAAACTTTTCCCACAGAAAGATCCTGCTCCGTGACCCGGCCAAATCTCAGTATTATCTGGCAGTTTTTCGAAACGTTTTATAGATGCAAAAAGTTGCTTTGCTCCTATTTCTTGTGTTCCTATTTGCTTAGTCGCTTTTTCTAATAAATCAGGACGACCAACATCGCCAACAAAAATAAAATCGCCTGTAATCGCTTTAATCACATTTGAAGAATCATTATTTTCTTTCACTAAAAAAGTAATACTTTCAGGCGTGTGTCCTGGTGTATGCATAATTTCAAGAGAAACAGCTCCTAATTGAATTTTACTTCCGTCTTTTAATGATTCGTGAGCAAATTCATATTGCCAATCTTTTCCACCTTCGTCCGAAAGATATAATTTAGCTCCGGTTGCTTTCGCTAATTCTCGCGAACCACTTAAAAAATCGGCATGAATATGTGTTTCGGTTACGTGCGTTATGCGCAAATTATTCTGTTTTGCAATATTTAAATAGGTATCAATATCTCTTTTAGCATCAATTACAATTGCTTCTTTTGTATCGGTATTTCCAATTACATAACTTGCCTGAGCCAAGGTTTCATCATAAACTCGCTCAAAAAATAATGATTGAGCCTTAACAGAATTCGATATAAAAAACGTTGTAATTACTAAAAAGATTGATTTAATAAATAATTTCATCATGATTTTGTTAGAGAGAATTTTTGTTCTGATTTAAACGATTGATATCAAAAGTAAAGCTTCTATTTTTAATTATAGGTAACAAAAGTTACAAAGGACTTTATTTTGTTTCAAAATTAACATTTTTAAAGTGGTCATGAATCAAGTAAAATCAATGAAAACTGATTAAAAAAAACACTTTTTAACGAAGATTTTGAATGAAAATCCCATTTCCTTTTTCGTTAAAATTGCTTCTTCAGATAAAATTTTGTAAATTTGAAATTATAAAATTCAGTGTAACTATTGATTTCTTTTTTAAGGAATCCTTCATTTTCTAGAATATTCGCTTATTCTATTTGACAAATCTACACGTTTCATTCGTTTTTATTGCGAATATATTTAAGAATCTAGCATTGATTCAATAAATCGAAAGTTTAATCCTCTTTTCAAAATTCAATTGAAAGGAACAATATTTTATTATAATATGACAAATTTTAAAGTTGGAATTATCGGTGCCGGACCAAGTGGTTTGGCTATGTTAAGAGCATTTGAATCGGAACAGAAAAAAGGTAATCCCATCCCTGAAATTAAATGTTATGAAAAGCAAGATAATTGGGGAGGTATGTGGAATTACACTTGGAGAACAGGTGTAGGAAAATACGGAGAACCAATTCACGGAAGTATGTATAAATACCTGTGGTCTAACGGTCCGAAGGAGTGTTTAGAATTTTCGGATTATAGTTTTACAGAGCATTTTGGTCAAGCCATTTCGTCTTATCCTCCACGTGAAGTTTTATTCGATTATATTCAAGGTAGAGTTAAAAAAAGTAACGCTCGCGACTTTATTAAGTTTAATACCGTTGCACGCTGGGTTGATTTTTTAGAAGATAAACAACAATTCAGAGTCGTTTTTGATGATTTGGTTCGAAATGAAACATTTGAAGAGTTTTTTGATTATTTAGTAGTAGGAACTGGGCATTTCTCAACTCCTAATTTACCTTATTTTAAAGGAATCGAAAATTTTCCCGGTGCTGTAATGCACGCACATGATTTTAGAGGAGCCGATCAATTTGTAGATCAAAACATTCTTATTATCGGAAGTAGTTATTCTGCCGAAGATATTGGTGTTCAATGTTACAAACACGGATCAAAGTCTGTAACAATTTCTTATCGCAGCAATCCAATTGGTTCAAAATGGCCACAAGGAATCAAAGAAAAACCGTTGGTTACTCATTTCGAAGATGATAAAGCGTACTTTAAAGATGGATCTGTCGAAACATTCGATGCTGTAGTTTTTTGTACAGGATATCAACATAAATTACCTTTTTTACCCGATAATCTACGTTTAAAAACAAAAAATAATCTTTATCCGGATCATTTATATAAAGGTGTTGTTTTTAATCATAACGAACGATTGATTTATTTGGGAATGCAAGATCAATATTACACATTTAATATGTTTGATACTCAGGCTTGGTTTGCCCGCGATTATATGTTAGGACGTATTGACTTACCTTCAAAAGAAGTACGTACTACCGATATTGAGCAATGGATAACAAAAGAAATGGCGACCGAAACCGGAGAAGAGCACGTAGATTTCCAAACAGATTATATAAAAGATCTAATTTCATATACCGATTATCCGCCATTTAATTTAGATAAAGTAGCCGAAATGTTTAAAAGTTGGCTGAAAGATAAAGAAGAAAATATCTTAAATTATCGTGACAAAGTTTATACTTCGGTTGTTGATGGAACCGAAGCTAATATACATCACACTCCGTGGATGAAAGAAATGGACGATAGTTTAGAACGTTATTTAGATGAAACTCCAGTTGATGAAAAAGAATTAAGTAAAGTGAATTAATGATAACTAAAAAA
>DERN01000009.1:0-32308 GCA_002360925.1 Flavobacteriaceae bacterium UBA3339 | reverse complement strand
TTTTTTAGTTATCATTAATTCTATTTCCTTTCATGTTTGTACTTAAACAAAACAGCAAATAGTAATGAGACTATTAAGGAATATATGGCAAAAATAGTCCAAGAAATTTTCCAGCCTTCTAATTGGGTCGAAACATCAGAATGGTTAAATACAAAATAATTTACTACAAACTGTGCTCCTATCATTCCGATTGTGGCGCCAAATCCATTTGTCATCATCATAAAAACTCCTTGAGCTGAAGATCGAATACTTTTATCGGTTTCTCGGTCAACGAATAAAGATCCTGAAACGTTAAAAAAATCGAATGCGATTCCGTAAACAATCATCGATAAAATAAACATCCAAACTCCATTTCCTGGATTGCCTGTTACAAATAATCCAAAACGTAATACCCAAGCAAACATCGCCATTAACATAACTTTTTTAATTCCGAATCGTTTTAAAAAGAAAGGAATTAATAAAATACACAGTGTTTCTGATATTTGAGACAACGAAATAAGTGCATTGGCATTATTTGCTCCCCAACTATTTGCATATTCCGGAATATCTTTAAAACTTGCAATAAACGGATTTGCATATCCGTTTGTAATTTGAAGCGAAACACCCAAAAGCATCGAAAAAATGAAGAAAATTGCCATTTTTCGTTCCTTAAAAAGAGCAAAAGCTTTCAATCCTAAAATATCGGACAATGTTTTTTTATCGCTGGATTTATTAATTGAACAATGTGGTAAACTAAATGAAAATAAAAACAGAATAATTCCGATAATTCCCGAAACATAAAACTGATGATAGGTATTTTGAAAACTCAAAAAGCCTTCAACAGCGTCGAAATTAAAAGCGAAAGAATCATTAAGAGTTCCACTAAAATTAACAAACAACATAGCGCAAATAAAACCAACAGTTCCTAATGTTCGAATCGGCGGAAATGCCTTAATTGTATCGTAATTATTATTGGTTAAAACTGTGTACGCAACCGAATTTGACAACGCAATAGTGGGCATATAAAACGCAACACTAAACGAATATAGTAGAAAAAGAGTCGAAAATGCAGCTTCGCTTCCTGCCGAAGCTCCGTAATATCCCGCCATAATAATAAACAAAGCGGCTAACGCATGGCAATATCCCAAAAGTCTTTGAACAGGAATCCATCTATCCGCAATAATTCCCATAATGGCTGGCATGAAAATAGAAACGATTCCTTGCATTGCATAAAAAAGTCCGATTTTTGATGCCATTCCGATGGATGCCAAATAATTTCCCATCGATGTTAAATAAGCTCCCCACACTGCAAACTGCAAAAAGCTCATGATTGCTAATCTAATTTTTAAATTCATCATTTAGTATTTTGGCAACTTAATTTTGAAGATTAATTTGTTCATTCGCAAGATTTAAAATCAATTCAAACTGTTCTTCTTTTGTTAGATGAGAATTATCTATTTCGATTGCATCTTCAGCTTGAATTAAAGGAGAGTCTGTTCGACTTGTATCGATGGCATCGCGTTCTGTTACGTTTTTTAAAACCTCATCATAATCTGCCTCTGCTCCTTTTTCTTTTAATTCTAAAAAACGACGTTCAGCTCGAATTTCGACCGAAGCTGTCATAAAGATTTTTAGTTCAGCATCAGGAAAAACAACCGTTCCAATATCGCGTCCGTCCATTACAACGCCTTTATCTTTACCGAACATTTTTTGTTGTTGAACTAATTTTGTTCGAACTTCTGAAACTGCCGCTATTTGACTAACAAAATTCGACACTTCCATAGAACGAATTTCCTTTTCAACATTTTCATCGTTCAAATACATTTCGGCAAAACCTAAATCTTTGTTGAAATGGAACGTTAAATAAATGGTTGGAAGTTGATTGATAAGTTCTGAAACTTGGAACGAATTTTCGGAAATAATGCCTTGTTTCATGGCGAATAAAGTTACCGCACGATACATAGCGCCTGTATCGACATATACGTAATTCAAGGCTTTTGCAAGCTGCTTTGCCAAAGTACTTTTTCCGGTTGACGAATATCCGTCAATGGCTATTGTAATTTTTCTCAAAACGTTTTTATTAAGACGTCAAAATTACAAATTAAAGCTTTACCGACAATCCTAAAAGATTGGTATTTCCTGCTAAAGTAAATCTATTGTATGCATATTCGATTTTAAAGCGTTTCATACGCAAACCAAAACCTGCTGTAAACCCCGCAAAATGGCGTTGTTCCAGAATCTTCATTTCCTCGCCGCTTCTAAAATTATATCCTAAACGAACATTGAAGCCTTTTTCTGGAAATAATTCGACTCCTAAAACGACGTGACGTAATAAATTATTTCCGAATCCGACTTTTTCTTCGGAAACTTCTCCGTCTAAACCAACTTGAGAACGATTGGGATTTGAAAAAGAAACATCCCATTTTTGAAGATTATCTAAAGTGAAATGCCAACGAATTGGAACATTTTCTAATAATTTACTTACTCCGAGAACAATCTCAAAAGGCATTGATTCTCTTGTATCTTGATAATTTGAAAGCTGTCCGCCAAGATTTTTAAACGTTAATCCGGCTGTCCAACCCGATTGATTGTCGTGATACAATCCGCCAATATCAGCTGCAACAGCAAAAGAATTATAACTTTCTAAACTAGACGAAATAGCTTTAATATTAGCTCCAATCGTGAAATTTGTATTTTGAATAGGATGCGCATATCCGACTGAAACTGCTACATCGTTTCCTGTAAAAGTTCCTGTTGTTAATCCGTTTTCATCGTATCCCTCAATATTTCCGTAATTCAAATACGTAACGCCAACATGAAAATTGCGACCATTTTTAAATTGGTGTGCATAAGCCGCCGATCCTAAACTAACATCGCCATAATAGCGTCCGAAATTTACCGAAAGCATATGATCCATTTCATCGTTTAACGATGCCGGATTGTATAAAACCTGATTTACTTCGTTTCCTGTAATGGTAACATTACTTCCGCCTAGTGCCGCTTGTTTGGGCGATGTAGGCATTTGCAAAAATTGATAGGCGTCTTTTCCGCCAACTTGGGCATAAGAAGCTGATAAACTTAGTAAAGAAACAAGGGTAAATATTTTACGCATGCTAGGTTGAATTACATAAAAACGAATATATAACTTTATAACGATAGAATAAAAAAATTGGTATATTTTTAGTTGTGTTTTTTTTAACAAGTTATTAAGGGAAACAAAAAGCGGAACTAAAATAATTAGTTCCGCTTTTACATATTCAACTATTGTTTAATCTACTTTTAATAGATTTTTAGCGTTTTTTACCTTTTGATTGGTTAATGCCAAATCGATTACTTCGGTCATTCGGTCTACATAATGAAACGTAAGTCCGTTTAAATATTCCGGTTTAATTTGATCAATATCGCGTTTGTTATCTTTACACAAAATAATCTCTTTGATATTTGCTCGTTTTGCCGCTAGAATTTTTTCCTTAATTCCGCCAACAGGAAGCACTTTTCCTCTCAAGGTAATTTCTCCTGTCATGGCAACATTCTTTTTGATTTTTCTTTGTGTAAAACTCGAAACCATCGAAGTTAACATGGCAATTCCAGCCGAAGGTCCATCTTTTGGTGTTGCGCCTTCCGGAACGTGAACGTGAATTTTATATTTCTCGAAAACTTTTTCGTCGATATCAAATAAATGATGATTCGATTTAATGTATTCTAACGCAATCGTTGCCGATTCTTTCATTACATTTCCAAGATTTCCGGTCATTGTCAACGTTCCTTTTCCTTCCGATAAAATCGATTCAATAAACAAAATATCGCCTCCAACTCTTGTCCAAGCTAATCCGGTTACAACTCCGGCAACTTCGTTATTTTCATATTTATCATGATCGAATTTCGGTGCTCCTAAAATTTGGATAATATCTTCTTCGGTCATTTTTACATTGTAATCTTCTTCCATCACAATTGATTTTGCGACAAAACGAACCACATTTGCAATTTCTTTATCTAAACGACGAACTCCCGATTCGCGCGTGTATTTGGTAACGATAAACTCGATTACTTTTTTAGTTAACGAAATCGATTTTGCTTCTAATCCGTGTTCTTTCAATTGTTTTGGCAACAAATGCTGTTTTACGATTTCAACTTTTTCTTCAATCGTGTAACCATTCATTTCAATCACTTCCATACGATCTAAAAGTGCAGGCTGAATCGTACTTAAACTATTCGAAGTTGCAATGAACATTACTTTTGACAAATCGTAACCTAACTCTAAGAAATTATCGTAAAATTCTTTGTTTTGTTCCGGATCCAACACTTCTAACATAGCGCTTGAAGGATCGCCTTGATGGCTGCTCGACAATTTATCGATTTCGTCTAAAACAAAAACAGGATTCGAAGTTTTTGCTTTTTTAATCGACTGAATAATACGTCCTGGCATAGCGCCAATATAGGTTTTACGATGTCCTCGGATTTCAGCTTCATCGCGCAAACCGCCCAACGAAATACGAACATATTCGCGTCCTAAAGCTTTTGCAACCGATTTTCCGATCGACGTTTTACCAACTCCCGGAGGTCCGTATAAACACAAAATTGGAGATTTCATATCATTTCGAAGTTTTAAAACTGCCATGTGTTCTAAAACACGACGTTTTACATCTTCTAATCCGTAATGATCTTTATCTAAAATCTTTTGAGCATTTTTTAAATCGAATTTGTCTTTAGAATATTCATTCCAAGGCAATTCTAACAGCAATTCTAAATAATTACGCTGAATTGAAAACTCGGCAACCTGAGGATTCATTCGTTGCATTTTGCTTAATTCCTTATCAAAATGTTCTTGAATTTTTGCATCCCATTTCTTAGCTTTTGCTTTTTTACGCAATTCTTCGAACTCTTGTTCATGCGAAAATCCACCCAATTCTTCTTGAATGGTTTTTATTTGCTGATGTAAGAAATATTCTTTTTGCTGTTGATCTAAATCGATACGTACTTTTGTTTGAATATCGTTTTTCAGATTTAACTTCTGAAGTTCCATATTCATTCGTTTCAACGTTCCTAAAGCGCGTTCTTTTAGATCGTTTATTTCCAACAATTCCTGCTTGTCTTTAACATCTAAATTTAAATTAGACGAAACAAAATTGATTAAAAACGAATTACTTTCGATATTTTTAATCGCGAAAGCAGCCTCTGAAGGAATATTTGGATTTTCTCTGATGATTTCCTGAGCTGTTTCTTTTATTGTTTCAATAATAGCGCTGAACTCTTCCTCTTCGGTTTCAGGTTTTGATTCCGGAACTTCCTTAATAACTGCTTTTAAATAAGGTTCTTCTTGCGTAATATTATCTATTTCGAAACGTTTTTTTCCTTGTAAAATAACCGTAATGTTTCCATCTGGCAATTTTAAAGTCTTTAAAATCTTCGCAATAGTTCCGTATTTATAAACGTCATTTCCACCCGGAAGTTCAGTTTCTTCATTCAGTTGCGCAACAACACCAATGGTTTTATTGCCAGCAACCGCGTCGTTAATTAATTTGATTGATTTGTCTCTGCCCGCCGTAATCGGAATTACAACTCCGGGAAACAACACCATATTGCGAAGCGGAAGAATACTTACCTCTGAAGGAAGTTCTTCGTTATTCATTTCATTTTCATCATCTTGAGAAAACAACGGAATAAACTCTGCATTTGCATCAAAATCTTGTAGTGACAAATTGTCTATTGAAATTATTTTTTCGTGTGCCATATATGTAATCTAAGTCAAAGTGTCATTATTATACTACTAAAAACACCTTAATTCAATAATAAGTTTTACTTTTTTAATTAGTGATTTAATGAGTCAATGATTGTGCCAATAAAAAAAGCGCTTTTGTATTTACAAAAGCGCTTTAAATGTTATCTAATAATTATTATAAAACCATTAGTATTTTACATATTTAAATTGACCTCCTGAAACACGTTGCGGTTGCTTAGTTTCATTTCCGAAAAACAAAATATATTCAAAATTACCTTCAAAATTTTTACTCTCTTCATTTATGTCAGTTATATTCGAGAATCCTGCTTGTTGATTTTCCTTAGCATTACTAGTTGTAAAAACATCCCATCTTTTATCTTTTTCATTATAAATTTCTAAAATAGCAGAACTTGTATAATTACTAGGATTATCTACAGACAATACAGTAGGAAAATTTGCCATAGTAAGGTGACTATAGTTTATAATTAAATTAGCGGCATCGTATGGAGGCGAATTTGGATCTTCTTTTTGATTATTTACAGCAGAGAATCTAGCTTTCATAGAAAAAGAATTTGCTCCTGTCCACTTTACCTCAACCTTATCAGTTACAATTGTTTGTTTATCGTTTAATTCAAAACGTAGAATAGGTTTTCCTGCTACGGTTTCATCTTTCAATTTTTCATCAATAGCTTCTGTTTCGCATGAAGTGAATGCTGTTGCTAAAACCACTGATGCCAAAATATATTTTAATTTTTTCATAAGATTTAGAAAGAATGTTAAATTTATCCAAATATAAAATTATTTTTTTTACATAAAAAGATTTTGAACAAATAATCCTAATTTTAACTGTTTTGTTCTTTTCTTTTGGTCTTTACAAGTAAAACGATTCCAATTGCGAAGAATAAAACCAAGAATAGAATAGAGTTCTGCATTTTTCCGGTCATTTGAGCAATGATTCCGTAAATCGACATTCCGATTACAATTCCAATTTTTTCTGTAACATCGTAAAAGCTAAAAAACGAAGTTGTGTCTTTTGTTTCGGGTAATAGCTTTGAATAAGTTGAGCGTGAAAGCGACTGAATTCCTCCCATTACCAAACCAACCATTGAAGCTACAATATAGAATTCGACCGGTTTTACAACAAAATAAGCACAAATACATATAAAAATCCAAGCGCTGTTAATGATGATTAACGTTTTAATATTTCCGATTTTATTAGACAATTTCGATGTTAGAATAGCCCCAACAACAGCGATTAATTGAATTAATAAAATACTCACTATCAATCCGGTTTGTCTTTGATCGTCGTTTTCCCATTGCACTTCTTTTTCGCCAAAATATGCTGCTATAATCATAACGGTTTGAACCGCCATACTGTAAACAAAAAAGGCACTTAAATATCCTTTTAAAACGGGATAATTCTTTATTTGATGAAATATTTGCTTTAATTCTTTAAAACCCGAAAATAAAACCTGTTTGTTTATTTTTTTATCATTTCTAAAATTAGGTAATCTTCTGTAAGAAATCTGACTGAAACCAAGCCACCAAATTCCAACTAAAAGAAAAGAAACTTTCATTGGCTGAAGTTTATCTGTAAATCCGAAAACCTCACTTTTCATGATCATAATCAAATTAATAATCAATAAAATAACAGATCCTATATAACCTAACGAATATCCTTTTGCCGAAATTGCATCTTGTTGTTCGGGAAATGCAATATCGGGAAGATATGAATTATAAAAAACAAGACTTCCCCAAAAGCCTATCAATGCCATCATATAGAAAAATAGTCCTGTGTAGAGATTTTCTAAATAAAAAAAATAAAGCATCATGCAGGAAACCGATCCAATCAAACAAAAAAGCTTTAGAAAGAACTTTTTACTTCCTAAATAATCAGCAACTCCTGATAATATAGGAGAAATGATTGAAATAATTAAAAATCCGAAAGCTGTTACGTAACTAATAACGGATTCGCTTGGCGTATCGATTCCTAAAAAGTTTATGGATTCTTTATCTTCAATTCGAAAAAGAGCTCCATAAAATAACGGGAAAATGGAAGACGAAATAACTAATGCATAAACCGAATTGGCCCAATCGTAAAATGCCCAAGCATTTAAAACTTTTTTGTCTCCTTTAATGAATGTTTTCATAGGTTTCGATAAGAGGTAAAAAAGCAGTCATTTTTAGTTGACTGCTTTAAAAAACGTTTTTAATATTTTACTCCAAACTTAGCTGCTTCAGCTTTAGCTTCGGGAATTAATTTTTGAATATTCGAAATACGTGTTTGATCGCTTGGGTGCGTACTTAATAATTCTGGAGCTTTAGCTCCTCCTTGAGAAGACATTCGTTGCCAAAAACTTGTAGCGTTATCAGGGTTATATCCCGCAATTGCCATTAAGATTAAACCTAAACGATCGGCTTCTGACTCATCTTCTCTTCCATAAGCAAGTAAGGCTAAATTAGCTCCGCTTCCATAAAGCATACCTACAACGTTCTGTAATGATGCCGATTTTCCTCCAAGAGCAGCACCAAGAAACTCTCCTCCTTTTGCCATTATTTCTGCTTTATCTACTCGTTTTGCACTATGTTTAAGTAAAGCATGTGCTACTTCATGTCCCATAACGGTTGCTAAGCCCGATTCATCTTTTGTAACTTTCATAATACCAGAATATACCGCAATTTTTCCTCCTGGCATACACCAAGCATTCAACTCATTATTTTGAACTAACTTATATTCCCATTTATAATTTTTTATTTGGCTTTCAAGACCACGAGATTTCATCCAAGTAATAGCCGCATCTTTAATCTTTACTCCCACATTTTGCACTTTAGTAGCATCGGAAGTTCCTGTTATTACCTTATTTTCTTTAATAAAAGTGCTATATTGTTGATAAGCTGTTGGAATTAAATTAGCATTTTCATCAGTTAATACAAATTCTTTTTTTCCTGTTAAAGGATTTGTAGCACAAGACAATACCATTGCCATTACACCACACATCATTACAATTTTTTTCATAGCTTTATGATTTTACTCAATCTTTAATTTTTTCTAAAATTATAAAATATATCAATTAATACCTTTTAAATTTGTCTGTAAAATTAGGAAATATGACGAAAAAACAAACTAAAGTTTTAGAAGTTCCGAGTTATATAAAAACAACATCGAAGCTTTTAACTGCAGTTAATAAAAAAATGGCGGCTACTTTTGCATTAAAGCTATTCGAAACTCCTATTAAATATCCACTTCCGAAAAGGGAACAGAAAATGTTCGAAGTTTCGCACAAATCCTCTCTTACATTGCCTGAAAGTCAGAAGGAAATTGTGGTGTATGAAAATAAATTCGGGTCGAAAAAAGTTTTGTTGGTTCATGGTTGGAATGGACGCGGAACACAACTTGTTTCTATAGCAAAAGCTTTTAAAGAATTAAATTACACTATTATAAGTTTTGATGCGCCAGGACATGGAAAAAGTCCGAAAACGACAACCAATATGAAGCATTTCATTGAAGCTATTTTTGAATTAGATAAGAAATACGATGGTTTTGATGTGATTATTGGACATTCGTTAGGCGGAATGAGCACAATAAATAGTATTGGACGAGGTTTAAAAACATCTAAAGCAGTGATTATTGGAAGCGGAAATAAAACCAAAGATATTACAGATGATTTCCTTGTTACAATTGGAATGACCTCTAAAATTAGTCCGTATTTAATTGATTTGTTCGAAACTAAATATCACGACAAAATGGCGAATTACGATGTAGATCAATATGCCGAAAAAACAGACATTCCGGTTTTAGTGATTCACGATGAAAATGATAAAGATGTTCCTATAAAAGCAGCCGAAGCCATTAATAAAAGTTTACAAAACGGTCAATTAATGATTACCAAAGGCTTAGGACACAGAAAAATATTAGGCGATGAAAAAGTTATTGAAAGCATCAGGCAATTTATTGTTAACTAAAGTATTTTTTATATTTTTAATTCTACAATTAATCGCTTGTAAAGAGCAAGTTGCAAACGCTCAAAATCCTGAAATTATGACAGAACAAGATTGGAAAGAGAAATTAACTTCCGAAGAATATTACATTTTAAGAGAAAAAGGAACTGAAAGACCTTTTAGCGGAAAATACAATGATTTTTTTGAAAAAGGACATTATGTATGCGCTGCTTGCGGAACAAAATTATTCGAATCGAGCACAAAATATAATTCATCTTGCGGTTGGCCTTCTTTTGATGAAGCGATTGAAGGCTCGGT
This sequence comes from Flavobacteriaceae bacterium UBA3339, assembly GCA_002360925.1. Taxonomy (GTDB): domain Bacteria; phylum Bacteroidota; class Bacteroidia; order Flavobacteriales; family Flavobacteriaceae; genus Flavobacterium. Next base: position 22,353 of record DERN01000009.1, on the reverse strand, counting down.
TAAATTTACAAAAGACACTTCGCATGGAATGATTCGCGTTGAAGTTACCTGCGCAAATTGTGGTGGACATTTAGGTCATGTTTTTGGCGACGGGCCAAAAGAAACAACTGGTGTTCGTTATTGTATGAATTCGGTTTCATTAAAATTTGTTCCTGAAAATTGATTAATACAACAACTTAATTTCTTTTAAATTAAAACATTTTAAATCGTCATCTTCTAGTTGTACAACCAATTGACCTTGACGATTTACTTCTTTTATAATTCCATTGAATTTTTCTTTTTCAGCATTTTCAAAAGTACTTACCACCTCTTTTCTAAATAAATGCTCGTGGTATTTTTGCCATTCTTTTTCAATGGTTTCCTGAAAATTTACAAAGCGATCTTCTAAAAGCGAAACAATCTTTATTAGCAATTCTTCTCGATCAATTTCTTTTCCATATTGATTCAAAATAGAAGAAGCATTCGGAAATCCATCAAAATCAGTCTGCAAGACATTAATTCCAATTCCAATAATAGTCTGAATACTGCCATCGGTTTTAATATTATTTTCAATCAAAACGCCGGCAATCTTCTTATTGTATGACAAAATGTCGTTTGGCCATTTTATGTAAATATTTGTTAATTTAAAGTATTCAAAAGCTTCAACTAACGTATTTGCAATCATACAATTCAATCCAAATAAATCGTTGATTAAAAGTTCCTTTTTATTAATAAAGATGCTAAACGTAAGGTTCTTAGAAGCTTCTGCTTTCCATTGCGTTCCCATTTGTCCTTTTCCTTTTGTCTGTACTTCTGCCCAAACCGCTGTAAAGTCTTTTAATGATTGTTTGGCTGACAATTGTTTAAGGTAATCGTTAGTAGAAGTTGTGGCACTGAGTTTGATTAAATTCATTCTGAATAGGTAACTTTACAAATATTAGGACAAAAATAACATTTAAAAGAGAATCCAATTTGATAAATTTGCAGTAATTTAGGACAAAACACCGTACATGAACAAAAATGAAAAAAACAACGAAGCTTTATTAGCTTTGATTATTGAAGGAATAGAAAACGTAAAAGGAGAAAATATAACTATTTTAGATTTAAGAGCAATTGAAAATACCGCGTGCGATTACTTTGTAATTTGCGACGGAAATTCAAACACTCAAGTAAATGCAATCGCTGGATCAATTCAACGTACCGTTTCTAAAGAACTAAAAGACAAACCTTGGCATGTAGAAGGATCTGAACAAGCAAATTGGATTTTAATGGATTACATCAATATTGTGGTACACGTATTCCAAAAAGAAACCCGCGAATTTTATAACATTGAAGACTTATGGGGCGATGCAAAAATCACCCAAGTTACTTCCAATCATCAAATACAGTAATTTTAAATTATGGCCAATCCTGTAAACAATAATAAACCAAGATACAATCCTTGGCTGCTTTATGCTGGAATAATTTTTATCATTTTTGCCATTTCCATGACTTCTAACGGAGGCAGTTTTAGTGATGGGAAAGCAATTGCGTTATCTAAATTTTATGAATTATTAGATAAAGGCGAAGTTGAAAAAGTTGTTTTCAACAATTCTACAGCTAAAATTTATTTAACGGAAGATGCTTTAAAATCGACCGATCATCAAAAAAATAACAAACCGACATTGTTTAGTTCAATGTCCGATAATCCTCAATATACGGTAGACATTGCCAATAAAGATTTATTCGAAACACGATTAAGTCAGGCAAATGCAGAAGGAAAACTTAAAATGTTTACTCCTGAAAAAGAAAGTAATTGGGGCGGAATTCTTTTATCGCTTTTACCCATTATCTTAATTCCGGTTGTTTGGATTTTCTTAATGAGAAGAATGACTGGCGGCGGTGGAGCCGGCGGTGGCGGACAGATTTTTTCTATCGGAAAATCGAAAGCAAAACTATTCGACGAAAAAAGTGATTTAAGAGTAACATTTAACGATGTTGCCGGTTTAGAAGGTGCAAAAGAAGAAATTCAGGAAATTGTTGAATTCTTAAAAAATCCTGAAAAATATACTTCTATTGGAGGTAAAATTCCAAAAGGAGCCTTATTAGTTGGTCCTCCGGGAACAGGAAAAACACTTTTAGCTAAAGCTGTTGCTGGCGAAGCAAAAGTTCCGTTTTTCTCTTTATCTGGTTCAGATTTCGTTGAAATGTTTGTAGGAGTTGGAGCTTCTCGCGTTCGAGATTTATTTAAACAAGCAAAGGAAAAATCTCCAGCAATTATTTTCATCGATGAAATTGATGCAATTGGTAGAGCTCGTGGAAAATCGAATTTCTCTGGATCGAACGACGAACGTGAAAATACCTTAAACCAATTATTAACCGAAATGGATGGTTTTGGTACCAATACAAACGTTATTGTTTTAGCCGCAACAAACCGCGCCGAAATTTTAGATAAAGCTTTAATGCGCGCCGGACGTTTTGACAGACAAATTTATGTTGACTTACCAGATGTTAACGAGCGTAAACAAATTTTTGAAGTCCATTTAAAGAAAATTAAGAAAGTAGACGATTTAGATATAGATTTCTTAGCAAAACAAACTCCAGGTTTCTCTGGTGCCGATATTGCAAACGTTTGTAACGAAGCTGCTTTAACTGCTGCCAGAAAAGGTAAAAAAGAAGTTGATAAACAAGATTTCTTAGATGCAGTTGATAGAATTGTTGGTGGTTTAGAAAAGAAAAACAAAATCATTACGCCAGAAGAAAAATATGCAATCGCAATTCACGAAGCTGGGCACGCAACGGTTTCTTGGTTAACAGAACATGCTGCACCTTTAGTAAAAGTTACGATTGTTCCGCGCGGAATGAGTTTAGGAGCAGCTTGGTATTTACCAGAAGAACGTCAAATTGTACGTACAGAACAAATGTTAGACGAAATGTGTGCTACAATGGGCGGACGTGCTGCCGAAAAAGTGGTTTTCAATAAAATTTCGACAGGAGCTTTAAGCGATCTTGAAAAGGTAAACAAACAAGCTCGTGCAATGGTTACCGTTTACGGATTAAACGATAACCTTGGAAATATTACATATTACGATTCATCGGGTCAAAGCGAATATAATTTCTCGAAACCGTATTCAGAAGAAACCGCTAAATTAATCGACAAAGAAATTTCAGGATTAATCGAAGGTCAATACGAAAGAGCAATTAATATTTTAACCGAAAATAAAGACAAATTAATTCAACTTGCCGACTTACTTTGTGAGAAAGAAGTAATCTTTAGAGAGGATTTAGAAGACGTTTTCGGAAAAAGATCTTTTGATAAAGAACAAACAGTTGAAGAAAAGACAGAAAACGACACTGAAGTTGTTTAAACTGAACCCTTTAGCAACGTATTTAAAAACTTGATTTAACCTACTGTTAAATCAAGTTTTTTTTTATCTTTGAAGTTAGAATGCCCCTTATACAGTTTTAAATAGCAAATGAATATATTTAAAAAAATTTTAAGCAGTTTAACGTCTTCTCGTCAAACAAATGACGACGAAAACAGTAAATATCTGCCTGAAAAAGAAATTCCTGTAGATGAGCAATTCACTCATAACTTTAAGGTTAATGGGGGGAAGTTTTTATATTGTGAAAACGAAGAAGAATTAGAAGAAAATTTTATAAGCATTCTACAAGAGAACGATTGGTTCGAGATAGAAGCACTTACCTTTGAAAAAGATTTACAACATTTTTTAGTCGAAAACAGGCTTTCATATAAAAACCCGGTAAATCCTATTTTCTTTTTAACAAATTGTGAAGGATTAATCGCTCAAGATGGATCGATTTTATTCTCTTCTAAACAATTATTGCATTATAAAGCAAACGAATTGCCTAAAAATATCATAGTAGTAGCTAAAACAAGTCAGATAACACGTTCTAAGAGTGACGGATTGCGCAACATTAAAATACGTTACGCAAACGAAATTCCTACGAATATTACCACCATGCAACACTTTAAAGAAAGTACAGGAGACGACTTTTTGCAATACGGGATTCAGTGTAAAAACTTTTATCTGCTACTTTTAGAAGATTTTTAAAATGAATGAAGTAACAACGAGAACGCTTTCGGGAATCATATATATTGCACTATTAATTGGTGCAATATTATTTTCTAACACAACTTTTTTGTTATTGTTTGGCTTTTTCTTATTGGTTTCGGTTTACGAATTTTGTAAGCTTTATCAAATAAATCAAGTTTTAGGTTTTGCAACAGCTTTCATCATCAGTTCTTCATTTTTTATCACAAACAATTCCGCCTTAAACAGTATTTACCTTGTTGTTTTACCGTTTAGTATTTATCAGATTATTTATCTTTTCAATCAAAAACCATATCATAATCAAACCGTTTTTCACAAATTGATTCATTTAATTGGTTATGTGATTCTTCCGTTTTTAATTATATCACAACTTTCATTTAATCAAAATAGTTACGTTCCATCTATCTTATTAAGTATTTTTATCATGATATGGTGTAACGACACTTTTGCGTATATTTGCGGGAAATTATTTGGTAAACATAAGTTATACGAGAAAATTTCGCCCAAAAAAACAATCGAAGGTTTTATTGGCGGACTTATTTTTACGCAAATTGCAGCATTTATCATGTTCAAATATCTTGATGTTCAAAACACTTCATTATTATTTTGGATGTGCATAGGTTTAGGAATCAGTATTATTGGAACGATTGGCGATTTGGTCGAATCGAAATACAAACGTCAGGCAAATATAAAAGACAGCGGTTCGATTATGCCTGGACACGGAGGAATTTTAGATCGATTAGACAGTATCCTTTTTGCTGCACCGTTTTTATTTTTAATTTATAAAATTATCTTGTAATGTTTCATAAAGAAGGCGCTAAAATCATCATGTTATCACTGCTAGTTGCAGTTGCTATCATTATTGGAATTGAATATATAACAACAATTCCGTGGTTGATTAAAGTGGTACAATTAGCTACTTTGGTATTTTTAGTTATTGTTTTACAATTTTTTAGAAATCCAAACAGGTCATTAGACTCCATCGAAGATCATTTAATTCTGGCTCCGGTTGACGGAAAAGTTGTAGTTATTGAAGAGGTTTACGAACCCGAATATTTTAAAGATAAACGTTTAATGGTTTCAATCTTTATGTCGCCAATAAACGTACACGTAACAAGATATGCTTTAAACGGAATCGTAAAATACAGCAAATATCATCCGGGAAAATATTTAGTTGCTTGGCATCCTAAAGCAAGCGAAGAAAACGAACGTACAACCGTTGTTATAGACAATCCTATTTATGGCGAAGTAATGTACCGACAAATTGCGGGCGCTTTGGCAAAACGAATTGTAAATTACGCAAAAGTAGGTCATCGTGTTAATCAAGGTGACGATGCCGGATTCATTAAATTTGGTTCTCGTGTAGATTTATATCTTCCGCTTGGAACAAATATTAATGTGGTTTTAAATCAAAAAGCTAAAGGTAACAAAACCGTAATAGCTAATAAATAATGCAAAACCTAGAGCAATTATTTCAAGAAGCACATCAAAAAGCTTCGAATACTTCAAAGAAACTTCCGCCTGATATCATGTTGCGCATTTATGCGTATTATAAACAGGCAACTTTAGAATATAATGATTATTTCGAACAGGATGAAATCGACTTGGTTCGTGCATTTAAATTTAATGCATGGAATCAAGTAAGTCATTTAACACAGGACGAAGCAAAAAAATTGTATATTGAGCTGATCAATTCTTTAAACTTATAATGTTATGAAAAGAAGCATTTTAGCAACAATTACACTTTGTTCTGCCTTATTTTTGAGCTGTAAAGACAAAAACGAACTAATTGAAGTTGAAATTCCGAATGCAAGTTATACCGATTCAATTCCTTCAAAAGGAGATCCAAAAACGGTTGTGGCAAATCAAGGTGCATTTCAAATGAAAGGTTTAAACTACGGATATAACGATTTAGAACCTTATATGGACGGTTTAACGGTCGAAACACATTACGGCAAACATCATTTGGGTTATTGCAATAAATTGAATGATGCGGTAAAAGGAACGCCAATGGAAACTATGTCGATAGAAGAAATTTTAAAAGGACTTGATTTAAAAAACAGTGCGTTGAGAAATAATGCCGGCGGATATTACAATCATAACATTTTCTGGGAGATTTTAGCTCCAAAAGCAGGCGGACGACCAACGGGGAAAGTTGCAGAATTAATTGATAAAGACTTTGGAAGTTTTGATAATTTTAAATCTCAGTTTTCCGAAGCCGGAAAAAGTTTATTCGGATCGGGTTGGGTTTGGTTGATTTATCAAAACGATGGAACTTTAAAAATATCGACTTCAGTAAATCAAGACAATCCATTAATGCCGAATGCTGAAGTTAAAGGTTATCCTTTATTAAATTTAGATGTTTGGGAACATGCGTATTATTTAAAATACAAAAATGAACGTCCTAAATACATTGAAAACTTTTGGCAATTAGTTGATTGGAGTAAAGTAGAATATAGATTATCTTTAATAAAATAAATAAAAATCCCGAAAACATTTTCGGGATTTTTTTTGTGTTTACAAACCATTATTAAACAATACAAAAACATTGTAAAAAGGAATGCGAAAGATCGAAGATCTTTCGCATTCCTAAAATAAGTGAAATTGAATGGTTAATTTTTATATGTTTAAAAGCATTGTGGATTTCCCGATATAAACAATTGTAAAGTTGAAGGCGATAAAAATGGAATATCCAATCCTAAACCTCTTACAATTAATAAAACTCCAGTTAGTATCAAAAAGGTAGGAACAATTTTCTTCATCTTGTTTTTAAAATGCTTATTTACCCATTGGCTCATCCAAACAACTGCTGTAAGAAGCGGAATTGTTCCCAATCCAAACCAAAACATAAATAATGCTCCGTGTAAACTTCCTTGTGTTGCTGTAGCGCCAAACAAAGCCATATAAATCATGGCACATGGTAATAATCCGTTTAAAACTCCTAGAACAAAAAACGAACTCAATGTTTTTTTTCTGATAAAAGTCCCGAAATAACCTTTAACTTTTACAAACCATTTCGAGTTTGTATAAATACTATTTTGAATTTTACTTTCGTTAAAAAATAAGACTCCTAGAATTAAGAGAACTCCTAAAATTACCGATACATTTTGATGAAATCCGGCAATAAATAATCCTTTACCAATCGTTCCAAACCCAACTCCTAATAAAGCATACATTAATATTCTTCCTAAATGATAGATTATAATACAGGCCGTTTTTTTCGTGATATCGAATTGGTGAACGGGCAAAGCTAAAGCTATAGGACCGCACATTCCTACACAATGTAAACTACTGAATAAACCTAATAATAAAGGAATGATCATTTTAATATTAATGTTTTTTGTACTTGATATTCGTTACCTTCGTAATCAAAATTTAAGGTAATATCCCAGCGACCGTCTACCAGGCGAGATTTAGGTATAAGCAAATAATTTGACGACATTTTTAATGGAAAAGTCTGGTCAAGAGCCTGGTTCGACGGTCTGTATAGGGATATTTCACCTTGAATTTTTTCATAATTAAAATCTTTTGGAAAAAACACTTCAATTCCTTTGTCTGAAGTTTCAACTTTAAGCTCCGCTCCTAATTCACCGGCTTTTTCCTGTTTTATTCTATTACTGTTTACCTCAACTTCTTTTTGATAATAATTTTCGGTAACGAGTTCGTTATCATAACGTGCGTCCAACTGCACACGAATTACGTATTGTAATATAAACACCATAAAACACACGATGCCTATTACGATTCCTGTACCCCAATTAAATTTTATTTTCATTTGAATTTTGTTTTAGTTTTAATTTCTGTTTGAATGAATATCCGCTTTTTAATTCATGAAGACCTTTTGATTCCCATTGAAATCATAGAAAGCGGATATTCAAATCCTAATTAAAGGTTCTTGGTCCTAAGAAATTTGTTTTTGTATGATCGATTAATTGATCACCATCGTAAACTTCTAATTGTACTTCGGTTTTATCTCCTTCTACCAATCTTTGTGGAATTTCGATAAACAATGTACCTTGAACCATATCTTCTTTCGGAATTTTGATACTTTGGTTTCCTACCAAAATTACTTTACTATCTTCTGGTTTTACAACTTTAAAAGTAACGTTATCAAAATCTTTAATCGTTTTATTGGCAATTTTATACGTGTAAACATTACTAATATTATCGCCTTTATGTTCGAACAACTGTCCTGGTAATCTTAATACTTTTGCTTCAACATCACTTCGTAAAAATAAAAGTCCTGCTAAAACACCAATTAAAATTCCTAAAACAGCAGTATAACCTTTCATTCTTCCGGTAAACTTGAACTTTTCTTTCTTTGCAATTTCACTTTCTGAAGCATAACGAATCAAACCTTTTGGTAAACTTACCGATTCCATCATGTGATCACAAACATCGATACAAGCTGTACAGTTTACGCATTCTAACTGCGTTCCGTTTCTAATATCGATACCTGTTGGACAAACCAAAACACATTGATTACAATCGATACAATCTCCGTAACCTTTTTCGGGTCTGCTTTCATTTTTTTTGAATTTTGCACGACCGTTATCGCCTTCTCCACGAACATAATCGTAAGCCACGATAATAGATTTTTCGTCTAATAAAACTCCTTGTAAACGCCCATAAGGACATGCAATTAAACAAACTTGTTCTCTAAACCACACGAAAACGAAATAGAAAACTCCTGTAAAAATCAACAAGGCAATAAAAGTTGAAATGTTGTTTAATGGTCCGTTTTTAACCATCGAAAGTACTTGATCACTTCCTAAAATATATGCCAAAAACACATTTGCAATGATAAACGAAATGATAAAGAAAATAATCCATTTTGAAACTTTCTTACGGATTTTTTCTGCATTCCATTCTTGTTTGTTTAATCGTATTTGGGCTCCTCTATCTCCTTCAATCCAATATTCGATTCTTCGGAAAACCATTTCCATGAAAATCGTCTGAGGACAAATCCAGCCACAGAAGATACGTCCGAAAACAACCGTAAACAACGCCACAAAAACAATACAGATAATCATGGCTATTACGACAATGTAAAAATCTTGCGGCCAGAACGTAAATCCAAAAATTGAGAATTTTCGTTCTAAAACATTAAATAAGAATAACTGGTTGCCATTAATTTTAATAAAAGGAGAAACCAATAGCGCAATTAATAAAAAGTAACTAACCCATTTACGTTTATCGTAAAACTTACCGGCTGGCTTTTTAGGATAAATCCACGCTCTTTTCCCTTCTTTATCAATGGTTCCTATACTATCTCTAAAACTTTCTTCTTCATTAGTACTCATAACTACATTTTTTATGTTACCTAAATCTCTTTAATTTCTTTTTAGCTTATTCTAAAAAAACCACAGCCCTTCAGGCTGAAGGGCTGTGGAAGAAAAATAAAACTAAAACCCTCCAAATGATTATGGAATATTATTGTGCAGTTTCAGTTGTTGGAGTTTCCTCTGTACCTTCGGCTGCATTTTGTTCAACTACTTCTGCGGCTCCATCATCTGCCTTAGGTATAAATTTATCACCTTCGGGAGCTTTTGCATCTGCAGGGTTTGTTCCTTGTAAGGATACGATATAACTTGATACTTTAGCAATATCGGTTGGTTTGATTTGTGTTTTCCAAGGAACCATTCCTTTTCCATCACGACCACCTTCCATAATTGTATGGAAAATGTCTTTAATGTCTCCTCCTAAAATCCAATATTCATCAGTTAGGTTTGGACCAATTCCACCACCTCCATCAGCTCTGTGACAAGCAACACAGTTTAAATCGAAAATTGATTTTCCTGCTGCTAAATCTGCTGGATCGGTTGAAACAACAACTTGATCTGCAGTTAATAAATCTGGAGCTGTTTTCTTATACTCTTCGATTTCTTTCTGAGCAATTGCAATCTCTTTTTCTAATTCTTGAATTTGCCCGTCGCCTCCGAATAAATGATATCTACCTAAATATACAATCGAGAAAATAATTGTAACATAGAAAAGATACACCCACCAAGGCGGTAAATCGTTATCTAACTCTTTAATTCCGTCGTAATCATGATCTAACTCAAGATTTTTCTCTTCGGTGATAGATTTTGTTTTTGTTAATTTCTGCATTATTTTCTTAAATGCAGGGCTTTCTGAAAGCGGTAAATTATCTAAACGTTCTTTTTCTGCACGTTCTTCCGGTGTCATTAATTGGTTAATGATGTTGTTTGATGCACTTGCTACTATTTCTAAAGCAATTAACACTAATAACACCAAACCTAAAAGTAACAGTAAGGAAGGATATTCCACTATTGCAGGTTTGTCGCCTGAATCCACAAAGTACTCAATAGCTCCGTAGAATATAAATAATATCAAAGGAACGCGGACATATACTGGAAAAAATCGTTTCATATTTTATTGTTTTATGTGGTTCTGTTTTTCGTTTTCTTCATCGTTCTGCAAAGGCAGCATACTCAATTCGTTAATTGCTTCTTTTTTGTAAGTGAATACCCAAAGTATTAATCCTAAAAAGAAAACAAAGAAGATGAGCAGGGCAATCATGGGGAATAATTCTATCCCCATAATTGTATCCATATTGTGTTTAATAAACTTTAACATACCTAATTAGTTTTCAGCTTTTACTTTAATATCGGTTCCTAAACGTTGTAAGTAAGCAATTAATGCTGTAATCTCACGTTGGCTCATCGGAACAAATTCTTCGCCTTTAGCAGCAGCAGCTTCTTTACTAGCTTCGTAAGATTTTACGAAATCAGGATCTCCTTTAAGATTTTCTTCAATCTTTTCGGCTTGAGCTTTTATACTTGCAGATGCGTTAGCAATTTCTTCATCTGTATAAGGAACTCCTAATTTTTTCAAGGTTCTCATTTTGGTTTCTATTTTAGAGAAATCCATTGCCTTATTATCGAAAAGCCATTTATAAGCTGGCATGATTGATCCGTAAGATGTACTTTGTGGATCGTACATGTGATTGAAATGCCAGTTGTCAGAATATTTACCTCCTAATCTATGTAAATCCGGACCTGTTCTTCTTGATCCCCATAAGAATGGATGATCGTAAACATATTCTCCTGATTTAGAATATTCTCCGTAACGTTCTACTTCACTTCTAAACGGACGAACCATTTGTGAGTGACAACTTACACATCCTTCTCTGATATATAAATCACGTCCTTCAACTTCTAATGGAGTATATGGTTTTACACTTGCAATTGTTGGAATGTTGGATTCTACAACTAAGGTTGGAATAATTTGAACAATACCACCAATTAAAATTGTAATTAAAGCTAAAACTGTTAACTGAATTGGTTTACGTTCTAACCAAGTATGGAAACCTTCGCCTTTTAATCTTGATTTAGAAATACGAACTAAAGCTGGTGCTTCTGCATATTCGTCTTCAATTTTTTGTCCTGCTGTAACTGTTTTGTAAATGTTATATACTAAAACTAAAGCTCCAACTACATATAAAGTACCTCCAACTGCTCTCATTACGTACATTGGCATAATTGCAGTTACTGTTTCTAGGAAGTTACCATATTTTAATGTTCCGTCTGGGTTGAATTGTTTCCACATCATGTGTTGAGAGAAACCTGCTACATATAACGGAATGGTATATAAAACGATTCCTAATGTTCCGATCCAGAAATGGAAATTTGCTAATTTTTTAGAGAATAATTCTGTTTTTGCTAAACGAGGAAATAACCAATAAACAATTCCGAACGCCATAAAGCCATTCCAAGCTAAAGCTCCAACGTGAACGTGTGCAACGATCCAGTCTGTATAGTGTGCAATAGCGTTTACGTTTTTCAATGAAAGCATTGGTCCTTCAAACGTAGCCATACCATATCCTGTAATTGCAACTACGAAGAATTTTAAAACGGGTTCAGTTCTAACTTTATCCCAAGCTCCACGAAGCGTTAAAAGCCCGTTAATCATACCTCCCCAAGATGGAGCAATTAACATTACTGAGAAAACAACACCTAAATTCTGAGCCCATTCTGGTAAAGCAGAATATAATAAGTGGTGAGGTCCTGCCCAAATGTATAAGAAGATTAACGACCAGAAGTGGATAATTGATAATCTATACGAGTAAACCGGACGATTTGCGATTTTAGGAAGATAATAATACATTAATCCTAAGAATGGCGTTGTTAAGAAGAATGCTACCGCATTATGTCCGTACCACCATTGCACCAAAGCATCTTGTACACCTGCGTAAACTGAATATGATTTTAAATAACTTACTGGTAATTCAAGGTTATTGAAAATATGTAGAACCGCTACTGTAACAAATGTTGCTAAATAGAACCAAATAGCTACATATAAGTGACGCTCTCTTCTTCTTAAAATCGTCATAATCATGTTAATACCAAAAGTTACCCAAACAATTGCAATTGCAATATCGATTGGCCACTCTAATTCGGCATATTCTTTAGAAGAAGTATATCCTAGAGGTAATGTTAAAACCGCTGCAACGATAATCAACTGCCATCCCCAGAAATTGATATTACTTAAAACATCACTATACATTCTAGTTTTTAACAATCGTTGTAACGAGTAATAAACACCTCCAAATATCGCATTCCCCACAAAAGCAAAGATAACTGCATTGGTATGCAATGGTCTTAAACGACCAAAACTAAGCCAAGGAATATTATCTGTAATATTTGGAAAAATAAACATCACTGCTAAAAGCAACCCTACAAGCATACCTACTACTCCGAAGAATATTGAGGCATAAAGGAACTTTTTTACAATTTTGTTGTCGTAGTAAAATTGTTGTACTTCCATAGTTAATTAATTTGATTGTTTTTTTTCAGATTCTATTTCTTTTTTCTTTTTCGTTTCCTCCTCAAAGAGTATCCTCACAGAAGGAGTGTACTGATCGTCAAACTGTCCGTTTTTTACTGAAGTAATGAAGAGATACAGAAAAACGGCTGCAACGAATATGCTTATGCATATCAAAATATAAATTACGCCCATACTTAAATCTTTGTTCAAAATTACCCTTAACAGCAGTGCTAAAAAATGATAAATATCAGTTGTTTTAATATTTTTTTAAGAATTAAAACTGTAGGTATTTTGATGTTAAAATATCTTAAAAATACAAAAAATTAAGATTAAAATTTAGTTAATTAAAAAAATAATAGAATTATTTAATAGAATTATTTAAATTAAATCTTAAATAACACTTCCAAAGATAAAATATTGGTCGATAGAAAGAAAAATACAACTAGAAATGAATAAAAAAGTCCATTTAAGTAGTTACTTAAATGGACTTTTAGTTTGAATTTTAAATCCTAAAATTCAATATCATAAAGTTTTAGTTTATTGTAAAGAGTTTTGCGGTCTATTCCAAGAATTTGTGCCGCTTTTGTTTTATTGTATTTAGCTTTTTCTAAAGCTATTTTAATCAATTGCTCTTCGTTTTTAGAAGAATATAATTTTAAATCTTCTTGTTCTTCGTTTGAGTGATGAGAAGCGAATCCGTTTGATGATGAAAAAGATTCTTCAACTGGTTTTAAAACGTTTTGCTGAAACATTTCAGAAGGTAAAACCTGTTTTTCAATTACCTCTCCTTTTGTTAATAGAACCGCTCTTTTAATCACATTTCGCATTTCACGAAGATTTCCTGGCCATTCGTAATTTAAAAAGATTTCAATTACATCGTCCGATAAACCTTCCACATTACGTTCTAACTCTTCGTTCGATTTTTCTATAAAGAAATGAGCAAATTCTAAAATATCTTTTCCTCGTTCGTTTAATCGTGGCGCTTGGATAGAAAATTCATTTAATCTATGATATAAATCTTCTCGAAACTCTCCTTCACGAACTGCTTTCTGTAAATCTTCGTTTGTGGCAGCAATAATTCTAATATCTACATCGATTTCCTTACTACTTCCCACAGGTTTTACTTTTCGTTCTTGTAAAGCACGAAGCAATTGAACCTGTACATCATAAGTTAAATTCCCTACTTCATCTAAGAAAATAGTTCCGCCGGTTGCAGCTTCAAAATGCCCTATTTTATCTGTTGTTGCTCCTGTGAAAGATCCTTTTACGTGTCCAAAAAACTCACTTGCAGCTAAATCTTTTGGAATTGCTCCACAATCAACCGCAATGTAAGGCATATGCGCTCTTTTGCTTAATTTATGGATCGAATACGCTATATTTTCCTTTCCAGTTCCGCTATCTCCAATAATTAAAACCGATATATTTGTTGGTGCCACTACATTAACAAATTCATGAAGTTCTTTAGATTTTGAACTTTTTCCTTTTATAAAATGACTTGCCGTATAAGCATTTTTAGCAGGGCGCGTTTCTTTAGATTCAGAAATTGCTTCAACAACTTTTGAACTTCCGAATTGTTGTTGATGATCTAACGCTTTATTGATTGTATGTAGAATTTCATCCGAATTAATGGGCTTAGCAATATAATCGTAAGCTCCCATTTTCATTACATTTACAGCAGTTTTAATATCGGTATATCCTGTCATTAAAATGACCTGAATTGTAGGATCTGCTTCTTTTATATATTGTAAAATTTCAACACCATCGTTGTCGGGAAGACGCACATCGGTAAGAACCAAATCGATTTTCTCTTCACTTAAAACAGCTTCGGCTTCTTTAAAAGTAAAAGCGGTAAAAACTTCAAACCCTTTCTTGGTTAAAAAAGTTTTCATCATTAAGCAAAAAGACACATCATCTTCTATAATTAAAATTTTACTCATTATATATTTTACTTTTTAGTAGTGATTTTTTAAGTTTTATTAATCTTTTCTAAGATACAAAAATTTATTAGTTCTCAAATTTATTTCAGAACTTTTAAAGTTCGTTAGAAAGGATATCCAATTGCAATATTTAACATAAGATTATCTTTTCGCCAACGCTTGTCAGAAAAGTCAATTTCATTAAAACTCCATCTGTTTCCTTTTTCATAATAAGGAACTCTGATCGGAATCGAAAAATCAGTTCGCAAAATTAAGATAGAAAAATCAAAACGCAATCCTACTCCTGCACCAATAGCAACTTCCGATAAAAATTCTTTCGAAAATTTCCCGCCTGGTTTATCTTTATCTTCATTAAGCAACCAAACATTTCCGGCATCGACAAAAACAGCACCGTTTACAAATCCTGCAATTTTTGTTCTATATTCTACATTAGCTTCTAACTTGATATCGCCAGCCTGATCGTGAAAAAACTTAGAAGTAACATCTCTTGGATCATAACTTCCCGGTCCTAAAGTACGCGCTCGAAACGCTCGAACACTGTTGCTTCCGCCAACAAAGAATTGTTTAGAAAAAGGCATTTTTTCTGAATTTCCGTACGGATAAGCCAACCCGCCCGTAAAACGCATTGCAACTTGCGATCTTTCGTCTAACTTTAAATAATATCTAAAATCATGTTCCATTTTAGCGTATTGACTAAACGGAACGCCTAAAACCGATTTTATACTGTCTTTTTTGGCATTGGCGCCCATAATTAATCCGGTAAGGTTTGCCGATAAATCTAAAGTTCCTTTATAATAAAACGTGTGCTTTTTGGGTAACATGGTGTTTGTATAAACATAAGAATACACCGGACCAAAAATCAATTGTTTCTCTACTACTCTTCTTAACGCTGCGGCATTCGGATTATTTTCATCATCCATTTGAAGTTGATATTCATCAAAAATTTTATCCGGAGTTACATACGTAATATCTATAATTTTTAAATCGTGTTCGCGCAACGCATTTTCTTTCCATAAATAACCAAACGACGCATTGAAATTATGCAAACGATAAAGCTGCGTTCTATTTTGAAATTCATATCCCAACTCAACTCGCGTTCTTGGAACAAAAGCACTTGAAGAATGGAATGGAAACGGCGCAATAATTCTTGGCCAAGCTAAGCTGAATTTACTACCGATTCGATAAATATTTTTGGCTTCTTTATTTCCGCCAACCTGAAAATCTATTGCTGTGTATAACGAAGCCGTAAACAATTCAGCCGCTTTAAAGAAGTTTCGATGACGCCAATTAAATTTAGCTTCGCCACCAACATAACTTGCCGAATTCGATTTTCCCATTGTTTCTAACTGAAGCGATTTAAAATCGTTTGGCGTTAAATAATAATATACATCGAATTTATTGGAAAGCGAATCGCTTAACACAAACTGATTTTTAACAAACTTAAACGTTCCTAAATTAATTAAACGGTTTAAGGTTAGATTATGATTGGTTCTGTTATATAAATCGCCCGATTTAAAATACAATGCACGATCGTAAATTTTAGATTTGAATTTCTTTTGCGGATCGATTATGAAGATATTATTTTCGGGAACAAAACGATCTTCTTCAAAAGCCATTCGAGCGGTTCTTTGTCGGTTTCGTCTTAAATTATAATCAGAATAAATGTAAATCTTATCGATTGTATATTGATTTTTAGCCAATTCGGGCGTATCATCTTTTACTTTTACATTTAAATTTACTCTATGTTTTGTTACGGTACTATCGACTTGAACGATGATGTTTCCTGGATCGAAATAATAAAAACCACGTTCTTTTAATGAAACATCAATTCGTTCGCGTTCCTTTTTAATAGTTTCTAAACTAAAAGGTTTTCCTATTTTTAATAAAGATTTGTCTGATAGTTTTGCAATTTCTTTTCCAATAAGCGTAGAATCAGACGGAAAATGAACACTTTCTATAACGTATTGGGTTTGCGGTTCTACACTATATGTTATAGAAGCCATTTTATTTTTAGTAATCGTATCAAATCGTGCCGAAATATTAAAATATCCTAAATTTTCGCCTGTGTTTTCGATTAAATCTAAATTAAACGGAATATCAACATCGCTTAATAAAACTGGTTTTTCTCCAACTTTATTCTTTAACCAATATTTAAAACCTTTGTCTTTTTTAGGTTCGCCAACACTATTATAGATATACAATTTAGGACGCAAACCTAAAAACTTTTTGTTTGGTTTTGGAATTAACGATTCGCTAAAAACCTTTTTAAGGTTTTCTTTTTCCTTTTTCGATAGCGAATCGCCTTCAATATTCAATTTAGCTCCCGTGTAAAGAAAATCATTTTCGGGAACTGATTTTGTACTGCTACAGCTCGCAACAATTACCAAAGCTGCAATAAAGCACAATTTATTTAGTTTCTTTTTCAACTTCTTCATTTTGCACAGCTCTTTGGGTTCTTCTAAACTCTCTGTTCGATTTTCGTCTATTGATGATTTCTCTAAATTTATTATAATCGATTGTAATTACAAATCCAGCTCCGGTTTCTACAACTTGTCCTTGCAATGCAACCTGATATTCATCTTTTCTGTACGCTTTTAACAAATATCTTCCATCTTTAGACAACATATATTCTGCTTCGAAGTTACCTGCAATATTTGTCATTTTTTCATTTTCGCGCTCATTTCCTTCCAATCCAAAATTACTTCCAACACTAACTTTTAAACGATCATCAAAGAATCGTTTGGTTACTCCGATGTTTAAATCTGTTCTTGTATCTTTTGTTCCGGTCGAATAATCATCGTTCGATTCTAAATCAAAATCCAACTCTACTCCATGAATTAAATCTGCCGCTAAATTGTTTAATTGTTGCGACAATAATTTACTAACACTTTGGCGCGCCATTGATTCTGCCGACATTCCGGTGCTGCTCTCGAAAGGATTTTCTCCAATAAAACGATTCAACAACAACAAAGCAAAAACCTGTTTATTCATTTCAGATTCTTCTGTTCGCAACTGCGCTAATTTTTCATTAGTCATTGAGATTACATTTGAAGAAATACTTGGATTGTTTCCGTCTATTTCGATATCAAATTTGATTTCAGGTTTCAACAATTCGCCCGAAAGTTTCAGTAACGTATTAAACGGAATTTGTTGTTTGAACATATTTTGCTCGGCTGCATTCTCTAAAGCGCTTATTTGCTGTTGAATTAAATCCATTGGCGCCGCTTTGGTTTTGTAAATTGCGGTAATATCTAATGTAGCTTTCATTGGTTCGCCTGTCCACGTTATTGAGCTTCCTTTCTGAATATCGAATTTTCGTTTTAAAACATTTACCGACATTTCATAAGCGCCTTCATTCACTTCGTAACGACCTAACAAAGTTGTTTTTCCCGAAGGATCAATTCCGCCGGTTAACTCTGCTTCTCCCTGAAGTTTAATAAAATCTCCGTTTGCTTTATCAATAATGATCGAAAGTTTGGCATCTTTTACAATTTCGATGTTTACGTTTACGTCTAAACCACTTAATGTTTTATTTTGAGCTTCGTTTTCGTCTTTTAAAGTTGTTTCTAGATTCCATTTATCCTGATCTACAAACTCAATAATTCCTTCGCGTTCTTGCAACGCCGGACTCGATTGCGGCATTACAAAAGTAAAATCGGTTTTATCGGTAACCGTAATTTGTCCGTCTACTTTAGGAAGATTCAAGTCGCCTTTAACAGTTAAATTCGCATTAATTGCCATTGTTCCGTACAATATTTGATTGTCGGTTTTGGTCGAATTTATAATTTTGAAATTACGTGTATTTGCCGAAAGGTCGAATTTAAAATCGCGATATGTTTGCGTTAAAACAGCTCCGTTTAATGTTAAACTGTTTCCGTCTGTATCGTTGATTTTAAATGAATCGAATTCAATTCCTTTTGTGGTAAACAAGATTTTATCGTTAATGTTTTGGAATGTAGAATTTAATTGCGTTACGCCAAAAGCCGCATCGTTAAATTTTAACTCTCCTAAAATATTAGGTTGATCAACAGAACCCGAGGCATTTATTTTTCCCGAAATATATCCTTTGGCATCGCGCAATTGTCCTAAAGAAAACCCTTGAATACTTGTCATTTGCAATGCTTTAATATCTAAATCGGCATTGAATTTACTTTGTTCTAAATCGTAGTTCCCAACTAAAGTAAGATCGTTTTCAAAACCGCTTAATTTTACATTTGCTTTGTACAATTTTGCCGTTTCATTCGCAACTTCTGCGTCTAAAGTTCCTATTTCATTACCAAAAACCTTTAGGTCTTTTATGTTTAAATCGGCTGTTAATCGTAAATCTTTTGTAAGATCTTTTATTTCGGCTTTTCCGTTTATCGTTCCTTCTGCCAATAATTCGTCTTTACGGATAATTTCGGTTAATGTTGCAATTTCGAAATCATTAAACTGTACATTTAAAGGACTTTCTGGCGAATCACTTTCCGAAGTAACAAAAATAGAACTTCCATTATTTGTTAACATTAAATTATGCGCAACCAAACCTTGTGGATGCTTAACCAAGCTATTATCGTCCGAAACTTTCCAATCTTCATAATTCAAAACCAATCCGTCTTGCTTTAATTTAACAGTAATAACATCGTTATCGGTTGCTACATTTCCTGCAATTTTATACTGTACTTTATCGTTATCGTTCTTAATCAATAAATTATAATCGATTAAATCGTTGGCAATTGCTCCGTCTAAAACAATATTTTGAAGCATAAACTGCTCGCTTTCCAATTCTTTTAAAGTAACCGCATAATTAAGCTGATCGTTTTCGTTACCTGCCGAAAGTTTGATATCGTTTAACTGATATGCTGCGTATTTAAGATTGGGAATACTTCCGTAAACCGTTATTTTTTTATCATCTACATTGTAAGCTCCGTACAAATTGATTGTTGCAAATGAAGTCAAATCCGGAACAAATTTTCGGATTAAATCATCGTTTTTAATCTTTGCTCGGAAATTAAAATACTGATTAGGTTCAATTTTAATAGCCTGATCTTCGTTTTTGAAATGATAATATTGGTTTAAAGTATGTAATAACGAATTGCTGATTTGTGTTAATTTATATTTTCCGGTTAAAGCAACATCGAAAACTTGAGATTTTAAATCAATGCTGTTAATCGTTTCATTACTTACCGCTTCGAGCGAAATTTCGGAAATAGGATAGATTTCTTCTCCGTTTGAAAGAGCGAAATCTTTTAATAACATTTTTCCGTTCAACGCATCCGGATTAATAGAATTAAAATCGGCATTTAAACGGCCTGCAATTGCCATTGGAGTTTCGCTGAAACCTAATTTATTTAAATCGACTTTAAAGATTGTTCCTTCGGTTTTAATCGTTGGTTTATTTACATCATAAACACCCGAAGCCGAAATCGCCAATTTTGCATTTTCATCGTCAGAATTTAAATCAACTGTATAATTTCCTTTATTTAAAACTCCGTTTAACGAAATGTTTTGATAACGATATTTGTTATAGGTTGCCTCGTTTACATGCGCGTTTATGGAAACATTATTTTTACTAAAATCAAATCCGGTTCCTTTAACTTTAGCTGTAGCTGTAACAATTCCAATATCTTTTTGCTTTAACAATCTACCAACATCAAATTTGCCTAAACTTGCAGTAATATCATAGCGTTCGGCATTTTTTCGTTGTTGGTTAAAAGTTCCTTTTATCTGAGCATTTCCAAAAGAAGAAGCTAAAACCAAATCGGTATAAATATCATCTAAACTTCCTCTTAATCTTCCTTTTGCCGATAAATAATCAGGAATTTCGATAGAATTCGGTATCGTGTTTTTGGGAACTAAATTTCCGATTAATTTCTTTCCAGCTTTAAACTCATCAATCTTTAAATTGAAGCTTAATTTCTTAACATCTAATGCATTTTTAATAGTTCCGTACGCATTTACACTTAGATTATCTAAACCTGACACCTTTAATTCTTGAAGCAGTAAATCATTTACTTTTCCTTTAGCTTCGGCAGAAACGTGTAAAACTGCATTTGGATATTTATTAAAAGGTGTTGTGTTTTTTAAATCAGGAGTAATCCACAAAATGTCTTTAAAACCAATTTTTGATTTTGGAAGTTTAAGTTCTAAAGCAACATTTCCAAGATTTTCACTAAAATCATCTACTGAATCATAATTCAATTTCAAACTTCGTTGAAGTTCGCTATTAGGCGTTTTTAAATATAAATCTTCTAAATACGTTTCTTTAGCAGAATATCCGAATTTAGTAGAAAGCTTTTCTAAAACAAATCCACTGTTTTCAATAAAACTCACCTCTTTTAAACTTCCTGAAACTTCAGTTCCAACCAAACGAATATCTTTCAATTCTCCGTTTAATTCTTTAATATCAAGATGGTTTGCATTAAAACTTTTTGATGTATTTTTTCCAAATCCGTTATTATAAATAACGTTTACATTTGCTAAATCAGCTTCTTTTAAAAGTACTTTTAAAGGATTATTTTCTGAAGAAGTAGTTTCTTCTTTTTTAGAAACTTCTTGTAGCTTTTGATCCGCTTTTGAATTTGGTGTCAATAAAACATCAGCAAATAAATCCTTTGTAGAAAGGTTTCCAATTTCAAAACTTGAATTAGGTAAATCTAATTTATCAATCGAAGCATTTAATTCTTTAAAAATTACTTTTGCTTTTGTAGCGGAATTTTCATCATCATAAAGCACATCAAAATTAGCAAGATTCAATTTGTTTATTCCAATTTGTAAAGGCTTTTGCTCTGAAAGTGAATCTATTTTTTTCTCAACATTATCCGCAACTTCCTCTAATAGCCCTTGATTAAAGAACAATTTAAATCCGTCGGCATCAATATAATCGAGTTTATATGTATTTGATTCTAAATCGAACTTTTGAACAATTGTTTTTAAATCACCTAAATTTAAAGCAATATCATTTTTACTGTTTTGATCTTTATAAGTAACATTTATTTTTTGTAATCGAATTTTATCAAGATTAATCAAAAACGGTTTAGATTCGTCGGTATCTTCTTCTTTTGAAGCAAAAGCATCTATAATATAATCAAAATTAAAGGTACTATCGGTTTTTTTTACCACATTAGCAGTTAACCCATTTAAATCGATTGAAGTGAATTCGGCAGTGTTTTTTAAGAGTTTCGGAAGATTTAAACCTACATTTAGATCATGTACATACAATAAAGTATCAACATCTTGACCTTGTAAATAAAGATTTTCGATTTCGATCTTATTAGGAAAATTAACGTAAATACGATCTAGCTGAACTTTCGTTTTAATTTTTCCTTCAAGATAATTAACTAATTTATCTTTTACAAAATTTTGCACAGATGGGTATTGCAACGAATAGATAGCCGCAAAAACTAGTATTAATATACCTCCAATAACTATGAAGATATATTTCAATATTTTCCAGATTCTCTTTTTCAACAATTTTCTTTTTAAACAAAAATAGAATTATATATCATTTTTTAAAAGAAAAAAGATATATAATCAAAAATATAAACTTCATTAAAAATTTGTATCCTTATAAATCTAGAAAAGTAATAAATAAAAAAAGTCCTTTACATTTC
>DERN01000012.1:35578-36066 GCA_002360925.1 Flavobacteriaceae bacterium UBA3339 | reverse complement strand
TTTTCTTCGGCTTCTCGCTTAACTTTTTCATCAGCTTCGCGTTTGGCTTTTTCATCAGCTTCGCGTTTAGATTTTTCGTCTGCTTCTCTCTTAGCTTTTTCTTCCGCTTCGCGTTTTGCTTTCTCATCAGCCTCACGTTTTGCTTTTTCTTCGGCTTCTCTCTTAGCTTTTTCGTCCGCTTCGCGTTTAGCTTTTTCCTCTGCTTCGCGGTTGGCTTTTTCGTCCGCTTCTCGTTTAGCTTTTTCCTCTGCTTCGCGGTTGGCTTTCTCCTCGGCTTCACGTTTTGCTTTTTCGTCTGCTTCGCGTTTTGCTTTTTCGTCCGCTTCACGTTTAGCTTTTTCTTCTGCTTCACGTTTGGCTTTCTCCTCAGCTTCACGTTTAGCATTTTCTTCGGCTTCTCGTTTAGCTTTTTCATCAGCTTCTCGTTTAGATTTTTCGTCTGCTTCTCGTTTAGCTTTTTCCTCTGCTTCGCGTTTAGCTTTTTCTTC
>DERN01000012.1:0-35542 GCA_002360925.1 Flavobacteriaceae bacterium UBA3339 | reverse complement strand
AGCTTTTTCTTCTGCTTCTAATCGTTGCTGTTCTCTTAGCTTAGCTTGTTCGGCATAATATGCCACTTTTTGAATGATTTTCTCATCAATTTTAGCCCCATCTAAAGAAAAAGTCTTGAAAGTTGAAACCAATTTTATAACAATAGCCCCATTTGATCCAATTTCACCAAAAACTTCCATTGCATCTTCGGGCTCAAGCTCAATAATACTTTCTATATATTCCGGTTTTATTTTAAAATAATCGTTATAGCGAATTTTATATCCGTTTACAATGATTAAAGGATTTTTTAAACGAATTTCTTTCTGTTCAGGTTGTGTTGCAAAAGCATCGATTGTAAGCATTGCAAAAGCACAACTTATTGAAATAAGCAATTTTTTCATTCTTCGTAATTAGATAAAAATAGAAGCAAATTGTTCCATGGTAAATAAACGTTTTTCTTGCGAATATATTGGACAAGACATCATAATTTCATCGACTTGATAGCGTTCTGCAAACTGATTTAAATTCTGAGCCACAGATTCTTTATCGCCAATAAAAGTACAAGCGGTCATTTGTCTTATTAACGCTTCTTCGTTAACAGTCCAATCATTATAAAAATCCATATTAGGCTGTTTCATCTTAGCTCTTTGGTTTCGGATAATTCCTAAAAACATTCTATAAAATGTTGAAGCTAAAAAACGTGCTTCTTCAATCGTTTCGCCAATAATCACATTAACACATGCAATTTTATAAGGTTTTTCTAAAGCTTCGCTTGGATTAAACTCATCGGTATAAAACTTAAAAGCTGCCGCTAATTGTTGTGGAGCAAAATGCGAAGCAAATGCATAAGGCAATCCGTAAGCTGCCGAAAGCACTGCACTTTCTGTACTTGATCCTAAAATATACAATGGGACAGCGGTTCCTTCAGCGACACAAGCTCGAACTTTTGAAGATTCATTTTCGTTCGAAAGGAACTGTTGAATCATGGAAACATTTTTCGGGAATTCTTGAACGTTCTTAAAGAAATTTTCATTCATATGCTGAGCGGTCAACCCGTCTGTTCCGGGCGCGCGTCCCAAACCTAAATCAATTCTATTTGGATAAAGTTGCGCTAACGTTCCGAATTGCTCTGTAATAGCCAAAGGCGAATGATTTGGCAACATAATTCCACCAGAACCAACACGCAAAGTAGAAGTATTTGCCGCAACATATCCAATTAAAACCGAAGTAGCATTACTTGCAACACCTTCCATATTGTGATGTTCTGCCAGCCAATAACGCGAAAAATTTAATTCTTCAGCTTTTTTGGCAGTTGCTTTTAGCTCATCAAATGCATCCTGAACGGTTTTATCTTCCTTAACATATACTAAATCCAAAAAAGAGAAGTTCATATTTTTTTATTTCAAAAATAATCATTTTATTTCAAAAAGATTTTAAAATAATTTATAGCTTTAAGAAAACACAGATTGTATGGATTTATTCATTATTACTTTTACCGCTTTATTTTCGGTTATTAACCCTTTGGGAAGCGTTCCCGTTTTTCTAGCTCTTACTCAAGACGATACTAAAACATCTAAAAACAAAACGGCACTTTGGGCTTCTATTAACGTCTGTATTATCTTAATTGTTTCGTTTTTAATCGGTAAGTATATACTTGCTTTTTTAGGAATTAGTATTGATGTTTTGCGAATTGCAGGTGGAATTATCATTTGTACTTCGGGATTTGGGCTTCTTTCGGGCACTTTTAGCAAACGAAGAGGTGTAAGCAAAAAGGTTACAACCGACGCGCAACAAAGAAGCGATATTGCGTTGACGCCTTTAGCAATTCCGATGATGGCGGGTCCGGGGTCTATGTCGTTATTAATTGCCATGTATCAAGATTACCCCGAACTTAATGACAAAATAATCATTATCGGAGCCGTTTTAGCTTTAACTGTTGTTACTTTTTTAATTTTAAGAAGTGCAAGTTACATTTCTAAACTTTTAGGAGCATCGGGAATTGTTGCTATTTCAAGAATTATTGGTTTCTTGGTTTTAGCAATTGGAATTCAATATATCGTCAATTCTTTGCTGATAATCTTCAAAATTTAATTAGAACATTCCTTAAAGGAATGTTTTTTTTATTTAGGAGAATTGCTTTTTAGTACTTTTGTCCAAAATCTTTCAAAGTTGAAACAACTCCAATTATATAGAATCGAAATATTGGCTGGTTTAACCGTTGCCATGACTATGATTCCGGAATCGCTTTCGTTCGCAATTGTTGCAGGTTTACCTCCATTAACCGGACTTTACGGAGCTTTTATCATGGGAATTATAACGGCTTTTTTAGGCGGAAGGCCGGGAATGATTTCTGGTGGGGCTGGAGCAACCGTAATTGTGATGATTTCGTTAATTGCCGGACACGGAATCGAATATTTCTTTGCAGCTGTTGCTTTAGCAGGAGTATTTCAGATTTTGGTTGGAGTTTTTAAACTCGGAAAATTTGTCCGATTGGTTCCACAACCTGTTATGTACGGTTTCCTTAATGGTTTGGCAGTTGTGATTTTTATGTCGCAGATTGAACAATTCAAAATAAGAAACGGAAATCAGTTTTCATGGCTTCAAGGCGAATCGCTATATATTATGTCGGGATTGGTTTTAATTACCTTATTACTAGTTTATTTTATTCCTAAAATTGCAAAAGGTTTACCTACCACTTTAATTGCCATTGCCGTTATTTTTGGAATTGTTCACGGATTTGGAATTGAAACAAAAACGGTTCAAGATATTGCCAATATCAGCGGAAGCTTCCCTCCTTTTCATATTCCACAAATTCCGTTTACTTTCGAAACGCTTCAAATTATTTTTCCGTATGCCGCCATTATGGCTGGAGTTGGCCTATTAGAAACCTTATTAACGCTGACTTTGGTCGATGAAGTTACCGAAACTCGCGGAAATGCCAATAAAGAGTCTGTTGCGCAAGGAATTGCAAATATTACAAACGGCTTTTTTACAGGAATGGGCGGTTGCGCCATGATTGCACAGACTTTTGTGAATTTAAATGCCGGTGCACGTCAGCGTATTTCGGCAATTGTAAGTGCTTTTGCTATTTTATTTATTATTTTAGTTGCAGCTCCTTTAATTGAAATGATTCCGATGGCAGCTTTGGTTGGTGTTATGATGATGGTTGCCATAACTACTTTTAGTTGGGGATTTTTTAAGAAGATTACCAAAATGCCTAAAAGCGATATTTTGGTTACAATTATTGTTGCCGGAATAACAATTGTTTTACACAATTTAGCTTTGGCGGTTTTAGTCGGAATCATTATTTCGGCTTTAGTTTTCGCTTGGGAAAGTGCAAAACGAATTCGTGCTAGAAAACATATTGACGAAAAAGGAATTAAACATTATGAGATATTTGGTCCGTTATTTTTTGGATCGGTTTCAAATTTTAACGACAAGTTTGATTTAATTAACGATCCGGATATTATCATGATTTCGTTTAAAGAAAGTAGAATTTCGGACATGAGCGGCATTGAAGCTTTAGATGTTTTAACAAAAAAATACAGCGAACGCAACAAAACAGTCATTCTTACACATTTAAGCGAAGACAGCCAAAAATTGTTAGAAAATGCTTCGGCTATTATTAAAGTAAATATTAAAGAAGATCCAAATTACAAAATACCAAGTGATTTGTTGTAAAATAAAAACCGCATTGAAAATTCAATGCGGTTTTATTATTTTAATCGTTTATTCAGCTTTTGGTAAAAATACCTCTGCTAACATACAACGTGCGCTTCCGCCTCCGCAAGCTTCAATTGTATATAAAGGTGCGTGCAAAATAGCACAATGTTTTTCAATTGCTTTGATTTGAGTATCGGTTAAACTTTCATAAGCTTGCGTACTCATTGCTAAATACAATTGTCCGTCTTTTCCTTCCACTTGCAACATATTACCTGCAAAATGGTTTACTTGATCTTCGGTAATATAAATAACTTCTTTACCATCTTCTTTTAAGTGATTTACCACCATTTTGCGTTCTTGTTTATCATCGATACTATCTGCACAAATAATCGCAAAAGTTTCGGCAACACTCATCATGACATTTGTATGATAAATTGGCAAACGCTGTCCGTTTACAGTTTGATATGCTTCAAAAATAACCGGATGCATATCATTATCTTCACAAAACTCAATAATTAATTCTTCATCAGCACGAGGAGATAAAGCTGCGTAAACTTTTGCATTTTCGCGATCTAAAATCATACTTCCTGTTCCTTCTAAGAAGATCCCGTCTTCTTCAGCCGAAGTATAATCTAAAATATCGGTTATCTTAAATCCTTGTTCTTCCAAAATATCTAAGATATCTTCTCTACGTTCTAATCTGCGGTTTTCTGCAAACATCGGATATAAAACCACTTCCGAGTTTTCGTGAAATGAAATCCAGTTATTTGGGAAAATACTATCGGGCGTATCCGAATCCTTTGTATCATCTACTACAACCACATTTACACCAACCGAACGCAAACGCTCTACAAATCCGTCGAATTCTTGTTGCGCTTTTTCGTTTACGTTTGCAGGAGTTAATCCTTCTAATTTTTTCTGATAATAATTATTTACAGCCGTTTGTTCATTCATTCTAAATTGAACTGGGCGAATCATTAAAACGGTATTTGCAGCTTGCTGACTCATATATTTTGTTTTTATATTATAAAGTTATAGGTTGGGTGTTGTATATTTATTCTATTTATTCCGTTTTGTCATTCAGAATGAAACAAAGTGAAATGAAGAATCTTGTAATAATTAATCAGATTCCTCCTTTGTCGGAATGACAAACCGTCTTAGAAATTGTTGCTTATTGACAACTATATTTTAAAACCTAGAACGTACAACTTATTCTCTTATTAATGGTAAAGTTGAACATCTTAAAAGACCTTCTTGCTTTGAAATTTCGGCATACGGAATTTCTTCTACAATAAAACCGTTATCGCGCAACCAATTATTTAATCGGGTAAAATTACGCTCTGAGACTACCACATTTGAATCGATCGAAAAAACATTCGAATTCATATGATACATTTCTTCTCGTTCTATATGGAATAAGTTTTCTTTTCCGAATAGATTTACCAAATACATATAATCTGCCTCTTCTCTAAAGCCCGATTTGTAAATAATTCCTTTATTTTTTCCTACAGGCTGAAAACAACAATCTAAATGTAAGGCGTTATCACGAGGTTCGATTTTAGATTTAACCAAATCGAATTCTTTTACAATTTTGTTCGGAAACAATTCCTTTATAAACTGAACGCCCTGCATGTTGGTACGCGCTGTGATAAAATCTTTATAATCACTTCCTTTGTAGGTTCCGATAAAAATATGATCATTCCACAACATCACGTCTCCTCCTTCAATATGAACTTCTTCTGGCGGACGAACTACTTTATTTGGATCCATTTGATCGATTACGTACTGAATTGCGTCTAATTCGCGCTCACGATCGGGTAAAATATTTGCTTTTATAAAAATATCGTCGATTACAAAACCGATATCACGGCTAAAAATCTGATTATAATCTTCTATGATTTCCGGACGATAAACTTTTACATCATATTTCTTAAAAACTTCATTAAAAGCATCCATTTCTTTAATCATATCAGCTTCTATCGGATACGTTCCCGCTTTGATATGCTCTAAAGATTTTGGATCATACGCTTCATCAACCGTAGGAGTTGGACCACTGCTTACCGCTGTTCCCAAAACTACGGCCTTTAACCTGGAAGTTTCGTCTGTTACATGTAAATTCATAATTCTGAAAGTTGATTTTAGCAAATATAAGAAGTTCTTTGCAGTGAAAAAACAGAATAACAACAAAAGCCAAATCATTCGATTTGGCTTTTGAAGAGTTTATAAATAAAGTATTTTAATAAAGACTATCTGTCTTTCATTTCTTTGAATGGACGCAATGGTTCACCAACGTATACTTGACGCGGACGACCGATTGGTTCTTTGTTTACGCGCATTTCTTTCCATTGTGCAACCCAACCAGGTAAACGTCCGATAGCAAACATTACAGTGAACATTTCAGTCGGAATTCCTAAAGCGCGGTAAATGATACCTGAATAGAAATCTACGTTTGGATATAAGTTACGTGCAACGAAATATTCATCTTTTAATGCTTTTTCTTCTAAATCTTTAGCGATTCTTAAGATTGGATCTTCTACACCTAAATCAGCTAACACTTCGTCAGCTGCTTTTTTGATGATACGAGCACGTGGATCGAAGTTTTTGTAAACTCTGTGACCGAATCCCATTAAACGGAACGGATCATTTTTATCTTTTGCTTTTGCTAAATATTTATCAGCATCTCCTCCATCGTTTTGGATTTCTTCTAACATTTCCAAAACAGCCTGATTAGCACCTCCGTGTAACGGTCCCCATAAAGCAGAAACTCCTGAAGAAATTGATGCAAACAATCCTGCGTGCGATGAACCTACCATACGAACTGTTGATGTTGAACAGTTTTGCTCGTGATCTGCGTGTAAGATAAATAATTTGTCGATCGCATTTAACACTACCGGATTAACTTTGTAAGGTCCTGTTGGTAATTCAAACATTAAACGTAAGAAATTTTCAACATACGGTTTTGTGTTATCATAGTAATTTAAAGGATATCCTTTAGCTTTTCTGTAAGTCCATGTAGCAATTACTAAGAATTTACCCATTATTTTACAAACAGCCTCGTACATATCAGCTTCGCAATCTGCATTGACAACTTTAGGATTAAAAGCTGTTAAAGCACATGTTAATGAAGCTAAAACACCCATTGGATGCGCATGTTTAGGGAATCCATCAATGATTCCTTTCATTTCTTCATTAACCAATGTATGTTTACGGATATCGGTCTCAAATTTTTCAACCTGAGCTTGTGTTGGTAATTCTCCGAAAATAATTAAATAAGCAACTTCTATAAAATTCGACTTTTCTGCCAAATCTTCAATTGCATATCCACGGTATCTTAAAATTCCTTCTTCACCATCTAAAAACGTGATAGCACTTTTACATGAACCTGAATTTTTATACCCCGGATCTAAGGTAATTGCTCCTGTTAAAGCTCTTAACTTTTCGATATCAATAGCAACTTCGTTTTCTGTACCTACGATAACAGGTAACTCAACTTTTTTACCATTAACTTCTATAGTAGCAGTATTAGACATATATTATTAATTTTATTTGCTAAATGCGAATATACTAAATTCTTTTGTTCTAATATAATCTTCTAAAGAATTATATTGATTGATTTTCAAAAAAAAGAAGATTTTTCTTAATGTTTTATTAAAAAGCCTCTTTAAAATTATCTTATTTTTAGTGAATAGATTATGGATATAGAATTTATATCCTAAAATTAAATTCAAATCATTTGAATTTTTACCAAAAACAAAAAAAGTCGCAAAACAGCGACTTTTTTAAATTTATGAAAAATTTAATTATTTCTTTACTTTAAAAGCTTTCATTTGAGGGTAATAAGCAACGTTTGCCAATTCTTCTTCGATGCGCAATAACTGATTGTATTTACTCATACGATCTGAACGAGAAGCCGAACCAGTTTTGATTTGCCCACAGTTTAAAGCCACCGCTAAATCTGCAATGGTATTATCTTCTGTTTCGCCCGAACGATGCGACATTACTGAAGTATATCCTGCATTATGCGCCATATTTACCGCTGCAATTGTTTCGGTTAAAGTACCGATTTGGTTTACTTTAATTAAGATCGAATTTGCGGTATTTTCATTGATTCCTCTTTCTAAACGCGCTACATTAGTAACAAATAAATCGTCTCCTACCAATTGAACTTTATCTCCGATTTTTTGAGTCAATAAATTCCAACCAGCCCAATCATCTTCGTACATTCCGTCTTCGATTGAAACAATCGGATATTTCTCACATAATTCAGCTAAATAATTTGCTTGCTCTTCTGATGTACGAACTTTTCCTGCTTCGCCTTCAAACTTCGTATAATCGTATTTTCCGTTTACATAAAATTCAGAAGCCGCACAATCTAATGCAATCATGATATCTTTTCCGAATTCGTAACCTGCTTTTTCTACAGCTAATTTAATCGAATCTAAAGCATCTTCGGTTCCGCCAGCTAAGTTCGGAGCAAATCCGCCTTCGTCGCCAACAGCAGTGCTTAAATTACGATCGTGTAATACTTTTTTTAGATTATGGAAGATTTCTGTTCCCATTTGCATAGCTTGAGTGAAATCTTTTGCCAAAACCGGCATAATCATAAATTCTTGGAACGCGATTGGCGCATCAGAATGTGATCCTCCGTTGATGATATTCATCATTGGAACTGGTAATGTATTAGCCGAAACTCCACCAACATAACGATATAAAGGCATTCCTAATTCGTTTGCAGCCGCTTTAGCAACAGCCAGAGAAACTCCTAAAATTGCGTTTGCGCCTAAATTTGATTTATTCGGAGTACCATCTAATTCAATCATTGCCTGATCGATTGCGTTTTGTTCAAATACGCTATAACCCACAATGCTTTCAGCAATTACTTCGTTTACATTTTTTACAGCGTTTAAAACTCCTTTACCCATCCAGCTTTTACCGCCATCGCGTAATTCTACGGCTTCGTGCTCGCCTGTTGAAGCTCCTGAAGGCACAGCTGCTCTTCCTAAAATGCCGTTTTCTGTAACTACATCAACTTCTACCGTTGGATTACCACGAGAATCTAAAATCTGACGTGCATGAATTTTTACGATTGTACTCATATTATTTAATTGTGTTGTTTAATTTGTTTGCAAATGTAATTATTTGATTGATAAAAAAAAAGAGGACCTTTCTTTTCCTAATCTCTAATGAAATCTATTTATTAAAATTTATTTCGCTTTTAAAACATCTTTCTCAAAAACAACGCCTTCCCATCCGTAATTCATGAAATTTCGGATATTTTGATGCGATGTTCCGTTTAAATCTTCTAAAACCGATTGATAATGCTCGGCAAATAATTTTAACGTATCTTCTTTTGATAGATTATTTAATTGGGCAAAGAACAAGGTTTTTGCACTTCCTTGATTTTCATCTTCCGAATTTTGTAATTCACCATTTTTAAAAGCCGACGGATTGCTTTGATAATGCTCTTCGATATAGTTTAAAATTTCTTTAAACGATAAGGTATGTAATGTAGTAATTTCCATTTTAAATTTAAAATCGGTTTAATATTTCTTTAAAACAAAAACCTTCCAGAGTAAAAACTCCGAAAGGCTTCTTATATTTATAGAAGTTTTAAGCTTCTTTTTGTTCTTTCATATACGATACAAATTGATCGAATAAATACTTAGAATCATTTGGTCCAGGACTTGATTCAGGGTGATATTGTACCGAAAACACTTGTTTGTCTTTTAAACGGATTCCAGCAACCGTATTATCGTTTAGATGATAATGTGTTATTTCAACATTTGGATTGTTTTCAACTTCTTCTCGAACAACCGCAAAACCGTGATTTTGTGAAGTAATTTCTCCTTTATTTGTTTCAACATTCATAACAGGATGATTAATTCCTCTGTGTCCGTTAAACATTTTATAAGTATTGATCCCTTGCGATAAAGCAATAATTTGATGTCCTAAACAAATTCCGAAAACCGGTTTATCTGTTGCAATGATATCTTTTGCAGTTTCGATAACATCAACCAAAGGCTGTGGATCTCCAGGTCCGTTTGATAAGAAATATCCATCTGGATTAAATTTTTGAAGCTCGGATAATGGCGTATTGTAAGGAAACACTTTTACGTAACAATCACGTTCTGCCAAACAACGCAAAATATTGGTTTTAATACCAAAATCTAAAGCCGAAACTTTATATGTTGCATCTTCGTTTCCGTAAAAATAAGGTTCTGTAGTCGAAACTTTAGAAGCCAATTCTAATCCGTTCATATTTGGAACAGCGTTTAAAATGGCTTTTAATTCTTCAATTGTTTTTCCGTCTGTAGAAATAACCGCATTCATTGCACCATTATCTCTAATATAACTTACCAAAGCGCGTGTATCTACATCGCTTACTGCAATAAGGTTTTTCTTTTCGAAATATTCGTATAACGATTCGTATGCAGCAGGACGAGAAAAATTATAACTGAAGTTTTTACAAACCAATCCGGCAATTTTAATTCCATCAGAATCTACTTCGTCTGTATGAACACCGTAGTTTCCGATGTGCGCCGTTGTAGAAAGCATGATTTGTCCGAAATAAGAAGGATCTGTAAAGATTTCCTGATAACCTGTTACACCGGTATTAAAACAGATTTCACCTGTAGTTGTACCTTTAATACCTACTGATTTCCCATGAAAAATGGTACCATCACTTAGTAAAATAATGGCTTTATCTTTTGTTGTGTATTTCATTGTCGTTAGATTGTTTTGCAAAATTAATAAAATTAATCTGTATTTTATCTATAAATAAAAAAAAGGACAAACCTAAATGGTTCATCCTTTTAATATTATAATATGTATTTAAAATACAATTATTCATTAGTTTCAGTAGCTTCAGTAGAAGTTTCAGTTGCAGGAGTAGCATCAGCTTTTGGCTCAGCTTTTTTTCTACCTCTTCTAGTTGTAGCTTTTTTAACTTCTTTTTTACCAGCGTTGTATAACTCGTTGAAATCTACTAATTCAATCATTGCCATTTCAGCATTATCTCCTAAACGATTTCCTAATTTAATGATACGAGTATATCCACCTGGACGGTCTCCTACTTTTGGTGCTACTTCTCTGAATAATTCAGTAACAGCATATTTGTTTTTTAAGTAAGAGAAAACAATACGACGGTTGTGTGTGTCGTCTGTTTTAGATTTAGTTACTAAAGGCTCGATGTATTGTTTCAAAGCTTTTGCTTTAGCAACAGTAGTATTGATACGCTTATGCTCGATTAAAGAACAAGCCATATTAGCTAACATTGCTTTTCTATGACCAGCTTGTCTGCCTAAGTGATTTACTTTTTTTCCGTGTCTCATGACGTTATTTTTTAAACTTCATCTTGCTCAATCCTCTTTGGAGAGCAAAATATGAAGCAATTATTCTTTATCTAATTTGTACTTTGATAGATCCATTCCGAAATTCAAACCTTTGTTTGCAACTAATTCTTCAAGTTCCGTTAAAGATTTCTTTCCGAAATTTCTAAATTTCATTAAATCGTTTTTGTTATAAGAAACTAAATCGCCTAATGTGTCAACTTCAGCCGCTTTTAAACAATTTAACGCTCTTACTGAAAGATCTAAATCTATCAATTTTGTTTTTAGAAGCTGTCTCATATGTAAAGATTCCTCGTCATATGATTCAGTTTGAGCAATTTCGTCTGCCTCTAAAGTAATTCTCTCATCAGAGAATAACATGAAATGATGGATAAGCGTTTTTGCAGCTTCAGTTAATGCGTCTTTAGGATGAATAGATCCGTCTGTTACGATATCGAAAACCAATTTTTCGTAGTCCGTTTTTTGTTCTACACGGTAGTTTTCAATAGCGTATTTCACATTTTTAACAGGTGTATAAATCGAATCTGTAAAAATGGTTCCGATTGGAACGTTTGGTTTTCTATTTTCCTCAGCCGGAACATATCCTCTACCTTTTTCAATACTTAATTCCATATTGATGGTAACAGATGGCTCCATATTTAAAATCACTAATTCAGGATTTAACACTTGGAAACCTGAAATGAATTTTTGGAAATCTCCAGCTGTCAATTGTTCTTTACCAGTAAATGAAATACTAACAGATTCATTATCGATATCTTCGATCTGACGTTTGAAACGTACTTGTTTTAAGTTAAGGATAATTTCTGTTACGTCTTCAACAACACCGGCAATAGTAGAAAACTCATGTTCAACGCCTTCGATGCGAACTGAAGTAATCGCATATCCTTCTAATGATGATAGAAGTACTCTTCTTAATGCATTACCAATAGTCAATCCATATCCAGGTTCTAAAGGGCGGAATTCGAACTTCCCTTTAAAATCGGTTGAATCGATCATGATAACTTTATCGGGCTTTTGAAAATTAAATATTGCCATATTGATTTCGACTGAATGTCACTTATTATTTGTTGTACAACTCTACGATTAACTGTTCTTTGATGTTTTCTGGAACTTGAAGTCTAGCAGGAACACTTACAAATGTACCTTCTTTAGTTTCGTTGTTCCAAGTAATCCATTCATAAACAGAGCTAGAATTAGATAATGAACGTTCGATAGCGTCTAATGATTTTGATTTTTCACGAACTGCTACTTTATCACCAGCTTTTAATTGATAAGAAGGAATGTTAACCAACTCACCGTTTACAGTAATATGTCTGTGAGAAACGATTTGACGTGCAGCACGACGAGAAGGAGCAATACCCATTCTGTATACTACGTTGTCTAAACGTGATTCACATAACTGGATTAAAACTTCACCTGTTACTCCACGAGCAGCTGATGCTTTTTTAAATAAGTTACGGAATTGTTTTTCTAAGATACCGTAAGTATACTTAGCTTTTTGTTTCTCCATTAACTGGATTGCATACTCA
Organism: Flavobacteriaceae bacterium UBA3339; assembly: GCA_002360925.1. Classification (GTDB taxonomy): domain Bacteria; phylum Bacteroidota; class Bacteroidia; order Flavobacteriales; family Flavobacteriaceae; genus Flavobacterium. The sequence continues at coordinate 23,021 of DERN01000012.1, read as the reverse complement.
GATTTTTTACCTCTCTTTTTTGCCAACCCGTGTTGACCTGGAGGATAGTTTCTTTTTTCAAAAGATCTATCATCTCCGAAAATTGCTTCACCGAATTTACGTGCAATTTTAGTTTGTGGACCAGTATATCTTGCCATTTTAAAAAAAATAAAAAGGTAGGGATTATGAATTCAGGTCTCATCCTCCGATAATCTCTTCCTACCTTGGTTATACTACTATTAGTAAATAATTAAACTCTTCTTCTTTTTGGAGGACGACATCCATTGTGAGGAATTGGAGTAATATCGATGATTTCTGTTACTTCGATACCACTATTGTGGATAGAACGAATCGCAGATTCTCTACCATTTCCTGGTCCTTTAACGTAAACTTTCACTTTTTTAAGTCCAGCTTCTAACGCTACTTTACCACAATCTTCTGCTGCCATTTGTGCAGCATAAGGAGTGTTTTTCTTAGAACCACGGAATCCCATTTTTCCTGCTGACGACCAAGAAATAACTTCACCTTTTTTGTTTGTTAACGAAATAATGATGTTATTAAAAGTCGCGTTGATATGAGCTTCTCCAGTAGATTCAACTATAACTTTACGTTTTTTTGTATTTGCTTTAGCCATACTACTTATTATTTAGTTGCTTTTTTCTTGTTAGCAACAGTTTTTCTTTTACCTTTTCTTGTTCTAGAGTTATTTTTAGTTCTTTGTCCTCTTAACGGAAGACCAGCTCTGTGACGAATACCTCTTTGACATCCGATATCCATTAAACGTTTGATGTTTAATGAAATTTCTGAACGCAATTCTCCTTCAATTTTGAAGCTAGAAACTGCTTCACGAATAGCTCCGATTTCGTCATCGTTCCATTCTGAAACTTTTTTGTCTTCGTTTACATTAGCTGTTGCTAAAACCTCTTTTGCTCTGCTTGAACCTATTCCGAAGATATAAGTTAAAGCAATAATTCCTCTTTTATTTTTAGGTATATCTACCCCTGCGATTCTTGCCATAATTATCCTTGTCTTTGTTTAAATCTAGGATTCTTTTTATTAATAACGTATAATCTACCTTTTCTGCGTACAACTATACAGTCTGCACTTCTTTTTTTAACTGATGCTCTTACTTTCATTTTAATAGCTTTAATATCTATAAGTAATTCTTGCTTTAGACAAATCGTAAGGGCTCATTTCTAATTTAACTTTGTCACCAGGTAACAGTTTAATGTAATGCATTCGCATTTTTCCAGAAATATGAGCAATTACTATGTGTCCGTTTTCTAATTCTACACGGAACATCGCATTTGATAATGCTTCAATGATTGATCCGTCTTGTTCTATTGCTGATTGTTTTGCCATATATTAAGCAATTGCTTTTCTATTTTTACCGCTCTTCATTAATCCATCGTATTGTTTGTTTAATAGATAGGCATTAATTTGTTGAATGGTATCTATAGCAACACTTACTAAAATTAACAATGAAGTACCACCGTAAAACATAGCCCATCCTTGTTGAATTCCTAAAGCCGAAACAGCAATAGCAGGTACTACTGCAATAACTGCAAGGAACAACGATCCTGGGAATGTGATTAACGACATAACACGATCTAAGAAGTTTGCAGTGTCTTGTCCAGGCTTAATTCCAGGGATAAAACCTCCGCTACGTTTTAAATCATCCGCCATTTTATTGGTAGGTACCGTAATTGCGGTGTAAAAATACGAAAAAATAATTATTAACAATGCAAAAACTAAATTATACTCTAAACCAAAGATATTTCCAAACTTTGTGGCAATACCTTGAGCCGTATCTGAAGAAGATAATCCAGCAACAACCGGTGGTATAAACATGATTGCTTGTGCAAAGATAATAGGCATTACTCCCGAAGCATTTAGTTTTAAAGGAATCCATTGACGGTTTCCTGAAACCGATGCTGCATCGTATTCTCCGGCTACACTTCTACGAGCATATTGTACCGGAATTTTACGTACTGCCATTGTTAATAAAATACATGCAATAATGATCATTAACCAAATAAATACTTCAAATACTATCATCATCGGTCCGCCGTTACCTGCTACCATGCGCGATTGAGTTTCTTGCATGAATGCCATTGGTAATTTGGCAATAATACCGATCATAATTAATAATGAAATACCGTTTCCAATACCTTTATCAGTAATCTTTTCTCCTAACCACATCGCGAAAACCGTTCCTGTAGTTAAAATTAATACTGAAGAGAACAAGAAAGAAAAAGAATTAAAACCTAATAAGAACGCATCAGGCGGTAATTGTTTGTACAAATTATAGATGTAACCTGGTCCTTGTACTAAAGTAATCCCGATAGTTAACCATCTTGTAATTTGGTTCATTTTCTTTCTACCACTTTCACCATCGTTTTGAAGTTTCTGCAAATAAGGTACAGCTATACCCATTAACTGAACCACAATTGACGCAGAGATATAAGGCATGATCCCTAATGCAAATACAGAAGCTTGTGAAAAAGCACCTCCTGTAAATACGTTGATCAACCACCCTATCCCTTGATCAGTCTGATCTGATAAAGCTTGTAATTTAGTAGCATCAATACCTGGTAAAGTTACTTGTGCACCAAAACGATACACAAGCAACAAACCTAAAGTTATTAAGATTTTATTCTTAAGTTCTTCAATATTCCAAATATTTGCTATTGTTTCAAAAAACTTCTTCATATTTTGAAAGATTTTTTTTATAAAGTTACCGCTTCACCACCAGCAGCTTCGATAGCCGCTTTTGCAGATGCTGTAAATTTATGAGCAGTTACTTTTAATTTAGATTTAAGCTCTCCTCTACCCAAAATCTTTACTAAGCTATTTTTAGAAGTTAATCTGTTTTCAACTAATACATTAAAATCTACTGTATCAGTGATTGTTCCGTTGTCTACTAATAATTGTAAAGTATCCAAGTTAATTCCTACGTACTCTACTCTATTAATATTTTTGAAACCATATTTAGGAACACGTCTCTGTAATGGCATTTGACCTCCCTCAAAACCAATTTTCTTTGAGTATCCAGAACGAGATTTCGCTCCTTTGTGTCCACGAGCAGAAGTTCCACCTTTTCCTGATCCTTCTCCGCGACCTACTCTTTTGTTTTGATTATGTACAGAACCGTTAGCTGGTTGTAAATTACTTAAATTCATATTCAATAAATTAATTAATTTCTTCTACAGAAACTAAATGTTGAACTTTTTTTACCATTCCTACGATAGCAGGTGTATTATCATGCTCAACTACTTGTCCTAATTTACGAAGACCTAAAGCTTCTAATGTTCTTTTTTGATCCTCTGGACAGTTGATTTTGCTTCTTAATTGTTTTACTCTAATTTTCGACATAACTCTAAAATTAAGATTTAAATACTTTCTCTAAAGAAATTCCTCTTTGTTTTGCAACTGTAACAGCGCTTCTCATGTTTAATAAAGCATCGAAAGTAGCTTTAACAACGTTATGAGGGTTAGAAGAACCTTGAGATTTTGATAATACATTGTGAATACCTACAGACTCTAATACTGCACGTACGTTACCTCCTGCAATTACACCGGTACCCATTGAAGCTGGCATTAAGAATACACGCGCTCCACCGAATTTACCTTTTTGCTCATGAGGAATAGTAGATCCAATTAATGGAATACGAACTAAGTTTTTCTTTGCATCTTCTACTGCTTTAGCAATAGCTTCAGAAACATCTTTAGATTTACCTAAACCATGACCCACTACACCGTTCTCGTCACCTACAACTACTACAGCAGAAAAACCGAAAGCTCTACCACCTTTAGTAACTTTAGTAACACGATTAACCGAAACCAAACGGTCTTTTAAATCAAGACCTGTTGGTTTTACAAATTCTACGTTTTTATAATTTTGATACATAACTAATTACGAATTAAAATTTTAATCCAGCTTCTCTAGCGCCTTCAGCTAATGATTTAACACGACCGTGGTATAAATTTCCACCTCTATCGAAAGAGATAGTATCGATACCTGCTTTTAAAGCTTTTTCTGCAATTAGTTTACCAACTGATGCAGCAGTTTCAATTTTTGTTCCTTTTGTTATCCCTGCTTCTCTTGAAGATGCAGCAGCCAAAGTAACTCCATTTACGTCATCTATGATTTGAGCATAGATTTCTTTATTACTTCTAAATACAGATAAACGTGGTCTAGCAGCTGTACCGCTAACTGTTTTTCTAACTCTGTATTGAATTCTTTGTCTTCTTTCAGATTTGTTTAATGACATGATCTTAATTTTTAAGCTGATTTACCTGCTTTTCTTCTTAACTCCTCACCAACAAACTTGATACCTTTTCCTTTGTAAGGCTCAGGTTTACGGAACGAACGGATTTTAGCCGCTACTTGTCCTACCAATTGTTTGTCGAATGATGTTAATTTCACGATAGGGTTTTTACCTTTTTCAGAAATTGTTTCTACGATAACTTCAGGAACGATTTCTAATACAATGTTGTGTGAAAAACCTAAAGCTAAATCAAGTTTTTGACCTTGATTAGACGCACGGTATCCAACCCCTACAAATTCTAACACCTTAGTGAATCCTTCAGATACACCAACAATCATGTTGTTGATTAAACTTCTGTATAAACCGTGTTTTGCTCTTTCGTCTTTTAAATCCGAAGAACGCTCTACGATTACTTGTCCGTCTTCTACTTTCACAGTAACATCGCTGAAGCTTTGTGAAAGCTCTCCTAATTTTCCTTTTACTACAACTACATTAGATTTAACTTCTACAGTTACACCTTCTGGAATTGCGATTGGACTTTTACCTATTCTTGACATTTCTGATAGTCTTTTTAATTAGTATACGTAACAAACAACTTCTCCACCAACATTTAACTGTTTAGCTTTTTTACCTGTCATTAAACCTTTAGATGTTGACACGATTGCAATACCTAAACCGTTTAAGATACGTGGTAAATCTGCAGATGAAGCATATTTACGTAAACCTGGTTTACTAATTCTTTGGATATCTTTGATAACTGACTCTTTCGTGTCTTTATCGTATTTCAAAGCTATTTTGATTGTTCCTTGAACTGAAGAATCATCAAATTTGTAGCTTAAAATATACCCTTGATCGAATAAAATTTTAGTGATTTCTTTTTTGAAATTAGAAGCAGGAATCTCTACAACTTTGTGGTTTGCACGAGCCGCATTTCTAATTCTTGTTAAAAAATCTGCGATAGGATCTGTATACATACTGTATGAATTGCGGTTGGGGTTTTCAAACTATTTTATGAACCTTCAACCAATTAAAAATTTATTACCAACTTGCTTTTTTAACTCCTGGGATCAATCCTTGGTTAGCCATTTCACGGAATGTAACGCGTGAAAGACCGAATTGACGCATATAACCTCTTGGTCTTCCCGTTAATTTACAACGATTGTGTAAACGTACCGGAGAAGCGTTTGCAGGTAATTTTTGTAATGCTTCGTAATCACCAGCTTCTTTTAAAGCTTTACGTTTTGCAGCGTACTTAGCTACCAAAGCTTCTCTTTTAGCCTCGCGGGCTTTCATTGATTCTTTAGCCATACTTTAGTTCTTTTTAAAAGGTAATCCTAATTCAGTTAATAATGATTTTGCTTCTTTATCTGTAGCTGCATTAGTTACAAATGTAATATCAAAACCTGCAATTTTGTTAACTTTATCAATATCGATCTCAGGGAAGATGATTTGCTCTACAACACCTAAGTTATAGTTACCTCTACCGTCGAATCCGTTTGATTTGATTCCTTGGAAATCACGAACGCGAGGTAATGCTGAAGTTACTAAACGGTCTAAGAACTCATACATTCTTTCTCCACGCAAAGTTACTTTTGCACCAATCGGCATACCTTTTCTTAATTTGAACGACGCAACGTCTTTCTTAGAAATTGTAGGTACTGCTTTTTGTCCCGTAATTTTAGTTAGTTCTTCTACTGCGTAATCAACTAATTTCTTATCTGATACAGCAGCTCCAACTCCACGGCTTACAACAATTTTCTCAAGTCTTGGAACTTGCATTACATTTTTGTAACCGAATTCTTCTTTTAAAGCAGAGATAACTCTGTCTTTATATTCTTGTTTAAGTCTTGGTAAATAAGCCATAACTATAATACTTGATTAGATTTTTTAGAAACTCTTACTTTCTTATCTCCTTCTACTTTGTATGCAACTTTAGTAGTTTCTTTAGTTTTAGAATCAACTAAAGCGATGTTAGAGATATGGATTGGAGCTTCTTTCTTTACAATACCACCTTGAGGATTTGCAGCACTTGGCTTCGTGTGTTTAGAAACCATGTTTACTCCTTCAACGATCGCTTTGTTTTTGTCACGGAATACGCGAACAACTTTTCCTTCTGACCCTTTGTGGTCTCCAGCGATAACTCTTACAGTATCTCCCGTTTTAATTTTTAGCTTTGTCATCATTTGAACGAATTAAAGCACTTCAGGTGCTAATGATACAATTTTCATGAATTGTTTTTCACGAAGTTCTCTTGCAACCGGACCAAAAACGCGAGTTCCTCTCATTTCTCCTGCAGCGTTTAATAACACACATGCGTTGTCATCAAAACGGATATAAGATCCATCAGCTCTTCTCACTTCTTTTTTAGTACGTACAACTACTGCAGTTGAAACAGCTCCTTTTTTCACGTTTCCGTTTGGAGTAGCTTCTTTAATGGCAACTACAATTTTATCTCCAACAGAGGCATAACGACGTTTCGTTCCTCCTAAAACACGGATAGTTAAAACTTCTTTAGCTCCCGTGTTATCTGCTACTTTTAATCTTGATTCTTGTTGTACCATAATTACTTCGCTCTTTCAATGATTTCAACTAATCTCCAACATTTGTTTTTAGATAATGGACGTGTCTCCATAATTCTAACTTTGTCACCAATGTTACAGTCGTTTAATTCGTCGTGTGCAACGTATTTCTTCGTTTTTAACACGAACTTACCATATAATGGGTGTTTTACTCTTTTTGTTTCAGCTACAACAATAGATTTCTCCATTTTGTTACTCGTAACAACACCGATTCTTTCTTTTCTTAAATTTCTTTTTTCCATCTTTCAGCAGAATACAATTATTGTAAGTCTTTTTTGCTTAGTTCAGTTTTCACTCTTGCAATAGCTCTTCTTACAGTTCTTAATTGTAAAGGGTTAGCAATAGGTGAAATTGCGTGTGCATTTTTTAACTCAGCGTATTGGTTAGTTAATTCACCAAGTTTAGCTTGTAAGTCAGCTGCTGATAGATTTTTTATTTCTGATTGTTTCATAATGATCTAAATAAATAATTATGCTTCGAAATCTCTAGCAACGATAAACTTGGTTTTCACAGGAAGCTTTTGAGCAGCTAAACGTAAAGCTTCTTTAGCAACTGCTAACGGCACTCCACCTACTTCAAACATGATTCTTCCTGGTTTTACAACTGCAGCCCAATATTCAACTGCACCTTTACCTTTACCCATACGTACTTCAAGAGGTTTCTTAGTAATAGGTTTGTCTGGGAAGATTTTGATCCATAATTGTCCTTCACGTTTCATGAAACGAGTTGCAGCGATACGCGCAGCCTCGATTTGACGAGAAGTAATGAATGAATAATCTAAAGATTTGATACCAAACATACCGTTAGAAAGTTCGCTTCCTCTTTGAGAAACACCTTTCATTTTACCTTTTTGTACCTTACGGTACTTCGTTCTTCTAGGCTGTAACATTCTTCTTTAGTTTAAAAATTACTTTCTTTTGTTGCGTTGGTTTGGTCTTCCTTGTGGTTTTCCAGATCCTGCAGATTTAGATTTTTGTTTATCCATACCTGCTAACGGAGAAAGATCTCTCTTACCATATACCTCACCTTTCATGATCCATACTTTAATACCCATTCTACCGTAAGTAGTGTGAGCTTCAGCTAAAGCATAATCAATATCAGCACGGAAAGTAGATAGAGGAATACGACCATCTTTGAAGCTTTCTGAACGAGCCATCTCTGCCCCGTTTAAACGACCAGAAATCATCACTTTCATACCTTCAGCATTCATTCTCATTGCCGCAGCGATAGCCATTTTAATAGCTCTACGGTAAGAAATTCTGCTTTCGATTTGACGTGCGATGCTTGTTGCAGCCAAATAAGCATCTAATTCAGGTCTCTTGATTTCAAAGATGTTAATTTGTACCTCTTTGTTTGTAATTTTCTTAAGCTCTTCTTTTAACTTGTCTACCTCTTGACCTCCTTTTCCGATGATGATTCCCGGACGAGCAGTAGTGATAGTAACGGTTACAAGTTTTAAAGTACGCTCAATAATGATTTTAGAAACACTAGCTTTAGATAAACGAGCATGGATGTACTTTCTGATTTTTGCATCTTCAGCAAGTTTGTCTCCATAGTCATTTCCACCGTACCAATTTGAGTCCCATCCTCTGATGATCCCAAGGCGATTTCCGATTGGATTAGTCTTTTGTCCCATACTGTTTATTAATTGCTTTGTGTGTTATTGTTAGATCCTAACACGATTGTTACGTGGTTAGAACGTTTTCTGATTCTGTGTGCACGACCTTGTGGAGCTGGACGTAATCTTTTTAACATCGTCCCACCGTCTACACGGATTTCTTTTACAAATAATTCTGCTTCTTCGATATTTGCATCAGCATTTTTAGCCTGCCAGTTAGCGATAGCCGATAACAATAATTTTTCTAATCTTCCTGAAGCTTCTTTTGTATTAAATTTTAATATATTAAGAGCATTCTCAACTTTCTGTCCTCTTACTAAATCCGCTACTAAACGCATTTTACGAGGAGAAGTTGGGCAATTGTTTAGCTTAGCAAAAGCAATACTTTTGTTTGCTTCTTTAATCTGCTCTGCTCTTTCTCTTTTACGAACTCCCATAGCTTCTTATTATTTTTTACCTTTATTTTTTGCACCAGCGTGTCCACGGAATGAACGTGTTGGTGAAAACTCTCCTAATTTATGTCCTACCATGTTTTCTGTTACGTAAACAGGTACAAATTGACGACCATTGTGTACTGCGATTGTTTGTCCAACGAAATCTGGAGTAATCATAGATGCTCTAGACCAAGTTTTCACAACTGCTTTGTTACCGTTTTCTGCGTTCTCTAAAACTTTTTTCTCAAGTTTAAAGTGAACATAAGGTCCTTTTTTTAATGAACGTGCCATACTTACTTAATTATTTCTTTCTACGTTCTACAATATACTTACTACTTGCTTTTACTCTAGAACGAGTTCTGTAACCTTTAGCTGGTAAACCTTTTCTAGAACGTGGGTGACCTCCTGAAGAGCGTCCTTCACCACCTCCCATTGGGTGATCAACTGGGTTCATTGCTACTGGTCTAGTACGTGGTCTTCTACCTAACCAACGAGATCTACCTGCTTTACCAGAAACGATCAATTGGTGATCGTGGTTAGAAACAGATCCAATCGTTGCCATACAAGTTAAAAGAATCAAACGAATCTCTCCTGAAGGCATTTTAATGGTAGCGTATTTTCCATCACGTGCAACTAATTGTGCAAAAGTTCCTGCAGAACGAGCGATAACAGCTCCTTGACCTGGACGTAACTCGATACATGAAATGATAGTACCAAGAGGAATGTTTGCTAAAGGCATTGCATTACCAACTTCTGGAGCTGCTTCTGGTCCAGAAACTACTTTCTGACCAACTTGCAATCCTGCTGGAGCAATGATATAAGTTTTAGCTCCATCCGCATAAGCTAATAAAGAGATAAAAGCTGAACGGTTTGGATCGTACTCGATTGTTTTAACTGTAGCCGGAACTCCAACTTTAGTTCTTTTAAAATCAATGATACGATATTGTTGTTTATGTCCACCGCCTAAATAACGCATGGTCATTTTTCCTTGACTATTTCTACCTCCAGAGTTTTTTTTCGGTGCTAACAAAGAGCGCTCCGGCTTATCAGTTGTAATAGTGTCAAAGCTATTTACAACTCTAAAACGCTGACCTGGGGTAATAGGTTTTAATTTTCTAACTGACATTGTTATTAGATATTAGTATAAAAATCGATTGTATCTCCTTCTTTCAAAGTTACTACTGCTTTTTTGTAAGCAGAAGTTTTTCCGCTAATCATACCACTTTTAGTGTATTTTGTAGTTCTATCAGCTCTGTAAATCATTGTGTTTACACTTACAACTGAAACTCCGTAAGCAGCTTCTACTGCTTTTCTAATTTCAACTTTGTTAGCTTTTTTATTAACTACAAATCCAAAGCGGTTGAATAATTCACCATCTTTAGTGATTTTTTCGGTAATAATGGGTTTGATAATCGTACTCATTTCCCTACTATTTTGTTAAATTTTCTACAATTCCTTCTACTGAACCTTCAGTTAAAACTAAAGAATTTGTATTTAAAATTCCGTAAGTATTTAATTCTGAAGAAGTTACCACAGAAGCTCTTTCTAAATTGCGTGACGACAAATATACATTTTTATTTGAATCACCCAAAACAAATAACGCTTTTTTGTTTTCTAAACCTAAAGCTTTCAATACGTTAACAAAATTCTTAGTACTTGGTGCTTCGAAAGCGAAATCTTCAATTACTACTAAACTTTGCTCTTGTGCTTTGATAGAGAAAGCTGATTTACGTGCTAAACGTTTTAAAGCTTTGTTTAATTTGAAAGAATAACTACGAGGTCTTGGTCCAAAAATAGTACCACCTCCTTTAAACAAAGGATTTTTAGCAGATCCTGCACGTGCAGTACCTGTTCCTTTTTGTTTTTTGATTTTACGAGTAGATCCCGTAACCTCATTACGCTCTTTAGCTTTATGAGTTCCCTGACGTTGGTTTGCTAAATATTGTTTAACATCTAAATAGATAGCATGTTTGTTAGGCTCAATAGCGAATACTGAATCTGAAAGTTGAACTGTTCTTCCAGTATCTTTTCCGTTGATATCTAAAACTTTTACTTCCATTACTTCTGAATAATTACATAAGAGTTTCTGTGTCCTGGTACAGCACCTTTAACCACTAATAGGTTTTTATCTGCTACCACTTTTAAAACTACTAAGTTTTGAACTGTAACTTTCTCTCCTCCCATTCTTCCTGCCATACGCATTCCTTTGAATACACGTGATGGATAAGAAGATGCACCAATAGAACCTGGAGCTCTTAAACGGTTGTGCTGACCATGTGTAACCTGACCAACTCCACCAAATCCATGACGTTTTACAACACCTTGGAATCCTTTTCCTTTAGAAGTACCTTGTACATCAACGTACTCTCCTTCTTGAAACAAATCTACAGTGATAACATCACCTAAATTATAAGTTTCATCAAAATCTTGAATTTCAACGACTTTCTTCTTCACAGAAGTGTTAGCTTTTTTAAAGTGACCCATAGCCGCTTTAGTTGCATTCTTCTCTTTAGCGTCATCGAAACCAAGTTGATAAGCTTCATACCCGTCAACCTCTTTGGTTCTGACTTGGGTAACGACACATGGACCTGCTTCGATTACTGTACATGGAATGTTTTTTCCATTTTCATCAAAGATACTAGTCATGCCGATTTTTCTTCCAATTAACCCAGACATAAATGTAAATTAATAATTTGTTTATAAATATAAAAATTCAAGTGCTGGCAAAAGTAATACCAACACTTGAATTATACAAGCATTTTTTAATAAAATTTTATTATCACACTTTAATCTCTACTTCAACCCCTGAAGGAAGCTCTAATTTCATTAAAGCATCGATAGTTTTTGAAGATGAAGAATAGATGTCTAATAATCTTTTATATGAACTCAATTCGAATTGCTCTCTCGCTTTTTTGTTTACGTGTGGAGAACGCAACACTGTGAAAATTTTCTTGTGTGTTGGTAACGGAATCGGTCCTGTTACTACTGCACCTGTACTTTTTACAGTTTTTACGATTTTCTCAGCTGACTTGTCAACTAAACTGTGATCGTAAGATTTTAATTTTATTCTGATTTTTTGACTCATTTTCTTAATTGTTAAGCGTTACCTTTAGCTTTTTTAATTACCTCTTCCTGAATGTTAGAAGGCGTTTGCTCGTAGTGAGAGAACTCCATTGTAGAAGTTGCACGTCCCGAAGATAATGTACGTAATGTTGTTACATATCCGAACATTTCTGATAATGGCACAGATGCTTTTACTACTTTAGATCCAGCTCTGTCATCCATTGCATTGATTTGCCCGCGACGACGGTTCAAATCTCCAACAATATCACCCATGTTTTCTTCCGGAGTTAATACCTCTAACTTCATGATTGGTTCTAAGATGATAGCTCCTGCAGCTTTAGCAGACTCTTTATATCCCATTTTAGCAGCTAATTCGAATGATAATGCATCAGAATCCACCGCGTGGTAAGAACCGTCTATTAAAGTAACTTTTAATGAATCCATTTCGAATCCAGCTAAAGGTCCTTGTTTCATTGATTCACGGAAACCTTTTTCTACAGCAGGAATGTATTCTTTTGGTACGTTACCACCTTTTACTTCGTTAACGAATTGTAATCCTACAAATGGCTTACCATCAACTTCGTCAGCTGGTCCAATTTTGAATACGATATCCCCGAATTTACCACGACCTCCAGATTGTTTCTTGTAAGTCTCTCTGTGGTTAGCTGTTTGAGTGAAAGCTTCTTTGTACTCTACTTGCGGCTCACCTTGATTTACTTCTACTTTAAACTCACGACGCATACGGTCAACAATGATATCTAAGTGAAGCTCACCCATACCAGAAATGATCGTTTGTCCTGAAGCTTGATCCGTACGTACTGTAAACGTTGGATCTTCCTCAGCTAATTTAGCTAAAGCCATACCCATTTTATCAACGTCTGCCTTAGTTTTAGGCTCGATCGCGATACCAATTACCGGATCAGGGAAATCCATAGATTCTAACACGATTGGGTGTTTTTCATCTGATAATGTATCTCCTGTTTTAATATCCTTAAATCCTACAGCTGCACCAATATCTCCTGCCTCGATAAATTCGATTGGATTTTGTTTGTTCGCATGCATTTGGTAAATACGAGAAATACGCTCTTTGTTTCCTGAACGATTATTTAACACATAAGAACCTGCATCTAAACGTCCTGAATAAGCACGGAAGAATGCTAAACGACCTACGAATGGATCTGTAGCAATTTTAAACGCTAATGCTGCAAATGGATCATTAACTGATGGTTTACGAGAAATTGGCTCGTCTGTATCAGGATTAGTTCCTTCAATTGCTTCTTTATCTGTCGGAGCAGGTAAGTAACGACAAACAGCATCGATCATGAATTGAACTCCTTTGTTTTTGAAAGAAGATCCACACATCATCGGGATAATGCTCATATCTAAAGTAGCAGCTCTTAATGCAGCATTGATTTCGTCTTCTGTGATAGAGTTTTCATCTTCCATAAATTTCTCAAGAAGATTTTCATCATATCCAGCAATTTCTTCAATTAACTGACCTCTAAACTGTCTAACTTCATCAATCATATCAGCAGGAATCTCAACTACGTCAAAAGTAGACCCGTGGTTTTCGTCATGCCATACAATAGCACGATTCTTGATTAAGTCAACAACTCCTTTAAAATCTGCTTCTTCACCAATTGGTAAAACGATAGGCACTGCATTAGAACCTAACATTTCTTTAACTTGGTTACAAACGTTTAAGAAGTTAGCACCTTGACGGTCCATTTTGTTAACAAATCCCATACGAGGAACTTTGTAGTTATCTGCTAATCTCCAGTTAGTTTCAGACTGTGGCTCAACTCCGTCTACTGCAGAGAATAAGAACACTAATCCGTCTAATACACGTAACGAACGGTTTACCTCTACAGTAAAGTCAACGTGTCCTGGAGTATCAATAATATTAAAATGGTATTTTTGTGTATCAGCAGTCGGTTTTCCATTTTCCATAGGGAAATTCCACTCAACTGTTACAGCTGCAGAAGTAATGGTAATACCACGTTCTGCTTCTTGCTCCATCCAGTCAGTTGTAGATGAACCTTCGTGAGTTTCACCTAATTTATGGTTTTTTCCTGTATAGAAAAGGATACGCTCTGTTGTGGTAGTTTTACCAGCATCAATGTGAGCTGCGATTCCGATATTTCTAGTAAGTTTTAAATCTCTAGCCATTTATGTTGTCCTTTATGAAAATTAAAATCTAAAATGAGAGAATGCTTTATTAGCATCAGCCATTTTGTGAACATCCATTCTTTTCTTAACTGCAGCACCTTCTTCTTTAGCCGCAGCTAAGATTTCAGCAGCTAATCTTGCAGCCATTGATTTATCGTTTCTTTTTCTTGCATAAAGAATCATCCATTTCATCGCCATAGAAATTTTTCTATCCGGACGAATTTGCATCGGGATTTGGAATGAAGATCCACCTACACGGCGAGAACGAACTTCTACGTGAGGCATAACATTTGTTAACGCATCTTTCCAAACTTCTAATGAAGATTTCTCTTCATCTTGTTTTTTAGACTCAACGATATCTAAAGCATCATAAAATACTTTAAACGCTGTAGATTTTTTACCATCCCACATTAAGTTGTTCACGAAACGTGTTACTAACTGATCGTTAAATTTCGGATCTGGTAAAAGAGGTCTCTTTTTAGCCTGTTTTTTTCTCATGTCTGTTTCTTAAAAGTTTTTTAAACTATTACTTTTTTGCATCTTTAGGGCGTTTAGCACCGTATTTAGATCTTCTTTGAGCACGTCCGTTAACTCCGGCAGTATCTAAAGCACCACGTACAATGTGGTATCTAACACCTGGTAAATCTTTTACCCTTCCACCTCTAACTAATACTATCGAGTGCTCTTGTAAATTGTGTCCTTCTCCAGGAATGTATGCGTTTACTTCATTACCGTTAGTCAAACGTACACGCGCTACTTTACGCATCGCAGAGTTTGGCTTTTTAGGTGTAGTAGTATAAACACGCGTACAAACCCCTCTTCTTTGAGGACAAGAATCCAAAGCAACCGATTTACTCTTCTTAGTTAATTGGGTTCTCCCTTTTCTTACTAATTGTTGAATTGTTGGCATAATGTTTATTAAAAATTTTCTACATTCAAATTTTGTTTCCCGTGTATTTTCGGGGATGCAAATATATAAATTTCTCTTCTAAAAACAAATAGATTTTATTTATTTTCAAATTTATACTACATTTACCCTACTAACGTGATAACGGATGCGGTTTTCTAAAAAACTCCTTATATATATATATGGTCTCTTTTTTTTGCTTTTAACAAGCAACCGTCTTTTCGCGCAGCAAATTTATTTAAAAGTTCGAGGAATTGATCAAAAAGAATCAGTTTTTTTAAAACAACATGTAAAAGACTCCGTTTTTTTTAACGGACAAGATGTTGAAAACTCTTTGATGTCTTTGCAAGATTTTCTAAGAACGAACGGATATCTGCATTACAAAATCACTTCTACTCAAAAAAAAGACAGTCTCTATTTGGTGCAATTTGATTTGGGAACGAAAACCGACAGCCTTAAAATCCATTTCAAGCAACACCACGATGTACTTAAAACGCTTTTAAACATTACCGAAGCTTCGCAAACAATTCCTATTCAGAACACCGAAACGCATCTTAAAAATATGGTGGAAAAATTAGCGCAAAACGGTTATTCGATTAGTACTATAAGGTTAACAAATCATCAATTTTTTAATCAGATTCTAAACGTTGATTTGGATTTGCAGATCGATCAAAAACGATCAATCGATCAATTGGTCTTTACGCCTTACGACAATTTCCCAAAAGGAATTAAACAGCGTTTGATCAAGAAATACGAAAAGCAGCCTTTTACCGAAAACATTACCGCATCGATTCAAAAGGAACTCACACAGTTTCCGTTTATTAAAACCACACGCCCAGCCGAAGTGCTTTTCACCGAATCGAACACAGCACTTTATCTTTATGTAGAACGACAAAACATTAGTCAATTCGATGGATTAATTGGCTTTACGAACGACGATAACGGTAAGGTACAGTTTAACGGTTATGCAGATTTGCAGCTGATGAACATTTTAAATAAGGGAGAACAATTAAAATTATATTGGAAAAACGACGGAAACCAACAAACGCAATTCAATCTTTCGACCGAAATTCCGTATCTATTTAATTCTCCCGTTGGAGTAAAAGCTTCTTTAGAACTTTTTAAACAAGACAGCACTATGATGAATACTAAATTCAACGGTGCACTCTTATATTATCTAACTTTTAACCACAGAATCGGAATTGGATATCAGTCGACTGCTTCTGTTGCCGGAACCGATAATTTTTATCAAGCAGCCAATTTCAACAACCGCTTTATTACACTCAACTATCTTTTAAACAAATATCAGGATCATCCTCTTTTTCCGCAAAAGTATACAGTTACGGCACTTTTCGGAATCGGTTCTAAAACCGAAGAAAAAGACAATCGTACAGGCTCACAGCAATTTGCTAATTTTAATGCAACCTATTTATGGCAGCTTAATAATCGTTGGTACATTCACCAACAACTCGAAGCTTCAATGTTACACAGCGAAATTCCGTTACTATATAATGAA
Organism: Flavobacteriaceae bacterium UBA3339; assembly: GCA_002360925.1. Lineage (GTDB taxonomy): Bacteria > Bacteroidota > Bacteroidia > Flavobacteriales > Flavobacteriaceae > Flavobacterium. Next base: position 6,485 of record DERN01000012.1, on the reverse strand, counting down.
TATTATCGTTTTGGAGGAATCAATTCACTTCGTGGTTTTAAAGAAAATTCATTGCTTGCCAAAACACAAGCAGGTTTATATAACGAAGTTCGCTACTTGTTAGCTCCTAATATGTATCTGCATTCTATTACCGACGCAGCTTATTACGAAAGTGACAACAGTAACGATATTTTATATTCATTTGGTCTTGGTTTTGGAATCCAAACAGGAGGCGGTTTGTTTAATATTATTTACGCAAACGGAATACAACCTAATACTGATTTTAAACTATCGAACGCTATTTTTCATTTAAGTTACAAAACACAGTTTTAATAAAAACCAGAACATAAGATTTCTTCAATTAGTGTGATTTTTAAACAAATTCTTAAACAACATGAAAAAAATTCTTTTCCTTATTTTAATAAACTTTGCTTTAATTAGCTGTTCCTCTTTATACAATAACAGTCCAATGACGGCTTTTATTGTTAAAAACACTTCCGACCAACCAATTAATTTTAAAGCAGGAGTTTTAAAACATTCACAAATTATTGGTATGCTAGTTATTTACAATTCATTTACTGTGAATCCAAATGACAGCATTATTGCAAGACAAACTTATTTCAAAAAAGATGGAGAAAATCCGCAAGAATGGTTTACTGAATTTTCAATTTCTCCTGTTGACGGAATAGATTTAAACGATCCGTATTTGCCTGAAAATTGGAAAAAATCTTCAAAAGATCAAGTCCCTATTTACACTTTCACATTGAATAGATAAAAAGTAAAAACTGCCTTCTTGCTTTCTAATGAAACAAAAAATCACACTCTTATTCATTATTATTTTAAGTTTTAATGTCTATTCTCAAGTAAACAAGAAAACGCCACAAGATACTATAATTCAAAAGTATTTGTACGAAGGCGCTTATCGCTATCATTATACTTCACAAAATTGGGAAGTTTTTATCAATCAAGAAATCGAAAAGATTCGACGATTGCGCTGTTATGGCAAAGTAAAGCGCTTCCTTATTGGAAAATGAAGAAGTATGATCTTGCTGTTGCATGTTATGATAAAGCAGTTCTTTATGACAGAAAATCTTATCTTGGAAGAAGAGGTTATTTGAGATGTATTTTCCAAAAAGATTACAAAAACGCAATTATCGATATGGAAATGGCTTAAAAAGAATTTGGTTATGGTTACGAAAACGATCATTCATATCCATTTTATATTTCTTTAAATGACTATCGGCAACTTTACACCAAGTAATAATTTACTTTTTTATAATAGTTTCACTTTGTTCTAATTTAGTAACTATTACTGCCTTAATATTATTTAATTTATTATGGTCTAAAGTATTATTGCATATACACTCATATTCCCCCATATAATCTTTTTTCATTCTTAAAAAATCACCTGTACACTCTTTACAGTAACATTTATCAATTGTAATGTTGTAATCGTTTCTTGATACTTTTGCTGAAAAATGTACTCTTCCAATAATTTTATGATCGTTGTCGTGAAAATCAATAAATGATGGTGAATTTTTAATAGCTTTTCTTTTAAGTCTTTCACTTTTACTTACACGCTTAAATTTAGAATTTATAACTTTTGTAAGAAATAAAATAGCAATATACATTAGGATAACTATCCATAAACTCAACTGTGTATTTAAAAACTTAAAAAAAGTAAATGAACTATTTTTAAAGAAATTATTAATTACTGTAAGGTCTAACGATTCCTTTATAAGTACACCTATAAAGAGTAGAAGAATGGGAAAAATATATGGTTTAAAAACATTATCAAAGAATTTTTTCATTTTATAAGTATTTATTCATGCAATGATACTTAAATATCACGAATATTCATGTTTTATAACAAAAAATCCACTTCCTTAATTAGAAGTGGATTTTTCTTTTTTCTATCTCATTGATTTGTTCATATCGGAAATAGCAATATTCATCCTATTCATAATTTCTGTCATTCTTGAAATTTGTCTAGCTGTCATATCACCCTTACTATTTTCCATCTTAGAACCCCATTCTTGTGCTTTTTCCATAAGTACTGGTGCATCCGCAATGGCACTCATATCACCTTTGCTTACTTTCTTCATATAATCAATGTATTGATCAACATAGTCCTCATAACTATCAAGCATATCATCTATATCACTAGAACTAACCTCGCTGTTAGTTGAAGTACTTTCGGATTCATAGGTGTTTTCTTCATCACCACTATATGAATCTTCATTATCCGTACTTATACTACTCCCATAAGAAAGACAATCCTTAGCCTTTTGCATTACTAGTTGTTCAAACTTAAGTTTATCATCACCAGTGTATTTTTCGGTAATTTTAAGTGCTTTTTCGCTTGCTTCACCCGCTTTGCTAAAGTCATTGTTTGCTTCGCATATTAACTTGGCAACTTTATCGGCATCAGATTCCATTGAAGAACCACAGCTTCCTAATGTTGTAAGTAATAATATCCCCATAAATGTGGAACGCATTGTTAATTTACTTCTAAATTTAAATAAATTCTTTTTGTTCATGATTGTATTTTTCTATAAATAATTGATTTGATTTTTGTGTTTATACATAAACACACGATAATAATGTGTGAATAGAAATAATACCTATTCACTTTGTTCTAAACAAATCAATGTATTTACGGGGGTATTTTTAGATGAAATCGGACAATAATCGTCCTCTTAGACATTATCCTATTTTAGAAAAATAGGAATACTTATTAAGATTATTCGATTCTTGTCTTTCGGTTTGTAGATTCTTTTGTTCATTTCTTGTGGTATTTTAGGTTTAACAAAATTGTGTTCTATAAAAAAATAAGCGTGGACATTGTAAACATCCTAAACCTTGGAATACCACTCCCAAAAAAAGCAATGAATACAAGCCACGCCATATCGGCATGCCCTCATATACATTATTTGCTCTTTTATTTTCGATGTGGTATTTCGGTTTAGCAATAATGCAATTAAGCACGAATATTTTTATACTGGTAACAAATGTAAGGAAAACTTTTAATACTATATTTGTTAAATAAAACATTATAAAAAATCAAAACATGGAAACCTATGAAAATATAAGTTTATTGGAAAAAATAAATTTCTTTAAAAAACTTAAAGCTTTACCACTTAAAAATAATATAGAAGACAATATAGCTGATACTATAAAAAGAATTATAATTCTTAGAAAAGAAGATAATATTAAAAATATTGATTTAGAAGATTTATTATCTACAAATTTTAATATAGAAAATAAAGATACATTTGACCCTAAAATAGCAAGTGATGTAAATATTTTCGTTGTTACAATGCGAGTTGATAACACTTACAGAGTATATCCAATTGATGGAACTAATTATGATTTTTACAAAGAACTAATTGAATAATATAAAAGTTTAAATTTTGTTTAGTTTATGTATTCTTTAATTACTTCAAGAAGACAATCCATTTTGTTTATAAATTTTGTGTGATTCCTATACACATATACGGTCGCTATAAAATAATCTACATAAAGGATTTCATTAATATTTAAGTAAAAGCTATTCGAATACTCTTCTGAATTTTTGTATTTAAACAAGTCATAGAATAATATCGCACGAGTATATTCAATAAAAGTATCTTGAATACTTTCTAACCAAATTGGAAAAGGTTGTAATTTATCTTCTTTTTCTAATTTGGTTACATTTACATACAGTTGACCATTTTTTTGGATAAAATATTCTATATTATCTAAATTTCTTAATTCAATTTTTTCGGTTGGTGGTAACATAATATTAGCGATTTATTGTTTATATAGTATGTATATACAAACAAAAACTAATACCAAGCATATTTCACACTAGAACTTACAAGGCTTTCAAAAATATCAACGTAATTCCTACGATTGAATTTATAACAAAACTCACTTAGGTAGTTTTGAGTATATTCACGACCAAAAGAATGATGAACACCAAGAAACAAACGTTTGGCATTTGATATGGTCTTATGAACCCATGGAAGTACTTTATCGGAATTAGGGATATGTCTTGTGTTAATTGCATGATGTCCCTTAGTTAAAAGACTTTTGAGTTTACTATAATGGCGACCATTATCGGTAAGAACAAAAGTCTTTTCTATTTCAACGGCTTTCTTTAGTTCTTTTTCTAAGGTATCATTCTTGTAGTCCTCGATATGAACCATTTTTAAACGTTTTACGGAACGATTTGGTTTGTGGATATTGTCTTGATCGGGATTTAGTTTTGATTCAACCATAACAAGAACTTTTGCATTTCTTGGACTTCCCATACCTCGTTTCATATCTTCTTTAATCACCTTTCCATCTTCATCCTTGGGTGGATTAGTAACAAAAAATCCCTCATCCATTTCTATTGAATCGGTCAATTGAAATTCTTCATCCGCTTTGGTCATGATCCTGCGTATTTTGTGCATCATTGCCCATATTGGTTCATAAAAAGGATGGTTAAGTTGTCTTTGGATTTCTAGTGCCGAAAATGATTTCTTGGTACTTGTAGAGAACATAAATGCCATATACCAATATTGATAAGGAAGTTTACTATTTTCCATAACAGTACCACTCTTAAGCGAAGTTCTAAAGCCACATTCCTTACATTTGTAGTAATTTATTGTAGATAACCAATAGTGTTCATTACAACCACATTTTTTACATACTACACCAACTCTATCACGATATTTCTTGAAGTGTTCACGACAAGAATCTTCATCTGGAAACTTCTTAAAAAATTGCATTATATTCATAAGTCATCTTTTTGTTTGTGGTTATTATTACTACTTACATAATCAATAAGAACCCATTCCATAAGATTCTTAAGGCTTCTGTTTTCTTTATCGGCAATGTCCATTAAAGCATCAATTACATCTTGTCTTAAATGCACTTCAAATCTTCTTTTGTCTTTTGCTATTCCCATGATTCTTTTATGTTTAAATTTCTATCTTAAAGATACGTATTAATTACGTAACATAAAAATATTTTTCCAAATAAAAAGACCATCATTTGATTGATGGTCTTAATTTCTTATATTTGTTATTACTCTCAATCCGTATAATTTAACGGAAATATGTATTCTATTACCTCACTAAATAATCACTTTTTATATTTTGGTATAAAGTTGCCGATAATCATTTTTCTTTATGTTACTTGCAATTGAACGAGTTTAAAAAAGCAGAACAAATTTTACAAAGCGATTTTGATCGAACAATAAAAGAACGCGGCGAATCGTGGATTCATTATTTAGATTTGGTCTATATGGGAATTATTCAATATGAATTACGAAATTATGCTCGAGCTATTTCTTATTTCGATAAATCTTTAGCAGAATATGTAGAATTTTCTGACGCAAAATACTATAAAGGAATTTGTTTATTACACTTAAATGAAGATCAAAACAAGGTAGAAATCTTGATGAAAGAAGCAAAAAAAGATTCTGAAAAGGGGTATTCAAGAAATGAAGACAATTCGTTTTACGAAGCTTATCCTTACAAAGTGAATTGGCATATGGCAAAATGGACTATTACAAATTATAAAGAGTGATAAGACTTTTTTTCACTGCTAAATTAAAAAACCGGAGCTCTTTTATTAAGTAACTCCGGTTTTATTTATTAATATAATTAAATTATTACATCTCCGTTACAATAAACTCGGATCTACGGTTTTCTTCGTGTTCAGTATCCGAACATTTCACTCCGTTTTTACAACGATTCTCTAATTGTGTTTCACCATAACCTTTGTACGTGATTCTCGAAGAATCGATACCTTGTGCCATCATCCACTCAGCCGTTGATTTCGCTCTGCGCTGTGATAGCTTTAAGTTGTAAGCATCAGATCCACGACTATCCGTATGTGAACGAACATCGATTTTCATTCTAGGATAATCTCTCAATACTTCCACAACTTTTGCTAATTCTAAAGCAGCATCTTCACGGATATTATCTTTGTCAAAATCAAAATAAATCGGTTTCAGACTCAACACTTTAAACAAATCGTCTTTTGGTTTTACTTCTACTTTTCGAGGATATAGTGTGATCGTTTTCTCTGTCAACCCACTTTCCACGCCCATCGTAACCATTTCTTCAACCGTTACAAAGCCTTCCTTCTCTACTTTTAATCGGTATTTTGCATCGCAATCATAATCCGTATTGAATGCATAACCGCTAGCTGAAGCCTGACTCGAAATACCTTTTTCGTTGTAATATGCATCGTATAAAGTCACTGTTGCATCCGCTATCATGTTACGCGTTTTACCATTAACCACCCATACACGAAGGTCTTGCTTACAAACGTTCAATGCTCTTGTTTCCACAAATCCGTAAAGATCATCGTTTCCTTTTCCTCCGGTGCGGTTGCTCGAAAAGAAACCTTCTTTACTACTGTAATCGATATAGTAAGCAAAATCGTCCGAGTTTGAGTTGATCGGTTCACCTAGGTTTTGAACCTCTTGAAACAATCCGTCTTTTGTCATTTTCGAGACATATACATCC
>DERN01000005.1 GCA_002360925.1 Flavobacteriaceae bacterium UBA3339 | reverse complement strand
GAGCTAATCGCCCCTATTTTACAGAACGGACTGCAAAGATAAAAACCTTTTCTGTCATAATCCAAATTTATTTTGAATTATTTTTTTCGTACGTTGATAAGCTTTCTATGAACGTTTCTCTGTTTTGAGGTTGCAAATATAAACACTCTTTTTAACTACAACCAAATATTTTATAACCTTTCTTTGAAAGTTTTTTTAGTGCTTTTGAGAATCAAAGAATTAATACATAATAAAACTAATAAAAGAGCTTTCGAATGAAAGCTCTTTTTTCAATTTCTATCTTTTTACATACTCTTTATCTGTCGATGCGAAGGAAATCACCCTGAGATTCAAAGTCTAAATTAAATTATTTAATTATCAACTTATGAGAATATTCCCCTTTGGTAGATTTAAATTTTAAAATATAAATTCCCGAATTATAATTTTGAACATTAATAATTATTGAACCTTCTATGATTCTTGGAGATATTATTTGTTTTCCTGTTAAATCAAACATCTCTACAGTGGTCTGCTCTTCTAAATTTGAATCGATAGTAAATTCATCTCCTATAACCGGATTTGGATAAACATTTAATTTTGTTTTCATTTCAACATTTTGATTCGAAGCTGGAGCATTACCAATTCCAACAGCGTACCAAGCATTTACAACTTGATTCCATTCATTTGAACCAGCACCATATAAACTAGCAGCAGCTTGTTTAGTAGCATTAAAAGCATCGAAATAGGTTGCTGAAGGTGTTAAACCTGTCATTAAAGCTTTATAAGCAATTTTTTCTGCCTTATTAATTGTAATACCAACTACATCGTAATTATTTCCAATATCATTAACACCTGATCCGCCTTCGCTTAATAAATAAAACCAGAAGTTACCTACTCCACTATTTGTATGCACTCCTCCATCGTCAACAGCAGACGCTGTATTTGCCCAATATTTTCCTTTATATGTATCTGGCTGTTGTGCATCAATAATTGCAGGAGCTGAATTAGGATCCGACATACTTCTCATATAATTAGGCGTTATAACAGATAAATTCCATAACCCTTCACCTATAGTCCAATTAGGCTTATTATTAACATAAAATTCAATTGCCGTTCCAAATATATCTGCAAAAGATTCATTTAATGCGCCTGATTCTCCTTTATAATTTAAGCCTCCTGTACCATTTCTTCCAATCACTAAATGAGAATATTCATGACCAGCAACATCTAAAGCAACTACAGGGTGAGAAACTTGTTGCATTCCTGCGCCTACATCTCCCATTCCGTTACCGTAAAGCATCGCAACAACACCTTGATTATCATAAGCACCTGCATTTACCCCATCGAAAAGTTTTGAAGGGGGATTATAATAGTTTCTAATAATAGAACCTTTATTATCATAACTATTTCTGTTGTGAATATTTTTATAATAATCGTAAGTTTTACTCATTCCCCAATGAACCTCTACAGCAGGTTTCATTGTAGTATTTGTAAAATTTGCAGTAGCATTGTTGTATTCTGTAATATTTCCCGATAATTCTCCTGTTGAAGAATTCATTCCTCCTGTCCAATTTGCAGCATTACGAGTATGGATATTTCTAGTATTATCTTTTAATCTATACCCTCCACTATAAGAGTCAACTGTAATAGATTGACTTCCTCTAAAATAAGTTGCGCTTGTTGACGGTGTGTCAGCTGTATGAATCTTATTAAACGAATCGATTATTTCTCCTGATTGTGCATCAATATATACATCAAAACTTTTTAATGGTGAATAAGAAACAACATTTAGTTTTTTTGCTAATTTTAAAGTCACTTCATCTTGATTAATCGCTTTTATAATCAACTGGTCTACTTCTGAAGCAATCAATTGCTCATTTCCTTCTAGTAACCTTAAAGCTATTTGAGTTGCTTTTTCATTATCGATTGAAGCTGATGTATTAAGATTAGAAATATTTAAAATTTGACCATTTATAGTTACAACATTTCCATTCTTAGAGTGAACAAAAACAATATCTCCTTCAACTTTAAAATCTTTATAATAATGTTGATAACTATAATGATTAAAACCTGTTTCTTTATCATTAATTTCGCGAACTAGTTCAAATCGATGATTTTTGTCAAGATCAAAATAAGTATTCAGATTAGCTACAAAGCTATCTGTTGTCATCTGAAAATTAGAAAAATCTACATCGAACGTTCCATAAGTATTTTGAAAAACAGGTTTAGGTAACTCTCGACTATTTATTTTAGTTATATTGATAACATTAGCATAAAGATTGCTATTACAGTTAACAAACAAAGTCACACCTAGAATAAACCCTCCAAGAATTTTTTTAAACTTATATAAATCTCTTTTCATTTAATTAATTTTATGAAAACAAATGTAAAAAGCAAAATCTAAAATAAATGTTATAATTTTATTTTTTTTTAAACTTTATTCATTTTAACATTACTTAATATATCAAAAAAAAAACAAAAGACTTATTTTAATTAAGATAAACACATCATTCTTCCTTCTCTTCCTCAATATTCTCATTTAAAAAAGGAACGTATATTTTTTCACTTCGGATTACAATAATTAACGAAATAATTGAATGAAGTACAACGCAAGTAAGTAGAAATATAATGCGTCCTTTTCCAAAAATGTCTTTAGAGAAAAACGTTTCGTAATGATACGCGACAAAGCAATATCCCACAAAAAGCAATGTATTAAGTGTAATTACACGAAAAAAACGTTTCCGATTTGCCAAAACAATAATCGTAACCAAAAAGCAAAGCATTGAAATTCCAACAACGAACAATATTCCTTCTAAAAATGTCATATAATCTAAATGTCTTGTAAATATCGTGATTTTTATTAAAAACTAAACGCCATCTAAAATTAGATGGCGTTTTATTTTTAAATAGCAAAAAAATTATTTCCCTGCCGCAATTAAGTTTAATGCAGAACCTGCTTTAAACCATTCAATTTGCGAATCATTATATGTATGATTTGCCATAATAATGTCTTTAGATCCATCAGAATGAACAAATTCTAACGTTAATTGTTTTCCTGGAGCAAAATCTGTCAAATCTAAGAAATTGATTGTATCGTTTTCTTGAATTTTATCATAATCTGCTTCATTGGCAAATGTTAAAGCCAACATACCTTGTTTCTTTAAGTTGGTTTCGTGAATACGAGCAAACGATTTCACCAAAACTGCTTTTACTCCTAAATGACGTGGTTCCATTGCAGCGTGTTCTCGCGAAGAACCTTCACCATAATTGTGATCTCCAACCACAATAGACGGAATATTTTCAGCTTTATAGGCTCTTTGTACCGCCGGTACTTCACCATAAGTTCCTGTTAATTGATTTTTTACAGAATTCGTTTTTCCATTAAACGCATTCTCTGCACCAATCAACATATTGTTCGAAATATTATCTAAATGCCCACGGAAACGTAACCAAGGTCCAGCCATAGAAATATGATCTGTTGTACATTTTCCGAAAGCTTTGATTAATAATTTAGCTCCGGTAATGTTTTTTCCATCCCAAGGTTGGAAAGGTTCTAACAATTGTAAACGAGAAGATTCTGGATTTACAACAACCTGAACATTTGATCCGTCTGCAGCTGGTGCCTGAAAACCTGCATCTTCTACATCGAAACCTTTAGTTGGCAATTCGTCTCCTTTCGGAGCTTGTAACATCACTTCTTGTCCGTTATCGTTCAATAATTTATCTGTAATTGGATTAAAATCTAATCGTCCCGAAATTGCCAAAGCAGCTACCATTTCTGGAGATGTTACGAAAGCATGCGTATTTGGATTTCCGTCGGCACGCTTCGAAAAATTACGGTTAAATGAATGTACAATCGTATTTTTTTCTTGTTTATCGGCTCCTTCACGATCCCATTGTCCAATACAAGGTCCGCAAGCATTTGTAAACACTTTTGTTCCCATTTTTTCGAAAGTTTCGATAATTCCGTCTCTTTCGATTGTATAACGAATTTGTTCTGATCCTGGATTGATCCCGAATTCTGCTTTTGGAGAAATTCCTAAAGCAACTGCTTGCTCAACAATTGAAGCAGCGCGCGACATATCTTCGTAAGACGAATTGGTACAAGATCCGATTAATCCCCATTCTACTTTTAAAGGCCAATCGTTTTTAGCAGCCTCTTCTTTCATTTTAGAAACCGGAGTTCCTCTGTCTGGTGTAAAAGGTCCGTTAATATATGGTTCTAATTCAGATAAATTAATTTCGATTAATTGATCGAAATATTGAGAAGGATTTGCGTAAACCTCAGCATCTGCCGTTAAATATTCAGCAACTTTATCAGCTGCTTCTACCACATCGGCACGACCTGTTGCATTTAAATATCTTCTCATTGAATCGTCGTATCCAAAAGTCGAAGTTGTTGCACCAATTTCAGCTCCCATATTACAAATCGTACCTTTTCCTGTACAAGACATAGAAGTTGCACCTTCGCCAAAATATTCAACAATAGCTCCTGTTCCTCCTTTTACAGTCAAAATATCGGCAACTCTTAAAATAACATCTTTCGGAGCTGTCCAACCATTTAATTTCCCTGTTAATTTAACTCCGATTAATTTCGGAAACTTCAATTCCCAAGCCATTCCCGACATTACATCTACCGCATCGGCTCCGCCAACACCAATTGCCAACATTCCTAAACCACCCGCATTTACAGTATGCGAATCGGTTCCAATCATCATTCCCCCCGGAAATGCATAATTTTCTAATACAATTTGATGGATGATTCCTGCTCCCGGTTTCCAGAATCCAATTCCGTATTTATTCGAAACCGATGATAAAAAGTCAAAAACTTCTTTAGATTGTGAATTTGCAACAGCTAAATCCTTCTCTGCTCCTACTTTTGCTTGAATTAAGTGATCGCAATGAACGGTTGTAGGAACCGCAACTTTTTCTTTTCCGGCATGCATAAATTGCAATAACGCCATTTGTGCAGTAGCATCTTGACAAGCCACACGATCCGGAGCAAAATCTACATAATCTTTTGCTCTTTCAAATTTAGTAGAAGGAGTTCCTTCCCATAAATGTGAATATAAAATCTTTTCAGAAAGTGTTAACGGACGACCTACCAATTCACGTGCTTTATCTACGCGAGCAGGCATGTTTTCGTACACTTTTTTAATCATTTCAATGTCGAATGCCATAATATTGTTTTATTTATTTTAGTTTATTTAGAACAACCCAATTTACTGCTTTTTTCTATCATAAATTCTTAAACCATGTTAACGAATATAATTTAAAACCATTCTAACTTATTAAAAATGTAATAAATTGCATTAGTAAAACCTATGTTAATAGACTTTTAACGAATTAAAAAATCATAATTTTCTTGAAATATGTCTAATCGTTTAATAGATCATCTAAAAAAATACGTTATTATTTCTGCGGAAGAAGAAATTGTTATTTTGGATTATTTCGACCAAAAGAAATTCAGAAAAAGACAAAATCTCGTGACTGCCGATTCTTTTTGCAAACATCATTACTTTGTTAAAAAAGGTTGTTTAAGATTATTTTTTCTGAACGATAAAGGAGCTGAACAAACGATTCAATTTGCAATTGAAAATTGGTGGATTACAGATTATAATGCATTTGAGAATCAGCATAAAACCGATTTCACCATTCAGGCTCTTGAAGATACAGAGGTTTTGGAAATTGATTTTGTGAATCAGGAAAAACTTCTTCAAGAATTTCCTAAACTGGAACGTTATTTCAGACAGATCTTTCAACGTGCTTACTCCGCTTCATTATTAAGAACAAAATATCTTTTCGATTTTAAAAGAGATGAATTTTATCATCATTTTAATGATCATTTCCCTGAGTTCACAAACAGAATTCCGCAACATATTTTAGCTTCGTATTTAAATATGACTCCAGAATATTTAAGTGAAATTAAAAAGAAATCGAAGCCTTAAACTGGTTTAAGATTTTTTACATTTTGCGATCTTAACTTTGTACTCAACTTAATAAATATAAAGATGGAAAATAGAATTGATATTCAGAAATTAGAACCAAATGCGTACAAAGCTATGTTTGGTTTAGAAAACTATATTGTAAACTCGGGCTTGTCTAAAACGCATTTGGAATTGATTAAAATTAGAGCTTCGCAAATAAACGGTTGTGCATTTTGTATTAATATGCATACATCGCAAGCTTTAAAACAAGGCGAAACAACGCAGCGTATTTTTTTGTTGAATGCTTGGCGCGAAACGGATCTTTTTACAGAAGAAGAAAAAGTTTTATTGGCAATTACTGAAGAAGTAACTTTAATAAATAAAAACGGATTAAGCACCAAAACTTACAATAAAGCTTCTGCAATTTTTGACGAACATTATATTGCTAAAATAATTATGGCGGTTGTAACGATTAATGCATGGAACAGAATTGCGGTTAGCACTCTTAAACAAGTTGAATAAAAAATCGTATTTTTTATATAATTAAAATAAAAACGAGGTAACCTATATAGATTACCTCGTTTTATATATTCTTTTGTACGAACGATTAGTTCATAGAAATTGGTTTAAACTTTGTTAAGTTGATACCTTCTACAGCAGTTTTGTACTCTTCGATAGAAGGAATACGTCCTAAAATTGCTGATAAAACAACTACTGGAGTTGATGCTAATAAAGATTCTCCTTTTTTACCATCACGGTCTTCAACCACACGACCTTGGAATAAACGTGTAGATGTTGCCATTACTGTATCTCCTTTTTCCGCTTTTTCTTGGTTACCCATACAAAGGTTACAACCAGGACGCTCTAAGTACATAATGTTTTCGTATTCTGTACGCGCAGTAGATTTTGGTAATAAGTCACTAAACTCAAATCCTGAGTATTTTTGTAACATTTCCCAATCACCTTCCGCTTTCAATTCGTCGATGATATTGTAAGTAGGTGCCGCAACAACTAAAGGAGCTTTGAACTCAACTTTACCATTCGCTTTTTCTACGTTACGTAACATTTGAGAAACGATTTTCAAATCATCTTTGTGAACCATACAAGAACCTACGAAACCTAAATCTACGTGTTTATCACCACCGTAATAAGTTAAATCGCGGATTGTATCATGTGTATAACGTTTAGAAACATCAGCATTGTTTACGTCTGGATCGGCAATCATTGGCTCTTCGATAATATCTAAGTCAATTACTACTTCCGCGTAATATTTTGCATTTGCATCTGGAGTTAAAGCAGGTTTAGCACCCGATTTAATTTCTTCGATACGTTTGTTTGCTTTATCGATTAATCCTTGTAACACTTGGTTTTTGTTATCCATTCCTTTCTCGATCATGATTTGAATACGAGATTTAGCAATTTCTAACGATTGGATTAATGTATCATCTTGAGAAATACAGATAGATGCTTTCGCTTTCATTTCTGCAGTCCAGTCTGTAAATGTAAACGCTTGATCCGCTAATAATGTACCGATGTGTACCTCAATGATACGACCTTGGAATACATTCTCACCATCAAATTGTTTCAACATTTGCGCTTGAGTAGCGTGAACCACATCACGGAAATCCATGTGTTCTTTCATTTCTCCTTTGAATGTTACTTTTACAGATTCTGGAATTGGCATAGATGCTTCACCAGTTGCTAAAGCTAAAGCTACAGTTCCTGAATCGGCACCAAAAGCAACACCTTTAGACATACGTGTGTGTGAGTCACCACCAATGATAATCGCCCATTCGTCGATTGTAATATCATTTAAAACTTTGTGGATAACGTCAGTCATTGCATGATATTCACCTTTAGGGTCACGCGCTGTAATTACACCGAAATCATTCATAAATTTCATCAATTTAGGAATATTTGCTTGTGCTTTTTTATCCCAAACTGAAGCTGTGTGACATCCTGATTGATAAGCACCATCAACTGTTGGAGCGATAACCGTAGCAGCCATTGCTTCTAACTCTTGCGATGTCATCAAACCAGTTGTATCCTGAGAACCTACGATGTTTACTTTAACACGAACGTCAGAACCAGCGTGTAAAACTTTTCCTGGAGTAGATCCTACTGCATTATTATTGAAGATTTTTTCAACTGCAGTTAAACCTTGACCATCGTTTGAAATCTCTTTTGAAGGAGCGAAAACTGTTGGAGCTTCGATACCTAAAGTTTGAGCAGCAAATGTTTGGATTTTTTTTCCAAAAACGATTGCGTAAGAACCTCCCGCTTTGATAAATTCCATTTTTTGAGGAGTCAATGATCTTGAAATATCAATTAACTCTTGGTCTCCATTGTATAATTTTTGAGTTTTTGTATTGATTGTTAAAACAGTACCTGTAGCAACTGAATAAACTTCTTCTAAAACAGGATCACCTGCTTCGTTACGTACTACATCACCGTTAGCATCAACTTGTTTTTTCCAGTTTTTCAAATCGATTCCGATACCACCTGTTACATCAACAGTTGTTAAGAAAATTGGAGAAATTCCGTTTGTACCTGCAACAATTGGTGCAATATTTACGAAAGGAACATAAGGCGATGCTTGTTTTCCTGTCCATAAAGCCACGTTGTTAACACCTGACATACGAGAAGAACCAACACCCATTGTACCTTTTTCAGCGATTAACATTACAGAAGCATCTGGATGTTGTGCTTGTAATGCTTTAATTTCCGCTTGAGCAGCTGGCGTAATCATACATTGACCATGCAATTCTCTATCAGAACGAGAGTGCGCTTGGTTACCCGGAGATAATAAATCCGTTGAAATATCTCCTTCAGCAGCGATGTAAGTAACTACTTTAATTTCTTCAGCAACTGCTGGTAATTCAGTAAAGAACTCCGCTTTTGCATAACTTTCTAAAATATCTTTTGCAATAGCATTTCCTGCTTTAAAAGCATCAGCTAAACGAGCTGTATCTGCATCGTATAAGAAAACTTGTGTTTTAAGAACTTCAGCAGCTTGTTTTGCAGTTGCTTCGTCATTTCCTAAAGCTAAGTCTAAAAGAACCTCGATAGATGGTCCTCCTTTCATATGAGATAATAATTCAAAAGCATAAGTTGGTGTAATTTCAGCAACTGTAGCTTCTCCTAAAATAATCTCTTTTAAAAATTTTGCTTTTACACCTGCAGCAGAAGTTGTTCCTGGCAACGTGTTATAGATAAAGAATTTAACAGAATCCTCGCGGTATTCGTTGTTAACATCTTTAATTTGATTAATGATTTCACTTAGTAATTCTGCACCATCAATTGGTTTTGGATGTAAACCTTGACCTTTTCTTTCTTCAATCTCGTTAAGATACTCTTGGTAAAGACTCATAATTGTTCTGTTGTTATTAACGGTCGATTTTTAGCATTAAGTGCTTTTATAACCAACCTAAAATTATTTAATTGTTTTGTTTCTATAGTTAATAATGACTTTGCTTCGATTTTAAAATAAATTAGAATTTATAACAAATCATTATCATTTTAAATGATGGTACAAAAATACGAAAAGGTTTTGAAATTCAAAAATTTTTAATAAAACATTGATTTTAAAGAATTATTATTTGTAATTATTCTTTTTTAACGTTTTTTCCTCAACAAAACAACCTTTAAGAATAGAGATAACAAAAAAATCTAATCTTTTTTTGATATAAAAACATAAATTAATACTTAAAAATGCTAAATAAACAAAAAAGCCTTTCAAGTACTGAAAGGCTTTGGTTTTTAGTTTTTATTCCAATTGCTTCTAAAATCACAATTTTTATAATCATCGTTAATGTAAATATAAGTATCGTCGATTGTTTTACTCATCCATTTTCCGATTTCTTCATTTTGTTTTTCCTTTAATGCTGCAAAACGAATCTTCATATAATCGTTAGAAAAATCAGCAGCATGTTCCGGAATTTTATTTGTAAGCTGAACTATCTTATAACCAACTAAATTTGTTTGCGGATTTACAACCATTGTAGTTTGCGAAATTTCATTCAATTGTAAATTGTTAACCATAGCATACAAAATGCGATCTTCCATTCTGTTTAATTCAAAACGAGTTTCTCCGTTTGCATCCATCATCACACCTCCATTATTTCTCGTCTCCTTTTCTTGAGAATATTGACGAGCTGCATCGGCAAAAGTAATTTCTTTGTTTAAAATACGAATACGTAAATTATCTAATTCTGTTTTTGCTTTTTCCATCGCTTCTTCTGTCGGTTTTGGCGATATTAATATGTGTCGAACCTCGAGATTTTTTCCATTTATTCGTTCTAAATGAATAATATGAAATCCATATTCTGTTTCAAATGGTTTAGAAACTTCTCCTTCTCGCATTGAAAAAGCAACATCTTTAAATTCTTTCACATATTGTGATTTCTTATTTAGAACAAAAAAACCTCCTGCTTTTAAGGAATTTGTATCTTCAGAATACATATATACTTTACTTGCAAAAGAAGCTCCGTCTAAAACATCCTGTCTAATTTCATTTAATTTATCTATTGTTGCCTGACGTTGTTCTTTTGTAATTTCGGGTTTCATCACAATTTCAGCTAATTCGATTTCATCACCAACCATTGGAAGCGAATCTTTAGGAATTTTGTTATAAAACTGACGAATCTCTTCCGGAGTAATTGTTACTTCACTAACCAATTTATTTTGCATACGTGATGCTAACTGGTTTTGCTTCATAATATCGAAGAAATATTCTCTAAAATCTTCGTAGTTTTTTTTATTGTAATATTTAACGACATTGTCAACAGAACCAACTTGTTCAACCATACGATCAATTTGTTCATCCATACGAGAATTAATTTCATCGTCGGCAATTACAATACTATCCTGAATAGCCTGATGCGTAAATAATCTGGTTTCTAACAAAGTACCAAACACTCGGCATCTTGTAAGGTCTGTTGAAGAATACCCCATTGCTTTGGCTTCAATCAAACCATTATCGATATCCGAATCTAAAATAACGTAATCTCCTACAACTCCTACAACTCCATCAATACGTTTTTTTGCCGATTCTTGCGCTTGTAAATTTGCAAAACCTAATATAGCCAAAATTGCTACTAAAGTGTTTTTAAGAAATGATTTCATGTTTATTGATTAATATTGACAAATCGAAGCAAAGATACATAGCTACGACTAACTTTTATGTTTTTTTAATTTTAATTAAGACTTTTTTTGCTGTATTTGTGTTTTAACTGATTCAAAACCGCCTCATTTGTATCGATTTTAGCTTCTTGAATTAGTTTATTTGTATACGTATCTTCTATTTCTTTCTGATAATCGGACAGAACTTTACTTTTTACGTCTTCGTAATTCTGATGAGTCGCCTTTTTCTTATCCCGAACCAAAAACGCATAATAAAGATTATTGTGTTTTAAAACACTTTTTTCGATTTTATCCAAATTGATATTTTTCGGCAAACGTTTATCGTCTAAGAAGAAACGTCCTTGATATTTATATTCCATCGGAAAATCGTCTTCTTTTACAGGATATTTTATGTTTAATAATTTACTATATGTTTTAGCGTCTGATTTGTTTTTAAAAACATACACTTCGCCAATAAAATATGCTGGATCTTTATATTGCGAATTATGCTTTTCGAAATAGTTTTTTTGTCCAATTGAATCATTCATTCCCCGATTCCAGACTTTTTGTTCTAACCAATCAAACAACATCAATCCTTCTTTATAGTCTTGCATAGTTTGAGCGAAATCAGGAAACTTTTTCTCTAAATCATAATCGTATTGTTGTTTTAATTTCTTTAGCGAATAAGTATCGAAAACCTTTAACAAAACTTCCTCATCAGTTTTTATCGAAGCATATTCTTTTGGATTTGAATATAATTCTTGCAACAAATCTTTCGAAGTGATAGTTTGCGAACCAAAAGAAGCTACAATTTGTTCTGTTTTTTCATTTAGTGCAATTTCGGGTTCGTTAAATAATTCTTCGCGCTCTAAAAGTTTTGCAGTTTCTTTAATCTTTTCATCGTCCGATTTAAAATTGTAAAGCTCTTTTAAATGCAAAATCAAATCTTTTTCTAAAACTTTTGAACGTTCATCAGTTTTAATTCTTCTTAAAAAATTCGGACGTAACGTTTCTTTCGTAGGTTTTTCTTTTATATCGGTAACAGCTACAATATGCCAACCATATTGACTAAAAAAAGGTTTTGAATAAGCATTTTTTGAATTCAAATTATAGACCACATCCGAAATTCCTTTTATATCGATTCCGCCTTCTGTGTAAACTCCGATAACGCCCCCTTTTTCCCGATTATGCTCATCTTCCGAAAAATGTAAAACAGTATCTCCAAAACGTTCGCTTAATTTCAAGCGTGCATATAATGTGTTGATTTTCTTTTTAGGTTCTTCGGCATTTTCATCTTTTGTCTTTACCAAAATATGCGCAATGGTTTTAATATCTTGCGTTGGGCGTTTATCGTAAACTTTAATTAAATGATAACCGAAATTAGAACGAATTGGCAATGAAACAGAACCAACTTTTGTATTGTAAGCCGCACTTTCGAACGGATAAACCATTCTAAAAACCGAGAAATAACCTAAATTTCCTTTGTTTGATTTGGCACTTAAATCGTCAGAATATTTTAAAGCAGCTTCTTCAAACGAAAGTCCTTTTTGTAATTCATTACGAACTTCCATTGCCTTTTCATAGACTTTTAACGTATCAGAAGGTTGCGCAAATTCATTTACAGCAAATAAAATATGCGAAGCTTTTACTTCATAATCCGATCGTTCCAAAGCTTCCTCAACCAATTGATCTAACTTTTTTTCATCGATAAAATATTTTTCTGCCAATTGCTTTCTATGAACATTAAATTCTTGCTTATACGAATCGGTTTTATCTAATTCAGCTTCATAAGCATCTTGCAAACGCACTTTATACGATTTATATAATTCAAAATAATTCGAAACATCTTTCTGAGATTCATCTGCAATAATATCGATATTCTTTGTGTACAATCGTTCAAAATCGGCAACATGATAAATACTATCGTTAATCGTTACCAAAACATCGGTTGGTTTCTGAGCCTGTAACGAATTAAAAAAAGTCAGTAAAAAAAGATAAGAAGTTGTTTTTATGAGTTTCATTATCATTCAATCAATTGATTTCACAAAGTTAAAAAAAGCCTGCACCTACACAAATTATATTCCGTAATCGATTGTTCTGTTCAAGAAATATGTTTTAATATCACACAATAAAATCCTATTTTTGCAGTCCTAAAGATAGAATAATGAGCTTTAAAGACGAAATTTTACGCAGAAGAACCTTTGGTGTAATTGCCCATCCCGATGCCGGAAAAACAACATTGACAGAAAAATTGCTTTTGTTTGGTGGTGCAATTCAAGAAGCTGGAGCCGTAAAAAGTAACAAGATAAAAAAAGGAGCGACTTCCGATTTCATGGAAATTGAGCGCCAAAGAGGAATTTCGGTAGCAACTTCGGTTTTAGCATTTAACTATAAAGACAAAAAAATCAACATTCTGGATACACCGGGACACAAGGATTTTGCCGAAGATACATTTAGAACTTTAACTGCCGTAGATTCTGTAATTGTGGTGATTGACGTTGCAAAAGGTGTTGAGGAACAAACAGAGAAATTAGTCGAAGTTTGTAGAATGCGTAATATTCCGATGATTGTTTTTATCAACAAATTAGATCGCGAAGGAAAAGATGCTTTCGATTTGTTAGATGAAGTAGAACAAAAACTAAAATTAACGGTTACGCCTTTATCGTTTCCTATTGGAATGGGACAAGACTTTAAAGGTATTTACAATATTTGGGAAAACAACATTAATTTGTTTTCTGAAGATGGAAAGAAAAACATTCACGATGTTTTGACTGTTAGCGATTTACAATCTGATGAATTAGACAATTTAATTGGTATTAAAAGTGCCAAGAATTTAAGAGAAGAATTGGAATTGGTCGAAGAAGTTTATCCTGATTTTGATCGTGAAGCTTATATTAACGGAGATTTACAGCCTGTATTTTTTGGTTCGGCTTTAAACAATTTCGGAGTTCGCGAATTGTTAGATTGCTTTATTCAAATCGCTCCTTCGCCTCGCCCAAAAGAATCCGATACTCGTTTGGTTCAACCCGACGAAAATAAATTTTCAGGATTTGTGTTTAAAATTCACGCAAATATGGATCCTAAACATCGCGACCGTTTGGCTTTCATTAAAATTGTATCAGGAACTTTTGAACGAAACAAACCTTATATGCACGTTCGTTTAGGAAAGAATTTAAAGTTTTCTTCTCCGAATGCGTTTTTTGCTGAGAAAAAAGAAATTGTTGATATTTCGTACGCCGGAGATATTGTAGGATTACACGATACCGGAAACTTTAAAATTGGTGATACGTTAACAGAAGGAGAATTGATGAATTTCCGTGGAATTCCTTCTTTCTCTCCTGAGCATTTCCGATACATCAACAATGCCGATCCAATGAAATCGAAACAATTAGAAAAAGGAATCGATCAATTAATGGACGAAGGTGTTGCCCAGTTATTTACATTAGAACTAAACGGGCGAAAAGTAATTGGAACCGTTGGAGCACTTCAATACGAAGTAATTCAATATCGTTTAGAGCACGAATATGGAGCAAAATGTAACTATGAAAACTTCCCTGCTTTTAAAGCATGTTGGGTTAGACCTGAGGATCCTAAAAATGAAGAATTTGCCGAATTTAAACGCGTAAAACAAAAGTTCTTGGCAAAAGACAAATCAGGACAATTGGTTTTCTTAGCCGATTCGGATTTCTCGATTCAAATGACGCAAAGTAAATATCCATCTGTAAAACTAGATTACGTTTCGGAACGAATTATATAATAAAAAAACGAGGAAATTAATTTCCTCGTTTTTTTATTATAATGATTATCGGTAAGATTATAGCAAGTTTTAATTGTCATTGTCATACTGAACTTGTTTCAGTATCTCACAAAATTAGATAGTAATGCGATTCCATGTCAAGCACGGAATGACATAAATGTACTTTCTGTATACCATTCTCATTCTTTTGGTGTAAGTCCCTGATAGTTTTTTATTTATTTTCAAGCTTACGTTTTCTTCTTTTACACAGATAATAGAATAGGAATCCACCAATAGTAAACAAAGGCCAAATATAAAGTAAACCTAAAAAGAATCCTGGAATCCAGCTAATACCGCCTTTTATCGCATTCCACATTTTTGAACCGTACGAAACCGTTACATCGCTACTTTATTTTGCAGATAATTCAATTGTCCTTGTTTTGATTCAATTTCTTCTCTAATTACAACCAATTCTTTTTCAATTTCCAGAATTTCCGAAATCTTATTGGCTTTTTTAAGCAACTCGAGATAACAATTTTCTAATTCCTTTTTAGCTTTTAAACGTGCCTCAATATCAATAAATTGTTCGGTAACATCTTCGGAAGAAATTTCTTTCTGATCAAAATATTTAACGTCTGAACTTACTTCTTGCAAAAGATTTTCGAAATCACTATTCGAAACTCGAATAACCATATCACGACTTACAGCATTATATCCTTTTGATTCGCTATCGGATTGAATTTGCCCTTTGTATTTTTTTACCGTTAAAATATTTGATTTGCGGTTTTATCTAAATCAGCGGTTTCAAAACGAAGCTTTCCGTTTTTAATAATCTTTTGTTCAGTAACTTCAGGAGAAGAAGCTTTATCTGTTGCTGCCGATTCAGGAAACTCAATATCTAAAACTTCCGAAGCCGAAGATTTTTCATTATAATTAGCTTCGCCTTTCTTACAAGAAACCAAAGTCAAAACCGCACAAAGGAGTAAAATATATTATTTTTAATAATCATAAATTATTATCATTTAAAAGTTATTTTCACTACATTCATTTAAAATCAGAATAAATGAAACCAGTCTTACTGATATTGTGTTTTTTACTAAGTAATTGTATATATTCTCAAACAGATTCGCTTTCATATATTCAATCTATCGAAAAATACATTTATGATTATGAACAAGGTAGTTTGGAATCTGAATTATACAATAAACAAGCCAGTGGTTTGATAACAAAGAAAAAATTAAAGTTATTTCGAAGAACTATTGGCGGATTTAGTTATTATACCGCTTGGAATAAAAATAATAATCAATATTTTAATTATTGGTATGGAGACAATTACTTGAATAAAAGAAAACACGAAGATTTGTATTTTAGTTTATATTTTAAAGATAATCAACTTGTAAAATATATAAAAAAAATAGAGAATAAGAAATACGTTTATAAAACAACCACTTATTTTAAAGGCAAAGAGTTAATTTATGTTGAAACAAACGATCCTAATTTTAGTTTAGAAGAGATAAGAAAAGATGAAGCAAAAGCTGTTGAAATTTTGGATAGAGATATAAAATCTAGTCAAAGATATAAATAATACAATTCTAAATCTTCAAACTTGTTTCAAACGGAACACGATGCATTAAACTTCGCCCTAATGTCACTTCATCCGCATATTGTAATTCATCTCCAACAGCAATTCCTCTTGCAATGGTCGATGTTATCACATTGTGATCTTTAATTTGTCGGTAAATATAAAAATTGGTTGTATCGCCTTCCATTGTAGAACTCAAGGCAAAAATGATTTCGACAACCGAACCGTTTTTTATTTTTTCAATCAACGATTGAATGTTTAACTGACTTGGACCAATTCCGTCCATCGGAGAAATTTTCCCGCCTAAAACATGGTAAATTCCTTTATACAATTGTGTATTTTCTAAAGCCATTACATCACGAACATCTTCTACCACACAAATTGTACTATGATCGCGCGAAACGTTATCGCAAATTTCGCATAAATTCGTGTCTGAAATCGCATGACAACTCTTACAATATTTAATATCATTGCGCAACAAATCTAAAGCTGTTGTTAAAGCTGTTGTTTGTTCTAACGGCTGACGCAATAAATGCAACACCAAACGCAAAGCGGTTCGCTTACCAATTCCCGGTAATTGCGACACTTCATTTACAGCGTTTTCTAATAATTTTGAAGGAAAATCCATAAAACAAATTTAATCAAAAATTGGTCAAAAAACACAAGTGCTTTCGAAACTACTCCGATAAAATGGTTACTTTTGAGAAAACTTAAAAGAACATGACGCCCATTGTTATCTTAACGATTCTAGTAGTTTATTTTGGAGTATTAATCGGTATTTCGCATTTTGTGAGTAGAAAAGACAGTAGTAATGCTGCTTTTTTTTCGGCTAATAAGAATTCGAAATGGTATTTGGTTGCATTCGGAATGATTGGAACTGCGCTTTCTGGCGTTACGTTTATTTCGGTTCCGGGCGAAGTCGGAGCTCCTTCAGGCGAACAATTCAAGTATTTTCAGTTTGTTTTAGGAAATGCCATCGGATTTATTATCACAGCAACCGTTCTTCTTCCTTTATATTATAGATTAAATTTAGTTTCGATTTACGAATATTTCGAACGTCGTTTAGGCTTTTACAGTTACAAAACAGCAGCAGGTATCTTTTTAATCAGTCGAACAATTGGTTCGGCTTTCCGTTTATATTTAGTTGTCATCGTTTTTCAGCGCTTTGTGTTCGATTATTACAACATTCCGTTTGCTGTAACCGGATTAATTTCGCTTGCATTAATTTACGCTTATACTTATAAATCGGGTTTAAAAGCCATTATAATTACCGACACGCTTCAAACATTTTTCTTGATTAGTTCGGTTATTTTAACGATTATTTTTATTTGTCACAGTTTAGATTTGAACATGATTCAAGCTTTTGAAACAGTGAAAGAGAGTAGTTATAGCAAGATTTTTTTCTGGGAAGATTTTGTTGGAAGTCGATTCCATTTCATCAAACAATTTTTAGGCGGAATGTTTGTAACAATTGCAATGACTGGCTTAGATCAAGATTTAATGCAGAAAAATTTAAGCTGTTCGAATATTAAAGATGCGCAAAAAAACATGTTCACTTTTACCGGAATCTTTGTTTTAATTAACATCTTTTTCCTTGGAGTTGGCGCTTTACTTTATATTTACGCAAATGCAAACGGAATTGAAGTTCCTACCGATTTAGTGACCGGAAAACCACGAACCGATTTATTATTCCCCGAAATTGCTTTTCATCATTTAGCTTTATTTCCGGCAATTGTATTTCTTTTAGGCTTAATTGCTGCGACTTTTGCTACAACCGATTCGGCTTTAACCGCTTTAACAACTTCGTTCTGCATTGATTTTTTAGGAATGGATAAACCCGAAAACGTTAATAATCCTAAGAATGTAAAAGTTCGAAAATTGATTCATCTTACATTTTGCTTTATCATGTTTGCAGTTATTGTTTTATTTAACGCAATAAATGACGCTTCGGTTGTGAGTATGATTTTTAAAATTGCATCGTACACTTATGGTCCTTTACTTGGTTTGTTCGTCTTCGGAATGTTTTTTAAACAACGATCAGTTTTCGATAAATTAGTTCCTTTTGTGTGTTTAGTATCTCCTTTTATCACGCTGTATTTAAGCAATCATTCTGCAACTTTATTCAATGGATATGTTTTCGATAACGAACTTATAATTGTAAATGGATTCATCACTTTAATTCTACTTTTATTGATTAGTCATAAAAAAACAAAAAGCGAACAAATTTAATGTTCGCTTTTTTTAATATTGATTGGTACTTAAAAGAACTAAAGTACATGCTTCTTCAAATTGAATTCCGTTTTCTTTCAATAAAGTTTGAAATTCAGGATTTTCAGTTCCCGGATTAAAAATAACTCTATTTGGTTTTAAACTCAATATATAATCATAATACGCTTTTTGATTCTGTGGATTTAAATATAATGTTACTGTATCAACATCATCATAATTCACTAATTCATTTACGATTTCAATTCCTTCAACTTCTCCCTTTTTTAATCCAAAAGCACGAACTTCTTCTTTATGCCGAATCAATCTTCGTATCACCATGTTCGAATATCTCTGAACATTTTCCGATGCTCCTATTACTAATGTTTTATTCTTCATCTTATTGATTTTAAAACAATTTACGAAAATTTATTCAATTAGGAATAATTAGAAAAATCTTTAATATGAATCCCTTTTAAACTCCAAATTGATTCAAGTGATGATCTAAATGTTTATAAAACATCGCATTCCATTCCTTCGAAGATAATTTTCCAAATGATAAAGATTCTTTTCCTTCAAAAGCAGATTCTCCCAATTTTAAAGTTTGATCCATATATGAAATCAAACGATTTTTTTCTTTATCAAAATCTTGACTTGCAGAAACCTTAAAAGCAGGCGCCGTTGGACTATTTTTTGGATAAGGATTTTCGCTTACAACTTTTGGTTTCACAAAAGATTTTAAGATAAATCTCATAAAACCATTCGGTTTTGAATGAATGTTATCGTAAACCATTTCGTACGTTACATTACAATGCGCCAACATTTGAGCAACATTCATAGTTCCCCATAAAGGTTGAGATTGATTTGTTAAGTTGTTGATTCGTTCAACTATTTCTTGAGCAACTTCTTGCTGAAATATATTCTTCATAAAAATACTTTTCGCAAATATAGAGAGATATTTTGTTCGGTTTTGAAAATAATAAGGATACAGTTTCAAATTGTAAGGAAAGTCAATTCTCATTTAAAACTATTATAAACAAAAAAATCCTTTACATTTCTGTAAAGG
>DERN01000015.1:105497-132455 GCA_002360925.1 Flavobacteriaceae bacterium UBA3339 | reverse complement strand
CAGCTTATCCGTTCCGTTTGGAGACGTTCCTAAAGAATCGATATTTTCGCGGGCGGTTTGTTGTTCTGGTGGTGTTTTAGTTTGAGGTGTGTATTTTACGGAATCTTCAGTTATAAAAGAAATATCTAAAGTAGTTAGAACATTACCTTTGGAATCTTCAATATATAAAGAAGGAATATTCAAATCAGCTTTCAAAGCCATTTTAAGCAAGTTTTCAATATCGTCAGGACTTACTTCGCTTGGTTTGTACTCTGTTTTAAAAGTCTGATCCCCATCGCTTACAGCTATAAATAATCCGTCTTGAATATTAGTGTTGATTAACTCATGGATCTTTTTAGAATTAAGAGTCATTGAATTAAACTTATTTGTTAATTGAGTTACTTTATCTAGTAGTAATTTTACTGTTGCGTCCATAAAAACAAGATTTAATCTAATATCAATAAATCTTATTTTTAAGTGTATGCTTTAACCTGCGAGTTATTGACATTTAAAATAGAGAACAGAAAATATTTAGTAAAAATTATTTCACCTTAAAGAATAATATTGTATTTTAAACAAAATTTAACTTAAAAATTTATAAATTATGTTTAAAAAATTATTAATTTTAATTGCTTCAGGTGTATTTTTTAATACAACAGCACAGGTAATTGAGAATTTTGAAACTGGATCGCCTTCTTTACAAAACGCAATCCTAAGAAATCAAAACAACATTCCGTTCACATCTATCCAATGTAACATTTCTCCGCTTACTGGAACGCCATTTATGTATTTAATAGGCGCAAATCCGATAGATAATCCTAGTTTAAAAGTTTCATTGGTTTCACAAGGAAATTATGAACCTTTATTATTGAATCATGGTGTTCAAATGTACACCGTACCCCCAAATGGTGGAAAATATGCTATAAGACTAAATGATACAAATACAAACCTATGGGATATTAGCTCATATACAAAAACGTTTATTCCAAAAGGAGAATATGTTAGTTTTGACTATTTAGCAGTATTGGACTCTCCACATTTTAACAACCTTGAAGTCCAGCCTTTTTTTACAGCCAGATTATTAGATGAACAAGATAATATAATACCCAACACTCAATTCTGTTTAATTGCTGACACAAATGACCCCCTATTATCAAACCCTAGCAGAGATTTACTTTTCTCTAAAGATTGGTTTTGCGGTATGATAAAAATTCCTCAAAAATATATTGGGAAAAGAATTAAAATTCAATTTCTGGCTGCAGACTGTGGATGGGGAGGTGATATCGGAGTTGCTTATGTTGATAATGTGACAAATGAAGTAAAATGCGACAAACCAACCTATGGATATGTTAATTTAGATGAAATGAAATACCCTTGTCCTAAAGATAAATTCAAAGTTTGCGGGTACTATTCAGAACCACAAGGATCCACTCTTCAATCTTTAATTTTAGAGATTAAACAGAATGGTAATGTAATTAATACAATTGATATTTCTAATGGTGTCTATGATGGCGGTAGATTCTGTTTCTATGTAGACCCATCTGATTTTCAAAACTTAATAGGTGAATTCGAATTCAATGTAATTGCGACTTTTATAGCTTCAAATGGATTTGTTTATGTTTTAAATCATGAATCAAGTATTGATGGTCCTGATTTAGTTTGCGAATGTCCTAAAATTGAAACTATTCCGATCAAATATACTATAGAGAACATAGATTATGTTAAAGATCGAATTACATGGGATCCTTTTGGAAATGGTAATTATCATGTTCAATTGTCTCAAGATTATAATTGCTGTGCAATTACTAATTATCCAAATGACAATATAATTATAGATTATTTCGTTCCTACAAATAGCTTTATAACAGAGGATGCAGGTTATCACTATTATAATCAAGGAGGCAGTAATCCCAAATGCTTCAGATGGAGAGTAAAAATTGATGAGTGCACATGGAGCGAATGGTGCTGTGTAAGTCTTTCAAGTAATTATGACGGTTATGATTGTAAAAGAAGTACAGATGATTTTTTTACAAATTCAAACAGATCTAATGCTACGGCTTATCCCAACCCTACAAGTGATTTTGTTATAATTGAAAATTCTAACGCTATTATTTTCGATGTTTATGACCTTAATAATAAAAAACTGAAGGCTAATTTATTTGATAAAAACATCAATCAAATAAAAATAAATATGGGAGATTTAAAACCGGGAATTTATATTATTAAATCAAATTTAGGTGAAGAATTTAAAATAATAAAACAATAAATAAAAAGGAGCATTTGCTCCTTTTTTTTAATACTCTATATATCCTGTAATCTGTGAAACAATCAATCCAGGAACATTAATTACACCGTCAGTTATTATTTCTGAATTATCTCTATTGCTGTTAAACACGAAACCATTCTTTATCATTGAAGCTGTAAGTCTATATAAATTTGACGATCCTAAATTCTCTTTATTAAATTCTGAATTCTTGGTATAGCCTGTCCCATCTATAAAAACCGAATCCATTGATAAAGCTATTTTTAACTTTCGGTACAACTCGAGAGGCAATGGCATGAATTCAAAGTCAGTGATTTCATATATATCCGAGTTTAATAAGGTAGTGTTTGTGTCTGTTTTGTAATTTTCATTTGAATCAGAATCGTTCGACTTAACCGTATTAAAAGGCAATCTTAATAAATGTTGAATACCTGTTGAGTAAACAACATTAGTATTAGTAGTGTTAAAGTATCTTACTTCAAGAGTCCCGAGTAATTCTTCAGATGTTTCAATAACTTCTGATATCCATCTATGCTCTCCAAAATTAGGATCTGAATTTACAATCTCAATTTTAATGGAAGAATCTTTAAAAAGAAATAAATCAAGAACAAACTCGTAAACCTCATAATCTTGATTATTATATTCGCAGCCTACTATCGTGTTTTGTGTTACGGTAGGTCCGATACCGTTAAAAATCAGAACCTCCGCATTGACGTTTTCATCAAAACCAATTGACTCTATTATAAAATAAGCCGAATCTATTTGAATAACATTTCCAAGTTTTGCCCAAATAGGTAAACTTCCATTTAATTCATAAGAGTCAATTACGTTATTATTATCATAGTCTAATATTTGTCCTGACTCAAAATAAATTCCAAATTGCGTATTTGATATTTTATATTTTTTAACCTGGTTGTATTTGGATTTCAATCCAATATTATTTGAAAGCTTGTTTAATGGGATAAAAGTTATACTTCCGGATATTTGATCTATCACGTGAATATTAATATCATTAAAGTTAGATTTAAATTGAGTAGTAATGATGTCTGAATTTAAAAATTGCTGAATAAAACCATAGTTTATTTTTGCAGTTGAATTACAAAAATTTCTATTTTCATCAGTGTTGTAACCTTCGAAAGGTTCAATGAATCTAATTGAGTTTTCTTTAGATAAAAAAGCGTACGGACTTCCAAAATTGTTTTCTAAAACCGTAAAGCTTAATTGTTTTTTACAGCTGAAATTATCCTGTACATACAGGATATAGTTTCCTTTTGAAAGTCCTTCAAAAATATTTTTTTGTTGCCAATTGATATTATCTAATGAAAATTGGTATAACAATTCATTCGCAAAAGGAACATTAACAGTCAGGGTACTTCCTGAAAATCCATTAATTACACTTAAAGTTACTGGATTGCTGGAAGTTTCAATTAATGCAGGGGTTTTAATGTTTATAGTTGACTTGTTTCCTAGGTTATCATACACATCTAGTTTGCAAGTTGATCCTCGGTAATAAAAAAAATTGAACCTATTTGAATTAGATTGAAAACATTCATTATTAACACAATATCTCACTGTAGGAAAATTAGTAGTTATATCAATAACAACTATGGAGCATGAGTCGAAGGGTGAAGGTAAAAATTCTACCTTCTCAATCTTAAAAGTGTTTACCGGAACTAAAATAGGAACAAACTCAATCGGCATGAGTGTAGGATTTTTTAAAGAATCAATGTATTTCCAGCCTGGATTTTTAGAAATAACCTCAATTTTATTTTCAATAACATCACCAATATTAAAATTTAAACCATAATCAAGTTCGAATGATTTTTTTATATTTTCTAAAGTAGTCTGTAAATCGACTCCTCTTTCAACTTGCTGTCTGCCAATTCTTCTTTCAACAAAATTTGCTGCAATATTATAATTTGCATTTGTTTCGTCTTTAAGATAAATTATAAAAGAATCGTCAATTTGAATATTATCAGATAAAGCTATCTCTATTTTTAATAATTCATTTTCCATTACTTATAATATTTTAAAAGTTTCCAATTGCCCGCTCCGTTTGGCTTTAAACTCATCAAAAAACCTCGCTCAAGTTCTCCATTCTCATTTATAAATTCAACTAATCCGTAACAGTTACGCACATCTTTTCCTAAAATAGTTTGTCTACCTTCTACCATTTTCATTATTTCTGAATTACATTGGTGTTCAAATTCAATCACTTCAGGTTCGAATCTAGGTCGATCTAGCTCTTTATTTACTATTTCACCGCTTTCTGCATAAAGCGTTTTTAAAGTACTGTTTCCTTTACTACTTGCGTATCGTATCTTTTTATCTGGGTAAACAGTTAACGATGAACCGAAATACCAACCATGACGTAAGAGATTATTAAAAGGAGATAATCTTAAATTAAAAGCTGTGTTTGGCGAATAAACTCCGGTGGAAATATTTTGAAAATCATCTTCCCATAACCTTACTTTACTCACCTCGATTGTAATTGAATTATTAGACCATGGAAATATCGGGATGTTAATAGTTATACGATCCTCTTTACAGTCAATTAAGAAAATATCCTGATCGTGGTTCGTGTCTTCTGTCGAATAATCAGTAAAAGGTTTCCTTCTTGCAAATTCAATTCCGTAACTATCAGCTCTATATTTAGAAATCTTTGTAAATACATTATCTACTTTGTGAATACAAGTTGAATAAGTGTTACGTGTATTGTATTCGTCAAGCCCCATCGCTTCCTCGTACTCTCCACCTTTTTCGTAACCAAACTCTAAACTTTTATAATAACCTGAAGCGTCTGTACTTCGTTTTACATTTTTTACCTGAAATGGCAGTTTGATTGTAACATTTCTGTTGTAAAAATGCTTTAAATCTTCGATTACAACATATTCACGTACTCCAATCTTTTCGATTCCTACACCGATGTTACAAACTGCCGATAATGAAGTAATAAAATCTTTAAAACTCGTTGTTAAAGGTTTAAATTTTCTATCGTCTTCAGGCAATGATAAATCATTCTCTTTACTAAATCCTCGAATCCAAAACCCATGAGTTAACATTAAATCTTTCCATTTTCCGGTTTGAAGGATATCTGATTTAACAGCGTTTTTCCTTCCGCTCATAATCTCAACCAACCTATTAGCTAAGTCGTAAGGTTTAATAGCTTTACAAATAGTTGATTTAAATTCCGAATCTTCCTTTATTGTGATTTTACCGCTTTTTAATTTGTAATTAAAATCTCTGTAATATGTGGAACCTATAAGTCTATTAAAGTCCACCCAAAGGATAATTTCTAATCCTAAGCTTTCGCCCTTTTCTAAAGTAATGGTATGATTTGCATTTATTATTTGATCTCCACTTAGATTAGGAAATGGCATACGATCATTGTCGCTTTGTCTTTTCTCTCTAATCCATAACGTAGTGGAATTCCCTCTATTTAAATTTTCGCTATTTCCGTATTTTGTTAAAGAAACAACTATTCTCCCCCAATTAATACTACTATTCTTTAACGTATAACAAACGAATATTAAGTTATCTATATCAATATTAAATGTTCTTTTTCTGTCAACATTATATAACAACATCATAGTAGTTTGTCCTATGCTGTTATTACCATTAGCCGCGTCAAAGGTACTCGATGCTTGTTCGTGGGATTTGGTTACAAGCTTGAAGGGAAATGTATTTGAAAGCGATCTTTCATTCCCGTCTGAACTGTAAACCTCTAAATTTTTATAATAAGACATCGGTTCAGCTTCCCATGTGGATTTTAAAAAGATATTTCTTCCTTTTAACTGAACAAAAGATGTGTTGAAATTACTTAGCGTTTTTCCATCTATAGATTCCAACCTATTAATTTCTACCTCATCTCCTTCTCTATTTTTAATTACACTTTCAAGACCTCCAGCATTAAACTTTAAGCTAATTTGATTATTTTCAACTTCACGGGATCCTAAATCAAGATAACCAGAATAAGCTACTTCCCAAACATCCGTAAAATCGTTTTTAACTTCTTTTGTAAGAATTAAATCTGCATTAATACCTTCTGTTAACCTAACAATCTCAATAAAATCTTTAGCTTCTTTTGTGAATTTTAAAGAATTAGAAAGTGTTGTAAATACACCGTGACTTTCTTTGTTACGAGTAAATTCTTTTTCGTCTTCATCCCAGCCTATAGGGTCGTTAATTTTAATACTTCCAAATGATTTACTGTGAAGGAAGTATCGAACACGGTCGCTATATTCAGTTAATATGTTTGTTGCCATAATTAAATTAGATAATAATCTAATTTAAAACTTGATAAAGGGATAAGTTTATATTTGACTGATGAGTTATTGACATACAAAATCCACCTCTATCAGCAAAGAAGTCGTATATTTTTTTTAAATTGCACTGAAATAAAAAAGCAGGAATAAAATCCTGCTTAAAAAAATTACTTTTTGTTTGATTCCTTCATCATTAAATAGAAGAAGAAAACTGTCAATGTAGAGAAAACAGCTGTTTCCATGTTGTAAAGTTTTGAATTAGATAATAAAGTTTTAAAAACCTTTTGTAGTGCGAATACAAAAGGTTTTTTTTGTTACTTCAAAATTAGCTAAGTGTTTGTCTTCAAACAAATTTTACAACATAGAGTTATTAGAGTGTCAAATATTATTTTTTTTGGTAAAAGCTTGAAGTTATTAGAGTGTGCTAAATTTTATTTGTATTTGAGCGTTATTTTTAGTATTAAAATCCTGTAAATTGACTATTTTTTCTTCATTTAATGACTCAATTGTTTCAATCTCCATAGTTCATGTGAAATATCGACTTTAGGAACGCTTACATTAACTGATGTGCTTTTATTCTTAGTAATACGAATAAGTTCATCAAGTTTTCTTTCAATATTTGAATTGTCAAAAAACGTTTCTTTTTCACGTAAATAACTATCCATTCTAATTTGATCTTTAATCAAATCATTTCGGAACTGATTTCTTCTCGCTTGTCGATATCTGTCAATAGAACTATGCACTGTATCACCTTCTAACAATTTAACTAACGTGTCTCGTTTAGGTGTAATCTCAGCCGAACCGTCTTTGTGTTCAATAACTTCATGAACTCCACCATCTCCAACAATCGCAAATTCTTCGGGACCACCTTTTCTACCCATTTTGTATTTTGGAATTGGCGTAGCTAAAACAGCAGCGGTCTGAACTGCTCCTAAAACACCAACCAATACAGCCGCTACAGTTCCTGCGACGGGACCTAAGTCTGCATACGATTTCATAATAGCTGTCGCTGTATTAAATCCAATATCTGCAATAGACATCGCTTTATTAAATACAGCTTGCTTATGCTGTTCTTTACGTTTTTTAGCTTCTAGCTTTTCGCGAGCAGCCTCTTGCTCTTTTCGTATCGCATCTTGCCTATCCTTGTCACCTTCATATAATTCAATCTGCTTTTCATATTGATTATTAGTTCTTTCAATATCTTCATCTATACGCTGGATTCTATTATCGAATATAGCATTAGTTAAATCTACCAAAGCATTTTTGATTGCTTCACCCATTTCAATGAAACGCTGTTCCATTTCTTTGGCTTTTTCTAAAGACTCAACATGTGTTTGGTTATTAAACTCCCTAAGATCCTCCTGAAGACCTAATAAAATCTTAGTATTCTTCTCCTTTTGCTCTTGAGTTAAATTTTCATTATCTAATATTGTTTTATAGAAAGTAATATTATCCTCAATCTCTTTTAGAAGATATTTTCTTTTTATCTCATACGCCGCCTTCTCGTAGTTTTCAACATCTGTCAAGTTTGATCCAATACTTAAACCATCTAATTCAGAAGCCATTGCCGCTTGGCTCTTTAGTTCCTTAGACTGTTGTTTTTCTTTAAGTAACTTAATTTCTAAATCAACATTATTCTCTAAATCCTTCTGATTATACTTTCTAAGCTTTTTTTGTTCGGCATAATACTTTTCAAGAATCAAAAGTTCCGCATCCGTTAAAGTATTAACTCCTTTCAATAATTCTTCTTTCGTTAGAAAATCGTCAATTTCTTGTTTTGTAAAAGCATCCTTATCAGTTTGAAAAGCTCTTGATAAGGTTAATTGTTTTTCGTAACTCAATCGCAAAGCTTCTTCTTCCGCTTTTTGGGATGCTATTAAAGCATTATAGCGTTCATCTTGAGTGTTTTTCTCGTTTACAGATTCAGCTTTAAGAATCTCAGCTTCACTGTTCTTTCTCCAAATTAGTAAATCAATACTAGCTTCGTAATTTTCTTTTTCTTGTTTTAAACGTTCTTTTTCGAGCTTATCAGCTTCTTTCAAAGCCTTTTCTCGCTCGCGTTGTGCTTTTTTCTCAGCTGCTTCACGTGCTTTGCGTTCTTTTTCAGACTCACCTCCATTAGATGAATTTGTTTTTGAAGTAATAAAATTGTTAATCCCAACCAAATCAAATTCACTAAAATCTTTTCCTAAAATGCCTCCAAGTTTAGTTGCAATAGCGATTCTTTCATGAAGAGTTTTATTGTAATCTTTATTTGCTTTTACTTGACTTAACTGCTCTTCAGTTTGTAGTCCTGTTTCAGCTTGTAGCTTCTTCTGCAACGCTATTTCCTCTTCAACAGTTTTGTTTTTTTCTTCAGCAGATTTATTAAAAATCTCAATATCCTTTTGCAACTTATCTATCCTCTTATTATCCCAAAGAACATATTTTAAGGCATCGCTAAATCCTAATTCTAATTCAGCAGTTTTTGAATTTCGTCTGCTAATTTGTCTGCATTTTCAACAGTAAGATTAAAACCAAGATTATATTCAGTATTTAATTTATTAAGTTTGCTATATAGATCTAGCCTACTTCTTGTTGAAGCTTGAAAACTTTTATCTCTATCCGCTTGAGCTTTTTCAAGCCTTGCAACTTGTTCTTGTAATAAAATTCTGTTACGATACTCATCATTAACAAGTATTAATGTTTTTCTTAAGTTAGCATTTGAGAAGTCTTCATCTTTTATAAACTTTATAAATGCAGGATAATTCGTTTTTAACTCCTCAATCAGTTTTACCCTTTCGGAATTATCTTCATTTAATGAAGTTATTTTATTGATTAGTGTATTTAGACCAAGCTGTTCATCAAATATCTTTTTAATTAAATCTTCTTTTGCTCCTATTAAATCTAAAATAGCTCCAGTAAGATTAAAAAAGCCAATTCCAACAGAAGAAATTACTCCCTGACCTTTATTTAAATTTTCAACAAATTCAGTCCATTTATTTGACGCTCTATTTTGGGCAGCTGCTAAAGTTTCTGTTCTTTCAATTTGATCCGCTCCAATTGCTTTTTCATAAGCTATTGCAAATTTAGGAAGTACATCTGCTGCCATAACCTCTCCTTTTTTAAGCATATCACCTAGCTCCATACTAGTCACGCCAATTGATTTAGCCATGACTTCAAATGCGCCTGGTAAACGTTCTCCTAATTGACCGCGCAATTCTTCAGATTGAACAGTTCCTTTAGACATCATTTGAGAAATAGCCAAAAAAGCCCCTTCTTGTTGTTCAACAGAAAGCCCTAGCATAGATGCTGATTTTGATACTTTTTCAAATATCATCTGCATATTTTCAAAAGACAATCTACCTTCCTCTATCGCGGTCTTTGCAGATGCATAGTAATTCTTATATGCATTGGTAGTTGTTACTAATTCCAATCCATACTGTTCGGAAATACGAACCAAAAACTCTTTATTTTTGGCATACACAGCTTCAGTTTCAGATAACATTTTTAAAGCTATCTCTTGCCCTTGAATTAATTTTGTAGTTTCATAAATTGATTTACCTAATTGAACAACACCAGCCACACCTCCAATGATGCCGAACGCTCCCATTAAGTTACTTATGCCAGAAAGAGCTGAGCGATAATTACCAACATTTTTTGTAAAATCTCTTACTGCTGAGTCTGCTCTTCTGATTCTTCTATCTAAAGCATCAAATTCTCTTTGAGCCAGTCTAATTTGCCTATTTGATGCATTACCTGACGCAATTAAGTCTTGAAGTCTTTTTTTTGCTTCAGTCCGTTGTTTGTTAAGTTTTTGATAAGCGCCTATAAGCCCCATTCTTAACATTGTAGCTTCTCTTTCTGCTTTATTTGCTAATTGTCTCTGTATCCTCTCCTCCATGGTTAAGGTTGCGGATCTGGTCGCTTGAGCTTGAGCAGTATTTTGAAGCCTTATTCTTTCAATATCAAGTCTCGCTTGTTCTCTCTGGACTTTTAATCTCTCTTGTTCTGCTCTGGCAATTTCCCTTTGATTAGTTATTACACTTCTTGCTTGCATATCAGATATTCTCTGATTTTCTTGTGCAACTCTTGCTAATTCTCTATCAACAGCTAATCTAGCCGCGCGTAATTTTTGTATTTCCTTGTCAGCATTAGCTGTTCTTTGTGCTTGTAAAATAGAAAGTATTATATTCTCTTGAGCAACTTTTATAAGTTCCCTGTCCGTTTTTAATTTTTCACGTTTTATTTTTTCAAGCTCTTTTTCCAGTGAAGACACTTGTTTTAGATCATTTAGAATCTTTTGGTTTAATAGACTTTGCTCCTGCTTCGCTTTACGAAAGTCATAACTATCTTGCGCTTTTCTATAATCGCCGCTAACTTTAAGAAGTGTTTTAAACTGATCGATAAGTTCTTTGTTTGTCTGAATTGCTTCATCGACATTTTTTCTATATTCTTTACCAAAAGCTAATGCTTCATCGGTAATAATATCTTTTCGTGTAATTACTCCGTCACCCGATGCCATACTAATACGTTTTAAGATTACTTAATTGCTTTTCTTGGGATTTAACTTTGGATTCGGTTTGTTTTTTATAGGCAAGGTATGGTGTGCATGTTAGGGTGTTAAAGTCGAACGAAACCCCTAATATCGAACTAATAGAAGCCAGCACATCGTCGATAGTTTGTAATAAGTTTGAGCTGTTACTGTTGTTTGATTTTAATTGTTCTTTCAATCGTTCTATCTTAACTTTTAAAAGTGAAATCTTGCTTTCTGCTCGCCCTAAATCTTTGTAGTAATAAGCTGTATTTTTTGTTCTTACTTTAAAATGCAACTCCTTTTCTAGTGATTCTTTTACCTCTTGGTTTAATTCAAATCTCAGTATCTCTACAGCTAAAGCACATAAGTTTTGTTTAGCTTCTAAATGAGCAATTTCTTTTTGTAACAAAAACTCCCTTTCATAAGAAGATCCTTTGTCAAGCTTATTAAACTCGTCAGACAATCTATCAAAAAGTTCTTTTGTTTCATTTTCGCTTTCATCATCAGGATTCAATAATTTAAAGTTTCCTGTTTCTTGAATCTTATAGAATGTTTTCACCGGAAGTGTATCTAGACTATCATATATCATAATTGTAACGTATTTCGAATGTTCTTTAATAAAAAAGGGAGAATGTCCTTATTTACAATCTCCCTTAATTTTTCATCACTTAAACCAAATAAAGCGTCAGAATCCCAACTGTCTAAGATTTTGTGCGTTTTAGGATCCTTAGAAAAAATACGGAAAACATCTCCTACTACTTCTAAATAAAACCCTTTAAAGAAATCGCCTGTATCTTGAGCAGTAAATGGTGCGCCTGCTTTCTTAATATCTTTTCTTTGACCTACCATATATTGATGTGTTGTTATAGCTTCGGTTGCTTTTGAATACAAACCGATAGTCTTATTAAATACATCTTTACCTTTTGAAAGCTGATCTTTATTGGCTTGAATAATTTCTTTTTGAATGGTTTTGATTACATTAAATAGAAACTTTTCAATATTGTTCGGCTGGATCTGATTTGCTAGCTTTAGTGCTTGTTTTAGAGTTGCCATTTCCTTTTACTGCTATTTGGTAAGCTTTCTTTAATTCTGCTTCGCGATCGTTTGATGGAATTTCTTTAAAAACATGAGTTGAAGCAAACTCTTTTTTAAAATCTGCAAAGGACTTATTATAGTCCTCTGCAAATGTTATCCCTTTATACGTTTTCATTACGTTAAAGTAATTTTGGTTGGCTCCGGAGTTTCAAAACTCATATCGTCTATAGAAACTACACCTTTTAGACCGATTGTATATCCAGTTGCTAAACCTGTACCAGTTACTGTATAAACTCCTTCCGGATCTGCTTCGACAAACGAAACAGAAACAACCGCTCCACTCGCATCTCTCACCTCAACGTCACTTGATTTAAACTCTGTAACAAGATCGTCACCTGAACCACAACCTGACAAAACTTTAAATTTTATATCTGTTGCACTCGCTGAAACAATATTGATAAAGGCATCAAAAATTCCGTACAACTCAAGATAACTCCATTCGGAACGTAAATCTGCCCCGAAGTCCTCTCTTTCGTTGAAGTCTTTATAGTTAACTGTTGTCGTAGCATTTTGTGGCATTTCGGCTGTTGAATCTTGTAATCTTCCAACATTCAAAACAACTGTTTGCCCTTTTACTTTTCCGTCTTCAGTTAAAACAGCTTTAATACCTGGATCGGTTGTAAATTCAAAAGCTTGCATTTCTTGACCGTCAAAAGATTTTAAAGCGTTATAAGAACACAGACCTAAAACAGAACGGAATGTTCTGATTTTCTTTGCGGCAGTTGTTTCTAATCTCGTGTTTTCTCCTTCCCAATAAGCAGCTTCTGTATCTGCAATAGCGTATTCTTCTGCATCGTATAATGGAAATAGTTTTTTTGCTTTGACAGCGGCATCCCATGAAGCTTTATCTTTTGCAGCTTCAATAGAATCAAAACTAAATCCTTTTACAGCAACTGCATATCGGATTGTTTTTTTTAGAATACATTGCTTTTTAGCACCTGTATTTTTGTGATTTCTTTTTTTAGAACCACATTCAACGTATGGTCTATTCATAACCTAACAATTATTAATGTTATACTTAATTTTTCCTTTGATAGAGAAAACATGCCAAGGTTGCATATCACTCAATTTAATTTTTGAAGTATCAAATTCCTTCATCGCGTCTAGACCAATAGATAATTCTGAAATCGACAACTGCTTTGTTTCGTTTAACAAAACAAGCGCTTCGTGTTGTATTTCGATATCGCTTCTTATTTGATCGCCTTTAAGTTTAGATAGGTTTAAAATAAAAATAATAGACAACTCAGTTTCCATTTCCTGACTATTAACAGAGGAATGTTTTTCAGAATCTGAGAAGAATACAACGCCTGATTTCAAATCATTTGTCAGTACTTCTCTGTACTCCTTTGTTCCTGTGTAAATTTCTGGAATTGATTTGCCGTCATCGTTTTTTGTTGGGTTTTTATAAACTCGCCCAAAAAATTCAACATCTTTCCATTTTAATCTTTTCTCAATATGCTTTTTAAGCAAGTTGATTTCTCTGTCTAAACCTACCATACTTTATCTCCTATAATCAAAATTGGTTCTGGAAATATTATTTTTTGCGCTCTCTTGATTGATGAATAGAATTTAGAATTCAAACCTTTAGAAATGGTTATTCCTTTTTCATTTTGAATTCCTTCTAATTCAATTTTTAGCATTTCAAACGAAAGTTTTGCATTTCTCTCTATGTAATTTGATCTATTAGAACTTAAATACAATTCAATGCATTTAATTGCTAATAAATAACCTAACGGCTCATCGAATAAAGATTGATACTTCTCTATAATTGGATCATAATCTTTGCTAAAATCATAACAATGATGTTGATCTAAAATCTTATTCAAAACTTCGATTGCTGACTGAAAACGAATTGATTCTAACTCTTCATTGAATTTAGTTTCAGTCGTCAAACTTTCATTAATTGTGTAGTAAAGGTTTTCAATGTTAGCGATCTGATGAAATGAATTTACAAGTCTACCCGAAGTAGCAATTTTGTTTTCCTCGTGTATATCAACAGGCCATAAAGAGTCAATTGGGTTTCCCCAACCAACTCTTTTACTAATTAATATTTTGCTACTTTCAGTATACATTATACAGCTTCTGTTATACTAGATTTGAAAACCACAATTTGTTCCTCGTTGAACTTATTAATGATGTTTACTAAAGTTGAATCTTTAGAAGCAATCGTTACAGTAGAAGTTGGGTTTACAATTTTGATTGCATCAACAACCGATTGTTTCGTATACTCTTTTCCTTTGTAATCGAACTTAGCGTCACCTTCTGTTTGCTCATCTTCTACATTAGCGATTTTAGTGTCTAATAAGTAAATTGAATCTGCATTATCAATTACAGGCAAGCACAAAGCTTGCGATGAAGTAAATTCAGCAAAAGGCTCGTTCTCGTGCCACTTCTTAACTAAAATATACTCAACTTTTTCATACATAATCGCAGCATTTCTGCGTGTATCTTCAGCTAAAACACCATATACTAAACGACCGATTTTTTCGGACGGCAAAAACGTAACAATACCAGACTCCCATGGCGCATGAGTAGTTCTTTTTCCGTTCTTTTCAGTTGTGATTTGACGATCAACAATAATTAATTTTAAACTAAATTTTTTCTTAAAAAATAAAACTAATTGTTCGTCATCTAAAGAAGGCACATTCGAACCTACAGTTGCAATTCCTCCTGAAAAAGCGAAGTTGTTTTTTACTTGTTCGTTTTCCGCGACATAACTAGCGGTAACATCATCCATCATTATGACTGATAAACTTTTACCTTTTGATTTAGCAGCTTTAATCCTAGCTTTTATATCGTCAACAATTTTAGCTGTAGCATCGTTCCAAGGTTTTGAAGCGTTATTCCTGTTTGAATCAGGAATCCCGAAATCAACACGGATTCCAAGACCAACATTCTCTGTATCTTCTACAAGTGTTTGCCCTGTTGATAGCGCTTGTAAAAACATAGACTCATTGCGTTCATAAATACCAAACACAACTTTTTTAACCTGAGCAAAAACCTTTTTAACAATTTCAACTAAAGCTACTTTTTTAGCTTGCATTGTATCAATATCCGACAATTGCTTCTCAGACAACTTTAATTTCATACCGGCTTTTGGAATATCTCCAGTAGCAGTAGCGATTGAGTCTTGTCTTTTTAATGGTAATTCAGAATCCATTGATACGATATCGGCGGCAACAATAGCTACATCAATTGAAGAGCTCCCCCACTTTAAATCTGTTGACAATTCTTGAGTCAACATTTCTTTATGCAAGTATTTGATTGGCTGAGAATCGTCTTTACCATTTACTGTTGATTCTAATTTTTTAGCAATAGCACTATACCAAGCTGCTAAAAATGCAAATAATGACTTTTCCATTTATTTTATTCTTTAAAGAAATTAATTAAAGGCAATGCGTTTTTGATTGCTGTTGTTGGCGGATACGGGGAAGCGGCTTCATTGACTGATCCACGAATAGAAATACCTACGAACGGCTTCTTAGTGTCAACAGTCGAAATAACTACTCCTACAACAGAGTGCCCAGAAGGCAATGCCGCGTAAGCATCGCCACTTGCGTTAACTGGCATTGGTTTATGATTTCCTGTTGAATCTTCTTTGATAACAACAGATCCGGCTTTTATAACTTCCGGCT
Organism: Flavobacteriaceae bacterium UBA3339; assembly: GCA_002360925.1. Lineage (GTDB taxonomy): Bacteria > Bacteroidota > Bacteroidia > Flavobacteriales > Flavobacteriaceae > Flavobacterium. The sequence continues at coordinate 116,702 of DERN01000015.1, read as the reverse complement.
TATAATCAGTAGTGTCTAATGTTCGACCTCCGATTACGGTTTCAAGAACCCTAGGAACGACAATTGTATCGTTTCCTGTCTCGAAACCTTGTTTTTGATTGTTTAATGAAGCTACTACTCCCATTTTTTACTTGATTTAAATTTTACAAATTGCTCATAACAGTATTTAAATCTGCATCCGAAACCGCATCTTTTCCCTCTGTTCTTGAAAATGGACCACTAGTTAAATCAGACGAATCAGCAAATGATTGCTTTAATTCTGTAAACTCATTTTCTAACATCGAAACCTCAGAAGCTAAATCTTCAGCTTCTAAATTCACTCGTTTTAACCAAGATTGTTTTTGATTTTCTGGAAGTCCTTTTAATACTTCTGATTTAGAGAATAAATCTGCGACTGTGCTAGCTTTTGATTCTGTGATTCTACCTTTCTCGATGTTATCCAATCTTTGAGCTAATTTCTTAGCCCACTCTGGCTCGTCATCGTTTTTAGGTGGATTCGTAGGATTTGGATTTGGTTCAGGATCTCCACCTTTACCTTCTTCCGGTTTCTTTTGATTTGCTTCAAGCGTTCTGATTCTATCGTCCTCTTTAGCGATTGCTTCAAAGTCCATAAAATCATTTGCTTGATTTAAAATCACATCAATTGCCGTATCGTCTGCATCGTCTGATACTTTAGATTCAAGTTTAGCCGCAATAGCGTCTATCCTTTTGGTTGATAAGTTAGCCTTAGGGAAAAGTACCTTAAGTCTACCTGATATCTTTTGTCTTTTGTTCATAATTAGATACTGTTAATTGTTTAATGTTCAGTATCTAATTTAATCAGGTGTATTGGGAGTGTAAAATTTTTGAGTAGTGAGTTATTGACATTGTAAAAAGACAACAAAAAAAAACCGATCGTGATAATCGGTTTTTTTTATATTTTTTTATTCTTGTATTTTTTGCTCAATTCCCTTTATCCTATTTTCGATTTTTGATATATCTGAGTTGTTTTTTAAATCTTTTAATAAAGTAAACAAAGCGACAATAAAGGCTAATGTAGCTACGCTCAAACTAACCTTTTCATACTTAGTCATTTTAGGTTTTATTGATCTTAAATAAGCATGATGCCCGCCTTTGTCTCTTGCTTCAAATCCTTTGTTTGTAAATCCAAAAACACCATTCCCTAGTAACTCTACATATCCTAAACCCGTAATTCTTTCTTTGAATTCAGTTAAATAGCTCATAGTTTCTTTGCTTACAGGAGGCTTTGTATTAACTAAGTTTAACTTTTCAACTTCCTCTACTAGATAAAACTTACTTGGATTACTAACCTTTATTAAAAATTTATCAATGTCTTTAATTATTTCAGGCTCTGGCATAATTGTTTTTTTTCAAATGTATTAAAAAACTTCTTTAAAAATTAAACTTAAGTTTGTGGTTTTATTTCAATGGCAAATCAGGTAAATTTTTTATTTCCACCCAATGAGATATGGTTTTCGCAGTCATATCAGTAATTCTATCTATATCCCAACAACATACATGCACTTTTTCATGATTATGTAAAACAAAATAAAAACATGCTGATTCTTTAGGTAAATCATCTTTTGAGTTTACTTTAATCCAATCAATATTATTTTCATTTTTCAAATCATCGATTGCTCTTTCTAATTGAGAAATTATAGGATTAGGAACTTTTTTTATCCCATGTAGCATTTCACGAATCAAAACTAATTTACTTACTATTTTCCTCATCTGTTACTACTTCATTTTTAATCTTCTTTAGTTCACTTTCTTTATCCTCAACCATATCAAGATAATCAACCGCAGTTTCTTGACTCCATACTTTACCATTTACGGCAGTTGTTGCAATCTCAACAGCTTCTTTTAAATCTGATGGTAAAATAGAATTGAACTGAACCGAAACTAATAGGTCTTGTTTGTCGATTTTAGTGTTTATGGTTTGTTTTATTCCCGAAGCAATAATATTCAAACATCTTTCGATCGTTGTTCTATTATTCCCTTCGTTCATCTTAGCTTTTATAATCGCGTCTAAAAACATAAACGTAAAGCAATACCGGGAATAGCTCCTAATCCTTTTAAATTATCGAAATCAATATTCGGTGTTGAAGACATTGAATTGATTAAAGTATATAGTTTATCAAGTTCTAATTCAACCGATTCAGCTGCGTTGTTTGCTGTAAGAAACTCTACATCTCCTTGAACTGTTTTACCGGTTCCGTCAATCTCTTTTATAGGAAAACGCAATGTTTTTCCATCATCATTACGATCTGGCATGTTAACCAATTCGCCGTAAAGTTTCAACAGCGGTTGTCCGGTATAATCGTTTGAACTCCCAAGCTTCGATAAAGCAACTTCATAACGATCAATTAACGTTTTAACATCTTCCCATTCAGGATGATCTTGTTGCAGATAAACAACCGGAATGCGATCAAAACCATGTGGTTTTTCAGAAACGACTGAATAAGTCCTATTTAATGAATTGTTGATTTCTATTTTAGTTTTGTCGGTGTAAGTCCAAATATTATCAACTTCCGAATTTTCATTTGTTTTAGAAGTAAAGCGCCAAACAAAAGCTTCCATGTTACCATGAGCGTTAAAGATCGGATACATCCTTCCGTCTTTATTTGTGTTTACGCTTGATTTAATTACTTTCTTTTGTTTTATAAGTATTTTAGTAATCCAAGTTTTACCTTCGTTTATATCTTCAATATGAAAAATGATATAGCTTTCTAGTTCAGATTTTTTGAATCTTAAAGCATCTTGTAACTTATGATCTAATCGATTTAATTTCCATGTGGTTTTTACAGCATCAAACAGTTCGTTTTTATCATCTTTTGTGATATCGTTAATAGCAAAATCTTCTTTAGGTTCAATTAAAATAGAAATTATATTGATTAAAGTACGATATGTTTTCGTGTCAATTTTTAATCTTTCCCGTTCTTTTATTAATTCATTTGTAAACTCAATAAACCCCTTTTGATTATTACGAACTGATTTGCTATAAAGACTTTGTAATTTAAATTCCAGAAGCTGTATTTCACCTTCAATATCATCTAGTAGGAATGCCGTTTAAAATTATATTATAAGCTTCGTTTATTCTTAAAAAGTTATTATTACAATACTCAATTTCTTTTTCTAAATCTAATGACCTTCTTTTTAGAAAGCTATTATTGGACCTTTTTGATAAAGAGTTTGTTATTATCGTTTTCCAAAACTAATTCCAATTAAAAGTAATCGTTTTTTTTATATCGGGATGCAAACTTAGAAAAACCGGACACGTCATTGCAGCACGTTCTAAAATTGTTTTTGATTTTTCGTCCACATTAGCTTTCATTTCAAATGCTACGATGATTTCACTTATTTTTCTTGGTTCGGCTTGCATTACTTTTGTTACATCAGCTTTAGAATCAACCAAATCAATATCCATTTTTTTTGCTTTAATTCCCATAATGCTGAACATGCACGTTGCTAAAGAATTTGCTACCATATCGGTCGGAGAAAAAGCTTCTCCTCGACCGTGATTATCTGTTGGCGCATCGGTTAAAATAACAGTTCCCGATTGTAAATGTGTCGATTCTGTTCGCAAATCACCTTTATATACTACTTTGCTTGTGCTCATTATTTCGCTTCTTTTATTGTTAAATCTTTATCGTAATACAAAATATAAACCGCATTATTATAAACTCCGCCGTTTTCATTTATGTACGCAAACTTATTTTCGATTTGTTGAGAACCGAAATCAAAAATATTCGAATTCTCATCCGATTCAAACATACGCGTAATAACATCGTACGTTACATCATATCCGCGAGTTGCAAAACGACTTGGAGTTTTTCCGTAAGTAGATTTATAATGACTTGCAAAATTGGATTTCTTTTTACTTTCTGAATCATTTGTAACCGAAGGAAACATATATTTTAAAGCAACTAAATCATTGATATCAACATCCGAAGAATCTAAAGCGTCGTTTTTATCTAACGTTACCAACTGAATTTTATGTTCTTTTTGTAACGATTTTAATGTTTTAACTAATTCAATCGTAGTTGATAAGGAAGCTGCATCGTAAACAATATAATTCATATCGCCCGCTACTAAAGATTTCTTTAAATTAGTTGCGCTTATTTTCTCGTCTTTTGCGATTCCTAAAACATTAATTGAAGGATAATTCGTGTTAAAATAGGTTTTCGTAGTTTTTGTTCCGTCAGTAATTGCTAAAATATTGTCTTGTTTCGAAATCAAATATTCCAGCATTTCCTTTTTTACAATATCGTTATTTGGCATAGTGTGAACTTGACGCGGATAAGGTTTTCCTTTCTCGGTTGACAAAGGCGAAATGATAATGGTTGATTGATTTTTGAAAGTTTCGGAAACAGCATCGACATTCTTTTGGAAAAACGGTCCAATAATAACATCGGTCGAAGAAAAATCGAAATCTCCTTTCAACGTATTTACATCCAACGCACGATTTGTTTCTTTTGAATCAACAAATTTGATATTTAACGGATAATTTTTATCTTTTAAATCTTCGATTGCCAATTTAGCGCCCGAATAAAACTCCAATGTCATGTTTAAGAAAACATCACTTTTAATATTTTGATTAATTGAAGGATTATTGAAATGATTATTCGCTAAATTGAACGGAAGTAAAAGTACTAATTCTTTCACTGAACCATCGTTTTCTAATGTTAAATCAACACCTTTTTTGGTATAATTCGGAGTTACATTTTCAGTTGGTTTTGTTGTAAATCCAGAATTATCATGACCTACAATTAAAGTGGTTCCTTCTTTTAATCCGTTAATTAAATCCGGATTCCATTTCATTAATTGCTCTTGCGTAACATTATTTGTTTTTGCAATATTGTAAATGGTTTCTTTTGGTTTTACTACAACCGTTTTAACGTTTTTAGATTCAATCGAAGGTTTTACAGTTTCAATTGTTTCAACTACTTTATTTACAACTTCATTTTTTTTCTGATTGTTAGAAGGAATATTTACAACTTGACCTTCTTTTAATCCGTTTTCTCTTAAATTCGGATTTAATTCGTACAACATTGAAACTGTTGTGTTGTTCTTAACTGCAAGTCCGTAAATGGTTTCGCCTTTTTCTACAACAGTTGTTGCCGATTGTGTATTATTGTTTGAAGTTTTAGTAACATTTTTTTGAGCAGTTGAATCTGTCAAATTAAGATGTTGCCCAACTTTTAATCCGTTTTCTTTTAATCCCGGATTTAAATCATACAACTTTTCAATAGCAATATTATATTGTTTCGAAATTCCATAAACCGTTTCTTTTGGTTGAACTTCGTGTTGAATATCGCTTGTTGTCGGAATTTTTAATATCTGATTTTCACTAATTCCTTCTACCGCTTCCGGATTCAACAAAAACAATACATTATTGGTTGTATTATACTTTTTGGCAATTTGCGTAACAGTTTCGCCTTTTGCCACAACATGCGTTTTCGTAACGGTTTGCGCCATAGAAATCGTAGCACAAAGTAAAGTTGATAGTGTAATAAATATTCTTTTCATACGAACAAAGATAAAAACAATAATCGACGTTTTTACATTGCCAAATTAATAATATTTATTACAAAAACTTAAAATTGCCAAGCTAAAATTCTGCTCATTTTATTTCCTTGCGCCATTTGAATAACCTTATAATTAGCTCCTTTTTTCTTTAATTCTTTCTCTAACGGTTTTAAATGATCGTTATTAGACACCAAACTTGTAAACCAACCTACCTGATTTTTAAACAAAACACTTTCATTAATAAGTGTTAATAGAAAAGTTAATTCTCCGCCATCGCACCACAATTCATTGTTCTTCCCAGAAAAATTATGAATCAATTCAACTTGTCTTTTATTATTTAAACCCTTTAACTTTCGTAATGTTTGCGTTTCTGCCTCTTCTTTTGATTTAAAAAAAGGTGGATTACACATAACTAATTCAAAATAATCACGTGGTTCAACAATTCCTTTTAAAATATGTTTTTTATTTAGTTGAAACCGTAAAGAAATCTTATGAGATAATCGTTCATTTTTAGCAATGATTTCGGCAGCGTGTTGTAACGATTTTTGTTCTATATCCGTCGCAACAAAATTCCAATCGTAAACAGCACTACCAATAATAGGATAAATTAAATTGGCTCCCGTTCCTAAATCCAAAACCGTAATATCATTTTTTATAGCCGATTGTGAAATTAAATCAGCTAAATAATGGATATAATCAGCTCTACCAGGCACAGGTGGCACCAAATTACCTTTTGGTAATTCCCAATAATTTAAATTGTAAAAATGTAACACTAACGCCTTATTTAGCAAATAAACAGCTTGCGGATTTGCAAAAGTCAGCGTATCTAATCCATTGGGATTTTTTATTATAAAGCTTTTTAAATCAGGTACTTTTTTTATTAAATCGTCAAAATTATATAAGTCGTTATGAAAGCTACGTGGGTGCAATTTTTGTTTTGTTTCATTCGATTTTTTCATAAGCTATGAATTCCTGGCGATTTAAATAAAATTAAGTTCTAATAAAAATAGCCTTAAATATAATTCAAGGCTATTTTATTTTTTTTTATTCCCACTCGATTGTTGCAGGTGGTTTTGAACTGATATCGTAAGCAACGCGATTAATCCCTCTTACTTCGTTAATAATTCTATTCGAAACAATTTCTAAGAATTCATAAGGAAGTTTAGACCAAGTTGCGGTCATAAAATCGATTGTATTTGCCGAACGAACAACAGCTGTATATTCATACGTGCGCTCGTCGCCCATTACACCTACCGATTTTACAGGTAATAAAACTACGAAAGCTTGCGAAACTTCGTCATATAAATTGTGTTTGTACAATTCTTGAATAAAGATATCGTCGGCTTCTTGTAAAATACGTACTTTTTCAGCGTCAACTTCTCCTAAAACTCGGATTCCTAATCCTGGGCCTGGGAATGGATGACGATAAACTAATTCGCGTGGAATTCCTAACTCTACTCCTACTTTACGAACTTCGTCTTTAAACAATTCGCGTAAAGGTTCTAACAATTCCAATTTCATATCTTCTGGCAATCCACCAACATTGTGGTGCGATTTAATAGTTGCAGAAGGTCCTTTTACAGATTGTGATTCAATTACATCAGGATAAATGGTTCCTTGTGCTAAGAACGAAGCATCACCGAATTTCTTAGATTCTTCATCAAAAACGGAAATAAAATCATGTCCGATTGATTTACGTTTTGCTTCTGGTTCGTCGATTCCTTTTAAGTTTCCAAGAAAACGTTCCGAAGCATCAACCATCTTAATATTCATATTGAAGTGCTTTCCGTAATTTTCCATTACTTTTTTGCCTTCGTCTTTACGTAATAATCCGGTATCAACAAAAATACATGTTAACTGATCCCCAATTGCACGTTGAATTAAAACCGCCGCAACAGAAGAATCTACTCCGCCAGAAAGTCCTAAGATTACTTTTTTATCTCCTACAACTTCTTTAATACGCTTAATTTCTGTATCGATAAAATCTTTTAAAGCCCAATTTTTCTCAGCTTTACAGATATTAAAAACAAAGTTTTCTAACATTTTAGATCCGTATTCTGAATGCGTTACTTCCGGGTGGAACTGAACAGCATAAATTTTACGATCTTCGTTTGCAAGTGCTGCAATATCAATGTTCGATTTTCCTGAAACTGTAAAACCATTTGGTGCTTTAACTACTTCGTCAAAATGACTCATCCAAACAGTTGATTGTGCCGGAACATCTTTAAATAAACTGTTTTCTGCTAAAACCGTTAATTCCGATTTTCCATATTCGCCTTTCACTCCTTTTTTTACTTCTCCACCCAATAAATGCGAAATCAATTGCATACCATAGCAAATTCCTAAAACCGGAACGCCCATTTCGAACAATTCTTTTTCTACCAAAGCCGCTTCTTCTCCAAAAACAGAAGAAGGTCCTCCAGATAAAATAACTCCTTTTGGATCGTGTTTTTTAATTTCTTCTAAAGAAGTAAAATAAGGGACAATTTCTGCATATACGCCAAATTCCCGAATTCTGCGAGCAATCAATTGATTGTATTGAGAGCCAAAGTCTAAAATGATAATTCCTTGCGTCATCGTGTTGTTTGTCTTTGTGCAAAAGTAATTCAATTCTTACACTTTTAAAATAAGTTTACTCTTTTTTTTGAATTACTAAAAAATGGAACTATTTTTGTTAATTACATTCAAATTCACTTCAACACAAATTGGTAATTTTTAGTATGCACGGGTTAAAAAATATTTTTGCTTTTTCATTGGTTATTCTTGGGCTTACATCATGTTCCAAAAAAGAAAAACCACCGGTGGTGATTCAGCCGGCATTGTTAGATACGATTTTTAGCAGTTCGTACGAAGGAATTATTCCTTGTCCAGATTGTTCGGGAATTGAGACAACAATTCGAATTTACAACGATAGTACTATTTCAAGAACGATTTATTATCAAGAACGAAATGAATTGCCAATTACCAAAGTTGGAACTTGGAAATTGAAAGACTCGGTTTTTGTTGCAACTTTTGATCGCGAAAAATTGTTTTATAAGATCAAAGGAATTGATAAAATTTTGCGTGTTGGAAGCGATTTTAAAGAAGTTACCGGTGAATTATCTGCTGATTATGTTTTGCATAAAGCGATTCCGTTTAAATTTAAACAGATTGAAGGAAAATATTTGGTTGGCGACACTGTGAATTTATACAATAAAATTATAATTAAACATACTAAGAAAGATCATTTTAATATTGAATTTACTCATTTTAATAAGATCGATTCTTTAAATAACTGTACCACAACTTTAGATGCTCTTTTAGATAAAGGACATCAACTAAATGCTTCTTTAAATGATGATAAAGGAAATTTAAAAGTGATTTTTACCAAAAAAGAAGCTCATGTTCTTTTTGAAAACATCGATAAAGATTCGGTTCAGTTTAAATGTAACGATACGTTAAGAAGTTTGCCTTTGCAAGGTTCTTATAGAAAACAAATTTTACCATCTAATTAATTTAGATTCTTAACTAAATTCAATTAATTTGAAAATACCTTCTGTTGATTTACAAGCGTTTATAAACCTTAACTTAAACAAAGATATTAACGAATTGGCATTGCAAAAAAATCCATTTCCAGAATTTGACTGGAAATGGACTTTAAACCAAATACAAGCAAAAAAGAAAGCCAATAAAAAATTACCAACTTGGTTTAAAACAGACGGAATTATTTTTCCTTCCAGTTTATCAATCGAACAGACGTCTTCTGAAGTTTTAGCTCAATATAAAGCTTCTTTGATTTCAGGCACTTCTTTAATCGATTTAACCGGTGGTTTCGGAATTGACGATTTTTATTTCTCAAAAACTTTTCAAAAAGTCATTCATTGTGAAATAAATGAAGAATTATCAAACATCGTTTCATATAATTTTAAGGTTTTAGGAATCAATAATATTTCGACTATTTCGGGAGACAGTGTTGAATATCTTGAAAATTCGACAGAAAAATTTGATTGGGTTTATGTTGATCCTGCCAGAAGAGATTCATCTAAATCAAAAGTTTTCCTTTTGAAAGATTGCATTCCGAATGTTGTGGATTTACAAGAATTCTTATTATCAAAATCGAATCATATCCTTATAAAAGTAGCGCCGTTACTCGATATTCAATCTATTTTAAACGAATTAAATCAAGTAAAAAAGATTTATATTATTGCACTAAACAATGAGGTAAAAGAATTATTGATTGAAATTGAAAAAAATTTCGATCAAAAACCTACACTTGTAGCGGTAAATCACTTAAACGATGAAACGTTTAGTAATCACGAATTTAATTTAAATGACGATGATGTTGCTTCTTTAAGCAATCCCTTAACTTATTTGTACGAACCGTTTAGCAGTTATTTAAAAACTGGATTGTATAATAAATTAGCTAATCAATTTCAGGTAAAAAAACTTCATAAGCATTCGCATTTATACACATCTGAACATTTAATTAATTTTCCGGGAAGAGTTTTTAAAATAGAACATACCATTCCATACAATAAAAAAGAATTAAAATCTTTCGAAAATCAAAAATGGAATATTACGACTCGAAATTTTCCTTTAAAAGTTGATGAAATCCGTAAAAAACATAAGTTAAAAGAAGGTGGAGAAATCTATGCTTTTTTTACGACTAATTTGAATAATGAAAAAATTGTAATTCTTTCAAATAAACTGTAAAATTCAAATCATTTCAATCTAATTTTCCACATAAAATCAATACTTATAGCATGTTCGTATTGATATTCATCGGATAATTGCGGACGATAATAGGTGGGTCTGTAAACCACGCCTAAATGAAATGCTTTACTAAGTTGAAAGTAAGTCGAAAAAACATTTCCAAAAGCGTAATATTTTTCCCGATTCGTCAGCGGTAGATTGTAATTATTCTCTGCATAAGAAAATCCATAACCAAACGTAAGACGACCCATTCTATGGTTATTGGAAAGTGAAAAATATTTTGACCATAAAAAAGTTTCTAAATCGACATCTTCATAATCTACAGGAGCAGGAAATACCATAAAAAAATCTTGTATAGCACTATAACTCAAATTTAAAAATTGATTTTTAGAATGATAATAATCTAAACCAAGCGAAAATCCCAAAAAACCGTTCTTTGTTACTCTTTCTCTATTTTGGATATTAAAATCATAAAAATTTACATGAGGAAGAGAAATATTTAAATAAACCGAACCTTTTTCGGGTCTTTTAAAAGATTTGGTTTTCACCTCAATCGTATCTTTAGAAGGTAATATAACGGGAGTAAGATTCGTTGCATAAGAATAACTTCTATCGGGGATCGGGTCTTTATATGCAGGAATTAAATTTTTGGGTATTATCACATAATCTTTCACTAAACTATCTTCTCCAATAAAACTAAAATTCAACGGTTCTTTACTTTTAGGGACTTTTAATATTAAATTGTAATTTTCAGGAAAAATAAACTCCTTTTTCTTATGATTTAGTATTATCGTGTCTTGATTATAAATAATAGCCCCTGCCTTTTGAGAAAAAACACGAATCTTTTCTGTTCGTGTAAAAGGTAATCGAGTGGAATTACAAGAAGCAAAAAAAATAGAAATCAAAATTAAAAAAGATAATAGTTTTTTCATCTTATTATTTTTTATAGAGATAAAACTAAGCATTAAACAACAAAAAAGCAAC
>DERN01000015.1:0-105488 GCA_002360925.1 Flavobacteriaceae bacterium UBA3339 | reverse complement strand
GTTGCTTTTTTGTTGTTTAATATTTCAATTCTAATGTTTTAGAAGTTTCTTCTCTTAACTCTTTCAATAATTCTGGATGATCGTTTAATTTTAATCCAAACGAAGGAATCATTTCTTTGAATTTAGCTTGCCATTCAGCACTTTTATATTCATTAGGGAAGCATTTCTTAATTAAATTCAACATAATGCTAACCGTTGTTGAAGCACCTGGAGAAGCTCCTAATAGTACAGCTAAACTTCCGTCTTCACAATTTACAACTTCGGTACCAAAAGCGAGTTCTGGTTTTCCATCTTTATTGCGTTTCATTGTTTGTACACGTTGTCCGGCAATTTCTAAACGCCAATCTTCTTTTTTAGCATTCGGAAAATATTCTTTCAAAGCTTTCACCTTTTTATCTTGCGAAGCCATAACTTCAGAAATCAAATACTTGGTTAAATCCATATTATCTAAACCGGCTCCAACCATTGTTCCGATATTTCCGGTAGAAATAGAACTAAACAAATCCCAATAAGATCCTGTTTTTAAAAACTTGGTCGAAAATCCTGCATAAGGACCAAATAACAACGATTTTTTACCGTTGATATAACGCGTGTCTAAATGCGGAACCGACATTGGTGGTGCTCCAACTGAAGCTTTTCCGTATACTTTTGCAAAATGTTGTTCTGCTAATTTTTCATCTTCACAAACCAACCATTGACCCGAAACGGGGAATCCTCCGTATGCTTTTCCTTCTGGAATTCCAGATTTTTCTAATAATAAAATCGAAGCTCCACCTGCACCAATAAAAACAAATTTAGAAACTATTGTACGTTTTGTTCCCGTTTTTAAATCCTTTATTGAAACGTTCCATCTTCCGTCCTGAGCTCGTTTTAAATCGTAAATTTCTGTGTTAAAAGTTACATTAACTCCGTCCTGACTTAACTGATGTTTAATCATTCTGCGAGTTAATTCTCCAAAATTCACATCGGTTCCTAAATTCATATGAGTTGCCGCAACTTTTTCATTCGCATTACGACCTTCCATAATTAAAGGAGCCCATTTTTTTATTTCTTCCGGATTTTCACTAAATTCCATCGCTTCAAACAAAGGCTGCTTTTTTAAAGCTTCGAAACGATTTCTAAGGAATTTTACATTCTCATCGCCCCAAACAAAACTCATGTGAGGAACCGTGTTGACAAAACTTTGTGGAGAATGAATGATATTTTTATTTACCAAATATGACCAAAACTGACGCGATTCTTCAAATTGTTCGCAAATATTCAGTGCTTTTGTTGTATCAACCACACCGTTTTTTTCTGGTGTATAGTTTAATTCACAGAAAGCCGAGTGACCTGTTCCGGCATTATTCATAGCATCAGAACTTTCCTGAGCTGCGCTATCTAACCTTTCGAAAATTTCTATGGTTGCATTCGGATTTAATTCTTTTAGTAATAATCCAAGTGTAGCACTCATAATTCCGGCTCCAATCAGCACTACATCACTTTCTGTTTTGTTGTTTGTCGACATTTTTAAAATGATCTGTTATTAAACTTCCGTTGTGTATGTTTGTAAACAAGTTTCTTAAAACCGGTGGCTGTTCATGTAATCTTGTAATAAGATTGTTGCTGCAATTTCGTCTACCAGCGCTTTATTCTGACGTTGTTTTTTCTTTAATCCACTATCGATCATTGTTTGAAAAGCAATTTTTGAAGTAAATCGTTCGTCCATCCTTATAATTTCTATTTTGGGATATAAAGCTGACAGTTTATTTACAAATTGATTGATTTCTCCGCCAATAGTCGATGCTTCGTTATTCATTCGTTTCGGTTCGCCCACGATTATTTTGGAAACTTTTTCGACTTTTAGATAATCTTCTAAAAACTTAAAAAGACTTTTTGTATCAACAGTTGTCAATCCCGATGCAATGATTTGAAGCTCATCGGTAATTGCAATTCCTGTTCTTTTTCCGCCATAATCAATGGCCATTAATCTGAAATTATTAGTATTCAAACGTTCCGTAAACTGATTTTATTGTTAATTTTTTTGTTTCAGATGCTTCTACTCTTCCTACGATTTGAGCATTTACATTAAACGATTTTGAAATCGCAATGATATCTTCTGCGATTTCCGGATTAACATATAATTCCATTCTATGTCCGCAATTAAAAACTTGATACATTTCTTTCCAACCTGTTTGCGATTGTTCTTGAATCAATTTAAATAAAGGCGGAACATCGAACATATTGTCTTTCACAACATGAACATTATCTACAAAATGTAAGATTTTTGTTTGCGCACCACCCGAACAATGAACCATACCATGAATAGTTTCAGAATTGTATTTTTCTAAAATCTTTTTAATAATTGGCGCATAAGTTCTTGTAGGAGAAAGTACTAATTTACCAGCATCAAGAGGTGAATCTTCAACTTCGTCAGTCAATTTTTTCTTTCCAGAATAAATCAAATCCTTAGGAACAGATGGATCGAAACTCTCAGGATAATTTTCTGCCAGATAATGTGCAAAAACATCATGACGAGCCGAAGTTAATCCATTACTTCCCATTCCGCCATTGTATTCCGTTTCATAACTTGCCTGACCAAAAGATTCTAATCCAACAATTACATCGCCTGCTTTAATATTCGCATTATCGATTACATCGCTGCGTTTCATGCGAGCAGTTACAGTGGAATCTACAATAATAGTTCGAACCACATCGCCAACATCAGCGGTTTCGCCTCCAGTTGAATGAATCGTAACTCCGAATTTTTTTAATTCTTCGATCAATTCTTCGGTTCCGTTGATAATAGCAGAAATAACTTCCCCCGGAACCAAGTTTTTGTTTCTTCCAATAGTAGAAGAAAGTAAAATATTATCGGTAGCGCCTACACACAAAAGGTCGTCAATATTCATGATTAAAGCATCTTGTGCTATTCCTTTCCAAACAGATAAATCACCTGTTTCTTTCCAATACAAATATGCTAACGATGATTTTGTTCCTGCACCATCAGCGTGCATGATTAAACAATAGTCTTCATCATTTGTTAAATAATCAGGAATAATTTTACAGAAAGCTTTAGGAAATAAGCCTTTATCAATATTCTTTATTGCATTGTGTACATCCTCTTTTTGAGCAGATACTCCACGTTGCGCATAACGATCTGTATTTTGTAAACTCATATTTTGTGTGTTGTTCGTGCAAATTTACATTTAAAATCGATGTTTTGCAATGTATTAAAGGAATAATATTTTTTGATGATTTAGAGGTAATATTCTTTCAATGATTTCGTTTAAATTGTTAGAGAAATCATCTTATGTTCTGAAATAAAAATAGGTTTCTTGTTTTGTTTTCTCTCTTCTAAACTTGCATCAAAATTAATTTTAAGTTAAATTTGATAAAAAAATTAAGATTATGAAAAGAATACTTTTAACAGTCGTTGTTGCTCTAGCTGGAGTGACGATTACACAGGCTCAGGAAGGAATTTCTAAAAATGCAATTGGTTTACGTTTTAGCCATAACGATGGTTTTGGTCCTGAAATTTCTTATCAAAGATTGTTAAACAGCTCAAATCGTTTAGAGTTGGATCTTGGATTTAGACAAAGCAAACATGTCGATGCTTTTAAATTATCTGGTTTATATCAATGGGTTTGGAATATCGAAGGTGGTTTTCATTGGTATGCCGGAGTTGGAGCTTCATTGGGTTCATGGAAATATGACTGGGGAAATCATGATGATTCTGGTGCTATTTTAGCAATTGACGGAAATATTGGTGTTGAATATAACTTCGATTTTCCTTTACAAGTTTTTGTTGATTTTAGACCAGAAATCTATTTGACAGATTATCATGATAATAATTTTGGTCCAGACTTTGGTCTTGGAGCTCGATTTAAATTCTAAAATAAAAAGGAACCTAATTAGGTTCCTTTTTATTTTTTATGAAATTCAATTAATCCATCGATTGGTTTTTGATAGAAAATACCAATCTTCAATCGATTCTTTTCCAATATTTCTTTAAATTCTTCTTGTAATAAAAAGGCTGTCGATCCAATAAAATGTATCGGAATTTCTAAATAGTTTTTGTATTGTTTTATATAATGATCTACAAAAAACTGCATCGTTTCTAAAATCATTTCCTTCAAAAAAGGATCCTTTTTATGTGTAATTAAAAAAGGTAAAAAAGAAGCTAAATAAGCATTTGGATTGGGCTCTTTATAAAAATGTTGTTTGATATAAGCCGAATCTAAATTATAGGTTTTTTCAAATTCAATCTTTAAATGCAAAGGCATTATATTAAGATAATATGTTCGAACTAATTTTCTACCAAAATCTACTCCCGAACAATCATCCATTGCCAAATATCCTAAAGAATCTATTGCCGTTTCCACATTCTTTCCGTCAAAGAAGCTACAGTTCGAACCTGTTCCGTTGATACAAACAATTCCTGGTTTTAAATCCTGACATGTTGCATAAACCGCTGCATAAGTATCTTCTAGAATTTCGAAAAAAGTTACATTCTTAAAAACTTCTTCCAAAGCCTCCTTTATGATTTTTTTTGCGTGATTAGTTCCACATCCTGATCCGTAAAAATGGATTTCTTTAATTGAAGTTCTTAAATTCGAGAGCTCTTCATTATTCAACATTCGTTCTACCAAAACTTCACGATCCAACACTTCCGGATTCAACCCTAAAGTATTGTAAACTCCTAAATATTCTTTACTATTAAAAAGCAACCAATCTGCTTTTGTTGAACCACTATCGACAACGAATTTCATAAAAATACCCGAATTATATTCGGGTACAAAATACGTTAATTTAATTTATTTACATAGACAATTAAGTCTAAAAGTTTGGCAGAATAACCATATTCATTGTCGTACCACGAAACGATTTTGAAAAAAGTATCGTTTAAAGCAATTCCGGCTTCAGCATCGATAATGGATGTTCGAGTATCTGAAAGGAAATCCTGAGAAACTACCGCATCGGTCGTAAAACCAACAATTCCTTTATAATTGCTTTCAGAAGCTTTTTTAAACACTTCCATTAAGTTTTCGTAAGATGTTGGTTTTGCTAATTTCACTGTTAAATCAACAACCGAAACATTTGGCGTAGGAATACGAAAAGCCATTCCGGTAAGTTTTCCTTCTAATTCAGGAATAACTTTTGTAACCGCTTTTGCCGCGCCAGTACTTGCCGGAATAATGTTATTTAAAGCCGAACGTCCGCCACGAAAATCTTTTTTAGAAGCTCCGTCAACCACTAATTGAGAGGCTGTAGCCGCATGAACCGTTGTCATTAAACCTTCTACAATTCCAAATTCATCATTCAAGATTTTGGCTATTGGTGCCAAACAATTGGTTGTGCACGAAGCATTTGAAATAATTGTATCTTCTTTCGTCATTTTATCTTCGTTTACGCCCATTACAAACATAGGAATATCGTCAGACGGAGAAGAAATCACCACTTTTTTAGCTCCTCCTTTTAAATGCGCATTTGCTTTATCCATTGTTTTAAAAACTCCTGAACAATCTGCAATGATTTCGGCGTTTACTTCGTTCCATTTTAATAAAGAAGGATCTTTTTCTGAAGTAACTCGAATTTTCTGTCCTTCAATAATAAGATGATTTCCTTCAATCTTAATTTCCTTTTTGAATGTTCCGTGAACTGAATCGTATTTTAGCAGATACGCTAAAAGATCAATTTCCATTAAATCGTTTATTGCAACAATTTCTACATCGTTTCGTTCGAAAGATTCGCGCAATACTAATCGACCAATTCTTCCAAAACCGTTTATTCCAACTTTTACTTTTTCCATAATTTATATCGACAATATATCTGAAATTCTAATTAATTCTTCGTCTATTCTTGCTTCCCCTTTAATTGCTTTTTCTAAAGGCGTATGCGCCATTTTATCGTCTAACAAACCAATCATACTATTTCGTTTGCCTTTTAAAAGCGATTCTACAGCTTCTACTCCTATTCTACTTGCTAAAACTCGATCGAAACAACTTGGAGATCCGCCGCGTTGAATATGTCCGATGACTGAAACACGAACATCGTATTCGGGGAGATTTTCTTCTACATAATTGCTTAATTCATATACATTTTTTCCCGATTTTTCTCCTTCTGCAACAATTACAATGCATGATGATTTTCCTGAAGCTTTACTTCGTTTTAATTTTTCGAGTAATTTTGGAAGTCCTAAATTTTCTTCCGGAATCAGAATCACTTCTGCTCCTGCTCCAACTCCTGAATTCAACGCAATATAACCAGCATCACGTCCCATAACTTCTACGAAAAAGATTCGTTTATGAGAAGTTGCCGTATCACGAATTTTATCAACTGCTTCAATTACCGTATTTAAAGCAGTATCGTAGCCTATTGTGTGTGAAGTTCCGTAAATGTCGTTATCAATTGTTCCGGGAATTCCTATAACCGGAATATTAAACTCGTTCGATAATATCATGGCACCTGTAAAACTTCCATCTCCACCAATTACAATCAACGCATCAATTTCATGTTTCTTTAAAGTTTCATAAGCTTTTTGGCGTCCTTCTACCGTCATAAAATCTTTAGAACGAGCCGATTTTAAAATGGTACCGCCTTTACTGATTATATATTTAACATCGCGCGGTCCCATTTCTTTTAAATCGCCTTCAATCAAACCTTGAAAACCGCGAAATATTCCAAAACAAGCCACTTCGTAATAAGTACAAGCTCTAACAACAGCTCGAATTGCCGCGTTCATTCCGGGCGCATCGCCACCTGAAGTTAAAACTCCCATTTTTTTTATTCCCTTTAAATTCATTTCTAGATTTTTCGTTTTTAAGTAAATATACAAAAAAGCCAGAATCTATGATTCCGGCTTTTCTTTATTTTCGTCTTGTGTGTCTTCGCGACGCTTTTCTTGAAATTTCAAAAATTCTACTCCATAATCATCATCCTGATTCGGAGTATTTTCTTTTTGTTCTTTCTTCTTCTTTCTGGCTTCACTTCGTTGTTGAGCTTTTGCCATTATTTTGTGAAGCAATTCTCTAAAAGTATTAAAATCTACTTCGTACGATAAACCAACTCCTTGCGTATAACCAATTCCTTCACCAATATAATTAATCGTATTTTCTCGGTTAAAAACTCTTGCACGCAACGTTCCGTCTTGATTTAACAATAATTGAACTTCAATATCGCCCACAATCACATTTTCTTCTCGTCCGCCAATCGGAACTCCTAATTTACTATTAACTAAAATTTTGTCGGTAATCTTTGTCGAAAAGGTTACACCAACTCGTGCTTCGTCTGTTTCTTGCAAATAAGGATTTCGTTCACTTTGCGAATAGTTTAATCCTACTTGGAATTTTCCTTCTGCATCAGAAAACAAATCATCAAACAAGCTACTTGCACGCTCAAACAGGTTTCCGTAAACAGCGTTTTTTGCATTTGTGGTCGAAAGGAAACTTCCTGTTGCCAACAATGCCATTGCTTGAGTTTCACGTGTATCTTTATCGGCTAATTTATATTCAATTTCAGACTTTATACTTGAACTAACATTTGGAAAATCAATCAAGAAATCGATTTCTGGACTACTTAAATTCCCTTGTAAAACAATAGCAACTTCGGTATCAACTTTTCTATTGATTTCTGAACTTTCAATAATTGTTCCCGGATTTGATTGCGTTTTGTAAACCGCTTTTAAATCTAAAACAGCATTTAAAGGCTCGCCTTCCCAACGAATAGTTCCATATTTTACAACATCGAGTTTTTTATCAATAATTCCGCCGTATTTAAAATTATATTCTCCATTATAAACCATAAAATCTCCCCACATATTAAATCTTCCCAACGTATTAATTTCCATTGTGATGAAACCAGCTCCGCTTCCTTTCATTCCGTGTCCGGAAGCACGATCTAAAAGGATTTCGATTTCAGCATCGGTTGTAATATAGAATTCAAAATTAAGCTGAACTCCGCCAAAACGATTATTTGTTAAAGGAGTTTGAATTCCCTTTAAACGATTCGCTTTTTCTTCCGGCGAAAGGAAATGAACATAATTATTATCGCCCAAACCGCCTGCATCATCTAGCGGAATTTTAATTTTTGTTCCTGGTTTTGACTTTGCAACAATTTCTACAACCAAAGCTTCAACCGGACCTTTAATTGTTGCTGTTCCGTCGATAAAAGCAGTTCCGTAATAAGGCGTTCCTTCTTTATATTGTAAATCTAACGCCAATAAATTGTTAGAAGATAATTTAGCATCGACATTCCAATTTTTTAGTTTATTATGTGAAATAACTCCGTTTAAAACTCCTTTTGTTTTGTGTTTAGAATCGGTAATATTTACGTTTCGTAAAATAAACTGATTTTCGGTTACATCTAAAGGTGCATTTTCGTCGAATAAATAATCAACTCCTGTAAAAACGGGACGCATTCCGGCATCATTCAAGTATAATTTACCTTCAATATCCGGATTATTGTGTGTTCCTTGAATTGTAACTCTTCCCGAAGCATTTCCACGCATATCGGACATAATCGAAGATAAAAATGGTGAAATCGCCTTTAAATCTAATTTATTTAAGCCTGCATCGAGATCTAATTCGCTTTTACTTTTTGTTATATGAACCATTCCGTTCATATAGAAACTTTCGGTAAAATTATTTACAATATTCGATTTTACTTTAAAGTTTGTAAGTGATTCATCGCCTTCTACCTCAAAATTAAACAGCCCCAAAAGAACATCATTAATTTCTAAATTCTGAATATTTAACTTCGATTTCGGTTTAAAAACGTTGTGTTCTTGAATAAACGAAATGTTTCCGTTTAGCAATCCACCAAACGTCAAGTTTTCTAAATCGGGCGTAATTTTATCTAAATCTACATTTTCAAAATTCAAATTCAGATTTTTATAATCGTTTCCGCGCATATTCCCGTCTAACATTACGGATTGTTCATTGTGCGATAATTCGATTTCTTCTATCGTAAAATCATTAATCTTTTTATTGAAAATGATTCTATTTTTGGTATCATTAAACTCATTTAGATACCAAACCGATTCTTTAAATTTAATTTCGGATTTATCGATTCCAACAATAGATTTATTTTCGTCGTTAATCGTATGATACAAGTTTAAATTATAGGCATCGTTTGAATCGGTTCCGCCTTTAAACTTCGTATCAACAAACAATGTATCGTTTCTTTTGGAATTATTTAGAACAAAATCATACATTTTGTAAATCTTTAAATCGATCGTATCCATTGAAACAAAGGCATTTTTACTTTGATTCAGACTGTTTACATCAACTTTTAAATTGCTGATTTTATTTTGCTTGTATTTTACAAAAGGAGCGTTCATGTTTAAAAGAAACTCGCCCGTATCAGCCGTAATTTTTCCAGAAACAGAAGTTTCGTCTGAAATTTCGAGATGCGGAACTAATAAATCGACTACTTTATTCTGAATTTGTAAATCGTATTCAATAAACTGATCTTTGCCAATATTAAAAGGCAAATAGTTTTTATAAATGCTTCCCAACGTATTTTCTACAATCGAAGTTAATTGATTGTATTTAAAATTTCCGCGAATGTGCCCATTTACAATATCGGTTGATTCGATATTGATGTTTCTAATATTATTTTCTTCGAAAACCGATTGAATAAACAAATGATCGAAATCGTACGTTGCGTGTGAATTAGTGTATGAAGCATTTTGCGCCAAAATAGTTCCTTCGAACAAATCGATGTTTTTTCCGGTTCCGGTTAACTCGAAATGTCCTTTGAAAACACCTAACGAATCATTAACGATTCGAAGCGCATTCATATTTAAATGTTCTATATCGGCTTTAAAATCAACTGCAACTCGATCTAAAGATAAATCTAAAGTTCCATCAAAATCAATTAAAGCATTTGGATCTTTACTCACCAAACTTCCGGTATAGGCAGGAAGTTTCAAATTTCCGTCGATCGAAATATTCTCGTAATTGTAACCGTTAAAACCAAATGAAGTGACTTCACTTTTTAAAACAGTATTGAACGATTCGGGATCAAAACTTTTTCCGTCGACCGAAGCTGTCAATGTTGCCGTTCCTAACTTTTCGTTTGCTATTAATTTTCCAATATCGAAATTATCTAAAACAATATCGCCTTTATAAGTTGCACTTTGTTTTTGATTTACATTCCAAAGTTCCACATCTGCTTTTGCAAAGCCTAAAGCGGTTGTAGCTTCAACATCAGCATCGACATGAAAGTTTTCGTAAACAACATTTCCCGTTAAAAATAGAAGTCCAAGATTTTGAAGTTCGTTTGGCAACGCATTATTTAAAATATTTGGTAAAAGTGCCACCGCATTTTCGCGGGTAATGCTTAAACGATCTAGATTTGCTTCTATTTTAAACGGATCTTTTTTAACAAACAGATTTTTTAAAGCAAATCCTCCAATAATTTCAGATCCAAATTTGTCAGAAAGTTTTGTATTTTCGAGTTTAAAATCGTTTAAAGTTCCTTTTGCTTTTGTGTTTAAATACAGCATATTGTTTGCGCCGAATTCATCGTAAAACAACTTTAAATCGTTTGTAGCTACTTTTGATTTCTGTAAATCGACATTTAAATTAACTTTTTCGGTAAAGTATTTTAAATCGCCTTCATTGTAACGCATTTCAATCGTTCCTTTTACATACGAATCTTTCGTTTCAATTGCAAAAGGTTTTAAATCCATCGATGTTTTGGTCATAGAAAAACTACTAACCAAATCTTTAACTTCAATTCCTCGTTTATCTTTAAAACTTAAACTCGTAATGTCGGCATCTATATTTGGTCCGCGAACAATAAAATTATTTAACGAACCATTCATTTCATTAAAATCGATTGGTGTATTTCCGGTATTATCATCTGTAATACTAAATTGTCCATTTGTTAATTCCAAATCGTCAATCTTCATGAAAAACTTTCCGTCGCCTGGTTTTCCATCATCAAAAACAGCAATAAACTTATCTAAATTGGTAAGTGTGTCGCCTTTATATTTTCGAATATGGAAATGTGTATCTTCAAGTTCGGTACTTCCAAAAAGCAATTTCCCTTCAGTCAACTGTTTAAAATCGCCAATATTGGTGTACAAACGATCTATAAAAGCCAAATCGTTGTTATGATCGTCTAAAACATGAACTTGTTTTAATAAAACACTTCCGTTTAACTGAATCGCAACTTGCCCAATCGAAGTACGAATATTAAAATGTTTATTGACTTTTTCTGTGGCGTAATGTGCTATTTCTGTTTGAACTATTGGTGTAGTAATAATTACGGCGGCAAGTATAAATACCAATGCCAAACCCAATAATAATCCAAACAGTATTTTTAAAAGTTTTTTGATAGCCGTATTTGTTTTAAATTTGCATAATAAACAAGAAACAAAAATAGTAATTTCCTGCTTAGAAAACATGATTAAAATGCACTTTAACCGGAAATTATACGGAATATAAACAATGGAAAAACCAACTTATATTTTAGCCATTGAAAGTTCGTGCGATGATACCGGCGCAGCTGTATTATGTAACGAAAAAGTATTGAGCAATGTTGTGGCAAAACAAGAAATTCATGAAGCTTATGGCGGCGTTATTCCCGAATTGGCTTCGCGCGCGCACCAACAAAACATTGTTCCAACGGTTGATGTAGCTTTGAAAAAAGCCGGAATTACTCCGAAAGATTTAAGCGCAATTGCTTTTACACAAGGTCCTGGATTAATGGGGTCGCTTTTAGTTGGCGGATCTTTTGCCAAATCGATGAGCATGGCTTTAAACATTCCGTTAATTGCGGTAAATCATATGCATGCACATATTTTGGCACATTTTATTGAAGAAGAAGGCTATGAAAAACCTAAATTTCCGTTTTTAGCTTTGACTATTAGTGGCGGACACACGCAAATTGTTAAAGTAAATTCTTTTGTTGAAATGGAAATTTTAGGCGAAACGACCGATGATGCAGTTGGAGAAGCTTTTGATAAAACGGCTAAAATTTTAGGTTTTCCTTATCCGGGTGGACCTTTGATTGATAAACATGCAAAAAATGGGAATCCGAAAGCTTTTTCGTTCACCAAACCTAAAGTAAACGGACTTGATTTTAGTTTTTCGGGATTAAAAACACAGATTCTATATTTTATTCAGAAAGAAGTTCAAAAGAATCCTAATTTTATTCAAGAAAACTTGGATGATATTTGTGCATCTATTCAACATATTATCATTCAGATTTTACTAGATAAATTGAAAGTAGCCGTAAACGAAACCGGAATAAGACAAATTGCAATTGGCGGTGGCGTTTCTGCAAATTCAGGAATTCGATCTGCTTTAAAAGAAACCGAAACTAAATACGGTTGGAAAACGTTTATTCCAAAATTTGAATACACAACCGATAATGCCGCGATGATTGGAATTGTTGGTTTTCATAAATATAGATTAGGTATTTTTAGCAATGCCGAAATTGTTTCTAAAGCAAGAATGGAATTTTAATATGCAATTATTTTACGCTCCGGATATAGATGTAAACAACAATGACTTTATTTTTGATAAAGAAGAAAGCAAACACATAGTTAAAGTTTTACGCAAACAAGAAGGTGATAATTTACACATTACCAACGGAAAAGGATTTTTATTTATTTCTGAAATCACATTGGCTTCTGAAAGAAAATGTGTAGTAAAAATTGTAGAACATCAGTTTTTTGAAAAACGCCCTTATAAAATTCACCTAGCTGTAGCACCAACTAAAATGAATGATCGCTACGAATGGTTTTTGGAAAAAGCAACTGAAATTGGCTTTGATGAAATTACTCCGATTATTTGTGATCATTCCGAACGTAAAATAATTAAAACGGAACGTTTCGATAAAATTTTAATCAGTGCAATGAAACAATCTAATCAGTTTTATCTTCCTAAATTAAATGATCCAATTAAGTTTAGTGATTTTATAAAACAAGATATTTCAGGCCAGAAATTCATTGCACATTGTGAAGAAACTTCGAAAAAAGAATTAAAAAACGAAATTAAACCAAACCAAAACTATACTTTACTTATCGGTCCAGAAGGTGATTTTTCTAGTAATGAAATAGAAAAAGCTTTTACTAAAAATTTCTCTCCTGTTGCTTTAGGAAACACACGCTTGCGAACAGAGACTGCTGCAATTGTTGGTTGTCATACTTTTGTTTTGGTGAATGGGTAAGGAAAACCTCTTAATCTCGACATAAATCGAGTTGTATTTTAATTTTCACTTTATTATTATACATTTATTTTGTACATTTAATAGCATAAATAATAAATGTACTTATGAGTAAAATACTTTTCCCTACCGATTTTTCTGAAACTGCAAATAATGCATTTGTATATGCTTTAAATCTTGCTAAGGCAACAGATTCGGAAGTTTTCGTTTTAAATTGTTATGAAATGCCTGTTTTGTCTACAACAAGTACAGGTCAACCCGAAATGGTTCAAGAAGTTTATAATTCAATTGAATTAAACCATTTCGATAGATTTAAAGAACAAGTTCCATCAATGCGAAAAATCGCTGATGAACATAACCTTTCTGATGTTAAATTGACCTTCTTTTTCGAAGAAGGATTATTATTGGGAATCATTCGAAAAATCATTAAAGAAGAAGAGATCGATTTTATTGTTATGGGAACTAGCGGAGCCAATACTTTAGAAAAAAAGCTTTTAGGCTCTAACACGGTTAACATTATGAATAATGTTGATATTCCTATTCTTTGTGTTCCTGAAGAGGCGAAGTTCTACAAGTCTGATATTAAAACAATTGGTTTTGCAACTATGTTGAAAGAATCAGATAAAAAGGGAATTTATACTATTGCAAAAGTTGCCGAAAAATTAGGAGCTAAATTTAAATGTTTACATATTTTAAGAGATGAAAAAAGCAATTACGAACAAACATTAAATTCATGGGTTGCTGAGTTTGCTCCTTTAGGCGTAACATTTCACACAGTTTTAAATAGAGATTTAGAACAAAGTGTATTCTTCTTTATTGACGAATACAATATTGATGTGATGTGTATTATAAAAAGACAAATGAATTTCTTTGAAAAGCTATTTAGTTCAAGTCTTAGTAAAAAATTGGCATATCATTCGTATGTTCCTGTTTTTATTCTTCGAGAAGATAAGTAGTTTTTATTTATAATTTATGTTTTAAAGCAAATCTATATTGGGTTTGCTTTTTTTATTATCTATTTCTCTTCAACATTAAATAAATAACCAAAGGAGCACCTAAAATAGAAGTTACGGCATTAATAGGAAGTAATAATTGTTCGCCAGGAAGTTGACAAATAATATCGCAAACAATTAAAATTAAAGCACCAATTAAGATATTCCCTATAAACAAAGTGAAATGATTGGTTGTTTTATAAACAATTCGAGTAATATGTGGAATTGCCAACCCTACGAAAGCAATAGGACCAACAAAAGCTGTACAAACAGCAACTAAAATACAAGTCGATAAAATAATTAAAAACTTGGTTCGTTTAATGTTTACGCCTAATGTTTTGGCGTAAGTTTCGCCCAATAACAAACTATTTAACTGTTTGTTTATTCCAAAAGCAATCAATAAACCTAAAAAAAGTACCGGAATCATAATCCTTAATTGATTCCATGAAATATTTCCTAAACTTCCTAAATTCCAAAAAGTGAATTTCTTCAATTCTTCGGCTGTAGACAAATAAGCTAGAATATTAACAAAAGCACTTGTAAAACTGCTGAACATTAATCCTACAATTAAAAGCGTTGCGGCTTGCTGTAATCGTTGGGAAATTGCCAGAACAATCAGCATAACTAAAACGCTGCCAATTAAAGCAGAAACAATAATAGCTGTTTGACTTGCAGCAATATTCTGTAAAGCAACTGGCAACAAACTTCCGCCTAAAATGCACGTTGCTACTCCTAAACTTGCGCCCGAACTAACTCCTAAAACATAAGGTTCTGCCATAGGATTTTGAAACAACGTCTGCATCATCATTCCTGCAATAGAAAGCGACATTCCAACAACACAAGCAACCATTAATTTAGGCAAACGATATTCTAAAATAATATATTCCCAACTGTGTTTTCCTGAAAAAGTTTGAGTTAAAATTTCCAAAATAGCTTTCATAGGAATATCGATAGCGCCCGACATTAAATTGAAAAACGCCGCCAATAACAACAGAATTAAGAAAACAAAATGATATTTAGAATGGTTTTTAAGCACTTATTGAATTGGTAAAATAAACGTTGGTTGATAATTTGGTAAAACTTCTGGATGTAAGATAAAAATCAAATCTTTTAAAACTAAATCGGGTCTGTTAGGAGCATCTTCATAGAAAATAATTCCGCCTGTTTCGCCTTTTTTCAACGAATAAGAATAGATTTTTTTATTCTGAAAAGCTTTAAATTGATTGTAATGTTTATTACCGGCTAGTATTTCTTGATAAGAAGTAAATTGCCCAGGACCAATCCAAAAATCGGCATCAATTCCTTTTTCTAAAACAGCTTCTAACGAAAGCGATAAGCTTCCCGCTCCTTTTGTATCTTTCCAAATATAATTTCCTTTAGCATCTTTTATGAAATCTGCCATCCAACTTTCGCCTTGCGGAGCGTACCAAATATCTTGAAAAATAGAACCACTTAAAACAGTCGGAGTTTCATTTATTTTTGAAACCAATTCTTTCGCTTCATTGTATTCCAAAACAATTTTCTGAAAATACTCATTTGCTTCTTTTTGTTTATCGAATAGAACGCCAAAGAACTTAACCCATTCTGCTTTTCCAAGTGGCGAAGTTTCAACCCAATCTGCATTGTAAACGACAGGAATTCCGGCTTTTTCGAACTGATTAAATTTAGAAGTTTCATTATCAATACTTAAACCAACGATTAATTGCGGTTGTAAATCGACTGTTTTTTCAAAATTCAAATTTTCCTGATCGCTTAATTCCATCACTTTTCCTTCTTTAATCAAAGTACGAACAACAGGCGACGAAATATAATCTAAATTAGGAAAACCTTTCAATTTTGTACTCTCGTTCAACGCAACGATAGACGAAATATGTGTGGTTGAAGTTGCAACTAAATTTTGAATCGGCGTTTGAATAAAAGTATATTTTGCCAAACTATCTGGAACTATTTCTTTAGAATTTGAACAAACATACGTAAAGGTTTTCGTTGCATTTGGCCAAGGTTTTGTAACTTTCATTACAGTAAAACCATCATAATTATGAATCTCTAAACCATCGGCAAACTCAATGTTGTTTTCAACTTTGTCGTTTGTAGTTTCAACCGTTTTTTTGCAGCTTACAAAAGCTATAAAAATCGTTAACAATAAGTATTTTGATAAATTCATTTTCGCACTTTTAGTAGCGCAAAGATAGTTTAACAAAAAGTATTTTCGAAGTTTCTGATTAATCTATTTAAGACTCATCAATAATCCAAGACGGATATTCATCCACATAAATCCATTCGTTTTGTTCCTTTCGTATAAAAATAAAGCTTCTACATATTCGATTATCGCTACAATAAAACGAAAACAAATAGCAACCTTTTGTAAATGAATCGTCGAAAACAGCACGATAAACCTTATCTGCATCTATACAATATTCGTCAATGCACGAATCACTTTCTGTGGTAAACTGATAATATGAATGATCTAATTCTTTTACCGAAAACACTTTATCTATACCTTTATAATGTACCTGTTTTTTAATTAAATCAATATATTCTTCTCCGATAATGGTATCTAACCGAGCCATATTATTGTATTTAAAATCATCTAACAAACTATTATAATTGTTTTCCCAATCTTTAGCATTTCTAAGATCATTATTTGTTGGTTTATATCGATACGCGTAAATTGTGTCGCTTATTTGTACTCGAATTTTTCTAGTTTTTAGTTGTTCTAAAATATTGTTCGATATAAAATCTAAACTATCTAAAACATTTACAAATTCCTGCTTTTTAATAGAATCTTCTTCCATCACAACTCCCATTTTATAGCCAAACTGCATCATATCATATCCTTTTTTTCCTTTGATATAACTTGCAGCCGAATTAGGATTTGCATCTAAATACTGACTCAATGTCTGTTTAATAATCTTTTTCTCTGTCTCAAAATTAATCTTTTGAGAAAAACTGTTGATTGCAATTAAACTAACAATCAGGCTTAAAAATATTTTTATGGTAGATTTATTCATACTTTTAAAGGTAATAGTTTTTGTATAACTTATCTTACAAAACTTTAATTTGTAATATCCGTAATTTAATCTACTTTTGCATTGTTTTAGGTTGCAATACAATGCATTAATAGGGAAATAGGTGCGATTTTTTCAATTCCTATGCTGTTCCCGCAACTGTAAGCTGTTAAAACTTGTTTTTAAATAAGCCACTGAATTTATTTGGGAAGGCAAAAACAAGAAGCGAGCCAGGAGACCTGCCTAATGAAATATTAATTGATTTCGCCTTCGGGAAAAAAGGTTAAACAAAATGGGCAAGACAAAACTATTTTCATCTTTTACATTCATATTTCTTTCTGCAGCAGTTTTTGCTCAGGATAATCCCGCTACTTTATTGGATGAATTGGTTATTGAACATCAAAAAATCTCCAATCAATCTAAATCACAAAGAACCATTGTTTTAAACGATTCGTTAACTAACGAAAGTGTTGGAACTTTTACAGATTTTCTTCAAAAAAACAGTTCGATTTATTTTAAGGAAAACGGTTACGGAATGGTAAGTTCGCCTTCGTTTAGAGGAACAACTGCACAACAAACCAGCGTTTTATGGAACGGAATTAAGATTAATTCGGCTCTTTTAGGACAAACCGATTTTAATTCAACTGCATTTAAAAGCTACGACAATATTGTAATAAAACCTGGTGGCGGAAGTGTTTTATACGGAAGCGCAGCAATTGGCGGAACGATTCATTTAAACAACGAATTGTTTTTTAATAAACCTTTAGAAAATGAAATTGTTTTAAGTTACGGAAGTTACAATACACAAGGAATTCATTATAAAGTTTCGACTGGAACAGAAAAATGGGCTGTAAACGCACATTTTGGATACAATAAAAGTGATAATGATTACGAATGGATTGGAAAAGATCGCAAGAATATAAACGGACAATTTTTCAATATTGATTTTGGAACCGAAATCGCTTATAAACTCAATCGTAAAAATACGTTAGTCTTTTATTCTTCTACGTTTGCCGACGATCGCCATTTTGCTTTGGTTACGCCTTATCAAACCAAAACTAAGTACGAAAATCATTACAATCGTAATCTTTTAAAGTGGAATTATAAAAGCAATCGTTTTTTAAATACGTTTTATGTTGCCAATGTTTGTGAAGCTTATACGTATTTTGATCAACTTCCAAAAGATGATAAATCGGGCGGAATGGCAAATATGTGGTTGTTTAAAAACGAAAGTTTTTATTTAGTTTCGAATCGATTTAAATTATCAACTTTATTCGAATATCAAATTTCTAAAGGCGAAGGAACAGGTTCGGGTCTGCCCTATTCTACTCAAGAAATTGGCTCTTTAAGTGTTTTGGCAAATTACGATTTTTCGAAAACAAACGGAATTGAAATTGGTCTGAAAAATGAAATGTCGAAGGATTATCAAAATCCGTTTTTATTTTCGGCAGGATATTATTTGAATTCGAATCATTATCAATTAAAAATCAATACATCTAAAAATTATCGAATTCCAACTTTTAATGATTTGTATTGGCAACCGGGCGGAAATTTGAATTTAAAACCCGAAAATAGTTATCAAATCGATCTGAATAACGGATTTGTTTCTAAAAATTTCAATGCAAATTTATCAACTTATTATACTTCAATAACCGATATGATTCGTTGGGTTCCTACAAATTCAGGTTTTTGGGAAGCAAATAATGTAGACGAAGTTTATATTTTAGGAGCCGAATTATCGTTAAATGCTCAAAAAAGATGGAAAAATCATGCTTTAGAAGCCGATTTTAATTATGCTTTTACTAAATCGATCGATAAAAAAATCGAAAAGCAACTAACGTATACACCTTTACATAAATTCACGACGCAATTAAGTTATCGTTATAAAAATTTCAGCATTGCGCCTTCATTCTTATATATTGGAAAAGTTTATACAACAAGTTCGAACGAAGAACACAACGCAATTAATGCTTACGGTATTTTTGATCTTGATTTTAGACAGTATTTTAATCTGAAATATTTTCCGTTTACGCTTAATTTCAAGATAAAAAATGTTGCTAATACCGCATACACAGCAATGCCGGAACGATTAATGCCGGGCAGAAATTATCATATTCAAATCATTAAAAAGTTTTAACACATGAAAAAATTATTAGTACCTATTTTAGCGGCTGTAACTTTATATAGCTGTAGCAATACCGACGATAATACAACGCCAACAAATCCGGACGAAAAGTATTTAAGCGGTTATTTTATTTTAAACGAAGGAAATTTCAAAGATGTAAACGCTTCTGTTTCACATTTATCTGCCGATTTAAATACGGTTACAAACGATATTTTTAAAACTGCAAATAATAAAAAATTAGGAGATGTCGCACAAAATTTAGTTGTTCACGGAGATTTTGTTTTTATTATTGTAAACAATTCAAATACAATTGAAGTTGTAAATAAAAAAACGTTTAAATCTGTTTACACGATTACCGAAAATTTAAATTCGCCTCGTTATGCAGTTATTAAAAACAATAAATTGTATGTAACAAGTTTAAAAGACGCTTCGGTAAATGTTTACGATACTAAGACATATGCTTTTATAAAAGCAATTGAATTAAATAGTACAGCAGAAAATATTGTAGCTACGAATGATTATATTTATGCTGCAAATAATGCTTATAGCGGAAAATTAATAGAAATAATTGATCCTAAAACCGATACAAATACAGTTGATATTGAATTTGATAACGGAATTAACGGAATTACAACAATCGGACAATTCGTATATGCTTTAGAAGCAGGAACTACTGAAAATAAAATTTGGAAACTTGAAGGAACTACAAAATCAACTTCTGTAGACCTTTCTGAAGGAAATGCTCGTTATTTAGTTGCCGACGGAAACAATCTATATTATACATTAGGAGTAGGTATTTTCAAAACATCAAATGCATTAACTGCTGCCGGAACTAAATTATTTGATGTAAAACAAGCAGAAGATGGATTTTCTGTTCTTTATGGATTTAATGTTCTTAATGGAAATATCTTTATTTCAGATGTCAAAGGCTTTAAAGATACTGGAGTTATTACCATTTACAAAGAAGACGGAACAATAATTAAAGAACATAAAACCGGACTAGGACCAAACGGATTTTATAAGTTTTAATAGATTCAAATAAAAAACGAGAAATATATATTTCTCGTTTTTTATTATTTCATCATTTCTCACAACCAATTTACCGGTTTTCCTTTTTTACTAAAAACCCAAGCAACAAAAACGGTTTCTTTTCCATCTATTTTAAAGATTTTAAATTGCGGAGCCAATAAAATGGTTACAATTCCACTTGCAATCGGAATCCATAAACCTGAAAGTAAACCAAATTGAACAATTAAAAATCGAGTTAATAAAAAGATGACTGCAAAACAGATAAATTGTATAATGTAAACTTTTGTTGTTTTATTCATGATTTCCTCTATTTTGAAATTTCGTGCGCTTGCTTCCTGCATACATTTCGTATTTTACCAAACGCGACTCTAATTTTCCGTTAAACAATTTAATTTTTCTCGAAGGTTTTAATCCTACAAATTTTAAAGCTTCTAAATTTCCGGTAATGAACCAAGCGTTTGTTCCCGGATAACTTTGCTTTAACGTATCACCTATTTCTCGATAAAAACGTTCTAAATCAATATCTAAGCGTTCTCCGTACGGTGGATTAAATACCATATGTAAAGGTCGTTCTGTTTCTTTTTCTGTTTCAAAAAAGTTCTTTTGCTCTACTTTAATATAATCGTCTAAATTGGCATTTCGGGCATTATCAATTGCTTTTGCAACAGCCGAAGGTGCTTTATCATATCCCAAAATATCAAAATGAAACTCTTTTATTTTCTTTAAAAGCGAATCTTCTACCTTTTCGAATAAATCATTATCCCAATCGTTCCATTTTTCAAATGCAAATTCTTTTCGATTGATATTTGGCGGAATATTACATGCAATCATAGCTGCTTCGACCAAAAAAGTTCCTGAACCACACATTGGATCAAGAAAATCGGTTTGACCTTCCCATCCGCTCATCAATAAAATTCCAGCAGCCAAAACTTCGTTTATCGGCGCAATGTTCGTTGCTGTTCTGTAACCGCGATGATGTAAAGAAGCGCCCGAAGTATCTAACGAAACGGTACAAAGATCTTGTTGAATATGAACGTTGATTCGTAAATCGGGATGATCTTTATCAATATTTGGTCTGTCGTTAAATAATTCCTTAAACTGATCTACAATGGCATCTTTACTTTTTAAAGCCACAAATTGTGAATGATTGAATTGATCTGAAAAAACAGTTGCATCGATTACAAACGATTGATGTACTTTTAAATAATCGTTCCAATCAATAGTTTGCATTCCTTTATATAAACTAGTTTCGTTGAAAACTTTGAATTGTTTTATAGGTTTTAAGATTTTTAATGCAGTACGTAAAGCTAAATTTGCTTTATACATAAAACCTTTATCGCCGTAAAAGCTTACCATTCGCGTACCTTTTTCTATACGCAGTGCTCCTAGTTTTAGAAGTTCATCTGCCAAAACATCTTCAAATCCAAAGAATGTTTTCGCAACCATTTTAAAATTTTCCATACGCAATTCCTTTCCTTCAGGAACGATTAAATTTATTTACTCTACAAAAATAGTTTATTTTTGCATTCACAATCATTAGAAAATGCAAGAAACTAAAATAAATACCTGGTACGCCAATTGGTTCGATACACCTTTTTATCATACTTTATACAAAGATCGCGATTATGACGAAGCGCAATTTTTTATAGAGAATATTACCGAATATTTAAACTTACCCGAAAATGCTAAAGTTTTGGATTTGGCTTGTGGACGTGGACGTCATTCTATTTATTTGAATAAATTGGGATACAATGTTGTAGGAGCCGATCTTTCTAAAAACAGCATTAATTTCGCAAAAGAATTCGAAAATGAAACGTTGCATTTTGAAGTGAAAGATATGCGCGAACCTATGAACGAGAAGTTCGATGCTATTTTTAATCTATTTACAAGTTTTGGATATTTTCCGAATGTTGAAGATAATTTAACGACTTTAAAAGCAATTAAAGAAAGCTTGAACGAATACGGTTTTGCGGTTTTAGATTTTATGAATGTTGTAAAAGTGATTGAAAATTTAGTTCCGGAAGAAGTTAAAGAAGTAGACGGAATTACGTTTTATCTTAAACGTTGGGCTGAAGATGGATATATCTTTAAAAACATTCGATTTGTTCATGAAGATGAAGAATACGATTTTACAGAGCGCGTAAAAGCATTGACTTTACAAGATTTTGAACAGATGATGGAAGAAGCAGGTATTTACCTGTTAGATACTTTTGGGGATTATAAATTGCATAAGTTTTATCCTTCGGAATCAGATCGTTTAATCATGATTTTTAAATAAATGCAGCCTTATATTCTTCCATTTATTTCGGTAATTTTAGGTTATTTGGTTTCGGTTTTCATCAAAGCTAAAAACAAACAATTAATCAAATTACTTTTAGCTTTTAGTGGTGCATTTTTGCTTACCATGACCGTTTCGCATTTACTCCCCGAAGTTTACGAACACGTTTTAGAAAGCATTCATCACGATCACGCACATGGTTCACACGATCATGATCACAGCGGAATGAAAACAATTGGTTTATTCATTATGCTTGGAATTGTTTTCCAGATTATACTCGAATATTTTTCAAAAGGCGCCGAACATGGTCATGTGCATATTCACGAAAAAATGACTTCTTTGCCTTGGTTGTTGTTTGGAAGTTTATGTTTACATGCATTGTTTGAAGGAATGCCGATAAGCCAGCACGATCACTTAGCTTTGGGAATTGCAATTCATCATTTTCCTATTGCCATTATTTTGACTTTATTTTTTACACAAGCTGAATTAGATAAACGTCTTATTTTCGTTTTTATGATGCTGTTTGCGTTTATGACACCGCTTGGAACTTGGTTATCACATTCGATTCCGTTTTTGATTCAATATTATGCAGAAATTTCGGCATTTGTAATCGGAATCTTGTTTCATATTTCTTCAACAATTATTTTTGAAAGCAGCGAAGGACACAAATTTAATTCGGCTAAATTATTAGCTATCATTTTAGGAATTGCCTTAGGAATTCTACTTTAGTTACTATTTTCTGAATTGAAAAATTTGCTTGGTTTTATATAAGCTATTTTTCTTTCAGCATCAAAAATCCAATTGAAACGTTTCAGTAAATCAGCTCCAAAAATGCTTAGGTTTTGAGTTTTAAGTTCACCAACAAAATAACCGACTGAAACGTTTTTAATTGAAAAACCTCCAATATTCATTTCATCTAAAACAGCTTCTTTGGTTGTTAAAGTTTGTCCAGCAGAATTTTTTAAAGTCTTTTCGTTCGTTGTTATTAGCTTTTCTGAAAGTTTATTTTCATCCGAAAATTGATTATCATATAACAAACTGCCTGAATATCCTGATTGCAAATAAAAAGAATGAACGTATTGTTCATTTAAAATTTTATTATCCACATCAATAAACATTACACCATATTTAAAAGTCAACGGAATACTTACATAATCTTTTAAATCGGGGCTTTCTTCATAAATTACAAATTCGCTTTTATCATAATCTATTTTAAACATTTTGTCTTTAAATAAAATAGTTCCTATTTTTCCATCAGATCCTTGTCCGCTTAATTCATTATTTTGAAAGGGAACATTTTTCCATACCAAACCTTCGATCTGAACTTTGTTTCCATTACTTACTTCGTTTTCATCAAACAAAATATGATTCACTTTATTGATTCGTTCTGGCGAAATCGAACCGTTTTCCATTGCAATTTGGAACATCAAATTCAAACTATCTTTTTCATTAACCAAAGCTTTTACGATGATGTTGTTAGATTCTGTTAAACGAAACGGAATTACTTTTTGAGCATTACCATAAGTAAAACAGAGAAGAGCAAAAAGGATACGGAAATTGTTTTTCATTTTAAAACCAAGAGATTGAAATTGAAGATTAAAAGTAAAAAAAATACCGAAGCAAGCTTCAGTATTTTTTATCGATTTATGATATTATTATACGTCTCTGTTAACATCGAACGATTCTAAGTATTGAGCCACACGCTGAACAAATTGTCCACCTAAAGCTCCATCTACTACTCTATGATCGTAAGAATGCGATAAGAACATCTTTTGACGGATTCCGATGAAATCTCCTTCCGGAGTTTCAATTACTGCAGGAACTTTACGAATAGCTCCTAAAGCTAAAATTCCTACTTGCGGTTGATTGATGATTGGTGTTCCGAAAACCGAACCAAATGTACCAACGTTTGTAACTGTGTACGTTCCGCCTTGTGTATCGTCTGGTTTTAATTTTCCATTTCTTGCACGATTTGCTAAATCATTTACTTGTTTAGCCATTCCTACCAAGTTTAATTGATCTGCATTTTTAATTACAGGAACAATTAAGTTTCCGTTTGGTAAAGCCGCAGCCATTCCTAAATTGATGTTTTTCTTTTTAACGATATAATCTCCGTCAACCGAAATATTCATCATAGGTAAATCGCGTAATGCTTTTGCTACAGCTTCCATAAAGATTGGTGTAAACGTAAGTTTTTCACCTTCACGTTTTTCGAACGTATTTTTAACTTTATTTCTCCAGTTTACAATATTTGTAACATCAACTTCGATAAAAGATTGTACGTGAGCCGAAGTTTGAACAGATTGAACCATGTGATGCGCAATCATTTTACGCATACGATCCATTTCTATAATTTCGTCTTGACCGTTTACCGAAATCGGAGCTGCTTTTGATGAAGTTGCAGGTGCAGCAACAGGTTGAGATTTTGTTTGAGGAGCAGTTGCAACAGGAGTTTCTGTAGTTTTAGTTCCTCTATTTTTTACGTAATCTAAAATGTCGTTCTTTGTAATTCTTCCGTCTTTTCCTGTTCCGGAAATTCCTTCTAATTCTTGTAAAGAAATTCCTTCTTCTTTTGCGATATTCTTTACTAAAGGAGAAAAGAATTTGTCAGAATCAGCAAAATTAACTTGAGCTGTTTCTTTAGCAGATTCAACCGATTTTTCAACAGCTTCTACTGTTGCAGGAGCTGCAACTGTGTTTGTTGCCGGCGCCAAAGTTTCTTCACCACCTTCTGTTTCAATAATTGCAATTGTTTGTCCTACTTGAACTACATCATCAACTTGAAACAAAATTTCAACTATTTTCCCTCCAACTTCTGTCGGAACTTCACTATCAACTTTATCGGTAGCTACTTCAACAATTGTTTCGTCTTGTTCTACAGTATCTCCAACGTTTTTTACCCAATTTGTAATGGTTGCTTCTGCAACACTCTCACCCATTTTAGGTAATTTCAATTCAAACTTTGCCATATTTCTAATAAAAAGTTGTATCTAGATTAAAGTTTTACAAAAATAAGATTATTTTCGAGTTAAAATAAATTATTTCGCATTTAGATCGATATATTTTACTCTTTCTTCTAAATGATACTCATTAATAAAGTGTTTCAAATTTTCGTCGGCATTAATCAACCAAGATTGTTGCGCAAATTGTATTAACAAAGCATCGTCGATATGATCTGTTACAAATAAATCAATTTTATTGATAGACAGATCTTTAAGCGTTTTTTTTACATTGTTGAATTTTTCTTCTCGAATATTTTCTGAAAATTGAGAATATTCTGATCTGAATTCTGTTGCGATATAATGAGTAAAATGATATTTTTTTGCTAATTCGGCAGCATAAAGTTCAGGAGCTGCTGTTGCCAAAATACTAAAATCGTACTTTTCTACTTCATTTAAAACAAACAAATTAATTGTTTTATGGATTTGACAAACGAATTTCTCTAAATTAATCTTTTGGTTTTGAGAGCATTTTACAATCTCATATTTCCATTTTTTATGAGTTATTGATTTAGTAGTTCTAAGCGTTGACCAAAATAATATTCTAAACAACCAATACCAATTAAAAGAACCAAACGATTGCTTTATAATATGATAAATAAAGGCATGAAACGTGTTGATTTTACTAAGTGTTTCGTCTAAATCTATTACGATGATACTTTTTTTCAATGTTTAAAATCTTTTGACCAAGGATATCTTACTAAAGTATTTTTGTACACATAATAATCTGGTTTAACAATGGATTGATTGATTGTCCAAGCAATTACAGCCGACTTTATTTCGGTTAAATTAGGATATTTCTCACTTAATTTCTTCTTTATAAGATACATTGTTTTTCCTGAATCTAAAGCATCATCAATAATCAGTATTTTTTTTACATCGATATTCGGAAGGTTATCCAAAATTACTTTTTTACTATTTAAGTCTAAAAAATCAATCTTTTTTGTTTTACGTTTTACTTTCTGAGATTCTACGATTCGCAATTTATTTAATATAGAATAAGGAAGAATCTTGAGAATTTTAGAAACCAGTTTATTCTTTTTAATTTTTTCGGATTCTCTTTGTAATTTCACTTCAACAAAGCTAGATGATGCAAATTTTTCTGATTTTTTAAATTGTTCAATTAAAAATTGTGCGCCATTTAATACACCAATAACCAAATCTGGCTGAAAATCAATTTCATTACATAATGTTTCGGCACAATTTTCGGCTTCAGAATGTGTTAATGTAATTACATCCATAATTAGAATATCATCTAAACAAAAGATTAAGAAGTTTAAAACAGATATTATTTCGTTAAAGCTATTTGTGCTTTAATAAAATCGGTTACTAAATACGTTATGAATTTACCTAACATATTTTCGGGATTTGAACTTAAACTTGCCGAACCTTCGCAAATATGCAAATAACTTGCGTTTGAATTACAAGCCATAAAATTGATGAATTTTCGAGCTTCGGTTGTAGAAAAGCCACACGAAGTCATGGCGCTACTTGCAATATTTTCAATAGCATCAACATCTAATTCAATTCCATAAAAAGTCGACTTCATACTTTTAGAAACATTGTTTAAACTGGTCATGAAATCCTTTTCGAAACGAATTTTCATTTCTTCAAACGTAAACATTTTTAATTGCTCCCAATGCTCTTTAAACTGATGTAACATAAACTTGTTTAAATAATTTTCATGAACACCAAAAGCACAATAATTTTTAATAAAACCTTCGTCGAAAGCATATGAAAATCCATTACCACTATGACGACCTTCTAAAGTACGAAAATCGGTATGCGCATCAAAATTTACAACGTTTACCGCTATACCTTTTGCTAAAGCCAAGCCTTTAATGTTTCCGTAAGCGTTATTGTGTCCGCCTCCAATTATAATCGGTTTTTTATTTGCTCTATGTATTAAAGTGTTTATATAAGTAATGTCCTTATCTATTTCAGAAACAATTTGATACAAACGTTCTAAATCTTTTGATTCATTCGGATTTAGGCTTTTTATTTCTTCTTCATATTCTGTATAATCAAAACAACCTAAAACTAAAATATGATGTCCTTTAAGAAATTTATTATTCTGAATATTTAAAAAAGTAGGTAAAAAAACATCCCAACTATGTTTTTCGCCAGGTCTTCCAAAATTAGCTTTTATTCCTGCAAATTCTTTAATTCCGTAAACAACAAATTTTGCGTCGGTTTCGGAGAAAATTGCATTCATATCCAAATTATTTTCGGAAGGTATTGCTATTTTTTCTCCTAATTTTGTTTCCCCATTTCGTTCTGACAAAATTTGATTGAGAGAAATTTTGTTAAAGTATTTAAAATTTTTCATTGATCTTCAAAATATAAACTTAGTAAAATAAGGAACTATAATTTTTATTTATAGTAAAACAAGATTTAACAGGCTATATCTTATTGACTATTAATTAATTATTAGTAAATTTGTTATAGGTAAATATAAATCGATGCGAGTCGATATATAAAAATCTTTTTCATAACTATTTTTTTTCACACCGGCAATTTTTAATTTCCGGTGTGTTTTTATTGTCTTTTTCCATTTAAATAAACCTCATCAATTAAATTACTTCCAAAATTATACGGAATTGCATAAATTGAATGAATTGGTTTTGTGATGAAAAACGATGCTTTTTTTCCTTTTGTAATACTTCCGTGTTCATTTTCGACTTCTAAAGCATACGCTGCATTTAAAGTTGCAGCATTTATTGCTTCTTCGGGCGTTAACTTCATTTTAATGCAAGCAGTAGCAACAACAAAATTCATATTGCCGCTTGGAGTTGTTCCCGGATTGTAATCTGACGCAATTGCCAAAGGTAAATCTGCATTTAAAATTTCGCGCGCAGGCGTGTACGGAATAGAAATAAAATAAGAGCAAGTTGGCAAAGCAACCGGAATTGTAGAACCTTTTTTAAGCTCTTCGATATCGTGTTTGGTTACAATTT
Source organism: Flavobacteriaceae bacterium UBA3339 (assembly GCA_002360925.1). Taxonomy (GTDB): domain Bacteria; phylum Bacteroidota; class Bacteroidia; order Flavobacteriales; family Flavobacteriaceae; genus Flavobacterium. The sequence goes on along the minus strand of DERN01000015.1, from coordinate 76,939 downwards.
CTAAATGATCGACTGAAAGTACGTTTTCTTCTACACACATTTTAATTCCATCGATTGAGGTAAATTGATTCACATGAATTTTAGATTTTAAACCATATTCCGTCGCTTTTTGAACAATTTTACGAGTTTCGTCAACTGTAAAATAACCTGTTTCTAAAAAAGCATCAACATAATCTGCTAAACCTAATTTAGCTATTTCTGGAATCATGACATTGCAAATTTCGTCGACAAAACCACTTTGATTGTTTTTAAATTCAACCGGAACCGCATGCGCTCCTAAAAAAGTAGCCTTTATTGCAACTGGATAATTTTCTTTTAACTTTTGAATAACGCGCAACATTTTTAATTCGGATTCTAAATCTAATCCATAACCCGATTTTATTTCGATTGCACCCGTTCCTAAACTAATTAATTCTTCTAAACGATTGGCCGCATCTTGATACAATTCATTTTCTGAAGTATTTCGAAGCTTTTCGACCGAATTTAAAATTCCACCACCTCTTTTATAAATCTCGTCATAACTTAAACCGTTAATACGATCTACAAATTCTTGTTCGCGATTACCTGCATAAACAATATGTGTATGACTATCAATCCAGCTTGGAACAATCATTCTTCCTGAAACATCTAATTTTTCATCAAAAGATTTCGGTGCATTTTCCATAGATCCGTAATCTATAATTATATCGTTTTCGATCAATAAAAAAGCATCTTTTATAGAAGGAAGTTCTTTCATTTCAGCTCCTTTTAAAATAGCCGAATTATTTTCACGTACTTGGATTAACTCTTTTATATTGTAAAATAAGGTTTTCATCTTGAATTATTTTTTTGCTTATCAAATATAGGTACTTCTAACAAAATGGCATAAAAAATCCGTTTCTTTTGTGAAACGGATTTTTTATATCATTGATTTCGATAAAGCGAAACTAATTAATTTTAATTGCATAAAATTTTGGATCGCCCCAAAATCCACTTGCGATATAGGTCGTAAAAAGACATTTAGCTCGTCCTATAATAGTCATAGGCTTATCAACTCTTAAAACATGCATAAATTGTGGTGCACCTACTTTAAATCCAGAACTTTCGGTAGAGGATGCTCCTCTGGTAATTTCTACATTATTTGTTTCGTCCCATAATTGCACAAAAACATTTGATCTATTGGCATTAGATACAGAACCTTGAGTTAATGATGTAAATGAAATTAGTACAATCCAATAACCAGGTTCGTTTAAAGATATTGAAGATGTAACATTTGACCAATTACTACTAATAGTTCCAGAAACAGTTCCTTCAACTGTAGTGGTTACCATTGGTAAATTTGCCCAAGCTAGCACACCGTCAGTACTTTTTTGAGTCATTACCGGTACATATCTTAAATTTGTATTGTTTATTTGCGGTTCGTTTTCTAGCCTTAATCCTGTACCAGAACCATTACTATAAATTTCTAGATGATTTTGCGCATTAGTTAAATCCTCTTTTCCTACTCTAATTCCTCCTTGAGCCGAAATTGTTTTCGAATCTAAATTCCCTTTTACCGAATCATCACCTGTTACAACAGAATTTCCATGTACTTCTAATCTATTTGTTAGTGTAATAGTTCCTATTCCTAAGTTCCCCCTTCCATTAACTACTACATCGTCTGTTGTATTAGTATTATTGTTAGTGTCACCTTTCGCATCTATATGTAAAGGAGCCTGAGGGCTTTTAGTATTTATTCCTACTTGCGAAAATCCATAAGTAGTGTAAAAAATTCCTATTAATATCAATATTTTTTTCATGGTTTTCTTTTTAAGGAGTTGGAGTATTATCTCGGTCGATTCTTAATGCATAAAAATGCATTTTTCCTGCAAAAGCATTGATATTTGTAGTAGTTCCATTCGTATTAGTACAAGCAAGGTGAATATGATAAGCGGTTGAAGGGGATGTGGCTGGTACATCTACAATAAAATTTAAAGGTACAACCGCTATATAAGGACTCCCTTTTTCGGCATAAGCTCCTCTTCTGGTTACAGATTCACCATTTGCTTTTCTTAATTCAATATACATAGAGAAGCCTCCTAAATTACCGATGGTTACGGCGCGTGCAAAAACCATCCATTTTCCTGGTGTTAGTACTAAGGGCTTGTCTGTAACATCTGTATTTCCACTTCCGCCAGAAGTAATTCTTACGTTATGTTTTAAACTTCCCTCAACAATGGAAGCTAAAGGTTTCATGGGTTCCCAATATACATTTCCGTTTGTGTCTGTGGTTAGTAAAGACCCTGCTTTTTCTGAGCCATCGGATAAACGAAAAAGCTTCTCTTCATTTGTTTTTATATGAATGCGATGTGTTGGATTCACAGCATCGTTAACACCTAACTTTTCAGTTACAGCATTTTGTTCAATAATTTCGTTTGCTTTTTTAGTTGAATTCCCTGTTATTTTGCTGTTTCCATCAATCAATAGTTTTTCGGTAGTTGAAGGTATTATACCTAAACCAACATTACCTGTTGTTGGATTGATAATAAAATCATCTTGAATATTAGCAGAACCATTTGTATCCTTTTTAGGATCTATATGAAGTGTTCCTTGTGGATTGGGGGTAAAAACTCCCGTTTGCCCGTTAACATAAGCCGTTACTAATAAGCTTATTATAAATATAAGTTTTTTCATGATTTATCAACTATTATAATTCACTACCTAAAGGTCTATTGTTTAATCTAACTGCAGTAAAAACAGGTTTAAAACCTGGTATATAAGCATTTGTATCATTTTCAGGAACCGTTTGTATATAATAACTATTATTACCGCAAATAACTCCTGCTTGTACTCTTATTTGTGCCGTATTTTCAACATTTAAAATATGTGTTACTTGTGGAATTGCACTATGCATTCTATTACTACTAGTTGTTCCAGTTCCTGTATCTCCAATTTCACCAATCATTCCTTCTGTAATAACCTCGGTCCAAGTAAGGCCACCGTTTAAACTTTGTTCTAATTTTGTCCAAATCATATCTTCTAGTTTATAACTTGAAGAATGTGCTGAATTATTCATTCGTACACCATAGCGTGCTATAATAAGCCAAACACCTTCTGTTAAATTAAGTGGAGTATCGGTAATGTTAACATATGTAAAATTTTGACCTCCCCATGAACCTGAAGCATTTGTACTAATTCTTTTAGCTGCAGTGTATAAAGGAATATTATAACCAACAACATGAGTTTCCGGAGCAATATTTTCCCAATAAGCGTTTCCATCTTTATCAGATGTAAGGTATTTACCGCTTGAAAAAGTGTTGTCTTCAATTCGTATGGCATTCTCTCCGTTATTAGTTTTAACGTGAACTGTAGCAGTTGGCGTATGAGAATCGCCTATTGCCATTTTTCCTTTAACTAAAGTATTTCCTTCAACATTTAGTTGATTATCGATCGTACTGTTTCCTGTAGTAAGTACTTTTCCTTCAACATGTAATTTTTCGGAAGGAGTTGTAGTTCCAATTCCTACTTTTCCGTCGGTAGAAATGACAAAATCATCGGTTGTTGTTGCGGGAGTTCCGTTTGAATCTTTCTTCGAATCAACATGAAGCCAGCCCTTAGGACTATTGGTATTGATTCCTACTTGCGCGTAGTTAGTTTTTACAAATAATATTGTAAAAAGCAATAAATAGATAATGTTCTTCATAAAAAATTGCTTTTCTAATTTTTTACAAAGATATTACTTTAAATAGATGCTTGAAAATGAGCTGTTTGAATTTAATAAAACACATTTCAAAGCATCTAAAATTAATTTTACGTATTAACATTTAACATTTAAATTATGTTAAATTAAATTTATATAAAATTATAATAAATTAAAAAGAGTCAAAATTCTAAAAAAAACATAGAATCATTAAAAATTGGGACTCAAATTGTATTTTTTGTAGAAATTATCAATTATCTCGACTACTTCATTCGCTGAATCTACAATTTTAATTAAGTTCATATCTTCGGGAGAAATCTTAGCATGTTTAGCTAAAACCACTTCTTTTATCCATTCGAATAAACCTGACCAGAATTCTGATCCTACTAAAATAATAGGAAATTTAGCGATTTTTTTAGTTTGAATTAAAGTAATTGCCTCAAACAATTCGTCTAATGTTCCAAAACCTCCAGGCATTACAACAAATCCTTGCGAATATTTTACAAACATAACTTTACGTACAAAGAAATAATCGAATTGTAAGTTTTTGTCATGATCGATATAAGGATTGAAATGCTGTTCGAAAGGCAAATCGATATTTAAACCAACCGAAACACCACCGCCTAAATGAGCTCCTTTATTTGCAGCTTCCATAATTCCGGGACCACCGCCCGAAATAACTCCGTACCCAGCTTTACTTATTTGAAAAGCAATTTCTTCTGCTAGTTTATAGTATTTATTATCGCTTTGAGTTCTTGCCGAACCAAAAATAGAAACACAAGGACCAATTCGTCCCATTCTTTCGTATCCATTTACAAACTCTGACATGATCTTAAAAATAGCCCACGAATCATTGGATTTAATTTCATTCCATGATTTTTGTGAAAAGCTCTTTTGTATTCTTGTTTCTTCTTCTGAAAAATCGTCTTTCATATTTCATTTTTTTTTTTCGAGTCTTACTTCTTTTAACTCAATTCTTTCTTTAAAAAACGTGCTGTATGGCTTTTTTTACTTTTGGCAACTTGTTCCGGAGTTCCTTTTGCAACAACTTCACCTCCGCCCTTTCCGCCTTCCGGACCAATATCAATAATGTAATCTGCCATTTTAATTACATCTAAATTATGTTCAATAATCAGAACCGTATTTCCTTTATCTACCAATTTCTGAAGCACTTCCATTAGAACCCGAATATCTTCGAAATGTAAACCGGTTGTGGGTTCATCTAAAATGTAAAATGTGTTTCCGGTATCTTTTTTAGATAATTCGGTCGCTAATTTAATACGCTGCGCTTCACCTCCAGATAAAGTGGTACTTTGCTGACCCAACGTTAAATACCCCAAACCGACATCTTGAATTGTTTTTACTTTTCGATAGATTTTTGGAATGTTTTCAAAAAACGAAACACTTTCATCAATCGTCATATCTAAAACATCGGCAATTGATTTTCCTTTATAACGAATTTCCAATGTTTCGCGATTAAAACGTTTTCCTTGACACGTTTCGCATTCAACATAAACATCGGGTAAAAATCCCATTTCAATTGTACGAAGTCCAGAACCTTCACAGGTTTCGCAACGTCCGCCTTTTACATTAAAACTAAAACGACCTGGTTTATATCCGCGAATACTTGCTTCGGGCGTTTTGGTAAACAAAGTACGAATTTCTGAGAAAACTTCGGTATAAGTCGCCGGATTTGAACGCGGTGTTCTTCCAATCGGACTTTGATCTATTCCAATAACTTTATCGATATGTTCTAAACCTTCTAATTTTTCATAAGGTTGCGGAACTTTAACTGCATTGAAAAAATGTGTATTTAAAATAGGATACAACGTTTCGTTAATCAAAGTAGATTTTCCCGAACCCGAAACTCCGGTTATGCAAATTAAGGTTCCTAAAGGAAATTCGACCGAAACATTTTTAAGATTATTTCCCTTTGCTCCTTTTAATTTTAAATTGTTTCCATTTCCTTTTCTTCGTTCAGCAGGAATCGGAATTTCTAATTTTCCGTTTAAATATTGCGCTGTAATCGTATCTTTTTCTAACAATTGCTTGGGCGAAGTTGCACTGATAATTTGCCCGCCGTTAATTCCGGCTTTTGGACCAATATCAATTACAAAATCAGCTTCTTCAATCATGTCTTTATCGTGCTCTACAACTAAAACCGAATTTCCTACATCGCGCAATTGTTTTAACGAAGTAATCAGTTTTTCGTTGTCGCGCTGATGCAAACCAATACTTGGTTCGTCTAAAATATATAAAACGCCAACCAATTGTGATCCAATTTGCGTTGCCAAACGAATTCGCTGTGCTTCGCCACCAGAAAGTGTTTTAGAAGAACGATTTAATGTTAAATAATTCAATCCAACATCTAAAAGAAACGATAAACGAGTTGAAATTTCTTTTACGATTTCGACTGCAATTATTTTTTGTTTTTCGCTTAGATTTTCAGGTAAATCATGAAACCATTCACCTAATTGATCTAAATCCATCGAAGATAATTCGGCAATATTTTTATCGTTGATTTTAAAATACAACGATTCTTTTCGCAAACGCGATCCATGACATTCCGGACATGCAATTTCGTCCATAAAATCATTTGCCCAACGTTTTATTGAAGAAGTTGGAGCATCGTCGAACTGACTTTTAATGAAATTCGAAATTCCTTCAAAATCAATTTTATAATCTTTTGTAATTCCCAATACTTTAGAAGCAACTGAAAAACTTTCTTTTCCGCCATGTAAAATAATCTCCATGGCTTCTTGAGGAATATCTTTAATTGCATCGGTTAATTTAAAATTAAAACGTTGCGCAATAATTTCTAATTGCTTAAAAATCCACGTGTTTTTTTGTTCTCCAATTGGAACGATCCCCCCATTTTTGATAGAAACAGCATCATCGGGAATAATCTTTTTAAGATTGATTTCGTTCACTGTTCCCAAACCATTACAAGCGGGACACGCACCTTTTGGCGAATTAAATGAAAAACTATTAGGTTCGGGAATTGGATATGAAATCCCCGAAGTTGGACACATTAAATGACGACTGAAAAAACGTGGTGTTTCGGAATTATGAGGAATAACCATTAAAATATCGTCGCCGTGATACATTGCTGTTTGAATACTTTCGGACAAACGTTTTTGTGTTTCTTCCGAAGCATCAACAGCCAATCGATCAATTACAATTTCGATATCGTGCGTCTTGTAACGATCTAATTTCATTCCGGAAGTGATGTCGCGAATTTCGCCATCAACACGAACTTTCACAAAACCTTGTTTGGCAATTTGTTCGAACAATTCGCGATAATGTCCTTTTCTTGATCGAATTACAGGAGATAAAATATTGATTCGTTGATCTTGATAATTTTCTGTAATTAATTCCTGAATTTGCTCATCGGAATAACTAATCATCTTTTCGCCTGTTTCGAACGAATAAGCGTCGGAAGCACGAGCAAAAAGCAAGCGAATAAAATCGTAAATTTCGGTAATAGTTCCTACAGTTGAACGCGGATTTTTGTTGACCGTTTTTTGTTCAATTGCAATCACAGGAGATAATCCGTCGATTTTATCAACGTCAGGTCGTTCCAAACCACCTAAAAACTGACGCGCATATGAAGCAAACGTTTCGATATATCTGCGTTGTCCCTCGGCATAAATCGTGTCGAAAGCAAGCGAAGATTTTCCCGAGCCCGAAAGTCCGGTAATAACCACCAATTTTTCACGTGGAATGGTAACATCTATATTTTTTAAGTTATGAACGCGAGCGCCAATAACTTCGATATTTTCTTCAGTATTTTGCATAGAAAAATTCAAAGTGCAAATATATGAAATGCTTTGTTTTTAAGACCTTAAAGGTTTGATAAAAGTTTTTGTACGTTTATGAAAGTTAAGATTTAAATTACCAGAAGTTAACATTGTCTTTTTTAATTCTAAAAACGATTTTCATAGTATAAAAACTCCTATTAAACCTTTGGTACAACTGGTTTTTATTAAAAACAAAATTATTAAAAAAGCAAATAAAAGACATAATAATTTGTTATTAAGCAATTTAACTATAAGTTTGCATTAACAAAAAAAACACCTTTTATGAATTTATCCTACAGAAGTAAACTTTGGTTTACTCTTTTTACTATTGTACTTAGTACAAAATCCCTGCTAGCTCAACAAAGTATAAACACCCCTACTCCTCAAGGAGTCTTTCATATAGATGGTGGTAAAAATAATCCTAAAGGAAGTATTCCAAATAGTGAGCAACAAAAAGATGATTTTATTGTTCTTAAGAATGGAAATGTTGGAATTGGAACTATTTTACCTGAAAATAAACTACATATTAAAGCCGATTCCAATCCTTTAAAATTAGAAGGTTTACAAACAGGTTCCACAGAATTAGAAGAGTTATTGATAATTGATAAAACCGGAACTATAAATAAAACTTCATTAAAAAAATCTTCAATTCCACAACCAGCCGTTTTAAGCTTAACCCAGAATATGAACAATTTTCTATATAATATCCAAAATGGATTTAAACAACGTTTAACTCCGTTAAATTTAGAAAAAAATACAATTCAAGGTTTAACATTTAATTCAACAAATTCTACTGTTTCCTTTCCAAAAGGTACTTATCAAATTAATTTTGTCTATGAAGCTACACATAATTCTTCCGGATGTACTTTAAGCTCTTATTTTGTTGATTTTCCTACACCTGATGCAGTAAGAAGACGAGTTCACACTTCTTCAAGACATAATCAAGGAGCTCAATCAAGTCATGGCGGAACCATAACATTTACCGTAACCTTAACAGCAGATCAAACGATTTGGTCTGTAGAATTAGGAAGAGGACAATCTGGTAATTGTACAGCCACTTCGCCTTTTTTAAATAGTTCTGGTATGACTTTAATGAAAGATTCTACTCAAATTCTAATTTTCAGAATTGGCGATTAATCTATTATTAATAATTGAAGTTCAATTTTAAACCAAATAAAATGAAAAAACACATATTACTTTTCTTCCTTTTCAATATAACTTTACCCTACGCACAAGTAGGAATAAACACCGCTAATCCGCAAGGAATAATTCATATAGATGGAAATAAAAACAATCCTAAGGGACAAGCTCCGAGTAATGAACAACAAAAAGATGACTTTACAGTTCTCGCAAATGGTAATGTTGGAATTGGAACTATTTCACCCGAAAATAAGCTACATATTAAAGCCGATTCTAATCCTTTAAAATTAGAAGGTTTACAAGATGATTTAATTGAATCAAAAAAACTATTAACGATAAACGAAAATGGTATTGTTAAAGCGGTTTCATTACAAAGTACTTCAATCCCGCAACCTGCTGTTTTGTACCTATCTGAAAATGTTACTAATTTTTTAAACAGATATTATATAGGTCAAAAACAAACAGTAACTCCTTTAAAACTAATTAAAAACTCAATTCCAGGTTTACTATTTAATTCATCAACTTCAACAATAACTTTTCCGAAAGGTACTTATGAAATAGTATTTTCTTACGAAGCAACACATAATTCTAATAACTGCACTTTAAGTTCTTACTTTGTCGATTTTCCTAGCCCTAACGGAAGTAGAAGAATTCATAATACTGCCGAACACCTTCAAGGAGCCCAGTCTAATCACGGAGGAACCATTACATACACTGTATCATTAACTGCAAATGAAACTATTTGGCCAATTGAATTTGGAAGAGGAGAATCTGGTAATTGCGCAATAGATTTTCCAAATAATACTTCTGGAATGACTCTATTTAAAAACTCAACTCAAGTTTTAATTTTTAGAATCGGAGAATAAATTTAAACCTTACACACAATGAAAAAATTCTTATTAATCACTTTCTTTTTAAATACAGCGCTTCTTGTAGCACAAGTTGGAATGAATATACCGAATCCTCAAGGAGTTTACCATATAGATGGAAGTAAAAATAATCCTAAAGGAAAAGTACCGAATAAAGAGCAACAAAAAGATGATTTTATTGTCCTTTCAAATGGAAATGTTGGAATTGGAACTATTGCTCCGGAAAACAAATTACACATTAAGGCCGATTCTAATCCTTTAAAATTAGAAGGCTTACAAAATGGTTCAATCGATTTCGAAAAACTGTTAATTGTAGATGATAATGGAATTGTTAAAACAACAACACTCGAAAAAGCTTCTATTCCGCAACCTTTAGTTTTAACTTTAACCCAAGATATTAATAATTTCTTAAATGGCGTTGGAAATAATTCTAAACAGAGAATAACATCTTTAGCTATGGGGAAAAATACAATTCCAGGATTGTCATTTAATCCATTAACTTCTACGGTTACCTTTCCTAAAGGAATGTATCGAATTAATTTTGTATACGAAGCAACACATGATTCTAGAAATTGTACATTAAGTTCTTATTTTGTTGATTTCCCTTCTAATGAAGGAACAACAAAAATACATACAACAGCGAGTCATTTAGAAGGAGGAATTTCGAGTCATGGAGGAACTATAACATTTGTTTTTTACTTGGAAAACTACACAACAAATTGGGTCGTTGAATTAGGAAGAGGACAATCTGGTAATTGTACGGCTTCTTATCCTTATTACAATAGCTCTGGAATGATTTTACTTAAAAACTCTACTCAAATTTTTATTTATAAAATCGGAGATTAATTGACAATATAGAATTTTATTAAGATACACTTCAATATTTACTTATTTCAGGTTGAATATTGAAGTGTTTTCATTTATAAGAGTTTACATTAATATGTATCTAGAGAATCAATTCTTCTGTCATTCAAAATAGAATGAGAATGAAGAGTCTAAAGTTCATAAAACTCCTCTTTCATCGTAATGAAATTATAATAAAAAATTACTCAATTCGTAAACTCTTTAAATTTTCGCGATAGGTTTCTAAGATTTTGATTTTAGAAACAAAACCAACCAAAACGTTATCTTGAGTTAAAAGGACTTCGTTTAAATGATTTTCGTCCATAATTTGAATTACATTTCCTGTGTTTTCAGAAAGTGAAGCTGTAAAAACTTCTTTCATTTCTGCTTCGATCGAAGTAGCATTCAATTTAAAACTATTGAACAATATAGAGCGTAAATCGTTTTCATAAATGATGCCCAAAACATTTTTCTGTTCGTTTACAATCGGAATAAAGGTTTGATTGGTGCTTCCGAACAAAATTTTAACATCGAACATAGAATCCGAAATTTTCAATGTTTCCACATTGTTATTATAAATATTATGTAATTCGATTTTATTCAAAATATTTTTGTCTTTATCTGATGTAAAAACCAAACCTTTATCAGCAATACTAAAAATATCCATCGAATAATTATCGTAACGTTTCGAAATTGCAAAGCTAATCGAAGAAACAATCAGCAAAGGAACCATTAATCCGTAGCCGCCCGTAATTTCGGCAATTAGGAAAATGGCTGTTAAAGGCGCGTGGAATAGTCCACTTAAAACGGCAGCCATTCCTACTACAGTGAAGTTTTCGATAGGCAATTTCTTTAAGCCAATCAATTCAATAAACTTCGCAACAATATATCCCAAATAAGAACCAACGAAAAGTGAAGGAGCAAAATTTCCGCCATTTCCGCCCGATCCTAAAGTCAATCCGGTAGCAACACTTTTTATAAAAGCAGTTAATCCAACAAAAACCAGAACAATCCAAGGGTTTTTACTGAATTTTTCTAAGAGTGAATTTTCTAAAATACTCGAAGCATTATTATTAGCCAAAGCTTTTATACTTTCGTACCCTTCACCAAAAAGCGTTGGAAACAAAAAGATTAAAACTGCCAACATTCCTGCTCCAATAAATGCTTTTTTATAAACCTTATAAGGCATATTGGCTGTAAAATGTTCTATTCTACGGAACATTCTAGCATGATAAATCGAGAAAAAACCAGCTGCAACACCAACCAAAACGTAATAAAACGTGTTCGAATATTCAAATAGAAATTGTGATTTAAAATTCAATATAATATTGTCTTTTAACACAACGCCCGAAACAATAGCGCCGGTTGCAGAAGAAATCATTAACGGAATAAAAGCTGTTACACTCATATCGGCTAAAATAACTTCAATAGCAAACAAAACGCCAGCAATTGGCGCGTTAAAAGCAGAAGCAATTCCGGAAGCAACTCCACAAGCTAAAAGCAATGTTCTATCTTTATAATTGAATCTAAAATTTTGTGCGAAATTAGAACCAAAAGCCGCTCCTGTTATCGTAATTGGCGATTCTAATCCGGCAGAACCTCCCATACCAACAGTTAAGGAACTCGTTATAATTTGAGCATACATTTGTTTTCGCGGCATATATCCCGAACGTTTTGCAACAGCAATCATAATTTGACTCGTTCCTTTTTCTATGCTTCCGTCCAAAAACTTTTTAATCACAAAAACAGTTAATAAAATACCAATAATGGGCAAAATACTGTTTGTAAAAGGAAGCTTTAAAAGAGAATCTATATAAGTTGCAAAACCAAAAACGGTATGTGCGAATGTTTTTAAAAGAATTACCGCCAAGGCAGACGAAACTCCAACCAAAACACACGAAACATACAAAAACTGTCTTTCGGAAATAATGGTTTTAAGTAAATATAAAATGCCTTCTAAATAGCGAAAGCCTTTATAAAATCCCCTTGATTTTTTTTTGGTATTTTTCTTTTCCATTCGGCAAAAGTATCGTCAAACGCTAAACAAAACAATTATTTTTTAAATTCTTCTTCAATCCTGTTTTTCTCATTTTCGGAATGAACCATCAAGTCTTTAAAAAACAGATGAAATTCCCTTTGAAAATCTTCATAATTTCCAAATAAATCATCCACCGCTTCATTCATGTTTGAATTGAACGAAAAACGATGATCCATTTGTTTTAAAATCTGTTGTAAATCAGTCAAATTCGCATAACGTTCCAACCAATTTTGTTTTAATAAATAAGGTAACAAATCTCTGGTTTTTAGATTTAATTCCTCGTAATGTGTTTCTAAATTTTGATAAAAATTCTGACAGAATTCGCCCAAATCTTCATGATGATACAAACTCCATTCTTTCGCTAAAAAATGATCGTAAAACATATCGACCAAAATTCCGGAAAAGTGATTGAATTTCGGCACCAATCGATGTTTTGATTGACGAAATATCGGATGAAAATCAGTATAACTGTCGATTGAACGATGTAACAAAACTCCTTTTTGAATATCAGGATGAAAATGTTTATAATCCTTTCCGCGGATTCCATCGCCCATAAAATTTCCTATCTGTAACCGAGAATTTGTTCCCGAAAGATAGATGTGTGCCAAAAAATTCATAGTTTAAAGATGAATCAAAGATTATGTTTCTAATATAAGAAATCTTTATATTTGTTTCTGAACAAAATTAGAAAATAAATGACCTTAATAAAATCTATTTCAGGAATTAGAGGAACTATTGGTGGAAATGTTGGTGATAATCTAACTCCGATTGATGCGGTAAAATTTGCTTCGGCATACGGAACTTTCCTAAAAAAGAGTCTGAATAAAGAACATTTAAAAGTTGTAATTGGGCGCGATGCACGAATTTCCGGTCCTATGATTCATCAATTGGTTATGCAAACATTGGTTGGTTTAGGAATTGATATTATTGATTTAGGATTATCGACAACGCCAACTGTTGAAGTTGCTGTTCCGTTGGAAAAAGCTGATGGAGGAATTATTTTAACAGCTTCGCACAATCCAAAACAATGGAACGCTTTGAAATTATTGAATAATAAAGGAGAATTTTTAAGCGGTGCCGAAGGTGCCGAGATTTTAAAAATTGCCGAGTCGGATGCGTTTGATTTTGCCAATGTAGATGATTTAGGGAAAATTACTGAAATAAACGATTATATGGATCGTCATATCGACGAAGTTTTAAACTTAAAATTAGTTGATGTTGAAGCGGTAAAACAACAAAAATTTAAAGTAGTTGTTGACGGAGTAAATTCTTCGGGCGGAATTGTAATTCCGGCTTTATTGCGCAAAATGGGCGTTGAAGTGATTGAACTTTATTGCGAACCAAACGGACATTTTCCTCACAATCCGGAACCTTTAAAAGAGCATTTATCTGATATTTGTTCGTTGGTTGTTAAAGAAAAAGCCGATTTTGGAATTGTGGTTGATCCTGATGTAGATCGTTTGGCGTTTATTAGCAATGATGGTGAAATGTTTGGCGAAGAATATACGTTAGTCGCAGTTGCAGATTATGTTTTAAGCAAAACACTTGGAAATACGGTTTCGAATATGTCGTCGTCTCGTGCTTTAAAAGATGTTACCGAAAAACATGGTGGAATGTACGAAGCTTCGGCAGTTGGTGAAGTTAATGTGGTAGAATTGATGAAGAAAAACAATGCAATTATTGGTGGCGAAGGAAATGGCGGAATTATTTATCCTGAAATTCATTATGGCCGAGATGCTTTGGTTGGTGTTGCTTTATTTTTGACTCATTTGGCAGAACAAAAAAACGATGTTGCTTCTTTGCGCGCGTCATATCCTCAGTATTTTATGAGCAAAAATAAAATAGAATTAACTCCTGAAATAAACGTTGATGCTATTTTAGACGAAATGCAAAAACTTTATTCTAATGAAAGAATCACAACAATTGACGGAGTAAAAATTGATTTAGCCGATGGTTGGATTCATTTAAGAAAATCGAATACCGAACCTATTATTCGAATTTATACCGAAGCCGGAACGCAACAACAAGCAGATGATTTAGCTAAAAAAGTTTTAGAAGAAATTAATGAAATAGCGAATTAATATTGAAAAGGTTGTTTGAATTATTTAAGTTTTTCATTCTGAATTTATTTCAGAATCTCATTTAGTTGATAATTCTAAAATATGAGAAGCGGAAACTAGTTCAGCTTGACAGGAATCGATTCTTCAAACAACCTTTTTTTCTTTTTAAGCCGATTCGTTAATTAACTCTTTAGCCTCGTTTAAAATACTCTTTTTTCGATCTTCGCTAAATTTAAAATGATCCAATAAAACCGGATTTTTTACTAATTCGCGAACTAGCAAACAGTTTTTTGATAATAAAATCGTTTCTTCCTCCTCAGTTAAATTTGTTAAACACGTAACAGGATACAATCCAAAAAAATCGGTTAAACGTTTTAAACTTCTATTTTCGGGATAGTTCCAACTAATTAATTCAATTCCATAATATTTTGCAAAATTGATACTGTCGGTCGTAAAAAAAGCATTCGTAATTAAAAAACCTTTTGTTGGAACAAAGCTTCTATTAAAAAAGGAAAACTCTTTGTCTTTTAAATCAATAAACCGAGCAAAAAAATACATCGGTGTTGTAACACTTATTTTGGTATCGATATCATTTCTAAACTTACATTCGCAAACGTAATTTTCTGTTTTGTTCGAAACAATGACGTCGATTTCGTGTGTAACTTTCGATTTTCCTTCTAAAACTTGTCCGGTTACGGTATTAAAACCTTGTATTTCAAAAATTTTAGAAATCCATTTTTCAAAATAAAACCCTTCTGGTCCCAACTTCTGTAAGGCTCGTTTTAAACTATAACGCGCCGCAACCGAAGATTTTATTTCTTTTAAAGCTTTGAATGCTTTTTCATACAATTCTTTAGTCGGAATTCCGTCGTAAACATTCGCTAAGGTCGTTTTACAAACTTTATCAACGTCTTCTTTACTTGCTCCGGAATTCAATAAAGATTGACGAAAACTATCTTCGGAAAAAGGAACTAATTCACCCGAATATTTCTTTACATTCATCATACTTTACTACTCTTTCTTTTGTAAACGTTCGTGAACATATTCAACTTTAGTTTTTCCATGTGCTTTTGGTTTTCCTTCAGAATCTAAATTTACCATCGTAATTTTATCGACTGTAATAATAGTTTCATGCGTCATTTTATTTCGAACTTCACATCTCAAAATCAAAGACGAATTTCCAAATTTTATTGCTTCCAAACCAATTTCCACAATATCGCCTTCTTTTGCCGAAGCCATAAAATTAATTTCAGACATGAATTTCGTTACTACATGCGAATTTTCTAATTGAATAATACTGTACAAAGCCGCTTCTTCATCAATCCAAGCTAAAAGTCGACCTCCAAATAATGTTTTATTGGGATTTAAATCTTCGGGTTTTACCCATTTTCTTGTATGAAATTTCATATTTCTTTTCAAATTTTACCTAAAAGTAGTTACTCTGACTTAGTTTTCCTACAAAATAATGGAATTATCATCTAAAATTTTAGGTAGAATATTTTAAAAATAACATCTTTGCAACTATTTATCATCTTAAACATGAAAAACTATTTAGCACTTTTTAGTATTTCGTTATTTTTTAGTTGCGGAAATCCAACAAAAGAAGATTCGTTAGAAAATTTAGATAAAAAATCGGCTCGAGAAGTAACATTAACTACTGTTACAAAAGGCGATACGGTGTATCATTTAACCAAACAAAATATCTGGGTTAATGGTGAAAAACTTGTAGAAAAAGTTGATACTATTAAAACTGCTTTAAATGAAAACACTTGGAGTACCGATACTTTATCGAAAAAATTAAACGAAATACCAATTTATGTAACAGTTCAATAACATGAAAAAGAGATCATCAAAAGCTGTACAATTAATATTGATTACATCGGTTTTGGCATCGTGTAATAAACCGGTTCCTAAAACAGAAGCCGACGTAAAACAGCGCGTTTATATGCGTGCCGATTCTACAGCACAATATACCGATGTAACCAATCAATATCAACAACGCTCGCATTCTGGTGGAATGGGAAATGCTTTACTTTGGTACATGGCTTTTCGTCATTTAGGTGGCGGAATGGGCTATTCGAGTAACGGAATTAATCAACAATCGGTTGTAGGAAAAAACACTGCAAAAGCCAATGCTTATAATAAAGCGGCAACACGCGGCGGTTTTGGTTCTACTGCAAAAAAATCAAATGTAAGCGCTTCTTCATAAATGAAAATTAAACATTTAACTAAAGATCCCAATTGGATTAAACGTGTAGAAGAAATTGGTTACGGATTTCATACCGATGGCGAAAATCCGTATTGGATTGATCATTATTATTACAGTATTTCGGAAAAATTTGCAGATAAAGTTTATCATGCAACCAACGAACTTTGGCAAATGTGTTTAAAAGCTGTGGAACACGTAATTGAAAACAAGAAATATGATCTGTTTCATATTCCGAATTACATTCATCATCATATCGAAAAAACATGGGAAACTGATGCGCCAAGTATTTATGGTCGATTTGATTTTGCTTATGATGTTACAAAAGATCATTTAAAACTGTTGGAATTTAATGCCGATACGCCAACTTCGCTTTATGAATGCGGTGTAGTTCAGTGGTTTTGGAAAGAGCATTTTTTCGGTAAACAAAAAGATCAATTCAACAGCGTTCATGAACAATTAATTCATACTTGGAAAAATTTAAAACCCTATTTAAAAGGTTCTAAATTACATTTTACTTGTGTTCGCGAAAGCTTAGAAGATTTAACAAATGTTGAATATTTGCGTGATACAGCTATGCAAGCAGGAATTGAAACCAAATTGATTTATATTGACGATATTGGTTGGAACGGACAATATTTTATTGATTTAGAAGACGAAGAAATTTCTTCGATTTTTAAATTATATCCGTGGGAATGGATCGTAAATGAAGAATTCGGAGTTCATGTAATTAACGATGTTTTAGAAACGCAATGGATTGAACCTTCATGGAAAATGATTTTATCAAACAAAGCCATTCTTCCTATTTTATGGGAATTATTTCCGAATCATCCGTTGTTGTTAGAAAGTCATTTCAACAATCCTAAAAACATGACTTCGTACGTAAAAAAGCCTTTGCTTTCGCGCGAAGGAGCTAACATTAGCTTGATTTATAACGATAGAACTATTTTTGAAACCCAAGGCGATTATGGTGAAGAAGGTTTTATTTATCAGGAATTAGCTTCGTTACATAAAGAAAGTTCTGGTTATTCTATTATCGGAAGTTGGATTATTGGGCAGGAAGCTTGCGGTATTACATTTAGAGAAAGTGATTACCCAATTACTACAGATAAAAGCAGATTTATCCCACATATTATTGAATAAAAAAGCCAAGATAATTTCTTGGCTTTTTCTGTTTTCTCACTAACTAAAAAACAGTATTTATTTCAAAACATCGAAATATAATTTTTGATCATATAAAATGTTACCGTATTTATTTTTCAATTTGGCAAAATCTTCATTCGTAATATTTTTATCTGCTAAACCTTTAATAGTCGAGTTTAAAAAGTCTTTATAGTACATAACAAAAATATTATCAAAATCTTTTGCATCTGCAATCGAAAGTTTGTAAAGTTCGTTTTGATGAGCTTCGGACTTTGTTGCTATTTCAATATTATTACTAGAAGCCGTTAATTGAAAATCATTCTGAAGCGTTTTTAACTCATTTAAATGAGTTTTTAAATATTCTTTTAAATCCGGATTGCTAATTCGTTCAATTCCTAAGTTAAATGCATCGACCTGATACGAAATATCACCGTATTGTTCATTCACAAAGTAAGCTGTGCTATCAGCTAATTTAGTCGTCTTTGTTTTAGAAGTCTTCTCTGTTTTCTTCACTTCTTTATTACACGAAACTAGAATTAATGCCAAAGGGAGTAAAAAGTAATATGCTCTCATAATTTAATTTTTATTAAATCTACAAAATTAATTTTACAAAAATTAACAATATTAAAATTAAATTACAAAAAAATGAAAAACGAAACATGATAATTATCATTAAACATAGGTAAAAATTACATTTTACAAAAAACACAACTTTTATTTAAAATAGCATTAACATTATTTTTTTTAGAATTCAATAATATATTAATACATTTGCAAAGTATAATCTACGAGGAAAAATTTGTCTGATTGCGACCTCATAAAAAAATGCTAAAGCAGGAATACTCTTTAGTCTGTTTTTTTTGTTGCATTTTTTTCTCGTATCAATGATATTTAAAAATGGCTTATTTATTTACGTCTGAGTCTGTAAGTGAAGGACATCCGGATAAAATAGCAGATCAGATTTCTGATGCGTTAATCGATAATTTTTTAGCTTTTGATATTGATTCAAAAGTAGCTTGTGAAACGTTGGTTACAACCGGACAAGTAATTTTGGCTGGTGAAGTAAAATCTAAAACATATTTAGATGTTCAGCAAATTGCTCGCGATGTAATCAAGAAAATTGGTTACACGAAAAGCGAATATATGTTTGATGCGAATTCTTGTGGAATTTTATCTGCAATTCATGAGCAATCTGCCGATATTAATCAAGGAGTCGACAAAGCAAACAAAGAAGAACAAGGCGCAGGAGATCAAGGGATCATGTTTGGATATGCAACAAACGAAACCGAAGATTATATGCCGCTTGCGTTAGATCTTTCGCATAAATTATTACAAGTTTTAGCTGAATTAAGACGCGAAAATAAAGAAATTACATATTTACGCCCTGATGCAAAATCACAAGTAACCTTAGAGTACGACAAGGATAACAAACCAAAACGCGTTGTTACAATTGTATTATCTACTCAGCATGATGATTTTGTAACTCCTGAAAATAATTCAATTGAAGCGAAAAAAGCTGCTGAAAAAGTAATGCAGGATAGAATCACAAACGATATTAAAACAATTTTAATTCCGCGTTTGTTAGCTAATTATCCGCAATACACACAATATTTTAACGAAGATATTATTTATCACATAAATCCAACCGGAGTTTTCATCATTGGTGGTCCACATGGAGATACTGGTTTAACCGGAAGAAAAATTATTGTTGACACTTACGGCGGTAAAGGTGCGCATGGTGGCGGAGCTTTTTCTGGAAAAGATCCTTCAAAAGTAGATCGTTCTGCGGCTTATGCAGCACGTTATATTGCTAAAAATTTAGTTGCGGCAGGAATTGCAGATGAAATTTTGGTTCAAGTTTCATACGCAATTGGAATTGCTGAACCAATGGGAGTTTTCGTAAATACATACGGAACTTCGAAAGTAAATATGACAGACGGAGAAATTGCATCTAAAATTCAGGAATTATTCGATTTGCGTCCTTATTATATAGAACAAACTTTAAAACTTCGTCAACCAATTTATAGCGAAACAGCCGCATATGGACATATGGGACGTAAAAATGAAGTGGTTACGAAAACTTTTAAAAACCCGAATGGTGAAGAAAAAACATTAGAAGTTGAGTTATTCACTTGGGAAAAATTAGATCAAATTGATGTTATAAAAAACTCTTTTAATCTTTAATAAACATAAGGTCGAACTAAATAGTTCGACCTTTTTAATCTTCTCTACTTCCGTCATCTGCCATACGAACCATTTTTGGAGTAAAAGTTGCAACAACATCAACCAAATCTTTTTGAGCTTCCATAACTTGATGGATATCTTTATAAGCCATGGGCGCTTCGTCTAATCCTGCACCAATTAAGGTAACATTATGATCCTTTAAAATAGTTTTTAAATCCGATTTTGTCAATTGTTTTTTTGCTTGTGTTCTGCTTAATTGTCGACCTGCTCCGTGTGAAGCCGACTGAATTGCGTCTGAATCTCCTTTTCCGCGAACTAAAAAACCTGGTGCTGTCATAGATCCGGGAATAATTCCCATAACATCTTTAGAAGCAGGAGTTGCACCTTTTCGATGAACAATCACTTCTTCCCCATTCCATTGCTCTTTCCATGCAAAATTATGGTGATTTTCGACTGAAGCTAAAATAGTAGCTCCTAAAGCTTTTACCATTTTTTGATGAATAATTTCATGACAAGCCGAAGCGTAATCGCCTGCTAAATTCATTGCCAACCAATATTCCTGACCTTCGGTCGAATTTAAATCGAAATAAGCTAAGTTTTTTGCTTCTTGCGGAAGTATACAAACCTTTTTAGCCAATTGCGTGTAATGTCCGGCAATTGTAGCACCAAAACCACGCGATCCAGAATGTGTTAATAAAGCTACATATTTCCCTTTTTCAATGTTCAAAACTTCGTCACGTTCCGTAAAATCTAGAATTCCGAATTCAACAAAATGGTTTCCTCCGCCCGAACTTCCCAACTGCGTCCAAGCTTTATCTTTTAAATTTCGTAACAATTCATTTTCATGAAACAACTTATTTTCTAAAACTTCGTGATCTGATTTGTATTGACCTCTAAAGCCATTACCTGCTCCAAAATTTGACTGAGCAATTAATTCTCTTTTAAATTTTGCCTGATTTTCATTAAAAAATAATTCATCAATATCATAAACCGACAACGCCATTCTACAACCAATATCAACTCCGACTCCGTACGGAATAATAGCATTTTTAGTCGCCAAAACTCCGCCAATTGGCAAACCATAACCTTGATGCGCATCGGGCATTAACGCACCGGCAACAGAAACAGGTAATTTCATGGCTGTTTTCATTTGTTGTAAAGCTCCTTCCTCGATATGATCTACACCGAAAATTTTAAATTCTTTTGGTGCATCATTTAATGGAATTACATCTGTTTCTAATTCTTTTTGTAAAAGCGATATTTCTTGAGCTAAATCATAAAAATCTGACATTTGATTTGTTTTGTCGGGCGCTTCCAACATTCTTTTTAAACTATTTAAAACTTCGTCTTTAGTTAAATCTCCTTTGTAATTTTCACAGAAATTTAAAACCGCTCCTAAAATTCTATTTTCTTCAAAACCTATTCGCAATAAGTCTTTTCCTGTTATTTTTTTCATTTTAATTGTATAATTTTAATCGAAGTGAAACTAATAATTCTTCTACTTTTGTAATATCTGGAAATTCAATCAAATTCGATTCTTTAGCATATTTTTCTATTTCTATCATCAAATCATCTGCTTTTTTAACCATTTCACCATATGAAAATTCTCCGTTTTTAATCGATAAAAGTTCTTCTCTATTCTTTACTTCAATCAATAATTTCTGTTCTTTAAAAATATTCAAAGCTAATTGCAACAACCTAATTGTGTGCATCATATTTTTGGTATCGTAACCTTTCCCGTGCATTTTGTTAGTTTGGAAACGATGGATATTTCGTTTTTCAACCCAATCCCAATATTCACGGAACTTTTTACAATATGTAGAATATGCATCTTTATTAAAATATAGAAGTGCCAACGTTTTTTCGTTTTTTGGTATCGAACTTAGCGAAATATCATTGGATTCGTCTGAAGAGCAAATTCCGTCATAACGCAATTCGTTTTCGTTACAATAATAAAGAGCATATATATCTTTTAAATGACTCAATTTACTTAAACCACAATATTCTTGTTTTAAGTCGTTAAAATATAACCAATTTTTCAATTCTTGTGTTTGATCTGATTCTACGACATAACAAAAATCTAAAATTGATTTTCGGTCAACTTCCATTGGATGAAACATTTTCTTATTTAAACCTTTTGCTTTTTTTATCTGAGATAACGCGTAACCAACAAATGTGTCTTTTGTCAACAAGGAAAGAAAATCTTCTAACTTAATTTCATTCATTAAGTCATCTTTATATAGAATATGTTTTTCTGGTGTTGCTAACATTTCTAGAATATTAGGATTATTTTTAGAAAGAAGCTCAATAAATCGTCCTAATTCGTAATAAACAATATCATTGGTTTCGTTGCTTATTTGTGGAATATACTGTAAACCATAAAATCTGTTTTTGGGTAAATAAAAAACTCCACGAATATCTGTATCTGAATTTTTGGTAGCTAATCCATACGCTTTACTTCCCGAAATACATTCGAAAAGAATTAAATTATTCTTCTTTAAAAAGTCAATTGTCAGCATAATCTAAAATTTTTAAAAATGTTTGATTTAATACATTCACTTCAAAAGTTCCTTTGCTTTTAATTTTATCAACAGATTTCAAAAAATGAAAGGTATCTTTTATAAAATTCTTTAAATCAAAACTAATTGAACTTATATCTTTTTCAGAGGAATTTATTTTTAGTTCTAAAAGTCTTTTAATTTCAAATAAAACGTTCTCTTTATCAATTAAATGATCCAATTTAGAAAATTCCATTGGCGGAAATTTAGTATATACAAAACTATATTTGGCTGCTAAAAGTGATCGTAAAATATAAAAAAGTGTTTTTAACTTGATAGTTGGATTATCTAAATCAGGTAACATTTTACGAACCAAACCTAAATAATGGTGTATAATGGTTTGTTGACAATAAAAAGAATCCAATTGTTCAAAAATTATATTGAAAACTTCATTATTTTTATAATAAAAAACGGGCGATTGCATCCATTCGAAAAGAGTTGCATTTGATGCATAAAGCAATTTTAAAAACTTTTGTAAATCCCAACCATTAATATCTAATTCATTATTTATTGGGAAATCTAAAAAATCTGCTCTTTCATTAATTTCTAGATATTCATTTTTGGAACGAACATAGACAAAACGAACATCATAATCGCTGTCTTTTGATGAAAATCTCCAACCACGACTTCCCGATTCTACAGCAAAAAGAATTTTTATTCCTTTTTGTTTTTCTATTTCTTGTAATGTATTTTGAATAACTTTTTTCATTTTAATTTACTTTTATTTAGTAAAAATCTGCTTTAATTCCGACACAACATTGTTGCTTCCCGAAACCGAAATGGTATTTATTTTCTCCGCAATTTTTTCGATGTATTCCATTTCTTTCAATTTGTACAACATCTGATTTTCTTCCATTAATTTTGCTGTATTTAATAAACTTCTGGTTGCAGCTGTTTCTTCTCGACGCATAATGCTATTTGCCTGAGCACGTTTTTCGGCAATCAAAACATGATTCATAATATCGCGTATTTCACCTGGCAAAATCACATCTTTTAAACCCGAATCGCTGATTTGAATCCCTAATTGATCTGCTTTAGAAACAATTTCTTGTAAAACAACCATTGCAATTTGATTTTTATGATCCATTAGTTCGTCAAAAGTTAAAGTTCCAACCAAAGTACGCAAAGCCATTTGCACCATAACGTACAATTGTTTTTCGAACTCTTTTGTTTCTACATAAGCTTTTATAAAATCGACGATTTGAAACTGAATTGCAAAATTTAAACGCAATTGTACTTTATCTTTCGTTAAAATTTCTTGTCCTAAAACTTCTAATGTTTGCTTTCGTGTATCGCCTTTTGCAAGCGTAATAATTTGATTGTTTTTCCACCAAAAGTAATTTCCCGGTTCTAACATTTCAACAAAACGTCCGTCTACAAACAACAATCCTTTTTCGTACGATTCTATTCTATAGTTGCGTACATAAAGATTTAATTGCGCCTTTTCTAAAATCACTTTAGCAACCTCTTTTATCGAATAATGCGCTAAAGAAACTTTTTGAAAACGGAAATTATGTTTGTTTTTCCAAAATGCGTAAACTCCAGGAGTTAATACTTTTTGAAAATTGTTGTGTTCAAAAACCAAAACCAATTCATCGTCAGCAACTTGAATTATTTCTAAATAATTCTGCATTATTTCATTTTCGAAAATACCTTCTTGAACTTTAGGAAATTCTTCGAAAGTTGAAAATATTTGAATGTCCTCACCTTTAAAAAACCAATAATTTCCTTGAGGAATCACATTTTGCAATTCGTTTTTCTTAAAAACCAACCCTATTTCATTCTTGTTAATTCTTCTGTTTTTCATGATATCTTTTTTAAATTAAAATCTTAAATAAAGTTCTTTTCAATACTTCCTTTTTTAAGAGCGGAATCATTTTAAAACAGTTTACTACTTATTTGTTTTCGATAAAATCTACTGTTTCATTTTACTTTAAACAAACTTTCTAAAATGTTGATAAAACCATTCGGGCTTTAAACAAAGTGCTTTTAATAATTTAAAATCATCGCAAGCCGAGCTATTTAAAAAGAACTTTTGAGCAATCTTTTTTACAAGTGATCAACTTTTGAAAGAAGCTTTCGCTTCGGGTACAACCGGGCACAACTTGAGTTATAATTCAAGTGTGGGATTCGAACCCACTTTTATCCTTGTTCTAACCAACTGAACTACTTTCATTTCTGAAAGGTGGGAATCGAACCCACGACCGAGGAATTGTTCTTCGCAATAAAACTCAGCATACAGTAACCTGCACTACAATGCCTTTTGAAACATTAGAATAGAAATTCTTATTGTTCTGAACATTACAAAGATGCATAGCTAACAACGCAATTTAAATACGCATATAAAAAATATTTTTAAATAAAATAATATATCGTTAAAAATCAATAATTTAAATTAAATAATTAATTACAATTAGGTTGAAATAATTTACATCTACGCAGATATATTGCGTAATATTTTCTATTTTTGATTGATTTTCAATAGTAAAAAAGTATGGCAACCAATAAATCGGCTTTAATTCGATACAAAACCATTGATCAATGTTTACAAAACAGGTTCAGAAAATGGACTTTAGAAGATCTTATTGAAAAAGTTTCGGAAGCCTTATACGAGTTTGAAGGCATTACAACAGGAATTAGCAAACGCACTATTCAAGGCGATATTCAATTTATGCGCAGTGATAAATTGGGATATAATGCGCCAATTGTGGTGTTAGATCGGAAATTTTATACCTACAGCGATGCTGATTATTCCATTACACAATCACCCATTAAAGAGGAAGATGTAGATAAAATGAAGGAAATTGTTTCGCTTTTAAAACAGTTTAACGGTTTTCAGTATTTTGATGAAATGTCGGAATTGATTGCTAAATTAGAAAACAACATTTATAAATCTTCTAAAAAAACTCCGAATTACATACAGTTTGAGGACAATAAGCAATTAAAAGGAATTGATCATTTAAATGGATTATATCAGGCTATTTTACATCAAAAACCGCTGTTGATTGAATATAAATCGTTTAAATCGATCGAAGCTAAAAAAGACATTTATCATCCGTATTTATTGAAAGAATATCGAAATCGCTGGTTTTTAATTTGTCGAAATAACAAAGGGAAGTTTTTAATTACACTAGCTTTAGATCGAATTGAAGCTTTTTATGAATTAGATTCTAAACTTTTTAAACCTTATGAAGGAGTTGATTTCGACACTTATTTTAACGAATGTATTGGCGTAACGAGAAGCGAAAAAGATCGTCCGCAAAAAATCATTTTAAAATTCAATATTCGAAATGCACCTTATGTACTTACAAAACCTTTACATCACACACAGCAAGTGATTAACGAAGATGAAAATGGTTTAATTGTACGAATTGATGTAATCCCTAATTTTGAATTAGAGCGAGAAATTTTAGGTTTCGGAGAAAATATTGAAGTTTTAGGTCCTCGAAATCTTAAAAAAGCTATTAACCAACGAATCTTAAAAATGGAGAATCAAAACGAAATAAAAAAAACCGAAGAATAATCTTCGGTTTTGTATTTTAAAACGGTACATCGCTGTCATTACTAAAATTACTTCCAAAATTGCTACCAAAAACTTGATCGCCTGGCGGTAATTCGTTTGCAATATTTCGTTGTTCATTCATTGCTGAAGGAAATTCGTCGAATGGCATTCCAAAATCCTCCAAGTTGTCGAACTTACCATATTTTCCTAAGAATTTCAAGCGAATATTATCCAATCCACCGTTACGGTGTTTTGCAACAATAAACTCTGCCTGACCTTCAGTTGGACTTTGTTCTTCATCATCCCAAACATCAATTTTATAATATTCAGGTCGATAAATAAACGATACAATATCGGCATCCTGCTCAATTGCTCCAGATTCACGTAAATCTGAAAGTAACGGGCGTTTCGAAGATCCACGTGTTTCAACCGCACGTGATAACTGTGAAAGTGCAATAACCGGAATATCCAATTCTTTTGCCAATCCTTTTAAGTTACGTGAAATAGTCGAAATTTCCTGCTCACGATTTCCTCCTCCTTTATTATTTCCACCAGCTGTCATCAATTGCAAATAATCGATAATTATCATTTGAATATCGTATTGCGATTTTAAACGACGCGCTTTTGCACGTAAATCGAAAATAGAAAGCGACGGCGTATCATCAATAAACAAAGGTGCTTTTTCTAAATCTTTTACTTTAACATTCAATTGTTCCCACTCATGTTGTTCTAATTTTCCGGTACGTAGTTTTTCAGAACCAAGTCCGGTTTCAGAAGAAATCAAACGAGTAATTAACTGAACACTCGACATCTCTAACGAGAAAAAAGCCACACCTTTATTGGCGTCAATTGCAATATTTCGAGCCATTGAAAGCACGAAAGCCGTTTTCCCCATCCCGGGACGAGCTGCAATAATAATTAAATCGGATGGTTGCCATCCAGAAGTTAAAGCATCCAATTTATGAAAACCTGTTGGTAAACCTGATAAACCTTCGCGTTTACCAATCTCTTCTATTCGTTTTTTTGCCTGAGCAACTAACGATTGTGCTGTTTCGGTACTTTTCTTGATGTTTCCTTGCGTAACATCGTATAGTTTTGATTCGGCTTGATCTAATAATTCAAAAATATCCGAAGATTCATCATAAGCATCTTCAATAATTTCGGCAGAAATCTTAATCAAACTTCGTTGAATATACTTTTGAAGAATAATGCGTGAATGGAACTCGATATGAGCCGAAGAGGCAATTTTTTGCGTTAGATTGATTAAGTAAAAATCTCCTCCAACTAAATCTAATTTTCCATTTTTACGCAATTGCGTAGATACCGTTAAAATATCGATTGGTTGACTTGCTTTAAACAACATTTCGATTGATTCATAAATAAATCGATGCGCATCTTTATAAAAAGCTTCGGGTTTTAGAATGTCAATCGCCTCATCAACACCTTTTTTATCAATCATCATCGCTCCCAAAACTGCTTCTTCCAAGTCAACAGCTTGTGGAGGTAACTTTCCTTTTTCTAAGGCAATTACGTTTTGTCGTTCTTTATAATTAGGTTTTAAAATCTTCTCTTGCTCCATAAGGCTAAATTACCTTTTTTAAACAGATTTATCTAATGAAACTTATCAACTTTCGAACCTCACTTAGTAACATTTTATTGTTGATAAGTTAATTAAAATTTTACTTAAAAGATTATTTTGATTAAAAAAGCCGAACATATTTGTTCGGCTTTTTATTATTTTAAATTGAATGCTTACTCTGAAAATTCGCCCATTGCTGCGTATTTATCCATACGTTCTTCAATCAATTTGTCTATATTTTGTTTAGATAACTCCGAATATGTTTTCACGATTGTGTTCTTTACAATTTCGAATGTAGCTTCGCGATCATAATGCGCTCCGCCAAGTGGTTCTGGAATTACTTCATCAATTAATTTATTCTTTTTCATATCAACCGAAGTCAGTTTTAATGCATCGGCTGCCATTTCTTTATATTCCCAACTGCGGAATAAAATAGAAGAACAAGATTCTGGAGAAATAACCGAATACCAAGTGTTTTCTAACATGAAAACCTTATCTCCTACTCCAATTCCTAAAGCCCCACCAGAAGCTCCTTCACCAATAATAACTACAATAATTGGTACTTTAATGCGAAACATTTCGAAAATATTACGTGCAATTGCTTCACCTTGTCCGCGTTCTTCAGCTTCTAAACCTGGATAAGCACCCGGAGTATCGACAAAAGTAACAATTGGCACGTTGAATTTTTCTGCCATACGCATTAAACGCAAAGCTTTACGATATCCTTCAGGATTTGCCATACCAAAATTACGCATTTGACGTGTTTTAGTATTTGTTCCTTTTTGCTGACCTATGAACATGAACGATTGATCGCCGATTTTTCCTAAACCACCAACCATTGCTTTATCGTCTTTTACACCACGATCGCCAAAAAGTTCTAAAAAAGAATCTCCGCAAAGTGCACGAATATAATCTAAAGTATAAGGACGATTTGGATGACGCGATAATTGTACACGTTGCCAAGCCGTTAAATTTCCGTATATTTCTTTTTTCTTTTCTTCTAATTTCTTTTCAATATTCTTACAAGTATCTGTAACGTCAATATCCGATTCTTGACCAATAAGCTGGCATTTATCTAATTGCTCGTTCAATTCTTTTATAGGTAATTCGAAATCTAAATACTCCATAAACTTTTATTGTTTAGTCTGATTTTGTAAGCTACAAATATAGCGTTTTTATTAATTAGGCTAGTGCTTTTTTGCGATTTTTGAAATATGCGTTTAATAATACCGTCGATAAAATAATAACAGCTCCGAAATAAAAAGCAGGTGTCATCTTTTCTTGATCTTTAAATAAGATTACAGCTAATAAAATTCCGTAAATCGGTTCTAAATTAATCGTAAGCATTACTGTATAAGGTGTAAGATATTTCATAATATCGATTGTTGCAATGAACGGATATGCGGTACAAATTGATCCCAAAATTCCTAACCATACATAATCGTATGGCTGAAAGTTGAAATTTTCTAACGTAAAACCATCTTGAAAAAACAAGAAACAAGCTAAAATGAATAATCCGCCTAATAATTCGTAAAAACTAATAACAACGCTATCATACGAATTCGCTAATTTTCCATTGATGAGGGAAAAACATGCGGATAAAAATGCTGATGTTAATGCCACGATAATTCCCATTTTGTATTGTGTTTCGAACTGAAAGATCAATATCAATCCGGCAACAACCAAACATCCTAACAAAACCTCATATAAAATGAGTTTTCTTTTGTAGAAAATGGGTTCTAAAATCGAAGTAAAAAAAGCTCCTGTTGAAATACACGCCAAAGTTATCGAAATATTCGAAATCTTAATTGCATGAAAAAACGTAAGCCAATGAATAGCAATGATAAATCCGAATAAGAAAAAACGAATAATATCTTTTGGACTTAAAGCCAAATTCTTTTTTCGAAGCAATAAATAACCTAAAATAACCGTAACTGCAATTGCAATTCGTGTAAAAACAAGCGGAAGTGCTTGTAATGTAATTAATTGACCTAAAATAGCGGTAAATCCCCAAATAAAAACAATTAAATGGAGATGTATTTGATTTTTTAAATTAACGTTTGGCATTATTCAGTAAATAAACTGCCAGGATTCCGAAAATAACATTTGGAAACCAAACAGCAAATAATGGATTTATACTGGAAGCTTCGGCTAAAGTTCCAAAAATTTTATCAAAGAAAATGTAAGTAAAAGCTAAAGCAATTCCCATTGCAAGGTTTACTCCCATTCCGCCGCGACGTTTCATCGAAGAAACAGCAACTGCAATGATCGTTAAAATAAACGCCGAAACCGGAACGCTGTATTTCTTATATTTTACCACAAGATAAGAACTGATATTTGCCGACCCGCGCATTTTTTCTTTTTCGATAAATTGATTTAATTCACCTAATGTCATAGTTTCGGCAGCATAAATTGCCGGTGTTAAATCATCTACATCAAAATCGAATTTGATATTTTTCTGTGTTTCTTTTTCTAACTTATCGTCGTTTAATCCTACTATTCTTTTTTCGTAATTATACAACGTATAATCTTGCGTACTGTCGTTAAAGACAATTCTACTTGCCTGAATTTTAGATTCTAACTTCAAATCCTTGAATTTTTCTAACGTAAAATTATAGCCAGTTTTAGTTCCGTAACTAAAATTACTCACATAGATAAATTCGTTTTCGCTAATTTGTTTAAAAACATTTTGCGTTTCCCGAACTTCTTTCCTTTTCATGTATTTATATCGAAAATCGTTATATCCGGCACTTGCTTTCGGAACTAAAAACATTCCCATTACCAAAGCGAAAATCGAAATAATAGTTGCACCTACAATATAAGGACGTAAAAAGCGCATATACGAAATCCCCGAACTTAAAATAGCTACGATTTCGGTATTGCTCGCTAATTTTGACGTAAACCAAATGATGGAAATAAACAAAAATATAGGAAACAACATATTAGCAAAATAGATGGTGAAATTTCCGTAATATTTCAACACATCGACCATTGGAATATCGTTTTCTAATATTTTATTAATTTTTTCGGCTACATCGATTACAATTCCAATAGGCACAAAAAGTAAAATCATTACGAAGAATGTACCTAAATATCGTTTTAAAATATACCAATCGATGATTTTCATATCCGAAAATTATAAACGTGTTGCCATTTGTTTAACCATTTTTTCTTTCCAAGCATAAAATGTCCCGGCTAAAATCTGCGTGCGAGCTTCGCGAACCAACCACATGTAAAATCCTAAATTATGAATAGTTGCAATTTGTTTTCCAAGATATTCATCGGCAACAAACAAATGACGCAAATAAGCTTTTGAATATTCTAAATCGACCCAAGTATGTCCCATAGAATCAATCGGACTAAAATCATCTGCCCATTTTTTATTTTTGATATTGATCATTCCTTCAGAAGTAAACAACATTCCGTTTCTTGCATTTCGCGTTGGCATAACACAATCGAACATGTCAATTCCCAAAGCAATATTCTCTAAAATATTGATCGGCGTACCAACTCCCATTAAATAACGAGGTTTATCTTTTGGAAGAATATTCGTTACTACTTCGCACATTTCGTACATTTCTTCGGCAGGTTCACCAACAGACAATCCGCCAATTGCATTTCCTTCAGCACCTGCATTTGCTATATACTCGGCCGATTGTGCACGAAGATCCTTAAAAGTTGATCCTTGCACAATGGGAAACAATGTTTGCTCGTAACCGTATTTTGTCGGAACTTTTTCTAAATGAGAAATACAACGATCTAACCAACGATGTGTCATGTGCATCGAACGTTTTGCATAACGATAATCGCACGGATAAGGCGTACATTCATCGAAAGCCATAATAATGTCGGCTCCAATTGTACGTTGAATTTCCATCACGCTTTCGGGCGAAAAGAAATGATACGAACCATCGATATGTGATTTGAATTTCACACCTTCTTCTTTAATTTTTCTTCTTCCAGCTAAAGAGTAAACCTGAAACCCACCAGAATCAGTTAAAATATTACGATCCCAATTCATAAACTTGTGTAAACCACCAGCTTTTTCAAGGATTTCGGTTTTAGGACGTAAGTATAAATGATAAGTATTTCCTAAAATAATATCAGGATTAATATCTTCTTTTAGTTCGCGTTGGTGCACTCCTTTTACGGTTGCAACCGTACCAACCGGCATAAAAATAGGGGTTTCGATCGTACCGTGATCTGTTGTTAAAACACCTGCACGGGCTTTAGAATTTATATCTGTATGAAGTAATTCGAATTTCATGTTTGCTATTTACAAACTGCAAATATACGTTTTTTGGAATATAGTTTTTAGATAGAAAATGATTGTTTTACAGAAGTATTTTCGATTAAATTGATATCTTCAATTTTATAGAATAAAAAAAACGCTTTCTTTTTCAGAAAGCGTTTTTTTATTTAAAACTCCATATTATTTTACAAATGGAATTGCTGGTAATAATTGAGAAGAAACATTACCAAAACCAATGCGTACACCGTCCTTTTCGCAATAACCTTTCATGATTACGGTATCGTAATCTTGAATAAATGTTCTGGTAGATCCGTCTGGCATTTCGATTGGGTTTTGCCCTGCCCAAGTTAATTCTAACATGGAACCGAAACTGTCTTTTGTTGATCCTGAAATAGTTCCTGATCCCATCATATCTCCAGAAGTTACCATACAACCATTTACTGTGTGATGCGCCAATTGCTGACTCATTGTCCAGTACATATATTTTAAATTTGATTTACAAACTAATTTTTCAGCAGCATTTTCAGGTTTAATGATTACTTCTAAATTAATATCGAATGCATGTTCTCCTGTTTGTTGTAAATACGCAAGCGGTTTGGGATCTTCCTGAGAAGGACTTGCGCAACGGAAAGGCTCTAAAGCATCTAACGTAACAATCCAACAAGAAATTGAAGAGGCAAAGTTTTTTGCTAAGAATGGTCCTAATGGAACATATTCCCAAGTTTGAATATCGCGAGCCGACCAATCGTTTAATAAAACAAGTCCGAAAATATGATTTTCGGCTTCTTCAACAGAAACGCGTTCTCCTAAAATATTTGCATCGGTTGTAATAAAAGCAGTTTCTAATTCGAAATCAACACGCTTCGATTCTCCAAAAACAGGTTGTTTTTCGCCTTTAGGCAATGTTTGTCCCATTGGACGATTTACCGGAAATCCAGAAGGAATAATCGTAGAACTTCTTCCGTGGTAACCAACAGGAAGATGCAACCAGTTTGGTAATAACGCATTTTCTGGATCTCTAAACATCATTCCAACATTTGTAGCATGTTCTCTCGAAGAATAAAAATCAGTATAATCTCCAATAAAAACAGGTAATTCAACTGTTACTTCTTCAACATTAAAAAGAACTGCTTCTTTATGTTCTGCATTATCGCGTAATTTAGGATTGTTTGCTTCAAAAATTTCGGAAATACGATTTCTTACCGTTCTCCAAACCTCTTTCCCTTCCGAAATAAATGCGTTTAACGTTTCATCATATAAAACATTGTCATCAAAATCAATATCGTTAAAATATCCTAAATCATTTAATGCAGGAAGGCTAATTGCATAATTTCCGATTCTAGATCCAATCACTAACTCGTCTTCTTCAACCGAAAAAACTCCGAAAGGAATGTTCTGAATAGGAAAATCGCTGTTTTTTTCAACTTCTAACCACGATTTTAAACTAGGATTATTAGCTGGTATGTTCATGTTTGATAGGTTTTGTAGATTAATTTTTAGATCAAAAAAAATTGATATGCGAATATAACAATGATTTTTCATAAATTTGGGTTCATTTTAATCAAAATATTCAAAATGCAACGCGACGAACAAATTTTCGATCTTATCTTAGACGAACAAGACAGACAGTTAAACGGTTTAGAATTAATTGCTTCGGAAAACTTTGTAAGCGATCAGGTAATGGAAGCAGCCGGATCGGTTTTAACAAACAAATATGCTGAAGGATATCCGAACAGAAGATATTACGGAGGATGTGAAGTTGTTGATATTGTAGAACAAATT
Source organism: Flavobacteriaceae bacterium UBA3339 (assembly GCA_002360925.1). Classification (GTDB taxonomy): domain Bacteria; phylum Bacteroidota; class Bacteroidia; order Flavobacteriales; family Flavobacteriaceae; genus Flavobacterium. The sequence continues at coordinate 43,325 of DERN01000015.1, read as the reverse complement.
GCGATTGACAGAGCTAAGGCTTTGTTTAATACAGAGTATGTGAATGTACAACCGCACTCAGGTTCTCAGGCAAATACGGCGGTTTACGCAGCTGTTTTAAAACCTGGAGATAAAATTTTAGGTTTCGATTTATCGCACGGCGGACACTTAACTCACGGTTCTCCGGTAAACTTTTCAGGTAAATTATACAATCCGGTATTTTATGGGGTGGATCCTGAAACAGGAAGAATTGATTATGATAAAGTTCAGGAAGTTGCTGAACGCGAAAAACCACAATTGATTATTGCAGGCGCTTCGGCTTATTCTCGCGATATGGATTTTAAACGTTTCCGTGAAATCGCTGATTCGGTTGGTGCATTATTAATGGCAGATATTTCGCATCCTGCAGGTTTAATCGCAAAAGGATTATTATCAGATCCGCTTCCTCATTGTCACATTGTTACAACAACAACACATAAAACATTACGCGGACCTCGTGGAGGAATGATTATGATGGGAAAAGATTTTGAAAACCCATTCGGATTAAAAACTCCAAAAGGAGAAGTTCGTATGATGTCGGCTTTATTAGATTCGGCTGTTTTCCCAGGAAATCAGGGTGGACCATTAATGCACATTATTGCTGCTAAAGCGGTTGCTTTTGGTGAAGCGTTACAAGATGAATTTATGACGTATGCATTACAAGTTCAAAAAAATGCGCAAGCAATGGCAGAAGCTTTCGTAAAACGCGGATATAACATTATTTCGGGCGGAACGGATAATCATATGATGTTGATTGATCTTAGAAATAAAAATATTTCGGGTAAAGATGCAGAAAACGCTTTAGTAAAAGCAGAAATTACAGTAAATAAAAACATGGTTCCGTTTGATGATAAATCTCCGTTTGTAACTTCAGGAATCCGTGTTGGAACTGCTGCTGTTACAACTCGCGGATTAGTTGAAGCTGATATGGAAACTGTGGTAGATTTAATTGATCGCGTATTAATGAATCCGAACGATGCAGAACATTTAGAACAAATTGCAGATGAAGTAAACGAAATGATGAGCGAAAGAGCTTTATTCGTTTTTTAATCAAAAATGTTTATAAAAAGTTAAAGGATCACTAAAAGTGATCCTTTTTTTGTTGTTTGCGTAACATTCTATAAAAATGGCACACTAACTTTAAAAATCAATTATGAAATCTACACTTTTACTTGTTGTTTTATTTTTTACTCAAGCAATTTCGGCTCAGAAATTAGTTCAGGGAATTATTAAAAATACTGAAACAAATGCGCCGATCGAATACGTTATTGTTATTGCAAACGTTTCGGGAAAATCGACTGTTACAAATTCCGAAGGTCGTTTTCAAATCAACACAACTTCAAAAGACGACAAATTAATCTTTAAACATTTAGATTTTTTTCAGAAAGAAATTAAAATCGATTCTAAAAATAATCTTTCAATACAAATGCAACCTTCATCTGAATCTTTAGATGAAATCGTAATTTTAAATACGTCGATAAAAGATGAAATCAACAAAGCAATTAAAACATCGCAAGCTCGATTTTCTAAAAATATAAAACTCAATACCTTTTATCGCGAATTAAGCTATGTCAATGGTGCTATGCATTTATACGAAGATGCCGAAATTGATTATTACCTACAGTCGGTTAATAAAAGTAATATGATTGTAAAGGAAAGCCGAAGCGTAAAATTTAAAAATAAAGAGGCTAAAAAGTTTGATTCGTTATCTACGGTTTCTTATTATTGGGGCGATATAAAAGAGCGAATTTTGTATGAATTTGAGTTTAGATTGATTAAAAATATTATCTCGGACAAAGAGTATGAATTGTATATAACTTCTAAAAAAGCAGGTGACGGAACCGAGCTTCAAATTTTAAATTTTTATCCAACAGACAAGGCTAAAAGAGCGACTCTTTCTGGCACCATGATTTATGGAGCTAAAGATTATTTGATTCGAGAAATAAATGTAGAGTTACATCCAAAATTCCTCGCAAATAGTGAATTTCTACCTAATAATAATGGGCATTGGCGTAAAAGAAGCTACTACCATAGGAAAACGATTTACAATCTATACAATAATAAATATTCATTAACCTATATGTCTTATCGGGTTTACGGAGACTCTGAGGTCTCAAATCAATTAAATCAAATTGGTGGTTTTGTAGAATTGTTAGTCGATTCAATAGATGAAAATCCATCCAAACCTAATGCTAATGATTTTTATTCAGATGTAAAATTAACGCGCTTGGGCAAAAATTATAAGACTAAATACTGGCAAAAATTCAATATGGTTCCACTTACTTACAAAGAAGAGCAAATGCTGAAACAAATAAACAATTAAATAAAAAAAGGATCTTTTAAAGATCCTTTTTTTGTTGAAATAATTTCTTTTCTTTAATGATTTGAGCAACCGTTTCAGGAACATCATTTTGCCAACTATCATCGTTATTTTTAAGTTTTTTTAAAACTTTATGTGAAAATATTTTTAGATTTTGAGTTTCGAAATTCTCAATATCTATAATCTGACCTTCTTCTTTAAAATACTGGTAAATAGGTTTTAAACTTTCGTCGTTTAAACGAACATTTTTACTTGTTATCACCTTTTCGTTTTCATCTAACATCGGATAAACGTAAATTTCCAAACCATGTTTAAACAAACGACCTAAACCTTCAAATAAACCTCCACTTAACTCATTATAATGTTTTGAATCGAATATTTCGGTTAAACTCGGCATTCCAATTGTTAAAGCAATTTTCTCTTGCGAATAACTCCAAATATAATCTACAGCTTTAAAATATTCTTTAAAATTCGAAATCATAACTGTGTGTCCTAAAGCACAAAGTAATTCGGCACGATCAAGGAAATCTTGTTCATCAACTTCACCTAAAGCCAACAAATTATTAAGTGTAATTTCGAAAATGACCGCAGTTTTATCAATCGAAAGTTGATTTTTCGTCAAAAACTGATTCAACGATTTTTGATACATATTAATATTTACAATCGTAACCGGTCTAAAGCTTCCGCGAAGCAACAACACATTTTTTCTAAAAAGTGTATTTGCAGGAAGAATATTTTGTCCGTTTGGCGCAAACATAACCGCATCTGCCATTCCATTTTTAACCAAAAACAAACTCATTAATCTGTTATCGACATTTTCAAAAGCTGGTCCTGAAAAATTAATTGTATCAATTTCTAACTGATCTTTATCTAAGTGATCGTATAAATGATAAATCAGTTTTTTAGGATCGTGATATTGATAAAATGCTCCGTAAATTAAGTTTACACCAAGCGTTCCTAAAGTACGTTGTTGTAACAAAACATCGTTTTCTTTAAACTGAATATGTAGAATTATTTCATTAAAGGCTCCTTTTGGTTCGTTCTGAAAACGCACTCCAACCCAACCATGACCTTTAAATTTCTTAGCAAAATCAATTGTAGCAACCGTATTTGCGTAACTAAAATACATTCTGTTCGGATTTTCGTTATGATCCAAACGTTCTTCCATCAACTTTACTTCATGCTGAAGCATTTTTCGCAAACGATTTTCGGTTACATAACGTCCGTCAGATTCAACTGTATAAATGGCATCGCTGAATTGTTTATCGTAAGCCGACATTGCTTTGGCAATTGTTCGCGAAGCCGCACCAGCTCTAAAGAAATGACGCGCAGTTTCCTGTCCGGCACCAATTTCGGCAAACGAACCGTAAATGTTTTTATTTAAATTAATTCGTAATGTTTTATCGGAAATTGCTGGTTTTTGCTCAATTAACCTGTCTCCGTCTAAGGTTAAATCGTCAGCAAAAAAATTATTCATGTTACTATTTTTGTTTGTCTATAAAATTACTAATTTCATTTATATTGTGCTATTTTTGTCAAAAAGAATCTAAGTGAAAGTATATTTTTTAGGAACCGGTACTTCGCAAGGCATTCCCGTAATTGGGATAAAAGATCCTGTTTGTTTAAGTACAAACTTAAAAGATAAAAGATTACGAACATCGATTTTGATTGAATGGCGCGGAACGAGTATTTTAATTGATTGCGGTCCGGATTTTCGTCAACAAATGCTTCGAATTGAAAATGATAAATTAGACGCGGTTTTATTTACGCACGAACACGCAGATCACACAGCAGGTTTAGACGACATTCGTCCTTATTGTTTTATGGAAAGTAAATCGATGCCTATTTATGGACAAAAACGAGTGATTGATAGTTTAAAAAGACGTTTTGATTATGTTTTTGAAACCGAAAATCGTTATCCCGGAGCGCCATCTGTAGAAATTCACGAAATTGAACCTTATATTGATTTTTCGATTGAAGGAAAAACAATTAAACCTTTATTAGTAAATCATGGTTCGCTTCCTATTTTGGGATATCGATTCGATCATTTTGCTTATTTAACCGATGTTAAAACATTGGACGAAAAAACCTATCAACAATTAGAAAACTTAGATGTTTTAGTTATAAACGCTTTGCGAATTCAAGAACATCCAACTCATAATAATCTGGAAGAAGCTTTAATTCATATTCAGAAAATAAATCCTAAAAAAGCCTATATCACGCATATTGGTTTTCAGTTAGGATTTCATGATGAAGTACAAAAAAGTCTTCCCGAAAACGTATTTTTAGCTTACGACGAATTAATTTTAAATCTATAATGAAACGTATTTACTTATATTTATTTATATTTTCTTTAGTTATCAACGTATTTCTTTACGTCAACGATTCTAAAATTTTAAAAGAAAAAGAACAACATATCGAACGATTGGAAAAGAAATTGTCAAAAGCCGAAGATTCTATTCAAAAGCTTTCCAAAATACCAACTATAAATCAATAATTATGAAAAATTTTTTTTGCAGTTTATTCATTCTTAGCATTGCATTTACATCATGTAATAAAGATAAAACGACTTTAAATGATGTAAATCAGGTTTTAGTGAAAGATTCGTTAGAAATGTACAAGAAACTGTATACCGAAGCGGCTTATTTTTCTATTGATAAAAACGAAAATGCGCAGAAAGAATTCGCTCCGCAAAACATTGAAAATGTAATGGCGAAAGTAGTTCAAGATTTTGCCGCTTTAAACAAACAAGAAGGCGGAAATCCGTTATTACCTACTGATCCAAAAGGAAATGCTTCGAAAGTAAATAAAATGTCGGTTATTAACCACAAATGGTTAATTGTTGATTTTTACAATGATTCATTTATTGGCGAACTTTTGATACGATACGATTATTCGCCAGACAAAACCACTAATTTTACAGTAATAGATACGGTGATTTATTAGTTCTGTTTTAAATAACCCAACAAAAAACTTTTAAAATCGTAGAAGTTTTGTGGTGCTACTCCGTGACCAACCGGGTATTCATGATATTCACAAGGAATATTATAAGCTTTTAAATATTCTGGTGTTTTACGTGACCATTCAACCGGAATAACTTGATCTACGCTTCCGTGCGAACTAAATATTTTTAAATGTTTATATTCGTTCAAATCTGTTTTAGGTGTCATAATTTCGGGATGAAAATATCCGCTTAAAGCCACAATTTTATTCACTTTTTCGGGATAAGTAATTCCAATTGCATAACTTAAAATTGCGCCTTGACTAAATCCAATTAAATTAACATTCTTAGAATCAATCGGATATTTTTCACAAATTTCATCTATAAAATCTACTAACAAATCTCGAGAAGCTTTTGCCTGATTATCATCGCTAAATTTATTCATATCCGCATCGAATGTGATCGAATACCAGGCAAATCCGTAAGGTGGAACTTGATAAGGTGCCTGAACCGAAATAATATAATAATCATCGGGTAATTCTGTTGCAAACGAAAATAAATCCTCTTCATTACTTCCGTATCCGTGAATCAAAATCAACAAAGGATTTTGCTCTTTAATTTCTTTTGGTTCTCGAATCAAATAATTCAAAAGTCCGTTATTCATGATCTTATTTTTTTGGTGTAAATATTTTTTGAATAAAAGCGCCAATTACAGGTAACAACTTATATTCTTTAGAAATAGCTCCTAAAAAACTGTAAATCCATAAAATGAATAAAAACAGATTAAAACCGTAAAAAGCGTACACATTTGGAATTAAAGCAACCAAAGTGCCCAATAAAAAGTACAAGCAAACCAAACCAAACGATTGTCTTATATAAAATGCTCCGAACGGATCTTTTACTTCCTGATTTATAAACCATGCAATTACAGGTCCCAAAAAGGTTAAATGTGCAATAATTGCTGCTAATTTGCCATCTTTATGAATTGGTTCTTCCATTATTTTACAATTAATTTATCGTTGTGGTAAATTCCGTAAACCCAACCTTTCATTGGTTGATTTAAGAAAGCTGAATTTTTAGATTTCGATAAAATATCATTTTTAGTAAATGTCCATTCTTTAGAAGGATTAAAAAACGTTAAATCGGCCTTCTCTCCTACTTTTAATGAATTGTTTTTCTTTAAAAAGATTGATTTTGCTGCTTGAAGTTTTTCAACCACAATTTCTAAAGGTAACTTAGTTAACAAAGCTCCGAAAGCCGATTCTAAACCGATAGTTCCGTCTTTTGCTAAATCAAATTCCATCTTTTTATGCTCAATATCCAAAGGACAATGATCGGAAGTTATGATGTCGATTGTTCCATCTAAAACAGCATCAATTAACGCTTTTTGATGTTTTGCATCGCGCAAAGGCGGATTTACTTTATAACGTGTATCGAATTCTGTTAAAACATCGTCTGTTAAAACCAAATTATGAATTGCAACACTACACGTTACATTTAATCCTTTTGCTTTTGCTTCGCGAATTAATTCCGCAGATTTTTGAGTAGAAATAGTCAGAATGTGTATTTTCCCGCCTGTATATTCCAATAAAAATAAGTTACGCGCTACAACAATTTCTTCTGCCAATGCCGGAATTCCTTTCAATCCCAAAGTAGTAGAGACGATTCCTTCGTGCACAACTCCTTTTCCTTTTATGGTAGAATCGTTACAATAAGCTAATACTGTTCCGTCGAAATCTTGAACATATTGCAATCCTATTTTTAACAAATTTGCATTCGAAATACTCTTTTTGTAATCTCCAAAAGCAACAGCTCCTGCATTTTGCATATCGAACATTTCAGACAAATCATTTCCTTCCTGATTCTTTGTAAAAGCTCCAATCGGATGTAAAGAAGTCGCATGATTCGCAGCTTTTGTTTTCACGAAACTAACCACACTTTGATTGTCGATAACAGGTTGCGTGTTAGGTTGATATGCAACATGTGTAAAACCACTTTTTGCAGCAGTCGTTAATCCGTTATCAATTGTTTCGCGATCTTCAAAACCAGGTTCTCCGAAAGAAACCGAAGCATCCATCCAACCGTTTGAAACGTGTAAGTTTTCGAAAGAAACCGTTTCAAATCCTGTTGCGTCTAAATTAGAAGCAATTTCGGAAATAAAACCCTTTTCAATTTTAATATCGACTTTTTGTTGATTAAATTCACTTGAAGAATCTACAATCGTAGCATTTTTTATAATGATATTCATTGTATTATGAATTGTTGTATTGTTATAAAATCTTACAAAATTAAACATATATTTTGTCACAACATAATTGTTTTTTACGTTTTAGCTATCTAACTAAAAACTTATAATTTTATGAATCTAGTTTCGGTTTAAAATTAGGTCAACCAACAAAAAAAACGTATATTAGCACGTTAGTTTTAGAAACAAAATACTTATATAAAATATGATGTCTGAAGGAGAAAAGTTAATTCCTATTAATATCGAAGACGAAATGAAATCAGCGTACATCGATTATTCGATGTCCGTGATTGTTTCCAGAGCATTACCCGATGTTCGTGATGGATTAAAACCTGTACACCGCCGTGTTTTATTTGGTATGCACGAATTAGGCGTTTCCGCAACTCGTCCTCACAAGAAATCTGCCAGAATTGTAGGTGAGGTTTTAGGTAAATTTCACCCGCATGGTGACTCTTCTGTTTATGATGCCATGGTTCGTATGGCTCAAGATTGGAGTTTACGTTATTTATTAGTTGACGGACAAGGTAACTTTGGTTCGGTTGATGGTGATAGCCCAGCTGCTATGCGTTATACCGAAGCTAGAATGAAAAAAATTGCTGAAGAAATTTTAGCAGATATCGATAAAGAAACAGTCGATTTTCAGTTAAACTTCGATGATACTTTAGAAGAACCTAAAGTAATGCCTACTAAAATTCCTACTTTATTAATTAATGGAGCTTCGGGAATTGCCGTTGGTATGGCGACTAATATGGCGCCTCATAATCTTACCGAAGTTATCGATGGAACTTTAGCTTATATCGACAACAACGAAATTGAAATCGACGAATTAATAAAGTGCATTAAAGCACCTGATTTCCCTACAGGAGGAATCATTTATGGGTACGAAGGTGTAAAAGAAGCTTACAAAACTGGTCGCGGTCGTGTAGTAATGCGCGCAAAAGCCAATTTTGAAGAAGTTGACGGAAGAGAATGTATCGTTGTTACCGAAATTCCATATCAGGTAAATAAAGCCGAAATGATTAAAAAAACGGCTGAATTAGTAAATGATAAAAAAATAGAAGGTATTTCAACAATTCGCGATGAATCCGATCGTAAAGGAATGCGTATTGTTTATGTACTAAAACGTGAAGCTGTGCCAAACATTGTTTTAAACATGTTGTACAAATTCACGCAATTACAATCATCATTCAGTATCAACAATATTGCGTTGGTAAATGGTCGTCCTCAATTATTGAATCTAAAAGAATTGATTCATTATTTTGTTGAGCACCGTCATGATGTAGTTACAAGACGAGCTGAATATGAATTACGCAAAGCACAAGAACGCGCGCATATTTTAGAAGGATTAATTATTGCTTCTGACAATATCGACGAAGTAATTGCGATTATCCGTAGTTCGAAAAATGCTGATGAAGCACGCGAACGATTAATCGAACGTTTCTCTTTATCCGAAATTCAAGCACGTGCTATTGTCGAAATGCGTTTACGTCAATTAACAGGTCTTGAACAAGAAAAATTGCGTGCAGAATTCGATGAAATCATGAAATTGATTGCACATTTACAAGAATTATTAGCAAGTAAAGAAATGCGAATGAACTTGATTAAAGAAGAATTAGGTGAAATTCGCGATAAATATGGTGATGCTCGTCGTTCGCACATCGAATATGCGGGTGGAGAAATGAACATCGAAGATTTAATTGCCGACGAACAGGTTGTAATTACCATTTCGCACGCTGGTTATATTAAACGTACTCCTTTATCAGAATATAAAACTCAAAACCGCGGAGGTGTTGGGCAAAAATCTGCCGGAACTCGTGATCAAGATTTCTTAGAACATATGTATGTGGCAACAAATCACCAATATATGTTGTTCTTTACCCAAAAAGGAAAATGTTTCTGGTTGCGCGTTTATGAAATTCCGGAAGGAAGTAAACAAGCAAAAGGTCGAGCTATTCAAAACTTGATCAACATAGAAAACGACGATAAAGTAAAAGCCTTTATCTGTACACAAGATTTACGCGACGAAGAATATATCAAAAATCACTTTGTTGTGATGTGTACCAAACAAGGTCAGGTTAAGAAAACGTCTTTAGAACAATATTCACGTCCGCGTCAAAATGGTATTAATGCCATTACGATTAAGGAAGAGGATGAATTAATGGAAGCAAAATTAACCGACGGTAATTCACAAATTTTAATTGCTGCCCGAAACGGAAAAATGGTTCGTTTTGATGAATCTAAAACACGTCCGATGGGAAGAACAGCTTCTGGAGTTCGTGGAATTAGATTAGCTGACGAAAAAGACGAGGTAATTGGAATGGTTACTGTTTCGGATTTAACTTCAGAAATTTTAGTAGTTTCAGAAAATGGATACGGAAAACGTTCTTCTTTAGATGCTTATCGCGAAACAAATCGTGGCGGAAAAGGTGTTAAAGCCATGAATATCACAGATAAAACAGGTGCTTTAATTTCGATCAATGCCGTTACAGATAGCGATGATTTAATGATCATTAACAAATCTGGATTAACAATTCGTATTCGCGTTTCAGATTTACGCGTTATGGGTCGTAACACACAAGGCGTCCGTTTAATTAACATCAAAGGAAATGATTCAATTGCTGCAGTTGCCAAGGTAATGCGCGATGAAGACGAAGAAGATGAAATGGACGACGAATTAAGAAAAGATCTTTTAGCAGTTGATGAAAACGACATTTTAGAAGATGTTGCAGACGAACCAGAAGAAGATGACGATGATGTAGATCAAGAAGAGGAAGAAAATAATGAAGAATAAATTAATAATAATGAGCATGTTTTTACTAACATGCTCTTCTTCTTTTGCTCAAAAAAATGAGTTAAAAGATTTGGAAAAAGCGGTTAAAAAGAACAATATAACCGAAGCTTCAGCTCTAATTAATCAGTTAGAAAATCAATTAAGTAATGCTACCGACGATCAAAAGGCGGCTTACTACTTTTATAAAGCTCAGAACGAAATCAATTTAGCAAATAATGCGGTTGATGTTGCTTCGAATCGTTCAAAAGCAATCGAAACAATCAATCAATTGATTAAGTTCGAAAATGAAACTAAAAGTAAAAAGTACAGCACAGATATTGCCGAAATAAAAAATAGTTTATTGTCGCAATTAGTCGATGAAGCGATTGGAAATAGTAAAAATAAAGACTTTAAAACTTCGAGCCGATTGTTTGAACAAGCTTACAAATTAAATACAACCGATACACTTTATTTGTTTTATGCGGCTTCGGACGCTGCAAATGGAAAAGATTTCGATTATGCCGAAAGTAAATATAAAGATCTTGTTAAGCTAAATTTCGACGGAAAAGGAAATACATATGTTGCGACTTCACAAATTACAGGAAAAGTTCAATCGTTCGGAGCCGATAAAAAAGCACGCGATTTAGCAATTAAAAACGGAACGCATACAAAGCCCGAAACAGAATTCAACAAAAGTGTAAAACCTGAAATTTATTACAATTTAGGTTTGATTTTATTGAACAAACAAAATTATTCTGAAGGAGAACAATATGTTTTAAAAGCCTACGATTTGGATAAAAACAATATCAACGCTTTAATGAATGTGTTGATGCTTTATTACAACACAAATAGATTGTATAAATACGAAGAATTTGCCAAAAAAGGATTAGAGCAATTTCCTGATAACGAGGTTTTATTATACAATTTAGCTGTGATTCAATTAGGAAATAACGAAAACGAAAAAGCAAAAAGTTTGTTTAATAAGATTCTAGCAAATAATCCAAATCATTTTGAATCGTTAAGAGGTTTAGGTAATATAGAATTACAAAAAGACGCCGAAATTACCAATAAAATAAACGCATTACCTAATACAAACGCTTCTATTAAAAAACGAAACGAATTAATGCAAGAGAAAAAAGACGTTTATAAAAACACTCTTTCTTTTTACAAAGAGGCTCAAAAAATTAATTCAAAAGATCAAGGCTTAAACGACTTGATTACCCAATTAGAAAAATTTTTGGGAAATAATTAAAAACACAATCCTCAACTTTAAGTTGAGGATTGTGTTTTTATATAGACCCTTTTGTAGGCAACATTCCCACTCCAAACCCAAGTAAAGAAGGTAATACCCATTCCACACCATAAGCTCGTAAAGGAAAACTTGTCAAAATATCTGGAATTATATTGAAATTGATTAATAAATTAAGGATTGATATTACAATCGTTACAAGAACTGCTGAAAGATAAGGCTTGTTTGAAGTTATGTTATTTCCAAAAATTAGCATGTAAATAATCATAACTAAAACAATTGGATAGACAAAGTTTAAAATTGCTCCAGCGTATTCTATAATAGAATCAACACCTAGAACGGAGAAAGTTGCCGATACAATTACACAAATAGTAATTAAAAACCGATAAGAGACTTTATTATTAAACAAATCTCTAAAAAACTCAGCAAACGAAGTTGTTAATGCAATTGAAGTTGTTAAACAAGCTAACGAAATTGCCAATGAAATCACCATAGTTCCGTAATGTCCTAAAACACTTTTGCTAATATGAATCAACAATTCGGTTCTTGAAATATCAGGTTTTACATTAGTTGCAATCGATCCTAAATACATCAATCCGCCATAAATAACAATCAAACAAGTTACAGAAAGAATTCCCGAATAAACAACAATATTTCGCTGTTGTTTCACTTCTACAAAACCTTTTCGTTTTGCTCCTTCAATAATCAAAGAAGCAAAAACAACTGCTGCTAAAACATCTAAAGTTTGATATCCTTCAATAAAACCATAAGCAAACGAAGGTTGATCAATCATTTCTTGATGAAAGCTTTGCGCTCCATTTACAACTCCGGCTACAATCAAAATCAACAAAACAATTAAAAGTAACGGAGTAAGGAATTTTCCTATAATATCAACAATTTTTGAAGGAGAAATACTTAAAGTAAAAACGATTGCAAAATAAATTATAGAACATAGAATTGCAGAAGCTTCCGGGAATAAAGGCAAAATTCCAACTTCGTAAGTGGTAGCTCCGGTTCGTGGAATAGCAACTAAAGGACCAATACACAACATAATCGAAGCGCCTGTAATAACCGCTAAAATTTTATTGATTCTGGAACCGAATTTTATAAAAGTTCCACCGAAAAGAACGATTACCAAAACACCTAAAAAAGGTCCTAAAATTCCCGACGAAATAAATCCTGACATTGCCAAATACCATTCATCTCCTGTTTTTAAACCAATAAAAGGAGGTAAAATTAAGTTTCCTGCTCCAAAAAACATGGCAAATAATGCAAATCCTAAAGTAAATATTGTTTTCGTTTTATGTTGACTCATTCAAATTATCTTTCTGTTAACTCACAAAAATAGATTTTATATTCCAAAAAAAGAACGTAGGATCGTAAATCATCAACATTTAAAGTGATTATTCTTTATTAAGTGCGTCTATTTTAATAATTTTGTTGGAATTAAAATTGATTTAAGACAATGGAAAACAAACAACATATCATTAATCGTTTTATCAGCTATGTAACGGTTGATACTGAATCGGATCCAAATTCAGAAACTACACCTTCAACTAAAAAACAATGGGATTTAGCCAATAAATTGGTCGAAGAATTAAAGCAAATTGGTTTGGAAGATGTTACAATCGACGAAAATGCGTACATCATGGCAACGCTTCCAAGCAATGTAGATCACGAAGTTCCTACGATTGGATTTGTTTCGCATTTCGATACATCGCCCGATTTTACAGGAGCAAACGTAAAACCGCAAATTGTTGAGAATTATGACGGTGGTGATATTGTTTTGAATAAAGAAGAAAATATTATTTTATCACCAAGTTATTTCGATGATTTATTGCAATACAAAGGTCAAACTTTGATTACGACAGACGGAACAACATTATTAGGTGCCGATGATAAAGCGGGAATTTGTGAAATTGTTTCGGCAATGGAATATTTAATTCAACATCCAGAAATTAAGCACGGAAAAATTAGAATTGGTTTTACACCAGATGAAGAAATTGGTCGTGGAGCACATAAATTCGATGTTGAGAAATTCAACGCTGATTGGGCGTACACTATGGACGGAAGTCAGATTGGTGAATTAGAATACGAAAATTTCAATGCTGCTGGAGTTAAATTGATTTTTAAAGGAAAAAGCGTTCACCCAGGATACGCAAAAGGAAAAATGATTAATTCGATGCTTTTAGCAAATAAATTTATTTCTAAATTACCATCAAAAGAAGTTCCTGAAAAAACAACAGGTTACGAAGGTTTTTTCCATGTAAACGATATTTCGGGATCAATCGAAGAAACTGAAGTTCATTTAATTATCCGCGATCACAGCATGAAGAAATTCAAAAAGCGTAAAAAATTAATTCGCGAAATGGTTTCGAAAATGAACAAAAAATATGCTGAGAAATTCGGAGATAAAATTGTTGAATGCGAGATAAAAGATCAATATTACAATATGAAAGAAAAGGTTGAGCCTGTAATGCATATTGTTGATATTGCCGAACAAGCAATGAAAGAATTGGATATTAAGCCGATTATTAAACCAATTCGCGGCGGAACTGACGGTTCGCAATTATCGTATATGGGATTACCTTGTCCGAATATTTTTGCAGGAGGACATAATTTCCACGGAAAATACGAATACGTTCCGGTTGAAAGTATTTTAAAAGCTACAGAAGTTATCGTTAAAATTGCTGAAATTACAGCAAGCAGAAGTAAATAACGATCTGAAACGAAATATTAAAAAACCTCGATTAGTTTAAACTAATCGAGGTTTTTTATTTATTATAAGGATATTCGTTAATCCAATTAAATTTTCGTTTTACAAGTTCAAAATCTTCTTTTCGTTTTACATCAAACGTAACATAAATACTATCTGTTTTAAATTTCCCTGATAAGTACATTATTTTATGATCATCTGAAAAGCGATACTTCAATTTATCTACATTCAGTGTATCTGATTTTGATTTTAGCTGAATCGTTTGGTCTTTCATATCAATTTCTATATCAAAATCTTCATATTTCGTTTCATCGTAAAAAATAGTAGCAGATCGATTATTGATAATAAATTTTTTCCATTGCTCATCCAAAACAATAGTTCCGTTCTTCAGAAACTTTTCTGGAGAATATATGGCTTGTAAATTATGAGATGGCTTATGTAATGCAGAACGAATTGCTACCACCGAAAGTATAGAAATAAATCCAATAATCACAAGAGCTTTCAAAGCCAAAACTACATAGCCAATCTCCTTTTTTTTAATTAACGATTTTTCGGAAAAGAGTTCTATGTTTTTATTCAGAAAAAATAATTTGAATAGATTTTTTAGATTCGGATAAAGAATCAACAAAGAAATTAAAACCAAATGTGTAGAAAAAAGCTTTACAGGAACATCGTACGAAAAGTTTAAAACCACAATATTTGCCATAACAATAAGAGCTAAAAAGCTTCCGATTGCAGATGTTCTTCTAAAAAAGAGTAAAAAACCAGCTGAAACTTGACATAATCCTCCAAATACAGAATAGGTTTTAGAATATCCCATAAATGTCCAAAGTAGTCCCATTGGAGATGAATCTCCGATTTTTTGATCTAATCTTTCAAGACTTGGATAAGAAAACTGTCCTTCAAAAAATTTAGAAAAACCATAACTCAACAGAATGAAAGCTAAGAAATACCGTGCATACGTTCGCACAAAAACGATTATTTTTTCGGTATTAATTGTAGTTTTGAAAAGAAAAAATATACCCGTAACAAAAAACGAAAGAACTAAAAAAGCACACAACTTAACGTAATCAAAAGTAGTATCTCCGCTTCCTGTCATTTTTATTTTCTCGATCTGTTCCAAACCAAATACATTTTCTCCCATCCAAATCGTCAATAATTCAATAAAGTTTGTGTAGTACTTAAAAATAGCTCCTATAAACGGAATGCTATCTAAAGGAAACGGAAAAATGTAAAAAAAGAAATAAACGATTACAAAAAGCTGTAAAAATCGTACAAGCTTTGATGATTCTTGATTTTGCAGTTCTTTCATTATGTTTAAAATATATTCTAAAAACGAAAATTATCAGAATATATTGCATAAATCTTATTTTAGAAAACTAAATCCGTTCACCATTTAAATTTGTTAACAAAACATCGGTCATATAATCAACAAACGGTCGACCTTGTTTTATGATTGCAGCAACTTTTTGAGGAAAATCGTTACTTAAAACTTCTTGATCTGTAAAATCGTGTTTTAATAAAAACTGTTTCTTTTTGATTAGATGAATTCGTTCATGCGCTTTGTCGAATCCTTTGGGAGCTGTTTTAACTTCATCGCCAACAAGAGTACCAAATGTTGAAAATAGTTCTTTTGAATTCAAAATCGTTTCCAATTCATCGTCTTGTTCTATTTCTTTTCGAATTCTTAATAAATCTTCTTTATTAGGTTCCCAAAATCCCGTTCCAGCAAACGAATTTCCTGGTTCGATATGAAGATAATATCCACCACGATAATCAGGTTTTTGTCGACCAATAAACATCGAAAAATGTGTTTTATAAGGCGTTTTATCATTCGAAAAACGAACATCACGATAAATTCGATACATTTTCATAGTTTCTAAATAATCGGTTTGCTTTAAATCTTCATAAATTAAATTAAAATCGTTTAAAGCATTTTGTTTCGCATTTTCGAACTCGTTTTTATGTTCGTTAAACCATTCTCGATTGTTATTCTGAGCTAAATCTTTTAAAAACTTTAAAACCTGTTTTTCCATTTTTCCTTTAAAGATACTAATTTATTAACGGTTAAAAAGAAAGTTCTACTAACCTCTTTTTCCTAATTCCACAATTTCTAAATTTTGAATTTTTCCTGAAACAATTTCAAATCGAAGCATGGTTCGTACTTGATGAAATCCGTAAATTCCGGCAGCTCCGGGATTCATTGCTAAACAATTAAATTGTTTATCGAACTGAACTTTGAGAATATGCGAATGTCCGCAAATAAAAATATCCGGTTGATTTTCCATCAAACCTTGTTTAATTCTAGTTGGATATTTTCCGGGATATCCGCCAATATGCGTCATCCAAACCTTCATTCCTTCGCATTCGAAATAATTGTCTAAAGGAAATTCCATTCGAGCTTTTGCATCATCAATATTTCCGTAAACAGCCCGAAGCGTTTTTTGCTTCTTTAAAGTGTCGGTTACCAACAAATCGCCAATATCGCCGGCATGCCAAACTTCGTCTGCCCAATTTACATAATATAAAATTCGATCGTCGATATAACTGTGCGTATCAGATAATAAAAGGATTTTCATTTTAAGATTCGTTAGATGTGTAAAATAAAATCATTTCTTCGATTGCGCGATTGCAAACTTTACAAAAATCTTTCGCTTGATTCGTTTTCATTCTACAATTGTGCGACGGAATATACAAACCATTTCCTTTTAAACTTTCAAAAGCTCCAATTTCAATGTTATTTTTCATAGAATCTGGTGTCGGAATCGGAGTTGATTTTAAAACCAAGTCATTCCATTTACTTTTAAAATCGACTAACGAAGTTATATTTTGTTCCCAAGGTTCAATTTTAGAAGTTGCTTTGCTTTCAAAAACGTCTTGTGCATAAAAATATTCATCTGCCAAACCAGCAAAACTGTGCCCAAATTCATGAACCACAACGGGCGCAAATTGTTTGTTTTTTGTTGTGGTAAGCGTGTACGAATTTAAGATTCCGCCACCACCATAAACATCGGTATTCGCTAAAATAATGATGTGCTGATACGGAATATTTTCTAACAAACCGTGCAAGGATTTAATGTGAGAAGTTGTTAAATAACGCTCGGAATAAAATGTATCGAAATGTGATTGAACCGCTGTTTTTCTCCAAATATTTTTTGAAGGAACACTTACATTTGAATCGTTCGAAGGTGACTTAACCGCAACAATTTCAAAGGCATTTTTGTGTTTTTTAAAAGCTTCGTGACGAAACAAACTTTGAACGGTTTGCTTTGCATAATCTATAAAAGAATCCATTTCGTTTTCTTTAAAACCTTCGGCAACGATGGCTACTTTTATCGGATTTGAAACTGAAGCTTTGTGAATAATTTCGAACGGAATATCATTTTTCGACGCTTTTCGAATTAAAATATCTCGCGGATTTACCGTGTGTTTTAACAAAACAGTTTCTTTTCGTTGAAGATCAAAAAACGAAACTTCAACTCGAACATTCTGTTTAGGAAAAGGAACTAAATACGAATTTTCAAAACTTTTCGAATTCATTTTAGCCTCATCTAACGTAAGCCATTCTTGAAATAAACTGCTAAAAGGTAACACATAAATTAACTGATTTGTTGCTTCGTCGTATACTTTTATTTGTCCGTTTCCTTGAATGGGCGTTTTGTTTAAGCTTCCTTTTCGTCCGTTCCATTTATTTAGTTGAACCAAATCACTCAAAAAAGCATATTGATTGGTACTATTTCCAGCAAAAATATAATCTAATCTTAGGGTTTGATCTGTAAAATAATCAGAAAAAGACTGACAGTTTCCCGAAAAACTGATCAGTAAAATAAAAAAATATAAAATTCGTTTCATTGTTTCGTTTTTACAAAAATATTTAGTTTTTTGTTAATACACACATTCGGCTTAATTAAACTATCTTTGTGAGATTAATTTTTTTGGGTTGAGATACTTTATTCAATTTTCATATAACGGTACAAATTATCACGGTTGGCAAGTGCAACCAAAGGCAATCAGCGTTCAGGAAGTTCTTACAAAAGCAATGAAAATATTGTTTCGAGACGATTTTGAATTGATTGGCGCAGGAAGAACAGATGCCGGCGTACACGCGAAATCTATGTATGCGCATTTTGACACCGAAATTGAATTTGATAAAGATCAAATGATTCAAAAGTTGAATTCGTTTTTACCCGAAGATATTACCGTTTATCGTTTTTTTGAAGTTTCTGAAGATGCTCATACTCGTTTCGATGCAGTTTCACGTTCGTACGAATATCATATTCACACTTTTAAAAATAGTTTTTTAAAGGATTTGAGTTGGTATCATTATCGTAATTTAGACGTTGAAAAGATGAATGAAGCTGCAAAAATCTTATTAGAATACGAAGATTTTGAATGTTTCAGCAAAACGCATACCGATGTTTTTACATTTAATTGTACGATTACAGAGGCATTTTGGGAGCAAAAAAACGATCAGTTAATTTTTCATATTTCGGCTAATCGCTTCCTTCGAAACATGGTTCGAGCCATTGTTGGAACTTTAATTAATGTTGGGCTAGGAAAAATTTCAACCGAAGATGTTCGAAAAATCATCGAAAGTAAAAGCCGTAGTAAAGCAGGGTTTTCGGTTCCCGCACACGGCTTATTTTTAACAAAAGTAGTTTATCCGTATATAAATGAAGCAGACTAAATCTTCTACTTTACGAAAGGTTTTGCATTATGCCAAGCCTTATAACAACAAACTTTTTTGGGTAATTTTAAGTGTAATTACCTTGTCGATCTTTGCTGCTTTACGTCCGTACATGGTAAAAAATGTAGTTGACGTTTATGTTGAAGCAAAAGATATTAACGGATTGATTTTCTATGTAATACTAATGGCAATTGTATTAATTTTAGAGGTCGGTTCTCAATTCTTTTTTACTTACATAGCCAATTGGCTGGGACAAAATATCATTAAAGATATTCGCACAGAACTTTTCAACAAAATAATGAAGTTTAAACTGAGTTATTTTGATAATGAACCTGTTGGAAGGTTGATTACAAGAACAGTTTCGGATATCGAAAACATTGCAAGCATTTTTAGCCAAGGGTTGTTTATGATTGTAAGCGACGTTTTAAAAATGATTGTAGTTTTAGGAATCATGTTTTGGATGAATTGGAAGTTGACTTTAATTGTCATTGTTGCAATGCCGGTTTTATTGTACGCAACTCGAATTTTTCAGAAACACATGAAAGTGGCGTTCGAAGAAGTTCGTTTGCAAGTTGCCAATCTTAACACATTTATTCAGGAACGTTTAACCGGAATGAAAATTGTTCAATTATTCAACAGAGAAGAAATTGAATACGAGAACTTTAAAAAAATCAATCAAAAACACAACGATGCTTGGCAAAAAAACATTTTGTACAACTCGATCTTCTTCCCTATCGCCGATATTGTTTCGTCGGTAACTTTAGGTTGTGTGATTATTTACGGAGGTTTTAGCATTGTTCAAGGCGATCATTTAACTACAACCGGAGATTTATTTGGTTATACCATGATGATTTCGATGTTATTTAATCCATTGCGACAAATTGCAGATAAATTTAATGTAATGCAAATGGGAATTGTAGCTGCCGATCGCGTTTTCGAAATTATTGATCGTGATGATTTAATTCAATCGCAAGGTAAATTAACAGCTCCGATTTTTAAAGGCGCCATTCATTTTAAAGATGTTGATTTTAGTTACGGAAACGGAAAAAAAGTTCTAAACGGAATCAATCTTTCTATAAATCCGGGGCAAACGGTTGCTATTGTTGGATCTTCGGGCGCAGGAAAATCAACCATTATTAATTTGTTAAGTCGATTTTACGATATTCAATCCGGAAGTATCTCTATTGATGGAATGAACATTCAAGATTTCACATTAAATAGTCTTCGCAAGCAAATTGCTGTTGTTTTACAAGACGTTTTCCTTTTTTCGGATTCTATTTTAAACAACATTATTCTAGATAACGATTCTATTTCTAAAGAAGAAGTTATTACAGCTGCTAAAAAAATCGGAATAAATGATTTTATCGAAAAACTTCCAGGCGGATACGATTACAATGTAAAAGAACGTGGCGTTATGCTTTCTTCGGGTCAGCGTCAATTAATCGCTTTTTTGCGTGCATATATGAATAATCCAAGTATTTTGATTTTAGACGAAGCGACTTCTTCCATCGATACATATTCCGAAGAATTATTACAAAATGCGGTCGAAATCATCACAAAAAATAGAACTTCGATTATTATTGCACATCGTTTGGCAACCATCGTAAATGCCGATTTAATTGTGGTTATGGATCAAGGAAATATTGTAGAAACCGGAACGCATATAGAATTGCTTAAAAAAGAAAATGGAGTATATAAGAATTTATATAATTCGCAATATGCAAGCGCAGTGAATAATTAACACATTAATAATTTAGAAGGTTTTATTTGTTGATTTTTTGTTATTAATAACCCTTTGATAAGTTTTTATTGACAAACTTTCAACAACCAAAATAATTGATTATTTTAGTCCACTCAAAAATACAAGAAATTTATTTTTATGAAATACGATATTATCATCTTAGGTAGCGGGCCGGGCGGATATGTAACTGCCATCAGAGCGTCGCAATTAGGCTTTAAAGTTGCCGTGGTTGAAAAAGAAAATTTAGGCGGAATTTGCTTAAACTGGGGATGTATTCCTACAAAAGCATTATTAAAATCAGCTCAGGTTTTCGATTATTTAAAACACGCTTCAGATTACGGATTAACAATTAACGGAGAAGTTGATAAAGATTTTAACGCTGTTATTTCTCGTTCTCGCGGTGTTGCGGAAGGAATGAGCAAAGGTGTTCAATTCTTAATGAAAAAGAATAAAATTGAAGTTATCGACGGATTTGGAAAAGTAAAACCAGGCAAAAAAGTTGATGTTACTGATAAAGACGGAAAAGTAACCGAAATTTCTGCAGATCACATCATTATTGCGACAGGAGCGCGTTCTCGCGAATTGCCAAACCTTCCTCAAGATGGTAAAAAAGTAATCGGATATCGTCAAGCAATGACGTTACCTGAACAACCTAAAAAAATGATTGTTGTAGGTTCTGGTGCTATCGGAGTTGAGTTTGCTCATTTCTATAATTCAATGGGAACCGATGTAACAATCGTTGAATTTATGCCGAATATTGTTCCGGTTGAAGATGAGGAAATTTCGAAACAATTCGAACGTTCTTTAAAGAAATCAGGAATCAACATAATGACAAATTCATCTGTTGAAAAAGTTGATACAACAGGCGAAGGTGTAAAAGCAACTGTAAAAACAGCTAAAGGAGAAGAGATTCTAGAAGCTGATGTTTTACTTTCTGCAGTTGGAATTAAATCAAATATCGAAAATATTGGTTTAGAAGAAACAGGAATCACAACAGACCGCGATAAAATTTTAGTAGACGAATATTACCAAACAAATGTTCCGGGATATTATGCAATCGGAGACGTTGTTCCAGGTCAAGCTTTAGCTCACGTTGCTTCTGCTGAAGGAATTTTATGTGTAGAGAAAATCGCTGGTTTACACGTTGAACCTTTAGATTACGGAAATATTCCGGGTTGTACATATGCTACTCCAGAAATTGCTTCGGTTGGTATGACAGAGAAAAAGGCAAAAGAAGCTGGTTATGATATCAAAGTTGGAAAATTCCCATTCTCTGCTTCTGGAAAAGCAAAAGCCGCTGGAACTCCTGACGGATTTGTAAAAGTAATTTTCGATGCAAAATATGGCGAATGGTTAGGTTGCCACATGATTGGAGCCGGAGTTACCGATATGATTGCAGAAGCTGTTGTTGCTCGTAAATTGGAAACAACTGGTCACGAAATCTTAAAAGCTGTGCATCCGCACCCTACAATGAGCGAGGCTGTAATGGAAGCTGTTGCAGCTGCTTACGATGAAGTAATTCACTTGTAATAAACAGATAATTCTAAATATAAAAGCACCATTTTTAAAAATGGTGCTTTTTGTTTTAATAAATGTTTGATATCTTAATATAATTATTATTTTTAACAAAAATATTTAATTTATGAAAAAAATACTAGTGTACAGCTTTGTTGCAGCTGCGTCATTAATGAGTTTACAAATGAATGCTCAAGAAAAAGTAAAATTCTCCAAAGAACAACTTAAAGTAATGGACGATGACCTTTTTGATGAAATGTTTGTAGGAATTACTGCTAAAAAAACATCAACCGTTGTTTTAAAAGACGGAACTAAGGTTAAAGGTTCAGCTTCAGGTGTTAATCGAAAAAAAGGACAAATTTATTCGATCGATATTAAAGATGGCTCTGGAAAAAAGAAAGAATATAAAGCAGAAGATATTGCTGAAATGTATTTACCAATCTCAGGAATGGCAAAAGCTTCTAAGGTGAGTAATTACTTTGGAAATTCTAAAAATTGGGGAAGAAAAAGTTTGAATAGTTCAACAAATCCAAATGAAGTTTATGTACGCAATGTAAAAGCTTCATTAAAAAATAAAAAAGACGAGAAAGAGTTTTTAATGCAATTGATCAATCCTGAATTTAGTAGTAAGATTGAAGTGTATGCTGATCCAAACGCTAAGGAAACAGCTTCTGTAAGTTTTGGAGGAAGCCCCACACTTGGTGGTGGAGTTACAAAATCGTATTACATCAGAAAAAATGAGGAAGTGCTTTGGCTTAAAAAATCTGATTTTAGTGAAAACTATAATTTTCTTTTCGGAGATAATGACGAATTTATGAAACAATTCCCTTATAATTCTGTAAAATGGGAACACTTGAGTTATTTAATTGCTCAATACACAAAAATGTCTGAAGCATAAAACTTTAATAAACATAAGGTCACCTTTCTCTATTTTATACCAATTATGAGGAATACCTTCATAATTAAAAACTTCGATAAGCTTAAAACCTAAATTCTTAAAAATTTTATTCGAACCAATATTTTCACAATCAGCAATTGCATAAACCTCATTGATTTTTAATTGTTTAAAAGCGTATTTTAATGAAGCTATCGCTGTTTCAGTTGCAATTCCTTTTCCCCAATATTTCTTAATTAATCTATAGCCTAAATCGTAATAATTTTTATGATTATTAATCTCGTAGTCAACAAACTTTAAACCACACCAACCAACAAAATTATTTGTTTCTTTATCAATTATTGCCCATCGCCCTATTCCATTATCAATATATTGTTGACGAATAAATACAATTGCATCATTAATTTCATGAATACTTGTAACAGGTTTGTTTCCTAAATATTGATGAACTTCAGGATCAGAGTCCAATTCAAACATTCGTTCAGCATCAATTGGAAGTATTTCTCTTAAAATTAAGCGCTCCGTTTCTATATAATGATTCATTTCTTCTTTTTTTAGAATCTAAAATATAGATTATTTCAAATCTTTCTAACAAAAATATTCTAAATCTATCTAAAAAAACAGTTTTAATTATGACACTTCAAAATATTTTCATCTCATTTTTAATATTCACGATATAACAACCTAAAAATCTACTTACAAAAAGTTAATATTAGATAATGATTATTATTTTTCTACTTTTTAAAAATATCTCGATTTTTTATCTAATTTAGTTGAAGGAAAAAGTTTTATTTATATGACTGAAAAAGTTATTGTTGGTAGCGAAGAATGGTGTTCATTACCAGAACTTAAAGTACCTGCAATCAAGGTTCGTGTAGATTCTGGAGCTAAAACATCGGCTCTGCATGCAGAACAAATTACGCAGTTCGAAAAAAATGGTGAAAAATGGGTAAAATTTGTCATTCATCCTATTCAACGCAATGCCAAACATGCTATTATTTGTGAAGCAAAGGTAATTGACAAACGTATAGTTAAAAGTTCGACTGGAACTCGAGAAAGTCGTTATGTTATCAACACAGAAGTCTCGTTGGGAGATAAATCTTGGGTGATTGAATTAACACTTACCAATCGAGATTCTATGGGATATCGCATGCTTTTAGGAAGAGAAGCAATGAGCGGAAAAATCATTGTAGATCCTGATGAGCACTTTAATTTTGGAATTGTTACGCCCGAAAAATTACGTGAATATTACTCGACTGAAACTAGCGAAAAAAGAGGTTTGCGTATTGGATTATTGGCTAGTAATCCAGAATTATATTCGAACAAACGCATTATAGAAGCCGGAGAATTACGCGGTCATGAGATGCATTTCTTGAATTTGAAGCATTGTTACATGAAATTAGATGCACATCAGCCCGAAATTCATTACCGAGGCGGACGTGTTTTAAATGATTTCGATGCAATTATTCCACGAATTCGTCCAAGTATGACGTATTATGGATGTTCTTTAATTCGTCAATTCGAATCTTTAAAGGTTTTTAGTTTAAATAACGCTGCATCAATCACACAATCGCGCGATAAATTGTTTTCGTTACAATTGCTTTTAAGTCATGGTGTTGAAATTCCGACAACAGGCTTTGCAAATTCACCTTTAGATACAAATGATTTAATAAATATGGTTGGTGGTTCGCCGCTTATCATTAAATTATTGGAAGGAACTCAAGGAAAAGGAGTTGTTTTAGCCGAAACTAAAAAAGCAGCCGAGTCGGTTATTAATGCTTTTAAAAGCTTAAATGCAAATATTTTAGTTCAGGAATTCATAAAAGAAGCCAACGGAAAAGATCTTCGCTTGTTTGTCGTTGACGGAAAAGTTGTAGCTGCAATGCAACGCGAAGCACTTCCCGGAGAATTTAGAGCAAATATCCATTTAGGGGGAAAAGCTTCTATTGTAAAAGTGACATCAGAAGAGAAAAAAATTGCAATTAAAGCAGCAAAAGCAATGAATTTAAAAGTTGCTGGTGTAGACATAATTCGCTCATCTAAAGGACCTTTGCTTTTAGAAGTAAATTCTTCTCCTGGATTAGAAGGAATCGAAGGTGCAACTGGCAAGGATATTGCAGGGGAAATGATTAAAGCAATTGAAAAGAACTTCAAATGGCTTAATTTATAAATCAAAATTGTATTGAAACATGAAAAAAATCCTTTATTTATTTTCGTTCGTATTTTTAACTTTTTCAGCTATGGCACAACAAAACAACATCGTAACTCCGCAAGTTAATGTAACTGGAGAAGGTTCCGTAAAAATTAAACCTGATTATGCCATTATTTCAATCGGATCAGAAATTAAAGATGCCGATTCTGCTAAAGCTAAAAAACAAAACGACGACATCATTGCAAAAATGATTCAAGTTATCAAAAAAAGTAAAGTCGATGAAAAAGACTATCAAACACAACGTGTAAGTCTTTATAAATCGAGAGATTATCAACAAAAGAAAGATTATTTCGTAGCAAACCAAACCGTAACGATTACTTTACGTAACTTAGAGCAATACGAAAAATTGATGGCTGATTTAATGGATGCCGGAGCAAATTCAATCAACGGAGTCGAATTTAAATCAACTCAAACCGATAAATATGCTTCTGAAATCAGAGCGAAAGCAGTTCTAGATGCTAAGAAAAAGGCGCAAGATTATGCTGGAGCTTTAAATCAAACAATTGGAAAAGCATTAAGCATTAGCGATCAATCTTTTGTTAACACTCCAAGAGTTTATATGATGAAAGCCGAAGCTGCTGATGCTGCAGGAAATATGGCAGAAACATTAGCGGTTGGAGAAATTGAAATATCGACTAACGTAAATGTAGTTTTTGAATTAAAATAATTTATGAACCCTTCAAAAGAATTATGGATTACGAAATTTTTTAAATTGAGTAATCCTTCTTTTTTTAATGAATTAACCGAAACCTTGTTTTATGAAGAAATTCGTAAAACAGGTTTTGTATATGGCTATACCACTACAACTATTCAGCCTGTTTTTAATTCGTTTGAACTTTCGTTAGAAGAAGTAACCAAAATTGTTCTTTTAGAAAGTTTGTGGGGAACTTATATTCAAGAAGCTAAAAATCATAACGTAAAAGATTTTATTGAAAAAACCGAAGCTTTCTATTCCAAAATAAATACTGCCGAAACCGATTCATATTTCTCTTTTATCCGTTTTTCTACTAACGGAAAAAAATATCGTTCTCTAGAAAAGATAATAAACGATCGAGTTCAAAATTCATCTAATTACATCGAGAAAACGTTTTCACATCATTTAGCTAACTTTTTACTGTTTACAGATGTTTTGTGCTTTAAACGTTATTTAATGAACGAGAAAGACATTCTTTCGTATTATAAATACTTAGAAAATACACTTTTTCAATTAGCATTAATTTGTTTTAATCAAAAACAAAATCACACTAAATATGACATAAAACTTCAAGAGCTTTTACAAAATTCATTACGATTTACTAGTACAACTTCTCATTTCGCAAAAGATTTAGATCATTTAGATACTTCGAATATCATCACTTTTTACGGGAAAGCATATTTGTACGATGTGAGTTTGATGGTTTTATGGAACGACGAAAAAATTGATGAGAAAGAATTTGAGTTTACTGTAAAATTGATTCAGAAACTAAAATTATCAATTTCTTTTTCGCAAAATTCACTCGATAATATGTTGCTTTTCTTAGATCAACATAAAGAAGAAATTCCTTACTTCCAGTTTTCGCATCCAATAAAAAAGCTTTACAAAAGCACTAATAAAAACATTGCGCTTTTGATAAAGCGCAACAAAAAAAGTATTGTAAAAGAGATTTCAAACAACAAATTATTACTTCAATTGTTGGTTAAATCAACTTACAGTTCTTTAACAAAATCTGAAAAAGCAATGTTAAAGAAACAACTTATTGAATTAGGAAAAACCATTCCTGCTTTTACTATATTTTTAATTCCAGGCGGCAGTTTATTGCTTCCCATTTTAATTAAACTTTTACCTGAAATAATTCCAGATTCGTTTAACGAAAACAAAAGATAATCTTATTTACTAGCTTTTATTATTAAGTTATAAGTAACAAGCTTTAAAAAAGATTACTGTTATTTGAATACTTTTTAAAGCTTGATATAAAATTATTGACAATTTTTATTTAAAAAATCACATCCCATTTTAGATTTTTATCATACCACAATTGTCCGTTTTTTACAACCAAAGGCGATTCAATATTATTAGTATATAAAGCTCCGGTTCCTAAACCTTGTGGCATTGAATTGTTTAATGTAAATGTCCATTGTGCAATTGCATTTAAACCAATATTACTTTCTAAAGCCGATGTTATCCACCAACCAATGTTTAATTTTTCGGCAATTTCAATCCATTCTTCGCAACCTTTAAAACCACCAACCAAACTTGGCTTTAAAATGATGTATTGTGGCATGATTTTTTGCAATAGATTTTCTTTATCGTTGTAATTTACAACACCAATTAACTCTTCATCTAAAGCGATTGGAAGTGGAGTCTTTAAACACAATTCTGACATACTGTCAGTTTGCTTGTTTTTTATAGGTTGTTCTATACTATGTAACTTAAATTCAGTTAATTGATTTAATTTATATAAAGCATCACTTAAACTAAATCCCCCATTAGCATCAACTCGAATTTCCATTGTTTCAGGGGTAAAGTGTGAACGAATATAACGAATTAAATCTAATTCTATATCAAAATCAATTGCTCCAATTTTAAGTTTAATACAGTTAAAACCTTGTGCAATTTTTTCATCAATTTGTTCTTTCATAAACTCAGGTTCTCCCATCCAAACCAAACCGTTAATTGGTATTGCTTTTTCGCCTTTTGTAAACCTACTTGGAAATAAAACCATAGGATCATTACTCTGCAACGAAATAAAAGCCTGCTCTACTCCAAATTGAATAGAAGGCCATTCTCTAAGTGCTTCCCAAAGTGCTTCTTGCCCTAAATGGATATTATCACAAACCCATTTTAATTTATCTGTATAATCCAAATGATCATCATACGAAAGTCCGCGTAAAATACCGCACTCTCCTATTCCTTTCTTTCCATTATTTTCAAGTTTTAAAAACCACGTTTCTTTTTCGGTCATTATTCCTCGAGAAGTTCCAGAAGGACGCTTAAAATTTAAAATATATTTTTCGAATGTTGCTTTCATTTTAATTTACTATTAAATGATCTTTCTTAAAGTTATTGGAATTTAAAACTCCAAAAAAATACCCTGAATTATTTCAGGGTTTTAATTTAGATTTCGATTGATTCGCCAATTGGCAATAAAACGAGTTCTTTATTTTTATTGGTAAACTTTTGCTTTGCTATTTTATGATCAATTTTAATGTATCCAAAAGTGTCAAAATGATATCCCAATACCTTATTTACACTTAAAAATTCTGCTGCAATCGCTGCATCATCAACATCCATGGTAAAATTACTTCCGATTGGTAAAACCGCTAAATCTAAAGGATTTTTCATCGGAATTAATTTCATATCATACGTTAAAGCCGTATCTCCTGCAATATAAACATTCTTTTCGCCAGCTTCAATTACAAAACCACCTGGTTGACCGCCGTAACTTCCATCAGGAAAACTGCTCGAATGAATCGCATTTACATATTTTACCTTACCAAAATCGAATTCCCAACTTCCGCCGTGATTCATCGGATGCGTTTTAAATCCTTTTGCTTCATAATATCCTGCAATTTCAGCATTCGAAACAATAATTGCTTCTGTATTTTTAGCAATCGTTTCAACATCTAAAATATGATCTCCGTGTGCGTGTGTAATTAAGATATAATCTGCTTTTAAGGAATTTGCATCAATGTGGTTTGCTAATTCATTTCCACTAATAAACGGATCTACAATAAGCGTTTTTCCGTTAACTCCAATTGCTAAAGAAGCGTGACCAAGGTAAGTTATTTTCATAAATTAATGCGTTTAATATTAATGCTATTGAGATTAATAAAGATAGAAAAAATGTACTTAACGACAAACGTTTTAATTCCGGATCTAACAATCTGGGATTTGTTGTTTTCGTTACAATTCCTAAGTTTTTAAGCAAAGGGATAAATGCAACTATATAAATATATTGATACCAATGCGAAAATGTATATATTGCAAAAATGTTTAAGAAGATAGTAGCATTTAAAAGTAAAAAGAAGTGATAATTCTTCGCTTTTTGAAAACCCATTTTTACAACCAAGGTGTTTTTACCAACAGCGGTATCGTTTTCTATATCTCGCATATTGTTCATATTTAAAACTGCCATACTTAATAAACCAATTGTAATTGCTGGAAAAATAATTATTAAACTCATCGTGTGTCCAAACAAATAATACGTTCCCAATGTACTTACCAAACCAAAGAAAATAAATACAAAAAGATCTCCCAAACCTTTATATCCGTATGCCGAATTACCAACAGTGTATTTAATTGCCGCGCCAACACATGCAATTGCCAAAATAAAGTACAGAATAGCTTGAAGAAAATTTTCACTTCCGAATGAAAGATAAATCACACTAAGAGAAGAAAGTAAAGACAACAGAGAAGTAATAATAATAGCATTTTTCATTTGCGAAGCTGTAATTTCTCCACTTTGAACTGCTCGTTTCGGTCCCACTCTATTTTCATTATCGGTTCCTTTTACTGCATCGCCATAATCATTTGCATAATTCGACAAAACTTGAAAAAAAAGTGTTGTAAGCAAACACAAAACAACAATAAAATAATAATTTTCTTGTGTGTGATATTGTTGATAAGCTGCTGCGCTTCCGACTAAAATTCCCGATACAGATAATGGCAATGTGCGTAAACGCGCTGCTTTAATCCATTTTTTCATTTTCTAATATTTGATTTGCAAAAGTAACAACTTTATCAAAAACCAACGATTTATTTTCTTTGTGAGCTGTGTGCCCAACTTGCGGAACCAACAATTTTTGAACTGAAACTTTAGCTGCATCAAAAGCATTTACTTGTTTCATGGTTCCAAATTCGTCAAACTCACCTTGAATAATTAAGATTGGAACTTCTATTTTTGGTATAAAATGTTCGATATTCCAATTTTGATGTTCATTAGAAAGCCAAGTTTTGGTCCAAGCGTAATATAAATCAAATACTTTGTTTCCGTGATATTTCTCTAAAACTTTAGCTATTTTAGTCGTTTCTAACATTGTTTGAGCATCGCGAACGCCTTGCAACGTTTCCTTTTCAATTAAAACGTGGACACCTTCTATAATCAATGCTTTTATTTTTTTTGGAAACATTCCGGCATAAATCGTTGCAACTGAAGCTCCATCGCTAAATCCGAATAAAATAGGATTCTCTAATTTCCAAACAGCAAATAATTCGTCTAAAATAAGTGCTTCTTGTTCTAAATAATCAATTGGTCTTGGTTTAGTGTAATTATCCGATTTTCCGTATCCGCGTCGATCGTAACTAATAACATTGCATTGTAAATGTTGAGCTAATTCTTGCGGCCATTCGCGCCAAAGAACCGTGCATCCCAAAGAATCGTGCAATAATATAATAGTTGAACGAGGATCTTTTACTTTCCATTTTTTATAATAAATGTTTGTATTTTGAATTAAAACGAGCTCTTCGTTTTCTGTTATTACATCCATGAATACTTGTTTTTTTCTATTTTATAAAGCAATTCGTTAGCTAATTTCTGCAGTAAATCGAAATCATAATACGTTAAAGAAATCGTTCCGCCAGCTGTATGCAAATTTAATGAACCTAAATTTCTTTTTTCTTGAAAATAGCTTTGTTTTACTGAAACTTGTTGCATTTTACTAATTTGTAAATAAGTAGTTGTAATATCCCAAACTCCTTTTCTTAACACAATAAAATCGTCTTTAAGAAACAGTTTTTCATTTCGATAGCTCCAATAAATCAAAAAGTATAAAAAAGCGAAAATAGGGAGAATAATCCATGAGTAATTAATCATATCATTCAAATAAAAAACGCTTAAAGCAATAAAAGCCGGAATACAAAGCCAACAAAATTTTAAGAATAAAATACGTTTATGTGGACGAAAATAATCGGTTTTTAAATCTAAATTAGATTGATAAATAACTTGAAAAATTTGGTTTAGTTCAGAACTATTTGCACCTGGAACTATCAATCCTTTCTTTTGTTTATCATTTTCGGAAGATTCGACTTGTTTGATTTTAACTTCAAAAAGATTCATTAATCTTTGAAAATAATTCTGCTGAATTTGAAATAATTGCACTTTTTTTGAAGGAACTGCAATAATGTGAGAATCAGTCAATCCGTAAGAAACCGTTAATTGATTGCTTTTTAGCTGAATTTGATAATTAAAATAAGTTAATAACGTGCGTCCTAAATTGAACAAAACAATAAACGTAATAAATCCAAAAAATAGTAACACTCCGATTAAACCAATATACTTTTCGTACGAAGCGTTAAAAATATCATCGTAAACTGTTGAATCATCTTCTTTATAAAAGAAATCTTGAATTTGATCCATTATTTGAAACGAAAAAGCCAATAACAAAGCAAAAGTTTGCAAATAATTACGAGTTAATCCAATTTTAATTAAACTAAAAAGACTAATTACAATTTTTTCAGAAGATTCACTTTTTTCAATTAATTCATCATTAATTAATGTTTCATTTTCGGCTTCTTTATGAATTGTTTCAATTTGTTCTGAATTTGTTAAAACTTCTTTTAAAGCTAATGCTTTTCTAAAATCGATTCCGTTAATTGAGATCTCGGTTTTAGAACTTCCCGCTGTATCAATTCCGACCAAATACAATCTAATTAATTTATGAATGAATTTCTGATTCAGATTTACTTCGTGAATTTTATCCAGCTTCACAACTGTTTTAGATTTATTTAGCCAACCTTTATTTATAATCAATTCATCTGCAATAACTTGATACGAATAATAGAAGTAGTTTATTGATAATCGAGCAAATGTTAAAATAATTAATCCAAAAAATATTAAATAAAGCCAATAAGCGTCTGTTGGAAATCCGCGAATTACCAAAAGGGCAATTATTGCCCAACTTGCTTTAATAATGGTCCAAAAAGCGTTTCCTAAAATAAGCCACAAGGCTTTTTTATCTAGTTTATTGGGTTGCGAAAAATCATAATTATGCTTCATCTTCAATCTCTTGCAAACGATTTAACAAAAAAGATTTCCAACGTTCGGCATCTTCTAAAGTCAAACCAGGAATCGAAACATCAACTCTGTCATTTGCTGCTGTATGCAATTCTAAAGTTGCTAATCCTAGTTTTTTTGCGTACCAACCTTGTTTTATAACCACATGTTGCAAGCGTATATAAGGAATAATATTTACTGTTTTAAAGATTAATCCTTTTTTGTAAAGTACATCATGTTGACGGAAAGCATATTTCTTTTTCTTGTAAGTAAGTAACGGAAATAAACTCATTAGTAGCATTAATAAAGAAAATCCAATGATAAAATAATATCTTTCGAACTCTTCAAAAACAAAGAAAATCGCAACAGAAACAGCTATTCCGAACAAAATACCAATTAAAGCATTCATTCTTACAATCTTTACATAGTTTTTATGAAGATTTGTATAAGCTATTTCTTCATATTTCGGTATTTGTTCTAATATTATGGTTTCGTTTTGGAACATATTTTTTTTATAAAAATAACAAAATCCCTTGATATAAGGGATTTTTATTAAGTTACTTTCCTACATTATACGTTATAAAACCAACTTGTTTTAAAAATTCAGAGTTTAATATATTTCGTCCGTCAAAAACAAATGCTGGTTTATACATTTTATCGTAAATCTTTTGCCAATCATAGGTTTTAAATTCATCCCATTCTGTTAAAACAGCAATTGCATGTGCATCTAAACAAGCTTCATAAGGATTTGAAACCACTTTAACCAGTCTTCTGTTTTCTTCAGAACTTCGAGTTCCTAAATAATCTAAGTCTTTATAAATTTGCTCTGCTGTTACTTTTGGATCATAAATAGTAATAAAAGCTTCTTCATCTAATAAATGATCTGCAACATAAATTGCAGCAGATTCTCTTGTATCATTGGTGTCTTTTTTAAAAGCCCAACCTAAAAAAGCAATATTTTTACCATTGACAGTATTGTATAAAGT
The DNA here is from genome assembly GCA_002360925.1 of Flavobacteriaceae bacterium UBA3339. Lineage (GTDB taxonomy): Bacteria > Bacteroidota > Bacteroidia > Flavobacteriales > Flavobacteriaceae > Flavobacterium. The sequence continues at coordinate 10,059 of DERN01000015.1, read as the reverse complement.
CTTGATGATGTTATCTGAAAAACGCTCTTTTTGATGATTATTCATTATAATAACCTGTTCCCAATAATCGGCTACTTTATGCAAATTATAACTTCGTGCAATGTAGACTAAATTCAAAATATCTTTCTGAAAACAAGATCCACCAAAGCCTACCGAAGCTTTCAAAAACTTAGAACCAATTCTAGTATCTTTTCCAATTGCATGCGACACTTCATCAACATCGGCACCAGTAACTTCACATAATTCGGAAATCGCATTGATGCTAGAAACTCGTTGAGCTAAAAAAGCATTAGCAACTAATTTAGATAATTCCGAAGACCATAAATTAGTTGTTATAATTCGATCTTTTGAAACCCATGAAGCATAAATTTTTACTAAAGATTGAATAGCTTCTTCATTCTCACCTCCAATTAAAACTCTGTCCGGATTTTCAAGATCCTGAACAGCAGTTCCTTCAGCCAAAAACTCAGGGTTTGATAAAATATGAAAGTTTACTCCGTTTCCTGTGTTGTGCAAAATACTTTTTAAAGTTTCGGCAGTGCGAACAGGAAGTGTAGATTTCTCTACAACAATTTTATCGTCTTTTGCAACTTTTGCAATTTGCCGGGCACAAAGTTCGATATATTTTAAATCGGCTGCTTGTCCTTTTCCTTTTCCGTAAGTTTTAGTTGGCGTATTAACCGAAATAAAAATCATATCGGCTTTATCGATTGCTTCTTCTACATCGATCGAAAAAAACAAATTTCGTCCGCGAGCTTCGGCAACTATTTTGTCTAAACCAGGTTCGTAAATAGGAAGTTTCGATAAATCTTCATCATTCCAAGCTTCAATTCGTTCTTTATTTAAATCGACAACCGTTATGTTAATATTTGGATTTTTTTGTGCAATAACCGACATCGTTGGTCCGCCTACATAACCAGCTCCGATACACGTTATATTTTTAATTTCTTTCATTTTACTATCTTGGTTAATCAAAGTTTGAAAACACAATTGACTATTTTCAAACTATTAAAGTCTTCCGTCTACTTTTTCGTTCAACACGCTTTTAACATCGTAAATAATTCCATCTGAATTAAGTAAGTTCCGTATAGACATTTCTAAAAACTGTTGATGTCCGACAGCTAAAACAGCAGCGTCGAATTTTAAATGATCAATATCTTGAACTATTTTACAAGACGCTTCGATTTCGTTTTGATTCCAATCAATCCAAGGATCATAAACCGAAACAGCACAACCATATTCGTTTAAAGAACGAATAACATCCCAAACTTTTGAATTACGAACATCGGGACAATTCTCTTTAAAAGTTGCGCCCAAAACCAACACCTGCGATCCTTTTATTTTTATATCTTTTTGAATCATTAATTTGATAATCTGTCCAGCAACAAAAGCTCCCATCGAATCATTCAATCTTCTAGCAGAAAGAATCAATTCAGAATAATATCCAATTTCCTGAGCTTTTTGCGCTAAATAAAACGGATCGACTCCAATACAATGTCCGCCAACTAATCCGGGCTGAAATTTCATAAAATTCCATTTTGTTGAAGCAGCTTCCAAAACCTCTTGCGTATCGATATTCATCAAAGCAAAAATCTTTGCTAATTCGTTAATAAATGCAATATTAATGTCGCGTTGGGCATTTTCAATAACTTTTGCAGCTTCGGCAACTTTAATCGATGAAGCTTTATGAGTACCCGCACTGATAACAGAACGATATAATTCGTCGATGATTTCTGCTATTTCGGGAGTTGAACCTGAAGTAACTTTCTTTATTTTATCAATCGTTTTTTCTTTATCACCAGGATTTATTCGTTCTGGAGAATAACCAGCATAGAAATCTTTATTAAATGTTAATCCTGAAATGTTTTCTAATATAGGAACACATTCCTCTTCTGTAACACCCGGATAAACCGTAGATTCATAAATAACGATGTCGTCTTTTTTTAGAACCTTCCCAATAGCTTCGGAGGCTTTTTTTAAAGGAATTAAATTTGGCCTGTTATTTTTATCAACAGGAGTTGGAACCGTGACAATATAAATATTGGCTTCTTCAATTGCATTTAAATCAGTCGAACAATATAAACCATTTTGAAAAGCTAATTTAAAAGGTGAATCGTTTAACAAAACTGAATTTAATTCTTCTTTATTTATTTCTAATGTCGTATCGGTTCCTTTTTGCAATTCGCTCACTCGATTTTGATCGATATCAAAACCAACAACAGGATATCTGGTTGCAAAAAGTTTTGCTAAAGGTAATCCAACGTAACCTAAACCTAAAATTGCAATCCGAATGTTCTTATTCATTTATTTTTCTAGCTGTTTACTTACAAATTTAGTTTTTTTATCATTACAATCATCTTTTTATAAAAAGAACCTTGCGTTGTTTTGAATAAATCAAATTTTCTTTAAAACAAGAAAAGACTGCACATTTCTATACAGTCTTTTATATATTCTTCTTTTTTGAATTATAAGTTCTTTTGAAATTCCCACGTTGCTTTCATCGAAGTTTCTAAAGGTGTTTTAGGTTCCCAGCCTAGTTTATTTTTTGCCAAGGTAAAATCGGCATAAGCTTCTTGAATATCGCCTTCACGACGTGGTTGAATTGTATAATTAATTTTAAGGTTATTGGCTTTTTCAAAAGCTTGAATCATTTCTAAAACCGTTGAACCAGTTCCAGAACCTAAATTAAAATACTCTAAATTCGATTCATTTTCTTTACTTAATAAACGGTTTAATGCTTTCACATGCGCATCGGCTAAATCATTTACATCGATATAATCTCGAATTGCGGTTCCGTCTCGTGTTTCATAATCAGCTCCAAAAACGCCTAAACTTTCACGAATTCCAGCAGCAGTTTGAGAAATATAAGGTAAAAGATTGTTTGGAATCCCTTTTGGAATTTCTCCAATCAACGAAGAAGCATGCGCTCCAACAGGATTGAAATAACGCAAAGCAATCGCATTTTTGTTTTCAGCCTGAACGAAATCTGAAATAATTTCTTCGCCCATATGTTTCGTTTTTCCATAAGGTGCTTCAGGACGTTTTAAAGGAGTTTTCTCATGAATAGGCATTTCATCTGCCTGTCCGTAAACCGTACAAGAAGACGAAAATATGAAATGATCAATATTAAAAACAGTCATAGCTTCTAGTAAATTAATCAATCCAAGCAAATTATTTCGATAATACATCAAAGGTTTTTGAACTGATTCGCCTACCGCTTTATAAGCTGCAAAATGAATAATTCCATCAATCTTTTCTTCCTTAAAGAATTGATTAACTGTTTCAGCATCCTTTAAATCAATTAAATGAAATTTTGGTTTTAATCCAGTGATTGTTTCAATTTTATCCAGAAAACTTTCATCTGCATTTGATAAATCATCGATTATGACAACCTTATATTCCGCTTGTTGCAAAGCCACAACCGTATGCGAACCAATATAACCTAAACCACCTGTTACTAATATGTTTTTCATAATGTTTCTTTGACTAAAACTCAATCTTATCTCCTACTTTTAGTCCGTTGTTTTTGGCGTAAACTCCGCACATATGGAATAACAAACGAGCACCCACATTTCCATCCCAATCGTCTTCTCCAGGAGCAACTTCAACTAAATCCATTCCGATGATGTTTTTGCCTGAAGTTCCTAATTTATCTAACAAATAAGTAGCCTGCTCAAAAGTTAATCCGCCCGGAACCGGAGTTCCTGTGTTTGGGCAATACCAACGTTCTAACGCGTCAATATCAAAACTTACACATACATTTTGAGGTAAATTTGATAAGATTTCTTCGCATTGATCTTTCCATTTTTTCCCTTCAAATGCATTTGCTTTTAAATCGGCATCTGTAAAAACTTTTACCTTATTCGAATTTTGAATTATTTCAACTTCTTGTTGACTAAAATCACGTATTCCGACTTGAACTAATTTCGAAATTTGCGGTAACTGAATGGCATTATACATAATCGAAGCATGCGAATGTGTAAAACCTTCGTATGCAATTCGCAAATCCATGTGCGCATCGAAATGTAAAATTCCAAATTCTTCGTATTTTGAAGCCAATGCTTGATAATATCCTAACGGAGTTGAATGATCTCCGCCCAATAAAATTACTTTCTTACCTTGATTCATCCAAGATAAAACCTTTCCTTTTACTTCTTGATTTAACTGAGAGGTTGCTTTGTTAATCTTATCTAAATCAGCTTGTAATGCAGGAAACGTTTCTACGTCTTCTCCGTTTTCTAAAGCTTCGATAATAGGTTGCGCCAAACTTTTATATTTAGCGCTATTTGTTGCCCAACTTTCGGGTGCTTCGTCTAAATAAATTCCCAATTTCCATAAATCGGGAAATTGCTGATGCAATAAATCTACCTGAAACGAAGCTTCCATAATCGCATCCGGACCTTCCGAAGCTCCTGCACCATAACTTACCGTAACTTCCCACGGAACAGGAACTACAATAATTTCACTTTCTTCGGCGGTAAAAGGCAATCCGTAAATACTTGCGTCTGCCAATCCGGGTTGTGACGGATCGAACGTATCGATTTTATGTTGTTTTGTAGACATTTCTAACTTCAGATATTATGATAATTTACTTAAAATTCCTTTTTTTAATATTTGCCCGAATTCATACATTTCTTCGAAAGAAGTATATAGCGGAACTGGTGCAAAACGAATTACAGCTGGTTCGCGCCAATCTACAATGACACCTTCTTTCATTAAATATTCGAACAGGCTTCTTCCCTGACCATGTAAAACTACAGATAATTGAGAACCTCTTTCTGATGGATTTTTCGGCGTGATGATTTCTAAATTTGCTCCGGTTTCTTTCGCGATTTCTTCTACGATAAATTCTAAATACGATGTAATTAAATCACGTTTTTTGATTAAAGCCGGCATTCCGATTTCATCGAACATTTCAACAGAAGCTAAATATGGAGCCATTGCCAAAACGCCTGTGCATGAACTTTGCCAACCTAAAGCACCTTCGTTTGGATTGTATTCTGGTTCCATTAAAAAACGACGTTCTTTATTTTGTCCGTACCAACCACCAAAACGATTCAAACTTTTATTTGAATGATGTTTTTCATGAACAAAATATCCCGAAACGCTTCCCGGACCTGCATTCATATATTTATAACTACACCAACAAGCAAAATCTACATCCCATTCGTGTAATTTTAATTCGATATTTCCGGCAGCATGTGCCAAATCCCAACCAACATTTGCACCAACTTTATGACCGGCTTCGGTAATCGTTTTCATATCTAAAACCTGACCTGTATAATAATTGATTCCGCCGATTAAAACCAAAGCCAACTCATCGCCAACTTCATTAATTTTCGCAATAATATCTTCGGTACGCAAATTATGTTCACCTTCTCTACGTTTAACTTCCACAATAGTATCTTTAGGATCTAATCCATGGAATTTAACCTGAGTTTGAAACATATATTGATCGCTTGGAAATGCTTTTTCTTCACAAATAATTTTAAAACGAGTTGCCGAAGGATTGTAAAACGAAACCATCATCATGTGTAAATTCACTGTTAACGTGTTCATTACCGAAACTTCGCTTGGTAAAGCGCCAACGATTTTTGACAATGGATTTGAAAAACGTTCATGATAATCCCACCAAGGCTTTTCGGCATAAAAGTGACCTTCAACAGCTAAATTTGCCCAATCGTTCATAATATCATCAACATATTTACGAGCTCTTTTCGGCAATAAGCCTAAAGAGTTTCCTGTAAAATAAATCGTTTTCTTTCCGTTTACTTTCCGAAATTCAAATTCTGATTGATATTTAGAAAGCGTATCTTGTGCATCTAAAGATTGTGCAAATTCTCTAGTATTTTGAAAATTCATTTGTTTTATATTTTTGAACGCTAAATTTATAGATAAAGATTGAGTTGCACAAAGTGTTTACTTAAATTTCTGCGGTTTTAAATTTATAAAACTCCTTTCTGATTTTATTATTTTCTAGACTATACAAAAAAATCATCCGAAGATGATTTTAGTTTTCTATTGATTCTGTTTGTTGACTTTTTAAAGCTTGACGCGTTTTCCATTTCAGCGCAATAAAACTCAATGTTCCACAAACTAAAGCAATAATAAGCATATTTATAATATACGGATACGTTAAATCGACCGTTCCGTTTTCGATAATCAGAATTCGGAAAGCGGGTAAAAAATGTGTTAACGGGATTCCGCTTGCAATTACTTGAATCCATTCCGGCATTTGACTTAAAGGCCAAGTAAATCCAGAAATCATAAAACTTGGAGTTGCTACAACCATTAAAATTTCGGTTGCTTTTAATTGATTCGGAATTAAAATACTAATCAAAATTCCGATAAAACAAACTGCTACAATAAAAACACCGGCAATTAAAGTAAGTGCACCTAAATTATTGTAAAACGGAATATTAAACCACCACGTAAATGCCCAATACATAAGCCAAACCGCAAAACTCATAATTAAATACGGAATGATTTTAACTGCAATTAACGAAAATGTATTTTTAGTTTGTTTTACTAAATTAATGAAGGTTCCGTTTTCGAATTCGGAAGCAAAAGAAAGCGCTAAACCAAGTAATAAAACCTGTTGTAAAACGGTAGCCAAAACGCCCGGCCACAAGAAATACATATAATTTGTACTGCGATTATTCTTTTTAATAAAGGTTGTTTTAAAAGGCTCGTATTGGCTCATAATCAAATTTTCGGGCGTTCCTTGTTTGCGCAAAGTTTCGATTTGAGTTCCTACTTTTAAAGTTCCTAAAACAACCTGCAAAGCACCCGAAGCGTAATTTGCCGTTAAAACATTCGATGTATTTACAATCGTAGTAATTTCGGGATACTGCTTTGTTAAAACATCTTTTTCGAATCCTTTTGGAATTAAAACCACACAAGCTGCAGCTTTTTCAATCATCAATCGATCTAACTTTTGTGTATCGAATTGCAAAGCCGAAATCGATAAAATTTCGTTATCCTGCATCATTTCAATTGCTTTGGCGCTCATAGAAGATTGATCTTCGTCTACAACAACAATCGGCAAATCGGTTACTTTTCCTTTGCTATAAACATATCCAATTAAAATTCCATATAACAACGGAGCACCCAAAAAAAGCATTTTCAGTACATCGTTGCCCCAAAACAATTTAAATTCTCTTTTTAATAAATTTAGAAACGTTTTCATGCTATTTCTTTATGGTTACCGTAGATTTCGCTAACAAATCCTTCGCATCTTGTAATTGTGTTGGACGAACTGTTACTTCATATAAAGGATCCTGAATATCATAATCGGGATAAGCCGTTGCAATATTTGCGTACGCACCAATTTGTTTTACGTTTTGAACGGTTCCTGCAATATCAACTTTTTTATACGGAACATGAACCGAAACCGCTTTTCCTTTTTCGTAAGCCGAAATACTGCTTTCAGGAACCGTAAATCTAAAATAAGTTGTTTCGGGCAACGAACCTTTAAACAATGTATAACCAGGTAAAGCCAGTTCGCCCAATTTAAGCGTTACAGCATCGATTTTCATATCTTGAGGTGCGATAATATAACGTTCTTTTTCTGCAACAGCAACTTCTTGTAAAGCTCCTAAAGCACGATCTTGTTGACCTAAAGCCATTGTTTGCTGTTCTAATCTAACTCCATTTTTAACATCTGCTATTTCGGCATCTACCGCAATTAACTGTGCTTGCGCTCCTTGATATTTCGCAAAAACTTCGTCGTATTGTTGTTGTGGAACTAACGAATCTTTTACCATTGCTTCTAATCGGCTTAATGATTTTTTGGCAAATTGATATTGCTCGGTTAAAGCCGCTTTTTTAGCATTCAATTGTTTTAATTGATTCGAAGTAGCTCCGTGAACGCTCATTTCGTATTGTGCTTCGGCCGATTTTACAGCTCCTTGTGCTTGTGCTTTTTTAGCTGCGACTTCCGGAATATCTAAAATTGCCAATGTATCTCCTTTTTTTACAAAATCGCCTTCATTCACTAAAATTTTATCAATTCTGCCCGCTAATTTTCCAACAACAGCAATTTCATCTCGTTCTATTTTTCCTTGGATTGATTTTGCAACTTCCGATTTATTCGAACACGAAGCTATTGTGCAAATTCCTATAAATACTAATAACTTTTTCATAACTAATTACTTTTTATATACTGAAGTAAACTTCCTGAAGCTTGATAAACATCTATTGCTGCCTGACGCTGTTTTATGGTTGTTTCTATTTTATTTAAAGACTCTTTGTAAATATCATTTTCGGCCGATAATCGATCTGTAACACTGATTAAACCAGCTCGGTATTGTTTAGAAGCAACTTCGTTATTATTTTTTGCAATAACTTCGCGTTGTTTCGCAATATCTAATTGTTTTAAAGACGTTTCGTAATCTTTTTTTGTTTTTTCTAATTGAAGTGCTATTTTTTCTTCTGTATCAATTCGTTTTGCTTCAATTTGTTTTTTACTTAATTGTGCTGTTTCTAATTTATGTTTTCGTTCAAAACCCGAAAACAATTCCCATTTCATTGCAACACCAACCATCCAAGTAGGATTCATTGTTAATTCATCCATTTTTAGATTTGCAGTTCTATTAATATTCGACAACGGAATATCTATTTCGCTATTGAAAATAGAAGTGTAAGAATATCCACCAAAAGCTCCGATTGAAGGTAAAAATGTTCCTTTTTCTTTTTTAATAGCATAAGATGCGGCTTTATCGAACGCTTCTAAAGCTAACAATTCGTTTCTATTGTTTGAATTTACATCTTCAAAAATCAAAATCGGATCTACATTATGTTGAATATTTAAAATTTGTTCGGTAGACCAATCTGTTGCTTGTTGAATTTTTAAAGCCAATAATTCTCTTTTATTCAAAACATCTTCTTTCTTTGTTTCTAATTCTAAAGATGCTAATTTAATTTTATCGCGATCGTAAGGAATCGCCAAACCTTGAGCAATTGCTTTCTCAACTCGTTCCGTTTCTTTATTCAATCTTTTTTCACTTTCTTGAATTAAGGATTCTGCTACATTCAACATTTGTAATTGATCTAAATCGAGTAATATTTCACGAATAACTTGATCTTTTCTCAATTCCATCATAAATCCGGTTCCGTCTACTTTATTTTGTAGCGCTTTTGCTCCATTATAAATTTGTCCACCGCTAAACAAAACTGCTTTTGCCGTAACCCCAGCATGAAAAGCCTGACCTTTTGTTGAAAAATCAGAAGAGCCCGCAAACAATTCCATTCCCGTAATAGGCAATTGAACCGTTGGAATATCTAATGAACCTTCGCTATTTAAATACCCATAAAGCGCATTTGCTTCGACTTTCGGAATATATTTAGCTTTAACGGAACGAACTTCGTTTTGAAGTTTTTCTTTTTCTAAACCATTCGTAATGATTTCTACATCTTTATTTAAAGCAGATTCTATTAAACTGCTTACTTCTTTCTCTACCTGAATTTGACTAAAACCAAGTTGAGAAAACATGATTCCTAAATATAAATAAATTCGTTTCATAGTTTATTTTATATTTTCATAAATTACCTGAAAAGCATCACGAACAGCTAAAATTTGCTCTTCTGTTAATCCTTTCGTAGTTTCATCAATAGCATCATTTACAACTTTAAGAATAGGTTCTTCTAATGTTTTTCCTTTATTAGTTAGAAAAATCAAATTTAAACGACGATCGGTTTCATGATCTCTGCGTTCTACCAAACCTAACTTCTCTAAATTGTCGACCAAACGAGTTACACTTGGTTTGTCTCTATTTGTTGCATCGGCTAAAATTTGCTGAGAAACTCCATCTGTGTGATACAAAACTGCCAAAATAGACCATTGCTCCCGACTTAAATTGATTCCTTCCTTCTTAAACTTTTGTCCTAAGTATCTATTTAACAACAAAGGAACTCTACCAGTTAAAAGGTTATACTTATTTTCATTTGTTAATAAATTCTTTGTCTTCATAATATAGTTGTTTAGACAACGACAAAGTTACAAAAAAAATAATTGCATAAACAACTATTTTGAAATTTATTAAAAAAAGAGATCGTTAT
>DERN01000001.1 GCA_002360925.1 Flavobacteriaceae bacterium UBA3339 | reverse complement strand
CTTTTCCGGTTGAAGCGCCATGACATAAAACATCTGTTAGACTTGGAGTTATACTTAAAGCAGTTGGCTCTGTAATTGTAAAGGACTCTGTTATAGTACATCCATTAGCGTCGGTTACTGTTACTTCATATGTACCAGCTGACAAATCAGTTGCTTCATTCGTAGTTGATGTAATGCCGTTATCCCAAGTATACATGTAAGGAGCTGTTCCGCCATTTACGGTTACTGTTGCAGTTCCATCAATTCCAGTATTACAACTTACGTCGATTGGGGTTACAGTTACTTCTAATTTAGTGGGTTCGCTTATCGTTACCGATGCGGTTGTTTCAAAACCGTTCGCATCTGTTATTGTTACCGTGTACGTTCCAGCTTTTAGATTTGATACTGTTGCATTTGTTTGAACAGCTGCTGTATTCCAACTATACGTATATGGAGCTGTTCCGCCAGTTGCGGTTACTGTTGCAGTTCCATCATTTCCACCATTACAATTTACGTTGGTTTGATTTGTAGTTAAAACAATTGGCTCTGTAATTACAAAGTTCGCTCCTTCAAATACCAAGGTATAATTGGTATTTACCTGTAAACTTGCCTGTTGAATATTGTAGGTTCCCACTGCTTCACCTGATTCACGGGTCAAACTTCCCGTTAATACATCTTCTACTAATTCCCCATTTTTTAACCCTAAAACTTGATAGGTCAAAATAGGATCGATAGCCCCCATTTCTTTGGTTTTTGCATCTGCAGTTACCCTTAATGGAGCGGGTGAAATTGTCAAGGCGGCTGCAGTCATAGTCAAACTATAATTCGCAGTAGCGGTCAAAGTCCCTTGGCGAATCACATAAGAACCGACATTTTCACCTGGCTCTCGAACTAAACTTCCTGTTAATGGTACCCCACTATAGCCACCGTAAATCGTATACCTTAACTCAGGATCGGCATCTCCATAGAATTTGGTTACGGCTGTAGGAATAATATAGAGAGTCAATGGATTAACAACCAAGCTAATTTTACTCCTTTTACTTTCACAGCCTGCAGTACTAAATGTACTGACCCAATATACATGGGTGCCTACGGGTAACGCAGCCATATCGGGTGTAGGAATACTCGTTCCACCTGTTTCCGTTTCATACCAAGTTAAAACGTATGGTCCCAATACACTTCTAATACCAACTAGTATCACTTGGGTCTGGGTGCCATATTGAAAAGAGGAAGATACACTAATCGAATTTAATTTAGGATCGTCTATTTCCACTTGAATAGGCGTTCGACGAGCACTTTCTTGTCCTCCAAGGGTTTGCGTAGCATAATAAGTCCCACTGCTTAGTAATGTAGAGGATAATAACGCTGTTGTTGCTGTTTCACTAGCATACCACTTGATATTTTCACCAGTAGCGATTAAATCACCTACTTTTTTATTTTCATTTTTACAAAATACTTGATTTATAGCTACAGGAGGTGGTGTCACTTCTTGAATCTTTACGGTATAATCGGCCCATGTTCCATAATTATAAACACCACAGGGATCAGCTCCGATTCCTCCACCAGCATTCGCACCGCGATTCCAAATACGCATGCGATAATTACCAGAAGCGATAGTATTGGGTATCATCACATGAGCTGTATACACTTGGGTATTATTGACAATATAGTCAGGTAAAGCTAATACTTCTGTCTGTTGATCAAAAACGCCATCGTTATTAAAATCAATGGCCACTCCCATAACCGTATATCCCGTAGTAGTTACATTAAACGTGTAGCTACTTCCAGCTTGTAAATCAGGAATAGACTCGGCTGTTCGATCTCTTTGGGTATAAGAAGGGATTTGGTCGGTAAACCCGATTTCAGCTATATTCACTACTGTAATTCGGTGATTAGAGGATCCATTTCCATAGCTTGGCGTACACCAATTGGGAGTGAACGTTGCCGCATCTGTCCAATAACTTTCATCTGTTGTGGTACAATTCGCTTTCACATAAGCGTGATACGTTGTTCCTGGAACGAGATTAGTAAGGTTTACTGCTCTTGTATTTGAATCTACACGTGCTGAAAAAGCTAATCCAGTACTTCCACTGCCCGCTTCTCCTGAAGTTCGTATTTCATATGTATATCCTTCCGTATTAGGTGATGACGTGGCTGTCCAAGCGATGGTTGCTGTATATAAACCTACCGCTGAAACAGTTAAATCGGTGGGTACAATACACGAAGGAATGGGCTCAAAACGAATATCATCGATATAGATTGCTTGATACACATCGCTCAAACCATGGGCTAATCCAAAAAAGTTAGCCGTTCCAGCCGGAAAATTCACGAAATACTCTTTGAATGAAGTAGTCAATGGTATGGTTGCTAAAGATCGCATACCGACAGTCGTATTGGGATTTTCTAAGGTAACTACGTTTAAGGTAGATAAAGCAGAAGATGTACTCCTCGCTCGAAATCGAACGCGATACCCTCCATTTCCTAACTGATTTGTTGGAGGAGATACGACCAGTAAATCACCTGTATTTTGGTTGCTATTGTATAAATATAAGCTGTGAATTCCGGAATAAGCAGAAGCACTACTGGTGTATGTATACCCATTTCCAGTGGTGATTTTTCCCCAACAGGGAGGCAAACTAGCATTGTTTGTTGACCCTATAGGTTGTGACTCAAAATTTTCACTAAAAGCGCCTCGCGATTCACACAAAGTAGTGAAAATAAAGGGGCCTAGCCAATCTCCAAATTCTGTTGCACTACACTTAGCTCTCACATAAAAATAGAAGGTTTCTCCACTAGCTAAATGCGTCAAAACAACTGTTAAATTGCTTGCAACCGTAGATCCACTTATTACTAATCCTGTTGTTCCAGAGCTAGGATTTCCATTGCTTCTCACTTCGAAATCATATCCTCCAGCCGGTGCTATGTTCGGTGGAGCAATACTAACTTTAGCGGTAGAGGAAGTAATTTGATTGATGATAATCGATGTTGGATTTGGACAAGAATCAAACAGCTCAGCTGTGGCGCCAAAAACACTAATAATTCCCTGTCCTCCTACATGTAAAAATGTAATAGACTTAATTGCTTTCGTTTGATTTTCAGGATTAATAGGTATAGGAAATTGATATAATCTAGGGTTAGTTGATGAAGATTCGACTATATTACTTAAGCGATCAACTCTACCAAATCCTTGATAAGCTACTGCTGGATTTATTCCATTATACCAATCGGGTAACCCTCTTGATAAGACCTGAGAACTCTCATCTTCAAATGTGACCATACACTGTAAGGTAGCCAGAGTTGAAGTGGCTAAAACATGTACAACCTTCGCCTTTACTTGTCCTTGTACATTAGAAATAATCGTATTCCTAGATGCTCTTAACTGAATAGCATTGTTATTACTGTAATCTTGAAGTTGAAACAGCAAATTAGGTGTCGTCGACTCTTGAGAATAAATGAGCCCATTCGTAGGCAAACCGGTTGTCAACGGCATTGATTCAGCGGTTAACTTCCAATCCAAACTGCGAAGACAGTAATTCACTCCATCCATATCATTAGTTGTACTCGACGAAGCAATTCCAACTCCATTGGCAATCACATCTTCATTAAACCCATCTAAGCTTAGCGGTTGATAAGATTGGGCATTTACTATACCTATTGCAAATAGTAATAAAATAAGAAAACAATTATTCCTCATATTGTATATTTAGTCATTTAACTTATTAAAAATCAGCACCCAAAACATTACCCTAAGTACGTTTAAATCGGGTTGATTCTATGGTTATAAAATTAGCTTAAAACAGAAGAGTATGAATAGGTAAAATTACCTATTTCTTAAAAACAGGTAATTTTACCAATATGATTTATAACAATCATTTAGTAGTTATGATAAATATAAAGAGTGCTTTTTTTAGACTGTATGTAACTTGGAAAAGTCTGTACAAAACAAAAAGAACTTTTAAAGAAATTGATGAATATAAAGTTTAGATTTTTATATGCTTTATTTGATATATAAATTCCTTTTAATTATTAAATAAAACCAGTAAACTAATCCTAAACGACATTTTTTTAGGTACACGAAATTAAATTATTATCCTAAAAACATGTTAATACATATTAGAAATGCAAAATAACATTCAAATTTCATTAGTTTAGTGTATTATTGACAAAAACATACAATATGAAGATTGAAAAATGGGATTTAAAGCATATCCCAACAAATGAACAAAAGAATGAATTTATTGATTTTCTATTTAAACATTTAGATGAGTTTAAAGACGAAAAAAGTGCGATTGAAAAATGTATTCGTTATACCTTTAATGAACTGAATGAAAAAGAAACATCGGGTTTTATTGTAGGTATTTATGATGTAAATATGCTAATTGGTCTTAGTATTATAAATGAGACGGGAATGCGTGAATATATCCCGGAAAACATTTTGGTTTATATTACAATCCATAAGGATTATAGAGGAAAAGGCATTGGTAAAATACTTATGAGCAAAGTAATCGAGTTTAGCAAAGGAAATATTGCGTTGCATGTTGAAAAGGATAACCCGGCTAAATATCTTTACGAAAAACTGGGATTTACTAATAAGTACCTTGAAATGAGACTAAAAAAATAGGATGGCACATATTATACTTAATAAGAAAAAATTTGAACACAACTATTATTATTTAAATACTTTTTTTAATGAGAACGACATTGAATGGTCGGCAGTTACAAAAATTCTGTGCGGACACAAAAAATACCTCCAGCTCCTTCTTGATTTAAAACCTAAAAGTGTTTCCGATTCTAGGATTACAAACTTAAAGATCGTAAAAGACATCAATCCCGATTGTCAGACCATCTATATAAAACCGCCCGCAAAAGGTGTTATTCAGGATATTATCAAATATGCTGATATCAGTTTAAATTCTGATATTTATACCATCCAACTTTTAAACGAAGAAGCGGCAAAGAAAAAGATTATTCACAAGATAATACTTATGATAGACCTTGGCGAATTAAGAGAAGGTGTAATGCGTGATGGCTTTTTAGATTTATTCGTTGCTGTCCTTGAATTAAAGAATATTGAAATAGTTGGAATTGGTAGCAATTTGTCTTGTTTATATGGCGTATTGCCCAATACAGACAAGCTTAATCAGCTAAATCTATACCGCCAATTGGTAGAAATTAAACATGGTATTAAAATAAAGTATCTTTCAGGAGGTTCATCAGTGACGATTCCATTAATTGAAAACAAATCGCTTCCCTTAGAAATAAATCATTTTAGAGTTGGCGAAACACTTTTTATGGGTACCAATGCCTATAATCATACTCCTTACGAAAATTTAAAACAAAATATATTTGAACTGCGAGCTGAAATTATTGAATTATACGAAAAACCAATTGTCCCTTCTGGTGAGCTTGGTGTAAATGTAGATGGTGAAACTCCAAAATTCGATACAAACGACATCGGAAAGAAAACCATTCGGGCACTTGTTGATATAGGATTGTTAGATGTGGATATAAAACACTTGACTTCGGCAGATGATTCTGTGATTATAGAAGCCGCAACATCTGATATAACCGTATTGGATTTAGGAGAAAACAAGAATAATTACAAAGTAGGAAGTACCGTTAAACTAAATCTGGACTATATGGGTATTGTAAGAATTATGAATTCTAAATATATCAATAAAGTAATAGAATAATATATATTAACGAACTAGTAAAAAATAAATAAGCCTTATAATATAAGGCTTATTTTGTTAAATTAGTAACTACAAATAGCTTTTCTACGCTTCGTATTTATGTTGCTGTTTCATTTCTCTTTTTTTATTATTTTACTTACCACTTCTAATTCTTTCCACATTATTATTCATTATATGCCGGACGATGTTCCGAAAAACAAACCGTTTAAAAACGTTGAGCTTCTGCTTATGTTTTGAATAAAAATCGTTAGGTGTGTCAAATACACCAAAATCCTGATTGATGCCCTTGTTCTGAATAAACGTATTGTTGTTATTCCATTCAATAGGAGGATTTTCAAAACTATCGGTGTAAACTCCAAAACCGCAAAAAGTGGTTCTGCAATCTTGGTTTTGCTTCTGTAATTTTGTTAGATAAAGCTTATCTATTATTACTCCTTCTAAAAAATACCATTGATCGTTTACCCAAACTTCAACCCAACTGTGTAAGATATTTTTGGGAGACAAATTGTACCAAAAACCTGTAATTGCTCCTTTTTGTAATGCTTTGTCAATGGTAAATCCATGAATACGGTTGGGTATTCCTACTGCTCTCAACAAAGTCATTAACAAGGTTGCTTTAGTATTGCATTGTCCGTAACCGTCTTTCAATACTTGTGATGCTGGAATGTAGTCAGAAACATTGTAACCAAATTTTATCTCGTCACCTACAAAATTGTATATCGCTTTTACTTTACAAACAGTGTTCAAGTTTCCCCACTCTTTTTGCTCTAACAACTTTTGTATAGAGGTGTTTGAGTAGTCAAGAATATTCGTTTCATTAAGGTAATTTTCCATAGCACTTACTTATTGCAAAGTTAAATAGTGAAGGTTTGCAATGCTATTGCAAACCCTCTTTTAAGCAATTCTCACAAATACCCTTACCAAATAATTTTATTTCGTCAATTCTGTAATCCCTCGCTTAACTTTGAGGGATCACAAAATCTTCTTTACAAGTCGTGTATTTGCAAATTTTACAATAGAAATGCAAGTGCCAATCTTTATGAGTATTTTCATTACATCCGTCGTCACATAGAATATACTTTGTTGTTGTATTCTCCTGTATACTATGTACAATGCCTTTTTCTTCAAAGGTTTTTAAAGTCCGATAAATAGTAACCCTATCAGCTTTGTAAAAATGGCTTTCTATTTCTGACAAGGACATTGCTACTTGTTGCTGTTCTAAGAAGTCATACACCAAAATCCGCATACTTGTAGGATTGGTATTTTTCTGCAATAATTTTTGTTCAATGCTCTTTTTCATTGTAAATTATTTTTAGTGAGCGTGACCATGTTCTCCTGTATCATTCATTTTCGCATTTACGAAAAATCCACCTTTTATCACAATATGTGTACCATGCGGAATTTCACCTACAGGCGTTATCGCCGTATAACCTAATTGAGAAGCGCCTTTGATAACTTCCATTCTTACAAATTGAGTTCCCTTTTCTGAATCGTGGTCGTGGTTATTATGATTATGAGCTTCATCGTTTTTGTGTTCATGTGTTTTTTCTAGCTGCTCTTTAACCAAAAAGATATAATACTTACCATCAGAATTAACAATCGTCTCATTAGGAACAGCTGGACTTGATACATCATCCAAACTCACCATACCCGTTATGCTCATTCCGTCAATCAAACCTGTTTTATCGCCTACAATCTTACTATGAACTGCAATCGTTTTACTACTACCGCTAAACGATGAACCAATACTATACACTTCGGCAGTGTAAGTTTTATTTGGATTATTGGTAACAACAAAATCTATTTTTTGACCATTCTTGATTAACGGAATATCCTTTTCGTATACCTGTAAGTCTAAATGTAGCGCAGTGTTTTCAATTATTTCGGCAATTGGTGAAGACACATCTACATAACTGCCGATTTTGGCAAAAACATTGCTAACCGTTCCACTTATCGGACTGGTAACAACCAATGACGATTTAAGGTTAGAATTTGACAAAGAATTCGGATTAATCCCCATCATCTGAATTTGTTGGTTTAAAGAAGATTTACGTGTTTTCAACGTATTCAATTCAGCTGTGGCATTTTGCAGGTTTTTCTTTGCACCTACATTTCCATCGTTTAACTCTCGTTGTCTTGCCAATTCTTGTTCCGCAAATTCTATTCGGCTATTAATACTTAGATATTCTTCCTGTAACTGTATAAATTGCGGGTTTGAAATAGTAGCAATTACCTGTCCTTTACGTATGAAATCTCCAATTTCTACATTAAGCGATCTTATTACTCCACCAAATAATGAGGTTGCATTTGCCTTATTACTATTAGGAACTCGCAAAGAACCGTTAGCTTTTAATGTTGCAGATAACTGTTTTTGTTCAATCATTCCAATCTCAATACCTGCGGCTTTCATCTGCTCATCAGTCAAAACTGCAACGTTTTCTTCTTTGTGTTGGTCTGTTTCCGTCTCTTTTTCTGTATCGTGATTATGTCCATCATTCTCCGAATGTTTTTCACTATTCTTGCAAGCATTAAAAATAAATACTGCCATAAGGACAAAAACGCTAAAAACGATCTTATTTATATTACGTTTCATATATTGTCTTATTTACTAATTAATGAATTGATAAGCGTTACAGCTTCGTTTATTTGCTGTATGCTTTTTAAATAATTAAGCTGAATGTCGGCTGTTGTCTGTAAGCCATATAGATATTCTACATACGAAATATCTCCTGTGCTGTAACCCAACTTTGCTGCATTGATAATCTCTTCAGCATTTGGAAGAGCCTGTTCCTTAAAATAAGTAAACTGTGCTACATACTGCTCATATTGCCTTAAAACATTTGTAAATTCCGTTTTTAGCTGTTGTTCCTGCCATTGGGCGTTCAGTTCCAATGATTGTTTCTGGTAATCAAGAGAACGGATTTTTGCCTTGGTAGCTCCAAAATTCAATGGAATAGCGATACCGACTTCAAACGAATTGAACCGCTGATTTCGGTCGTAAAAACGCTCTATACCATTTCTGGTATGTAAACCAACTGCAGAAACATTGTTATACCCTACTGTAAAGTTGGGTAATCCATTTGCACGTTCAACTCGTTTATTCTGCTCGATTATTTTAGCTTCCTGATACAATAATTGAATGCTTGGATGGTTTTTAATAGAATTACTGTCAATAAAAGATGTTAGCAACAAGGGCTCATAATTAGATTGCGGAACTATAATAAATTCTTCTTCCGTTTGCATTAGATTCTTAAGCGACTGATACGTATTTTGTTTTAAAATATCGTTTTGTTGTAACAATAGATTGATTTCTCCTTTTTTAGTAATAGCCGTATTCACGTCTAATTTACCTATATCTCCTGTTTTATATCTTAATTCGGCAACACGTATAAAGTCGACATAGATTTTATCCAAATAATTCAAAACAGAAGTATTATGCTCTAAATATTCCAACTGATAATAATATGACCTTACTTGCTTCGTTAATTCATTTTTTGTCAATTCCTTCGACCATTCCTGACCTTTTACTTGTTCCTCGATTAAATTCTTCTTTGTTCCAAATAGTGTCGGAAATGGTATTGTCTGCGATATTTTAATACCATCATTCTTTTCAAATCCGTCTGTGTTTCCATACTGAAAATTAAAATCAGTCATAGGCAGTTCATATGCTGTACTACTGAGTTTTTTGACAGATTGAATATCAAGATCTTTAGATCGAAGTTGAGAATTATTTTCTAAAGCTATTTGGATAGCTTTATCTACATTTATCGGACTTTGTGCCATAATATTCTGCGAGATTCCTAAGAATAAAAACACTAACAATACAGGTTTTATATCTTTTATTTTACTATTTTTCGTTGGTTTATTCTTTTTCATAAACACAAGGTATAACAGCGGCAGCACGAATAAGGTTAATGCAGTTGCCGAAATCAGTCCTCCTATAACAACAGTTGCTAAAGGTTTCTGTACTTCTGCTCCGGCACTTGTACTTAAAGCCATTGGCAAAAAGCCCAAACTTGCTACGGATGCTGTCATTAACACAGGTCTTAACCTTGTTTTAGTTCCTTCAATGATTCTTGGAATAATATCATTCCAACCTTCTTTTTCCAACCTATTAAAAGTAGCAATCAATACGATACCGTTTAGAACGGCAACACCAAACAACGCAATAAATCCAACACCTGCTGAGATACTGAATGGCATATCCCGTAACAAAAGAGCGAATACGCCTCCAATAGCACTCATCGGGATGGCAGTATATACCAAAATGGCTTCCTTGAATGAATGGAATGTAAAATACAAGAGAATAAAAATCAGCAATAGTGCAATAGGTACAGCGATTAGCAGTCTATTAGTTGCTTTTTGTAGATTTTCAAACTGACCGCCGTAAGTAAAGTAATAGCCTGTCGGGAGTTTAACCTGTTCTGTCAATCTATCTTGTATTTCATTAACAACGCTAGCCACATCACGTCCTTGAACATTAAAACCTACATATATTCTACGCTTTCCATCCTCACGACTGATTTGCGCAGGACCTAATTTGTAATCAATGGTGGCAACTTGAGAAAGCGGAATCTGATCTCCGTTTGGAAGCGGAATAAAAAGATTACTTACATCTTCAATAGAACTGCGGTGCTGCTTGTCAAGGCGTACTACCAAATCAAACTTACGCTCGTTTTCATAAACTACACCAGCAGATTTACCGGCAAATGCTGTACTAACAATATCGTTTATATCCTTTATATTCAAGCCATAGTTAGCTATTCGGGTACGGTCGTATTCAATATTGATTTGAGGAAGACCTGCTACTCGTTCTACTTGTGGGGCTGTTACCCCTTCAACTGTTTGAATAATAGCATTAGCTTTATTGGCATAAATTAATAGACTGTCGAGATTTTCTCCAAAAATCTTAACTGCAACGTCTTGACGAATACCTGTCATTAATTCATTGAAACGCATCTGTATAGGCTGGTTAGCTTCGAAGAAGACACCCGGAATCACTTCTAATCGTTCCATCATTTCATTTGAAAGCTCGTCATAAGATTTCTTTGTTTTCCATTCATCCTGAGGTTTCAAGATAATCATTAGGTCAGTCGCTTCTGGAGGCATAGGATCTGTCGGAATTTCTCCTGCACCTGTTTTTCCTACAACCATTTTCACCTCATCAAACTCTTTTATTATCCGTGAAGCTTGCATAGAAGTTTCTAGGCTTTGAGTCAAAGATGTTCCTTGTGGTAAAATACAATGGAAAGCAAAGTCGCCTTCACCCAATTTTGGAAGGAACTCCCCACCCATTCGTGAAAACATAAATATACTTATCGTAAATAACCCAACAGCCACAGCAATAACTACATATTTTACCTTTATAGCTTTTTCTAATAATGATCTATAAATACTCTGAAGATAGTTCATCATTTTATCTGAAAAATTCTTCTTGGTAATTGGTTTCTTTGACAAGCACAAAGCACTCATCATAGGGATATAAGTAAAAGATAAAATCAAGGCTCCTAAAATAGCAAAACCTACAGTTTGTGCCATTGGCGTAAACATTTTCCCCTCAATACCAACCAATGTTAGAATTGGAATGTAAACAATAAGAATAATGATTTCTCCGAATGCTGCACTTGTACGGATTCTTTTTGCCGATTGAAACACTTCTTCATCCATTTCATTTTGGGTAAGCACGTGCTTCGTTTTTCGAAGTCCCAAATGGTGCATTGTAGCCTCAACCACAATCAGGGAACCGTCTACAATCAGTCCAAAATCAATCGCTCCCAAACTCATCAGATTAGCACTAACACCAAATAACCGCATCATAGCTAAAGCAAAAAGCATTGATAATGGAATAGCTGACGCTACGATTAAACCCGCCCTCATATTTCCAAGAAAAAGTATTAACACGAAGATCACAATCAACGCTCCTTCAATTAAGTTTTTTTCGACTGTACTAATTGCTCGTTCAATTAAGTCTGTCCTGTCCAGATAAGGTTCAATAACAATATCATCTGGCAAAGAGTTTTGAATAACAGGGATTTTTTCTTTAATTCTTTTTACTACTTCCGAAGTATTTTCGCCTTTCAACATCATCACTATTCCTCCTACAGCATCTACTTCGCCGTTATAAGTCAAAGCACCATAACGTGTAGCGTTTCCAAACTTTACCTCGGCTACATCTTTGATAAAAACAGGAACGTTGCCCGTATTTTTAACAACGATGTTACGTACATCTTCAAGTGATGTCACTAAACCAACGCCACGAATAAAATAGGCATTGGGTTTCTTATCGATATAAGCACCTCCCGTATTTTGATTATTCTTTTCCAATGCGGTAAAAATATCGGAAATACTAACTTCCATTGCCTTAATACGATTAGGATCCACCGACACCTCGTATTGTTTAAGTAAACCGCCAAAACTATTTACTTCGGCTACTCCGGCTGTACCATAAAGCTGACGAGCTACAATCCAATCCTGCATTGTTCGAAGATCCATTGCCGAATATTTGTCTTCACTTCCTTTTTTGGGATGAAGAATATATTGGTACACTTCACCAAGACCTGTACTTACAGGAGAAAGTTCTGGTGTTCCGATACCGTCCGGTATTTGTTCTTCTGCTTCTTTTAACTTTTCGATTACCAACTGACGGGCAAAATAAATATCTACTTCGTCTTTAAATACAATAGTTACAACTGAAAGTCCAAACCTAGAAATACTCCTTATTTCTTCTACATTTGGGAGGTTAACGACACTTTGCTCTACTGGAAATGTAACTAATTGTTCTACTTCCTGTCCTGCTAGTGTTGGACAAAGCGTAATGACCTGAACTTGATTATTTGTAATATCAGGCTGGGCATCAATTGGGATTTTAGTGGCACTCCATACCCCCCAAATGATGAGTAACAAAGTCATAAGTCCTATTATGAATTTGTTCTTTACAGAGAATTTTATAATATTATCTAACACTTTATATTACGATTAATGAAAAATTAGTAATGATAAACGGTAATGAATAGTGGTTTAGACAATACAAAAAGTATAGTCCAAAAACTTTAAAGTCTAATGCTTTAACATTAAACACTAATCATTAACCCATTAAGAATTAAACATTAACCTTAGGAGGTTGCCATATTTCCCCAAAGTAACGAGGTATTAAGACAGTTTTGTAATATACTTTCGTTTTAGAGAAATCGAAAGTTTTTATCTTTTCTATATTAAAAGTATTCAACTGAAGAACAATCCCTGAAACAATTCCGCAACAACCACATAAACAAAATGGAGTACATAAATCCTGTCTTTCGGCATGATCATGATCATTTAAATTATTTGTATTGTTAAATTGTGAGCTCTCAGCAACTAAATTATTTTCATACGCATCAGCACATGGTACTATAAATAATACCAACATATAAAGTGCTATTATGTAAGAAAAGACTTTCATATTATTTTACAAATTTAGTAAAATAAGTGCTGCAATGGTGTTGCAAAGTTATTCTTATCCCAAGTAGTGTTGCTAAAAAATATTGAAAAAGAAATAATATAGACACTTGAAGTAAACTTAGATTAAAAAAATGTAATGAAAAAAACGAATGTGTAACACTAGTTCAAAGTAATAGCAAGGAAAGAGAAAATTTAATATTCGTCTTTTTTATCTCGATCATTTATTTCAATTTAATTTTTTAATTTTAAAAATTATATCAATCAAAAATGTTGAAACGGATTTTATAATAAACAATGGAGGTCATTTTATGACGATTACCAAATCAGCAGAAATTGAAAAAATAATTAAAATCGTCATTAGATAACTTCGCATTAGTTAAATGACTTTTTTGGGTTGAATAGAAAACTTTAAATGTTTGGCACTTCAATCATAACCTATTAACGAAATATTAAATTACCTGAAGTAGAAATGAAAACAATAGTAGAAATTGATAAATGGAATAGGAAAGAACATTTTTTGTTTTTTTCAAAATTTGAAGAACCCTTTTTTGGAGTAACTGTAAAAGTCGACTGCACCAAAGCTTATTCTAGTGCTAAAGAAAAAAACGTTTCTTTTTTCTTATACTATTTATACAGAGCTTTAAAAGCTGTAAACGAAATAGAAAACTTTCGATATAGAATAATTGAAAATAAAGTTTACGATTTTGACAAAATAAATGCTTCGCCAACTATCAGCCGACCTAACGGAACATTTGGCTTTGCATATATGGATTACTTTGAAGATGAAAAAATGTTTTATGAAAAAGCGATGCAGGAAATTGACAATGTAAAAAGCACAAACAATTTATTACCTGCCGTTTCGGGCGAAAATGTCATTCATTTTTCTGCAATTCCGTGGATTGATTTTACGAGTATTTCTCACGCAAGAAGTTTTTCGCATCCTGACAGTTGCCCAAAAATTTCATTTGGTAAAATGACCGAAAACAAAGAAAAAAAAGAAATGTCCATTTCCGTTCACGGACATCACGCACTAATGGACGGTTACCACATTGGACTATTTATTGACAAATTTCAACACCTTTTAAATAACGAGTAACGAAAGCCAACTAACAAAATATAACATATGAAATTTATTTATTACAACTTACTTTTTGTACTTGTAACATTCATAAGCTGTTCAAAAGCTTTGCAGCATAATGATTCCATTCCTGAACACGAAACTTTTAAAATAGATTCAAAACAGGTTGGCGAAGAAAGAACCATTAATGTTTGGACACCATTAAATTACAAAACAAATTCAGAGTCATTGCCTGTAATTTATATGGCAGACGGAGGAATAAAAGAAGACTTTCCGCACATTGCAAATACTTTGGCTAAACTCATAAAAGAAAACAAAATAAAACCATTAATTCTAGTAGGAATTGAAAATACACAACGAAGAAGGGATTTAACAGGTTTTACCGAAGTATTAAAAGACAAGGAAATAGCACCTGTTGTAGGTGGTTCAGATAAATTTAGAGATTTTATAAAAAAGGAACTTTTTGTAGAAATTGATAAGCGTTACAGAACAACATCCGAAAAAAGTATTATAGGAGAATCAGCATCAGGTCTTTTTGTAATAGAAACCTTTTTACTGTCACCTGAAATGTTTGACAATTACATAGCTTTTGATCCTTCGCTGTGGTGGAATAATCATTATTTGGTACGAACTGCAAAAGAACATTTAGCAAAAAACACAACGGCTAAAAAGAAAATTTGGTTTGCAACCTCAAATACAGAAGACATTGCGCCATTTACAAAAGAATTAGCAGATATTTTAAAATCTGAAAAAGCAACAAACATAGAATGGAAGTTTTCTGACGAACCAAAAGAAAATCATGCAACTATATTTAGAGCAACAAAAGAAAAAGCGCTTATTTGGACATTAAACAAAACAAACTAAAAACCAAAACGCAAAATATTTAGTTAAAAAAATAACAAAGCGCTAATAAGTTAAACTCCGGTTTTTTTTAAAGCTTCAATCAAAGAAGATGATTTTGTTTTACTCAAAATATTTTTACGATGAGTTCTAATAGTGTGATGACTAACGTTTAATATTTCAGAAATTTCTTTGCTTTGATAGCCTTCATTAATTAAATCCAAAATTTCTACTTCGCGTTTAGTGAGCTTAAATTTAGAACTAAAATTAATAGACCTGTTTTTTAGTTTGTCAATAATCTGAAAATCAAATTCTGATCGTGCCTCATAATCATCTATTTTTTCATGATGTACGAAGTTTTTAAACATTTTACCGTATTCGTCTGTTTCTATTGTTTGATATTGCTGTTTTATGGTTATATAGTTACCTGCTTTTGTTCTAAGTCTAAAGCTATATGAAATTAAATATGTAAATAACTCTTTGTAAAAAACACGATCTCTTAACTGAAATGAATTGTTTTCGCATTTATTGCAATAATCTAAATCATCTGGATGAATAGATAAAAACAATTTATTCAAATCAAATTCTTCTGCTGTATAGCCCAAAACATCTAAAATACTACTGCTTATATATTCTAACTCATTAATTTCACAATTAAAGATAAAATAATAACTTTCTTTCCTCTTACTTTCAATTTGAGGACTGTTTGTATGTGGACGATTTAACCACAAATCCCATTCACTACCTAAAAACGAAGGACTGTTTTTTGATCTCATATAAAGAAATATAATGTTAAAAAATATTATAAAAACAATTAAAAATTATCACGATTCAACATGTCTTTTTTAATAATTGAATAGCCAAATAAGTACGAATAAAATCAACCGTTTTTACTTGAACATTCTATACAAATGTACCAACGTGTCATTACATTTTTTTGGTAAAAAACACGCAAAAGCTTGGTGTTTTTTAAGCATTTTGAACAAACAAAAAAACGTAAAAAAATAAATATCAACACATTAAAAAAAAGAAACCTATTAAGTATTAATACTTAATAGGTCTTAAAATTTATAGAATTAATAAACTAAATAATTCGTTTTATCCTTTTACAGAAGAAGGAGGAAAACCAAAATGTTTTTTGAATACTTTACTGAAATAAATCGAATCTTCAAAGCCAACAGCCCAAGCAACCTCAGTAACACTTTCTCCTTTTTTCAATAATTCAATTGCCTTTTCCAAACGGATATTTCGTATAAAATCTGCCGGAGTTTTTCCAGTAATGGTTTTAAGTTTTCGTGTAAGTTGGCTAACGGATAAAAATACTCCTTCTGCCAAAATATTTACCCCAAACTGCAAATTGGAAATATTTTTCTCTACCAATTCTGTAACATCTTCCACAAATTTTCTATCCCGACTGCTTAATTCTGGTGTTTCTTCTACCGAAGGAATCGTACTTCCTTTAAATTTTTTGCGAAGCAATTCTTTAAAGCTCAAAATATTTCTTACACGTAACTTTAGCTCTGCGAGTGAAAATGGTTTTGTGAGATAATCATCAGCCCCTGTTTCTAAACCGGCCAATTTATCTTTTTGTTCTGCTTTTGCAGTGAGTAATATAATTGGGATATGCGAAGTTGCCACATTATTTTTAAGTGTTTCACATAATTCAAATCCATCTACATCGGGCATCATGACATCACTGATAATTAAATCGGGGAGTAATTCTTTTGCTAGCTTCATTCCGTCTTTACCCTTTGATGCTTCTGCATAACGATATTCTTCTCCTAAATTTCGAACAATGAAAGAACGTAACTCGGGTTGATCTTCTATGATAAGTAATAAAGGAAGTTCTGTGTTTTGAAGTTCATTATCTTTAACCTCTATTTCTTCGTTAATTAGAAAGTCTGTATTTTGTTCAACAGAATCTATGCTTTCAATATTTTCTGTTTCTGAACTTTCAAGCCAAAAAGTAAAAACACAACCTCCTTCGTCAGGAGATTCAACTTTAATATTACCTCCGTGCAGTATTGCTAATTCTTTTACCAATGCCAATCCAATACCCGAACCTGCATACGTGCGTTGTCCAGGTTCATCTACTTGATAAAAACGATCAAATATTTTAGGTAAATGCTCTTTTGAAATCCCTTGTCCTGTGTCGGCAATGGTAATAAAAAGTTTGTCATTTTGGTAATCTATAATTGCTGTTACACTTCCTCCAGAAGGAGTATATTTGATTGCATTAGACATTAAATTGGTCATAATAACAGCCAAAGCCTCCGATGAATAGACAAATGGACTTTCAGATAAAGTTTTCGCTTTTTCGGTTTGCTTAAGTATAAGCGAAATTCCGTGTTGTTCGGCATACGAATAGAAAGATTGTACAAGCATATTGGCTTCATTTAACACGTTTCCTTTTTTGTACTCTAACTTATATTGTCCACTTTCCATTTTCGAGAGATCAAGCAACTGATTAATTAAAGTAAGAAGTCTTTTACCGTTTTGTTCGATTTCATCAAAATGAGAAAAATCTTCTTCTCGCCCATTCTCTTTCAATACTTCCACATGTCCGTTGATTAAGGTAAGAGGTGTTCTGAATTCATGTGAAATATTTGTCAAAAATCGAGATTTGAACTGTTCGTTTTCCTTAATAACTTCCATTTCCCTGCGTTGCAATTCCAGATTTTGCTTTTCAATTTCTAATTTTTTATTTCTCAATCTGAAAAAATAAACGATAAAAACAGCTAATACCACCATAACTCCCAAACCAGCAAACGCGGCGTTACGTTGTAGTTGTTTGGTTTTAAGCTCTGCTTGAATAACAGCAGCCTTTTTGTCATATTCGTATCCCATGGATACTTCGAGGCTTTTCTTTTCGTTTTCTTCGTTAATTAGACTATCACGATATACAATGTATTGCTTGTAGTTTTCGTAAGCATTTTTATAGTTACCTAGTGTACTGTCGGCTAATGTAAAATTGTAGTAAATGTCCTTTAAAAGACTTTTTGTTCCTATTTCTTTGGCAAGAATCAAAGCTTTTTCGAAGTTTTTTTGGGCAGAAACTGGTCTATTTAATTCATATTCTACAAGCCCAATATTGTTATAAGCTTGTGCAATTCCCGATTTATCCCCTATTTCTTCACCTACTTTTAAGAATACAAAGTAATTTTTCAGTGCTTCGGGATACTTGCCTTGTTCTTTATAAATAATTCCGATATTGTTATGAGAGCTCGCGATTCCATGTTTATCTCCCAATTCTTCTTTTATTTTTAAAGCCACTAAATGATTTTTCAGCGCTTCAGGATATTTGCCTTGAAGATGATAAATATTCCCAATGTTATTGTAAGACATCCCAATACCATGTTTATCCCCGATTTCTTCATATATTTTTAAGGACATAAAGTAGTTTTTCAATGCTTCGGGGTATTTACCTTGATTTTTATAAACAACTCCAATGTTATTATAACAATTTACAATTCCCTTCTTATAGTCTATTTCCTCAAATATTTTTAAGCCCTTGAAATAATTTTCGAGCGCTTCGGGGTAATTCCCTTGATATAAATAAACAATTCCGATGTGATTATGAGAATTGGCTACTCCCCATTTATCTCCAGCTTTTTCAAATATTTTTAAGCCAATGCGATAGTTTTCCAAAGCCTTGGGATACTCTCCTTTGTACGCATGAACAATTCCCAGAATATTGTAAATATCTGCTTCTTCTTTTTCTAAATTTAGTTCTTTCGATATTTTTATTGCTTTCTGGGCATAATTTGTAGCCAGATCAAATTGCAGATCTCGTACCAAAAGACCAAGAAGTTCTTTGATTCGGTATAGTGTAATAGTATCTGTAGCAGATTTTTTTTGTAGAATAGTTGTAAGCGAGTCAATCTTTTTTTGTTGTAATTGATTCCCTTCTTGAGCAAAAAGTGTAAAGTTGATTAAAAAAGTAAAAAATAAAATAATATAACAACGGTTGGTGTAGTGGCTAATCATCTTTAGAATTTTTAGAAAACCAAAAATAGAAAAAAAGAGTACATTACCAGACCAAACACATTAAAATATAATAATTCAATTTAACAACTCTAATTATATGCTGATGTTTTTTTATTTCGATCAGGTTTGGTTATTGCTTTAAAATCCAATCTACTATTTTTTGTTTTGCTTCGTTATGCATTTCATAACTTTCTCCGTCTGCAAAAAAGTGATTTTCTCCTTCTAAAATAATTGTGTCTATATATTGATTATTAAAGTTTTTAAGAAGTTTTACATTTGCAATAGGTTCAACAAGTACATCTTTGCTCCCAATCATATAAAAAAGAGGCACCTTTATATTTTTTAGCAAATCACTGTTATCTTTTATTGCTAAGTCTCGTTCTACCCGTCCCATTAAAAAAGGAAATTTAGTAGTGTATCTTTTTTTAGAATATCCTATCTCTTTCATTTTTATCTTATATAATTTCCAGAAATTTTTAGTATCGTGATTGGCAATATAAAAGTCAATCAGCTCATTGCACACTTTTTCTTTTTCTTGAAGTGTATCATAGATAAAATAATCGCAAAACCCATTTTCGTTGTGTTGTAACTGATACAAAAATATTTGTTTTCCAGAAAGTACAGGAGCAGATAAAAGAACTAAGAAATCGGGATCGATGTGGTACTTTAAAGCATCGGTTAAAGCTACGCCTCCAATGCTGTACCCTATAATCCCAAACTTTTTTCCTTTTAGTAAAGATTGCTTTTTAAGATGGTTAAAGGCAGAAGCCAACTCTGCTCCCATCATCGTTGCAGAATAGAGCATATCTCCGCCACCTGTTCCTTTAGAATTCCCAACATTTCGTTCATCATATCTAAAAACAGCAATATTATTATCTAATAAAGCTTCGGCTAAATAACTATGTGTATTTCGGGTGTTGTAACCTGTTCCTGGTTTTATAATAACTATTTTATCAAAACCTGTTTTAGGTACAATTAAACTACCTTCAAAAGAAACGCTATCTACCTTCAGTTTCCGATCAAATGCAGGCACATTAAAAGTAAGTGTAACAAACGAATAATGCGATTTTTGAGGTACAAAGGTTTCTAGTTCTGTTTTTACGTTTTGCCCAAAGCTTAATAAACTAAGAAACAAAAAAGTAATTGATAGGATTTTTTTCATAAGATATATCTATTTTTAAGTAATAATTCGGCTATTTAGAACTATACACAAATATTTAGAAGTATAAATCTATTGTTTTATCTTGAATTAGATCTTAAATGTTTATTAAACTAGCTGTAAGGTTCTTATGTTTATCAATATTATCATTTCCAATATTTAAGTAAATCTGCAAAAACAATATTTACGAAATAAGGTTTTATTTAGTTTTTTTATAATTTAGTAAAAAATAAAAAAGCTTTACGTATAACCTAAAATCTTATTAATAATACAACGAGTGGCAATTGAAATTGATAAAAACATATTCTCAAAAAAATATCCGATAAACGATTATGCAGAAATTTGGAACAAACTTTCTCTTTTAAAATTTACTAAAAAGACAACTCTTCCAAACGATATTCTTTGTTTTCTCGAGCAGGGAACAGTCAGAAAATATATAATGGAATCGGGAAAAGAAATAAATCAGGATATTTCTGTCGATTTTTATTTCGAAGGAGATATTTTTTGTATAAAACCCAATAAAGAAATTGAAAGTGAATTTATCTATGAGCCAATAAACAATGGAATTTTATGGTATGTAAGTATGGATGAAGTAAGAAGATTGTTTTTAGAATCTAAACTTTGTGCAACTACCCAAAAAGTACATTTAGAAGAAGAACTTCGCAATAAAACAATAAGAGAGATTCAGCTTTTAAAATCATCTTCAAAAGATATTTATTTATATCTTTTAAAGAACAAACCGCATTTTATAGAAAAAGTACCACTTAAATTTTTGGCTTCTTATATCGGAATTACACCACAAGCATTAAGCAGAATTAGGAAACAAATTTCTTAACAAAGGTTCATTGTTTTGTTTTTTTAAACTTCCGTACTTAGTAAAAAATATTTCTCATGGAAAAGCAAGAATTACTAAAGGCCTTTAAAAACAACCACCAAACATTTACACAATATATTGATGGTTTAGACATTGAAAAATTCATTTACGCAAACGATAACAAATGGTCTGCCGGGCAACAATTAAAACATGTATTACTTACATTAACTCCATTTCCGAAAATTTTACCTTCTAAAAATTATCTGTCCGAAAAATTTGGAACATTAGATCGATCGTCTTGGAACTACGAAACCGTTTTGAATAACTATTTAAAAACCAACAGACAAGCTCCTCAACAATTTGTACCAAATCCTGTAATTTTGTTTGAAGAAAAAGAGCAAATTATTCGTGATATTAAAAATCATATCGAAACCATTACCTTTCATTTGAATAATTATTCAGAAGAAGAATTGGATTTGTTCTCAATTCCGCATCCGTTGCTAGGAAAGTTGACTATACGTGAAATGTTTTATCTAATGTCGTATCATCCTTTACACCATTTAAAACAAATAGAAGTTTCATTTGAAAGTTACAGAAAATAAATAAAGTCTGAATTTATTAATCCGTATCAGCATTTAATTTTAAATACTAAATTTATAGTTTCTAAAAAGAAGATTAAAACAAAGTGGATATGGACAAACTAATTTCATTTTTGGCAAATTGCCAAACTCAATTTATCAATTTAACAAGAGTTTCGATTCTAATAGTGATGGTTTGGATTGGCGGGCTCAAAGCTTTTCAGTATGAAGCAGACGGAATTGTTCCCTTTGTTGCAAATAGTCCGTTGATGTCATTTTTTTATACGAAAGACGCACCCGAATATAAAGAATATAAAAATCCGGAAGGAAAAACAGTTCAAAAAAATAAAGATTGGCATGTAGAAAACGGAACTTATACTTTTGCTTATGGATTAGGCATTGTGATTATATTGATAGGAATATTGACTTTTATAGGGATTTGGAATGCCAAAATAGGATTATATGGCGGTTTGCTTACTTTTGGAATGTCGTTGGTTACGTTAACTTTTTTAATTACCACGCCCGAAGTCTATGTTCCCAATTTAGGTGGTGACTTCCCTACACCACAATATGGTTTTCCGTACTTGTCGGGAGCTGGACGATTGGTTCTGAAAGATGTAATTATGATGGGAGCCGGATTAATATGCGCTTCGGATTGTGCAAAAAGAATTTTGAAATCTAAAAGTTAAGATTATACTTTATATTGCCTTTTTAACACTCTAAAATTAAACTGCACTTAAATGAAGCTTCTTTTAACAACAATATTATTCTTATTGATTTCAATAGCAAATGCTCAAATAAAATTCAAAGTTATTGAAAAGGAAACTAACGATTGGAAGAATATTTATTCGTTAGTAGATGAATATAATCAAACTATTAAAGTTTTAGACTCGGCAAAATATTATATCTCATGGAATGGTGATGAGTATGGATATTTTACAGTTTTTGGTAAAAAAGATAATACTAGATCGGGCTGGGTAGCAATAGATGCTAATGAAAACACCTTATTTTATGTTTATAATACAAGTTTTGGCGAACCAAGCCCCGATTATTTGATTGAAAACAAAATAAGAATTGTAAATGATGAAAATAAAATTGGATTTGCAAACGAAAAAGGTCACATTATTATAGAACCACAATTTGAAATTGCCACTTCATTTCATAACGGAAAAGCCATTATTGGACAAAAATGTGAAAAAGTTCCATGGGGAAATCATGAAACAGAAGATGGATGCAACCACTACTCTATCGTATGTGAAAACGATGGATATATAAATGAAACCGGAGAAATTATTAAACTAGGAAATTACACCTTTGAACAAATAATGGAGGAAATAAATTGGAAACCTGATGAAGAATAAAAAATGTAAATTATAAGATTTTAAATTTTCTTTTGTCGTAAACAGGTTCTATTCTGCTTATTAGTGCAAACAACTCAAGTTTCGTTTTCTCGTCTATTTGTTCCTCCTGTATATTTCCAATAATTCTAAAAGTATTAGCAGGCATTTTTTGATTCACTTGAATTAAAAGATCATCATATTGAGTTATTGCTTTTTTTATTTCAATCAAATTAAGCATGAACGTTTTTTGTAAGCCTATAAAATAATTCGGCTGTAAAAAAACATTAACAGAGTTTCGCTGAGCATGCTTTATCATTTTGTCGAACAACTTCAATAATTTACTTTTTGAATACTTGTTTTTCAGATTTTTTTCATTGAAAGGAATCAAGTAGGAATTTTTCCTAAAATTAAAAAGGGAAAAAGAGTTCTTTTTGTTTGATTTATATGTTTGTGTTTTGACTGAAAACCGAATGGCAAATCCGCTAGGATCAATATTCCAAAAAGAATAACCAATGAATTTAGAAACTTCATTCCAAATACGTTCGGAACAATCATCTTCCGTATAATCAATTTCTAGAGATTCATTTCCATTAATCATTAGTTCATTTTGTCGATGTTCAAAAACATAAGTCGATGAAATATCATGTACTGAAAATATTGAGACATCAGCTTCATTATAAAAGCAGTTCTTGAAAGTACAACTATTTTCATGAACAAATATCAACGTAAATTCTTTTCCAAAATAAACATCAATTACACCTTCATCTTTCCAATTCTCTAAAGCGGTTTCGAAATTAATTTCCCTTTCAAATTCAAGTTCTAAACCTAAAATCTCCTTTAAAGATTCTTCCTTGTCTTTCAAGCATTCATTCAATGCAAAACCTGATATATGAAAGCCCATCAATATCGTATTCAATCCTTTAGAAGTAAATTCTAAAGAATTTGATTTGTTTAATAACGATACTTTGCTTTCGATTAAGCTCATTACTTGAGAAATATAGTTTTAAAAGTTAAATTATTAAGGTTGTTTATAAAGAATCAAACTTCTTATAATGGCAACCAAACAAGAAAATGAACTTTAAGTTCAAATATACGTTAATTGATTTTTTTACACGCATTTTTCAATAATAAAAATCAGAAAATTGTGCAGTTTTATGTGCAGTTTTTTTAAAGTAATCAATATTAACAGATTAAATAACGAAGATTGAAAATTTAAACTTTAACATCTTTCCATTAAATTTCAATAAAATAATTCAGGAAATTTACATTTCGTTTTTTTAAGATGGATTATGGAACGGATAGAAGAAAAACTAAGAATACTTGCCGATGCAGCAAAGTATGATGTAAGTTGCAGTTCTAGTGGCAGTAACCGAAAAAACTCGGGAGGTATTGGAGATGCTTCTGCATCGGGAATTTGCCATACCTATACCGAAGACGGTCGCTGTGTTTCGCTATTAAAAATACTATTGACCAATCATTGTATTTACGATTGTGCTTTTTGTGTAAGTAGAAGAAGTAACGATGTAAAACGTGCTGCTTTTACAGTAGAAGAAGTTGTTGATTTAACGATGAATTTTTATCGTAGAAATTATATTGAAGGATTGTTTTTAAGTTCTGGTATTTTTAAAAATGCCGATTTTACGATGGAACGTCTTATGCGTATCGTAAAAAAGTTACGGCTTGAAGAAAAATACAATGGATATATTCATTTAAAAACCATTCCCGGAGCCAGTGAGGAATTAATTAAAGAAGCTGGTTTATATGTAGACCGAATGAGTATTAATCTGGAATTACCAACCGAAGCTGGATTAAAAATGGTTGCTCCTGAAAAAGATCATGAATCGGTAAAAAAACCGCTAGCTTTTGTGCAAAGCCAAATTCAAGAATATAAGGCTGAATCAAAATTAATAAAACATACTCCACGTTTTGTACCGGCAGGACAAAGTACACAAATGGTAATTGGCGCCACTCCTGAAACTGATATGGAAATTATGAATGTTGCCAAAACCTTTTATAAAGATTATAAGTTAAAAAGAGTTTATTACAGCGGTTACATTCCAATAAATACCGAAAACACTTTATTACCACAGGTTGGTAGCCGACCGCCATTAGTTCGTGAAAACCGATTATATCAAACCGATTGGCTATTGCGTTTCTATGATTTTAATTTAGAGGAAATCTTAAATCCAAATCATCAACAGCTAGATTTGGATATAGATCCGAAATTAAGTTGGGCATTGCGAAACCCACAATTTTTTCCAATAGATATCAACACAGCAGATTATAAAC
This sequence comes from Flavobacteriaceae bacterium UBA3339, assembly GCA_002360925.1. Taxonomy (GTDB): domain Bacteria; phylum Bacteroidota; class Bacteroidia; order Flavobacteriales; family Flavobacteriaceae; genus Flavobacterium. The sequence continues at coordinate 51,447 of DERN01000001.1, read as the reverse complement.
AAATTATCAGAATTCCAGGAATTGGAAGACAATCGGCTATGAAAATAATTCAATCTCGTAAATTTGGAAGATTATATGAATATCAGGTAAAAAAGATGGGAATTGCCTTTAATAGAGCGCGCTTTTTTATGACTTGTGCCGACACTCCGATCATTTTGGGAGCTCCTTCAATGGAATATGTAAAACAAACTATTTTAGAAAAAAATTCTAATAAACATATTAAATCCCTTTCTAATACACAGTTAAGTCTTTTTTAATGAATTATATTTTTGACGGAACTTATAATGGTTTTCTGTGTTGCATATTCGAGTATTTTGAATATAAGGATACAAAAGTGCAATTGTTTGCTGAAGGAGACGATAGAGGACAGACCGCCCTATTTGGATCAAGTAAAACCATTATAACTGATTTTGTAAAAGCAAAAAGAGTTCAAACAGGATTGCAAAAACATTTAGAAAAATCTAAAGTAATGGATTTTTACAGAGTTTTTCTTTCAGAAGACCGAAAAGCATGGTCAGCGGCTTTTTATATTATCTGTCAGTTGTTTTCAGGAAAACCAACTATTCTTCAAAATTATGGAGATGAACAAGTATTGTATTTTTCACAAATATTAAAAAAAGTAGGCAGAGAACGCCATCGAATGAAAGCTTTTGTACGATTCAGCAAAACCAGTGACGGAATGTTTTTTGCACTTGTTGAGCCCGACTTTAATGTACTTCCTTTAATAGCTTCTTTTTTTAAGAATCGGTATGCAGATCAAAGTTGGCTTATTTATGATGCAAAAAGATCGTATGGATTACTTTACAATAAACAAACAGTACAAGAAGTAACACTATTGCCACAAGAAAAGCAAGCTTTAACAACAGACGCTGTAATTACATTAGATGAGAAAGATGAGCATTTTAAAAATCTTTGGAAAAGTTACTATAAAAGCACCAACATTGAAGCAAGACGAAACATAAAACTGCATTTGCAATATGTACCTAAACGATATTGGAAATATTTAGTAGAAAAACAAGAATAGATGTAAACACTCATTGTGTTTTAGTTACTTATAAAAAGCTCAGTTTTACATAACTTAAAGTTCTTACTTTAATAAGTCACTATAATATAAAAACAAAGATGAGTATAATAAATTTTTAAACTTGAGAGCTAAGTGTAAAATAAAACGAGCTTCCGGAACCGTATTCACTTTCTACCCAAATAGCACCTTTTTGCGCTTCAATAAATTCTTTGCTTATACTTAATCCCAAACCGGTACCTTCCTTTTTGGTTCCCGGAATGCGAAAATAACGTTCAAATATTTTTGTAAGATACTGTTGTTCTATTCCCTGCCCTTTATCTGTTACAGAAAACTGGATCATTTCATTTTCTTTCTCAACATGAATCATAACGCTTGCATTTTCATAAGAATAACGAATAGCATTCGAAATTAAATTAGTAAGTACCCAAGCGGTTTTTTCGCTATCGGCATAAATTAAATCGTTTACATTATTCGTTACTTCTAACTTAATATTTTTAAAATCGGCGAGCGCTTTATTTGCATTAATAGCATAATCTATAATTGGCTGTATAGCTGTAGGTGTTAGATTAATTTGGATAGAACCACTTTCGACCTGTGTTATGTTTAGTAACTCTGAAGTGATTTTTAACAAACGATTCGTGTCATCTTTTATTCCTTTTACCAATTCGTGTTGTTCGTCGTTTAAGCTTCCTATTTGATTGTTCTCTAACAACTGAATTCCCATTTGTATAGAAGCAATAGGAGTTTTAAACTCGTGCGAAACGGTACCCATAAAGTTAGTTTTTGCTAAATCTAATTCTTTAAACGGCGTAATATTTCGTAATAAAATGACTTGTCCTATAAATTCGCTTTCTTCTTCTCCTGTAGGAATAATGTTAATATTTACTACTTCTTTTTCGAAATAACTTTCTTTCTGGTTTGCATAAATCTTTAAAGGTTCTTCTTTTAAATCTTGTTCCGGAAGAAAAATATCTTTAATAATAGTTCGAATTAAATCGTTTGTAACGGCTATATCCTGAATAGGTTTTCCAATAACCTCATCTTTTTTCAAACCTGAAATATGTAAAGCTTCTTCATTTGCAAAAAGTACTTTTTTGTTTTCATCAATACCAATAACCGGATCGTGTAAATTATCGATTAAGGTTTCGATTCGTTTTTTACCTTTTAAAATTTTGTCTAATTTACTCTCTGAATATTCTTCCAGCTTTTCTGCCATAGTATTAAATGATTTTGCCAAATCACCAAATTCATTATGACTTTCAAAATGTACACGTTTTTTATAGTTCTGTCCGGCAATTTCCTTGATACTTTCGGTAAGTTCTTTAATAGGATTTGCAATATTTGAAGGAAGGTTTACAAGTAAAATAAACGCAATTAAAAAACACAAAGTTCCTGTAACCAAAATAATAACAATGGCTCTTTGAGCAGTATCATCTGCAATATTGCTTTTTCTACTAATAGCCTCCATGTTTAACCGCATTAATTCGGTAATATCTTTTCGGGTAGATGAAACAAGTTTTACATCGTTCTGATTTTCTTTTAAAAGTTCGAAATGTTTAATGATTAGATTCGTAGCTTCTAATTCGCCTATTTCCGTAACATTTAACTTTTGCAGATTAATGTTTTTTTGAAATGTTTCGATTGCAACTTTATCTGTCGACAAATCTTCTAACGCTAACAACATATTTCTCGAATAAAGCAATGTGTTGTAATTGGCAGCTAAAATATTGCTAGTATCTTTTTTTAGTTGATTTACATACCAGCCACTAATAGCGGCTAATGCAAAAATCAGTAAAAAAAGTAATCCTACTCCGAAAGTTAGTTTTGCTTTAATTCTCATCTTAAGACAATATTACAAGATCAATATTTTCGTTCGATAATTTATTCAATAAGGCATTAAAAGTATCGGTTGCCCAGATTATTTTAGCCAATGTAATATGAGGTTTACCGATGCAAACGGTTGTTATTTTACGTTCTTCACATTCTTTAATGATTGCTTTTGTTGTGTTTTTAGATTTTACTTTAATGATTTCGGCTCCAAGTTCAGTAGCTAATTTAAAATTATTAATCAGATATCGCTGTTTATCTAATGCTATTTTATGCGATGCTTCTTTGGGTGTTTGTACATACATGACGTACCACTTACTGTTGTAATAATTAGCTAAACGAGCTGTTTTACGAATGACTTTTTTCGCTGTAATTTCATTGGAACTGATACAAGCTAAAAAACGATCTTTTTTAACATTTCGCGGTAAAACCAATTCGGTTTCTACTTTTCGTTGCACTTGCGAGGCTACTTCTTTTAATGCCAATTCTCTTAATTGCAGAATATGTTCGCTTTTAAAAAAATTGTTTAAAGCAGCTGCTACTTTCGAAAAATCGTAAATTTTACCTTCTTTTAATCGATCAATTAAATCTTCGGCAGTTAAATCAATATTTACTACTTCATCTGCCTGTGCTACTACACTATCAGGAATTCTTTCTTGCACATCAATCCCTGTAATCTCTTTTATTTCGGCATTTAAACTTTCGATATGTTGAATGTTCACTGCGCTTATAACATTAATTCCGGCATCCAAAACATCTATCACATCTTGCCAGCGTTTATCGTTTTCACTTCCTTCAATATTGGTATGCGCTAACTCGTCAATAATTACAATTTCCGGACGCAAGTTAAGTACAGCTTGTAAATCGAATTCCTCTAATTCCTTTCCTTTATAAAATAATTTTCTACGAGGAATTACAGGTAAACCTTCTAACAAAGCATGTGTTTCTTCCCGATTATGCGTTTCTACGTAACCAATTTTTACGTCTATACCATTTCGTAAAAGGGTATGCGCTTCTTGCAACATTCGGTAGGTTTTACCCACACCTGCGCTCATACCTATATAAAGTTTAAATTTACCTCTGCGTGCCTTTTGAATTAAATCTAAAAAATGTTCCGCACTTTTTCTTTCGTCCATAACTTTACTAAAAGTACTCATTCCTCTTCACAACAAGATGAAGGGAATGAGAAAATTATTGAATTTTAAAAACGTACTGCTAAGGATGTAATTATTGAAACGTTATCTTTTTTCATTTCATTACTTTGGTTTACAAAAATTGCATCTTTACTACTTAAGTTCTTAACCTCGGTTCGCCAAACTACTTTAGATAAAATGTAGTAATCAACATTTAAAGAAGCTCCAAAAGTTTGAAAACCATTAGCTGTGTCGGTTTTGATAATCACGCCATCTTTGTCGTTATAATATTCTACTCTAGCTGCTAAATTGATTTTTTCTGAAGGAGACCATTTTACAATAGCAGCGGGTGTGTACCAAGTGTTATAATTTGTACTATTTTTTTCTTTTTGTTGTACTCCAATATCGAACCCTGCAATAAAAGCGACTGTTTCGCTTAACTTAACTTGTCCATACAGATTATGGAAATAGCGCATTTTACGTTCGCTATCTGGAAAATCATTTCCAATAAAAGAACTGCTATTTAAAGTGATTTTATCGGTTGGATGATACGTTAATTGATGTCCGAAAGCTTGTGTTGTATTGCCTTCTACTCTTTGAATTCGTTGCCAGCCATTTAATACTAATGCCGCCATACTCCACTTTCCGTTTGCTGTGTTGTACGATAATTTGGCTCCTGTTTCGAAATAAGGCGAATTATCAGCCATCATACTACGCGTTAAAGTAAAGCAATCGGCACCTATGGCACTCTCTGATCCAATATGTGCAGGCATGATTCCAGCATCTAACCACAAATTATGTTTTTTAGAAAGCTTTACGCCTACATTTGCTTCATAAATATTTTTAAGTACGTTAGGTTCTGTACTATAATTCGCATTCATATATGATCCTACTCCAACGCTTAAGTTTGCTCTTACTTTTTCGGTTTCATAAGCAGCTTTAATAAAACCTAAATTTAAGCTTACTTCGTTATTTCTACTTAAACTGTAAACAAAATCAGGACGGTTATTTGTTTCAGGATTGTTAAAATCGTATTGATAATATACTTCGGCATAACCACTTATAGTCAATGATTTTTTCTCTATTTCTTGTGTATATGCATTTATGGTTGCTCCTAGCATTACTGCCAAAAACAAGATTGTTTTTTTCATTTTGAAGTTCATTAATAGTTTAAAACGATTGGGTTTGTAGTTCTTTTCACCCAATCGTTAAAAAAAGAGTAAATATTTATTTTGTAAGCTTATCTAAAGCGATATTTAATTGTAAAACATTGATTTTTTCAGGACCGAATAATCCCCATAACGGCCTTTCGATTTGATCATCGATCAATTTATTTAATTGAGCTTCCTCTATACCTCTAATTTTAGCAATTCTTTTAACTTGTACTTTAGCAGCTTGAACGGAGAAATTGGGATCTAAACCGCTACCACTAGCTGTTACCAAATCTACAGGAATTGCTTCTTTTTGAATTCCAGGATTTCGCATTAAAAAAGTATCAATTCGCGCTTGTACTTCGGCGAGATACTCTTTGTTGGATGGACCTTTATTACTTGCTCCAGAACCAGAAGCATCATAACCAACTGCCGATGGTCTTGACCAGAAATATTCGTCTTTTGTAAATGATTGACCAATATTTGTGTAATATTTTTTCCCATCAAATTCTAGTATTTCTCCTTTTCCTGAATTGGGTGCCATTTGTGCAATGCCCCATACCGCAAGTGGATAAATAACAGTGAAGAATACAATCATTACAAACGTTAACTTTAATGCAGGTAAAATATGTTTTTTCATTTTTTTAAGTATTAAAAATTAAAAGAAAACGGATATCAGCATATCAATTAGCTTGATACCAATAAAAGGAACCAAAACTCCTCCTAAACCGAATATTAACAAGTTGCGACGAAGTAAAGCACTTGCCCCAATTGGCTTGTAAGCAACTCCTTTTAAAGCCAACGGAATTAACATTGGAATGATAATAGCATTAAATATAACCGCTGATAAAATGGCACTTTCAGGGCTGTGAAGTTTTATAATGTTTAAACTTTGTAATGCCGGAATAGCTGTGATGAAAAGTGCCGGAATAATAGCAAAATATTTAGCCACATCATTTGCAATACTAAAAGTTGTTAGTGTACCACGAGTCATTAACAATTGCTTTCCAATTTCTACCACTTCAATCAACTTGGTTGGGTCGTTGTCAAGATCTACCATATTACCAGCTTCTTTAGCAGCTTGTGTTCCACTATTCATGGCTACACCTACATCGGCTTGTGCTAAAGCAGGAGCATCATTCGTTCCGTCACCCATCATGGCTACCAATCGCCCTTCTGATTGTTCTTTTTTGATGTAATTCATCTTATCCTCAGGTTTGGCTTCGGCAATAAAATCATCTACTCCCGCCTTATCAGCTATAAATTTTGCTGTTAACGGATTGTCTCCTGTAACCATTACTGTTTTTATTCCCATTTTTCGAAGACGCTCAAAACGTTCTTGGATACCTGTTTTGATAATATCCTGCAATTCAATCACTCCTAAAGCGTTCTCATTTTCAGAAACCACAAGTGGCGTTCCTCCGTTTTTTGAAATCTCTTTGGCTTGATCTTCCACTTCTTGCGGAAAACTATTTCCTGCCTGAATAATCATATTTTTAATAGAATCTGTTGCTCCTTTTCGAATACGAATATTTTCATAATTGATACCCGAACTGCGTGTTTCGGCAGTAAACTTCACAAACTCTGGATTTTTTACAGTATAACTTGTTGGATTGATACCTGCCAATTCTATAATCGACTTTCCTTCAGGCGTTTCATCAGCCATAGAACTCAAAACCGCAGCTTTAATTAATTGTACTTTATCAATACCGTTTGCTGGGTAAAAATGTGTTGCTTTACGGTTACCAATGGTAATAGTTCCTGTTTTATCAAGCAATAGCACATCAATATCTCCTGCTGTTTCTACAGCTTTTCCGCTTTTTGTAATGACATTGGCTCTTAGCGCTCTATCCATTCCTGCAATACCAATAGCAGAAAGCAATCCTCCAATAGTTGTAGGAATCAAACAAACAAATAGTGCGATAAACGAGGCAATAGTAATGCTTACATTAGAATAATCTGCAAAAGGTTTTAACGTAACGCATACGATAATGAACACTAAAGTAAAACCAGCTAAAAGAATAGTTAAAGCAATTTCGTTCGGTGTTTTTTGACGTGCTGCTCCTTCTACCAAAGCAATCATTTTATCTAAAAAACTTTCACCTGGTTGCGTGGTTACTTGTACCACTATTCTATCTGAAAGTACTTTGGTACCACCTGTAACCGAACTTTTATCGCCACCTGCTTCTCTGATTACGGGTGCTGATTCACCTGTAATGGCGCTTTCATCTATCGTAGCAAGTCCTTCAATAATTTCTCCGTCAGAAGGAATCACATCACCTGCCTCGCAAACAAAAACATCTCCTTTTTTAAGTTGAGCCGAAGAAATGGTTTGACCGTTCTGAAGAATAGCAGGCGTTTCTTCTCTAGTTTTACGTAAACTGTCGGCTTGGGCTTTACCACGTGCTTCGGCAATAGCTTCGGCAAAATTAGCAAACAACAATGTAAGTAATAGTACGATAAATACAGTAAAATTATATCCAAAACTTCCTTGTTCTTTTGCACCTACAAGCGTCCATAAGCTTACTATAAACATTACAAATGTTCCAATCCATACCGTAAACATTACCGAATTACGAAACATTAACTTTGGGTTGAGTTTTACGAATGATTGTTTCAAGGCTTCTTGAACCATACTTTTTTGAAACAATGAGGTATTATTATTCATTTTTAAATCTTTAAGCTGTTTCATTAATAAAGTGTAAAAAACTCGGCAATAGGTCCTAACGCCAATACAGGGAAAAAGGATAAGGCTGCAACAATTGCTATAATTACAAATACCATAAGTCCAAAAGTTGCTGTATCGGTTTTTAAAGTTCCATCGCCTTCTGGAATGTATTTTTTCTGTGCCAACAAACCAGCGATAGCTACCGGACCAATAATAGGTAAGAAACGCGATAAAATAAGTACAAAACCTGTACTGATATTCCACCATATTGTATTATCACCCAAACCTTCAAAACCACTACCATTATTTGCTGATGAAGAGGTGTATTCATACAACATCTCACTTAATCCATGAAAACCAGGATTGTTTAAAGTTTCAGCAGTGTATTGCGGCAATGCAGCTGCTAATGCAGTACCTACCAATATTAAAAAAGGATGTAACAACGCTATCATCATAGCTATTTTCATTTCACGTGCTTCGACTTTTTTACCTAAAAACTCAGGTGTGCGCCCTACCATTAAACCACTAATAAACACAGCCAGAATTATGAATATAAAAAAGTTAAGCATTCCAACACCAACGCCTCCATAAAAGGCATTAATCATCATAGCAAGTAATTCGTTCATTCCTGAAAGCGGCATGGTACTATCGTGCATTGAGTTAATAGATCCTGTTGAAATAACGGTAGTTACAATACTCCAAAAACCAGCAGCCGGTGCACCTATTCTAATATCTTTTCCTTCCATGGCACCTAACGAATTATCTATTCCCATAGCCGAAATAGCTGGATTCCCATTTATTTCCATATTAATATTAGGAATTGCTAATGATAAGAAACCAACTGTCATGACTCCAAAAATCATCCACGATAGTTTTTTTCTTCGGATAAAATATCCAAATGCAAAAATCATCGCAATGGGAATAATGGTTTGAGCAAACATTTCAACCATATTTGACAAATAAGAAGGGTTTTCAAAAGGATGATTCGAGTTAACACCAAAAAAACCACCTCCATTTGTACCTACATGTTTTATAGCAATAAAAGCCGCAGCTGGTCCTCTGGAAACCTCTACCTGTTCTCCTTGTAAATTGGTCATGGTATCTTTGCCTTCAAATGTCATTGGAGTTCCTTCGAAAACCAAAATAACGGCCACTACAAATGCAATAGGTAATAAAATTCGAGTACAAGATTTTACAAAAAAGTTATAAAAGTTCCCTAAGTTTTGCGTTGATTTGTCTCTAAAAGCTCGAAACAACACAGCAGCCGCTGCCATTCCTGTACCCGCACTAACAAATTGTAAAAACATTAACCAATACTGCCCTAGGTAGCTTAAACCTGTTTCGCCCGAATAATGTTGTAAATTACAGTTCACCACAAACGAGATAACCGTATTAAAAGCCAAATCGGCAGGCATACTTGGATTTTGATCTGGATTTAAAGGCAGGTTTCCTTGAGTCATTAAGATAAGTATTCCCAACAAGAACCAAATCATGTTAATAGTTACTAAAGCAAACATTTGTTGTTTCCAGTTCATTTCGGTTTGCGGATTTAAACCGCTTATTTTATAAAAAATTCTTTCTACTGGATTAAAAATGGGATCTAGAATTGTTTTTTCGTTTCCAAATACTTTTGCAATATATCTTCCCAACGGTATTGCCAAAACTACCGTTACTGTAAACATTGCAATAATCCCTAATATTTCTGTATTCATTTTAATTAATTAAATAGGTTTTTAAACATCCATCCAAACAGTTTTACACATCCTAAAATCATAAGAAATATTAAAATCACCTGTCCTATATCTCTTAACGATGAGTAATTAAATTTCATAATTGTAATGGGTTAAAATTCTTCTGGTTTAAGAAGCACATAGCAGATGTAGATAAATACTGCTATAACAATAAGGAACAATGCCATCATGTTTTTTGTTTTTATTTTTAATCTTTGTTTTTACTTTTTAGAGTTTATCGAAAAAATCAATCGATTTTATGAACAAGCCAAAACAAGCAAGTCCGGCTAATACAAGTACTATAGTCATCATATTTTCTATGGTTTTATTAAAAAAAGGTTTTTATACACGTGCCGAGTATCATAAAAACAAGAAATGCAAAAAGCATTAAATGATAAGATTTAAGCCATTTTGGAAGCGATGGAGGTTCTGTTCTTCTTCTTGAACATTCATTTTTATGTTTCATTTTTAAATTGTTTTGAAGCCTTATGCCAACTTATGTTCCAAAAACAACCAAACAATCACAAACAACTATAAATCAAACAAATAAAAACAAACAAATTATTTAGAAATAAAAAAAAGCCTATCAAAATGATAGGCTTTTCTCAATATGATACATCTGATTTAAAGATGGTATTCTTCTATTTTTCTATAAAGTGTTGCAATTCCTATTTCGAGTAAACGAGCAGTTTCTGCTTTATTTCCTCCAGTATGTTGAAGGATTTTTTGAATATGTTTTTTTTCTATGTTCGCCATTGAAAATGACGAAAGAGCCTTAGTAGAACCAACTTCATTTAAAAAATCTGCAGGAAGTGTATCTGTTTGTAAAACATCTGAATCTGTAAGAATCACGCTTCGTTCAATTACGTTTTTAAGTTCGCGAATATTTCCTTTCCAATTATTATTTTCAAGCGCTGTTGCGTATTCTTCTGATAGTTTTAATGGTTTTCGGCTAGTTTGTAAGGCAAAGTAATTGACATAATAATCTGCCAAAAGCAAAATGTCTTTTTTTCGTTCGCGCAACGATGGCAAATGAATTTCAAAAACGGCTAACCGATAAAACAAATCACTTCTAAAATGCTCTTTTTGTATTTCTTCTTCTAATTTTCGATTAGTAGCAGCAATAACACGCACATCAACTTTAATAGGTTTTGAGTCGCCTACTCGTAAAAATTCTCCTGTTTCTAAAACACGTAATATTTTTGCTTGTAAATCTAATGCCAGTTCGCCTATTTCGTCCAAAAAAATGGTTCCTTTATGCGCTTCTTCAAACAATCCTTTCTGATTTTTGGAAGCTCCTGTAAACGCTCCTTCTTTATGACCAAATAATTCATTTTCTAATAACTCCTTGCTAAAAGCAGAACAGTTTATGGCTACAAAATTTTCTGAAGATCGATTGCTTGCTTGATGAATAGCCTGTGCAAAAATTTCTTTTCCCGTTCCTGTTTCTCCTGTTAACAAAACAGTTGTAGGTGTTGTTGCTACTTTTTTTGCTAATTCGACTGCTTTTAATAATGAAGTTGATTTACCGATGATTTTTTCAAAAGAATGTTTTTCACTTAACTGATTTTCTAACTTTTGAAGTTTTTTATTTAAAGTTGCCTTTTCACTGGCTTTGTACAAAAGCGGAATAATTTTATTGTTATCGTCACCTTTGGTAATATAATCAAAAGCGCCATTTTTAATGGCTTGCACGCCATCTGTAATAGTTCCAAAAGCAGTTAATAGAATTACTTCAACCTCTGGGTGGTTGTTTTTAATGATTTTAGCAGTTTCAATACCATTTCCATCTGGTAATTTAACATCACAGATTACAACGTCTATATCTTTTGATTCTAATCTTTTTAATCCTAATTTAATAGTTGATGCCTGAAAAACTTCAAACCCTTCTAAACTAATAATTTTAGAAAGTAAGCTTCTCAATTTCTCTTCATCATCTATTATAAGTACTTTTATCACTTTAACTCTAATTTAATTTCAAATTTACGATTATTCAGCTATCTTCTTTAAAAGGGAAGAGTAAAATAATGTACTTTTTAAAGCAAGTAAAATATCCGATTATATATTAAGAAGTTTTGTAATAGAACGTCAAAATGTTTCCTTTATTCAATTTCAAACTCTTTCGGATAATGAACCGTTCCCGAGACATTTTGTAGAGCATTTTCGAATAATTCTATTATCATACTATTAGCCTCAGGAACATCAAAAGGTAACTTTATTCCAAATGCAATGGTTGGTTTATATCCAAACTTAGGATAATAGTTTTCATGTCCTAATAAAACAACTGAACTAAATCCCAATTCTTTAGCTTTCTCATGCGCATAAGTAATTAATTTTACTCCAATTCCCTTACGTTGAAATCGTTTCGAAACAGCTACCGGAGCCAAAGCTAGCGACGGATGTAGATTCTTTTGACTATCTATAATCGTTATTTTAGTAAGTAATATATAACCAACTATTTCATTATCTAGCTCTGCAACAATAGACAATTCTGGTATAAAAGCATCCGATTTTCTTAATCGTTCAACTAAATATTGTTCTTTATGATCGCTGTATTCTTCATTTCTAAAAGCTTCTTCAATCAGCTTAAAAACTGTATTAAAATCTTCCTTTTCCTCTTTTCTTATTTTTATCTGCATATGGTAAAGATAAAAAAACGGACCAACATATAGTATGATTACAGCAGGAGGCTTGAATATAAAAACAGTATTTTATTCTTTAATATTTTATCATATCTTATTTTTTATGTGCTTTTAATGTGTAAATTTATAATCAACATCAAAAAGTCAAAACATTTTTTAATCAATTCAATAATTAACCTAAACTCTTGTTTTAATACAATAAGTTATGGTTATAAACAACTCGACGTATGCGTAAACAATTTGTTCTTTTTTCGAGCCTGCTTTTGGTCGTGACGCTTGCCCTTACCTTATTTTTAAACAGAAACTGGGGCGTTCTTTTTGTTATCGTTTTGGTATTTGTTATTATGGGATATCAGGATATGTATCAGAAAAAACATACTCTTAGGCGGATTTATCCCGTTTTTGGAAGACTGCGTTATGTGATGGAAGAACTGCGTCCGAAAATGTACCAATACTTTATTGAATCGGATACTGACGGAAAACCAATTAGTCGCATTGATCGAGCAACCATTTACCAACGTGCTAAAAAAGAATTGGAAACGGTTCCGTTTGGAACTCAGTTAGACGTTTACGCCGAAGGTTATGAGTGGATGTGCCATTCGATTGCTCCAAAAGCATTTGAAAAATTAAATCAAAATCCTAGAATTCTTTTTGGAAATAAAGATTGCAAACAGCCTTATTCGGCAAGTATCCTTAATATATCGGCCATGAGTTTTGGATCTTTAAGTGCTCAGGCTGTAGAAGCAATGAACGGAGGTGCCAAATTAGGAGGTTTTGCCCATAATACAGGCGAAGGAGGAATTAGCCCTTATCATTTAAAAAACGGTGGTGATCTTATTTGGCAGATAGGTACGGGATATTTTGGCTGTAGAGATGAAGCCGGGAATTTTAATGACGAATTATTTGCCGAAAAAGCAAAACTGCCAAGCGTTAAAATGATTGAGCTTAAAATTTCGCAAGGAGCAAAACCGGGACACGGAGGAATATTACCTGCATCTAAAAACACAGAAGAAATTGCTTTGATAAGACATGTAAAACCGCATACAATAGTAGCTTCTCCCCCATATCATTCGGCATTTAATTCACCTCTAGAATTGGTTCAGTTTATACAAAAGTTAAGAGAATTGTCGGAAGGGAAACCCATTGGTTTTAAACTGTGTATTGGGCACAAAGCCGAGTTTATATCTATTTGTAAAGCAATGATTCATTTGGATATTTATCCCGATTTTATAACAGTTGACGGCGGAGAAGGCGGAACAGGTGCTGCTCCTCAGGAGTTTTCAAATTATATAGGAGCACCTATGCTGGACGGATTAGCTTTTGTTCATAATATCTTAACCGGAATGGGAATTCGTCAACACATCAGATTAATTGCATCCGGAAAAGTAACTTCTTCATTCCATATTGCGCGCGCAATGGCTTTAGGTGCCGATACATGTAATGCTGCTCGTGCAATGATGATTGCTATTGGTTGTATTCAGGCGCTTTTATGCAACACCAACCAATGTCCTACAGGAATTGCGACTCAAGATCCTAAACTAACTATTGGTTTAGACGTTGCCGATAAAAAAGTACGAATGGCTAATTATCACAAAGGAACGGTTGAAAGTTTTGTGGAACTGTTGGGAGCTTCGGGACTAGATGACATGAAAAACATTACCCGCGCTCATATTTACCGACGCGTTTCGTTAAACGAAATGCTTACTTATGAAGAAATATTTCCTTCAATGAAAGTTGGGAGTATGTTGTTAGGAACTATTCCGGATAGATACAAATGGGATTTTGAGCATGCAGATATGAACCGTTGGGGAATTTCGGAAGTAAGTCCAAAAGCTTAATAACAAATAAACGTTAGATTTTATTATTTAAACAGACTGATAAAACTTCCTTCTAAAGAATTTAAAAAATTATATAAAAGAAACAGGTAAAAGTTGAGATTAGATATGAGATTTTTCTAGAAAAAATCTCATATTATTAATTTTATAACCTAATAAATCTTTTCTAAAATCTACTTTATACGATATATTTCTTTTGCTTGAGAAGCATTCATTTTAAATTCATTCATTATTTGACTTGTTAAGTCAATCAATAATCCTGTTTTAATATCAAAAACCCAACCATAAATGGTTAATTGTTTATTTAAAATAGCTTCTTGAATATTCGAAATTTTTAAAACATTTAAACATTGTTCTGCAACATTTAACTCTACCAATCGATCGCACCTTTTGCTAAGATCTTGAATACAATTTAGTTCTGTAAAATGCAAACGATAAACATCGCGAATATTTCCCAGCCAAGGATTTAAAATTCCCAAATTCTCATCTCCCATTGCGGCTTTTATTCCTCCGCAATCATAATGTCCGCAAATTACAATATGTTTTACCTTTAAATGGCTAACAGCATAATCTATTACCGATTTAGAATTTATATCCATATTGGGAACAATATTGGCAATATTTCGGTGAACAAAAGCAACTCCTGGTTCAATTCCCATAAGTTCTTCGGCCGAAACACGACTATCTGAACAACCTATATAAAGAATTTCCGGCGTTTGATCTTTAGCCAAGTTTTTAAAGTAATCTTTGTCGATTGAAAGATTTTCTTTAATCCATTCTTTATTGTTATCAAAAATATTTTCAATTTTCATAGGTTCCGTTTTTTACTGTTAGAATAAAAAAATTTCAAACAAAATTAAAATGAAAGTTTAATAATGCGTTCTAATTGCTCGTTATCAATATTTGCCGGAGTCGATTTATATAACTCTAACTTTAAAAGTGATACAATAACAAAAAAATCTTTTGATAAAACTTTATAATAGGCTTCAAAATCTTTTTCTGATTTAATATCTACTCTTTTTAGTTTTTTACTTTCTTCTAATAAATTTCCTACCAGTTTCAATATTTTATCAAATGTTTCAGAAGAAGTGTGCATTTGCAAATAACCTATTTCAAAAAGTAAATCCTGTAGGCTGTTTACTTCTTTTTCTAAAATCTTTGCATGATTAAGATGAAGCGTTAGATTTTCTTTTTGTAAAATAACGTTCAATTGAGTCAAAAAATGAAAGTAAACCTCTTGTTTTTTCTCAAAAACCATAAGATTACGCTCTCTAGATTCTTCACTTTTAGTTTGTCCTTGCAAAAGTAAAACCGTAATAATCGCTGTAATGACTACACCTAAAAGTGTTCCAAAAAACTGAGCCGGTAACGAGCCTAATTCTAAAATTTCAAATACAACGGCTGTCATAAGAAATATAATGGTTAAAATTAAAACACCCAACCTGGATAAATTCGTCTTCAATTTCATGTTATAAATTATATAAAAGCTAAAAATAAGATTTAATTTATAATAACGTGTTATTTAATATTGATATAATAATTTGACTCTTTTCGTTATTATAAGCTTCTTGATATAGAAAGCGTTTAATGCTAGAGACTCTTTATTTTTGGATGAAAACAAAATAATAATCCCTCCGAAAACGGAGGGATTATTATTAAGCTTTAGAAGCTTCTAACGATGCTTTTCTAAATTCTTTCAAAAGCTTTTCTAAGTTTAAAGTTGCTTTACGAGCTCTTGTTCCCGCAGCTTTATTTCCTTTTGACATTTGCTCTTCAGAATCTGATTTAAAAGTTTCAAATTCTGCATTGATTTTTTCGATCAATTCGTTCATTATGGACTATTTTAAATTAAAAAAGCAAAAATAGACTTTTTATAATTTAATGACCAATCAAAAGAAACGATTATTACTTATAAATAGATATTTTTTACATACCACTTCCCATTTGAGTTCCTTGATTTGACTCATCGTTTTTCTGATCATCGTTTTTAATTCCTCTTTCTTTCTTAGCTTTGCTTTTCGTGTCTGCTGTTCCGAAATTGTAACTAAAAGTGATTCCGAACGATCTAAAAGGCAAACTCATTCTATTATTCTGTGAATATTCAGGTGTTTTCACTTCCGATTTAAATTTTTTGTTTTCGGTAAACGGATCTGTAGCACTTAAGCCTATTGTCGCTTTTTTATCCATAATTTCTTTTTTTATCGCTAAAGTCCACATACTAAACGAGGGCGTTGTTCCTTGGAATGTATGCTTTGGTGAATTCAACATTAAAAAAGATTCTACAATCAAACTGTTATCAATTTTATAACTTGCATTAATAAATGCGCGATACATCAAATACATTTCATCTGTTTGGGTACTAACCGCCGTACTAAAAGCGTTTCCTTTTGCTTCATAGGTAAATAAGCTGATATTGCTTCTTAAAGTTAAATTTTGGATTGGAGAAACCGAAACAAATAAGTTAACGCCAAAAGATTCGTAGTTCCCTATATTTTCAAAAGTTGTTAATGAAATCGGCTGTCCTGGTGTTGTAACAAGATCTATTTGATTTAAACTTTCAATAACATCAGTTGTTTTACGGTAAAAAAGCGAAGCATTAATCATATTTCTTTTAATAAACGTAGAATAACCTAATTCAATATTATGCGAGAGTTCGGGATTTAGTTCGGGATTTCCTTGTTTCTGAATAATGGGATCAGAAGTATCTCTGAAAGGATTTAGATAAAAAAGACTTGGTCTTTGGATTCGTTGATTGTAACTTAATTTCAAACTTGATGTTTGACTTAATTTTCTGGAAACAATGGCACTTGGTAATAAATTGGTATAATTATTATTAAAAGCTTGAATATCTCCAGCTGGTTGTCCTTCCAAGTTGGTATATTCCATTCTTAAACCTGCTTTTACCTGATATTTTTTCCCTAAATCAAAACCATATGTAATATATGCTGCAACAACATCCTGATCATAATTGAAATCATAAGATCGATTATCTAGTAACTGATAAGCATCATTTCTAAATTCACTAATTTTTATTGCACTTGATATATCTCTTAAAATAGTTTTTGCTCCCACTTCTAAAGTTGATTTTCCTATTGGTTGCACATAATCTACCTGAAAAGTTAATTCATCATTTTCACCTCTATTTATTCCCATTTCGTCTACACGCAAACCTTCTTCGTACCATGTAGTATAATCGGTATTGTTATTGTTTCTTGAAAATTGCCCCGATATAGCCAATTCTTGTTTTGGTTTTTGAAACTTTCGGATATAATCTACCGACCAATCAAAACCATTGATTTTATTTTGTTGATTTAAATGAGAAACCAAGGAAGTTGTGGCATTATTTGGTGAGAAAAACTGAGACGTATTAGCTCCGTTTTTCCCCATCTCAAATGTGTTTGCAGAGAAGGTTGTCGAAAATAAATCGTTATCTGTTAAATCATAATCAATTCCAACAGAGCCACGTAAACCTGAACGAGTCGTTTTATTTTTTGCACTTTGTTTGATTGTCGGATTTCCTAAAACGTCAAATTGTTCGAATTCATTAGTTACGTTCTGTGGCCACATATAATTGCCTCCTAAATTAGCAACAATCCCAAGTTTACCTTTTCTTATATTTAAACTTGCATTTCCATTATTATGTCTGGTTCCAATTCCTCCTGAAACAGATCCGTTTATTCCTGCAATATCCTTCTTTTTAGTTATGATATTGATAATTCCTGAAGATCCTTCGGCATCATATTTTGCGGAAGGACTTGTAATAACCTCTATACTTCTAATTTGATCTGCTGGAATCATTTTTAAGGCGTCTCCCATATTGTTTGCCATCATTCCAGAAGGTTTTCCATTAATCAAAATTCTCACTCCTTGACTCCCCGCTAATGAAACGTTTCCTTCTATATCAACAGATAACATGGGTACTTTTCGTAAAACATCTATTGCATTTCCGCCTGCAGAAGTAACATCTCGTTCAGCATTGTATACCAAACGATCTATTTGGTTTTCAATGATCGGGCGGTCTGCTTGAATAACAACTTCTGAAAGATATGTTTCATTAGATTGAAGAAGTATAGTTCCTAAATTATTCTCGCCTGGTTTTAAAGTAAAATTTGAAAAGGTTTTAGGTTCAAATCCCATAAAATCAACCGTAATATTATACGAGCCCAGATCAATATCTTTTAAAGTAAAACTACCTTTTTCATCCGTTATCGTGCCATTCACTTTTTCAACATCAGCAACCGGATTTAGAGAAATAGTTGCGTAATAAACAGCTTCTTTGCTTAATGAGTCAATTACTCTGCCGGTTAACTGCGCTTTTGGACTTTGAGCCCATATAGCATGATAACAGATAATAAATAAAAATAATGTAATGTTTTTAAGATTCATAACTTTCTTGCTATTTGATTTTTTTGATAAATATTAAAAAGGATTACTAATTGAATTATCAAATCTCTTTAATTAAAGACATCTTAAAAAAACATATAGACGAAAGCGTGTTTTTTTGAGTTAAACACTACAATTTATACTTTTAACAAATAAACAAGATTCAAGCAAATTCTTTAAAATAGAATAATTAGTTTTTTGAAGATTTCTATGTATCTTTCATATCTGATGACATTTATTACGTTTTACTTAATCCATTGATTTACATAACTGTTATATTCTTCTTTGTAAATTGCCCCTACCGGAATGGTTTTATCTCCAATTCTAATACTGTTTTTTAAAAGAGCGTCTACATTAGCAAAAGAAATAATATAGGATCTGTGAATTCTTAAAAAACCATAAGGAGCTAATTTATCTTCCAGTTTTTTTAAACTCATCAAAGACAATATAGCGCTAGAATGATTATTTACATGTATCTTAACATAATCTTTCAATGCTTCTATGTACAATATATTTCGTATTTCGACTCTTGTAATTTGCGAATCTGTTTTAATAAAGATATAATCCTGATGCTCGTTTTGAATTCCTTCAACCAATTCATTCTTTTGTTCCATTCTATTACGGACTTTAGAAACAGCTTTTATAAAATCTTCGTAATCGAAAGGTTTTAAAATATAATCTGCGGCTTCTACCTTATAACTTTCTAAAGCAAATTCACTGTAAGCTGTAGTAAAAACAATATATGGTTTGGTTTTATTATTATCTGTCATTAAAATTCGAGCTAGCTCCATTCCGGTCAAACCTGCCATTTGAATATCAAGAAATAAAAGCTGGACATCATTAGATTGAATATAATCTAAAGCATCTATCGCATTATCAAACGACGCTGCAAGTTCTAAGAAAGGTGTTTTTTTAACAAAAGTACTAACCATATTTAAAGCTAATGGCTCGTCATCAACCGTTATACATCTAATCTTCATTCAAATTAATTTTAAGAAGTAAATTAAACTCTTTATTCTTTGTTATTGACAAAGAATATTGATCGGGATATAATAATTCTAATCTACGACGGGTATTCTGTATTCCGATTCCTTGATGTGAATTATTATCGTCTTTTTCCTCTATATTCCTATCAAAAATTGTATTCTTCGTATAAAATAAAAGAACATGATCCTTTTCTTCGATACCAATAATTATACGACTTTCGGATTGAGCACTTATTCCATGCTTAAAAGAATTTTCAATAAAAGGAAGAAAAATCATGGATGCAATTTTAAGTTCTGGAGATTTTATATCTACCAAAAAATCAATCAATACTCTTTGAGGCGATCTCATTTTCATTAACTCGACATAATTTCTAATGAAATCTATTTCCTGTTTTAAAGTATATGTTTGATCTGTGGTGTTATACAAAAGATGGCGCATGATGTTGCCTAATTTCTTGATAGCTTTTCTAGATTCTTCTACTTGAATATAAGTTAATGCATTAATGGTATTGAGGCTATTGAAAAAAAAGTGCGGATTGATCTGAGATTTTAAAAAAGAAAGTTCCATTTCTAACTTGTCTTTTTCTAATCTTAAACGGACATTTTTCTCGTCTTGCCATTTTTTTATTAATATTCCGGCAATATTTACACCTAAAATTAAAATCTGAATAAGGAAAATATAAAAAAACACTGAGAGATCGCGAGCCCAATGTTTTTGTTTATAGCCCGTTTCTTTAACTGATTTCTGAATTTCTTCTGACAGATTTAACCATTCTCCAGAGTGTTTAAGTATCCATATCATTAAAGCGCATACAACACATAAAATAAAATAATATTGAAAATATTTTTTTTGAAAAAGAAAAGTTGGAGCTAACCATTTTGTATTTAAAAACAGAAGGCTAAGTAATAAAAGAAAGAAAACAACCTGATTTACCCAATATACAAAAGGCAATTGCATTCCGTATGATAAAGGTATCATTAAGAATATCAATATTGCCAATAATATGACTCCTACTAAATTGGTGATTTTTGTTTGATTTATTGTCCTTTCTTCCATAATCGTCTAATTTCCAAAAAAAGTATTTAACCAACAAAAATTGTCGACCAATCAATATTCTTTAAGAATAAAACTATTGATTGATACGATAAATGAAATTAATTTCTAACCTGAATTTGCATATTTGTTAGTTAATACATTGATAATGCATTTAAAAGCTATTTCGTTTTCGGATGTTTAATCATACCGCCTACATATTGATACAAATCGGGAAAATGTGTTTTAAAAATCGTTTCTTTTTCAAAAAATAATTCAATTAAAACCGAAACTAATTCCAATCGATCAGTAAAGGCATAAGCCCGTAAAAATTCGATCTGATCAATCCTCATCTTATGTTGTGGAATAGCGATCCACTCAAAAATTAAACGGAATCCTTTTTTAAATTGATCTGCATCGGGATGTTTAGCATAAGCTTGCATCATTTCAAAACACAATGCGTGAGTAAACTCATGTAATGCAACATCTTTTCCATCTTCGTTATAATAAATATCGTGCTCAAATTCATCTAAAGCCAACATAATGACTTTCATCTTTGGATTAAAATGTCCGGTATGAGTTTCGTTTAAATGAGGAAAATATTGTGCTGTTGGATAAACAACAATGGTATCGAATGTATTTATTAAAAATTGATGATAACCCAATGTAAGCTTTACATAACTTGCTGCAATAGCCACTTTTTGTGCATTGGTTAATGATGCATTTTCTTTAGCTAAAAACGCGTATTGTTTTAAAAAATTTAAAATACGTTTGCTAAAATTGAGCTTAAATCTATGAGGTATTTGGTTAAAAATAGGAAAAACTTTTACAATAGTATCCGCAAATTGATAAATAATTTGTTCGGGAGTAAGCTTTAATTGGAAATTTCCCTTCGGTGAATTTAACCTATAGCGATCGTAAAAAAGACGAGATCCTGTAAAAAACATTTTTTTTATTAAGATAATAAAAAACCTCAGCAAATAAAACTAAAATGAGTTTCCACTTCAAAAATCAAACTCAATTATAACAATTGAAATTTCAAAATAGTTTTTTTAATAAAAACAAAATTTCTCTTCATCGCATTTCATTATTCTTTTTATAATTAAAAATCAACGTTGAAGATTTTTTATCTTTTTGGTGTTGTGTTTCTGTTTAGTTTGGTCAAAAAATGTAAATTAGCGCATGTTAAAATATATTGGTTTTTGTATATCACAAGATAAACTTCGTGACTGAATTTATTCTGCAATTTGCCTATATATTTTACATAAACAATAATGATAAAAACATATTAAATGAAATTAGCTTCAATAGATAACAACACAAGAGACGGGCAATTGGTAGTAGTTAATAAAGAATTAACAAAAGCTGTAAAAGTTCCCGAAATTGCCGAAACCATGCAATCTGCATTAGATAATTGGAACGAAATTCAAAACAAATTGCAAACTGTTTATGAAGATTTAAATTCTGATAAATTATCGAATGTATTAGATTTTTCGTCCTTAAAAGTAATGGCTCCTATTCCAAGAGCTTATCATTGGGCCGATGGAAGTGCTTATGTTACGCACGTGGAACTTGTACGCAAAGCTAGAAATGCAGAATTGCCAGAATCTTTTTGGACAGATCCTTTAATGTATATGGGAGCTTCTGACGCGTTTATTGGCGCAAATGATGATATTGAAATTGAAAAAGAAGATTGGGGAATTGATTTTGAATCGGAAGTTGCGGTAATAACTGATGACGTTCCAGCAGGTTTAAATCCGGAAGAAGCATTAAAACACATTAAATTGATTACGATAATAAACGATGTTTCGCTAAGAAATTTAATTCCTAACGAACTATCTAAGCAGTTTGGTTTCTATCAATCAAAACCTTGGACTTCCTTTGCTCCTGTTGTTGTTACACCTGATGAATTAGAAGATAGCTGGAAAGACGGAAAAGTTCATTTACCTCTAAATTCAACATTGAACGGAAAATTGATTGGTTCGCCAAATGCAGGAATTGACATGACATTTCATTTCGGACAATTAATTGCGCATGCTGCTAAAACTCGTTCGTTAATGGCAGGAACTGTAATTGGTTCGGGAACTGTGGCTAATCAAGGTAGCCTTAACGGAGCTAGCTGTTTAGCTGAAGTTAGATGTTTGGAAGTAATAAAAGATGGTAAACCTTCAACACCTTTCATGTCTTTTGGAGACCGAATCGAAATTGAAATGAAAGATAAAGAAGGTCAATCTATTTTTGGAAAAATCAACCAAGTTGTAAAAGAATACAAAAAATAACGACTAAAATAATTAACCGTTTACAAAATTGTAATTACAATTTAAAACAAACACAAACCTCGTTTAAAAAAGATTTAAACGAGGTTTATTTTTTAAAATATCTTCAAATATTTAATATTTATGTATTTTTAGAAACAATTTTGTGAAACTAGCTATTTCCTTTACAATGAAAAATATACTTTTAATACTTATTACATCAACCTTTCTGTTTTCTTGTAAAACCGTTTCTAAAAGCCAAGTAAAGACTGATAAAGCCAATGATCTACTAACTAAAAATTTAGAATTAGCATATGAAAAAGATGCTATTAAAGGATTTTCGGTTTCTGTAGTTAACGAAAAGGGATTGATTTATGAAAACGGATTTGGATTTACAAATATTGAAGAAGATAAAACATATACATCGAGTACAACTCAAAATATAGCTTCAATATCTAAGACATTAATCGGTATTTCTTTACTTAAAGCGCAGGAATTAGGAAAATTAAATCTTAATGATCCAATCAATAATTATTTACCTTTTAAAATTATCAATCCAAATCATCCTGAAGTTCCGATATTGATTAAGCATTTGGCATATCACACTTCTTCAATTACAGATTTAGATGAAATTTATGCAAAATCGTATGTTTTAGCTAAAGATAAACATGATGAAAATGAAGGCGTTTATGATTATTTCAATAAACCCGAAACAAATATATCTCTACATGATTTCATGAAAAATAGTTTGACTGAAAATGGTAAATGGTACAAAAAGAATACGTTTTTGAATTCGAAACCTGGAGAAGTGCGTGAGTATTCTAATATCGCTGCTGCTCTTTGTGCTTTAGCTATAGAATCTGCAATTGGACAAGATTATCGAACTTTTACTCAAAATTATATATTAAAACCATTAAAAATGCATCATTCAGGTTGGAAATCTGAAGATATTGACATTACAAAACGCACAAGATTATTTGCAAACAAAGAAAAAATGATTGCCGAATATTCACTTATAACATATGCTGATGGAGGATTTATTACATCTAGTCACGATTTAGGACTATTTTTATCTGAATTAATAAAAGGATATGAAGGAAATGGAAAATTGTTAAGTAAAGAAAGTTATAAAAAACTGTTTGAAAAACAAGAATTTATAGATAACGGAAAAACAGAAAATTATGGAATATTCATTGAGTTTAGAGATGGTTTCTTAAAAGTTAATAATAGTATGATTGGTCATAATGGTTCTGATCCGGGAGTTTTTACTGCCATGTATTTTAATCCTACGACTAAAATCGGTAAAATAATTTTGGTGAATACCGATACTGATTTTACTGATAATGTGTGGCCTGAAATAGAAGATATATGGAAATATTTATCTGATTACGAAAATAATATTAGTAAATAAAGGTCATAAAACTTCATAGTATTTACTCTGCATAATTTATTTAGTAATAAATACGTAGGCCACAACATTAAAAACAATTTTGTGAAAACACTTCTATTCTTCCCTTTAATTTTCTAATGCAGCCCAACCGCTCATCATAATAGCTAAAGCTTTAAAGCCCCAATTTATATCATCTTGAGTATAAACCGGAGTAGTAACTCTGCTGATTAAGTCGTTATCTGTGAGTTTAATTTCTTTAATCGCCTTTGGTTTCATTACCAAAGTTGGTTTTTCATGGTTTAAATAATAAATATCTAATCGTAAAATTCCTTGATTTTCTTCTAAATAAAAAGGATGTGCAAAATTGATGGCATTATTAAATAACGGCGAAGTATAAACAATTAATTTTTGTAACTGCAGTGGTATATTTTCATCTATTGTTTTGGGAGTGTAAACAACTACATCACATTCATATCCTAAAATGTTTTGTTTTGTACTTTTTGCTTCACGATTAAACTGACTAAAATCTACATCGTTCATTGCTCCAGAACCTTTGTTTTCAGAAGGTTTGTAAAATGAATATATTTTTTTATCCTGTTCGGTAATTTTATCGGTTTGTGTCAAAGCTTCTAAATAAATACTTGCCTTGTCTTGAGATTTATTATAATAATTATCCATTGTCCATCCAAAACCGCGAACTTTCCCTAATACTTCATCATTTTTAATATTATAGGTACATTCAGCAATATTTAAAGTCATAGCCCAAGCTGCTAACGGATTTTGATTTCCAATAGTAGCAATCAAATCAATAATTTCTTTTGCATCGGCATCATTGGCTACTAATTTTTCATATTGTTCTTTTACGTTAGCTTTAGAAAAATCTATCTTTCCTATAAGTTTTCCTAGATCAATATCATTACTAAAAATTCCCATTTCAACAGAACCTTCAGTGAACGGTTTGCTTTTGATATCTTCTATATTTTCAGTAGATTTTATATCATCTGAAGAATTACAATTATAAAAAAGAAAGATGGTTGTTATAAAAATACTTGTTATTATTTTTTTCATAGATTAAATATTTAAAAAGGCTGTTTCTTTTTTAGAAGCAGCCTGTATTTTATGGATTAATTAAGAGAATAACTAGTTAATTGGTATTCTTCTATTTCTTCATTATTATCATAGTAATAGGTCGTTTTTCTATAAACAGGACCTATCCCTTTAGCGAGCCAATCTTCGTATTTTATTGTAAAACTACTTCCGGTAATACTATTAAGAACAGTTTTTATAAGCTCCGTTTTTAAAACATTTTGATAGTTTTTACCATTTATGATTACACTTGCAACTTTTTCTACTATTTTACCTTTGTTTGTATGTTGAATAACTCCACTGGCAGCACCTGATATGGTTAGAGTTAAATCATCTGTCCATTCTTGACCAACACTTAAATTTGTGTTTATACTCTTCATTGTTCCAGCAGAAATATTAACTCCCATTTGAGAACTAGCCCCGTGAAGTTCATAGAATACACCATTATATTCTCTTGTACCTTCTGTAGGTTCAGTTTCTTCCAATGCATTTAAAGGCTCAATTTGAAAATAGGTATTTCCTTCGTAGTTTATGGTTTTGTAAATGTGATGAACAAACGTATCTTCTGGATCATCTATATTTTTAAACTGCCATTTATTTCCTATAGCATAAGGCCAATAAGAACTATTTGCTGGATTTCCATTTCCATCGTCGTTTAAATTAGTATCATCTGAAGTGCTGCACGAAGCAAAAATGCTCAAAAAGGGAAATAATAAATAATAGATAGTCTTTTTCATAGCTATTTGATTTTAATATTTTTAGACTTTTAATTTGTTCGAATCAGTTCTACGCGACGATTTTTAGCTTTATTTTCGTCTAAGTCGTTTGCTACTAAAGGTTTTTCAGAACCAAAACCTTTTGCAGTTAATCGAGCCTTGTCAATTCCGTTTGCAATAAGATTATTCATTACAGAATTCGCACGATCATTTGATAATTTTTTGTTGTGAACTGCATTACCCGTATTATCGGTATGTCCTTCGATCGAAATTTTTAAGTTTTCATCTTTTTTAAGTGCTTCGGCAATTTGTGTTACCACTTCTTTTCCTTCAGCCGTAATATTAGACTTATCAATATCGAAATTGATATATAAAATCGACTTCCCTTTTTCAGTCAAATCCTTTACAATTTCATCAGCCGTTACTTTAGTAATGGTTTGTTTAAAAGCTTCTTCCTGAACAATATTTAATTTCCCTCCTGCATTATTAGAAGTAAATTGGATATAAATATTCCCTTTGTCTTTTGTACGAATTGTAAAAAATTGTATGCGTTGATTCCAATATCCTATATCTCCAGAACCACCTTTATTAGGGTCTTGTTTGTTATAACGTTCGTATTCTTCTTTGGTGATTTCGCCATCAAAAACTTTAGCCGCTCCAACGGAAAGCAAATAATCCTCCATGCTTTTTTCGAAATAGCGTTGCGAATATTCTTCGCCACGAATCGCAGAAACATTTGCTTTATACAATTTACCTTCAAAAGGAGTCATTACACCATTTATAGGAAAAAAGCAAACATCAAATTTACTTTCTATAGCACCTTTATCGGCTTCTAATCCTTCTGGTAGATTGATAAAGGGAAAATCACCAATATCGGCAGCAGAAAATGGAATGTTTTCAATATTGAATTCAGCCGAAGAATTTGCTTCTTCTGTCTTTGATTGATTTGATTCAATAGATACTTCTGTAGAATCTGTTTTGCTTTCGCTTTGTTTTGTTGATTGATTACAAGATACGGTCAAAGCTGACAATCCAAGAATCAAGATCGTTTTTTTCATTTTACTATTAATATTCTGATAGGTTAAACATTCTTCTTTCTAAATAAAAAGCATTTAATCTATTGTTTTACACCTTCAAAATCAAACCAAACATCTGTCGCAGATTGCTCAGCTGTTATAACATTAATGTTTTTATTGGAACCATAATAATGAAAAATACCTTCTAAACTACCTGTTAAAGAAACAATATCTTGTGTATTTTCACCAAAAAAAGCACCTGTTTCAACAGTGAAAGTTTTAGGAGTTACATAAGAATATTCCTCACCCGATTTTGCGGCAACTTTTAATTTATTACTACCTTCTTTTGTAACAACAACAATAGCATCGAACCATTCATAAACACCATTTGTATCACTTGTGTATATTTTTCCTTTATAAGTGCCCACAGCGGCGTCAATCGTTCCTTTTGTTGGTTCTTGAGAAACATTATCATCGCTACTGTTACAACTTACAGTTATTGTTCCTAATGTTAATACCGATAACATTCCTAAGAATGCAATTTTTGTGTTTACTTTTTTCATATTGATTTTTTATTACATTACAAATTTCTATAGATTTTAATGTCAAGACAATCATCTAAAACCATGATTTTTTTCTAATGGTTTACCATGATTTTTAATTCCAATAAAATTTTATGCTTTTTTATAAAGATATTTGTATTAAACTTTAAATCAAGATGCACAAATTCTCCTTGTTTTTTCTCATTTTATTCGGGTTAATTTCCCAAAAAAATCACGCACAACTTCCGTTAGATATGGAACAATATGCTAAAGATTTATACAAATCGTTAGAGACAGCTTCTAACGATAGTTTGCGTGCAACGATTTACTTTAATTTAGTTACGTATTGGACACCTAAAGACTCGCTAAAAACTTTTGAATATTTAGAAAAAGGGCATAAAATGGCTCATAACAACTTGTATTTAAAAGGTATGTATCATGCAAAAAAAGGATATTATTATTACTCAAAAGGAAATCTGGAAGAAAGCAAAAAACACTATTTAACAGCAGATTCTTTTTTGAATAAAATTTCGGAAAACCAAGAAAGTTACAAAATACAATCTGACATTTGGAACAATATTGCGGTGATTCATCAAATTGAAGATGAAGATGAAAAATTTGTAGAAATAACACTGAATAAAGCCATTCCGTTTGCCGAAAAAGCTAAAGATAATAGCCGTCTTGCTACGCTTAACATTAGTTTGGGAATAGGTTTTATGAATTTAGAACAATACGAAAAAGCAATTGTTTACCTTTTAAATGCAGAAAAACTTCTTCTATCTCAAGAAAATCAAAATCATAGATTGATTAGCATGTATAATCGCATAGCCGAATGTTATGTTATAATTAATCAAACAAATAAAGCAAAAGATTATATTGATAAAGCAAGAGAAATTCTCAAAAACAATCCTGATTCTGATCAAAAGAGTATTTTTTATTTAATAGAAGGTTTATACTTCCAAAAAAACAATCAATTTAACTCTGCATTAAATTCCTACAACAAAGCCTTAACATTTACAGCTGGTCCAAATAAAACCTATCATATTCATGAAATAAATATGTACAAGGTGGCTTTATTATTAGAA
Source organism: Flavobacteriaceae bacterium UBA3339 (assembly GCA_002360925.1). Taxonomy (GTDB): domain Bacteria; phylum Bacteroidota; class Bacteroidia; order Flavobacteriales; family Flavobacteriaceae; genus Flavobacterium. The sequence continues at coordinate 22,945 of DERN01000001.1, read as the reverse complement.
ATGAAACGTTTTAACGAAGCTTTACAATTAGGCTTATTATTAGAAAAAGATCCATTTACGAATGAAGTTGGTGCAAACAAAGCTTCGGTTTACAAACATATTTCCGATGCTTATAAAGGTTTAGGAAAAACAGAAAATGCGTATGAATATTTAAAAAAGTACAGCGATCTTAATATAGAAATACATGATCAGGATTTTAAGAAACAGATTAATGATTTAGAACTAAAATACGATGTGGCGCGTAAAGAAAAAGAATTACTGCTTGCTAAAAGTAGCGAAGAAGAAGCGCAGTTTAACTTAAAAAACAGTAAATTAATTACAGCTTTAGCACTTGCCGGAATCGTTATTTTATTGTTAATTACACTCATTACTCTTAATTATTACCGGAATAATAAACGTCGATTACTTCAAAATGAAATTATTCATCAGCAAAAAATTAAGGAAAAAAGCACCGAAGCAAAATTGGCAGTAAAAAATGCAATATTAGAAAGCGAAGAACAAGAACGTCAGCGTATTGCTCAAGATTTACATGATAGTATGGGCGGAATGCTTGCCAATATCCGAATGTCTATTTCTCAAGAAAACACTCAAAACTCGAGCGAATTGTTACAAAAAATCGATAAATCGATTGTAGAAATGCGTCGTATTTCCAGAAATTTAATGCCCGAAACACTAAAAAATCTCGGATTGGAAATCGCACTAAAAGAACTTTGCGAATCCATGTCTCAAAAACAATTTCACATTCAGTTTGAAGCTTTCGATTTGTCAGAAAACATTCCTTTTAAAATACAATTGTCACTATATCGTATAGTTCAAGAAAGTATCAGTAACGTAATCAAATATGCTCAGGCAGGCAATGTTATTGTTCAAATTAGTCAGCATGAAAATACGATAAACTTAACGATCGAAGATGACGGAATTGGTTTTGATACAACTAAAGTTGATTATGGTTTAGGAATAAAAAACATTAAAAACCGTACTGCGCTAATTAATGGAACGGTAGAGATTTTATCGGAAAAAGGAAAAGGAACCACTATAAATGTAGAATGTTATGTATAAAGATGAATGTTTAAATTTGGTAATAGTTGATGATCATCCAATGGTTTTGGAAGGTTTAAAATCCTTATTGGATCAGGCAAAAAAATTTAAAATATTCGCTTTTACAAAAGGATCGTCTGCATTGGATTTTATTCAGGAAAATAAAACCGATATTGTTTTACTAGATATTGTTTTGAGCGACGGAAGCGGTTTAAATTTTTGTCAGTTAATTAAACAGAAATCACCTAAAACCATTGTCATCGGAATTAGTAATCAAGCTGAACGAAGCATTATATTTCGTTTCTTGGAAAACGGCGGAAACGGCTACATCTTAAAAAATGCAGATGCAAATGAAATCATTCATTGTATCGATAATGCAATAAAGGGAGATTTGGCATTAAGCAAAGAAGTACAGGAAATTATGTTGCGTCCGTCGGCAAATAATTTTGAACTTCCGAGATTAACAAAGCGAGAACAACAAATTCTTAAATCAATTTCTGAAGGAAAAACTTCAGCCGAAATTGCAGATAATTTATTTATTTCAATAATCACTGTAGAAACACATCGCAGAAATTTATTGCAAAAATTCAAAGCCAAAAATATGATCGAATTGGTCAAAATTGCGACAGAAAATAAGTTATTGTAGAAGAATTGGTTTCTTCTCTCTATAAAAATAAATAATTATAAATTAAACGAAATGTATCATGTATAAGATTATTTCCATTATTTTATTTCTGAATGTTACAACAACTTTTGGGCAAACGAACTACAAATTTTCTAAAGATATTATATCTCATATTAATCGAGATACTGTGGCTTGGAAGTATCAAACAGGCGCAACAGAATTGTCTTTTAACGGATATTATAAAGAAGTTCTTAAAACTTGGGATCAAAACGGTGTTAGAAAACCAAATACGACAATAAAAGACAGTCTGTATTTTATCAATAGTAAAAAGGTTAATGCAAAAGATTACATAGTAAATCAAGCTAAAAATGCGCAAATTGTCATCATTAATGAGGCACATCATATCCCCAAACATCGTACGTTTACGAAGTCTCTTTTACAAGATTTATTCAATAATGGTTACCGATATCTTGGACTGGAAGCACTTTCTGATTCAGAAATTAATGAACGAAAGTTTCCTATAATAGAAAGCGGATATTATACAAAAGAACCTGAATTTGGCAACTTGATTTCAGAAGCTTTAAAAATTGGATTTACGCTTTTTGGTTATGAAGCATCCGAAGGTAAAAATGGTAAGGAAAGAGAAATCGAACAAGCCGAAAACATTCAAAAGTTTATCGAAAAATCGGCAAATGGAAAAGTATTGATTCATTGCGGTTATGCACATGCTTACGAAAATGATTATCCTGCTTGGGGAAAAGCAATGGCAGGACGATTAAAAGAAAATATGAACATTGATCCTTTAACAATAGATCAAACTCTATTTTTGGAAAGATCAGAAGATAAAAACAATCATTTATTTATAAAATTAAACAACGAGAAAGAACCTATTGTACTGATTAATGAAAACGGCAAAATATTTAATACCGAAAGTAAAAATAATCAGACAGATATTGTGGTGCTTCATCCCAAAACTAACTATATTAACAATCGCCCTGATTGGTTATTGATTGGAAAAGAAAAATATAGGATTCCTGAATCTAAAATAGAGAAAAATAAACCTTTACTTGTTCTGGCATATCGAGATAATGAATTTGAACATAATGGCATACCAGCCGATATAATTGAAATTATTGATAATAAAGAACCAAAAGAACTTTATTTGACAAAAGGTTTTTATACTGTTATAATTAAAGATGTAAACTACAACATCAAAGAAAAATATAACATGGAAATTAATTAAAAAAACATTCCTCTTTAAAATATTTTAAAGAGGAATGTTTTTGTTTATCTAATATTTAATTGATTTTAACCAACTCTACTCTGCGATTTTTTGCTTTGTTATCGTCTGTATCATTCGCTACTAAAGGTTTTTCAGCACCAAATCCTTTTGCAGTTAATCTAGCTTTGTCAATTCCGTTTGCAACTAAATTATTCATTACTGAATTAGCACGATCGTTCGAAAGTTTTTTGTTGTGCGCGACATCTCCTGTATTATCCGTATGACCTTCAATTGCAATTTTTAAAGTGCTATCTTTCTTTAAAGCTGTTGCAATTTGGTTTACAACTTCTTGTCCTTCTTTCGTAACATTTGATTTATCGACATCGAAATTAATATACAAAATCGATTTTCCTTTTTCCGAAAGATCTTTTACAATATCATCTGCCGTAACTTTCGTTATGGTTTGTTTAAAAGCTTCTTCTTGTAAAACATTCAGTTTACCGCTGGCATTATCAGCAGAATATTGCACATAAATGTTTCCTTTTTCTTTAGAACGAATCACGTAAAACTTAATTGGCTCATTAAAATAACCAATATCACCTTCTCCACCCTTATTTGGATCCTCTTTTTCATATTTATCGTAAGCTTCTCTTGTAATTTCTCCATCAAAAACCTTTACAGCTCCAACAGAAGCAAGATAATCTTCCATGCTTTTTTCAAAATAACGTTGCGAAAATTCCTCTCCTCTTTCGGCATTTACGTTTATTTTATATAATTTTCCTTCAAATGGTTTCATTATTCCGTCGATTGGAAAAAAGCAAACATCGAAATTCCTTAATAAAGGTTTATTCATTTCTTTTAGTCCTTTGGGTAATTTAAAGAACGGAAAATCGCCTAAATCGGCAGTTGAATAAGGAATATCTTCAATATTAAAACTGGTTGAACTAGCTTGTGTTTCATCCTGTTTTTCGATTTCTTGAACAGAAGTTTCGTTATTTTCTTCTTTTACTGTTTTATTACAAGACAAAATTAAAACACTGCCCATAAATAAAAGAACGGTTCTTTTTAGCATAAATTCTTTTTTTAAACAATTAGATGCTAAATTTCTTGTTATTTTTTTTCAAATACAAGTTATCTTTAAAAAACCGATGTTAAATAAATGAGTCTTTAATAAAAAACAAAAGAGATAATACATCAAAGAAACTAAAAATCAGAACGTTAAAACAACCTTTGTTCCTTTGTTTTGAATGCTTTCTATTTGTAGCTTAATGTTACATAATTGAGCCAATTGTGTTGCAATATTTAAACCTAAACCAGATCCGGAAACCGATAATGTGTTTTCTTCTTGAATTCTGAAATACCTGTTTCGAATAAACTCTAAATCTTGCTCTTTCATTCCAATTCCATTATCTTCTATAACAATTGAAAATTGATTGTTTTCAGCAAAAGAATAAATTGAAATAAGTCCGTTTAAATTTGAATATTTGATTGAATTCGTCAAAACATTGTCGATTATAATTTCAACTAGTTCTTTGTAATTTGTAAGTATTTGTGACGTAAAATGGCTGTTAATCTGTATGTTTTTTTCTTCTTTTAGAAGTTGAAAACGTTCTATTGAAGCATAAATCACTTCCGAAATATCAAAAGTTGAATGTTGGATTTTTAAACTGTTATTTTCTATTCTAGAAAGCACTAAAAACTGTTCAACCAAATTATACAAACGGTCAACTTGTTTTAAAGTATAATTAATTTTTTCATTATACTCTTCCGTCGAACGCTCTCTGCGAATTAAAATCTCCAAAGTTCCTTTTATAATAGCTAAAGGCGTTCGTAATTCATGCGAAGCATCGGCAGAAAATTGTTTTGCTTTTACGATTTGGAATTCTAATCGGTCTAATAATGAATTAATTGTGGTAGAAAGTCGATATAATTCATCTTTATTTTGCGGAAGTTGAATACGTTCTGAAAGATTGTTTTCTGAAATTATTTCCGCAGTTTCAATTACATTTAAAACAGGTTTTGTAGATTTTGAAGCAATAATTCTGGCTAAAATAAAAATCAATAAAACGGCAAGAGGAAAAATAATCTTTAAAGCAATCTTTAAATAATCTAAAGCTAATTGATTGTGTTTAGTAGAAACGCCTGCAACAACATATCCGACAACTTCACCATGATGAATCAATTTTGCCTGAGAAATCAATAATTGAATCGAATTAAAATCAACGTAATAAGGCGTTTTTTCTTTCTGATCTTTATTCCATTCCAATTTATTTTGAACAAGATTAGGTGAGTTTTCTACCAATTCAAAATTTTGGTTGTAAATAGCAATAAAAACCGGATTTAAAGCAATATCGGTATGTTCAACTTCTTCCCATTCTCGTGACTGAACGTAATTATTTAATGTTGGTTCGTGCAGAATATAATCAACGTGGCTATTAATTTCCTCTTCTAATGTTTTATACATTGTTTTGTTGATTCCAAGATGTACTACATAAAAAATAAGCGCAAAAATAACGAGCAACACAATAGAAAATGTGAAACTGTAAAAAAGGGCAATTCTATTTTTAATAGATAGTTTTTTAAACATCTTTAGCAATATAACCTACACCGCGAATGGTATGCAAACGAGGATCGTTTTTATTTAAATCTAATTTTTTTCGAATAGCATTCACAAAAACATCAATTACGCCAGTATCATATTCAAAATGAATGTCCCAAACGTGTTCAATAATTTCTTTTCGGGTACAGATTTTATCTTTATTCTGAAACAGATAATACAATAACTGGAACTCTTTTAAAGTTAAATCGACTAAATTTCCGTTTAAAAAAGTTTGATGTTTTTTTGAATCGACTTCTATATTTCCTAATGCAATTCGTTCTTTTTGATTAGTATTTCTTAGATAAACCTGAATTCGAGCAACAAGTTCATCAAAAGCAAAAGGTTTCTTTATATAATCATTCGCACCTGCATTTAAACCTTCAATCGTATCCTGAACCGTATCTTTTGCCGTTATAAAAATAATGGGCGTTTTTTTGTTTTTATTTTGCGATGTTCTAATGGTTTTACAAACTTCCAAACCTGAAATATGCAACATCATCCAGTCTAATAAAATAACATCAAACAATTGTTTATCGATTGTTTTTAAAGCCTCTTCACCACTTATACAATGTGTAACCAAAAAGCCTTCTTCTTCTAAACCTTGTTTCATAAAATGAGCAATTCCCATTTCATCTTCCACCATTAAAATTGTTGCTTTACTCATTTCTTTACGGAATAATAACGTGTAATGCATTAGAAACAACCGAAACTTCAATGTTTTTTTCGTTCAACACAACTGTTTCTCCATCAATTTGTGCAATAGTTTCAGCATCATTATTGATAAAATTGGCAGAACGAATTTGTAATACTTCGGCTTGATTCATTTTCTCGATTCTTTTCAATAAAACACAAATCGAAAACTGAATTTGTTCCATAAAGTTAAGCTTTTTTATGGCAAGAAAATCTAATTTTCCATCGTTTAATTTTGCTTTAGGAGAAAAAGAAATTCCATAACCTGCTTCGTTAGAATTAGAGCAAAACAAAAAATAATAATCGTTTTTTAACTCTTTTTCATCGTCAATTTTAATTGAAAAGCTTTTAGGTTTGTACTGAAACATAGCTTTGGTGCTTGCAGAAACATAACCCAAAAAATTTCTTTTTTTTGTCTGCGCATATTGTTCAATAACAGCGGCATCGATTCCAAAACCAATATTACTAAAAAAATACTGATGATTTATTTTACCTGCGTCAATCGTTTTTGTTTTCTGTTTTAAGATGGTTTCTAATGCATTATCAATCGATTTAGGAATGTGCAAATTTGCCGCCAAACCGTTTCCAGAACCAATCGGTATAATTCCTAAAGCAATATCGGTACCTACCAAAGCTTGTGCAACTTCGTTAATGGTTCCGTCGCCACCGCAAGCTACAATTGCATTGGGTTTTAAAGAAATAAATTGTTTCGTTAATTCAGTTGCGTGTCCGCTTTTTTCGGTAAAAGAGATTTGAATATTTATACTTTTTTCATGAAAAAATTGTTGAATCATAGACGCAACAATTTTTCCTTTTCCTTTTCCCGCAATAGGATTGATAATAAAAATAATATTATTTTTCATTTAGTAAACGATTGCTAAATAAATAATCGGCTGTTTGATAATTCGAAATAATTGAACGTTCAAATTTAGAATCGATCTTAACATCTTCCAAATTTTGATTGATCCATTTGTATTGATTGATCTTCTTTTGGTCTGAAAGAATTAGCACATCTTCTCCTTTTTTCATTCCCAATTTAATATACGTTCCTACAAAAGAACGCGATTGATATTGCGGATCAAAAACATCTTTTCCGTAAAACTGAGAAGTGTATTTCCAATTTAACAAAGAAAACAAAGTTGGAAAAATATCAATTTGAGAAACTTCTTTTGATACGTTTGCGTTTGCGTGTGTTTTTAAATTATAAATAAAAGCCGGAATATGATGATTTTTTACATCAATTGCATCTTTGCCCGCACTGCTTGCACAATGATCTGCAATAAATACAAAAACGGTATTATTAAACCAAGGTTTCTTTTTTGCCTGAGCCAAGAACTCGCCAATAGCGTAATCGGCATATTTTACAGCTCCGTCACGACCTGTTCCTGAAGGAATATCAATTTTTCCGTTTTCATATGTGTATGGTTTATGGTTTGAAGTAGTCATAACAAACGCAAAAAACGGTTGTTTAGCTTGCGCTTTTTCATCAGCAACTTTTAAAACTTTATGGTAAATATCATCATCTGCAATTCCCCAAGCGTTTTCAAAAGTTACCTCATCATCGTTAATATTGTATCGTTTTGTATTGATTTTATCACTTAAAATACTTCCGCGACCTCGATCGTAAATATCAAAACCATTTGCACCAAAAAATGCATTCATATTGTCAAAATAACCATCGCCTCCATAAAAAAACAGATTTTGATATCCTTTATCTTTAAAAACAGTTGAAACGGTGTACAGATTTTGATTATCAACACGTTTTACAATACTATTTCCTGGAGTTGGAGGAATTGATAATGTAACCGCTTCCATTCCACGAACAGTACGAGTTCCGTTTGCAAACATATTTGAGAAATAAATACTGCTTTCTGCTAAGTTATTAAGATTTGGCGTAATTGGTTTTCCGTTGAATTCTTCCTGCATAAAAGACGAACTCATACTTTCCATCATTACAAAAATAACATTAGGCTTTTGTTCAATTTGATCTGGATTTGCAGCTAAAATAGTTCTTCTTAACGGATTTTTAAATTCCTGATCAAATACGGTTTTAGAATCTTGCAATTCAGCTTTCATTTGTACAAAAGCTTCTTCGATTGGAAGCGATTTATAATGTTCATCGTACTTTAAATGATTGTTTCTAAAAGCCGAAAAGAATGAAAAAATACCGGCTTTTGATATTTCGTTGTTATATCGATTTTCGGAAGTTGAACTCGTATCGTTATTTAAAATATAAAGCGAACTAACTGCAATTATCAAATTTAAAGCAAAAACGCCTAGCTTTTGAGTTCTTTTAGGTTTAGAATGAAATGTATGATGAAACGATTTCGCTTTTTTAGTTCCAAAAATGGTTAAAGAAGTAATCAATACAATTCCACCAATTAAGATTGGAAGCGGATATGATTCCTGAATATTTTTAACGACTTCGTACGTGTAAATTAAATAATCGACTGCTATAAAGTTAAATCTGCTTTTAAATTCGTCCCAAAAAGTAACTTCGGCAAAAAACGTAAAGTAAATAATGACCAAATATAATGTGTAAACAAAATACACAAAAATGCGATCGAAAACCGAATTTACCAATCGGTTTGGAAGTATCATAAAGTAAAACGTTAAAAGCAGCGTGAAACAGCTTACAATACTTATATCGTAAACTATTCCGAAAAATAATGTGTGTATTAATTCAATAAAATTCCAGTTAAAATCTCCTTTTATCCAAACCGCTAAAACGATTCGAAGCACAGACGAAATGATAAGAAATAGCAAACTGAAAAACAGTAAAATACTGTAACGACTTTTTGAAATACCTTTTAGCATTTTTAATAATTTTAAACAAAGGTATTTTGTGTTTTATCGTTATAAAAGCTTTTGAATCAATCTTAAGCGAATCTTAAGTTTTAAAATTAGTTACAAAATTGAGAAGATAAATTCATTCAAAATTATTATCTTAATTTTTTGAAAAACAATAAGTTTTAAAAACTTGACGTTCCTTAAAGAATGAAACTTTACTTTTTAGAGCTGTTTTATTTAATATTTTAAACGAAATGTATGAGTGATTTTTTTGGTAGTCCGCCTATTTCTCTTGAAAATATCAAACATTTAGAACGTCAGTCGGGCGATCTCATAATTTATGCTATTCCTATTATGTTCCTACTTACAATACTTGAAATTTGGTATTCGTGGTATTCTGGAAGAAAAAATTATGATACAAAAGAAAGTTTAGGTTCTTTATTTTCGGGTTTGGGTAATGTGGCTATCAATGTTTTTTTCAAAATTGGTTTTATATACGGTTCGGTTTATATTTATAATTTGGTTCCATGGAGAATGGAACTTAATTGGTGGACGCTTTTTCCGTGTCTCTTAATTTATGATTTTTGTAGTTACTGGGCACATCGGGTTTCGCATTTCAATCGTTTTTTCTGGGCAACGCATGTTATTCATCACAGTGCAGATCATTACAATTTAACCGTTTCGTTTCGATTAAGTTGGGTTCAGCATTTTAAACTTTTGTTCTTTCTTCCTGTGGCCTTTTTAGGCTTCCATCCGGTTATCTTTTTTATTGTCAATCAAATATCGGTTCTTTTCCAATTTTGGCAACATACCGAATATATTGGCAAGCTTCATCCTGTAATCGAAAGGCTTGTGGTAACACCTTCAAACCATAGAGTTCATCATGGATCGGATGAAAAATACATCGATAAAAACTTCGGAGCGATTTTTATTTTTTGGGACAAACTTTTAGGAACATATCAACCAGAAGAAGAAAAACCAACATACGGAATTACAACCAAAATGACTCATAAAATGAATCCTTTGCATCTTAATTTTCACGAATATGTAAGTATTTTTGAAGATATTAAAACTACTAAAAAACTAAAGGAGAAATGGTTTTACATTTTTGGAAAACCGGGCGAAATTGCCAAACTCAAAAAGAAATAACTTATCGGTAATTCTATTTCTGTTTTTCTTAATTATCTTATGTTTTTAAGTATCGAAATAAACCTAATGATAAACAAAAAAGAAGGTGGTTTTTAAAAACATTAACTTTTTACTGACAATTCATATCAAGTTCCATTTTAATTACTAAGTTTGTGAACGCTTTAGGGGTATTCTGAAAAAGAATTGAGAGAGTCCCTTGGAACCTGATACGGCTCATACCGACGTAGGGAAAAGCAAATCCATTAACTGATATTCTATAAAGAATAACTGTTGCGATGCTTTTTAGTTTACTCCTAAAGTCATTTAAATCATTTTTTTGATATATGGAAAATAAACTTTGGCAACACATTCAACAAGTTCGCAACCAATCTCCTTTAGTCTATAACATCACGAATTTCGTGGTAATGAACAATACCGCAAATGCGCTTTTGGCTGTAGGTGCTTCACCTATTATGTCGCATGCACATAGCGAAATCGAGGAAATGGCGAATATTAGTCAGGCTTTGGTTGTAAACATCGGAACGCTCGACGAATATTGGGTAACTTCTATGCTCACTGCTTCTGCACAATTTAAGTACCTTAAAAAACCATGGATTTTAGATCCTGTAGGAGCAGGTGCTACTTCTTTTCGAAATAATACATTAGAACAACTTTTAGCAAACAAACCAACAGTAATTAGAGGAAATGCGTCTGAAATTATGGCTTTAGCAAATGTAGATTCATCTATTACAAAAGGAGTTGACAGTACCGAAGCTAGCTCGAACGCTTTAAATGCTGCACGCTCAATATCTAACAAGACAGAAGCAATTGTATGTATTTCGGGAGAAATCGACTATATCATTTACAAAAACAAAATTGTTGAGATCGATAACGGTCATCCAATGATGACTAAAGTAACCGGATTAGGTTGCAGTGCTTCTGCTTTGATTGGGGCTTTCATTGCTGTTGCTTATGATAATTTTGAAGCAACTGTTGCTGCTGTTGCTTTATTGAGTATAGCTGGTGAGTTGGCTCAAAGAAAAGCGAATGGACCTGGCACTTTGCAACTTCACCTTTTAGATATTTTATATAATATTGATGAAAACACATTTAAAACTGTTTTAAAACACAGAGCTTCATGATACCGCATTCCAATTTTCCTTATCCGCTTTATTTGGTTATTTCCGAAAAAGACTGTATTCATCATCCTTTTGAAATTGTTTTAGAAGAAGCCATTTTAGGTGGTGTGGACATAATCCAACTTCGTGAAAAAGACTGTTCTAACAAAGACTTTCTAGTTAAAGCAAAACGAACCAAAGCAATTACAGATCGCTACGGAATTCCTTTAATTATTAACGATAACATTCTTGTTGCGAAAGAAATTGAAGCTTTTGGAGTACATGTAGGAAATACCGACACTCCGCCATCTGAAGTTCGCAAATTATTAGGTAACAAAAGTATTATCGGCTATTCTTTAGAATATTGGGAACAGCTTGAATCAAACGAAAGTTTATGTGCCGATTATCTTGCTGCAAGTCCAATTTTCAGTACTGCTACCAAAACCAATACAGTTACCGAATGGGGTTTGGAAGGGATTACTAAAATTCGAGCTAAAACGACAAAGCCTCTCGTAGCTATTGGCAATATTCATTTAAACAATGTTTTCGACATCATAAATGCCGGAGCCGATTCTATTGCAGTGGTATCAGAAATCTGTGCGTCTAAAACCCCTCGTAAAAGCGCTCAACAATTAAAAGAAATCTTAAACAGGTTATAAACCTTTATAAAACTCATTCTAAAATGAAAAAATACTCCTATCCTACCGTTCTTAGCATTGCCGGATTTGACGGAAGCGGGGGTGCCGGAATTCAAGCCGATACAAAAACTATTTCTGCACTCGGTTGTTATGCAACCAATATTTTAACAGCTTTACCAGTACAAAATACTCAGGGTGTTCGTAATATATTTCCTATTCCTTTAGAAGCGGTTGAAGAACAATTAGATTGCATTTTTGACGATATTATTCCTGATGCTATAAAAATTGGTATGGTTCACACTTCTGAATTAGCTAAGATTATCAGCAAAAAACTAAAACAATTCCCCGAAATTCCCATAGTTTTTGATCCTGTTATGGTTGCAACGAGCGGACATCAGCTTATTAATCAAGAAACCATTGAGGTTCTTGTATCTGAATTATTTCCTCTTTCTACTATTATAACTCCTAATATGGACGAAGCTTCGGTTTTAGTAAAAAAGAAAATTGAAACACTTCAAGATATGGAACAAAATATAGAAAAATTAGCAAATTTAGGTGCAAAATCAGTTCTGTTAAAAGGTGGACATTTAAAAACCGATGTACTTACCTCATTGTTTATTGATCGTGATAAAACCATACATTCTTTTGTATTTCCGCATTTTTCAACCAATAATACACACGGTTCGGGTTGCACGCTTTCGTCTGCTATTGCCAGTTATCTTGCGTTAGGTAAAAATCTTTTGGAAGCCTTAGAATTAGGACAAGTATACGTTCATACAGCTATTGAACAAGCCTTAGATGTAAAAACAGGAAATGGAAATGGACCTTTAAACCATTTGTTTAACCCAAATAAAATGATAAAAAATGAATTGGAGTAACGAAGCATGGCATTCGATCGAAAGTATTTATAAAGCCATACAACAAATGCCTTTTATAGAAAAATTACGGAAAGGCACCCTTGAAATGGAAAAATTTCAATATTACCTTAAACAGGATTCACTTTACTTAGAAGATTTTAGCAGAGCTTTAGCAATGGTAGCTGCAAAACTTCCTGATATAAAAGACACACAGGCGTTTATAGAGTTTTCGCAAGGAGCCATTGCCGCAGAAGTTGGATTGCACGAAGCTTATTTTACAACTTATAATGTAAAAGACCGAGGCGAAATGCTTCCGGCATGTCATCATTATACGTCGTTTCTTAAAAGTGCGGTAGCAACCGAAAGTATAGAAGTTGCAATGGCAGCGGTATTGCCTTGCTTTTGGATTTATAAGGAAATTGGAGATTATATTTATAAAAATCGTATAGAAGATCAAAATCCTTTTACTGCGTGGATCAAAACATATGCCGGAGAAGAATTTGGCGAAAGTGTTCGAAAAGCGATTGAAATATGTGATCGATATGCTGAAAAAACTTCTATGGAAACTCGTAAAAAAATGACAAAAGCTTTTATTTACGCATCACAATTAGAGTTTGATTTTTGGGATGCTGCCGATCAATTAAGAGATTGGAAAACTAAATAAAAATTCTGATATATAAAGAGAACCAACTAGTTGGTTCTCTTTAATTTTTTATATTACAACAAAGCTTCTTGTGAAGAAGTTGCATAATCTTTTGTAAAAACACAGTTTGTTGTAAAGAAAACCGAAAACATACATTTATTACAATGAATACATAAACCTTGCGCTTTTGGATTTATTTTCATTTTGTTAACAATAGCAGGTTCTCTCAATAAAGCCCTTCCCATAGCTACAAAAGGAAATCCTTGTTCTTTAGCTTTAATAATATGTTCTAAGTTATTGATGCCGCCTAAAAGAATTAATTTGGAATTTTTAACAACAGGCAAAAATTGACGTGCCGACTCTAACATATAAAGATCTTGATAAGGATATTGACCCAGAATTTTTTTACCAAACCATTTAACACCTAATTTCATGATTCCTTTCTGTGTTTTTGCCATTCCATCAATATCCGTTTCTCCTCTAAATAAAAACATTTGTTTAGAAACAGAAGATCCCATTGTGAGTTCAAAAGCATCAACAGCACCAGTTTCATCTAAAATCCTTGCTGTTTCGGTTGATTCATCAAGCCAAATAGAACCTTTTATTCCATCGTCCATCGAAAGTTTGATGATGATTGCCAAACGATTTCCTACTCTTTCTTTTACTTTCAATAAAATTTCTTTTGCAAATCGAGTTCTATTTTCAATTGAACCACCATATTGATCTTTTCGTTTATTAATCCACGGGCTAAAAAAAGCAGATACCAAATATAAATGTCCAAAATGTAATTCAACCGCATCAAAACCTGCATCGGCTGCTACTTCGGCAGCATCAGCAAATTGCTCTACAATCTTATTCATTTCTTTAATAGTAACTTCTCGACACGTTTGAAGACTCGTTAAATTAAAAAATTTCGAAGGTGCTATAGATTGTACACCTGTTATTTTTTTATTTGCAACTGGTCCCGCATGACCCAATTGAGCCGATGCCAATCCGCCGGCTTCATGCATGGCTTCGGTAAACTTTTTAAGTCCACTAATGTTTTCTCTTATCATTAAAATTTCTCCAGGTGCAGCAAATCCTTCTTTAGAAATTGCGCAATACGCCAAAGTGGTCATTCCTACTCCACCTTCAATAAATCCTCGATGAAAATCAATTAAAGCCTGAGTTACTTTTCCTTCAGGGCTTCGTCCTTCACTTGTTGCCGCTTTTATAACAGGAGTTGGTAATGTTACAGGACCTAATGTTACGGGTTGCAAAATAGAAGTTGCAAATGTTGCAATGTTTTCGTTATTCATAACTTACAATTTATATATCGTGTTAATCGATATTCTGATTAAATATTAGATAAAATAAATGTACTTGTGAAAGTTAAAATTTGAAATAGCGAAACTGCTGAAATTATGGTGAAAACTACCTAAAGATGTAATTCTCTATAAGCTTTTGGAGAAACTCCTTCAACTTGTTTAAAGAATTTTGAAAAAGATTCAGGCGAATCATACGATAACTCAAAGGCAATCTGAGCTATATCCAAATCACTTGAAGATAATAAGATACGTGCTTGAGAAATTCGAAGTTCTACTAAAATATCTTTAGCTGTTTTACTTGTTATACTTTTTACCGTTTCGGAAAGATATTTTACCGAAACAGCTAATTTGTCGGCATAAAACTCAAGTTTAGTTTGTTCTTTATAATGTTCTCGAGCTAGAATCAGAAATTGTAAAGACAAATATTCGGAACGATTATAATTATGAAAAGCTTTTTTATCCTGTCTGCTTCCAATATCTGTTAATTCTAAAATAAACTCAGTAAAAGTTAAATTAAAAAGTTGATCTCCAAATAAATGATCATCAATAGATTCTTCCCTAATCTTTAATTTTCTAAGTAAATTAGCAATCAGTTCTTGTTCTGAAAAGGAAAGATTCCAAATAGGAAGATACTGATATTCAAAGTAGGTAAACATATTATAAAAATGGATTAAGGTCTTAATATCTTTTAAATAATCGAGAGTATACTTTAAACCAATTACCTGACAATCGTCGCTCACTTTAGTTGGTATTTGAAAATTTGTAGGCGTATTAATCAAAATTTGACCAGCAGAAATGATCTTGTCTTGTGTTCCTAACTTAATTTCTAAAAAGCCTTTTTCTATAAAAAAAATCGAAAAGAAACCTTCTTCTATTAACAACTGTGGTTTAAAAGTAGAACCATAGACTGCAACGCGATTTTTAAATGCCATATTGATGTTTTAATTATCTCAAATATAAAGCTTTAAATTCTCTTCTTTTATGACTAAAAGAAGCAAATCTTTTCTTTCTAATCTTGCCGTATCATTAAAACGATCAATTGAATTTTGAATGCTATAGAATCGAAACGGCGTTTCACTTCCCGATTCTACTTAACGCATTTGCCAATTCATCGACACTCGTTTTATTGATAATGGCGCTTTATTTTCGTTTAATAGTATTATCTCTTTGTCATCCTGAGCTTGTCGAAGGATCTTATTTTGAGAATGGCGCTTTATTTTCGTTTCCTGCTTGTCATACTGCACCGTGTATCTTAAGCTAAAGAAGCTTAAAATCCCGCTTTTCTATATTCTAGCTTTCGGGCTGTGTTAATAGAATCAACCATTTCTTTAGGAAGTTTGTCGTTTGCATATAAAGTGTCCGAAAAACCATTCGCTTTAACATACGGATTTCGTCCTTTTTGCTGATATGCATGCAGCTTAATCGATTTGTTCATAATAGCTTCGTAAGCAGCTTCATCATATACCGCTTTAGGTTTACACGAACACCATAACACCAAAACCATCCCAAAAAGTATTAGTTTTTTCATATGTTAATTCAGTTAAAAATTAAAAATATCCCATTTGTGCTCTTTTGTAGCTCTTCTAGCCCCATAATTCATTTTAAGTTCATATAAATCATTAACAGAAGAATCCAATTCGGTTACTTCTTTCAACGAAATAATTCTTGCGTTTTCTTCAGAATGATCACTACTTCCGCATAGAAACTGCCAATAGCCGTCATCATCGTGAGATACAAATAAAATGGCTCTCTCCTTGTTTATCACATGGTCGCAAGTAAAACAGGCATATTCTTCCATCCCTATAAATTTAAATTCTTTCATGTAAAGAAGAGTTTTACTAAAAATAATCCTTTTTCTTTTAGCCGCAAAACTTTAAACTGTAAATATGCCTTTGCACAAAGCAAATCCTTAAAAAGGTAAAAAACCGGCATAAGCCGGCTTTTACTACTTTTTTTCTTTTTTCGAATTAAACATTCTTTTAATTGCTGTCAGCAACCTCGAACAAGCATAGCTTGTAAGCGTACCTGCTATAGCTAGCACTATGGTTTTTATCAATTCGGGTTGTAGCAAACTGTACATAAACGATAAAAGGGTACCTCCTATAAAATGTGTTCTTTCCTCATTCATCTGCTTTCGTTTTATTGTTTAACTTCTTATCATCAACCGTTACTTGCGAAACCGCCGAAAGAACGCCTCCCGCTACAGCCAGATATCCTGCCAGACTTACCACTCCCGCAGGTAATGTTACGGGAGCGGTCAAAACCGCACCGCTTACGGCTGCCAAAACCAATCCTATAGTACGCAAGGTTTTAAAAAACTTCGGCGTTGGTGCCGCTGCCCTTTTTAAAATATGTTCCATAATTTTTCTTTTTTAAAGTGTAACTTCTACTTCATTCCGTTTGTTTGTTATAACAAGATATACCGGTCCGCTTTTTTTAGCCTTATCATAATATTCAGTAAAGAGCCCTAAAGCTTTTCTTGATTCTATCCCTACGCCCATTCCGGTAATTTTGATTACGGGCGCAATACATCCCTGCAATTCTTTTAACGCATTATTAGCAGGATGAATCAAGATATACGATCTATCGGGCACATGAAGCAATACATAATGCCATTTAAACTTCTCCGAATACCTTTTTCGTAATTTATAGGTACCTTCCGGTATACAGGAAATACGTTTTTTATTGTGATTCCAAGACAGTTCAATCGTCTCCGATATCTTCTGTCCTTTATAAAACAATTCACCATGTGTTGCTTTTTCCAAATAGGTGCGTTTTAAGCTAAACATAAGCTATGGCTTTTCTATGTTAATAATGGCAAGCGCATTGAAGGCTCCGTTGTTCAGCATATAAAACGAACCGTTAATTTGTTGATAGAATTCAACTCCCAACACTTGCATCAAGGGTAAAGTACTCGCAGCCGTTACATCTGTATTCAAGGTAACTCCAGGCAACAGGTTTTCATCATATGCTATTTCCGATGTGCTGTCTGTTGTTAAAACCGACGCTCCTTCTATAAAATCCAATTCAGCTGCCGCGCTCACAATTTTAAAATGAGTGGTGCCTTCCGGTGCTTTTATCATTTGCGAAGGAATTATATCAGGTAATGTTACGCTTAGTGTACCTGAAGTTCTATCCAAAACACTTTCAAAAGGTGCAAATAGCGTGGTGGTTAGCAACCCTCGACTGTTAAATTCAAATCCGTTTAACAACCTCAGTTCCCCGTTTAAAGGCGTACGCAATCCCCTGCTGTTCACTTCATCGGTTTTTAAAATATGCATTAGCTCTTTGTGTAAACGGCTCACTACCCTATTATCTGCCGAATGCTGTAGCAGGTACCTAATAGCATTTCGCAGATGCTTGCCATATCGTGCAGCCGTTCCAAACTCCTGGCCGTTTTCTCTGGTACGTTTAAATGCCGGATCCGATGCAATTCGTTTCTTGCTGACTCCTCCTTTCTCTCGAGCCAGATATCCATCTCTTGTTTTATAAAAGGTTACTCCGCCCAGCGTACCTTTTATTTTAAAAATTCCATCTTGTTCTGCCATGATCTTTACTTTTTTATTAATTAAACATCTTAATCACTTTCAAATCGTTGCAACCTTTTTTGAAACTGTATAGCAAAAATGAGAAAAGAATATACTGTCAAAATTGTCCTCTTGGCCAAATGGCAGCAAACGACTCAAACAGGCGTTTTACGTCACGTACAAATCATAAAAAACATCCCAACTCCTTCACAGGTTGTAAAACAGGCATGTCGTGTCTGTGTTCCTTTGTTTTGAATTTTAAATCAGTTATCATGAATACGAACTTTATTTTTAAACAAAGAAAAAGGGCTACACAGTTAGAACAATGGTTAATTTCTATGCAGAAAAAAGGAAGATACATTTACGGCAGGCATTTTTCACTGCCCTCTCATAACAGGCAATTGCTTTACCTGCTTTTTATTTATAGTACCGGTAATAAAGAGGCTATTGCTTCTGTAGGAATGGATCCAGTTAAAGGAATTTTATTAATAGGCGGTAAACAGTCGGGTAAAACAGCTCTGCTACATCTAATGCGCTTTTTTGTTACCAAAAAAAAGAGATACCATTTGAGATCGTGTAAAGAGCTGGTTTTAAATCCTAAGCTTAGTCTTGATTTAATTGTACAATCAAATCAAAATGTCGGTTACTGCCTAGATGATTTGGGAAATGAAAAAATAACGTACAGAAACGGATCGTCTAAAGAATTATTTCACGAGGTTTTATTACTATGCCAACAGAAAGTCATTTGGGTACATGCCACAAGTAGTTTAAGTTTAAATGCTTTAAACAAACGTTATGATCTGCGTGTAGAGGATGTTTTTAATGTACTGAAAATTAAATAAATTTTAATGCTATATAATCGAAATGGGCTTTCGTTATACGTGTTGGATCGTATTACGTTTTTGATCATGGTGCTTTATTTTCGTTTCCTGCTTGTCATACTGCATTTGTTGCAGTATCGCATATAGGTTGTAACTTATTGATTTCCTTTATTTTGTTTATTATATTTCTTCTAACTTTTTAGGGACAAAAAGTTACAAAAGTCCTTTTTAGCCCCAACCAAAAGTCTAAAATCAGGCTCTTGAACCTAAAATTTCGGAATGCTTCGCGTCGAATTTTCTTAACGGTTCTGCGTTTTGATTTTTTGACGGCTTTTGTTTGAAACGGGCTTTTGATCTAGGTTTTGAATCGTATTACGTTTTTAAACTAAAGCACTTTATTTTCGTTTAATAGTTCATTATCGCTTTGTCATCCTGAGCTTGTCGAAGGATCTTATTTTAAGAATTGTGTTTTGTGATTTGTGTTTTCGTTTCCTGCTTGTCATACTGCACTTGTTGCAGTATCGCATATAGGTTGTAACTTATTGATTTACTTTCTTTTATAACGAAAAGAAGCAAAAGTCCTTTTTAGCCCCAACCAAAAGTCTAAAATCAAGCTCTTGAACCTAAAATTTCGGAATGCTTCGCGTCGAATTTTCTTAACGGTTCTACGTTTTGATTTTTTGACGGCTTTTGCTTGAAACGGGCTTTTGATCTAGGTTTTGAATCGTATTACGTTTTTAAACTAAAGCGCTTTGTTTTGTTTAATAGTTCATTATCGCTTTGTCATCCTGAGCTTGTCGAAGGATCTTATTTTAAGAATTGTGTTTTGTAATTTGTGTTTTCGTTTAATAGTTATTTATATCCTATAAATTAATTTAACACCTAACATTATGAAAAAAGTAAAAAGAATATGCATCTATCCAAAAGACGTACAAGCTATAACCGGTAAAAGTTACCGTCAAAGTCTTCGGATTCTTCAAAATTTACGTAAGTGTTTTCTAAAAGCAGAAGGCAGTTATGTAACGGTTTCGGAATTCAGCATTTATACGGGAATATCAGAAAAAGATATAGAACGATTTTTAGATTGATTTTTAAATAAAACGTTCGTTTAATTGCTCGTTAAAACGACTTATCAATTTGTTAAGGAATTTGGAAGATTCTTTCTTTCGGTTTTTAATATCGATGAAATCACGGTATATCGAAGTTTCTAACCGGGTTTGAAAGACAGCATCAAACACCGTTACCAATTTTTGCACCGTGGCATTGCCATAATCAATCGAACCGCTAAAATACAATGCGTACACCAATTCGGCTGCTTCGGTTTTGGTTCCCGTCCATTTCAGCATTCCCTTTGGTACAAACTCTGTCGTTAGCTCAGAGTACCCTTTTTTCTTAATCATAAAAGCCATGCAATAGCCGCGTATTTTTTCGTAAGCTCGTATTTTAGCCAGCAGCAACCCATGTGAACATGTGATTTTACGGTCATAATTAAACAAATAGCAATTTCGCAGGTAGGGTTTCTGTTTCAAACGCGTAAAATATCGTTCATCTAAATGTTCGTCTAAGCGCTGTATATAGGCGTAAAAAAAACTTTCCTCACGCAAGAAGCGTTCTATTTTTGCAATGCGTTTTTTTATAAAGGTTTTATCTTCGAAAGCATAGGCTGTATGCCGTTCATGAATATCTTTAAACCAGCTTGCAATAATATGTTGTTTTACAATAAGGGGTTTAACGGTTTTAAAAAAGAAGATCTCTTCTGCAACCGATTTAAAAGTATATTCGCGTATTGCATCATGCATCTGATCAATTACGCGTTCTATACCGCAAAGCGTATCGGCTATACGGTTTAGGTTACCAGGGGCAAAATAGTCGGTTAAAGACTTTTCTGTAATCTGTTTTTGTACAAGTTCGTATAGTTTCTGTATCATGTTCTGGCAGGTATGGGTAAAATAATAATTCAATACGCTCGTAAATACAGCATTAATTAATAAGCAAAACAATTTTACTTGATTATAAGGCTTTTTTGTGTAGCCTAACGTGCATAAAACCTTTTTACGCTATATCAATATTCTTTTAGTCTGCTGTTTTTCAATTATTTGCATATTAAAATTGAGTAATAAGTACTTAATAAAAAAAAATGTGCCTAAAATCCTACCTTTTATACATCTATTTTTACTTAAAAGTTATACAATTGTTAATATAAAACAAGTAAAAAGTTTATATACAAAACAAATGTTATTTTTTATCATAATTTTATAAACATATATCATAAATTAATAGAAAATGAAAACCTACTACGAAAATGATTTTGCAACTTATTCTCTATTTTTAGACATTGTATATGTTTATTATAAAAGCAAGCTTACAATTACACGCGAAGCCGCCCGTGTAATCGTATACGACAGACTTCTTTTTCAGAACGATACATCATATCCGGTATTATGCGATATCACCGATGTATATTACATAACGCAAGGGGCACGTACCTACTTTGCCTTACAGGGGTCTTTACTGGCACAAGCTATTGCCATTGTTTGCAAAACAACAGCAAAACAATACATGGCAGAATATTTTATAAGGGTAGAAAACCCCGTTATTGAAACGCGTTTATTTAGTAACGAATCATTAGCACTCGATTTTTTAGAGCATTTTAAAAAGAACGCCTTATGAATCACGATAATATGCAATACGGTCTTCGAATAGCCGCCATGAAGCAAAAATTAATCGAAATGGCGCAAGGGAATCTAAATACCTACCTAAACATAGGTGCAAATGAGGATGAATTAGAAGGTATAGCAATGCTTTTAAATATGGTTACCGAAAATTGGGCACAAAGAGTAAAGCATGCCGCTATGGGAACATCTGTTTTACATGAACAATATTTCCAGTTATTCCATCTTCAACTCGATTACGATTTAAAAATCATCGATTTAAGCGATCTAAGCCTATCTCTTCTTAACATACCAAGTTCTAAAATTCTAAATAAACCTATTTCTTCTATAATCTGCCCACAATCTAACAAAAGGCTTATACAAACCACACTGCTAGTTAAAAACAGGTCTTCGTACGAACAAACCACCCTCTTAAAATTTACACATCACCCCCTTTCTATGGTCTATCAGGCGCAAGTTCAGCACAATTCGCTTTCATTAACATACAGCTTGCAATTAATGGCGCTGCGCCATGCCGAATTCAAGCCAAATTTCAATACTTTGAATAAAAGCCAGATGAAACAGAAAGCTTATATAGAAGGCCAAATTCAAAAGGTTCATTCTTTTTTATGCAACCCTAAAAATTATAAAAAAGTAAATCAGGAATACCTTTGTAAAGAATTCGGATTAAACGCATACACACTAAAAACAAAGTTTAAAGAAATATACCACGATAGTTTTTACAACTTTCATCTGCGTATCCGTATATCTAATAGCAAACTCTTGGTCATGACCACAAAACTACCGCTAAAAAAGATCGCTCACATTTGTGGTTTTAACTGTTATCCTAGTTTTCATCGGGCTTTTAAAAAACAATACCATATCACTCCTAAAGATTTACGCACAACAAGATCTCGCTTAGCTTTAGAATCTAAAAATTTATAACCATTTAAAATTCAATACAAAATAGGCGTTACTTTAAATCTATTCTTTAATATATTTTACTTGCTTTAAAAAAATTACTTTTCTGTTATGTAATTAACTTTTTATCTATTTTATTTTCACTTTTTCAACATGAGCTTTATAACACCCTAAATTATAATGCCATGCGTAAAGTTTTTCATATAACCCAAACCATTTGTATATACCTGTTTATTATACTGTTTGTATATGCGGCAGTTAGCAAACTCATTGACTTCGAAAATTTTAAAGTACAAGTAGCACAATCTCCTTTATTAAGCGCCTTTGCAACTGCGATTGCTTACGCGGTCGTAATTGGCGAATTAATTAT
>DERN01000003.1:71174-452187 GCA_002360925.1 Flavobacteriaceae bacterium UBA3339 | reverse complement strand
TTTAGAATTGGCAAAAGTTGTGGAAGTATTGAGAGATTATCCTAGAATGAAAATCGATGTTCGTTCACATACCGACAGTCGCGGATCGGATGCTTATAACTTAAAGCTATCACAACGCAGAGCAAAATCAACGGCAGAATGGATGATGTCACAAGGTATTGATTCTTCGAGAATCACCTACAAAGGTTATGGCGAAACACAATTGGTTAACAAATGTAAAAACGGAGTAAAATGTTCGGAAGCTGAACACGAAGAAAACCGTAGATCAGAGTTTATAGTGTTAGAACTGTAATTAATGAACAACTTTAAAAAGGCAGGAAGTGTGTTTTGCAAAAAACTTCCTGCTTGTATAAAAGCAAAAGTTTTAAAATCTATCGAATTAATTCGTAGAGAAGAGGGAACTTGTATCTCTTCGAAAAGAAATATGAAAGAGGAAAAGTGAATCCAAAAACCGTGAAAAGCCGACTATTTAGTTGGCTTTTCTGTTTTCTGATGTTCGCGCATTGCTTTAAAATAAGCAGCTCGGCTTAAAGGTTCATATTCTTCGGTTTCGCCTAGCATAACCAAATTGTCGTTGGCAGCTTTTCTAAAACTATAATTAGCTAAATTTCCTGTTCGTGTACAAACGGCGTGCACTTTGGTTACATATTCGGCAGTTGCCATTAATGCGGGCATCGGACCAAAAGGCTGACCTTTAAAATCCATGTCCAAACCAGCAACAATAACTCGAATACCTGCATTTGCAAGATCATTGCAAACCGTTACAATTTCATCGTCGAAAAACTGAGCTTCGTCAATTCCAACCACATCGCAACCATCGGCTAAAATACGAATGTTTGCAGCTGCAGGAACCGGTGTAGAACGAATTTCGGAACCTTGATGCGATACAACACTATCGTCGTCGTAACGAGTATCAATCGAAGGTTTAAAAATTTCGACACGTTGTTTTGCAAATTGCGCTCGACGAAGTCTTCGGATCAATTCTTCGGTTTTTCCGGAAAACATAGATCCGCAGATAACTTCGATCCATCCAAATTGTTCCTGATGATTTACGGTATTCTCTAAAAACATTTTATCTCTTTCGTGGTTGTCTACAACAGTTTTTTATGTTACTTTGTATAACGCAAATTTATCAAAAATAAAGCGCTAATTCTTTAAAGAAATAAAAAGTTATGAAGAAAATCATTGAAACCGATTTGGTAAGTATTGCACACAGAATTTTGCAGTTAAAAGATAAGTCTGATGTGAATAGTTTGTTGAACGAAACCGAAAAACTGTATCAAAAGTTGGTTTTGTTGAAGTTTTACGAAGACAATAAATTTAGATTAGATCCTTCGGTTACAGAAGATCGTTTAAATGAAATTGCAGACGAATCTAAAAATACCGAAATACCTTTGGTTCAAGAATCTATTCAGAACAAAACCGAAGAAATTCATAAAGAAGAATTGATCGTTATTGAAGAATTGAAAGAAGATTCAAATCATGATGAAATTTCGATTCCAGAAGAAGAATTCGTTTCGGAAAAAGTAAATGAAGATGAAAAAGTAGCCGAAGCTACCGAAAAAGTAGAAGAAGTTACCACAAATGATGAACCTGTTTTTACGCCTTCGATTGAAGAAACACAAAAAACGGTTGAAGAAATCGACGAACAAATAGAAGAAATAGAAGAGCGCGATCCGATCGAAGATGCTAAAGAAGCGGTTGAAAGAGCTACGTTAGAAATTGATCCGGTTTTTTCGGTTTCGCACGAACAATTATTTGTTGCCGATCATGAAATTCAAGAAGATATTCCGGTAAAAGAAGAAACGGAACCTGTTAAAGAAAATCAACATTTAACAATGGGCGGAAATGTTTCGTTTCACCAAGTTCCTTTAAATAAAACAATCAACGATGCATTTAACAATACCATTGTTGTTGGATTAAACGACCGAATTGCTTTTGAAAAGAATTTGTTTAACGGGAATTCGGAAGATTTAAATCGCGTAATTTCGCAATTAAATACTTTAGGAAGTTACGAAGAAGCAAAGGATTTTATCGAAGATTTAGTAAAACCCGATTTTAATAACTGGAAAGATAAAGACGAATACGAACAGCGTTTTATGCAGTTGGTAGAAAAAAGATTTTTATAGAATGAGTAAACTGTTCATTGTTCCTACGCCAATCGGCAATTTGGAAGACATGACTTTTAGAGCCATAAAAGTATTGAAAGAAGCGGATTTAATTTTGGCGGAAGACACGCGTACAAGCGCCAAATTAATGAAGCATTTCGAAATAAACACTCCAATGATGAGTCATCATATGCACAACGAGCACCAAACGGTCGAAATGGTTGTGCAAAAAATAAAGTCCGGACAAACCGTAGCATTGGTTTCCGATGCAGGAACTCCGGCAATTTCCGATCCTGGTTTTTTATTGACACGCGCTTGTGTAGAGAATCAGATCGAAGTAGAATGTTTGCCTGGCGCAACAGCATTTGTTCCGGCGCTTGTAAACAGTGGTTTGCCGAACGATAAATTTGTGTTCGAAGGATTTTTGCCTGATAAAAAAGGACGTCAAACACGTTATTTAATTTTAGCTGAAGAAACTCGAACTATGATTTTGTACGTTTCACCACATAAATTGGTTAAAACGTTACAGGAATTTAAAGAATATTTTGGAGTTGATCGACAAATTTCGGTTTCAAGAGAGTTGTCTAAATTACACGAAGAAACAGTTCGCGGAACAGTTGAAGAAGTTTTAAATCATTTTGAAGCAAAAGCACCAAAAGGAGAAATCGTAGTGATTGTAGCTGGAAAAACAAAAGAAAAAAAATTGAAGAAAGATGCATAAAGTAGTAACAAAATGGATGGGAAATATGGCTTTTGAAAGCATACTTCCCGATGGAAAAATAAAGATCGATGTTCCTGTAGAACAAGGTGGCGACGGAAACGGAATGCGCCCAAAAGCTTTAATGTTATCGTCTTTAGCGGGTTGTTCGGGTTTAGATGTTGCGTCGCTTATTAAAAAAATGCGTTTAAAGGTTGATGATTTCAGTATTGAAACCGATGCCGAATTAACCGACGAAGATGCGGCAACATATCACACTGTTTATATTCGTTATATTTTTAGCGGAAAAGAATTAGAAGAAGAAAAACTTCAAAAAATTGTAAACCTTTCAGTCGAAAAATATTGCGGAGTAATGAAAATGTTTGAAAAATTTGCCGATATTAAAATTGATGTGATTTTTAAGTAGATGAAATGAATATAAAAGTAGTAAATAGGATTATTTCTATTGCTATTTTGATAGCGAATGCTTTTTTCATTCCTACAAGCTTTATAATAATAAAAGAATCTGGTGGTGCAATGGGATTTGGATACATGTTTTTACCCTTCTCGTTGTTTTTAAATATTCTCATTATTCCATCTATATTCACATTTACAAATAAGTTTAAAGAAAGCTCTTTTATACTATGTATTAATATACTTGGTTTAATATTGGTTTTCTTTATTATTTGGCTGGTTTTTTTCATTAACTAAATATTTGGATTAAATGCGTTGGACCTTAAAAGAAATACCAAATTCCTTTGTTATTCAAACATTGCAAACACAATTAAATATTCATCCTTTAATTGCGGTTTTGCTTGAGCAGCGCGGAATTACAACTTTCGACGAGGCGCGCGCTTTTTTCCGTCCTTCTTTAAACGATTTGCATGATCCGTATTTGATGAAAGATATGGATAAAGCTGTTTCTAGAATCGAAAAAGCATTAGAAAACAACGAACGTATTTTGGTTTTTGGCGATTATGATGTAGACGGAACCACGGCGGTTTCTTTAATGGCTTCGTATTTACGATCAATCGGCGCAGAAATTGACACGTATATTCCCGATAGATATGCCGAAGGTTATGGAATTTCATTTCAAGGAATCGATTATGCTTCCGATAATGAATTCACATTGATTATTGCATTAGATTGCGGAATTAAATCTGCCGATAAAATTGAATACGCTTCAAAAAAAGAAATCGATTTTATTATTTGCGATCATCATTTACCCGGAAATGAAATTCCGAATGCAGTTGCAGTTTTAGACGCCAAACAAACAGATTGTAACTATCCTTATAAAGAATTATGCGGTTGTGGAGTTGGTTTTAAAGTAATTCAGGCTTTAAATGAAAAACGTGGATATTCAATCGAAAATCTAATTCCGTATCTCGATTTGGTTGCAACAGCAATTGCTGCCGATATCGTTCCTATTACAGGCGAAAACCGAACGTTGGCTTTTTACGGTTTACAGGTTATCAACAGCGATCCGCGTCCGGGTTTACAGGCGTTAATGCAAATGTATTCGCTTTCAGAATTCAGTATTACAGATGTTGTTTTTAAAATCGCTCCGAAAATTAATGCGGCAGGAAGAATCAAACACGGAAATTTTGCCGTGAAATTATTAACAGAATTCGATTTAGAACAAGCCGAAAAAGTAGCTCAGGAAATTGATCTATTCAATTCAAGTCGAAGAGAGTTAGATCAAACCATTACAAGCGAAGCACTTTTACAGATAGAAGAATTGAATGAAGAAAATGCCTCTTCGACCGTTGTTTTCGATGAAAATTGGCATAAAGGCGTTATTGGAATCGTGGCTTCGCGATTGATTGAAACTTATTACAGACCCACTTTAGTTTTTACAAAAAGCGGCGATTATTTAGCTGCTTCGGCACGTTCTGTAAAAGGATTTGATGTTTATGAAGCGTTAGAAGCGTGTTCGGAACATTTGATTCAGTTTGGCGGACACATGTATGCAGCTGGATTAACGTGTTTGCCCGAAAATTATCAGCATTTTAAAACCGCTTTTGAAGCATATGTTTCTCAAAACATTCCGGAAGAACTAAAAGAACCCGAATTAGAAATCGATGCCATGATTGATTTTGAAGATTTGAATGAAAAAAATCTTCGAATCTTAAAACAATTCGAACCACATGGCCCAGAAAATATGACGCCGGTTTTTTTAACACCGAATGTTTTCGATACAGGAACAGGGCAAACTATTGGAAAAGATAATGAACATCTACGTTTATTTATAAAGCAAAATAATTCGCAAGGATTTCCTGCAATCGCTTTTAAAATGGGAAATCAATTAGAAGCCACTCGTAATTTGCGTTTAATGAATGTTGCATATTCTATTTCCGAAAATCAGTGGAAAGGAAAAACAACACTACAAATTCAGATAAAAGATCTGCAAATAAATTAATTTTCTGTAGAAATCAATTTCTGTTAAAAAATGATGAAAAATTGTCTAATTTTGCAACTGCAAATTATTAATCATTTTATTTAAATTTTATTCTTATGAGAGTAGCTGTAGTTGGCGCAACCGGTATGGTTGGCGAGGTAATGCTGAATGTTTTGGCAGAACGTAATTTTCCTGTAACTGAATTAATTCCTGTAGCATCAGAAAAGTCGGTCGGAAAAGAAATTACTTTTAAGGATAAGAAGTATAAGGTGGTTAATTTGCAAACAGCCGTAGAAATGAAACCTGATGTTGCTTTGTTTTCGGCAGGTGGAGAAACTTCGTTAGAATGGGCACCAAAATTTGCTAAAGCAGGAATTACGGTTGTAGATAATTCATCGGCTTGGAGAATGGATCCAACAAAGAAATTGGTTGTTCCGGAAATCAATGCAAATATTTTAACAAAAGACGATAAAATCATCGCAAATCCAAATTGTTCTACCATTCAGTTGGTTATGGCTTTGGCGCCTTTACACAAAGAGTACAAAATTAAACGTGTTGTTGTTTCAACGTATCAATCTATTACAGGAACGGGCGTAAAAGCGGTTCAACAGTTAGAAAATGAATACAAAGGTGAAAAAGGCGAAATGGCGTATCATTATCAGATCCATAGAAATGCGATTCCTCATTGCGATTCGTTTTTAGATAATGGTTACACAAAAGAAGAAATGAAGTTGACGAACGAGACGAAAAAAATCATGTTAGATGATTCGATTAAAGTTACGGCAACAGCAGTTCGTATTCCGGTAGTTGGCGGACATAGCGAAGCCGTAAATATTGAATTTGAAAACGATTTCGATTTAAATAAAGTTCGCGCTTTACTGCAAGAAACCTCAGGAATTATGGTTCAGGATAATACTGACACCAATACGTATCCGATGCCTTTATATGCACAAAATAAAAATGAAGTTTTTGTAGGAAGAATCCGTAGAGACGAAAGTCAACCAAACACATTAAACATGTGGATTGTTGCTGATAATTTACGTAAAGGAGCTGCTACAAACACCATTCAGATTGCAGAATATTTATTAGAAAACAACTTAATTGGGTAGTTAATACACCTTGTAATTATAAATAATAAAGGAAAGTTTCTAATATAATTAGGAACTTTCCTCGTTTTATATCATGAAAGAAAAACTGTGGACAAGTAATTTTTTAAAAGCTTGTTTTGCAAACTTTTTAATGGGGTTTGCTTTTTATTTAATCGGTACCACCATGCCGTTTTATATTGGTGAAAAATACGGAGCGACAGAAGCCGAAACAGGATTAATTTTGGCAAGTTATATTATTGCTACCTTGCTTGTGCGACCGTTTTCGGGCTACATTGTCGATTCGTATTCGCGCAAAAAAGTATACATTATCGCCTATTTCTTTTTTGTGTTTGTATATTTTGGTTATATGTGGGCTTCGACCATTGCACTTTTTGTTTTGGCAAGAATGATGCACGGAATTACATGGAGTGTTATTACCACAAGTAGTAGCACGGTTGCGATTGATATTATTCCGTCTGAAAGAAGAGGAGAAGGAATTGGCTTTTTTGGATTAACCACAACAGTCGCCATGTCTATTGGTCCGTTTATAGGATTGTATTTGTATGAAAAATATCCGTTTGAATATAATTTTTACAGTACCATTATTGTCGGAATTTTAGGATTATTAACTGCTTTAACTATTAAAGTTCCGAAAAGAGAAACCCGTAAAAAAGAAGTACTTTCGTTAGATCGATTTATTTTAAAACCTGCAGTTCCAATCGGAATAAATGTGTTGTTTATTTCGATTAGTTACGGAATGCTTTTCACCTATGCTGCAAAATTCGGTTTGCATGAATTAAAGATTTCAAGCACAGGATTTTTCTTTTTGTTTATGGCAATCGGAATGGCGGCTTCTCGTTTATTTGCAGGTCGTTTATTAGATTTAGGTTATGTAAACCAATTAATGCTGGTTTCTTTGCTGATTATTGGATTGGGATATACTGCTTTTGGATTGGCTACGTCGGAAACGTTGTATTTTGGATCGGCAATTTTTATTGGATTGGGTTACGGAATGGCTTCACCTTCTTTTCAAACCATGATTATCAATGTGGGTACAAATGATCAGCGCGGAACAGCAAATTCAACTTTTTTTACCTTTTACGATTTAGGTATTGGAATCGGAATGGTTATTAGTGGATTTTTAGCAACCGTTTTACCAAGTTTTGGAAACTTGTTTGTTATAGGTGGTATTTTAGCTTTTGTAGGATTGTTGTATTATTACTTCGTTTCGAAAAAAGTATATGCTGCTAAAAAAATCAAATAATAAAAAAGAATTCTAAAATAGATTTATTCTAAAAAACTTTCTCTATTTTTGTAAAATGAGTGTGAATAAGCGTTTTATATCGTTTTTCTTAAGTTTGTGTGTCATGGCAACATTGTTGTTTCAATCGACGCATAGCTATTCGCATTTAATTCAGGAATATTTTGGAAATCAAAATACAGAGCATGCTCATCATTCGAAAACAGAAAAAGCAGTAAAGCATCATTCAGATGATTGTCAGATCTGTCATTTCACTTTAAGTCCATTTACAATCTTATCATTCGATTCGGTTGTATTTTATACAAATTCTATCTATCAAAAATTAAACGCGATTTATCACTTCGATTTTGTCGAAATCTCGTTTAATTACTTTTCTCTTCGTGCGCCACCTGTTTATGTTTAAATAGTTTATCAATTATTTACTAACATAAATAAGTTCAAAATGCGTTTATTATTAACGGCTTTTTTGTTCTTGTGTTCGTTTATATCGTGGAGTCAGTACCAAATTCAAGGTACGGTTACAGATGTTTACGGAGAACCAATTGCAAATAGTCATATCGATTTAAGCAGCATTTGTACCAATTCCGACGCTTCGGGACGTTTCGTGTTATCTAATCTAAAGCAAGGCGAATATCTTTTAAAAGTTCAGTTAGAAGGATATGCTTTGTATCAAAAAAAAATAGATTTAAAGTCTTCGAGAAACATTTCGATTGTTTTAAACGAGGAAGAAACATTAGAAACCATTGTGGTACATACTGCGCAACAAAAAACATACAATCAACAAAAAGTTACTCAAAAATATCTTCAACAAAATTATAGCGGAAGTCTTTCTAAAACATTGTCAAATGTCGTAGGATTAGACGCTGTAACAATTGGTTCGCAAACGGCAAAACCCATGATGCGCGGATTAGGTTTTACCCGAATGGCTGTGACCGAAAACGGAATTAAACAAGAAGGTCAGCAATGGGGCGCCGATCACGGATTAGAGCTAGATGCTTTAACGACCGAAAGTGTTGAAGTTATAAAAGGAGTGGGAACTATTACGCACGGATCTGACGCCATTGCCGGTGTTATTGAAGTAAATAACGAAACCATTCCTGTTGACGGATTAAAAGGGCAATACATTACAACGGCGAATTCGGTTAATAAATCGTGGGCAAATGCGTTGAATTTATCTTATAAAAGCGGACAACATTTTTATAAGTTTAAAACATCATATACAACGTATGCCGATTTTAAAGTTCCGGTGGATGAAATTACTTATTTGGGAACAAAAATTCCATTGACGAATGGAAATATGACAAATACAGCAGGAAATGAACTATCGATTTACGGACAATGGGGTTTTGTTTCCGATCAGTTTCAAAGTATTTTAAGTGTAAGTCAGTTTCAAAGTAAGTCAGGTTTTTTTGCCGGCGCGCATGGAATTCCGTCTGTAGAAGATGCAAAACCCGATGGTTCTGATCGAAATATTGGAATGCCTTTTCAGCAAGTATATCACACCAAAATAACGTATCACGCGAAATGGACAAATATACATGACGAATGGGATTTTAAAATGGGATTTCAGCGAAACCACCGTCAAGAGCAAAGCTTTTTTCATTCGCATTATGCAAATCAAAAACCACCTGAAATCAATCCTAATTTAGAATTAGATTTTAAACTAAATACGTTAAATTCTGAACTAACATATAAAAAAGATTGGCTTTTAGATCACACAACAATTTTTGGCGTTCAACAGCAATATCAAACAAATGACATTGCGGGTTACAGTTATTTAATGCCGGCTTATAATCGTTGGAATGTAGGTGTTTTTGGAAAGCATTTATGGAATATTACGCCTAAAACAAACATTGAATTCGGTGCACGATACGATAGAGCGAATTTAAAAGTGGAAGGTTATTTTGATGAGGTTTTGTATGACTATTTAATTGGAAAAGGAAATTCTGAAAATGACGCTTTAGAAAATGCACAGAGAAGTATTGCGACTTCTAAAGACTTTTCGAGAGGAAATTTCGCTTTGGGAATTTCGCATCAAATTACAGAAGATTGGGATAGCAGTTTAACGATTTCTTCAAATTTTCGATTTCCGACAGCCATGGAATTAAGTTCAAACGGAATTCACCATGGAGCTTTCCGTCACGAACTAGGAAATCCGAATTTAAATGTAGAAAAAGGTTGGGCAGCCGATTTTAATCATCATTATCACAAGAACAATTTTAAGCTTGATGCAAGTGCTTATTTGTATTATTTCGCAAATTACATCTTTTTAAAACCAACCGGAATCTTTTCGATTTTACCTCACGGCGGACAAGTTTATCGTTATGAGCAATCAAAAGCATTGTTAACCGGTTTAGAAATTGATGCAAATTATCAGTGGAATAAAATAGGAATTCAGGCACAAGCAGCCTATTTATATAATAAACAAATTAGAGAAGACGGATTAGACTTTCCGTTACCTTTCTCGACTCCAATTAATGGACAATTAAATGTTCGTTATGAATTTAACGAAACGAATTTCCTAGAAACAAATCAATTTCAAGTCGGTATAAAAGCGGCGTTACAGCAAAATCGTATTGCGCAAAACGAAGCAGTAACTCCTGGATATATCGTTGCAAATGCACAGTGGAGCTCTACCTTGAAATGGAATCGTTTTAAACCACAAATTCGTTTTCAGGTAAACAATGTTTTTAACACGGTTTACTATCATCACAACAGTTTCTATCGCGCTTTGGATATTCCGGAGTTAGGTAGATCCTTTCAAATTTTTATAACAATACCTTTTTAATTAAGAAATATCATGAAAAAAATAGCACAATTAAGTTTTGTAATCATTAGTTTTTTATCAATTGTTTCATGTTCAGACGACGATTCTACGGTTGATACAACAAAACCAACAATCGAAATTGTTACGCCAACAAACGATCAGGAAATTGAACCAGGAACTACCTTTGGCTTTAAAGCTAATCTAGCCGATAATTCTGGATTGGCGAGTTACAAAATCGAAGTTCATTCTGCCGATGATGGACATCATCACAAGGGAAATAATCAAACATTAGGAGAAAAGTTTGCTTTCGAAGTAACACGTCAAGTTCCGAATGAAGCAAAGAATTTTATGGCTGAAGAAGAAATTAAAGTTCCTGCAACAGCAACAGAAGGTCATTATCATGTAGGGATAACCGTTCTAGATACTTTTGGAAATCAAAATCAACAATTCATTGAAATTTTCATAGGTCACGAACATAATCATTAAAAGAAAAAGGCACTGTAAAGTGCCTTTTGTGTTAGTGTTATTTTTTAATTATTTTGATAAATTGTGAAGCTTTTTCGGTTTCAATACGAATCATGTATGTTCCTGAGCTATATCCTGATAAATCTATTTTTATTTGTTTTTCCTTAAATTCTTTTGAAAGAATTTTTTGTCCTGTAATAGTATAGATTTCAACTTTTTTAATAACCTCGTTATATTCGATATTGATATCAGAATTTGTAGGGTTTGGATAGTATTTAAGGTAATTTAAATCCAACTCTTGATTGCTTACTGTAATTATTGCCTTGACTTCAGTTGGGTAACTAGGACAATTGTTAGTTCCTCTTGTTATTCCATAATATGTCTCATCGTTTTTTAGCAATGTATTGCTAGGTAAACGATTTGTTAAGGTAAGAGCGTCGTTGAGGGTGCTATACCATTCAATATCAGGTTAATTCATTTGTAAGTTAGCAATTGTTGCTGCGTAATTAAATGTTTGAATAGTTTGTCCAGTAGGATTTGTAGGTCTAGGATTAACAATTACATTGACTTTAGTTTTGTCTGAAATACAACCGGATATTTCATGGGCAATATAATAATCACCTGATTGAATAACGTGATTGTCTGTCAATGAAACAGTCGAAGTGTTATCTGAATACCACAAATATTTTGCTTGAGCATTAGTATTACTATTGAAATCACTTAAAGTTGTTCCGCTACAAACTGTAATATTCGTAAGGTTAGGGGCGGTAATTGAAATTATCTGTATTTGTACTTGTACTCTAGCGGAACTACATTGATCAATAACTTGTTCTACATAATAAGTGCCTGATGAAACTTGGCTAGTTGTTATTATAGGAATGTTGGATTGAGCAGAAGTGTACCAGTTAATAATACCTCCAGGCACTTTAGTAATGGGTAGATCATCAAATGTTTTATTTTGACAAATGATTATTGAATTGGAAACAGGAGCCGGAGTTGGAGCCAAAACATTAATTTGTATAGGATACTTAAGAGATTCACAGATGTTGTTAGTAAACGTGCTAACATAATATGTTCCATTAGATAATAAATGATTAGCAGGAAGTACAGTTACGGATGTTATGTCGTTATACCATTTTAATTGAGTATATCCATTCCCTTCTATTACAACATCTCTGATTGTTGCATTATTACATACTTCAATTCTTGTCGTTGTTAATGGTATTGGTTGGTGTATGTTAACTTGTACTGAAGTCCTAGAGTTACTTTCGCAACCATTTATAGTTTGAGAAGCGTAGTAAATGGTATTATCAACTAGAACAGTATTAATTGGTAGTAAATTCCCATTTGTTATTGCATCATACCATTTTATATTAGTTCCTGCTATAATGATATCCGATAGTTTTCCCGTATTACAGAAACTTTGATTTTTTCTAGCGGAAGGAGAGGGAATGGCTGTAGGTTCAACAATCGTAAAATTTTCAGTAATTGTACAATTGTTCGTATCTATAACCGTTAATATATATGTGCCTCCTGATAGATTGCTTAATGTAGAACCAGAGTGTCCTGTGTTCCAAAAGTAATTATATGGAGGTGTACCTCCTAAAGCAGTTGAGGTGATGGTCCCGTCTTTTATTCCATTACATGAGGGATGTGTTATATTCCCCTGGATACTCAATATATTTGGTTGGTTTATTATAAAAGACTTCTTGATTACACATCCGTTAGAGTCAGTAATTGTTATAAAATGATTCCCTATTGATAAGTTATTTACATTGGGTGTATTCTCTCCATTTGACCATAAATATGTATAAGGAGGAGTTCCTCCTGTTACACTTACAGAAGAAGAGCCGTTATTGAGGCTATAACAAGTTACATCTTTTATAGAGTTGAGATTAACTGTTAGGATTTCAGGTTCAGTAATAACATAGGTTCCATTAACAAAATCGCCTAAAGAGTCAGTAATTAGGACATTGTAAGTTCCTGCAATTAAGTTTGTAGCTGTTCTAGAACTACTAGATGATGATGACCACTTATAGCTATACGGTGGAGTTCCCCCGGAAATATTAATTGTAATAGAGCCATCGTTCAATCCTTTACAACTAACATTGTCAATAAAAACAGTTGAAATAGTCATAGGAGCTGGAGGTTGCGTGATTAAAACAGTTTTATTTTCGGAACAGCCTTTTGAGTCTGTTATTGTTACCGAATAAGAACCGGCAGTTAAATTGGAAACGGTATTGGTTGTTTCTCCTGAAGGAAACCAAACAAAAGTGTACGGAGCGGTACCACCGATTGGGCTAATAGTAGCAGAGCCATCAGAACCTTGAAAACTACTAACATTTGTTTGGTTAATTTTTGAAGTGAGTATTAAAGGTTCATTTATAATAAAGTTTTCGGTATGGCTACATCCGTTAGCGTCCGTTATTGTAACAAAATTGTTTCCTCCAAATAAATTATTTGCAGTTTGTGTTGATTCACCATTTGACCATTGATACGTATATGGACCTGTTCCTCCTGAAACAACAACTGTGGCTGTACCATTGTTTTGACCATAACAACCTACATCTGTTTTAGAGCTTATGTGTGAAATCAACGAAATGGGTTCGGTAATAATGAAATTTTTAGAAGAAGACTTGCCTACTGAATCTGTTATGTATATCGTGTAAGTTCCTGCTGGTAAGTTTTTTGCTTCATTCAAATTACCCCCGATAGGAGACCATGAATAGCTGAAGGGAGGAGTTCCCCCTGTAACATCAACTGATAAAGATCCATTGTTTAAACCCTTACAAGTTGCATCATTTTTCATTAACAATTTTATCTCAATTGGACCGGGTGGCTGAGTAACAATAAATGTTTGAGTAGTTGTGCATCCATTTGCGTCGGTTACTTCTACTGTATAAGAACCAGCGCTAAGATTAGATGCAGTATTTGTAGTTTCACTTAAAAGTAGCCAGTTATAAGAATACGGCGCAGTACCTCCAGTTACATTTACTGACACAGAACCATCATTCCCTTGGTAATTACTAACATTAATTTGGGAACCAATCGATGTGATTAATAAAGGAGGTTCGGTTATGTTAAAACTTTCTGTTAAAACACATCCTTTTGAATCTGTTATTGTTACAGAATGCTGACCTTTATTCAGGTTAAATATTGAATTTGTAGTTTCTCCGGTTGACCATAAAACTCTATAAGGAGGTGTACCTCCGCTTGGATTTATTGAGGCGAAACCATTCCTGTTAGCATTACAGTTGATGTTTGTATAAGCCAGACCAGATAAAAGGGTGTCTGGAGCTGTAATCATTACACTACCCGTTATTTCCCGGTTATACTTATCTTTTACTATAACTGTATAATTACCAGTAGATAAGTTTTTAGCATTGTCTGTGTTGTCGCCAATAGGAGACCATAAATAAGTGAAAGGAGGAAGTCCGCCGGAAACAACAACAGAAGCAGAACCGGTATTATCTCCATGACATATATTATCAGATTTTGTAATATCTAATACGTGTAAAGGAATTTCTTCGTAATAAATATCATCTAAATATATATAAGAAGTGCCACCATTGCTATTAAAAGAAAATGCAAAATAGTTATCGGATGTTTGTGGTAAACGAACTGTAAATTCTTGCCATTCAGTTGTTAAAAGGAAGTTTCCTTGTATTAGCGTTTTAGATGCTGTTGTTGTTGTGCCATTCATTGAGTAAATCTCAAGTTTTTGGTTTTTAATATAAGATGTAGATGTAACTTTTGCTGAAAAACGGAGTTGTTTAGTTCCGTTTCCTAAACTATTTGTTTCAGGTGAAATTAATAAGACATCTCCATTAGTAATAGATGATCTGTAAGCATAGAAACCATTGTTCCCATTATTTGCTGCTGAATTCCTTGTATATCCGTAACCATTTGTTGTTGATAATGTACTTAAGTAACTCCAACAATAAGGGTAAGTGATATTTGAAGAAGTTAAACTGCTAGGAGTGTTTTCAAAACCTTCAAAAAAGTCTCCATCTTTAATTCCAGTAGGAGTAACAATAGTCTGTGCAATTGGATTCCAGTCACCATGTGATAAGCCGCATATAGTACGAACGTAAACAGTGTAATTGCTACAAGCTATTAGGTCAGATATATTTACGGATGTTTGAGTAGTAATAGCATTTTTAATTAGACCTACAGAGCCTGATCCTGGGGATCCATGAGTACGAATTTCATACTCATATCCAGTGGTGTTATTTGCCAAAGAGAGATCCCATGAAATGGTGGCAGAATTTGTTGTGATGTTACTAACATTAATATTAATAGGAAAAATACAAGGTAAAATATCTTCATAATAAATATCGTCTATTAATATTTGAGAAGAAGTTGTAAGACCATTATGCGCTAGTCTAAACCCAAAATAATTATCTGTAGTTTGTGGCAAAGGAATGATATATTCTTGAAAAGTTGTATGATCTGGATATATTGTTGTTAAAACCTTTGCGTTTGCTGTTGAGCTGTTGTTGTCAAGTGATATTATTTCTAGCTTATTTATAAATGATGAACTGTAACTTCTTACAGAAAACCGTAGTTGCTTACTTCCATTCCCTAATTTGTCAGTTTCAGGAGACACTAAAACAACTTCTTGAGATTTATTAGTATTGGTATTAGAGTTGGTTCTATATAAAGAAAACGATTGTGTACCGGATTGAGAATAAGATAATGAACCTTGTACATACCCATATCCTGTAGTTTTAATATAACTCCAACAATAAGGATAAGTAGCTATATTACTAGCTCCTATATCAGAAGATTCGAAATCTTCAAAGAAATTATTAATATAAGGAGCGCATGTTGTTTCAAATTTTATTGGAATTGAGCTCCATGTTCCGTTTGTGGCTCCACATTTACTTCTAACATGTACAGTATATTTTGTGCTATGATCTAATCCAATAATGTTTTCTGAAGTTCCGATAATATTTCCATTTTTAACCAAACCTGTGGTTCCTGAACCGGCTTCTCCTGATTTTCTTATTTCATATTCATAACCTGTGACATTTGTAGAAACTGAAGGAGACCATGAAATAGTGGCAGAATTTGTTGTGATATTATTTACAGTGATATTAGTAGGGAAAATGCATGGCAACATGTCTTCATAATAAATATCGTCTATCGCTATGTAAGACGCGCTTGTAGTTCCATTATGGGCTAATCTAAACCCAAAATAGTCATGAGTGTTTTGAGGTAGGGGGATAATATATTCTTGAAAGTTTGTATAGGTTGGGTAGATTGTAGTTAACACCGTAGCTCCTACAGCAGAAGTATTGTTTGTAAGTGTTATGACTTCAAGCTTATTTATATATGATGTACCGTAGTTTCTTACTGAAAAACGTAATTGTTTAGCTCCATTTCCTAATCTGCTAGTTTCAGGAGATACTAGGACAAGATCTTGATTAAGATTTCCTAAACTATTAGACCTGTATAAAAGATAAGATTGATCACCTGATTGTGAGTAGTTTGTAGAATTTTGTACATAACCATATCCAGTAGTTGAAATGTTATCAATTGTATTCCAACAGTGCGGATGAGTTGTGTCAGAAGAGTTTCCTACAACAGAATTATCAAAGTTTTCAAAAAAATTATTAGTGAAAACACCACTACAAGGAGTTTTAAAAGTTAATGCTTGTGCCCAATCTGACCCTATGGCGGGGCAAGAATATTTTACAAATATTGTATAGATTGCGCTGGGAATTAAACCTGAAAGAGCTAACGATGTTCCTCCAGTAACTATTGTTCCTGTTGGTATTGAACTTGTAGAAGGAATTGTTCCGTTTGTGACATAAAAGTCTATGTTAACAGAAGCCGGAACCGATAAATTTAAAGTTGCAGTTGGAACATTCATGTTTGTTACACTTAAAGCACCAGTATACAAACATGTGGGTGGAGTGAATTTAAAGATTTGATTATTTGAAGGTTTGGTGTTTATAGTGGTAACAGGAGTTGTGCTAGTAACTGTAGGGATTAATAAATTAGAATTTAAATTCAAATAAGTTCCTGAACCGCTACCTAGGGCGTCGTTTATTCCTATTGAGGCTGTAGCACTTCCATTAATTGCTGATGACTCCTGACGATATACAAATTCAATAACGTTAGTAGTTTCATATAACTTTACTTGAAAAGATATTGTTGGTTGTGTTGCTGAATAATGCCATCCCCAATTTAACCACTCTATTGTTAGGACTCGATTAGGTGCAGTTCCTACAAGTTCATAACTTGCTTTAGAAGTTGAAGTTATTCCTTTTAGGTCATCCCATAAGGGGACGATAATAGGTCTTTGACTGCTGTTAGCGGTAGATAGGTTATTTGTAGAAAGTGATAAGCCTACTGGTCCAAAAGATAAAAAACCATTGCTACTCATATAGAATTGAGAGTAAGTGCTCGTGCCAAATGTGAAGTCGAACCCTATGGGTAATTTAGAACTCACTTTTTCATCTGTTATAATATCTACAGATGTAGCTAAAGGTGAATTAGGGGGTAAAAGCTCCTATCTGATTGGTAAAAGTATAAGAAGCTATCTGTGCCTCACTGCTAATTCCAATAAGATAAATTAACATTAATACATAGAAATGTGTAATTCTTTTCATAATTGTAAGTTTTGAAATTTAGTTAAGTAAACTATAAACATAGTAGATTTATTTAGAATAAAAAAAATATATCTTTAAAAAATTAAAAATATGGAATAATATTCTAAATAATATTAAATGTAATAATATTAAACTTTTGATAAAATAGAGTGTCTGGTTAAGAAATTTTAACAAATGTTATTTTGTTGTATTTATAAATAAGAATTTAGTGTTTATTAAAATAATTTAACTTTTTCATATTTTATAAACTCTGAAAAACACGAGATAGTATGTTGTTTTGTTTCAGACTTTAATTTGTTTAAAGTTTAATAATGAAATTACAAAGTCATTTCATACTTCGCTCCTAATTGAATCCAACGGGTTGGTATATGAACGGGCACAGCTTTTTCTTAGGTCGAGTTGAATAAATTACTTGTTTGTGCGTAAAGTTGAAATTTTTAAAAAGTAAATAAACGAAAAAAGCCTGAAACGTTGTTTTGTTTCAGGCTTTGATTTGTTTAAAGTTTAATAATGAAATTAAAAACTCATTTTATACTTCACTCCCAATTGAATCCAGCGGGTTGGCATAGGAACTGCTACCGTTTCTTTATAGGTCGAGTTGAATAAATTGCTTGCTTGTGTGTAAAGTTGGAATTTCGAAAAATCGTACGATAAACGTAAATCCGAAACAATATATCCTTCGTTTAATTCACGTTTTATATAACGGTTTTGCCATTGAATTCCGAATTGATCGTATTGATAATTCAATCCTAAAATAGCTTGATGTTTCAAACTTTCAACTACATATTTTGAAATTATCCCATCTGAATTTTCTTGTTTTTTAGGACTCAAATACTGATAACTCAGCTGATACGAAATCCTTTGATTCGAAGCAATTTCAATTTGTTGATTGCATCGTAAATGAATTCCTCGCATCGTTTGGTCACCCAAATTGTGTGGTTGGTATGGTTCATCGGAAGATAATCTCATATAATCAATGAAATCATTGATGTTTCGTTGAAAGAAACTCGCATGAAAAGCTCGATTAGATTTCGAATAATTAATTCCGGCTTCATATTGCCAAGCCGATTCGGGTTTTAAATCTGGATTTCCAATATTTCCTGGTCTTTGATTTACATATAAATCGGTAAAAGAAGGAATTCTTTGACTGCTTCCAACGCTCACAGAAGCTTTCCAATCAGGATGAAACACATATGAAACATCGGCTCCAGGATACCACTGAAAACCATAATCAGTGTTGTAATTCCAATAAGCACCTACATTTACCAATAATTGATCAAAAAAAGTGTTCTTATATTCGGCAAACCAACCATGATTTTTTCGATCGTGCGCGCCTAAATTCGAACTGTGAATTTCTTCCATTCGAGTTTCATATCCAACACCAAAATCTCCAAAATCCGAGTTGTAAACTCCGTTTAATTCCAACATAAAAGCATTCGAATAATGTAAAGATCTGGCTTTACTTAAATCGTTTCGGTAAAAACGATAATCGTCTTCATTATAACGATTACTAATTCGCGGTTTTATCGTAATGCGATCGCCAATTTTATGTTTACTTCCAACGCTTAACATCAACGTTTCAACCAATTCATATGATTCTTTATCGTGTGGCGCAGCATAATATCCGTTTGCTCCAAATTCATTATCAATATATCCGCCCATCCATTCTAACGAGTTTTTCTCGTCAAAAGTTGCTGTTCCTTGATACATGGCCTTTAAATTATCTGAAGCTGTATTGTAGCGCTGTCCGTTGTAATCTTCTTTTGCGATGGATACTAAATGTTGAACTTTTCCGGTAGAAATCCCTGCTGTTGCCTGAATTCCACCACCTGCATAAATTCCACTTCCATCTCCCGCGTCTTTATCTTTAAACGAACTTCCCGCAAAGGCATGAACCTGAGCGAAATTGTTCATAGATGTTTTCGTTACAATATTTACCGCTCCGGTTAACGCATTAATTCCGTAAATACGAGCTGCAGGACCTTTTAAAACTTCGATTCGTTCGATCGCTTCCAATGGAATGGGAAGATTCATAGAGTGATGAGCCGTTTGCGCATCGCCCATTTTTACACCGTTCCATAAAATCATGGTTTGTTCAAACGAGCCTCCGTCGATACTGATGTCAGCTTGAGAACCGAACGGACCGCGCTGACGAATATCGATTCCGCCAACATAACTCAAAACTTCATTTAATGAGGAGACAGGTAACCTCTTAATTTCTTCTTTTGTGATAACTTGAATATTTCGAGTAGATTTTTGAAACGGTATTTGCAATCGATTTTCCTGAATTACAATTTCGTCTAGTTCTTCAATTCCTTCACTTGATTGTCCAAAACTTACAAAAGGAGTTGCCAAAAGAGCTAAAAGTAGGTATTTGTTTTTCATTTCTTTACTTATTGATTCAAAACGGATGCAAAATTCGTAACTTGCCGGCTTAGTTAAATAGTCCGCTTTAAAAACAATGAATAGTCCGGATGATTCTGTTTTATTTTCGATTCTTCAAATTAATAAAGAAGAATCTACTTCGGTTTATGTGCAAATTGCGCAACAAATCATTAATGCTGTACAACGAAACATTATTGCGGTAGGTTCGCCTTTGCCCGGAAGCCGAACGTTGAGTAAACATTTGCAAATCCATCGGAATACAGTCGTGGCTGCTTATGAAGAATTAGCTTCGCAAGGTTGGGTTGAAATTAAACCGAATAAAGGAACTTTTGTGTTGCATCCGCAGAATCAAAAACCAAAATTTTTGCAGCAATCTACTAAATGGAATGCGGTTTATCCAAAGGAAACAGGTTTTCGTTTTCATCAATCAAATCACTTAAACTCGCCTTATGAAACCACAAATACTAATTATTCATTTAATGATGGACAGCCCGATATTCGTTTACTTCCTGCAACAAAAATATCAAGTTGGTACACAGCTTCGATGAAACGAAAATCGGTTTTAAAGAAATGGAACGCTGTTAATAATGAATCCATTTCGTATTTCGAAAAGCAATTGTGTAATTACCTAAACTCCACTCGGAGATTGCATATTTTACCTCAAAATATTTTAACGACGCGAAGTACTGAAATGAGTTTGTACATTATTTCTCAGTTGATGATTCAGCCGAACGATGTAGTTTTAGTAGGTTCGTTAAGCAATTTTGCAGCAAATATGATTTTTCATCAAGCAGGAGCAAAACTTAAAACCATTCCGGTTGATAAAGACGGAATCGATGTTTCGTACATTCGAAAACATTTTGTTAAAAAGTCGATCCGCTGTTTGTATTGTACGCCACATCGCCATTATCCAACAACGCATTTACTAAGCGCCGAGCGCAGATTAGAACTTTTAGAATTGGCAAAAGAATATGAATTTGCCATTATTGAAGATGATTTCGATTATGATTTTCAGTACGATATTTCGCCGATGATGCCGATGGCAAGTGCTGATACAAACGGAATGATTATTTATTTAGGACGTTTTGGTCAGTCGCTTTTGCCTGCATTTCAAACAGGATTTGTTGTAGCGCCGGAAAACTTGATTAAAGCTGCGAAAAATTACCGCCAAATGATTGACAAACAAGGCGATTTGGTTTTAGAACAGGTACTTGCCGATATGATTCATGAAGGCGAAATTCATCGGCTTTTAAAAAAATCGATTGTAGTTTATAAACAGCGAAGAGATTTATTCTGTAAGCAATTAGAACTTGTTTTCGGAAATAAAATTTCATGGCAAAAACCTTTGGGCGGTTTGGCAATTTGGATTCAGTTTAATCCGACTATTTCGCTGACAAAATTAGCCGAAGAAGCGTTAAAAAACGATTTA
This sequence comes from Flavobacteriaceae bacterium UBA3339, assembly GCA_002360925.1. Taxonomy (GTDB): domain Bacteria; phylum Bacteroidota; class Bacteroidia; order Flavobacteriales; family Flavobacteriaceae; genus Flavobacterium. Next base: position 430,969 of record DERN01000003.1, on the reverse strand, counting down.
ACAATTCCTAAAAATATTTTGTATCAAGACAAACAAAACTGTGCAATCCGCTTAGGTTTCGGACATTTAAACGACGAAGAAATCGTTCTTTTGATTTCTAAATTAAAAGAAGCATACGATTCTACTTTGGCTTCTTCTTAAAATGATAGACTAAAATATTTCTCTTTCGTTAGAATTAGAAAACCAAAAATCTGAGAATTTCCTAGAAATAAAAAAATGTAACGGCTTAACTTTTTATTAAGGATTGTGAAGAATGTTTTTTCTATATTTGGAGTTATTCTTGTTTTACATGATTCTAAAAAAGTTTTACATACTCTTATTTATCCTTTATAGCTTTACGCCTTGTACGGTAAAGGACACTTTTTTTGGAGTATTTTCTTTAGAATATGCAAAACCTACAAACGCTACAAAAACAACCACTTTTAGTTCGTGTAAGGTTACAAACCAAACTCAAAAATACGAGCAGCAACAAGTTGTAAAGCAACAACATCCTTTAGACGACATTAAAATGGTTCAGCCCGTTCAGGTTGCTTTTTTCGTGTCTGATCTTTTTTCTAAAGATGTTTTAGGACGTAGTCCGCCTTTGTATATCTTATTTCAACAACTCAAAATAGCCGCACTTTTCCAAGTTTAGATTTCGAATTATTTTATTAAACTCAAAACTTGTAAAAATGAATACTATAGAAAATAACAGGTTTACAAACACAGCAGGTTTGTTTACCTTAGCTTTGCGTCTGGTAATTGGATGGACGTATTTCTCTGCTTTTTGGCGTAGATTAATATTAGACAACAAATTAATTCCGGAAGAAGCCGGTTATATCGGCGAAAAATTCAATCACTTTCTTCCAAACGCTTTAGGAATTAAACCCATAATCGAATATTTAGTAACACATCCCGATGCTTTGCAAACCGCAATGGTTTGGTTTACGATTATTGAAGCTATTGTAGGATTATTCCTAATGTTAGGCTTGTTTTCGCGCTTAATGTCGGTCGGAGTTTTTTCGCTTGCCATGGGAATCTTATTAGGTTCGGGATGGATTGGAACAACTTGTTTAGACGAATGGCAAATCGGCGTTTTAGGTGTTGCTTCGGGATTTGTGTTATTTTTAACAGGAAGCGGAACCTATTCGTTAGATCAATTCCTTATCAATAAAAAATATAAATTCACCAATACAAAATGGTTTTTATGGTTGGGATCGGGAAGTATTTCAATTTCAAAAAAAGTTGTTTTATTTGGATCTATTGCCATTTTAGGATTAACTTTATTTACGAATCAATATTTTCACGGCGGTGTTTTCGGAACCTTACACAACAAATCGGTAAAGCCAAAATTAGAAATAACAGAAGCTTCTTACCATGCAGCCAATAAAGTGGTTTCGTTCGATGTAATGCGGGTTGAAGGTGCCGACGTTTACGGTTCGTTCTTGATTTCGATTCAATTGTTAGATCAAAACAATCAAATCATTCAAGAATGGGATATGGATCAGTTAAGCCAGTTTCCGAAAGAAATGATCAACAATTATTATGTTGCAAAAATAAAACCCGGAAAACACAGTTTAATTATTCCGTTGGGCGCTAAAGCCAGAGTAAATTTACCTTTTACAGCTTTAAATGCTCAACCGTTTAGCGTAAAATTGATTGATATTAGCGGAACAGTTTGGCAGGAAAAGCTTCAATAAGATAATATTGCGTGAATTCAGGTTAAGAAATTTTACGTCAGGTTGAGTGATTTTTGAGAGAAAATTGTATCGAAAACGAGTGAAATTTTGGTTGTTAGAGAAGTTCTCGATACAAAATCTTACAGATTTTACTCGAACCGACGACTTAAGAAAATGATAATGTTATCTCGAACTTAGGTTTATATTTTGGGCTTCTACAGAAAGATTGTAACAAATGTAACAAAGCATATCGCAAAAGATTTCGTTATTTGCATCTTAATCTTATAAATTATGGAAATATTCTTGCAATCATGGCCTTGGTACGTAGGCGGGCCGCTGGTAGCATTGATAATGCTTGCCTTAATACTATTAGGGAAATCATTCGGAGTTTCGGCAAACTTTAGAACAATGTGCGCTGCTTTGGGCGGGGGAAAACATTGCGATTTCTTTCAATTCGATTGGAAAGCACAAAAATGGAATCTTTTAATATTAGCAGGTGCTATGATTGGCGGATTTGTTGCACATAACTATCTTTCGGCAGATCAAATTCCGGCAATATCAGAACAAACAGTTACCGAATTACAAGCTTTAGGATTTGAAAGTGCCGGAAAAGCATACGCACCAACCGAATTGTTCTCGAATCCAAGTATCGGAACGTTGTTATTGCTTTTAATCGGAGGAGTTTTAGCAGGTTTTGGAACCAGATATGCCGGCGGATGTACTTCGGGTCATGCTATTTCTGGCTTAAGCGATTTACAGCTACCTTCGTTAATTGCCGTAGTTGGGTTCTTTATCGGCGGTTTGTTAATGTCACATTTAATATTTCCTTTAATCTTTTAAGCATGAAAAATCTTATTTATATTATTTTAGGAGTTGTTTTCGGAATTGTAATGTATAAAGCCGAAGCTGCATCTTGGTTCCGAATTTATGAAATGTTTCATTTCCAATCGTTCCACATGTACGGATTTATCGGAAGTGCTTTAGTAGTGGGCGTTATCGGAATTCAACTTATAAAACGCAAACAATTAAAAGACGTAAGCGGGCAACCTATTTTAATTGCTCCAAAAGCAAAGTCGGTTTATCGATATTTAATTGGCGGAATCTTTTTTGGAATGGGTTGGGCTTTAGTTGGCGCTTGCCCAGGACCAATGTTTGTTTTGGTTGGCGCAGGAGTTTGGCCTATGTTGGTTGTAATTGCCGGAGCTGTTTTGGGAACATTTATTTACGGAAGAGTTAAAAATTATTTACCTCATTAAAAGAATTTATGGTCGAAATAGAAAAAATTAAAACCTTTTATGCTGATCTTTTCGAAGAGGAATTACTTCTCGAAATGTCCGAAATTGGTCAGTTGATACGATTTAAGCCGAACGATATTCTCATTGATCTCGATCAGCAAATTACGGCAATGCCTTTGCTTTTAGAAGGCGCCGTTAAAATTATGCGAGAAGATTATGACGAAGGCGAATTGTTATTATATTTCCTAGAAAAAGGCGAAACCTGTGCTTTAAGTATGACGTGTTGTTTGGGAGAACGCCGAAGCGAAATTAGAGCAACTGCCGAAACCGAAGGCGAATTAATCATGGTGCCGATTCATAAAATGAACGAATGGTTGGCAAAATACAATTCGTGGCGATTGTTTGTAATGAATAGTTATCAGGATCGTTTAGACGAAATGATGCGCGCTATAGATAATTTGGCTTTTAACGATATGAACAATCGTTTAAAAAATTATTTGTTAGAAGTTGCCAGCGTAAACCGAAGCAAAACCATTAACAAAACGCATCAGGAAATTGCGTACGAGCTTAACACATCGCGAGTGGTGATTTCGCGTTTGCTTAAAGCTTTAGAAAAAGATGGATTTCTGCAATTAAACCGAAATACCATTTCGTTAGTTTAAAATAGATAAAAAAAGACCGATTTTAAATCGGTCTTTTTTTTATTTACAAATTAACAGATTTGCAATCAGTAAATTAAAAGTTTAATTTCGTTCTGTTGGCTCTTTCTTTGAGCAGGTGCAAAGTTTCCAGATGAACATCAAGGAGGTCACATAGTAGCATCTCGCTTTTTTGGACCTGGAGAACAAATTAATTTGTATCCTATGACTGCAAAGTTAAATTTAAAAGAATGGAAAGCTATGGAGAATTGTTGGGTAGACGCAATGTTAGCAGGAAAAGATGTAAAGATTGAAGTAAAAGCTTTATACAATGGTTCTTCAAAAAGACCAGAACGTTTTAGAGTAATTCAGAATATAAATGGTCAAGAAAAAGTATTTAATTTTGTTAATGAATAAGAAAAAATTATGAAAACAAAAGAAGAAATATATAAAAACATCAATAATAATATATTAAGCAATATTAATGAAGAATGGATATTTGCAATTTTAAAAATTAATGTTTCAAATAATTTTTCGTCATATGAAGGGTATTATATAGATGAGAATCATATTAAAAAAAAACTTAGAGTTTCAAATTTTGATTGGACTATAGATACTGATTTATTAGATTTAAATAGAATAACAACTATGATAAATAATGAAATAGAAAAATGGAATGTAGCTTATTATAAAGTGTACAATAATGGCAAAAGTACAATGGATTATATTTGGGATCAGGTACTATATGATTTTGTATATAATAAAGATTCTAAAAACAAATAATACATGGAATTAGATAAATATTTTGAAATATCAAAAAGAAATAGATTATTTGAAAAGGAATAACCTTCTTGAAAATAACAGAGTTATTATCTCGGAAAATAGAGCTAGAGAAATTAGGAATTTTCATAAAAATATCTCCGAAGAGTTTATTGATTTTCTTAAAGAAATTGGAGCTGGACAGTTTAGGAATTCTCAATATGAAATTAAAAGTTTTGTTTTTGATTTTCATGAAATAGGGCTAGATCATATATATGAAATTGATAAAAGTATAGTATTATTCGGAAATAGCTTTTCTGGTGACTTTGTTGGTTTTGATTTATCGAAAATTCAGTCTACAGTTTTAGAGATAGAACTAGATCGCGCGGATTTACAATTCGTGCGTTAAAATAAGTTCATTAAATCAAAGTAAAAATTCTTTTATTTTATCATTCAGTACGATTCTGTTTTTAGGATTTGTGTTGTATTTAAAGTTAGGTAAAACAAGTCCTTTTTGTTGAGCGGCTTCGGTATAAAAAGCTTCTTTAGTTCTATGATCGTTTTCGGTTATATTAAAAATGGTATTGGGTATTTCCGTATTCAGCAAAGCAGAAATGGTTTCTATAATGGTTTCCTGATAAGCGACATTTACTGGTTCGTTTCCTTCCTCAATAAATTCTTTTTTAGCTAAAAAAGTAACGGGATTTCGGTTTGATCCAATTAAACCGCCTAATCGCAAAATGGTTGCAGAAATAGAACTTTCGTTTAAAAATACATCTTCAATTTCCTTTAGCAGTTTTACTTTTGGTATATGCAATTGCAGCAAATGATCTTCGTTTACTTTGCCCGAACAATCGGTGTAAATTCCGGTCGAACTAAATAAAATAACCTTTTGAATGTTATACTGTTTTACGATTTCAAGAAGCGTTTTAAAAATCGAGATTTGTTGCGGAGTTAATGAAATAATCAAAACGTCGACTTCGTTAAAAAAAGACAAATCGCCTTGAATTTCGTTTTGGTCAATTTGTAAAACAAAAGAAGATAAACCGCTATTTTGCAACTGATCTTTCTTTTCTTCCGATCGAACCGAAACCTTTACTTGATGTCCTTTTTCCTGTAAGAAAAGCGCCAGAGGTTTTCCCAACCAACCAGCGCCTAAAATTCCTATTGTTTTCAATTATTTTAATTTTCGAAGTTTATATAAATCTAATCGACGATCTTTTTTAATACGAACGCTTCCTAATTCGTGCAATTCTTTTAAAGCAGTTAAATCAACATCGACAATTAAAGTCATTTCGGTATTTGGCGTTGCTTCGGCTTTAATTCCGTTGTTTGGAAATGCAAAATCTGAAGGTGTTAAAACTGCAGCTTGTCCATACTGAATGTCCATATTATTCACTTTTGGCAAGTTCCCAACACAACCTGTAATGGCAACGTAACATTCGTTCTCAATAGCGCGCGCCTGTGCACAACTGCGAACACGCGTGTAACCGTTTTGAGTGTCGGTTAAATACGGAACAAAAAGAATTTCCATTCCGTCTTCGCTCATAATTCTCGATAATTCAGGAAATTCAACATCGTAACAAATAATGATTCCGATTTTACCACAATCGGTATCAAACGTCTGAATTAAATCGCCGCCTTGCATTCCCCAATACAATCGTTCGTTTGGCGTAATATGGATTTTTCGATACATTTCCGAAGTTCCGTCGCGTTTGCATAAAAAGCCAACATTATACAAAACGCCTTCTTCTAAAAACGGCATACTTCCGGTAATAATATTGATGTTGTACTGAATCGCCAATTCTTGGAAGCGTTTGTGAATTGCTTCGGTATATCGAGCAAGTTCGCGGATTGCATCGGCTTCGGATAAATGATTATAATCTGCCATTAAAGGAGCAACGAACAATTCGGGAAAAGTCGCAAAATCGCTTTCGTAACCCGAAACGGCATCAATAAAGAATTCGGCTTGATCAAAAAACTCTTCCAAATTATTTAGCGGACGCATTTGCCATTGAATCAGGCCTAAACGCACAACGCTTTTTTTGGCATTAATTAAAACAGGCGTTTTTTCGTACGAAATATTATTCCATTCCAGTAAAACTGCATAATCTTTAGAATCGTGATCGCCTTCTAAATAATTGCGCAAAATGCGTTTAATATGGAAATCGTTATTAACCTGAAACGAAATAACCGGATCGTGAATTTCCTTGTTTTTTACTTTTTCTAAATATTGTTTCGGCGTAAATTCTTTAGCGTAATTGTGATAATTTGGAATTCGACCTGCAAAAATGATCGATTTTAAATTCAATTGTTCGCACAATTCTTTTCGGGCATCATACAAACGTCGACCCAAACGCAAACCGCGATAATCGGGATGAATAAAAACATCGATTCCGTATAAAACATCGCCTTCTTCGTTGTGCGCATTAAATTTGCTTTCGGTTACAATATCGTTGTATTTGTGATTCGAAAGCGCCAATTCTTCCTTCACGATTAACGATAAAGCGGCGCCAACCACAACATCGTCAACGACAATAACGATTTGACCTTCGGGAAAAACTTTTAACAATCGGCGAATTTCTTCTTTTTTCCAATACGGATCTTCCACACCTTCTTCATAAGCCTGAAGCATGGAGTTTTTCAATTCGATATAATCTTCAATTTCTAAGTTTCTTAACTCTACTTTGTTGATTTGCATTGAATTAGATTTTAGCAATTTTTAAGCTAGAAGATAAGAACTTTTCGTTGAATTATTCGTTAGAAATCTCTTAAAAAATTCGGAAGCTTGGACGACTTGTAAGCGGAGAAAAAGACCAAGGAATGGAACTGAAAATAAAGAACAGAATTAAATAGTATTTTTGGAGTAAATAACGGAATCCGTTTGAAGTTCCGATGTGTTTTTTGCTTTTGTAGGTGAAATAATTACATAAAAAAACGCCGATAATCATCATAGTTGGATGTTCTAAACCAAAAAAGCGGATTTCTCTCCATTTTACAGCTTCGTTTAAATTGTTCCAAAAAGCTTGCGCAACAGGGCTTTTTATAAAAAGAAGGATTCCTAAAATGAGTTGAATATTTAAAATTAAACAGGTAAAAAGCGAAAGGTTGAAATCCTTTTTTGAATAAATGCTTTTTTTGTACTTGTGAAAAATTAAATAAACCAATGCAAACAGTAATTGTACAATAACCAGCCAGCGAAAAATAGAATGTGTAATTAATAAATAACCGAACATGAAACGTTTTTTCTTGTGTTAAAGTTACTGATTACGAAAGAATGTTTTGAGTTTTCGAAAAGAAAATAATTAAAAATAAAAGTTCAGAAATTATTGTAACAGCTTCATGTGTTTCTGAATTTCGGCGCGCACTTCGTTATAATTACTGTAATACATGCTCGAAAAAACGGCAATAGCTTTGTTGTTTTTAATTAAGTAGCAATATTCTTGATATCCGCCGCGGGTTTTAAATCCTTTTGTAATAAATCCGTCGAATTCGTTGGTCTTTAAAACTCGTTTTGTTCCAAATCCTAATAATTGTTTTATTTCAACATTTTCAGACGAAACTGCAACGGTTGCCATTCGCATATTCATTTCAACAAAAAATCCCCAAATTACTACAAAAACACTTATTAATCCGCATAGAACTAAAAAGAACGTTAATCCCCAATGCGAATAATTAGCGGTTATTTCCATGAATTTCTTGATGAGAAAAACCATGACAAACGGAAAAACAACAATAAGCAGCGAATAAAAATAAGCGGTTTTGCTAAGTATAGATTTCATTAGATAATTTTTTCAAATTTAGCGTATAATTTCCAAAAATACAGCTTGTTGTCTTGTGTAAAATATTCCGATTTCCATTCGTTGAGTTTTAATTCGATCGAAGCTTGTTCTTGATGGTATGTTCCGATAAAAATTTCACCTTCTGAAAGAAATAATCCAAAATGATGATGCAACGTATGTAAGTTTTCGATCTGAACTTGTTCGAAAAAAACGATGGAATGTTCTGCAATATCAAAATTTAAAGGAACAGCGACATCTTGAGTTAATTCTATTGCCAGAAAATTGTTTGAACTGTAGACGGGAAACGAAATCTTTTCGGCTCGATCTAAACTAAATTCTCCATCTTTAATTTTCTGAACCGTATCGCGATTTAAAAACGGAATGTCTGCAAAATTTTTTAGTAATTTCTTTTGTTGTTCTTCGTTAAAATAGTCGTTAAAATTTAAAATCTCGTTAACCGACAGTTGTTTTGTCAGAAAATGTTCTAGCGGAATGCTAAAATAATTAGCAATTTTAATAATAACTTCTATTTTAGGTTCGGCTCTAAGTTCTTCATAAGACGAAATATTTCCGCGTGTAAGACCAAAAAGATCTCCAAAAGCCTGCTGGCTCAGGTTTTTTACATTTCTAAGCTTCTTTATATTATGTCCAACTTTACTCATTCTGAAAAAAAACTAAAAATTATTGCTAAATATATTTGCATTTTTATTATCTTTATGCAAAAGATATGTGCAAGATATAAAAAATAAATACAATGTACTTTTTAAATGTCGAAAAATATATACTTGATATCGGATATCATATTAAGTATAAAAACCGAGAAGAAGGCATATTTGTCATAGAAAATGAAGCCGATGGAGTTCATAATCTTATAATAGGAGTTGCAACACCTGTTTTAATTTTTGAACAATATCTCTTCACTTTAAAAGAAGACAATATGGAAGTTTTTAAAGCATTACTCATGAAAAACAGAGATATTATTCATGGCGCATTTGCTTTAACAGAAGACGGACAAAGGGTGATTTTTAGATACACATTACAAATTCATCGTTTAGATTTTAACGAATTCGAAGCTGCAATTAACTCGCTTAGTTTGTTGCTTAACGAATATTCGGATCAGTTGATAACATTTTCAAAAACTTAAAAATAAAAGTTATGAACATATTTAAAAGAATTTTTAGAATTGGTCAGGCCGAAATTCACGCGGTAGTGGATAAAATGGAAGATCCAATTAAGATGACGGAACAAGGAATCCGCGAAATGAAAGAAGATTTAGATCAGGCAATGGAAGCGTATGCAAAAGTAAAAGCATTGGCAATCCGCACGCGAAATGCAGCCGACAAAAAGTATGAAGAAGCGGCTGAATATGAAAATAAAGCGGTATTGCTTCTTCAGAAATTACAAAAACAAGAATTAGAAAAACAAATAGCAGAACGCTTGGCAAAAGAGGCCTTGTTATTAAAAAAGACGAGTTTTGCCGAAGCCGAAGAATTAACAAATCAAGCCGATGTTCATGATGAATCGTCAAACGAAGTTCATAAAAATATAGAAGTTTTAAAATACAATATCAGTAAATGGGAAACCGAGTTAAGTACGTTAAAAGCGCGTGTTCGTGTTGCCGATGCTACCAAAATTGTAAATAAACAATTGGCAAAAATCGATTCAAACAGCACCATTAGTATGTTAGAGCGCATGAAAGAAAAAGTAGAAGAAGATGAAGCGTTGGCAAAAGCATACGGAGAAATGGCGCACACGAATAAAAACATTAAAGACGAAATTGATCAGGCAATTGGTACTAACAATGTAGACGACGAGTTAAACGAACTTAAAAAACAAATAGGATTATAATTATGAAAAAATTCGAATACAAAACAGTAGAAATAAAACCAACAGGCACATGGACATCGAAATTCGATATTGTTGAAATTGATAAAGTTTTAAACGGTATGGGAAGCCAAGGTTGGGAATTGGTTTCAATGGAAGATAGAAACGTAGGTTATGGTACTACAGCATGTTTCTATTACACTTTTAAACGCGAAATTTAATAAATGGCAGAACTTTTAAATCTTTTATTCAATCCGCTTTCTAACGGAATCATGACTGTTCTTACAGGTTTTTCTTTGCTGTATTGGATTTTTACGTTCCTTTCGGGAAGCGGAATGGATACCGATATCGACTTTGATGGTTTTGGTGATGTTTCGGATGTAGATGCACCTGACGGCGGAGAAGTTGAAGCTGCCGAGCCTTCCTTTTTTTCAAAAGCATTAGATTTTATCAATGTGGGCAAAGTTCCCATTATGGTTATCGTCACGCTTTTTAAATTCATTGGCTGGGTTATTACATTGCTTTCGTCTGTTTTTCTAGGCTTGGCAAACTGGGGAGCAAAGTCGGTTTTAATTTTAATTCCGGTTTTTATCATCACTTATTTTATCCTGCATTATGTAACAAAACCTTTAACGAAAATGTATAAAAGTATGGGATATAACGGCGAAGAAGCACATGATTTTTTAGGACGAACCGGATTTTTAAAATCAACGATCGAAGATAATAAAATCGGAATTTTAGAATTAATCATCAACAAAGACGTGATTCGATTAAACGTGGTAAGCCAAAACGGAAAACGAATCGAATACGGTTCTGAAGTCATGATTATAAAAGAAAAAGATCAAAAAATTTACGAAGTACAACCTCATGTAACCTTAAATAATATTTAATAAACACAAACAAAACTTATGACAAAAGCATTATTTATCGAAGGACTTTCCGGCATTTCCGGATTCATTTTACTGGCAATTGGCGTTATCGTCTTTTTAGTTATCGCATTTTTTGTGGTGCTAAGCATGTTCTACAAAAAAATTCCACAAGGAAAAGCCATTGTCCGCACCGGAGTTGGTGGTTCAAAAGTAGCATTTAATAAAGGAATGTACGTTGTTCCGGTTTTTCATAAAATGGAAATCATGGATATTTCGGTTAAGAAAATCGAAATTGCTCGTATGGAAAACGACGGATTAATCTGTAAAGACAACATTCGCGCCGATATTAAAGTTGCCTTTTTCGTTCGAGTAAATAAATCGGTCGAAGATGTAATAAACGTAGCGCAAAACTTAGGATGTGATCGTGCAAGCGAACCCGAAACACTCAAAAGTATTTTTGAATCGAAGTTTTCCGAAGCATTGAAAACCGTTGGTAAAAAATTCGATTTCATTGAATTGTACGAAGCTCGAAGAGAATTTAGAGATGAAATTCTAAACATTATCGGAACTGATTTAAACGGATATATTTTAGATGATTGCGCTATTGATTATTTAGAGCAAACCGATTTAAGATTCTTAAGTCCGAATAACATTTTAGATTCTGAAGGAATTAAAAAGATTACCGAATTAACGGCAAAACAAAACATGAATGCTAATTTAATTCGTCGTGAAGAAGAGAAAGTAATCAAAAAACAAAACGTAGAAGCTCGTGAAGCTATTTTGGAATTAGAACGTCAATTAGCCGAAAAAGAAGAACGTCAGCGTAGAGAAATCGACAATGTAAAAGCGCGCGAAGAAGCCGAAATTGCAAAAGTTCGCCAAGAAGAACGCTTAAAAGCCGAAACAGTTCGTATTTCGACCGAAGAACAATTGGCAATTCAGGAAGAAAATAAATTGCGCCAAATCATTATTGCCGAGAAAAGTAAATTGCGAACCGATGCAGTTGAAACCGAACGCGTAGAAAAAGACCGAGCGTTAGAACAAACCGAAAGAGAGCGTATTGTTACATTAGCACAAATTGATAAAGAACGTTCGATCGAAACCGAGAAAAAATCGATTCAAAACGTAATTAAAGAACGCGTTCAATTAGAAAAAGGCGTTGTAGAAGAACAACAAAATGTTCGAGATGTAGAAGTGTATCGCGAAGTAGAACGTAAGAAACAAGCGGGCGTTATTGCAGCTTCGCAAGAAGCCGAAGAGCGTTTAATTGCTACAGTAAAAGCAGCAGAAGCAGCGCGAATTGCAGCAGAACAAGAAAAAGAGAAAAAAGTGATTGATGCCGATGCCGAAAAATTAATTGCCGAGCGCAAAGCACAAGAATTATTGATCGATGCAGAAGCTAAAAAAGAAGCTGCAACAAAAGAAGCCGAAGCAAGAAAAATTATTGCCGAAGCCCAAGCAAAAGAAGAAGCCGCTATTGGATTATCGGAAGCAGAAGTAATGATTGCAAAAGCCGAAGCCGAAGAAATTCAAGGAACAAAAGAAGCATCTGTTATCGAGAAAAAAGCCGAAGCAATGCGTAAAGAAGGATTAGCGCAAGCCGAAGTTGTTCGTGAAAAAGCATCGGCAGAAGCTCGCGGAATCGAAGAAAAAGCCGAAGCTATGAAAAAATTAGATGGCGTAGGAAAAGAGCACGAAGAGTTTAAACTTCAATTACAAAAAGAAAAAGAAGTAGAATTAGCACATATCAACATTCAAAAAGATATTGCTTCGGCTCAGGCTGAGGTTCTTTCTGAAGCGTTAAAAACAGCTAAGATTGATATTGTAGGTGGCGAAACCATGTTCTTCGAAAATATTGTGCGTCAAGTTTCCAATTCAAAAGGATTCGATCATTTAATCAACAATTCACAACATGCGTTAGATATTAAAGAATCGTTGTTAGGTCCGGACGGAAAAGGAGATTTAGCCGAAAAAGTAAGAGGTTTGGCAGATAAATACGGAATTTCATCTAACGATATTAAAAATCTTACTGTAAGTGCGGCGTTGATTAAATTGCAACAAGCAGCAAATACCGAAGGCAATGAGCAAGACACAAACTTTATAAATTCGTTGTTTGGCTTAGCTAAAAACTTAGGAATTTCGAACAAAAAACTCAATTAACTCAACACTTGTGCCAAGCTTGCCGTTGCGGCAAAACGTACAAAACGGCAAGCTTTTATTCTTTCTATTAACGCATTAATTCTTTAATCAATGCCAAAAGAAAAAGTTACAAATCAACAACATATAACGATTGATTCGGGTGCTTACGAAATCATTCAAAAAAGGCTTCACACACAAAAAGAAGACTTGATTGAACGTTTAAAATCGTTAAACGAAGCTCGAAAAGAAGTTTTTAATACCACGCAATTTGTTTTAAAGGCAAATCAGCGAATCGATACCGAAAATACCTGCGCAGCCAGAGGAATTATTGCGTTAGACAACATTTGTATTTTTGGATATAACGTTCATTTTGGTTTGCGAACCGAAATTAAATTAGAAGATGTTTTTAGTATTTACGCATTCGAAAACAATCAGTTTGTTCCGCAATCGTTGCATATTATTGAAGATGATCAGTTTTTGACCGATTATCAAAATCTATATAAATATTACCGAGATTCGATCTTTTCTAAATTTCGCCGAACAGAGAATTATCTGTACATGATTTTTCAAACCAGCAAAAACGTAGACGATTTAAAAGCGTTTAAATGGTTGATTAAAGGCGGAACGTTGGTTTATCAAGACGATCGAAGCATTCATGAAGTAAAACAAACAAATCAGTTTGAACTTCAATGGACGAAAACGTCGTTAGAAGATCGCAGATTAGGGAAATTTCCGCATATTTCGATTCAAGATAAAATTTTTATTGAAGCAACTGGAGGCGATATTACGTTTAAAATTGAAGATAATACCGATAGCGGAAAAGGAATTTACAGCGAAAAAGTCACCAATTTAGATCAGCAATTAGACGATGCCGAATATTATTATGCCGACTTAGGAAACTTAATCGCAGTACGCATTAAACCGTATCAAGAAGATTTTAGGGCTTTTGTTTTTAACGTTCGCACAAAAGAAGTTGTAAACCTACCTTCGTTAAATAATTCGGCAATTTTGCTTCCAGATAATCAAGGAATCATCTTTTCGAACGGATATTATTTGCAAAACGGAACGCATAAAATCTTCGACTCTCATCTTGAAAATGTTCAGTTTTTAAAGAAAATCATCTCTCCAAATGGCGAAGATTTTCTATATATTTTTACACAAGCCGAAACCAATACGTACGTTTTAATGTCGTATAATATCATTCAGCAAGCGGTCGAAACGCCTATTGTTTGCAATGGTTTTACGATATTTAAAGACGGAAGTTTGATTTATTTCCGAACCGAAGAAGAAGCAACGCGTCATCATCAAGTTCAAATTTGGGAAACGCCTTATGTTGCGGTTTTGCAGGAAAACGGTGCTAGAAAAGACGATCCTTTATACAAAGTGGGCAACAAGCAAATTGTGCAGGCAATGGCCGAAGCGCAAGAAGTGGTGCAATTGCTTAACAAAGAAGATTCGTACGAAGGTTTGTATGAAGATGTTTTAAAAAAATCGACAGGTTTATTAGATTCGTATTTCTGGATTCACGACGCATCGCTTAAAAAGTTGGGCGAACCTTTGCAGCAAATTAAAGAAGTTGCCAATATGGCGATTGACGAATTTGTAAAAGTACAAACGCAACGAAAACATGCCGACGAACTGTTTCAAAAAGCAGAAAAACGTTTAGAAGATTTCCTTTTTTCAATTAACAGCACCATCATTGTTTCGTTAGATCAATTGGTGCATCAATTAGCTAATGCGCGCAAGCTTCAAGGAGAATTAATCGATTTAAAAAGCGTTCGTTACAGTGCAATCGACAAAATCGAAGTGCTTTTAGAGAAACTTCAAACCATAACTTTAGATGTATCGAATGCTACAATTCAGTTTTTGTTACAAGACGAAGCTTTATTGCCGTATGAACAAAAAGTTGCAGAACAAAAAGAACAAGTTGCCCTTATAGAAAAAGCGTTTGATGCAAGAATTGTTGAACAAATTAATACCGAAATTTCGAGCGAATTAGAATTGTTAATCGATATTTTAAACAGCCTTAAAATTGAAGATGCAACGCAAACAACGAAAATTATTGAGAAGATTTCGCTCATTTTTGCTTCGTTAAATGAAGTACGTGCGCAATTAACTCGTAAAATTAATTCGTTGCGCAATAAAGAAGCAATTGCAGAATTTTCGGCTCAATTAACTTTGTTAGAACAGTCGGTTACCAATTATTTAGAACTTTCTACAACAGCCGAAAAGGTTGATGAATATTATACCAAAATTGTTGTTCAGTTAGAGGAATTAGAAAGTAAATTTTCGGATATTGATGAATTTGCTTTAAAAATTGCCGACAAACGCGATGAGGTTATTAAAGCCTTTCATTCTAAACGTGAATTAATTGTTGAGCAAATCAATAAAAAAGCGATTTCGTTAGAGCAAATTGGTTTACGTGTTCTTAAAAATATTGAAAATAAAGCAAAATCTTTTTCGGTAAAAGAAGAGGTTCTGAGTTTTTATGCTTCGGATATTATGGTCGATAAAATCCGCCAATTAATTGCCGATTTAAAAGAATTGAATGATGTTTCGAAAGCCGAAAATTTAGAGAATCTTCTTAAGAAATCGCAAGAAGATGCGCTTAGAATTCTTCGGGATAAAAACGAATTATATGTAGACGGACAAAATATTATTGCGCTTGGGAAACACAAATTCACGGTTAACAACCAATCGTTGAGTTTAACGTTGGTGAATCGCAATAACGAATTATTTTATCATCTTACAGGAACCAGTTTTTATCAAAAAGTACAGAATGTTGAACTGAATTCGTATCAAGATATTTGGAATCAGGAATTGGTTTCGGAAGATTTAAAAGTGTATAGAGCAGAATATTTGGCTTTTAAAACCTTTTTAGCTTCTAACGATTCAATTGATTTTGATGCAACTGCTTTTATCAATCAAACCATTGAACAAAATTATTCAGAGGGTTATGTAAAAGGTGTTCACAATTTTGATGCTTTGGCAATTTTCGATGCACTAAAAACAATGGATCAAAAGTTAGATGTATTGCGTTATGATGTTAAAACCCGAGCAATTGCACAGCTTTTTTGGAATCAATTATCTATTCAAGATCAGGAAAAGTTATTTGCGTTAATTCAATCAACACAGGCTGTTCTGCAAACTTTTCCTAAAAGTCAGCGCTATCAATCGGTCATTAATCAATTGGTTTTTGCATTCGATCAATGGGAAACAACAATCGACATTACGTTGATGAAAGCTGAAAATGTAGCTCGATATATTTTTGGATCGTTCAGCAATTATAAAAAATTCGCGATAAGTGAAACTTCCGATCATCTAAAACAAGAATTTGTTCGAACATTACAAGATAAAAAATCATGGAAAACCTTTCAAGATGATGTTCAGAATGAGCAATTTTCAATAACCGATCGCTTTTATTTAATCGCGAATTGGCTGCATGCTTTTGTAGATGAATTTAATGATGAAAAGTTAAGACCTTACATTGATGAAACGGCGATTTTATTGCTTTTTGATAAAGAATCGTATCAATTGATTTTTGGAAAAGATTCGATTGTTTTAGAAGGTTTAAAAGGAAATCATCCGATTTTAGAAGACGGAAAAATTACTTTAAATTATTATGATTTCATTCAAAAATTAACCGATTTTACTCAAAATAAAGCTCCTCGATTTGAAGCGTTTTTGTCTTTAAAAGAACAATTAAGCAAGGATTACGAAAAATCGTTAAAAGTTAAAGAATTAGAACCGAAAGTTCTGACTTCGTTTGTTCGGAACAAGCTCATTAACGAAGTGTATTTTCCTTTAATCGGAAACAATTTAGCCAAACAATTAGGGACAGCCGGCGAAAACAAACGCACTTCGCGAATGGGAATGTTGTTGTTGATTTCGCCGCCAGGCTACGGAAAAACCACTTTAATGGAATACGTTGCCAAAACAATGGGCTTGCATTTTGTAAAAATAAACGGACCAACAATTGGACATTCCATTACTTCGATTGATCCGATGGAAGCGAAAACGTCGGGCGAACGCGAAGAATTAAAAAAGATCAATTTGTCGTTTGAAATGGCAGATAATGTCATGTTATATTTAGACGATATTCAACATTTAAGTGCTGAATTTTTACAGAAATTCATTTCGTTAGCAGACGGACAACGAAAAATGGACGGAATTTTTGAAGGAGAAAGTAAAACCTACGATTTGCGCGGAAAACGTTTTTGTGTGGTAATGGCTGGAAATCCGTATACCGAAAGCGGAACAAAATTTCAGATTCCGGATATGTTGGCAAATCGTGCCGATGTTTACAA
The DNA here is from genome assembly GCA_002360925.1 of Flavobacteriaceae bacterium UBA3339. Taxonomy (GTDB): domain Bacteria; phylum Bacteroidota; class Bacteroidia; order Flavobacteriales; family Flavobacteriaceae; genus Flavobacterium. The sequence continues at coordinate 413,758 of DERN01000003.1, read as the reverse complement.
TTTGGGAGATGTTATTGGTGATACGGCACATTTATTTGCGTTGAGTTTAATTGAAAATGCTGCGATTGAAAACCCGTACTTAGAGAAAATTGCGAGTACGTCGTTTCAAGATTTTTATGCTTTGATTCAATTTGTTTCGCAAAATGCAGAACAATTATCGGATTTAGAAGGAGTTTATACTAAACAGGAAATCGACGATTTTATTTCGGTTTTAAAACACGCATTTAAAATTCGGAATATAGTTTTAAAAGTCAATCAGCAATACATTCAAAGTGCGGCAATGCAAGACGCTTACCGAACCGAACCCGCTTTTAAAATGCAAGGATCGTATCGAAATATGAATAAATTAATTGCGCAAGTTGTTCCGATGATGAACGAAGAAGAAGTGAACCAATTGCTTGTTACGCATTATGAAAGCGAATCGCAAACGTTGACTTCGAACACCGAAAGTAATTTGTTAAGATGGAAAGAACTAGCCGATTTATTGACCGAAGATGAAAAACTTCGTTGGAATGAAATCAAAGAAATCTTTAGGAAAAACAACAAACACGGCGGATTAGCACAAGAAGATAAAGTTTTTGGGCAATTATTAGAATTCAACGAAAATTTAGAAGGAATCATAAAAGCAATTCAATATAATAAATCTTAACTAATCTATAAAAACGAAGTAAATATTCCTTTTATATGATGATTTTAAAATATTTTTTGTATTTTCAAAAATATTTATCATATATCACACAAGTTTAATAAAAAAATAACCGCCATGAGTACATTAAGAAACAGTGTTCGCTTAATCGGGAGAGTAGGCAACAATCCGGAAAAGAAAACATTCGAAAACGGTAACAAATTGGTTAGTTGTTCTTTGGCAACAAATGAAGTATATTACAACGATAAGAATGAAAAAGTTGAAACAACTCAATGGCACAATTTAGTTGCTTGGGGAAAAGTTGCAGATATTTTCGAGAAATACGTTGAAAAAGGAAAGGAAATTGCTATTTCGGGAAAGTTAACTTACAGAAGCTACGATGACAAAGACGGAATTAAACGATATGTTACTGAAATTGTAGTAGATGAAGTGGTGCTTTTTTAACGATCTAGTTTTTTAAAGAATTTTTTAGAATTTATGTGACCAAAATGTAACTCATGTGTCTAAATATATAAAGTTCTGAAAAAGTTATAAGTAAAGTTTTAGGGTTTTTATTAAAAGGATTTTCTTAATTCAGCAAGAGAATTGACGTTTCCTACTAAACAGAAACAAATTTAAGATCGAATTCCATATAGTTTCATGGGCAGTTACTATAAAGTAGATCTAAATTATTGTCATAATTTTATGTTTGAGAAAACAAACGGGAATGCTAGAAGAAAAGAAATGAAATTGTTGTTAGTGTAAAAAGCTGCTTTTTTAAAGTAGCTTTTTTATTTTATTATCTGATTTTTATCATGCGATTTATATGCAAATCGGTTTATATTTGACTATAAACTTATGCACTATGAAACCTATTGTTCCTGTATCTCAGATTATGTCGAAAAATGTTATCAAATTAAACATTGACGACTCTTTAACAAAAGCCGAAGCCCTTTTTAAAGAACACAATATTAGACATATTCCGGTTCTCTCCGGTTCAGAAATAGTCGGAATTATTAGCTATACCGATTTATTAAAGGTTTCGTTAGCAGATTATTCAGACGATGATACGGAAGTAACTACTACTTTATACAATATGTTTTCTTTAAAACAAGTGATGACAAAAGACGTAACAACCGTTTTAAGTTATACGAGCATTAAAGAAGTTGCCGAAATTTTTGCATCAAGCGATTTTAGAGCACTTCCTGTTACATACGAAAATAAATTAGTCGGAATTGTTACAACTACTGATATTATAAAGTATTTGTTAGAATATTATGAGAGGTAGGAGGAATTATTATTCCTAATCTACATATAATCAACGGACAAAAGCTACTCAGATTAGGTTTGCGTTTTTAATTAGTTAAGACTACCTCAATTATATAATTCAAATACTCTGTTCCATCATTAAACGCGTGTGAATACCAAGATTGTTCATTTTTCGTCTTCAAACCAAAGAATGTATATTACTCCGCATCCAAAGCCTGTAAAGCAAAACTACCTAACCAGTGACTTCCCATATAATCATCATTTGAGATATTTGGAAAAGCGGAATTAAAATGTTTTTCATTTTTTTTATATCTTTAGGTTTTCAAACTGTGGAAGGTAATGTGAAAAATACTTTGATCATAGCCTGTACAATTTGCTATTGTAGTTATATGTTTTCTTAAAGAGAAATGAAAGGAGGAGGGCTTTTGAAAGTAAAAACAACAGATTATTTTTTGTCAATCTGTTGTTTTTTAAGTTTTATCAATAAGCTCTTGCGTCTTTTCCTTCGTAAAAGTTCATAAAAGCACGATTTACGACTCTGTTTCCGCCTGCTGTAGGATAATCTCCAGTAAAATACCAATCTCCTAAGTTTTCAGGACATGAAATATGAAGATTTTCGACTGTTTGGAACATAATCTTTACTTCGGCTTTTACATCTGCAGGGCGAAGCATTTCTGAAATCTTATCCGAAATTTCTTCATCTGTAAACGGAGCATACATCTCGTTCACATAGTTTACAACTTCAGAATCTGGAAGTGTTTCCTGTGCCTTACATTTTTCATAAATCTCGTCGATAATATGATACATATTGCGATCTTTCAACAATTCTAACGTAGCATTAAAAGCAATTAACGTTTCTAATTTTGCCATGTCGATTCCGTAACAATCCGGATAACGAATTTGCGGTGCAGATGAAACCACAATAATTTTCTTTGGATTTAAACGATCTAACATTCTAATAATCGACTTTTTCAATGTTGTCCCGCGCACAATACTATCGTCAATAACAATTAACGTATCGGTTGGTTTTACAACTCCGTACGTAACATCGTAAACGTGCGCTACCATATCGTCGCGATTACTATCGTCGGTAATAAACGTTCTTAATTTCGCGTCTTTAATCGTAATTTTTTCGGTACGAATTGTTTTAGATAAGATTTCGTTTAATTTTTCAGTAGAAAGATTTCCTTCTTCAGCTAAAATCTTTTGCGTTTTCTTACGATTTAAAAATTCTTGTGCTCCTTCCATCATTCCAAAAAACGAAACTTCCGCCGTATTGGGAATATAAGAAAAAACCGCGTTCTCAACATCTTCGTTTAATTCTTTCAAAATTACAGGCATCATGGTTTTACCCAATTGCTTGCGCTCTTGATAGATCGAAGCGTCATTTCCACGAGAGAAATAAATTCGCTCGAAAGAACATGCTTTACGAGCTAAAGGTTCTAATATTTGTTCGAAAGAAACGTGACCATTTTTCTTGATAATGATCGCTTTTCCTGGATCTAATTCTTTAATATCTTCAAAAGGAACATTAAAAGCCGTTTGAATAACCGGACGTTCAGAAGCAACTACAACAATTTCATCATCTTCGTAGTAAAAAGCTGGTCTAATTCCTGCCGGATCGCGAAAAACAAACGCATCGCCATGACCAATCATTCCAGCCATTGCAAAACCACCGTCCCAGTTTTTTGAAGCTCTACGCAAAATTCTTCCAACATCTAAACGTTCTCCAATAACCGGCGAAGCTTCTTTTTTAGACATTCCTTCTTTATCGCGTAACTCAAAGTACAAATCTTCTACTTCGTCATCTAAAAAATGACCAATTTTTTCCATTACAGTAACGGTGTCCGCCATTTCTTTCGGGTGTTGTCCCAGGCGAACTAAATCGTTAAAAAGCTCTTTAACGTTTGTAAGATTAAAGTTTCCGGCAACAATTAAATTACGGTGCATCCAATTGTTTTGACGTAAAAACGGATGAACACTTTCGATATTATTTTTTCCGAACGTACCATAACGAACGTGACCTAAATACACTTCGCCCAAATACGGAATTTGTCTTTTTTGCTCTTCGATATCATTTGCCCATTCAGGATGATCCTCTAATTCCTGATTGATTCTTTGATTGATTTGCGTAAAAATATCTTGAATTGGTTGCGGTTTATTCGAACGCACACGGCTAATGTATCGTTCGCCCGGTTGCATATCTAATTTAATACTTGCTAAACCTGCTCCGTCTTGCCCGCGATTGTGTTGTTTCTCTAAAAGCAAATACATTTTTTGCACTGCGTAGAACGACGTTCCATATTTTTCTTTGTAGAAAGATAATGGCTTTTTAAGTCTTAATAATGCAATACCGCATTCGTGTTTAATAGCGTCACTCATTGTAAAGATGCTGTTGTGTTTGTTGTTAAACCAAAAAAGACCCCGTAACGAGGCCTTGTGTTATTCTGATAACTCAATATTGAACTGAGTTAATTGTTTAAATTCTTGTAAGCGTTTGTTTACTTCGTTGCGCTGTAAATTTTCCATGCGCTCTGTTCCAAATTTCTCTACACAGAATGAAGCTAAATTTGAACCGTAAACAATGGCATTTTTCATATTTTCGAATGAAATATCGTTCGTTTGAGCTAAATATCCCGAAAAACCGCCTGCAAAAGTATCTCCTGCTCCGGTTGGATCAAAAACTTCTTTTAAAGGTAATGCTGGGGCATAGAAAATCTGGTCGTTGTTAAACAACATTGCGCCGTGTTCTCCTTTTTTAATTACAACGTATTTTGGTCCCATTTCGTGTATAAGCTGCGCTGCTTTTACTAACGAATATTCGCCCGATAATTGTCGTGCCTCTTCGTCATTAATCGTAATAACATCTACACGTTTTATCACTTCCGTCAGTTCGCTTAAAGCGCAATCCATCCAGAAATTCATCGTGTCCAAAACAACTAATTTTGGTTTACTTGTCATTTGATCTAAAACGCTGATTTGAATATTAGGATGTAAATTTCCTAACATCACAACTTCGGCATTTTTGAAATTTTCGGGAACAATTGGATTAAAATCAGCCAGAACATTCAATTGTGTATCTAATGTATCTCTTGAATTTAAATCGTTGTGATATCTTCCGCTCCAGAAGAATGTTTTTCCGCCCGGAACGACTTCAATTCCCGAAACATCAATCTTTCTGTCTGTTAATAAATCTAAATATTCTTGTGGAAAATCTTCGCCAATTACAGATACAATCGCAGATTCTATGTTGAAATGTGAAGCCGATAACCCAATATAAGTTGCCGCGCCACCTAAGATTTTATCTGTTTTGCCGAACGGAGTTTCAATTGCGTCAAATGCAACCGTTCCCACAATCAATAACTTACTCATATAGTTGTTTGTAAATGAAGAGGCAAAGATAATACGAATGCTACTAAAATACAAACGTCTTTTGCATTACTTAACATAGATTATGCTCCGTTTTCTTCGTACCATTCATCGATCAATAATCTAGGTTTTTTGGAAGCTTCAACCGCCAAGAAATCGCATCTTTCATTCATTGGGTGATTGTTATGTCCTTTAATCCACTGAAAATTGACTTTATGTTTTCGATAAATTTTTAAGAAACGTATCCAAAGATCGGGGTTTTTTTTTCCTGCAAAATTCTTTTTCTCCCAACCAAAAACCCAGCCTTTCGAAACCGAATCTACCACATATTTCGAATCCGAAACCACTAAAACAGTCAAATGATCTTTGGTTAAAGCTTCCAAACCAACAATAACTGCTAAAAGCTCCATTCTGTTATTCGTAGTTTTACGATAACCTTGCGATAATTCTTTAAAATGTTTGGTATTGTTTAAATGCAAAATAACGCCGTAACCGCCCGGACCGGGATTTCCGCGCGATGAACCATCGGTATATAAAAGGATTTCGGGCTGCATATTTTTTCTTTATCGCAAAAGTACGATTCTATTTTGGCATTTAATTTGTTGTAGCTGACAAAAATTAAACTCATGAAAAAAATCCTACTCCTGTTTTTTAGTTTGTTTTCGATGTCGCTTTTTGCGCAAAACAACAATACCGTTTATCATTTTGATTACAACTTTACAAACCAAATAGCTCGTTTATGGACCGATTTTGAGATTTTGGTTGAGTATGATGCGTTAGAAAATAAAATTCTTCATAAAGATTATGTTTTTAAAAATGGATATATTTTTGAAGGAGAAAATGATTCGTTAAACGAAATTGGTTTTTACAACGATAAAACATTAGTGATTGATAAACAAAGTTACGAAATGAAAAATCCAGCTATTGGAAAAATAGCTGTTCGAAAAAAAGGCGATTCAAAATGGCTTCCATTAAAACAATCAAAAGAAACGATTGTTTTTACAGAAAACGTTGATGATTTACCTGAAGTTGTAAAAATTTGGGCTTTAACTGCCGTTTTACAACGCGAAATCTCCACAAGAGAATATCAAATGTACAATCGAGCTAAAGTTTCGATCGGAGTTGGAGTTGGAACTTCATTATAAAGATAGATAGAATTAAAGAAAAATTCCTCGTTTCAAAATGTAAAAACGAGAAATTTTTATTCATGTATTTAAGCATGTTATTTCTTAAGAAGCTGCTCGATCACTTTCGGAAAATGTTCATATTCTAACAAGTGAACTTTATTGGCAACATCGTCTGCTGAATCATTTGGATCAACTTGTGTTTTTGCTTGGAAAATAATAGCACCTTCGTCGTAATGTTCGCTTACAAAATGAATCGTAATTCCGGTTTCGTTTTCGTTATTTGCAACAACCGCTTCGTGAACAAAACTTCCGTACATTCCTTTTCCGCCGTATTTTGGTAACAAAGCCGGATGAATGTTAATGATTTTGTTCGGAAATTCCTGAATAATTTCAGCTGGAAACAACAAAAGATATCCTGCTAAAACAATTAAATCAGGATTTAATTCCTTTATTCTTTCGTATAAAACACCTTCATCGTTTTGCTTTTTGGTGATAACTTCGGCAGAAACATCTAATTTTTTCGCTCGTTCTAAAACAAAAGCATCTTTTTTATTCGTAATAATATGAAATGCACATTTGATATTATTATTTTTAAAATATTCAATGATATTTTCGGCGTTGCTTCCCGATCCCGAAGCCAGTAAAACAATGTTTTTCATAGGATTTTTATTGTTCACAATTCTTTAATTGAAGGAATAATTTGCTACAAAATTCGAAAAAAATATCTATTTAAAAATTATTTTTTTAAATTCGCAGTTACAAAAACAATTAAATGTGTGGTTATAAGCTAAAGTTTTATATTTTTGCCACAACAATTAAACTTAAAAAATAGAAAAGATTATGTCAGACATTGCATCAAGAGTAAAAGCGATTATCGTTGACAAATTAGGAGTTGACGAGAACGAAGTTGTAGCAGAAGCAAGCTTCACAAATGATTTAGGAGCTGATTCATTAGACACTGTTGAGCTAATCATGGAATTCGAAAAAGAATTTGACATTCAAATTCCGGACGATCAAGCTGAAAACATTGCTACAGTTGGTCAAGCTATCTCTTACATTGAAGAGGCTAAAAAATAATAACGTAATAAAACCTGCGTAGTGCAAATTGCGCAGGTGTTATTATTTTATTTCTTTAAGTTAAGATTAATTTTATTATTGTTTCAATCTATAAAATTATAGCAACCCAATGTTTCGCATGTTTTGAAACTTGGGTTTTATTATTTTAATTAAAATATATTTATATGAATTTGAAGCGAGTTGTTGTTACTGGTTTAGGTGCCTTAACTCCTATTGGAAATAATATTTCAGAATATTGGAATGGACTTATAAACGGAGTAAGTGGTGCTGCGCCGATTACCTATTTTGACGCTTCCAACTTTAAAACACAATTTGCTTGTGAAGTTAAAGGCTTTAATGTTGAAGATTTCATCGACAAGAAAGAAGCTCGAAAAATGGATAGATACACTCAGTATGCAATGGTTACTGCTACTGAAGCAATGGAAGATGCAAACTTTGATCTTGAAAAAGTAAATTTAGACAGAGCCGGAGTTATTTGGGGATCTGGAATTGGTGGTTTGCAAACATTCCAAGATGAAGTTACAAACTTTAATCAAGGAAATGGAATACCAAAATTCAATCCGTTCTTTATTCCAAAAATGATCGCTGATATTGCAGGAGGTCTTATTTCTATGAAATTTGGTTTAAGAGGTCCAAACTTTACAACCGTTTCGGCTTGTGCTTCTTCTACGAATGCAATTATCGACGCTTTTAACTACATTCGTTTAGGAATGGCTGACGTTATCGTTACCGGAGGTTCTGAAGCAGCTGTTACAATTGCCGGAATTGGTGGTTTTAACGCAATGCACGCTTTATCTACAAGAAATGATGATCCGCAAACAGCTTCAAGACCGATGGATAAAGGTCGTGATGGATTTGTTTTAGGAGAAGGAGCTGGTGCTTTAGTTTTAGAAGAATACGAACATGCGGTAGCGCGTGGTGCAAAAATATATTGTGAAATTGGCGGTGGCGGAATGTCTGCTGACGCTCATCACATTACGGCTCCACATCCAGAAGGATTGGGGGCTAAAAACGTAATGTTAAACTGTTTACGTGATGCTGGTTTAAAACCAACAGATGTAGATGGAGTTAACATGCACGGAACTTCTACACCACTTGGTGATATTGCAGAGTCTAAAGCAATTTTAGAAGTTTTTGGCGAACACGCTTATACAATGAATTTGAATTCAACAAAATCTATGACCGGACATTTGTTAGGTGCAACAGGAGCGATTGAAGCGATTTCTTGTATTTTATCGATTAAACACGGAATTGTTCCTCCTACGATCAATCATTTTACAGATGATGAAAATATTGATCCTAAATTGAACTTTACATTTAATAAAGCACAAAAACGAGAAATGCACGTTTTAATGAGCAACACTTTTGGTTTTGGCGGACATAACGCTTGTGTTTTAGTGAAAAGATTAGATTTCTAAAAAAGCATGAATTGGCTTCAGAAAATATTGAATAGAAAATCCCGGCTGCAAAATAGCGGGATTTTTTATTCATCTATGACCTCTGTAATTGGCAACAAACCCAAAAACATTACACTTTTCGAAACTGCTTTCACACATCGTTCTTTAAACAAATCGAACGATAATGGCGAACCTGTAAATTATGAACGTCTTGAGTTTCTAGGCGATGCTATTTTAGGCTCTGTAATTGCAGCTTTTCTTTATAAAAATGCTCCGAAAGGCGACGAAGGTTATCTTACGCAAATGCGTTCCAAAATCGTAAGTCGTTCACATTTAAACAATGTAGGAAAACGATTGAATTTAGTCGATTTCTTGCATACGAAAGCTGCTTTAAGTCAATTTGGAGATAATATTTACGGAAACCTTCTAGAAGCTTTAATTGGCGCTATTTATGTAGATGCCGGTTTTACGGCATGCGAACGTTTTATCTACAAAAACATTTTAACAGAAGTAAAAGATCTGGAATATCTCGAAAATAAAATTGCGAGCTACAAAAGTCTTTTTATCGAATATTGTCAGAAGCACAAAAAGACCTTTAAATTCGAAACAACCGATGATGACGGAAAAGATTTTATCAAACATTTCTCTTCAAAACTTTATTTAAACGATCAGCTTATTGCAAAAGCCCGCGCAACAAGTAAGAAAAAAGCCGAAGAAAAAGTAGCTCAGCGAGCATTTTACGCTCTTCAAACTGAAATACAACAGTGTATTAAAAAATGATTAAATCTTTAGATTGATCGTTCAATAGATTATTATTTTGTATTTTTGATGTTAAATGACACTACAAAAGAAAAATACAAACGAGATCCTTTATAAATTGGATCATGACGATGATTACGATGACATTCTTTTAATAGCCATTAAATCAAATATGCCTGATTATAAAATGGCTTTTCATTTAAACAAAACCCTAAAAGTTCATTTTCAAAAACTTCAACAAGAAATCTCTTTAACAACCGAAAACGGGATTAATTATTTCCGCAATTTCAAATTCAGAGATCACAAAAACCACTTGATTTGGAGATTGATCGAAAATAAATCAAACTATTCCATTAGTAATCTAGAAAAAGGCGGATTTCTTTTTAACGGAGAAAGCGATCTTTTTTCGTCGACGGAATTTCTTATTTCGGAATGGAAAAGCATTGATTTCTTTTTGCAAATTGAAAATATAGATGATTGTTTCGACAGTAATGATATCTTGAAAAAATTAGAAGAAATCAACAATATATCAACCCAATTTATTGTCGATATGGAATCGTTAAGCACAAAATCTCAAAAAAATTTAATATTTTAATATGTTAACAAGAAAAAAAACAAAAGTAGTCGCAACTTTAGGTCCGGCTTGCAGCACCAAAGAAGTGATTCAACAAATGATAGAAGCTGGTGTAAATGTTTTTAGAATTAACTTTTCGCACGCAGATTATTTCGATATTGAAGATAAAGTACGCATTATTCGAGAATTAAATCAGGAATTTCATTATAACACATCGATTTTAGCCGATTTACAAGGTCCTAAATTACGTGTTGGAGTAATGAAAGATGAAGTTGTTTTAAAGAAAGATGACATCATTACTTTTTCGACCGAAGAAGAGTTTTTAGGAACTGCTCAACGTGTTTACATGAATTATAAAAGTTTTCCGCAAGATGTAAATCCTGGGGAAACGATCATGTTAGACGATGGAAAATTGATTTTTACTGTTTTAGAAACCGATCGTAAACACGAAGTTAAAGCAAAAGTGGTTCAAGGCGGTCCGTTAAAATCTAAAAAAGGGGTTAATCTTCCGAATACAAAAGTTTCGTTGCCCGCTTTAACCGAAAAAGACATTAAAGATGCAAAATTTGCAGTTAAGTTAGAAGTAGATTGGATTGCATTGTCTTTTGTTAGAACCCAGGAAGATTTAGAGGATTTGCGTTTATTGATCGAAGAACATTCTGATCACAAGATTCCGATTATTGCAAAAATCGAAAAACCTGAAGCTGTCGCAAACATCAATCAAATTGTATCACATTGCGACGGATTAATGGTTGCTCGTGGAGATTTGGGTGTTGAAATTCCGGCGCAAGAAGTTCCGTTAATTCAAAAGAAATTAGTTCATAAAGCTAAATATGCACGTATTCCTGTAATTATTGCCACACAAATGATGGAAAGTATGATTACAAGTTTAACGCCAACTCGTGCCGAAGTAAACGACGTTGCAAACTCTGTTATGGACGGAGCTGATGCGGTAATGCTTTCTGGTGAAACTTCGGTAGGAAATTATCCGGTCCAGGTAATCGAAAAAATGACTCAGATAATTTTAAGCGTTGAGGATTCAGATTTAATTAAGTTGCCGGTAAACGATCCTAAAATTAAAACGAAACGTTACATTACCAAATCGGTTTGTTATCATGCAGCTACAATGGCAAATGATATCGAAGCAAAGGTTATTAATACCTTAACGAATTCAGGTTATACTGCGTTTCAAATTTCGGCTTGGAGACCAAATTCACATATTTTAGCGTTTACGTCGAACAAATACATGTTAACGCAGTTGAATTTACTTTGGGGTGTAACTGTTTTTTGGTATGATAAATACGAAAGTACCGATGTTACAATTGAAGATATCAACGGAATTGCGAAAGAAAAAGGTTATGTAAGAGCTGGAGATTTCACGATTAACTTAGCTTCGATGCCGATTAAAGAAAAAGGTATGGTAAATACAATTCGGGTTTCGGAAATTGAATAAAAATGATTATTTGTAAGATTAGTTTTTATTGTCATACTGAACTTGTTTTACTTCGTACGATTCGCAAGCTCGGGTCAGTATCGCACAAAATTAAATAGCAATGCGATTCCGTGTCAAACACGGAATGACAGAAATGTGTTTTGCTAATATTTTGGTATAAAGTTCCAAATAGTCATTAAAATAAACTACAAAGATCATTCTTAAAAAACGGAATGATCTTTTTTTATGCAAAAGGGATTAAAGCCTTGTTGAAACTCTTTTGTTTTGCAAAAACAAAAAGCGACCGCGAAAAGCCCGACCTGAAGGGATTTGCCCAAATGTAACTAAGTCATTATAATTTCACATAATAAAGTTCTGGGCGTCATTCCAACTAAGGAAGAATCTTTAAGATTCTTCCTTAGTTGGAATGACATCTTAATATGATTTAACTATAAAAAGGAATCAATAAAAAAAGCCTCGGAATTCCGAGGCTTTTTCGTATAAAAAGATTGAAATTATTTTTTCTTTCCTTTTGCAGCTCCTTTTTCTGCTTTTGCAGCTTCTTGAGCAGCTTTCATTGCAGCACGAGAAATACGTACTTGAGCAACTACCGTATTGTCTGGGTGTAATAATTTAAAGTTATCTGTAGGGATTTTTGTTACATATAACTTGTTACCCATTTCTAATTCTGTAATATCAGCTTCTACAAAATCAGGTAAGTTAGCAGGTAAAGCACGAACTTTTAATTTACGTTGGTTTAAACGTAAAACACCACCAGCCATAACACCTTTAGAGTTACCGATAACTTTTACAGGAACTTCCATTGTGATTTCTTTCTCTGGATTTAACTGATAAAAATCGATGTGTAAGATTTTGTCAGATACCGGATCGAATTGGATGTCTTGTAAAATAGCGTCAACTTTTTTACCACCTAAATCAATAGCAACAGTGTGTACGTTTGGAGTATACACTAAGCTTTTGAACGCTTTTTCTTCAGCTGTAAAATGTACTGGTTGTTCTCCTCCGTAAACTACGCAAGGAACCAATCCAGCATTACGTGCGGTTTTAGTAGCTACTTTACCTACGCTTTCTCTTTCTTGTCCTTTAATTGAAATTGATTTCATTTTAAATATATAAAAATTAATAAAATTACATAATAAACTTGTCGCTAATCGACGTATTGTTTTGAACCATGTGCATTACATCAGCAAATAATTCGGCACAACTTAATACTTTGATTTTACTTGACTCCTTTTTCAACGGAATAGAATCTGTAACGATTAATTCTGTTAAAGAAGAATTTTCGATTTTTTCATAAGCTCCACCAGATAAAATCGGATGTGTGCAAATTGCTCTTACGCTTAAAGCTCCGCGCTCAATCATTACATCAGCTGCTTTTGCTAATGTTCCTCCGGTATCGATCATGTCATCAACCAAGATTACATTTCTACTTTTTACGTCTCCAATCAATTCCATTGTGTCAATTACGTTTGCTTTTTTGCGTTGTTTGTAACAAACTACAACTTCGGAACTTAGGTATTTAGCATAAGCATAAGCACGTTTTGAACCTCCCATATCAGGAGAAGCAATCGTTAGATTGTCTAAATTTAACGATTTAATGTAAGGTAAAAAGATTGTAGATGCGTATAAATGATCAACCGGTTTTTCAAAGAAACCTTGAATTTGATCTGCATGTAAATCCATTGTCATAACACGTGTAGCACCTGCAGCTTCTAACATTTTTGCTACTAATTTAGCACCTATCGGCACACGCGGTTTGTCTTTTCTGTCTTGACGAGCCCACCCAAAATAAGGAATTACTGCTGTAATGTGACGTGCCGAAGCACGTTTTGCCGCATCGATCATCAATAACAATTCCATTAAGTTGTCTGCACTTGGAAAAGTAGAACAAATTAAGAATACACGCAATCCACGAATCGATTCTTCGAACGATGGTTGGAATTCTCCATCGCTATAATGCGAAAAAGAAACGTTTCCTAATTCTATTCCGTAGTGTTTAGCAATTTTTTCTGCTAACACTTTACTTTGTGAACATGCAAAAATTTTTGCTTCTGGTTCAAAGTAAGTCATTGCTTTTTAAATTAGTAGTTATATGCTGAGTTGTTTTCAGACTGCAAATTTAAAAATAATTTTAACGTGCGTCGCATTTTTTTGTTTTTTTATTTGGTTAGAAAAAAAATGTAAATTACATTTGCATTCACAATTACGAACAAAAAGCCTGAGTGGCGGAATTGGTAGACGCGCACGACTCAAACTCGTGTTCTTCGGAGTGTGGGTTCGATTCCCACCTCAGGTACTTAATAAAGTTGTAAATCTTTAGAGTTTAAGGGTTTGCAATTTTTTTTTATCTCTTTTTCCCTGCATTTTACCCCCACATTTTCAAATATCTCCTTTCTTATATAATGATGATAAATACTATGCAATATTGTAAACATATAAAAAAATGGAGAGGCGATAGAAGAAACGAAATTACCTAAAGGGCTTATAAAAGGTGGGGGTAACACATTTTAATTCATGATAAATTGAAATGTATAATTTAAGGTATATATACACATATTGGCTACAAATTATGTTGAAAGAAAAAAGCCCGCAAAAACATAGGGATTTTACCATCTCAAGTTTTCACGGACTTTTGTTACGGGGGGGGGTAATTCTTAAGAAGCCATATCGATACTAGGCAAACAAGATAAACATTTTTGTTTTGTATTAATTTTGATTTTCAGTATCTCGGAAATTCTTGTTTCCATGAATTCTTGTAATTCATCTTTAAATTCAGATGTAGTAATAATGCAATCATGGAGCGTTATTAACTTACAGTCTTTATGTTTTTCTTTGAATTCTTTACATACAACATCTAAAACTAAATATGATTCTTTTTGTAATACTAATTGAGAAAATAATTTATGTTTACTATTGTCATCAAGCTCTTTAATTTTTTTATTAACTTCATAAATAATAGGAAACATATTCTTAAAGACATTTCTCATTCTTTTAAAATTTGAAACATTATCATCGGCATTTAAAACCGCTAAAAAATCCTTTTTTAGATATTTTCTTTGCCCTTCAATGTCGTTAGCGATAACTAATTCATAAAAAGTCTTCTTCTTTTTCTTGCTACTTATGTTATTTTTATAATTTGAAAAATTATTATCCTTATTATAACTTTCGAAAAAAGGCGTATTCATTTCACTATATAAAGTATCATTATAAATATGCTCTTTAAATGATTTTAGTTCTTTTGTAAATTCTTGATACCAAGATTTAGAAATATCGCCTAACTGAGACATTAATATAGAAGTTAAATTATCATTATTAACCTTTAAATACATTTTTGGAATCATGGAGTGAGAGGGAGAAAGTTCTCTTTTCGACTTCTCGCTCCTTTCAGCATCTATACTTGAACCTTTCTTCTCTTCTTCCGCCCCCGCTGGGTTTACTAATTCTAACTGAAAACCTCCTCTGATTAAGGGCTTTTTCTACTGCTTGTTTTAAATCTTCTAACTGAGAACAAAAGATAGTTGGAACTGAAGCTGAAATATCAACCTCCCAAATATATTCTCCATTAATTTTTAAAAATGGTCTAATGTTTTTACTTGCTCTTTGAAATTTGGAATGTAATCTTCCGTCACTGCCTTCAATAGTTCTTATAAATGAAAAATACCTATTGTTAATTTCGTAAGCACTAACAAAATCCCGAACATAAGAATCATAATCAAAATTATTCTTTTTATTTTCATAGGTAGGGTCATTAGTGCATTTTTCTAAATAATCATCTAATTTATCATCTAGGAATTTTTTCACCGGCCACTAAATCAATAGCAATTGAATCGTAATCTGACAATAAATATTCGGTATTATTAAGCTTAAAATTTCCAAAACTTCCATTTCTTTCTTTTTGGTATTTCCAAGTATCTTCATACATAGCTTTAACGAGAGTATTGCTTTCACATTCTATGAATTTTAGTTTTGGGTATTTTTCTTTATAATAGTATGAAATTGATTTTTTACCTACTTCGTACTTTGAATGTCTAAATAAATAAATCTGCTCATCATTGTTGTATTTTAGATGCTTCATATACTTACAACTGTTGCTGTTAAACTTTTTTAAATGGCGGGAGTTTAAAGGAACTCCTTCATTCATGTTCAATGTTTTCTTCTTTGATTTTAACTCTCCTTTCTTATTTATATAACTCACTGAACTAAGCAAGTGCTTTCTGTAGATGAAATTATAAATAAAGAAATATCCGAATTCATCTTTAAAACTGAAATTAGGCTTTCGTTTTTTATTATAATTCGATTCTTATTCTTAGCACCAACATAAGTTTCATCGGCTTGTGTAATGCCTTCAAATATAATTTCTGATTTATCACGAAAATTATGGCGGATTCTACTTAGTATAAACCAAGCTGATTTTTGAGTAACATTGATGTCTTTTGCTAATTGTACACTACTGATTCCTTTCTTATGTGAAGTAAATATATAGATTGCTAAGAACCATTTTCTTAGTTTGATATGTGATCCTTCAAACATAGTTCCGACAGTTACAGTAAATCGACTTCTACAATCTCTGCATTTATAAAGTCCTTTAAATCTGTCTTTTGAACGTAATTTGTAATGATTTTCAGATACACTTCCGCAATGAGGGCAAATAGGCTCATTTTTCCAACGTAATTTTTCTAAAAACTCTCTGCAATCATTTTCAGTTTGTAAAGTTTCAATTAAATGAATCAATGATTTAAAGATTGTTATATCTGATTCCATCTTGTTTTATTAAAATTAATACTAATTTGTTAGGCTGAACAATCTCGTTTAAACTAGTTGCTCAAAACTTGATGGGAGTATATAACAATCTGTGAAGGTCAAAATGAACGAAACCTGCCCAAAAATGGTGATTTGAGCAGGTTTTTCATTGCGAATAATTTAATTCGATTTGTAAATTACTCAATAAATAGGTAAGGCATTTTGATTGAATAAAACTTTTTAGATGTGTTAAATGTTTTAAACTTTTCGTAAATCTTTTGTTTTAAGTAGTATTAAGCATTGGTACAATCAAGTATATAGGTGTCTTATAATACAATTAACACTTTGAAAATGAGTTAATTAATTTAAGGTCAATTCAATCTAATCTAAATAATACCTACTTCGCTCTCTAGTGCTTTCAATAGTTGTAAGTTTTTAATTATTTTACCTTTGTTGTTATCCTTGAATGTTTAGATTGTTAATGTTTTGTTCTAAATGTAATTTGATGTGTTTTAATGATAAAAGTAAGTTGAGTAAATAAAAAAATGATTATTTCAATAAACTGATTGATCTTGCTTGATATTATAAAATATTTGTTAGAATATTATGAGAGGTAGGAGAAAGAAAAAAGGATAAAACAAGCCGCATTTTGCGGCTTGTTTAGTTAGTCGATATGTTCAACTTTTAAGATTTCTAATTTTAGGTTTCCTTTTTTAGCGGGCCATTCAACGATGTCTCCTGTTTTGTATCCAACCATTGCAATTCCTTCATCTGACAAAATCGAAATTTTGTTTTTGCTTGGTTTTGAGTTTTTCGGACCAACAAAAGTTACTGTTTTTTCAACATCAGCGTTGTGTTCTTTATACGTAACCGAAGCGTTTACTGTTACAATATCTTCAGGAAGGTCTTTTCTTAATACCTGTGAAGCGTGTTTTAATTCTTCTAAAAGAAGATTTTCTTCTTCAATAGTTACTTTTTTTCTACGTACGTGATCTTTGATTAAATCGTATATTCCGGTTGTTAAAATGATATTTTCTGACATAACTTTCTATTTGTTCAATTTCTGTAAGGCATGATAAATCAAACTCATCATTAAACGAATGTATAATAGCTAGGTGTATCAATTTAATGATATCATGATCCTAGGTGAAATTGAGATTAATAAATACGCTATAAATCCGAAGGCTCCCTGTCTAGAGTCGTGACAGGGTTTAAGAAATGAACTCTTTAGAACTTCTTAAGAAAGTATCGTCATGAAGATACAATAGCGACTGTAAAAGTCGAATCAACCGATTATTTGTATAATAAAAGCTTGAAAGGCTCATAGTTGCAATTGCTTATAATTTTTACTAAACTACGAGTTATTTGCGATATTTAAAAATATGATGGATAGAATAAAGAATTTTTTAACAAATTAAACTTTTAATAAAGCTCGAAAACCGCGAGAAGCATAATAAGACGAGGCTCCATTATGATATACAAATACTTGATTATAACGAAAATCGGCAAAAATAGCTCCGCCTAATTTTCTGATTTCTTCAGGTGTTTGAATCCAACTTGATGTTTTTGCATCAAATGTTCCGAGCTTCTGTAAGTTTCTATAGTCTGTTTCGGTTAATAATTCAACTCCCATTTCTTTAGCTGCATCTAAAACATTATTAGTTGGTTTATGTTCCTTACGTTCGTCCAACGCTTTTTTGTCGTAGCAGTAACTTCTACGTCCTTTTGGACTTTCTGCTACACAATCGCAAAAAACATATTCATTTGTCTCTTTTAAATAATCAATTACATCAGGCTCGCCTCCTGTTAATTCCATTTGATATAAAGACCATAGTTTTGACAGATTTTTCTCGAGCTTTTCTTCAATTAAATTCCATTCGATTGAAGGATGACGATGTAGATTTTTTTCGAAACGTTCTTTTAAAATTGAAAGGACTTCGGTTTTCTGTTCTGATGATAGCTTTTTCATTTTAATGGAATTTATTTCTAAAAATAGATAAAAAACAAAAAAGATTGCTTGTAAAAGCAATCTTTTTTAATGTGTCCTCGGCGGGATTCGAACCCACATCATCAGAACCGGAATCTGACATTCTATCCTTTAAACTACGAAGACAATATTGTAAGCTAAATTAAGCTGTTAAAAGCTTTTTAACAATCGTAGAAATGGTTTTTCCGTCAGCGCTTCCAGCTAATTTTGTGTTAGCTAATCCCATAACTTTTCCCATTGCTTGCATTCCAGAAAAATTACCGTTTGTAATAATTTCTTGAATAATCGTTTCGATTTCAGTTTCCGATAATTGTGCAGGTAAAAATTGTTCAATAACTGCTGCTTGTGCCAATTCAGGATCTGCTAAATCTTGTCTGTTTTGTTCAATAAATATTGCAGCGGCGTCTTTGCGTTGTTTTACCAATTTTTGCAATATCTTAATTTCATCGGCTTCAGATAATTCCGTAGCACTGCCCGAAGTTTGTGCTAATAAAAGTTCTGACTTAATTGCTCGTAACGATTCTAAAGCAATTTGATCTTTTGCTTTCATCGCGTCTTTCAAAGCAGCTGTTATATTTGTTTGTAAACTCATGATTTCTAAAA
The DNA here is from genome assembly GCA_002360925.1 of Flavobacteriaceae bacterium UBA3339. GTDB lineage: Bacteria > Bacteroidota > Bacteroidia > Flavobacteriales > Flavobacteriaceae > Flavobacterium. Next base: position 394,778 of record DERN01000003.1, on the reverse strand, counting down.
TTAGTATTGCAAAGATACAAAAAACCTCAAAAAAGCGAAGCGATTTTGAGGTTCGGTAAATATAAATCTAATAATAATTAGTCAACATTGTCATGAAGAAACGAGTTGTTGGAACGCAATTGAACATCGTTGTTTCGATCTGTTGAAATCGAAGTACGCGAAACATTGCTTCCGTAATCTTGTGTAAGATCAACTCCCATACGTTTGTAAGCGGGTTCTTTTTCTAAATCATTAATCTGATTCGAAGCTGCGTTGAACTTATGGTTAAACTCTTTCATTTTACGTTTGCGCTCTTCGGCTCTGTTACGTAAAATGTCGTTGATCGAAGCTTCTGTTGGAGACGAATCGTCTTGAATAAAACGATTTGGCATTACAGTTTCTTCTGTTCTTACAGAAAAAGCGAATGATTCATCTTCTTTTACAATTTCTTCTTCAACTTTTTTAGAGCTTATTAATTGCTCTTCCATCTCCATGTAATCGTCTAAATTGTAACGAATTACTTCGTCTTTTTGCTCGAATGCAGGCTCGTTGGTTTGAACTTGCTGAGTTGTAGGAATTTCGAAATTAAATTCCTCTTCAGCTTCAAAACCTGATGCTTGTTCGTGCAAGTCAAAAGTAAATTGTTGTGCCATAGATGGTTGTAAATCTTGTACAACTTGTTTAGGCTTTACAATTACAAATTCGGGCTCATTTACTTCTATATTGCGAATATCCTGAGTTTTAATTACAGACTGTGCAGGAACTTCTTGCGGTGTATTTACAAAAGTATTTTCTACCACAGGAGCTTGTACAGCTTGTGAAGGAATCACATTTTGTACCGGATTAGAAGGTTGAGTTTGAACTATTGTTTTTTTTTCAACTTCGTTTTCCACCTGATTTAAACCTGAATCGTCATCTAACGTGTAAACAATCTTTGGTGGTGCTTGAAAGCTGAAATTGTTTTGTAACGGTTGTTCAGGAGTAGGAGCGGCCGTGAAGTTTTGTTGGTTGTTTCCAGACAAATCTGCCGTTGCTTTTTGCTCTTCACCCAAAACGTGAATGATTTTATTTTTGTTTCCGTCAGCAGCGTTTACGATGATTTTTTGTTGTTCAACGTTAAATCCCGTTGCAATAATCGTTACAGAAATTGCATCGCCTAATTCCGGATCTTCACCAACACCCATAATGATGTTTGCGTTATGACCAGCTTCCATTTGAATATGATCATTGATTTCTCCGATTTCGTCGATTGTAATTTCGTTTTCGCCCGAAACAATCAATAACAATACATTTTTAGCTCCCGAAATTTTATTATCGTTCAATAACGGAGAATCTAAAGCGCTTACGATTGCTTCTTTAGCACGATTATCACCAGCTGCTTCTGCAGATCCCATTATAGCTGTACCTGAATTAGATAAAACTGTTTTGGCATCTTTTAAGTCGATGTTTTGCGTGTAGTGATGCGTAATTACTTCTGCAATACCACGAGAAGCTGTTGCTAATACTTCGTCGGCTTTAGAGAAACCAGCTTTAAAACCTAAGTTTCCGTAAACTTCGCGAAGTTTATTGTTGTTGATTACGATTAATGAATCTACATTTTTACGTAGATTTTCAACTCCTTTTAAAGCTTGTTCCTGACGAACTTTTCCTTCGAACTGAAATGGAATTGTTACGATACCAACTGTTAAAATATCACGATCTTTAGCTAATTGTGCAATTACAGGTGCAGCACCAGTACCCGTTCCACCGCCCATTCCGGCTGTGATGAATACCATTTTAGTGTTGCTATCTAAAATTTGTTCAATTTCTTCGATACTCTCTAAAGCGGATTGTTGTCCAACTTCAGGATTTGCACCGGCACCTAATCCTTCTGTCAAAGTTAATCCTAACTGAATTTTAGTTGGAACCGGACTGTTGTTTAATGCTTGTGAATCGGTATTACAAACCACAAAGTCCACTCCTTTAATTCCTTGACTGTACATGTGATTAATGGCATTACTACCACCACCACCAACTCCAATTACTTTAATTACATTCGATTTGTTTTTTGGCAAATCTGGAGAGAATGCTAAATTTTCAAACGTCTGATCCATATAATGCGGTGTTATCTTCTTTATTCTGCTTTGTCTATAAAATCTTTAAATGCTTTGATGAATTTTCCAAGGAAACGATTTTCAATATACTCTTTTGTTCCTTGTTCTACATCGTTTTGTTGTTCTTCTGAATTGGATTCGTCTCCGATATTTTGTTTCGATTTATCGGATGTAATCGCATTCATTTGAATATTTGATGAAGCCGTTTCGGTTGATTTCGTTAACGGTTCTGTTTTTGGTTGAATTTTTACATTTCCAGGATGCTCTTGTACATATAAACGACTGCGAGAGTTGTTTATATCACTTTCCATCATTAATCCAACTGCGGTTGCATACAATGGTCGTGAAACTAATTTTGCCGATTCGCCCGAAATATGTTCGTTTGGATAACCAATTCTAGTATCAATTCCTGTAATATATTCTACCAATTGTTTTACGTGTTTCAATTCAGAACCGCCTCCGGTTAACACAATTCCAGCGATTAATTTCTTACGCGGATTGTCATAGCCGTATGCTTTGATTTCTGAAAATACCATATCGATGATTTCAACTACGCGAGCGTGAATGATTTTCGATAGGTTTTTTAATGAAATCTCTTTTGCTTCCTGACCTCTTAATCCCGGAATTGAAACAATTTCATTGTCTTTGTTTTCGCCCGGCCAAGCCGATCCAAAACGTATTTTTAATTGTTCGGCTTGTTTTTCAATAATCGAACAACCTTCTTTTATATCTTCTGTAATTACATTTCCTCCGAAAGGAATCACAGCGGTATGACGAATAAGTCCATCTTTAAAAATGGCTAAATCTGTCGTTCCGCCTCCTATATCAATTAAAGCAACTCCAGCTTCTTTTTCTTCTTGACTTAAAACCGAATCTGCCGAAGCTAAAGGTTCTAATGTTAAGCCAGATAATTCTAAACCAGCATCTTTTACGCAACGACCTGCATTTCGGATAGAAGCCGATTGACCTACTACTACGTGAAAGCTTGCTTCTAAACGGCGACCATACATTCCGATTGGTTCTTTAATTCCGCCTTCTTCGTCTACTTTAAATTCTTGCGGTAAAACGTGTATAATTTCTTCGCCCGGCAACATGTTCAGTTTTTGAACTTGTGCAATTAATTTTTCAATATCAATTTCAGAAATCACCATATCGGGCTTATCGCGCGTAATGTATTCTTGATGATGAATACTGCGGATGTGCTGACCTGCGATTCCTAATACTACGTCGGTAATTTTGCAACCTGCTTCGGCCGAAGCCTGAGCCACTGCTTGCTGGATCGATTGAATGGTTTGGGTAATGTTATTTACAACGCCACGTTTTACGCCTAAACTTTTTGCGTTTCCAATACCCAAAATTTCAAGCTTTCCATACTCGTTCCTTTTACCAACCATTGCAACAATTTTCGTTGTTCCAATATCTAATCCTACAGCAATGTTTTCTTTATTCATGTTCTTTTATTTCGTGCAAACTACTTGCTCTGTAAATCTTAAATTAACGTTTTTATAATAACCAATAATCGTATCGTTTTTAGAATAATGAACAAATGCTTTGTAATTGTCCAGTTTGCGATCGATTTCCTTCAAATGTCCAAATTCTACCAGATAATTGTAATCTCTAACTATAAATATCAGTGATTGATCTGGATTGATTTGAATACCGGTTATGGTTGTTTTCAAAAACTCATCGTTAAAAATTGTATTTAATAAAGAGGCAAAGTTTTCTTTGTTTGCCGGCTTTATTTGTCCGAATACAATGGGAACATGCGCACTAAAATTTTTCGAAAGCGGCATTCTGTTTCCGTTTGCATCTATATAATAGGTTTCGGTTCCGTTTATAACGCGCGCAACAGCTGTTTTTTGAGTCACTTCGGCATGCAGTTTACCGTTTATGTCTACAAAAACCTCCGAATGCGCAATCATTTCGTTTTTATTCAACAGATTTTCTATGTTTTCCAGATCCAATTCGCTGTTTGTAATCTTTGAATTGTTTGGAAAGGATTGAACGATGATTTTTTCGATCATCTCCTGTGTAATAAAATGATTGTTAGAACTTAACAATTTTACATCAATTTGTTCAATCGGACGTACTTCGTTTCGATTGTTGGTAAAGACCAACAAAGAAAACATCAGAGCAATTGCAAGCCCCAAAAATACATCGAACCAATTGATTTTTTTAATCATTTCTTTAATTATTTTTTTCTAGGGTAAATTTTATGTCATCTACCATTTCGCCTACGTCTCCGGCACCTATAATCAATAGAATTTGAGGTGTGTTTTCGGATAAAAAAGATACTAATTCTTCTTTTTTAATCAAAATTTTAGAAGGCGATTTTATCTTACTTATCAACACTTCAGAATTTACTCCATCAATCGGTAACTCCCGTGCTGGGTAGATGTCCAAGAGAATGATGTTTTCGAATGTTGATAAACTCTGTGCAAAACCTTCCATAAAGTCTCTTGTTCGAGAGAATAAATGGGGTTGGAATACCGCTGTTATTTTTCGATCGGGATACATTTCGTGCACTGCCTGGCTTACCGCATTTATTTCGGTTGGATGATGCGCGTAATCGTCGATCATGACTAATTTTTTGGTATTAATCTTGTACGAAAACCTTCTGCGAACGCCTAAAAACGTTGCTAAACCTTCTTTAATACTTTCGTTAGACAAACCATATGTTTTTGCCATTGCAAAAGCTAAAGTTGCATTTAAAACGTTGTGGATTCCTGGCATCAACAATTCAATTCGCTCTATGATTTCGCCTTTGAAATTCAAATCAAAAATACGTTTTCCGTTTTCGAATCGAAGATTGTAAGCGTTTATAACAGCTGTCCCGTTTACCGAAACTTCAGTTCCATTGATATTTTGAATTCCTTGTGCAATAAATAAATGCTCCGGATTTTCGATTTTTGCTGCAAATTCTGCAAACGATGATTTAATAGCATCGTTCGTTCCGTAAATATCTAAATGATCGGCATCGTCTGAAATAACACATGCAATATTTGGATGTAAATGTAAAAACGAACGATCGAATTCATCAGCTTCCACAACAGTTGCTTCTGTTCCGTTTCCAATCAAATTAGTATCATAACCTTCTAAAACGCCACCTAAAAAGCCGGTTACAGGCGCATTTGCATGAACCAAAATATGCGCTAACATACTCGATGTTGTGGTTTTTCCGTGTGTGCCGGCAACAGCAAGCGAAAAAGTGTTTTTGGTAATGATTCCCAAAACTTCGGCACGTTTTTTTATGCTGAAATGATGTTGACGGAAATAATTCAATTCTTTATGATCTTGCGGAATAGCAGGTGTGTAAACCACTAATGTATTTTCGCTGTTTTGATAATCTTCACTAATGTTTTCTAACGCATCTGTATAATGAATGCTGATTCCTTCGGCTTCCAATTCATGCGTTAAATGCGTAGGTGTTTTATCGTAACCAGCAACATTCTTGCCCAAACGTTTAAAATAGCGCGCAATGGCACTCATGCCAATACCGCCAATTCCTACGAAAAAAACATTATGTATTTCTTTTAAATTCATTAGTGAACTAACTTAAATATTTCTTTAACTATATCTTTTGTTGCATTTGGCAAAGCCAACGCTTTTATGTTTTGTGATAACGCTTCGGCAACTTGTTCGTTTGTTAACAGACGTAAAATTTGTTCTTGAAACTGAGTATCTAAATCTGCTTCTTTCAATAAAATGGCTGCATTTTTATCGGTAATGCTTTTCGCATTTTTTGTCTGATGATCTTCGGCAACATTGGGCGACGGAATAAAAATAACCGGTTTTCCTACAATAGCTAATTCCGAAACCGATGAAGCTCCGGCACGCGAAACAATAACATCGGCGGCAGCAAAAAGGAAATCCATTCGTTCAATGAAATCGAAAACAAAAACATCTTCGTTGTTATGATATTTTTTGTATTCGTTGATATAAAATTTACCGCATTGCCAAATTACCTGAACGTTTTGTTCTTTAAAAAACGGCAGTTCTTTTTCTACTAACTGATTGATTCTTCTTGCACCTAAACTTCCACCTAAAATAACAATTGTTTTTTTGTCGTTTTCAAGACCATAAAACAATTGTGCTTCCGCGCGTTTTGAATCAATATCCAATAAATCCTGACGAACCGGATTTCCTGTTTTAATGATTTTATTCGATTTAAAATAGGTAGATAATCCTTCGTAAGCAACGCAAATTGCATTTGCTTTCGATGCTAGCATTTTATTGGTAATTCCCGGATACGAATTTTGTTCTTGTATCACCGTCGGAATTCCCATACTTTGTGCAACTTTTACGACAGAACCACTTGCAAAACCTCCTGTTCCGATTACAACATCGGGTTTAAATTGGTTGATGATTTTTCTTGATTTCATCAAACTTGAAAGAAACTTTACCGGAAATAGTGCATTGTCTAACGTTAATTTACGTTGAATGCCCGAAATCCAAAGTCCTTCAATTGGATAACCTGCAGCCGGAACTTTCTGCATTTCCATTTTATCTTGTGCACCCACAAAAAGTATTTCGGCTTCAGGAATCTGTGCCTTTATTTCATTAGCAATCGCAATTGCCGGATAAATATGTCCGCCAGTTCCGCCTCCGCTGATGATAAATTTTGGGTGTACTTTCATTTTTTAATTTATTATTTGTTTAAAACTGCATGCATTGGGTTGTCTTCTAAATCTTCGTTTTCTGTTTCTAACTGTTGTTCTTCCAAAATACGTTTAAAATCGTCTTGTTTACGCTGCTGATCTGCTAATTGTTGTTTTACGTGTTCTTCTTTTCGAGAAATACTCAATATGATTCCCAACGAAACACATGTCATCCAAATAGAAGTTCCCCCTGAACTGACCAAAGGAAGCGGTTGCCCTGTGGTTGGAAATATTTCGACAGCAACGCCCATATTGATAAAAGCTTGAAAAATGATGGAAAAACCGAGCCCAAAGGCGAGATATTTTCCGAACAGATTAGGCGCTTTGTTACTGACGACTAAAAATCGGAAGAGCAATAATATGTAAACCAATAAAATGGCGATTCCTCCTAAAAATCCGAATTCTTCTACAATAATGGCGTAAATAAAATCGGAAGATGATTGTGGAAGAAAGTTCTTTTGAACACTTTTTCCTGGTCCTAAACCAAACATCTGTCCTTGTGCAATAGCAATTTTTGCATTGTCGATCTGATAGCGATCTTCATCCTTATCATCTGATCCAAAACGAGAAAAACGAGCTTCCCATGTTTTGTATCGCGACGGTGCCATATCCGGAAAAGCTTTAAACATTCCGATTGCAAACACAACCATAATGGCTCCGGCTGCAATAATTTTTGCCATATATTTTATCGGATATTTTCCTACAAAAAGTAACAAGGCAATGGTAAATATGATAATAGCTGCCGTTGATAAATTGGACGGAAGAATTGGAGCGATAATACATGCTGTAGGAACTCCTAACCATAATAACGACCAACCAAATGTGTATTTTTCGTCGGCAAAACGCCATAAAAACCAAGAAATGTAAGCGATTAACGCAATCCAACCTAAAGATGAAGGTTGAAATGAAATATTAATCAACGGAATCTTGATCCAGCGGCTGGCGTTTGCTCCGCCAATCATCATTCCTTGTAATGCTGTAATAAACAGCAATAACGAAACCGGAATCCACGCAATGGGTGCAATATATTTTAAGCGATCAAACGGAATTCTGTGAATCACAAAAATGATGATGACTCCAACAAAAATATGAGCGAAATGTTTAAAAAGCAATCCAATAATAGAACCGGTTCCTACAACGTGAACCAAGTTGGTGCTTGCGCTAAAAACAGGCATAAACGAGAACAGCGCAAGTAAAATTACATACGCCCAAATAGCTTTATCTCCTTGAAAACGGGATAATAACTTTCTCATTTTTTCTATAATTTGGTTACTTCGTTCTTAAATTGTGTTCCGCGATCTTCATAACTTTTAAACAAATCAAAACTTGCACAAGCTGGTGATAATAATACGGTATCGCCTTCTTCTGTCAAGCGGTATGATAGTTTAACGGCTTCTTCCATTGACGATGCTTCAAATAAAACATCTACAATTCCTTCAAAAGCTTGTTTAATTTTCTCGTTATCGATTCCCAAACAAACAATAGCTTTTACCTTTTCGTGTACAAAGCCCATTAATTCGTCGTAATCGTTTCCTTTATCAACTCCACCAACAATCCAAACGGTTGGCGTTGTCATACTTTCTAAAGCAAAATAGGTTGCGTTTACATTCGTAGCTTTAGAATCGTTGATGTATTGTACTTTATTAATTTTAGCGACTTTTTCTAAACGGTGTTCCGCATTTTGGAAATTAGATAAGCTTTCGCGAATTGTTTGTTTGCGAACGCGCATCATTTGTGCAACTAATGTAGCGGCCATAGCATTTTTTACGTTGTGTTTACCTTCTATTGCAATTTCGTTTACTGGAACCGTTATTTTTTCGTCGTTTATCATTGCTATAATATTTTCGTCTTTTAAATAAGCTCCTTTTTTATCGAATGTTTTGGTTAATGAAAAAGGAACCAATTGTGCTTTTATTTTATTGTTTTGTAACCAATTGTTAATGGCTTCGTCGTCGGCATCGTAAATCAAATAATCTTCTTCGGTTTGATTCATTGTGATACGAAATTTCGAAGCAATGTAATTCTCGTATTTATAATCGTATCGATCTAAATGATCGGGACTTATGTTTGTGATGATGGCAATGTGCGGTTTATAGTTGATGTTTCCGTCTAACTGAAAACTGCTTAATTCCAAAACAAACAATTTTTCTGGATCTTGCGCTACTTGTTTTGCGTAGCTTTCTCCAATATTTCCTGCCAAACCTACATCTAAACCTTCTTGTTTTAATAAATGATAGGTTAGGAGCGTGGTGGTTGTTTTTCCGTTGCTTCCTGTAATTCCGATCGAAGTGTTTTTAGCAAATGCATATACAAATTCGATTTCTGAAATTACCTTTATTCCTTTTTCGTGTAATTTCTTTACGATTGGAGCTTTATCCGGAATTCCGGGGCTTTTTACAACAACATCGGCATTTAGTATTTTAGCTTCGGTATGTTGGTTATGTTCCCATTCAATCTCATTATCTTCAAGAACTTTTTGATATTTTTCGCTGATGTTTCCAAAATCCGAAACAAAAACTTCGTAGCCTTCTTTCTTTCCCAATAAAGCAGTTCCGACTCCGCTTTCGCCTGCTCCTAAAATAACCAATCGCATCTTATCTTAGTTTTAATGAAACAACACAGAAAATGGCTAAAAAGATGCTCACAATCCAGAAGCGGGTTACGATTTTACTTTCGTGATAACCCTTTTTCTGATAATGGTGGTGAAGTGGTGACATTAATAAAATGCGTCGACCTTCGCCGTATCTTTTCTTCGTATATTTAAAATAACCTACTTGTAACACCACCGATAAATTTTCGGCTAAGAATACACCGCATAAAACCGGAATCAACATTTCTTTACGAACCGCAATTGCTAAAACTGCGATGATTCCCCCGATTGTTAAACTTCCAGTATCACCCATAAATACTTGAGCTGGAAATGCATTGTACCAGAGAAACCCGACGAGCGCGCCAACAAAAGCGGCAATAAAGACGGTCATTTCTCCTGAATTTGGGATGTACATAATGTTTAGATAATTTGCAAAAATGAAGTTACCCGAAACAAAAGCAAAAATCCCCAATGCTACAACCGTAATGGCGGAGGTTCCTGCTGCTAAACCATCGATCCCATCGGTCAAATTTGCTCCGTTTGAAACCGCTGTTACAATGAAAATTACAATCGGAATAAAAATTAACCAAACGTAATTATCTGATCCTTCGCCCATCCACGAAATCAATTGTCCGTAGTTAAATTCGTTGTCTTTAAAAAACGGAATTGTAGTTGCTGTTGATTTAATATCGAACTTACTCGAAACACCTGTCTCTAAAAGAATACTTGGCGTGTCGCGAACCGTGATATTAGGATGGAAATAGAAAATTGCACCTACAATTAATCCTAAACCAATTTGTCCTACAACTTTAAAACGACCTTTTAAACCCTCTTTATCTTTCTTAAATACTTTAATATAATCGTCTAAAAAACCGATGGTTCCCATCCAAATAGTGGTTAAAATCAAAACCAAAACGTATATGTTTTCTAAACGAGCTAATAAAAGGACTGGAATTAATGTTGCCAGAATAATGATGATTCCACCCATTGTTGGCGTTCCTGCTTTTTCGTTTTGTCCTTCTAATCCTAATTCGCGAACTGTTTCGCCAATTTGTTGTCTGCGCAAATAACTGATGATTTTCTTACCGAAAATGGTCGAAATCAACAAGGATAAAATGAACGCCATTCCTGAACGAAACGTGATGTACTGGTACAATCCGGCTCCTGGGAAGTCGAATATAGAATCTAAATATTGTAATAAGTAGTATAACATGTTACTTATTGAATTCGTTTAAATAATTGATAACTTCTTCTAAATCGTTGAAATGATGTTTCACTCCTTTTATTTCCTGATAATCTTCATGCCCTTTTCCAGCAATTAGAATAATATCAGCTGAATTTGCCATTTTGCAAGCTGTTTTAATTGCTTGATGGCGATCTTCTATTGTTAAATACCGATTGCTGTTTTGTGGTTCTACTCCGGCTTCCATTTCACGAAGGATTTGATAAGGATCTTCGTCGCGAGGATTGTCTGATGTAAAAATCACAGTATCGCTCATTTCGGTTGCAATACGTGCCATTACCGGACGTTTTTCTTTATCGCGATTTCCGCCACAACCAACAACTGTAATCAATTGTTCGTTTCGTGTTCGTATTTCCGAAATGGTTTTTAATACATTTTCTAACGCATCGGGCGTATGTGCATAATCTATAATTGCGGTAATTTGTGTTTTAGAAACAATGAATTGGAACCTTCCGGAAACACTTTTTAGAGTGCTTAAGTGAAGTAAAACCTCTTCGGATGATAACCCTAATTCAGTTGCTGTTGCATAAATTGCCAAAAGATTGGATGCGTTGAATTTTCCAATCAACTGCACCCAAACTTCGTGATGGTTTACGTTTAGCAACATTCCGTTAAACTGACTTTCCAAGATTTTTCCGTGAACGTCGGCAACGTTTTGAATGCTATACGTTATTTTTTTTGCAGAGGTGTTTTGAAGCATAAAAGCACCATTTTTGTCGTCGGCATTTGTGATGGCAAAAGATGTTTTAGCGAGCGAATCAAAAAAAGATTTTTTTACATTACGATACTCTGCAAATGTTTTATGGTAATCTAAATGATCATGCGATAAATTGGTAAAAACTCCTCCTTTAAAGTTAAGTGCCGCGGTGCGTTTTTGAGCAATTCCGTGCGAGCTTACTTCCATAAAGCAATAACTACAACCTGCATTTACCATTTCGCGTAAATTACGATTTATGGTAATAGAATCGGGTGTTGTGTGTGTTGCCGGAAATTCTTCTGTTCCAATAATGATTTTTACCGTTGAAAGTAAACCTGTTTTAAAGCCTGCTTTCGTAAATAATTGATGCAATAAAGTCGCAATGGTTGTTTTTCCGTTTGTTCCCGTAACGCCAACTAATGTTAATTGCGATGAAGGATTGTCGAAGAAATTTGATGCGATATGTGCTAAAGCTTCGTTTGCATCCTCAACACGAATATAGGTAACGCCATCAGCAAAATTCTGTGGATCGTCTTCGTAAATAATCGAAGTAGCTCCGCTTGCAATAGCTTTTTCGATATAATCGTGCCCGTTAGAAAGTGTTCCTTTTTGAGCGATGAAAGTAGAATTTGGAGTTACTTTTCTTGAGTCAAAGACAATATCAGAAACTACCACATCTGTGGTGCCTCTAACAGCATCAATGGATACTTTGTATAATATGTCTTTTAATTTTTTCAACTTAATTCTAAAACTATTGTTTGTTGTTTTGTTATTTTTTCTCCGCTTTGAACCGATTGTTTTGCAACTTTTCCAAAACCAACCGTTTGTACTTTTAACCCTAAATTTTCAAGTAAAGCAACAGCATCCATTGCTGGTAATCCTACTACATTTGGCATAGATGAGCCCGATTGTTTTACTTGTGCATAATAGGTTTTATAATCTTTAACTGCGTTTTGCGACGGAGTTTCTATGTTTTTGATTTCCTTTAAAGACGGAACATCTGTAAATATTTTTTGAGCAATGCGTTTAAAAACCGGACCCGCAACATCGCCACCATAATAACTGTGTTTTGTCGGGCGGTGAATTACGACAATGCACGAATATTTTGGATTGTCGGCTGGAAAATAACCTACAAAAGAAGAAGCGTAATACATACCACCTTTTGCTTTTCCGTAATTCATTTGAGCAGTCCCTGTTTTTCCTGCCATTGAAAAATCAGCCGAGTTTAGAAGTCTTCCTGTTCCTCTTGTCATCACATTTTTCATAACTGCTTGCATCTTCTTCACTACATCCGGACTTACGATTTGCGGATTAATAACTTCTTTATCGAAGGTTTTTATGGAAACATTCACATCTCTAATTTCTTTTACAAATTGAGGTTTTACCAATTCGCCATCATTTGCAACTGCATTGTATAACGTTAATGTTTGTAAAGGCGTTACTAAAATTCCATATCCGTAAGCCATCCAAGGCAAAGCAATTTTACTCCAATTTCGGTCTCCTGGGACCGGAATATAAGAAGATGGTTCGCCTTTTAAATCCAATCCTAACTTTTGATTAAAACCGAACGTTTTCATTTTATCGGTAAACTGCTTCGGATTGTCTTTATACGCTTGGTTTACAGCTTGTGTAACCACTGTGTTTGACGAAACTTCGAATCCGCGCGCTAAAGAAATCTTCCCGTAACCCCTTCGGTTAGAATCTGTGACTCTTCTGTTCGAAAAAGTAACAACTCCTTGATGTGTATCGTAAATAGTCGAAGTGTCGGCTTTTTTATCATCTAACAAAGCTAAATACGATGCCAATTTAAAAGTCGATCCAGGATCGTGGCGTTCTAAAATAGCATAATTTACTGTTTCGCGATACGATCCGTCTCCGATTTTTCCAAGATTAGCAATGGCTTTTACTTGACCGGTATTGGTTTCCATAACCACAACCGTTCCGTGATCGGCTTCGTAATATTCCAAAGAACTTAATAAGGCATGATGCGCAATATCCTGAATATAAACATCGATTGTCGTAATAACATCGTAACCATCTTTTGGATCTACTTCATTTTCGTCATGAATCGGTTTCCAAAGGTTTTTCGACATTTTCTGAACCTTGCGTTTTCCTTCTTTTCCGGTTAAATAGTCAGTAAATGCACCTTCTATTCCTTTTCTGGTAATGGTTTTATCGTCGTTTGTGCGTTCGTAACCAATAGTCCGGTTTGCAATTAATCCCATTGGATATTCACGAACGTAAACTTGATTTACAATCATTCCGCCTTTGTATTTTCCTAAATTAAACAGCGGAAACGATTTTAATTTCATGTACTGCGTATAGCTTAATTTGGTTGCAATATGCAGATAACGTTTTTTGTTTGAACGTGCTTTTCTGAAATATGATTCGTATTCGCCAGCCGATCTTTTTGGAATAAATTTGGCTAATGAATCCGAAAATCCTTTGATGTATTTTTCGAAATGTTCATTTGAAGGAGAAGAAGGATCGAAATAAACCGTGTATTTTGGAATGGAAGTAGCAAGCAAGCTTCCGTCGGCAGAATAGATATTTCCGCGATTTGCAGGAATAACCTCATCTTTAATCGTTAAACTGTCTGCTTTGCTTCGCCATTCGTCGCCTTCTTTAAACTGTATGATGCTCATTTTTGCAAAAATGAACAATCCTATGGCTAGCATGCCAAAAAACACGTAGTAAATACGGTTATTTTCGGTTTTTTTTGCTACTCCCATAGTTTATACCATTTTTTCTCTTTCTCAACAACAACTTTTATTTTCTTCGGAGGAACTGAAGACGGAACGATTCCATACGTTTCCATTTGTCTTGCTACATTCGATTCCATCCGCAACTGCATCAATTCGGATCTTTTGTCTACAAACTCTGATCTTAATTCCTTAACTTCTTCGGTTAATCCTTTTGCTTTCATCATTTTTTGTTCATAAAAGTGATTATTCGCAATTAAAACCAATGTCCAGAAGACCACATATATAATGAAAAGCCAATTTTTCAATGATTGCCCTTCAACCAAAAATTTAGCTTTTATTATACTATTTAATCCCATGTTACTTTTTTTCTGCTATTCTTAATTTGGCACTTCGTGCTCTATTGTTTTGTTCGATTTCTTCGTCGGTTGGAACGACTAATTTTCCGATAGTTTTAAAAGGAACGTCGAATCTTCCAAAGAAATCACGTTCTGGTTCTCCTTCAAACATGCCGTTTTTCATAAAGCGTTTCACTAAACGATCTTCTAACGAATGATATGAAATGATGCTTAAACGTCCGCCTGGTTTTAAAAGCGCTAACGATTGTTCTAAGAATTCCTTTAAAACATCCATTTCCTGATTCACTTCGATTCTGATTGCCTGATAAATCTGAGCCAGAATCTTATTACTTTTATGAGCCGGTAAAAAACGACTCAATACCTTTTTTAACTGTTCGCTGTTTTTAATAGGTTCGGTTTTGCGAGCTGTTACAATAGCAGCAGCTAAGCCGCGCGCATTTTTTAATTCGCCATAATCAAAAAACAAACGAGATAATTCGGTTTCGTCGTAATCGTTTACTACTTCATAAGCCGAAAGGTTTCCGTTTTGATTCATTCGCATATCCAAATCGGCATCGAATCGGGTTGAAAAACCGCGTTCGGCAACATCGAATTGATGTGATGAAACGCCTAAATCTGCCAAAATTCCGTCTACTTCTTTAATATTGTATAAGCGTAGAAAGCGTTTTATAAATCGGAAATTTTCATTAATCAACTGAAAACGTTCGTCGTCTAAAGCATTTGCTAAAGCATCAGTATCCTGATCAAAGGCAAACAACTTTCCGTTTGGCCCCAAACGGCGCATGATTTCTTTAGAATGACCACCACCGCCAAACGTAACATCAACATAAACGCCATCAGGTTTAATGTTTAATCCGTCTACAGTTTCGGTCAATAAAACCGGGTTGTGGTATTCGTTATGCTCCATAATTATTGATTGATCCCATAACTTCTTCGGCTAAATCACCAAAGTCGATATCATCGTCATTTACTATTTGTTCATATAAATCTTTATCCCATATTTCGATTAAGTTGATTTTTGATGAAAAAACCACATCTTTCGAAATATTTGCAAATTCAACCAAGTCTTTACTCATTTGTAAGCGTCCGGCATCGTCAATTTCCACCACTTTTACACCAGCCATAAACTTGCGGATAAACGTGTCGGCTTTACGATTAAAACGATTTAATTCGTTCAGTTTTTCCATCATAAGATTCCATTCGTTCATTGGCCAAAGCTCAACGCATTTCTCATAAACAGAACGCTTTAGGATAAAACCTTCGCCAATTGCAACCAGTTGTTTTTTTAACGCAGCAGGTATCAACACCCTTCCTTTGGTGTCGATTTTACATTCGTATGTACCTACAATTGGTTGCATCATTTTTGACTTTAGATGATTTACAAAACAAAAGTAAGTAAAATTTTACCACTTTCTACCACTTTTTACCACTTTGTTGAAAAGTTTTTGAAAAAGCGACTTAAATGGTCAAGTGTTTGATTTTGAGGAAGTAAATAATTTTAATCAAATAAGTAAATCGATTAGAAAATATGCAAGTAAGTTTTAAAATGGAAGGGTAATTTTTATAATATTTTATTAAAAGTTGAATCTTCAAAAATACGCAATCAAAGCTTCTTAAAGAAGAAATGTTAATTAAACCGTTTTAATTTTACACAGATTTTTTATTATTATCGTATATTTGTACGAATTGATAATCGCAAACATGGAGCGAATACTAAAAGAAGAAGGTAAATATAGATATGTTGAAATTGGTGAAGGTACACCAATTATTATTTTACACGGTTTAATGGGCGGGTTGAGTAATTTTGACGGCGTTTCGGATTACTTCCCTAAAAAAGGCTACAAAGTAGTTTTGCCCGAATTACCAATTTACACTTTAAATATTTTAAAAACCAATGTAAAGGCGTTTGCAAAGTTTGTACACGACTTTATTAAATTTAAGAAATACGATCAGGTTATTTTATTAGGAAACTCATTAGGAGGGCACATTGCCTTATATTATACCAAAATGCACCCTGAGTTTGTAAAAGCTTTAATTATTACGGGAAGTTCTGGTTTGTACGAAAGTGCAATGGGCGATTCGTATCCAAGAAGAGGCGATTACGAGTTTATTAAAAAGAAAGCCGAAGATGTTTTTTACGATCCAAAAGTAGCTACAAAAGAAATTGTAGACGATGTTTTTGAAACCGTAAACGATCGTATGAAATTGATTAAAACATTGACAATTGCTAAAAGTGCGATTCGACATAATATGGCGAAGGATTTACCTAAAATGAAAGCTCCAACTTGTATTATTTGGGGAAAAAACGATAAAGTAACACCGCCAGATGTAGCAGAAGAATTCCATGAATTGCTTCCTGATTCTGATTTATTTTGGATTGATCATTGTGGACACGCTGCGATGATGGAACATCCGGATGAATTCAACCGACTTTTAGACGAATGGTTAACTAAACGTAAGATATAATGAAGATTACAAGTGCTGAATTTATTATAAGTAATTCTGATGTAAAGAAATGTCCGACCGAACCTATTCCAGAATATGCGTTCATCGGAAGATCAAATGTTGGAAAATCTTCGTTAATTAATATGTTGGCGGATCATAAGAATTTGGCAAAAACGTCGAGTAAGCCTGGAAAAACGCAATTAATCAACCATTTTAAAATCAATCAGAATTGGTTTTTGGTCGATTTGCCTGGATACGGCTATGCAAAAGTTTCGAAATCGGCAAAAGCAACCTTTCAGAAATTCATTACCGAATATTTCGAAACACGCGAACAATTGGTAAGCGCTTTTGTTTTGGTCGATATTCGTCATGAGGCGCAAAAGATCGACATTGATTTTATTAATTATTTAGGCGAAAGCGGTATTCCGTTTGGAATTATTTTCACAAAAGCCGATAAAATCAGCAAAGGTTCTATTCAAAAACATGTTAGTGCTTATAAAAAAGTTTTATTAGCTAACGATTGGGAAGAAATGCCACCGTATTTTGTTACATCAAGCGAAAGTAGTTTAGGAAAAGATGAGGTTTTAAACTATATCGATCAAATTAATCAAGATATATTTAAGAACAACAGTTTTGTATAATAAAAAGGTTTCCAAATTTGGAAACCTTTTTTTACTTTTTATGTAATTCTAATTTTTCGGCGAAATAAGCACAGAAATCGCGCATAGTGTCGCTCATTTTTTTGTCGTCTGTTGCGCGTTCAAACGTATCAGCCATTGCAACTAATGTTTGATGGAAAAACACTTTCATTTCATCAACCGGCATTTCTTTTGTCCACAAATCAATTCGAAGCGTTTCTTGTACTTTGCTGTCCCAAACCGAAAGCAACATTGCTTTTGCTTGTTCGTTTGCTACACCGCCGTCTTTTGCTGTCCAACGAATATCTTCTGGAACTTTATTTTCGTCTAATTCGATCTTAATTTTAATTTCTGAAGTATGCTTAGCCATTACTTTTTAGGTTTATATTTAGATTGATCAAAAATTGTTTTGGCATCTTTTAATACCATTTCCTGCAAAGTTACGTTATTATTTTTCATATACGAACGAACAATTTGCCAACCAATGTAAACGCCAATGCTTCCGGGCGATTCGTGATCTAATTCCAGATAAAACTTAGAAAAAGGCGCACGCTGAATAAAACGAGCAATCAGTTTTACATCGTTGTCGAATAAATATTTGCTTTCAACAAAAAATTTCCAAACCTGAGTTTCGTTGGTTTCGGCCCACTTTAACTGATCTTCGGTATAACCTATTTTTAAAGCGTCTGAAGTTTTCGGAAGCAATAGTTCCTTCATATACATGATTTTTCCCCAGTAAACCATTTGCGAAAGAAACGTTCGATCTTGTGGCACAACGATTTTTTGTACAGCGAAATTCTCTGCTAAATCAACGGGAATTCTCGAAGGTTCAAAATCAGGAAGAATGTACGAATCAAAATCTACATAAAATTTATGATCTTTTCCCAAATAAGTATCTAACGAAATTAAGGATAAAGAATCGGTATAAATCGTTCTACTTTCAATATCAACTTCTGATAAAAGTGTGATGACTTTTCCGGGATTTTCGTTCGGATAATAATATTTTATGTGTTGGAATAAAAGTTTAAGTTCTTCCTTTAAAGGCGATAAATCCGAAAATTTAGTTTGCGTTTCTTGATACAATTCCTTAAACAGCGGATTTTTCTTTTTATTGAACCAAACCGAATCCGGAATATTCGGACTTAATAAATAAGGATATTTTTGTTTTAAAGCCGCGAAGTTTTCAGGAGTCGAATTCATAAATTCCTGATCAAAGCGTTCGATTTTTACATCAACCGGAATGTTCGTAATTTCGCTGTCGATCGCTGATTCTTTTTTACAGGCAATCATTAAAAGCGAGCAAACGAACAAATAAAACGTCTTTTTCATCGTTAAAAGCGTTAGATTTTATAATTTTAAGTCACAAATATAGCTAATCAAAATCTGCAATGGAATATAAAAAAATAAATTCTGAAAAAATCGTTCATCACATCATTAACTGGTTAACCGAATATGCGCAAAACGCCAGAGTAAAAGGCTTTGTTGTAGGAATTTCGGGCGGAATTGATTCTGCTTTGGTTTCGACTTTATGTGCTAAAACCGGCTTACCGACTTTATGTGTTGAATTGCCGATTCATCAAGCTGAAAGCCATGTAAATAGAGGAAAAGAACATATTCAGTTTTTAAAAAAACAGTATCCAAATGTAACGAGTGTGGTTGCAGATTTAACCGCTTCGTTTGATTTATTAAGTGATGCGCTTCCGATTATTGAAGATGAAGCTCGATTGAATTTAACGCTTGCAAATACGCGTTCGCGATTGCGAATGTTAACATTGTATTATTATGCGGGAATTCATCAATTGTTGGTTGTAGGAACGGGAAATAAAGTCGAGGATTTTGGAGTTGGATTTTTTACCAAATACGGTGATGGCGGCGTAGATGTAAGTCCGATTGCAGATTTAATGAAGTCGGAAGTTAGAGCTTTAGCCGAATATTTAGGTGTAACACAAAATATTATTAAAGCAAAACCGACTGATGGGTTGTTTGGTGACGATCGATCAGACGAAGATCAATTAGGCGCAAATTACGATGAATTAGAAGTTGCGATGCTTGCACATGAAGAAGGAAAAACCGAAGCTGATTTTTCGGGCAGAGCTTTAGAAGTTTTTAAAATCTATAAGCGATTAAATACAATTAATCAGCATAAAATGAATCCAATTCCGGTTTGTGAAATAACAGATGAAATGAAATATTAAATAAAAAAAAGCCTCAAACTTTAAGTTTGAGGCTTTTTTTTATTGCCAATTCGAGTATTAGAAATAATTGGAAACTACTCTTCCAAGTAATTTATTTAAAAGATTTTTTAAAATGTTGTAATCTCTAATATCTTCTAATATGCTTGTGTGTGTTATAGAAGTGTCACTTAAAAGATCTTGTTGGATATTTTTAACCAATTGAAACACTAAAATATTTCTATAAGTTAGTATGGTTTCTGAAACTAACTGATCAATTGACATATCTTTTGTCTTTACCAAAATATTTTGTTTTTCCCAATTATGAAGATTATAACGTTCGTCATTCATGATGATCGAGGTAACATCTTCTGTGATTTCTGGGGAAATTTGATTAAGATAAAGCTCTAAATTCCATTCTTGATTTTGATTGTAAAACTGTACGATGTTGTTGTAAATGTCTTTGAATTTAGGATTGCTCATTTCAATTTCGTCTTCTTGTAAACTCAAAAAGACTTTTTCAAAAACACTACGTTTTACTTGAATCTTTTCCGATTCGACTTTTTCGTCATCGACTTTAAATTCGTATTCATCGAACAACTCTTCTTTACTTCCGTAAAGCAATAATATCTCGATGATTTTATATTCTAATTCAGATAATGCATCAACTTTAGTTTTAGATTCTTCGGTTGTTGACTTAACAACTTCCATTTTTTTATCCTGAACAAATTTTTTGTTGGCTTCTTGTAATTCTTTTTTACCGATTTGAGCTAAAGTGCTAAACAAAACTTCTTCCGAAATATCCATAATCGAAGCACATTCCTGAACATAAACTTCGCGCTGAATATAATCCGAAACTTTCGAAATCGAAACCACAATATCGCGAATAACATCGGCTTTTTTAATAGGATCGTTTCCGGCTTCCTGCATCAATAAATTGGCTTTAAAGCGAATAAAATCGGTTGCGTTTTCTTTTAAATAACCTTGCAGTTCATCAATCGGCGTTTTCTTTGCAAAACTATCGGGATCGTCTCCATCGGGGAATGTACAAATGCGAACGTTCATTCCGGCTTCTAAAATCAGATCGATTCCGCGTAACGAAGCGCGCATTCCTGCAGCATCTCCATCAAATAAAACCGTAATATTTTTCGTTAATCGATTAATCAATCGAATTTGATCCGGCGTTAAAGCAGTTCCAGATGAAGCAACAACGTTTTTAATTCCCGCTTGATGCATTTGGATAACATCGGTATAACCTTCAACCAAAAAACAATTGTCTTTTGATGCGATTTCTTGTTTTGCATGAAAAATTCCGTATAAAACTTTACTTTTATGGTAAATGTCGCTTTCGGGCGAATTCAGATATTTTGCCGCTTTTTTATCGTTGGTTAAAATACGACCTCCAAAACCCAAAACGCGTCCTGACATACTTTGAATTGGAAACATAACGCGACCTTTAAATCGATCGAATGTTTTGTCGTCTTTTACAATTGTAAGTCCTGTTTTTTCAAGAAATTCTAATTGATAACCTTTTGAAATGGCTTCGTTAGTAAAGGCATTCCATTGATCTAACGAATAGCCCAATTGAAAGGTTTTGATCGTGTCTTCGGTAAAGCCACGTTCCTTAAAATACGAATGACCAATTGCTAAGCCTTCGTCGGTTTTTAACAAAATGTCGTGGAAGTATTTTTTAGCGAATTCCGAAACTACAAACAAGCTTTCGCGTTCGTTTACAGCTTGTTTTTCTTCATCGGTTTGTTCGGTTTCCTCTATTTCAATCTGATATTTATTTGCCAGATAACGCAAAGCTTCGGGATACGTAAAATGTTCGTGTTCCATAATGAAACTAATTGCATTTCCGCCTTTCCCGGACGAAAAATCCTTCCAAATCTGTTTGGCAGGCGAAACCATAAACGAAGGTGTTTTTTCGTTCACAAACGGACTAAGTCCTTTGTAATTACTGCCCGCTTTTTTTAATTGAACGAAATCGCCAATGACTTCTTCTACACGAGCCGCTTCAAAAATTGCATCTATGGTTTCTTTTGTAATCATATTGCAAATATAAAGATTTGATTGATGAGGATTAACTAAAAAAGAAAAACTCTGACAGCGTTTAAATACTATCAGAGTTTTGTTATGAGAAAATGTTTTTGTTTTATTTCGTACTACAACTACTTGCGCATTCTTGTGTAACAATAGGTAAATTAGTTTCTTTTATTTTTCCGAAACCGCCAATAACATCAATCATATTATGGAAACCGCGCGCTTTCAAAATCGAAGCGGCAATCATAGAACGGTAACCGCCTGCACAATGTAAATAAGTTGTTTCTTGCGAAGGGAAATCCTGTACATGATCATTAATATAATCTAACGGAATGTTTGGAACATTTTCGATATGAGCCGAATTGTATTCGCCTGGTTTTCTTACATCAATTACCGATTTTTCACCGTTGTTTATTAACATTTCTAATTCGGTTGCTGTAATGCGCTGAATAGTGTCGGTTTCTAATCCGGCGTTGATCCACGATTGGATTCCGCCTTTTAAATAACCCAACGTATTGTCATAACCAACGCGCGATAAACGTGTAATCGTTTCTTCTTCGCGACCTTCTGGCGTTACTAAAATTAAAGGTTGTTTAATGTCGGTAATTAACGCACCAACCCAAGGAGCAAAACCGCCATCGATTCCAATAAAGATCGATCCCGGAATATGTGCTTTTCCAAAACTATCGGCATCGCGAACATCTAAGATTAAAGCTTCGTCTGCTGTTTGTTTAAATTCTGCTGGCGAAAAAGCTTTGTTGTTTTCGATAATTGTTTCAATATTTTGGTATCCTTCTTTATTTAAACGAACATTTTCGGGGAAATAAATAGGCGGAGGCAATAAACCATCTGTTACTTCTTTTACGAATTCTTCAACTGTCATATCGGCGCGTAAAGCATAATTCGTACGTTTTTGTTCTCCTAACGTTCCAACCGTTTCTTTACTTAAATTTTTTCCGCAAGCCGAACCAGCGCCGTGAGCCGGATACACAATAACATCATCTGCCAAAGGCATAATTTTAGTTCGCAAACTGTTGTATAAAGTTGCAGCCAATTCTTCTTGCGTTAAGTGAGCTGCTTTTTGTGCTAAATCTGGTCTACCAACATCACCTAAAAACAAGGTGTCCCCACTAAAAATTGCATGATCTTTCCCGTTTTCATCACGTAAAAGATACGTCGTACTTTCCATTGTGTGTCCCGGAGTGTGAAGCGTTACTAAAGTAAGCTTTCCAATTTTAAATTCTTCGCCGTCTTTTGCAATATGCGCTTTAAAAGTTGGTTGTGCTGTTGGTCCGTATACGATTGGAGCACCGGTTTTTTCAGCTAAAGTCAAATGTCCGCTTACAAAATCGGCATGAAAATGGGTTTCGAAAATATATTTTATGGTAGCATTGTTAGTTTTTGCCTTGTCGATGTATTGTTGTACTTCTCTTAAAGGATCAATAATGGCAACTTCGCCTTCGCTTTCGATATAATAAGCGCCTTGAGCCAGACATCCCGTATAAATTTGCTCTATTTTCATAAATTAATTGATAATAGTTACTAAAAAAATCAAAAATACAAATTAAAATCAGTTTCTAAATAAGCTTCATTCTTACCTAATACCCTAATATTTCTTTACTTAGAATATATAACGCCATGATGAGAATAAACCATCCGAAGATTTTCTGTAAATTTCCGTCAATAATTCGTTTAGATAATCGAAT
The DNA here is from genome assembly GCA_002360925.1 of Flavobacteriaceae bacterium UBA3339. Classification (GTDB taxonomy): domain Bacteria; phylum Bacteroidota; class Bacteroidia; order Flavobacteriales; family Flavobacteriaceae; genus Flavobacterium. The sequence continues at coordinate 371,454 of DERN01000003.1, read as the reverse complement.
TCCGATAAATAAACCTAATATAGATATAGCCGAAAATGATAAGATTAAAGGCCAGTCGATATGCTGATAACTTAGATCTCCTGCAAAACCGGCTAAAGATTGAATTGCAACAATGGTAAGTGATGTTCCAACTGCTTTTCGCATCGGAAGATTAGCAAAAAATAATAAAGCTGGAACTATTAAAAAACCTCCACCAGCGCCAACAATTCCCGAAACCATTCCGATTAAAACTCCTTGAAAAATCAAAGGAATTGCAGCTGTGGTTATTTCTTGTTTTCCAATGTTTTTTTGTCGAGGCTTTTTGATCATTCTCGAAGCAGCGGCAAACATCACAATAGCAAAAAGAATCATGATGAGCGTTGATTTCGGAATGATGAAATTATTCTTTAAAATGAATTCGTCGGGAAGTAGCGGAACTAATTGTGAACGCGTAAAAAAGACCGATAATAAAGATGGAATTCCGAATAAAGCAACAATTTTAAAGACCACATTTTTATCTAAAGTGTGACGAATACTTCCTACAAAAGCGGTGCTTCCTACAATGAAAAGTGAATAAGCCGTTGCAATTACAGGATTTAATCCCACAACATAAACCAAAATCGGAACTGTAAGAATAGAACCTCCGCTACCAATAAGACCCAATGTCACTCCAATAAAGAGTGCCAAAATAAGTCCGATAAACGTTGAGGTATCAAACATAACGATTTGTCAAATTTTTGCTTCTTCAAAGATACTACTTCGAAATCTTTTTTTCAATTCTTATTTTTTAAAACTTGAAATCGACTTTTTTTAATGCGAAAAAACACGAAACTAAAAACAGGTTTCTGCAAATGATTACTACCTTTGATTGATAATTTTAAGGATATGAAAATAAATGCAGCTCACCTTGAAACGCTGCTTCAAGCGCGTTATCTGGGAAATGATACCGATTTTGTAATTCAGGATGTTTCAATTGATAGTCGATCGTTGAAGAATACAGAAGGCGTTTTGTTTTTTGCTATTCAAGGTAAATTTCACGATGCACATCAATTTATTCCCGAGTTAATAGAACGAGGTGTTCGGCATTTTGTAGTGCAGCATATTCCAGAAAATGTTCAAGGAAAAGCGCAGTTTTTTGTTGTTGAAAATGTATTAAAAGCTTTTCAGCAATTCGCGGCTTATTATCGTTCGCTTTTTGATTTTCCGATTATTGGAATCACAGGAAGCAACGGAAAAACGATTGTAAAAGAGTGGTTGAATTTTCTTTTAGCACCACATTATAACATTATAAAAAGCCCGAAAAGTTATAATTCGCAAGTTGGCGTTCCTATTTCGGTAATCGGAATTAATGAACGACACGATTTAGGAATGTTTGAAGCCGGAATTTCTACTCGAAACGAAATGCAGGCTTTAGGAGAAATTATTCGTCCTACTTTTGGAATTTTAACAAACATCGGTTCGGCGCACGATGAAGGTTTTTATTCTCGAGAAGAAAAAATATCCGAAAAATTAAAACTTTTTAAAGAAACCGAAACGATTTTAGTTCCAAATGATGCAGATGTTTTAGAACAATTAAAAGAACGGAATTATGTAACTTGGGGATATGAACCGAAGTGCAATTTTTACTTCGAGAATTTGGTAGAAAATCGTTTTCGAGTACATTTTAAAAATGAAACTTTTGAAGTAACATATCCTTTTTCCGACAAAGCTTCGATTTATAATATTTCGATTTGTATTTCGGTTCTTTTAACTTTTGGTATTTCGATTGATGAAATTCAAAATAAAATCCCAGAGCTTCCGTCAATCAATATGCGTTTGCAAGTTAAAATCGGAAAGAATAATTGTACGTTGATTGATGATAGTTACGCTTCGGATTATCAATCGTTAAAAATTGCATTAGATGTTTTAGAGCAACAAAAAACACATACTCAAAAAACGGTAATCTTATCCGATATTCTACAAAGCGGTTTTTCGGACGAAGTGTTGTATGAGAAAATTGCGCAATTGATTCATAAAAATGATATTCAAAAAGTAATCGGAATTGGAGAAGTTATTTCTAAATATCTTCCGGATTATATTTCGGGAACGTTTTTTAAAAATACCGAAGCTTTTTTAGAACATTATAATTTGAATTCGTTTGTAGATGAAACGATTTTGTTAAAAGGATCTCGTGTGTTTTCTTTTGAACGCATCGTAGAAGAATTGGAAGAAAAAACGCATGAAACTGTTTTAGAAATCAATTTAGATCATATTACGCATAATTTTAATTTCTATAAATCGTTCGTAAAACCATCGACCAAAATGATGGTGATGATCAAAGCTTTTGGATACGGAAACGGTTCGTACGAAATTGCGAAACAATTGCAACATTTGCAAGTAGATTATCTTGGTGTTGCGTTTGCCGATGAAGGTGTTCAGTTAAGAAAATCGGGAATCGAAACCAATATTATTGTAATGAATCCTGAAATTAGTGCGTTTTCGCAAATGATTCGTTATAGATTACAGCCCGAAATTTATTCGTTAGACGAATTAAAGAAATTTGTGGAAGTGCTGCAAATGTTTGACGAAAACCAATATCCGGTTCATTTAAAGTTAAATACAGGAATGAATCGTTTAGGTTTTAAAGAAGAGAATTTTGAGGAATTGACGACGTTTTTAAGAAATCAAAACGAAGTAAAAGTAGTTTCTGTCTTTTCGCATTTGGCAACCAGCGATATGCCCGAAATGGAGAAGTACACGTTAAATCAACTTCAAAAGTTCGATAATTGGTCACAAAAACTTTCCAATGCTTTTGGTTACAAACCTATTCGTCATATTTTAAATACTTCCGGAATTTTTAATTATCCCGAATATCAGTACGATATGGTGCGTTTGGGAATTGGTTTATACGGAGTGGGAAATAGCGAAGCCGAGCAAAACCAACTCTTAAATGTTTCGCAGCTAAAAACGGTTGTTTTGCAAGTAAATAAAATCGAAGCCGAAGAAGCGGTTGGCTACGGAAGACGTTTTGTAACAGAAAAATCGACACATATCGCTACGATTCCGATTGGCTATGCGGATGGAATGAGAAGATCATACGGAAATGGAGTTGGCGAAGTTTTTATTAATGGAAAAAATTATCCAATTATTGGATCTATCTGTATGGATATGTTAATGGTAAATGTTGGAGATGATAATGTAACAGAAGGAGATGAGGTTGAATTATTTGGAAACAATATTTTGATTACAGATGTTGCTAAAAAATGGAATACAATTCCGTACGAAGTTATGACTTCGATTTCGCAACGTGTAAAACGTGTTTTTTATAAGGAATAGAAATCAATTAATGTTAATTTTTTGTAAAAAATAGTAATAAAAAAACTATTTTTGTTCTTGTAAAACAAAACTAAAAAAGTTGATATGGGATTTTTAAAAGAATTTAAAGAATTTGCCGTTAAAGGTAATGTGATGGACCTTGCAGTTGGGGTAATTATTGGAGGTGCATTTGGAAAAATTGTTGACAGTGTTGTAAAAGATCTTGTAATGCCGATTGTTTCTGCTATTATTGGTTCGCCAGATTTTAGCAACATGTATGTGGTTTTAAAAGATCCAACAAGCGGAATTAAAAACGGAATGGCTTTAGCTGATGCTCAAGCTGTAGAAAATGCTGTTGTTTTTGCTTATGGTAATTTTATTACAGTAGCAATCAATTTTATTTTATTAGCTTTTGCAGTGTTTTTAATGGTAAAAGGAATTAATCAATTAAGAAGAAAAGAAGAACCGGCTCCGGCTGCGCCGGCAGGACCAACTCAAGAAGAGCTTTTAGCCGAAATCAGAGATTTATTGAAAAAGTAATCATAACAAATCCCAATCGAAAGATTGGGATTTTTGTTTTATGAAAACATGTTGTTTTGAAATATTATAAAATCAATATTTAAATAAAAAAATCCTTATCATTTGATAAGGATTTTTTATTGCTCTTTCGAGCGGAAGACGAGGGTCGAACTCGCGACATTCAGCTTGGAAGGCTGACGCTCTACCAACTGAGCTACTTCCGCATTTACGATTTTTAAATCTTCGATTGATTTTTCAAGAGCGGAAGACGAGGGTCGAACTCGCGACATTCAGCTTGGAAGGCTGACGCTCTACCAACTGAGCTACTTCCGCATTTTACGATTTTTAAATCTTCGTTTGATTTCCCAAGAGCGGAAGACGAGGGTCGAACTCGCGACATTCAGCTTGGAAGGCTGACGCTCTACCAACTGAGCTACTTCCGCGTTTACGATTTTTAAATCTTCGTTTGATTTTGTGAGTGCAAATATAAACATTAAAAAATATTTCGTGCAACTATTTTTTTAAAAAATATTCTGTTAGTTATGAATGCAACTGTATTTTTAAGGTTATCAAATGTTTATAAAACGATATTTTCTTTTATAAAGAAGAAGAAATACATTATATGAATCGATTTGCTGACTTTAATAACGAAAAATTGTATCGAAAGCTTTTTTTTAAAAAAACGATACAATTTCTCATTTCTTTGTTTTTAGAATTATTTAAATCTTTCGAAATGTGCTCTTTCTAAAGTTTCTCTATGTTCCGGATGTGCAATGCTGATTAATAATTTAGAGCGTTGCTCCATGTTTTTTCCATACAAATTAACAACGCCATATTCGGTTACAACATAATGAACGTGACCGCGAGTTGTTACAACTCCGGCTCCTTGCTTTAGAAATGGTGTAATTTTAGAAACGCCTTTTCCTGTAATCGAAGGCATGGCAATAATTGCTTTTCCGCCTTCAGATAATGAAGCGCCTCGCATAAAATCCATTTGCCCGCCAATTCCCGAATATTGAAATGTTCCTATAGAATCAGCACAAATTTGTCCGGTTAAATCAATCTCTAAAGCAGAATTAATTGCTACCACTTTCGGGTTTTTTCTAATAACAGACGTATCGTTTACGTGTGAAACATTCATAAATGCAATGGTAGGATTGTCGTCTACAAAATCGTATAACTTCTGAGTTCCGGCAACGAAAGCGGTTACAGTTTTTCCTGCGTGAATTTTCTTTTTTTCATTTGTGATAATTCCTTTTTGAACAAGAGGAATAATTCCGTCTGAAAACATTTCAGTATGAACGCCTAAATCTTTATGATTGGTTAAATTGCTTAAAACAGCATTTGGAATAGTTCCGATTCCTGCTTGAAGCGTTGATCCGTTTTCAATCAATTCGGCAACATTCTTTCCGATTTTCATCGAAATATCGTCTTGCGAATTATAATCAACCGAAAGTAAATCGGTTTCGTGCCAAACCATTGCTTTGAATTTTGAAATGTGAACCGACGAATCGCCGTGAGTTCTACACATTTTTGGATTTACTTGAGCAATAACGGTTTTTGCTTGTCGAACCGCTGTCCAAGCTGCATCAATCGAAGTTCCTAAAGAACAATATCCGTGTTTATCGGGAGGCGAAACGTGTACAATTGCCACGTCGAGCGGTAAAGAACCATTCGTGAAAAGTTGCGGAATTTCGCTCAAAAAAATAGGAACGTAGCCTCCGTGCGAACTGTTTGCCCATTCGCGAATATTTTGCGAAACGAAAAGCGAATTCAAATAAAACGAATTCATTATTTCGGGGTGTTTCCAGTCAATATCTCCAAAAGTGCTTATAGAAACCAATTCAACATTGTTGATTTCTCCGGCTCTTTTTAGTAACGCATTTATAAGGTGTAATGGAGTTGTGGCGCTTCCGTGAAGAAAAACGCGATCTCCGCTTTTTACGAGTTTTACGGCTTCTTCAGCCGAAGTGTATATTGGCATTTAAAATAAGTTTGTATGAAACCTTTGCAAAAGTATTAATAAAAAGTGTTTAAAACGATTAGGTTAAAAATACACTAAAAATCTTCTACTTAATTCTAAGGTAATAAAATTTCTGTTACTTTTTTTTAATAAAAAATTAACAGAAATTAAGTTCGGTAATTACCGAACTAAGTGTAGTTTTGCAAATGAAAATTAAGAATATGCAGGAAATTTTAAACAAAGAGTTGTATAAAGAAGTCTGCGAGCATTACGAGTTGTATTATAAATTACAGCCGTTAACTGCTCGTATTTATGCTTTATTTGTGTTTAATAATTGTCCGAACGGACTTACTTTCGAGGATATTCTAGATACTTTTCAGGCTAGTAAAAGCTCGGTTTCTCACAGTATCAATACCTTGGTAGAGCTTAATTTCTTGGAACAATTTAAAAAAGACAACGAACGAAAGCGACATTTTAGAGTCAATCGCAGTTTGTTTTTAATGCGTTTACAAGATGTTCATCAGCGTTTGATAAGGGAACGAGAAATTAGTAGAAAACTTCGTAGTTATCGTAAAATCAATAACGATGAATTGTTTAAACAAGAAGAATACGACTTCTATGTTGGGCATTTAAACGAAGTAACCGAATCATTAGAAAAAACTATTCAAAACTTAAAACTTCATATCAATTCAAATGGAAAGTCAAATTAAAACGCTCCTAATGGTAATTCTTGGAGCATCGGCAATCGGTTGCTCTAAAAAAGCAGAAGCGCCAATGGCGCAAGCACCGGCTTTGGATGTAGTTTCTGCAACAACTAAAGATGTTGTAGGCTATACGATGTTTCCGGCAACCATTCAAGGTAAGATCAATAACGATGTACGTGCTAAAATTCAAGGATATATTCAAGAAGTATATGTACACGAAGGTCAGGTAGTTAGTAAAGGTCAGGCTTTGTTTCGATTAGAAGCTAATAATTTGGCCGAAACTGCAAGTGCTGCTAAATCTGGAATTGCAGTTGCACAAGCAAATGTAAATGCAGCTCAGGTTGAAGTTGATAAATTGGTTCCGCTGGTTCAAAAAGGAATTATTGGCGGAGTTCAATTAGAAACAGCAAAAGCAAATTTGGCTTCTGCAAAAAGTTTGTTAGCTCAGGCAAAAGCGAATTTTGGAACAGCAAGTGCAAATGTTGATTATGCAGTAGTTCGTGCTCCTATAAGCGGAATTGTTGGTCAGTTGCCTTTAAAGAAAGGAAGTTTGGTTGGACCGACAGATCCTACAGCATTGACTACAATTGCTGATATTAGTTCGGTTTACGCATATTTTACAATGAACGAAAAAGAATATTTTCAATTCTTAAACAATGCTCCTGGTCAAACGTTGAGCGAGAAAGTTAAAAATCTTCCTGAAGTAGAATTACAATTGGCAGACGGAAGTATTTATACTGAAAAAGGAAAGATCGAAACGGTTTCAGGTCAGATCGATGCTGCAACAGGAACAGTTCAATTCCGAGTGGCTTTTGCAAACCCGAATAAGTTGTTAAGCAACGGAAACAGCGGAATTATTCGTTTGCCTAAAAAATATACTAATGTTTTAGTGGTTCCGGAAGTAGCTTCTTTCGAACAGCAAGGAAAAATCAACGTGTATAAAGTAGTAAATGATACAGCGGTTTCTACAGTGGTTTCTTTGATTGATCGTGTAGATAATATGATCATCATTGAACCAGGAACTAGAAAAGAAGATGTTAAAGTAGGCGATGTTATTATTGTAAGCGGAATTGGATCTTTAAGAAATAAAGCGGCGATTCAGCCTAAAAAAGCCAATTTCGACACGATTGTAAATTCGATTAAACCTGTTTTCTAAAAAGATAAATAATGCTAAAAACTTTTATTGAAAGACCTGTACTTTCTACAGTAATTTCTATTTTAATAGTGATTCTGGGAATCTTGGGGCTTACGGTACTTCCCGTAACTCAATACCCAGATATTGCACCGCCAACGGTTCAGGTTGCAGCTTCTTATCCGGGAGCGAATGCACAAACCGTTTTGGAGAGTGTGATTGTTCCCATCGAGGAACAAATCAATGGTGTAGAAGGAATGGATTACATTACTTCTACAGCAAGTAACGACGGATCTGCTTCGATTCAAGTTGTTTTTAAACAAGGAATCGATCCGGATATTGCTGCGGTTAACGTTCAAAACCGTGTGGCAAGGGCAACGCCTTTATTGCCAACCGAGGTAACGCGCTCGGGAGTTACGACTCAGAAGCAGCAAACGAGTTCTTTAATGTTCCTTTCGTTTTATTCCGATAGTAAGAATTACGACGCTACGTATGTTCAAAACTACATGAACATTAACGTTATTCCTGAAATTAAAAGGGTAAACGGAGTAGGAGATGCTTCGGTTTTCGGAGCTAAAAACTACTCGATGCGTATTTGGTTAGATCCGGCTAAAATGGCTAATTACGGTTTAGTTCCGGCAGATGTAACGGCGGCAATTAACGAACAATCGTTAGAAGCTGCGGCAGGTCAGTTAGGAGAAAACTCTGGAGAATCGTTCCAATACGTAATTAAATACAGTGGTAAATACAAAACCGAAACACAATACGAAGATATTGTGATTAAGTCGTTAGACAACGGTCAGGTATTGAGGTTGAAAGATGTTGCACAAATTGAATTAGGTGCACAAACATATGGTGGATATTCTGAGTTAAACGGAATGCCGGCAGCAGCGATGGCGATTTATCAAACGCCGGGATCGAATGCGCAAGACATCATCAATGAAATTAAAGTCGAATTAGATAAAATCGAGAAAAACTTACCAGAAGGAATTAAATATAAAATCAATTTAGATTCGAATGAATTCCTTGATGCTTCGATCGAAAAAGTGGTTCACACGTTAATCGAAGCGTTTATTTTGGTATTTATTGTGGTGTATATCTTTTTACAAGATTTTAGATCAACGTTAGTTCCGTTAATTGCGGTTCCGGTTTCTATTATCGGTACGTTTTTCTTCTTAAATCTTTTCGGATATTCCCTAAACTTATTAACGTTATTCGCGTTAGTGCTCGCCATTGGTATTGTGGTAGATGATGCCATTGTCGTCGTCGAGGCGGTGCATGCCAAGATGGAAGAAACCGGACAAGATGCTTTAACAGCTACAAATAATGCAATGGGCGAGATTTCCGGAGCAATTATTTCAATTACTTTGGTAATGTGTGCGGTGTTTATTCCGGTAACTTTTATTGCAGGACCAACAGGAGTTTTCTATAAACAATTTGGTGTTACGTTAATTGTAGCAATTGCCATTTCGGCTGTAAACGCTTTAACTTTAAGTCCGGCTCTTTGTGCTTTGTTTTTGAAACAACACGACGAAGAACATGAAAAGAAAGGTTTTGTTAAACGCTTTTTCGCTGCTTTTAACAAGTCGTTTAATGCTATGACAAACAAATACGGAAACTCATTTAGGTTTTTATTTAAGCATAAATGGATTTCGTTCGCTATTTTACTTGCTTGTTTAGGATTGACTTATTTTGCAAATAAAACAATGCCGGCTGGTTTCGTGCCAAGTGAAGACCGCGGATTTATTATGGGTAATATCGAACTTCCTGCCGGAGCTTCGGTTGACCGTGTATACAAATTAGAAAAAGAGTTTTCGGCTCAGGCTGAAAAAATTCCGGGAATTGAATCAGTAACGGTTATTTCTGGACGAAGCATTATTTCAGGTGCGGGATCGAACTACGGATTCTTGATGATTAAGATGGAAGATTTTGCAAAACGTACAACTCCGGAAAAAGCAACTGATGCTGTAATTGGACAATTGTTTGGTTTGGCAGGAAAAAACTTCCCTGAAGCTAAAATGATTTTCTTCCAACCGCCAAGTATTCCAGGATTCGGTCTTTCTGGTGGATTCGAAATGAAGTTGCTAGATAAATCGGGAGGCGATTTAAAAGACTTCGATGCAGCTACACAAGATTATATCACGGCTTTAATGCAAAGACCTGAAATAATGTATGCGCAAACGTCGTTCAATACAAACTATGCTCAGTACGAGATCATGTTAGATATTGTTCGTGCTAAGCAATCAGGAGTTTCGGTAAGTAACATTTTCTCGGCGTTGCAAGGATATATTGGTGGAGTTTATGCGGCAGATTTTACGCGTTTTGGTAAACAATACCGTGTAATGATTCAGTCAATGCCCGATAATCGCGTAAATGTTTCAAGTTTAAACGAAATGTTTGTACGTACATCATCAGGAACAATGGCGCCTTTAAGTCAGTTTGTAAGTTTAAAACGCGTTTTCGGACCGCAATCGGTTAACCGTTTCAACTTATTTACATCGTCTAATATTTCCGGAGCGCCAAAACCAGGTTTCTCTTCGGGTGATGCTATTAGAGCGGTTCAAGAAGTGGCGGAACAAAAATTATCTGCTAATTACGGAATCGATTTTACAGGATTAACGCGTGAGGAAATTAATGCAGGTTCCCAAACCATCTTGATTTTTGCTTTGTGTATCGTGTTCGTTTATTTCATTTTAGCAGCACAATACGAGAGTTATATGCTTCCGTTTGCGGTAATTTTATCATTGCCAACCGGAATCATGGGCGCGTTTATGTCTCAGAAAATAGCCGGATTAGAAAACAATATCTATTTCCAAATTGCGCTCGTCATGCTCGTTGGATTGCTCGCCAAGAATGCTATTTTAATTGTTGAGTTTGCATTACAAAGAAGAAAACATGGCGAAAGTATTGTACAAGCTGCAATTGATGGAGCCAAAGCACGTTTACGTCCAATCTTGATGACATCGTTTGCATTTATTTTAGGATTAATGCCGTTGGTATTTGCATCGGGAGTTGGTTACGTAGGAAACCGTTCTATCGGAACAGGAGCTGCTTTCGGATTGTTGATCGGAACCATTTTAGGAGTTTTTGTAATTCCGGTTCTTTTTGTGATTTTCCAAAAAATACAGGAAAAAATCAAACCAGTTCAATTTGATACTAAAGCAATAGAAGAATAATTATGAGATTTATATATAAAACAGCTTTTGTAGCGGTTACGGCAGTTTCATTACAATCGTGTATTGCTACAAAAGATTATCAAAAACCAGACGTTTGGGAAAACGCATCTTTTAACACTAAAGAAGTAGTAAAAGATAGCGTTTCGGAAAATGCAATGCCTTGGCGAACCATTTTTACCGATCCGTTATTGCAGCAGTATATCGATACAGCTTTAGAAAACAATCTGGATATTCGTGCTGCTTTAGAAAATATTAAACAAGCACAATCGTACTTGGCGCAAGGAAAAGCAGGATATATGCCTACGTTTTCTGTCGGAGCCAATTATACGCATACCGTAAATTCGATCAATACGCAATTTGGTCGAATCTTGGGACAGCGACAAAGATTAGATCAGTTCGATATTACAGGAAGCTTAGGTTGGGAAGCCGATATTTGGGGTAAAATTACCAGCCGTAAATTAGCGAACGAAGCTACCTACTTGCAAACCGTTGCGGTACATCAGGCAGTAAAAACGCAGTTAATTGCTTTAGTTGCTTCATCGTATTACAATTTACTTGCTTTAGATGCACAAAAACAGATTGCCGAAAAAACAATTGTAAACCGTACGCAAAGCTTAGAAACAAATAAAGCCTTAAAAGATGCCGGAAGAGTTACGGAAGTTGCCGTAAAACAAACCGAAGCACAGTTATTAAGCGCTCAAGCTTTGTTGTTGGATATTGAAAACAACATTAAAGTACAAGAAAACTCATTAAGTATTTTACAAGGAATGTTTCCGCATGAGATTGAACGATCTTCGTTTACAAAACAACAACTGGGAATTGAACTGAACGAAGGCGTTTCGATGAACGTTTTAAACAACCGTCCCGATGTTTTAGCTTCGGAATTAGGTTTTAGAAATGCGTTTGAATTAACGAATGTTGCCAAAGCAAGTTTTTATCCAACATTACGCTTAACGGCAAGTGGCGGATTGCAATCGGTAGAATTCGACAAATTGTTCGATCCAACATCGTTTTTTGCTAATATTGTAGCCGGATTGGCGCAACCTATTTTAAACGGTCGACAAATTCGCACGCAATACGAAGTAAGCTTATCGAATCAGGAAAAAGCATTTTTAAACTACAAACAAACGGTTTTAAATGCAAGTAAAGAAGTTTCGGACGCATTGTACAGCATTGAAAACAACACGAAAAAACTAGCTTTGAAAAAACAAGAAGCCGAAGCTTATACAGCAGCCGTTACCTATTCGCAAGAATTATTAAATAACGGTATGGCAAGTTATTTAGAAGTGTTAACTGCAACCGAAAGCGAGCTAAACGCACAATTAAACATCATTACCACGCAATATAACTTATGGAATGCCAACATACAGTTGTACAAAGCAATGGGCGGCGGTGTTGAATAAATAAAGAGTACATATTAAAAAACGCAATTCTGAAAAGAGTTGCGTTTTTTGTTTTCGTTTAATTCGGTATCTTTAAATGGTTTTGGAAATAGAGGTGTAAAAGAAAGTTGATATCACGGATTGCACCTGAGGCTTTAGCCGAATTGAATGAAGTTAAAACCGCCACGAGTTGTCACGGATTGCTAATCCGAGCCATCTGGTTTGTCTTGGAATTATATTCTTAAGAAAAAATTCTTTTATCAAGTTCATTAAAAAACATTTCGTCGAACTCATCTTCATTACCACTCTTTTCTCTTAATTCTAGCCGTCTTTTTTGTATAGGATGCGATTTTTTAGATTGAATCTTCCTTACCTTATCCATATCTAACTTTAATTTTAAAGCTTCTTCTATTGTTTTACAGTTGGTTTCCTTTATATGTGCTTTGATCCATTCTTCAAAATCAACGAGAGGAGAGGGGGCATTTGGGATTTTCTTTCCAAACTCATCACTAGCGCGCCTATATTCTTTATATTCTAGGCTAGAGTAAAAAGCAGTGTAGTCGTTGAATAAATTTTCTAATTCGGGACTAAATTCTTTCTCTTGCGTAATTCCTTGTAAGCTAAACAAGAAAATCATTAATGTTGTTAGTCTTTTCATAATATATAATATTTTTAGAATGTTCACTGATAAACATACATCATATTTTATATTAAAAAAACAGTGTATCAGGTTGGTATAGAGATGTTTGTGTTTTGTTTTTGATTACAAAACCGTCTAGAGCCATTGTTTTTCTTAGGAAAATGTTTAATTTTTTATGATTTATGTAACTGTTTTAAAATCAGTTTTTTATAATAAAAAATAATGATCCTAAATAAAAAACGTGGAAATTATTGTATAAATGAAGATTAAGTGTTCTATTCTTGCATTTTGGTATCTTTAATAAGGTGAGAAATTAGTGAAATGAGATTGTTAATTATTTTTTTTAAAGTATCGTATTACGAACGTGTAAGATTAGAAAGTAACAAATATGGTAAAAGTGATATTATATAATTGGAGAGAAGGGCTTGAAAAGGTTTCTTTGACAAAACTTCAAAGGGATATGCTTGGAAAGTCTTTAAGGGAATCTAAAACAAATGTTGATTTTCTGTTGAGTGGTAAGAACGTAATTATTGAAGTTGAGACTATTGATTTGGCAAATGAATTCTTGAAAGAGGCAAATAAAATAGGTGTTGATTGCGAATTGTTGATAAATTAAGTAGGTTTTAAAAGTGATACAGATCGCGCGGATTTAACCTTGTGCAGTTCAGCTAAAGCCTTGGGCGTAGTCTGTACGTTAAAAAAACAGGTTACTGATTTAAGCTCGAAAATCCATCTTTTTCTATTTCCTTATCATTTACCTTTGATGCTAACAAATTATGTTTTTTCAATAACCGTATGCTAGGAGATTTAAATTTTAAACCCATAGGTCTGTCCAGAAAATAGTAATACTTACCATTAATCGTTTTGATTTCAACAAGGTACAGATTGTATTTGTTTAGCGCATTACGAAGACTAATACTTGTTATCAGTTCAATTTGATCTGCGTGAAATGCTACGTCATCAATCCTAAGTCCTTCGTTTTCTAATATAACCTTGTGTAAATGAATGTTCTTTTTTAGACGAAAGTATCCGAAAACAGATATAAGAGATACGGAAATAATGCAGAACAGGACCAAACAAAGCAATAAAGTAGAATCTCCGTTGGCTAGGATTACCATAGGCACCAAAGCGAACAATACAATGGGACCAAAAACGACACAACAGTACGCTAAATAACTTTGACTCAAAAGCTTTGTATTCATAAAAAGTCTAATTAATAAATGGTGCTCCAAACTTCAATAACAAAACTTAAATCTCCTGATCGTTATTTCGGTCTTTATACATTTTACGGAACTTTATTTTTTGCAGTTGTCGTTCAATCATCATATCGGCAATAGTTTCTGCCGGTGGTAAAGGGTTTTCGAATAAAGCTGCTTTTAGCTTTTGTTCGTCAACATCTATTCGATACAAGATATTAATCAGTTTGTTGAAGTCGTTCTGAATCAACTGATCTACTACCAAAATCAACTGCGTTCTGTTTTCTTCGAACGAAGAATCCAACAAGTCAGGCTGACTTTCCAGTAACTGCAAACTCCATTTTAAAGCTTCGTCTTTTTCCATAAAAAATAAAAGCAGTCTTTACAGAGCTGCTGTTTTTAACTAAATGCCTTAGCTACTATGATCAGGTTTTCTCGCTCAATAGCGTGCGAATGTCTCCATACCATTGCGCCGTTTTTATACAACATTAAAGTAGGTGCTACCTTAATTCGTAAGGCTTCGGCAAGTTCTTTGTTTTTTAAAATATCAATTTTTATTACAGTTAATTTGTCGCCTAATTCTTCTACAACGCTTTCAAGTAATTGCTGTGTTTGCTCGCATTCGGGCATGTTTTCTACGGCGTAGTGAATTAAAACGGGAACTTTACTGCTAATTAAATCTCCAAACTTCGACATACAATTTCTTTCATTAACTAATACAAATGTACAATTTTTGCTATTTTACACTACTTATTCTCTGATTTTTTTAATTCCAGAACGGTAATTTCGGGCCAGATCCCAACGCGCCCCGAATAAGCATGAAAACCGAATCCGCGATTTACGTAAATGTATTGCGAACCTTTTTGATATAAACCGCCCCATTCGGGATAAATATATTTTGCAGGACTCCATTCGATAACATTCGGAATGTTAAAACCAAACTGCATTCCGTGCGTGTGTCCCGATAACGTTAATTGATAGTTTTGCTGATGACCTACAATTTCTGCATCCCAATGCGACGGATCGTGGCTCATAACAATTTTAAAGGCTTTTTCAGGAACATTTTCTGAAGTCTTTCTTAAATCGCCTACTTTTTTAAAGTTGGTTCCCCAATTCTCGACACCTAATATATATAAGGTATCGTTGTTTTTAACAAGCGGAATGTTTTCGTTTAAAAGCAGTTTAAATCCGCTTTTTTCGATGTTTTCTTTTATTTGCTTAAAGTTTTCTTCCTTCATTGCTTCTGTTTCCCAATGAACGTATTCGCCATAATCATGATTTCCTAAAACGGCATATTTTCCGTATTTAGGCGTTTTTATTTGTTGCAGAATCGAAATCCAAGGATCAGCTTCCGAAGCCAGCGTGTTTACAAAGTCGCCCGTAAAAAGTAAGATATCGTATTCTTGTTTGTTAATTTCTTCAATTCCTTTTTCAATCGCTTTTTTATTGTCCCAACTTCCAACATGTAAGTCCGAAAGTTGTAAAACCTTCATTCCGTCAAAACTTTTAGGAAGATCATGAAACGCAATGGTTTCTTTATGAATTTTGAAATTGTATTTCCCGAAAACAACTCCGTAAATAATCGAAATCGCCATAAAAGCCGAAACGCCCAATGCAATCTGAGTTAATGATTTTCGACGGTTGTTTTGAATGGGTTTTTTAAAAATAAACTTATTTCCCGACCAACGCGAAACCCGGTAAAGATCTTCGATAAACAAAATAACCGTAATGGCAACTTTGGGTAAAACAAACAAAAGTATCAAAGCCATAATGTGCATACTTTCGGCAGTTTGCCCTTTTGTTTGGTCAATTCCTTTAAAATACAGCATTAGGCTTGCAATAATAACCACAAGCAACAAAATATAGGCGCCGGTTGTAGATTTCTTTTTGGTGTATTTATATATAAGGTGACAAGTATATATTTCGCCGAGAATAATAACGAATAGTAAGATCGGGAGAACTTTAAATATCATTTTTTATTCAAAAATACGCAATCTTACGCGAGTACAAATTGTTGTTCTTAATACTTTAACATATTGCTTTTGGTTTTTTTATAAGCACTTTTATTGTAATTTTGAATTTGTTGAAACAAAGTTTATGAGTCAGAAAAGATTATTCTTATTAGATGCTTACGCATTGATTTTTCGTGGATATTACGCATTCATCAAAAATCCCAGGATCAATTCAAAAGGATTAGATACTTCTGCCATTATGGGTTTTATGAACTCTTTAATGGATGTGATAAAACGCGAAAAACCAGAATATTTAGCGGTAGCTTTTGATAACGGAGGAAGTGAAGCGCGTGTTGAAATTTTTCCGGAATACAAAGCAAATCGCGACGAAACACCCGAAGCTATTAAAATTGCGGTTCCGTATATTCACGAAATTCTAAAAGCAATGCACATTCCTATTATCGAAGTGAAAGGAATTGAAGCAGATGATTTGATTGGAACTTTGTCTAAGAAAGCCGAAAAAGAAGGTTTTCAGGTTTTTATGGTAACGCCCGATAAAGATTACGCACAATTGGTTTCGGAGAATATTTTCATGTATCGTCCGGCGCGAATGGGGAATGGAATTGAAATTTGGGGAGTTGATGAGGTAAAAGAGAAATTCGAAATAGAACATCCTTTACAAGTAATCGACTTTTTAGGAATGATGGGAGATTCGGTCGATAATATTCCGGGATTACCAGGAGTTGGAGAGAAAACAGCGAAAAAGTTTCTGGCTGAATATGGATCGATGGAAAATCTTTTAGAAAATACGCACGAGCTAAAAGGAAAGATGAAAGAACGAATCGAAGCTTCTAAAGACCTTGGTTTGCTTTCGAAAGAATTAGCACGTATTATGTTAGATTGCCCAGTTGAGTTTGATGCGGATGCGTTTTTATTAGAAAAACCCGATGTAGAAAAAACAGATGCTATTTTTCAGGAATTGGAATTTAGAAGAATGAAAGAACAGTTCGATAAGATTTTTTCTGAAGAAGCTGTTGCAAAACCTACTCCAATCGGAAAACAACCTGCAAAACAAGAAGAACAATTTTCGTTGTTTGAAGTAGGCGACAGTGAAATAAAAATTACCGACGAGGGCTATTATAAAACATTAGCAAACACCGAACATTTTTATCAAATTGTAGACGGAAAGTTTCCGTTGCAATTGTTTATAAAAACATTATTAGAACAAACCGAAGTGTGTTTCGATACCGAAACAACCGGAATTGATGCCAATCAGGCAGAGTTGGTTGGTATTGCATTTTCGTATGCAAAAGGGCAGGCGTATTATATTCCTTTTCCCGAAAACCAAACCGAAGCACAAGAATATATCGAAATTTTGCGTCCGTTTTTTGAAAACGAACAGATTATAAAAGTCGGTCAAAATCTAAAATACGACATTAAAGTATTAAAGAACTACCATGTTTCGGTAAACGGATTTTTATTCGATACCATGATTGCGCATTATTTAATTAATCCGGATATGCGCCACAATATGGATGTTTTGGCAGAAACATATTTACAATATCAACCAAAACCAATCGAAGATTTGATTGGTAAAAAAGGCAAAGGTCAAAAATCGATGCGCGATATTACTGTAGAAGAAGTGAAAGAATATGCGGGTGAAGATGCAGATGTTACCTATCAGTTAAAAGAAGTTTTTGCGCCTAAGTTAGAGCAAACCAAAACACTGGAATTGTTTAATACGATCGAAAGTCCGTTGGTTTCGGTTTTAGCGGATATGGAAGCAGAAGGAATTAGATTGAATGTTCCGTATTTACATGAATTATCGAAAGAATTGTCGGAAGAATCAAACAGATTGCAACAAAAGATATTCGAAACTGCCGGCGAAGAATTCAATCTTGCATCGCCTAAACAATTGGGAATCATTTTGTTCGAAAAATTAAAAATAGGAACAGGAAAAATTAAGAAAACCAAAACAGGTCAATATGCAACCGGCGAAGAAGTTTTAAGCGATTTAGCAAAAGATAACGAAATTGTGTGCGATATTTTAGAATGGCGCCAAATCGTAAAATTACAAAACACGTATGTCGATGCTTTGCCAACGCAGATCAATCCAAAAACCGGTCGTGTGCATACCGATTATATGCAAGCGGTTGCAGCAACAGGTCGTTTAAGTTCTAATAACCCGAACTTGCAAAACATTCCGATTCGTACCGAGCGCGGACAAAAAGTTCGTAAAGCGTTTGTGGCGCGAGATGAGAATCATGTATTGGTTTCTGCCGATTATTCTCAGATCGAATTGCGAATTATTGCGGCTTTAAGCGAAGAACCAAATATGATGAAATCGTTCAAAAATCACGAAGATATTCATCGTTCTACTGCTGCAAAAGTGTTTAATGTTGCGTTAGAAGATGTTACGCGTGAACAACGAAGCAATGCCAAAACGGTAAACTTTGGTATTATTTACGGTGTTTCGGCTTTTGGTCTTTCCAATCAAACCAATTTAAATCGATCAGAAAGTAAAGAGTTGATTGATACGTATTATGCAACCTATCCAAAATTGAAAGAGTACATTCAAGATCAGATCGAATTTGCAAGAGAATACGGTTATGTGCAAACGGTTTCGGGACGCCGACGTTATTTAAAAGATATTCATTCGCAAAATGCAGTTGTACGAGGTGCTGCGGAACGAAATGCGGTAAATGCGCCCATTCAAGGTTCGGCAGCCGATATTATTAAAATAGCGATGATTAATATTCACAATCGATTACAAAAAGAACAAATGCAAACCAAAATGTTGTTGCAAGTGCATGATGAATTGGTTTTCGATGTTCCAAAATCAGAATTAGAACAATTAAAGCCTATTATAAAATACGAAATGGAGAATGCTTTTAAATTGGCTGTTCCGTTAGAAGTAGAAATAGGCGAGGGAACAAATTGGCTAGATGCGCATTAATACACGTAAAAAAGTTTTAAAAAAAAATATAAAATTATTCTTTTGATTTTTAGAGTTTTAAATTAAAAATATTTTTTAAAACGTGATAAATGTCAGAAAATAGGTGACCAAATGTAATTACCTTTGTCCTAACTATAACGCAAATGAAAAAGAATTCACGCGAAGGGTTAGTTAAATACGTAATATTTTGATGTTACCGTTTGTAAGTGGAAAAATAGTTATGAAAAAAATCTGTCGGTTCTTACCGGCAGATTTTTTATTTACAAATGTTTGTTTTTCTATCAATCAAATTACTTTATTCTATCGAGATTTCCTTGAATGTTTTGTTTTCTGAATAGAGCGTCGATTTTAAGATGTTTACAACATATTGAAAATACAAGAGATAGGATTTTACGAAAAATATAAAATGAATTTGTATAGTAAAATAAAATATGTAATTTTGCACTCCCTTTATTGGGAATGGAATGTTTAATTAAAATAAATTTATTGTGGAAAGTTTAAGCTACAAGACAGTATCGGCAAACAAAGCAACTGTTCAGAAAGAATGGATCGTTGTAGACGCTGAAGGTCATAACTTAGGTCGCTTAGCTTCTAAAGTAGCAATGTTACTTAGAGGAAAGTACAAACCAAGTTATACGCCGCACGTAGACTGTGGAGATAACGTAATTGTTATCAATGCAGAAAAGATCAACCTTACAGGTAACAAGTTGAACGATAAAGTTTACGTTCGTCACACAGGTTATCCAGGTGGTCAAAGAGAATTAACAGCTAAAATGATGCAACAAAAAAATCCTGCATTATTAATCGAGAAAGCTGTAAAAGGAATGTTGCCTAAAAATAGATTAGGAGCACAATTATTCCGTAATTTAAATGTTTATGTAGGTGCAGAGCACAAACACGAGGCTCAACAACCTAAAACCGTTAATTTAAACGAAATTAAGTAATGGCAGTTATTCACAAAATCGGTAGAAGAAAAACCGCAGTAGCTCGTGTATATGTTTCAGAAGGTTCTGGAAACATCACAGTGAACAAAAAAGATTTCGCAACTTATTTCCCAACTGCAACTTTACAGTACAAAGTATTACAGCCACTTTCTATGACAGAAAACGCTGAAAACTTTGACGTTAAAGTAAATGTTTACGGAGGTGGAACTACAGGGCAGGCAGAAGCTGTACGTATGGCTATTGCACGTGCAATGTGTGAAATTGATGTAGAAAACAGAGCAATCTTAAAACCAGAAGGATTATTAACTCGTGACCCTCGTATGGTTGAGCGTAAGAAATTTGGTCAGAAGAAAGCTCGTAAGAGATTCCAATTCTCTAAACGTTAATATTTTATATTATTTATTAAAAAATCTAAGTTTTTGTTGTCGCCTGCCGAGGCAGGAGGTAGTTTAGCATCTAAATGAAGCCGAAAGCGAAAAGCCAAGGAACATTGCTAATCACAAGAACGTAAACTATTACAAAAATGGCAAACAAAGTAGACGTAAAAGAATTACTAGAAGCGGGTGTTCATTTTGGACACATGACTAGAAAATGGGATCCAAACATGGCTCCTTACATCTATATGGAGCGTAATGGAATCCACATTATCAATCTATATAAAACAGCAGCTAAAATCGAAGAAGCTAACGAAGCTTTAAAGAAAATCGCTGCATCAGGTCGTAAAGTATTATTCGTAGCGACTAAAAAACAAGCAAAAGATATCGTTGCTGAAAAAGCAGCAGCAGCAAATATGCCATATATCACTGAGCGTTGGCCAGGTGGTATGTTGACAAATTTCGTTACGATTCGTAAAGCTGTTAAGAAAATGGCTTCTATCGATCGTATGAAAAAAGACGGAACATTTATGACTCTTTCTAAAAAAGAGCGTTTACAAGTAGACCGTTTACGTGCTAAATTAGAGAAAAACTTAGGTTCTATCGCTGACATGACACGTTTACCGGCTGCATTGTTCGTAGTTGATATCAAAGCTGAAAACATCGCAGTAAAAGAAGCTCAAAAATTAAACATTCCAGTATTTGCTATGGTAGATACTAACTCTGATCCACGTCAGGTTGAGTATGTAATTCCAGCAAATGACGATGCTTCTAAATCAATCGATAAAGTATTATCTTTAGTAACTGGTGCTATCATTGAAGGAAATTCTGAAAGAAAATCTGAAAAAGAAGAAGCAGCTAAAACTGAAGCAAAACCTACTGCACAAGAGTAATCTTAACAGTATCATAAAGTCGTTATGCTGATGGTTTCATATTTTTGATGCTGTCACTAACGACTTTTTTCTTTTTACAAAAACTGATTATTAATTATTAAAACGCAATACAAATGGCAAATATCACTGCTGCAGACGTAAATAAATTAAGACAAGCTACAGGTGCCGGAATGATGGACTGTAAAAAAGCTTTAGTAGAAGCTGAAGGGGATTTCGATAAAGCAATCGAAGTATTACGTAAAAAAGGACAAAAAGTTGCCGCTAACCGTTCTGATCGTGATTCTTCAGAAGGTGCTGCAGTTTCTTTCGTAAACGCTGATAACACAAGAGGTGTAATTATTACATTAAACTGTGAAACTGATTTTGTAGGTAAAAACGATTCATTCGTTGCTTTAGCTAAAGAATTAGTAGAGAAAGCGATTAACTACAATACTAAAGACGAATTCTTAGCTTCTCCTTACGATGCTACTATGACTGTTGCTGAAAAATTAATCGAGCAAACAGGAGTAATCGGTGAGAAAATCGAAATCGGTGGTTTCGAAATCTTAGAAGGTGCTTTCGTAGGATCTTACGTTCACGGAAACAAAATTGCTGCTTTAACAGCTTTATCTTCTAAAATTGATAATTCAGAAGTGTTAACAAAAGACATTTCTATGCAAGTTGCTTCAATGGGAGCTGATACATTATCTTACAAAGATTTTGATCCTGCTTTCATCGCTAGCGAAACTGAAGCTCGTATCGCAGTAATCGAGAAAGAAAACGAAGAATTAGTTCGTTTAGGTAAAACATTAAAAAATGTTCCTCAATACATTTCTTACGCTCAAATAACTCCAGAAGTTTTAGCTAAAGCTGAAGAAGATGCAAAAGCTGAATTAAAAGCTGAAGGAAAACCTGAGCAAATCTGGGACAAAATTATTCCTGGAAAAATTCAACGTTTCATTTCTGACAACACAACTTTAGATCAAGAAAAAGCGTTGTTAGATCAAAACTTCATCAAAGACGAAAGTAAAAAAGTTGGTGATTATGTAAAAGGTTTCGGTGTTGAAATTTCTGGTTTCAAACGTGTAACTTTAGGATAATTTTCCAAATGTTTTAAATAAATAAAACCCAAGCCATAAGCTTGGGTTTTATTTTTAACTAATCTTAAATATTAGAATATATATTTAATTCCAAATTTTACCCCGTCTAAAAGACCTGAGTTTATTCCAATATTAAAATCGCTTGTAGCATCTCCGTTTTTAGGTTTAGATGATTGCCACCCGGCTACACCAAACTGCGCTTCGATTGACCAATTGCTTGATAAGAAATAATCAATACCTGCACCAACTTCTACTCCGTAGTTTGTAGCTTTTGCACCAGCTACATCTAAGAAAGATAAAGGTACAGAAGCTTGTCCAAATAATAAGAAGTTATCAGTAACTCCCCAGTATTTTCTAGCTAAAGGTTGTACCACAACCATGCTGCTTTCAACTTTTGTTCCAGAAGTTTCGTCATTTCCACCAACATATCCAATTGCTAAACCTACAGCTGTTGTAGGTGCCACGAAGGTTCCTACAGCCGGTAAAATACTGTAGCTTGTAGTTTTACCATCGTTTGTAGTTCCGTAACCAGCTTGTCCCATAAAAAACCATTTTCCTTTAAAACCATCTTGTGCGTTTCCCGCAAATGCAGTTAAAGCCATAACTGCTAATAAAACTTTTTTCATACCTATTAAATTTAGTATGACGTAAAGGTAGCCGACTTAAAATGTTAAAAGAATGACTTCTGTCATGTTAAAATCAATAAAAAAGACCTATAATAGATGCTGTTTTTCTGTAATAAATAAGACTTATTACAATCAATAAATTAAAAATCTTTTTATCTTTAATTTTGCGGATTTAAGGATCATAATTAGTAACAATTTCCGCAAGTAAATACACTTTTAAAACAAGTTAATATATGAAAAGATGTGATTGGGTTTCGTCTGATGAGTTATACATAAAATATCACGATGAAGAGTGGGGCAAACCCGTTTATGACGATGCTATTTTGTTCGAGTTTTTATTGTTAGAATCGTTTCAGGCGGGATTAAGCTGGATAACGATTTTAAAGAAACGTGAAAACTTCCGTTTGGCATTCGATCAGTTTAATTATAAAAAGATAGCGAAATATACTCCTGAAAAAGTGGAAGAGCTGTTACAAAATGAAGGAATTATTCGTCATAGAGGAAAAATAGAAGCTGCTATGAATAATGCTTCTTTGTTTACGGCAATTCAAAAGGAATTCGGATCGTTTTCAAACTATATCTGGAATTTCGTTGACGGAAAACCAATTAATAATAATTTTGTTAGTATTAAAGAAGTGCCTGCAAAAACCGAAATTTCCGATGCAATTGCAAAAGATCTAAAAAAGCGAGGATTCAAATTTATGGGATCTACAACGGTTTATGCGTTTATGCAGGCTGTAGGCATGGTAAACGATCATATACAAGGTTGTTGTGTTGTAGCAGATAAGTCTTAAGTTTATTTTATTTCTGTTTCATAACCGCAATTTTTACATTTATGAACATTTTTGTAATAAACGGGATAAGTCTGAAACAAAAACGAGAACAACATTGAAAGAAAACCTTTCAATCCTTTTACAGATTTGTAATTGTGATAGAAAACGTTGTGTCCACAGTTTATGCACTTTTCAGACGAATCTGAAGTGAGTGATTTTAAGTCGTCTTCTTTCAAGATTGCCAAAGCGGTGTTATAGTCAGTAGTTTTTACTTGAAGTTTTATGCCTCCTACAGCAAAAGAGTATAGAGGATTTGTTGCCACAAGGTATTCATCTTGTAAAAAGCAATAAATGTTTTCGCTTTCAAGTTTTGTTTTTAGAAGAGGTGCCTCAATAAGGTTGTCAAAAGTTTTGAGTGATTTAAGTTTCATAAGTCAACTAAATTAACGGCGAAATATACATATTTCTTTTGTAGCTTTACGAGTTTCTAAATCATTTATAAATGAAGTTTTTAGATAATTTGTTAGTTCGCGTGCTTTTGGCTATTGCCTTAGGACTTGCAATAGGAAGTATAGCGAATGAAGTTTTTGTTGGAGTTTTTGTTACGATAAACGATTTGTTTAGTCAATTTTTAGGCTTTATTATTCCGTTAATTATAATGGGATTAATCATTCCTTCTATCGGAAGTTTAGGAAATCAAGCAAGTAAAATGGTTGGTTTTACTGCTTTGATTGCTTATGGATCTACAATTTTATCTGGTTTTTTTTCGTACGGAGTAAGCATGGCTTTCTTTCCCAACTTGCTTAAAAATCAAACGTTAAATGCTGTTTCAGAAACAGCTGCAATTCAGCCTTTCTTTCATATCGCAATTCCTCCTTTAATGGATGTAATGACAGCTTTAGTTTTTGCTTTTGTAGTTGGTATTGGTTTGGCAAGAATTCAAAATTCGGTTTTGTTGCAAGTGAGTTTAGAATTTGAAAATATCGTAAATTTCATCATCGAAAAGGTCATTATTCCTTTTTTACCTCTTTTCATTTTTGGAATTTTCTTAAACATGACTTTTTCTGGTCAAGCATTTATTATTCTAAATGTATTTGCAAAGATTATCGCAGTCATTTTTATCTTACATATTTTAGTTCTTTTAACTCAATTTATACTTGCAGGGCTTATTTCTGGTAAGAAACCTTTAGCGAGCCTTAAATTAATGTTACCTGCTTATTTTACAGCTTTAGGAACGCAATCTTCTGCTGCAACAATACCTGTAACTTTAAAACAAGTTCAAAAAATCGGCGTTTCGCCAGCTATTGCCAAATTGGTTGTTCCGCTTTGTGCAACCATTCATTTGTCGGGTAGTACGCTTAAAATTGTAGCCTGTTGTTTAGCTTTGATGATGATTCAAGGTATGCCAATTGATTTCTTCTCGTTTTCTGGTTTTATCTTAATGTTGGGAATTGCAATGGTTGCTGCGCCAGGTGTTCCGGGCGGAGCCATTATGGCAGCGATTGGTATTATTGGAACCATGTTAGGATTCGATGCGCAAAATCAAGCGCTAATGATTGCTTTATACATTGCAATGGATAGTTTTGGAACTGCGGCAAATGTTACAGGCGATGGTGCAATTGCAATGGTAATGGATCGTTTTTTTAAAGAGAAATAAGAAAAGAATCTATTGTTTACTTTCTTTAATTAACTTTTTTATCGTTTTCGATAACGTGCTTTTATCATCAAAACCTATTTGGGTTTTTACAATTTCGCCTTTTTTATTCAATACTAATAATGTTGGAAAAGCATTAAATTTTAATGATTTCGAGATGTTGATTTCACTTTTGTAAGTCGATAAATAATTCGCTTTTTTATAGTTTAAAAAATTAGTAACATCTTCTTTATCATCTACGTCATTTATGCCAATAATGACCAAATCGTTTTTAAACTCTTCTTGTAATTTAATTAAATGAGGAATGGTTTTTAAACAAGGTAAACAGCCACGATACCAGAAATCTAACAAAATAACTTTACCTCTTAAATCGCTTGGCTTGATTGTTTTTTCGCTATTTAAAACAAATTCATTAAATGGTAATTTATTGTTTTTTATTTCTGCTTCAATTGTTCTTTGAACATCTTTCTTTTTATTTGCGTTTTTCTTTTTGTTGGCAAAGTTATTATCTTCGAATAAACTTTTGTTATTTCTATAAATAGCTTCAATGTTTATTTCTTCTACTTTAGTATATGGTTCAAAACTTTTTAATTCTAGATTGTTAATCGTTAAATAATCAATAGTTACAAATTCATATTCATTCATACTTTGAAATTCGCCATAAGTACTGTAAGCTATTGGTAAAAAATCATTCTTTCTAATGTAATATCTATCAACTCCGTTTTGAATATAATCTTCGCTTTCATCATGGTTTTTAAAACGAATAGTTAAAACGAAGACAGGTTCTTGTTGAAAGATTTCTTCATGAAATTCCATTTTTTCTATATTCTCTCGTTCAGACCTTTTCTTAAAGCTTGTGAAGTTTTGGTTTGGATCAAAAATAGTACGTGATAAAAATCCTAAATTATAACCTTCTATTTTATTCTCTTTTTTCAAATTTATATTCTCGAAATTTTTGAGTTTTACTGTTGCGTTTTCGTTGTAAAGCGATGCTATAGAAAAGTTTTTTCCGTTATAAACCTGATGATATAAAGTGTCGGCTTCGTATTTTATATTCGTGGTAAAATACATTCCAATTTTTTCTTTTGGTTCTATGTATAATGAACAAATTGCGGAGCTATAAAGTGTGTCTTTGGAAGTGAACGGTTTATCGATTCGAGTAGTTTTGAATGTTACAGTTTGAATTTTATTTAACGATTTTTCGATTTCGTTTAATAAAAAATCTACATTATCATCTATTACGTTTGTCTTTTTGCAACTTAGTCCCAGAAATAAAATAATTGATAGCATTAGAAAAAATGTGTGTTTTTGTGGTTTCATTTTGTTAGAGAGATTTAGATAATCAAGAACAATATTTTATGAAAGATAACAATTTAAACTTACGAAAAATGTTTAATCTTCATATTGAACAAAGACTTCCTTTTTGAGGATTTGCATAAACAAATCGCGCGGAATTTCTTCGCAACCTAAAGATTCTAAATATTCGTTGTAAACTTGCGCATCGATTACTTGGTAGTTTTCTTTCTTTAGTTTTTCGGCTAAATGAATAAATGCAATTTTAGAAGCGTTCGATACTTTCGAAAACATGCTTTCGCCACAAAAAACATGTCCTAAATCAATTCCGTATAAACCGCCAACCAGTTCGTTTTCTTGCCAAACTTCGATCGATTTTGCATAACCCATTTCATGAAGCTTTAAATACGAAGCAAGCATTTCGTCGGTAATCCAAGTGCCTAATTGGTCTTTTCGTTTAATCTGCTGGCAATTTGTAATAACTTCTTTAAAAGCTTGGTTAAAGGTAACCTTGAAGTTATTTCGATTTAAAATATTACGAGTCGATTTGGTAATTCTAAGCTGATTTAAAAATAAAACCATACGCCATTCGGGCGAAAACCAAGTGATTTCTTCTCCGTCCTCAAACCAAGGAAAAACACCACTTTTATAAGCTAAGATTAATCGCTCAACCGATAAATCGCCGCCAAAAGCTAGAATTCCGGATGAATGCGCTGTTTCTACAGGCGGAAAATAAAGTTCGTTGTTGAGTTTGTACATAAAAAAAATCCTGATTAATTAATCAGGATTCAAAATTATCAAATTATTGTGGATTTTTTAGAAAGGTAAATCTTCTTCTAAATCATCGTTTTGTTCGAAATTTGGCGCTGGCGGAAATCCGCTGTTGTTTGCATAACCTCCACCTTGGTTTTCAAACGGATTTGGCTGATTAAAACCTTGTTGTGGTTGGTTAAAGTTTTGTTGCTGTTGCGGAGGCGTTCCGTAACCTTGTTGTGGCATTCCGTATCCGCCACCTTGAGGTGCTCCGTAACCTTGTGGTTGACCATAACCCTGTGGTTGTCCGTAATTTTGTTGCGGTTGACCGTATCCTTGTTGTGCTTGCGGACGATCAATTCTCCAACCTTGGATGGAATTGAAATAACGAGTTTCTCCTTGAGGGTTTACCCATTCTCTTCCACGTAAATTAATTCCTACGCGAACTTGTTCTCCAATTTGAAATTGGTTTAAAAGGTCGCACTTATCTTGTGTAAATTCAATCAAGATATGTTGTGGATATTGTTCTTCTGTTGTAACAACCACTTCTCTTTTTCTAAATGTTGGACTTACGTCTTGTACGTTTCCAATCATTTTAATTTTTCCTAAAACTTCCATTTGCTATCTTGTTGCTGCTAAAATTGCTTTCCAAGCCGATGAAACATCGTGTGACTCAATAAACGATTTTGCTTTTTTATAAATTAATTCGTTGTTGTTTTCGTTTTTCCAGTTTTTAATATCGCTTTGATCTTCTAAAAACTGTACGATTTCTGCATCTGTCGGAAGCTGTTCTACATTTCCTAAAATTCCTAAATCGTTTCCTGCAAATATACCACTTTTTTTGGCTTCTTCGGGTATTGCATCTACACCGATTCCTAAAGTTGTAAGTGGTTTTTCAACCTCGAACATTCCAGGGGTAGCGCGTGTGTACCAATTTCCTCCCATTCGGGCAATCAAATCGATTTTATGTTGATCGATACCACCTTTTTCGTCTAAAATATGTTCCGAAATATGAATTTTAACAACTTCGCACACAATCAAATTTCCGGCTCCGCCTTGATCTCCCAAAGCAATAATATCGTTTACTTTACATTCTAACTGAACCGGACTTTCTGCAACGCGAAACGGCTTTACAACATCTGAATTCAATTTAGTTAATCCCGATTTTACAAATTCGTCAATTCCGTCTCCATATTCAGTCGAAGATAAAGAAAGTTGTTGAACCATATCGTAATTCGCAATATTAATCACTACTTCTTTTGTCGCTTCGCAATTCAATAAAGTGTGTTTTACCGTATTGTTTCGTACGCGACGCGAAGGTGAAAAAACCAAAATGGGCGGATTAGAACTAAAAAGGTTAAAAAAACTAAAAGGCGAAAGATTGGCGTTGCCTTCAGCGTCTAGAGTACTTGCAAAAGCAATTGGACGTGGTCCGACAGCTCCTTGCAAATAAGCTTGCGTCTGAACGGCAGTTAGTTCTTTAGGATCAATACTTAACATAATTTAAAAATAGG
Source organism: Flavobacteriaceae bacterium UBA3339 (assembly GCA_002360925.1). Classification (GTDB taxonomy): domain Bacteria; phylum Bacteroidota; class Bacteroidia; order Flavobacteriales; family Flavobacteriaceae; genus Flavobacterium. The sequence goes on along the minus strand of DERN01000003.1, from coordinate 342,658 downwards.
TTCAAAAACAAATATAGCCATCCTAAGACTTAATTTGGCTATGATTTTTAAAATATTATCAACAAAATAACGTTTTAAGTACTATCTTGTAATACAAAATTTAACGTATGTCTATAGTTAAAAGAAGTCTGTATACACGCTGGTTTATTGGGCTTTTTTCGTTTTTTATTCTGATTTTAATTCTTTGGAATACTTATTTGCTTTTTCAAACTTTTAAGCACGAAGAACGTGTGAAAATGGAAATTTGGGCAGAAGCGAATAAGAGTATGATTAATACAGATAAAGATAATGTTGACTTGCAATTAGCTGTTTTAAGCGGAAACACAACGATTCCTGCAATTCTTACAACAAATAATGATAGCATTATAAATCATTATAATTTACCTGAAGAAGCGGAACATGATTTAAAACTTCAACATAAGATTTTGAATGATTTAAAAAATCAAAACATTCCGCTTGAAGTGAGATTTTTAGATGAAATTCAATATGTTTATTACGGAAATTCATCGTTAATTACCAAATTAAAATACTATCCATTAACACTGGTTGCAATTTTAATTTTGTTTGGATTGTTGGTTTATACATATTTTAGAACAAGTCGAATTTCGTCCGAAAATAAATTATGGGCGGGAATGGCAAAAGAAACTGCTCATCAAATCGGAACGCCACTTTCTTCGTTATTGGGTTGGATCGAATTGATGAAATTAGAGCATGTAGACGAAAATATTGTAGTTGAAGTTCAGAAAGATGTAGATCGTTTGCAAACCATCGCGGATCGTTTTTCGAAAATTGGATCTGAACCGAATTTGGAAGTTCTGAACGTTGTAGAAGAAACTAAAAAATCCTTTGATTATTTGCAATCGCGAAGTTCTAAACAGATTGAGTTTGAATTTGAATCGAACGCAGATATTGTGAATTTGTTAATCAATCCGGTTTTACATAGTTGGACAATCGAAAACTTGGTTAAAAATGCAATTGATGCTATTAAAGGAAAAGGAAAAATAAAGGTTGAATTAAATAACAACGAAAAAAACATTCAGATTTTAGTTACCGATACCGGAAAAGGAATTCCTAAAAATCAATTTCGAAAAATATTCGAACCAGGTTTTTCGACCAAAAAACGTGGTTGGGGCTTAGGTTTGTCATTAACACAACGTATTGTAGAAAAGTATCATAAAGGAACAATAAAAGTTTTAAAATCGGAAATTGGAAAAGGAACTACCTTTTTGGTACAGTATAATAAAACGCTGTATTGATTTTTATTCCTTAAAACATGAATCAAAATATTATTATGCCTACAAGGTTTTTTAAATCTTGTAGGCATTCTTTTTTTACTCTTTTCAAAATCTAGTAAGTTCAATTCGTCTTGAAAAAATTCTTTATTTTATATTCATGCTCATTGTTAAATTGTCGAAATAATTACCATTATGTTTAAAGAAGTTTTTGATGATTCCGTTTTCTTTAAAACCTATTTTCTTGTAAAGATTCAAGCCTAATTCGTTTTCGGTATAAACTTGTAGCCAAATTAATTCTAAAATTGGATTTTCTTTAGACCATTCTGCAATAGACGATAATAAAGCAGTTCCAAGACCCGAATTTCGAAATTCTTTTATCATTCCCATTCCAATAACGGCGGTATGTTTCATCGCTTCTCTTCGGCTTCCGGTCAAATCTATATTTCCAATTATTTTGTTCTCGTATTCGGCAACTAATAGCAAAGAATTATCGTTTGTAATGAACGAATTAATCCAATCTTTTTCTTGTTCAAGAGTTAATGTAATTTCATGTTCGAATTTTGGAATATAATCACTTTCGGGGATATACGTTTTAATGCAATTTAAAAGTTGCTCGGCATCATGAGCTTCTGCTTGTCGAATTAAAACAGTTTTGTTATTCTTTAACGTAATTTGTTTAGGATTGAATTTTAGCATGTTTCTATTGTTGCTTTTTAAGATTATCACTTATTTGTTTTAATAAGTTTTTGATGATTATTTGTTATTCCGACGAAAGAGGAATTTTTTTTAAAAAATAGTTTAAGATTCTTCATTTCACTTCGTTTTATTCAGAATGACAAAATGGTTCATTTATGTGAATTACATGAAACTAAAAGTATAAAAAAATCCCTTCGAAATTTCGAAGGGATTTTAGTTTTATAGATTCTCAGCGATTTTCTTTGCTGTTTCTTCAAATTCTTCTTTTGTAAGCGTCGCTTTTCGTTGAAAACGCATATCGTCCATATCTTGCAACGGAATTAAATGTACGTGTACATGAGGAACTTCTAAACCAACAACCGCCACACCAACGCGTTTACAAGGAACTGCTTTTTCGATTGCTTTTGCAACATCGTACGAAAACTGCATTAATCGCGTATAAAGCTCTTTATCTAAATCAAAGATTTTATCGACTTCTTGTTTCGGAACGCACAATGTATGACCTTTTGCGTTAGGATTAATGTCTAAAAAAGCAATAAAATCGTCGTTTTCTGCTACTTTGTACGAAGGAATTTCTCCTGTGATGATTTTTGTGAAAACACTCATGATACGTTATTTTTAGTCTCTTGAAATATCCAAGATTTCGAATTTCAATGTTCCGTTTGGTACTTTTATTTCAGCAATTTCACCAACCGATTTACCTAATAAACCTTTTCCGATTGGAGAAGTAACCGAAATTTTTCCCGATTTTAAATCCGCTTCGCTTTCTGCAACCAATGTATAGGTTAATTCCATTCCGTTAACCTGATTTTTAATGCGAACGGTAGAAAGTACTAATACTTTTGAAGTGTCTAATTGCGATTCATCGATTAAACGAGCATTTGCCAAAACTTCTTCCATTTTAGCAATTTTTAATTCTAATAAACCTTGAGCTTCTTTAGCTGCATCGTATTCTGCATTTTCAGATAAGTCTCCTTTGTCGCGCGCATCAGCAATCGCCTGAGAAGCTTTAGGACGTTCTACACCTTTCAAAAAATCTACTTCTTCTCTTAATTTCTTCAGTCCTTCTGCTGTATAATATGATACTTTGCTCATCTTTCAATTCATTTTATAAAATAGAAAAAATCCCATACAAACGGGATTTTGTTTTCTAAAACGTTTATTATGTTAATATTATTCTCTTTATATTTATGTCAAAGTTAAATAATTAAATTTGTTTTTCAAATCTTTTACAATGAAAAAACTATTCGCGTTCGTTTCGATTTTCTTTTTGCTACTTACTTCTTGTTCTAAGGAAGATTGGAATAGCAGAAATCCGTATTTGCCCGATTATGCCGTAAATGTGCAGTTAAATACGAATTTGCCTTTGTATAATAAATTGGAATATGCGGGAAATGCAGTATATGTTGGCGGATACGGAATTAATGGTTTTATCGTAATTAATACCGGAACTTCGGTTCGAGCTTTTGAAGCGACTTGTGCAAATCACGGAATTAGCGGATGTTCGAAATTAACGTTGAATGGAGTGGAAGCGAAGTGCGGATGCAGCGACGGCTTGATTTATAATCTTTTTTTAGGTTTGGCAACTACCGATGCGCAATTTCCTTTGAAGGAATATCGCGTTTCGAAAAACGGAAATATTTTAACGATTTATAATTAGTTAGATTGATCTTGAAACCTTGAATTGATTCTATTTTGAATAATAAAAATAAAAACGAGCATTTTAAAGTGCTCGTTTTTTTATAAGTGAATAAGTGGTTTAGAATTTTAATGATATTCCGCCCAAAATATTGAATTGAGCTTGTGGATAATATCCTGTTCCTTCTTCTGTTATAACACTTCCTGGATTTGTCCAATCATTATCATACGTATAGTAAAATCCGTTCGAAATATATTTTACGTTAAAAATATTGTTTGCCAATACGCTGAACGAAATGCTTTTAAACCATTTTTTCAACTGCATTTCATATACAATGTTAATGTCGTTTGTGAAATAAGAATCTAGTTTTGAAGCTTCTGAATCAATATTTCCCATATATTGTTCGCCTACAAATTTTGTTAGCAATGAAATGTTTAACTGATTAATAGGAGTGTACGTAAAAGCGTTTCCGATGATAACATTTGGCGAAAACGAAATGTTTGTGTTTTTAAATGTTTGCAATTCGCCGTTAAAATCTACATTAAACTCTTTTATTTTATTCGAACTTAAAGTAATACTTGGCGAAATCGTAAACTTTTTTGCAGGTTTGTATGTTGCGTCAATTTCGATTCCCATACGGTAACTTTGGTCTACATTTACGCGTTTCGATGCACCAACATCGTTTAATCCGCCTGTTAAAACTAATTGATCTTTATACGACATATAATATCCGTTTACGTTAACCGATAGTTTTTCGGTAACATAACGCCAGCCTAATTCAAAATCATTTAGCTTTTCGGCTTTTGGTCTTTCGCCTTCGTAATCGGTTCTATTTGGCTCTCTGTTTGCTCGCGCATAAGAAAAATACGCCTGACTAATATCGTTTATTTTATAGGTAATTCCGGCTTTTGGATTAAAGAAATTAAATTTTTCGTCCACAATTCCGGTGTCTTTTCCATTCGCTTTGTACGAAACATTTCGAAGTTGAAGATCTCCGAATAAAATCCAACGATCGTTAAAAGTGTAACTTGCTTTTACAAATCCGTTTACATCATTCTTTTTAGAATTATCTCGATAATATTCGAATGGGAAAGACTTTTGGGGTTGCGTTCTAACCCATAAAACTTCACCAAAATGATCTCCGTTGTAAGTGTTCGCAGCTCCGCCAAACAAGACTTCTAAATTATCTTTATGATATTGAGCCGAAAAGGTAATTCCGTAAAAATAATTGTCAAGATATTTTCGGCGAACTACATCCGACTTTTCTTTGGTTTCGCCTCCAATTTCAATTGGGTTTATACCATAATCTAACAAAAGCTGTTTCTTTTTGTAGTTTTCATAATATCCAAAACCTTTGGTGTAATGTAATGCAATATTGGTTTTCCAGTTGTTGCTCCACTTTTCGTTCCAATGTAATTGATAATGATCTTGATTGTAATTGTCGGTTTCGTTGTTGTAGAATTGTGTATTTCCATTGTCATCAATATACGCTCCGGCAGGATTATATCTTCTGTTGGTTTTCAATAATTCTTTGTCTTCAATTCCGTTCCAAGCCTGATAGGTTTTTTCTTTTCCGCCAAAAACCAAAGCTTTAATTAAAGTTCCTTCGTTAACAAACGTTCCTTGTAAAAAGTAAGAACTCAGTTTAGAAGAAGCTCGATCGATATATCCGTCAGAATAGAGATTTGATAATCTTCCTGTCAATTCAAACGTATTATTGATTAATCCGGTCGAGAATTTTGCGGTGTGTTTACGTGTATTGAAACTTCCGAACGAATTCGAAATTTCGCCATTTGCATCGTACGAATATGCATCGGTCAATAAGTTTAAACTTGCTCCAAACGCTCCGGAACCATTTGTCGAAGTCCCGACACCGCGCTGTAATTGCAAGTTTTCAACGCTTGATACAAAATCGGGCATATTAACCCAAAAACTTCCGTGTGATTCGGCATCGTTATACGGAACTCCATTAATTGTAACATTCACGCGGGTTCCGTCGCTACCACGAACTCGAATTCCGGTATAACCAACTCCGTTTCCTGCATCGGTCGTAGTAACAACCGAAGGCATAAAATTCATTAAAACAGGAATATCTTGTCCTAAATTGCGTTTTGCCAATTCCTTTTTGCTCATATTGCTGTAGGCAATCGGCGTTTTACTGTTTGCTCTTACAGCCTGAACTAAAACTTCGTCGAGTGTTTCGGAAGTTAAAGAGTCTTTTTTAACATTGGTTTGGGCTTGTGCGGTAAATGCGGTTAAGCAAGCACCTGCAAACAAAAAATTTAGTTTCATTCGTAAAAATAATTTTACAAATAAAAGGGGTCATTATTTTGTTGTGATTAATAAAATGTTTTCGTTATGAACAACAACTTATGCGTGCACTCATTAGTAAATGTTCTTTCCCTTGGCAGCATTACCTGCCCAGGTTCTACGGGTATGATCTCAGCCGAATGGCACCCCTTTGAGACGGCGCAAAGATAGTTGTTTTTTTTGAGAGGCTATAGATTGAAAAGTTTTTTCTTTAGATTAAAGTAAAAAAACTAAATGAATTGAGGTTTACTTAACAGAATTCTATTACTATTTAATTCTCCGTTAAATATTATCCCTTGTTTGTGATAGAAATTGAGTTCCTTTTTAAATAAACGTATTTTGTGTAGATCATATTGACTTAAAGTGAACTCAATAGAAATATTTTTCTTTTTTAAAACTTCAAGTTCACATAAATTAAACTCTAACTTATATTTTCGTTTTATGATTTTTTCTCGCGAAAAATAACCGCTCCCAAATCTTTCAATTTTTTCTCTAATCCAAAAAGGACCATAATAAATGCATTCTATTATACCACTACATTCTTCTGATATTTTGTCTCCTTCATATATACTAAACATTAGCCTATAGTTTCCTATGGAATAATAAATTTTTTCTGTATAAGGAATAAAGAACAATAATTGTTTGGGATTGCTTATTTCAAATTCTACTTCATCTTCTGAAATCATAGTAGTCTTTAATTCTTGACAATAAATTTTACTTTTGAATAGAAAAAAAATAATGAAATAAGTAACGAAATTTTTCATAATAAATTTTGATTTAAAACCTAAACTTTCGATTTTCTTTCTTTTCAGAATTCAATTTTTTATCGTTTAAACGTTTTTTAATAACGGCTTTTGGAATTTTAGTCGCAATTCGTTTTTTATCTTTTTTTAATCCGTTTTCTAACAATAAAAATAAACGCTGAATACACAATTCTTTGTTTTTTAACTGACTTCGAGTTTCGTCGCATTCAACCATAATAAAACCATCTTTTGCAATCCGGTTCGATAGTTTTTCGGTCAACGTTATTTTTTCGTCTGTGGTTAATCCGTTCGAGTTTTCTACAGAAAACTGAATCTGAATTTTAGTTGCTACTTTGTTCACGTTTTGTCCGCCAGCGCCCGAGCTTCGAATGGCTTTATATTGTAATTCGGTCTTTATAAGTTCTTTATTCATGTTCTAATGCGTAAACCAAAGTGTAATTTTCGAAAGAGGTAAAATGAAAAATAAATCGACAAGAAAATTGTGTTTCTTTACACGAAACATTTGCTGTTCCTGTTTCGCTTTTTAATAAAAAAGCATCTAAATGCATATCTTGTTTAAAACTTAAACTGCGCGAATTACACATTTTATACAACGCTTCTTTTGCACCCCAAACGACACTTAATTGTTCGATATACTCATTGTTTTGATCTAAAAAATCGAATTCCGATTCTATAAATTTAGGTGCAATCCGCGTGATTTTTTCGCGTTGCTTTTCAATGTCAATTCCTGCGTTTTTAGAACTGATGATAATTGCTGAAAATTCAAACGAATGCGTAATCGAAATATGTTTTCCGTCACTTAAATGAGGTTTTCCATTTGCATCATAATTCAAATCCAAATCCGAATATCCTGCGTGTTGCAATAATTTCCGAACACTTAGAAAACCGCGTCTGTGTTGTTCAGAAAGCATTCCGTTTAAACGTTTTTGATGTTTTTCTTGTAAAACAACTGTACTTTTTAATTCTTCTTCGGTTTCGGTAATTTTCCAAACAAGTATTTGAGTTTCAGTATCGCAAAAAATGCTTTTAAATAACGGCATAAATTTCGGGTTTAAGATTTCATTTGCAAGGAATTGAATGGAAATGATTAACTTTGCAAAGTTTTTACATACAAATATACAGAATACATGAGTACAAAAACGATACCTTTTGTTGCCAGTAAAGTAAAAGATAGTTCTTTAGCGGCTTGGGGAAGAAAAGAAATTGAATTAGCCGAAGCAGAAATGCCAGGATTAATGGCGCTTCGCGAAGAATATAAAAATGAACAGCCTTTAAAAGGCGCTCGTATTGCAGGATGTTTGCATATGACGATTCAGACTGCAGTTTTAATCGAAACTTTAAAAGCTTTAGGAGCTGAAGTTACGTGGAGTTCTTGTAACATTTTTTCTACGCAAGATCACGCTGCTGCTGCAATTGCCGATGCTGGAATTCAAGTTTACGCTTGGAAAGGAATGAACGAAGAAGAATTTGATTGGTGTATTGAGCAAACGTTGTTCTTTGGAGAAGATCGTCAGCCGTTAAATATGATTTTAGATGACGGAGGAGATTTAACAAATATGGTTTTAGATCGTTATCCGGAATTAGTTGCCGGAATTAAAGGATTGTCGGAAGAAACTACAACAGGTGTTCACCGTTTATACGAACGTATGGCAAACGGAACATTGCCAATGCCTGCAATTAACGTGAACGATTCTGTTACAAAATCTAAATTCGATAATAAATACGGATGTCGAGAATCGGCTGTTGATGCAATTCGCCGTGCTACCGATGTAATGTTGGCTGGAAAACGTGTGGTTGTTTGTGGTTACGGCGATGTTGGTAAAGGTACAGCTGCTTCGTTCCGCGGAGCTGGTTCTATTGTTACTGTTACCGAAATCGATCCAATTTGTGCATTGCAAGCTGCGATGGAAGGTTACGAAGTGAAAAAATTAGACAACGTAATCGGAAATGCAGATATCGTAATTACAACTACCGGAAATAAAGATATTGTAGTTGATCGTCATTTTAAAGCGATGAAAGACAAAACGATTGTTTGTAACATTGGGCATTTCGATAATGAAATCGATATGGCTTGGTTAAATTCAAATTACGGTTCTACCAAAACAGAAGTGAAACCTCAGGTTGATATTTACAATGTAGACGGAAAAGATGTGATTATCTTAGCCGAAGGACGTTTAGTGAATTTAGGCTGTGCAACAGGACATCCTTCGTTTGTAATGTCGAACTCGTTTACAAATCAAACGTTAGCTCAAATCGAATTGTGGAAAAACAGTGCGAATTACAAAAATGAAGTGTATACGTTGCCAAAACATTTAGATGAAAAAGTAGCGCGTTTACATTTACAACGCATCGGAGTTGAGTTGGATGTTTTATCAGAAGATCAAGCGAAATATATTGGTGTAACGGTCGAAGGTCCGTTTAAACCAGAATATTACAGATATTAATCTGAATACAAAATAGATTAAAAGGAACAATCTTAGCGGTTGTTCCTTTTTTTATACCTTTAATGCTAGAAAAAGTTGATATGAAAAAACTATTTATTCTGTTTGCCTTGTTGTTGGTAAATAGTATTTCTGCGCAAAGCTTTAAATATCGTTTTTTGTTTGAACGCGAATCTGGAAAAGGAATTGTAGATTCTATAGGAACAATTTTGTTGCCTGCAAATGCTCAGTACATTTCGTTTTCCGAAGATCAGAATTATATAGCTGTAAAAAATTCTGAAGATAAATATGGTGTTTTAGACGAAAATTTCGATACGATTATTCCGTTTAAGTATGATTATATTTCTTTTGGAGATGGTAATTTCGAAGTCAATCAAAATGATTTAAGTGGCGTTTTGGATAGAAATCAAAAAGTGATCATTCCGATTGTCTATAAATCATTAAATTATTTTTCGTCGCCTTTTAAAGGATATTCGTATGAAACTGTTGACGGAAAATTTGGGATTATCGATCAAAAAGGAAAGTTCGTTGTTAAAGATAGTCCTTATTGGTTATCGCCAATTTCGAAAAAAGTTTTCGATGCTAAAATTGATGATCATCACTATTTTGTAGATAAAAAGATGAAGAAGATTCAGAATCTTTCTTTTCGATTTAGTTCAATTCTTTCCGAAAAATATACTCTTTTTTATACAAATGAAAGGAATGATTATTTTGTAGGATTGATGAGCGTTAAAGGTAAAGTCGAGCTTCCGGCTATTTATGATCGAATTGATTTTAATGAAAAACATCAAGTTTTTATTGTTCAAAAAGAGAATAAATACGGCATGTTAGATGCAAAACTCCAAACAATTCTTCCTTTTGAATATGATAAGATTTTATCGAATAAAAACACCAATCGATTCGTTGTTTCGAAAAATAAAAAACACGGTTTTGTAGATGAAAAAGGTAATGTTGTAATTGATTTGATTTACGATGAAGCAGAAAGTTTTTCGGAAGGATTAGCCGCAGTAGTTAAAAACGATAAATGGGGTTTTATTGACGAAAATGGAAATACAATAATCGATTTTAATTTTGTTGGTACAATGACTGGTTTTATAAACGGATATGCTAAATTTTACAAAGGAAACTTTACAACAACAGGTCGATTCACTTCATTCCGAGCTTCTTTAATCAATAAAAAAGGAGAGTTTGTAGTAGAGCCAGAATACGAAGAAATCGAACACTGTTTTGGAAATAAAGCTATCGCAACCAAAAATGGTTATAAATATTTAATTGATATAAAGACCAAAAAAATACTTTTTCAACTAACAGAAGATGATCGCATTTTTCAGATACAAGGATAAAAAAAGCAACTCAATTGAGTTGCTTTTTAACTTTCTAATTCATCTAAAATTTCTTTCAATTGCATCAATGGTTTTTTATACAAAAGATTAATCCATAATGTTAAAAATAAAAAACAAACGCCTACATAAACTGCTAATAAAATTACGATTGTAATGTAAAATGTTGAACTTGTTTGTATTTGGGCTAGCTTTTCAGGTTCTACATTTCCTAAAAATAGGACACCTAAAAACATAACCATAAGCGTTAAAATGATATAAGAATAAATCTTAAAAAGATCAATGCTGAATTTATAATTATAGTAAAACCAATTGATGTTTTTTAAAGACGAATACTCCATTTTGTACGATTTTTTATAAAATCGAAATAAATACATCATCGGAATTAAAATTGTGACACATATACATAAAATTATCCACCACAGAATAGGTTCTTTTTCTGAAGGTATAGACGAAAAGTAAGGAAATGTTAATAGAAGGGGAATAGAAGTCAATTGAAAAAAGAAATCTTTCTTCATAGTCTTTCTTACTTTGTCTATCGGTAAATTTGCTTCCTTTAATTTATGCAAGTCGTCTGTTAATTTAACATCCTGTTCGGGTTGTGTGTTCCACTGTTTTTGCAACTCATCAAAATTCATATCCGTTCTTTTTTATGATGGTTTGTAATTTCTCTTTTGTCCTGTTTAATTTCACTCGGGCGTTTACTTCGCTAATCCCTAGGTTGTCGGCAATTTCTTTGTGGCTCATTCCTTCTAAAAACAAAAAGATTAAAGCTTTTTCAACTTTATTTAATTCCTGAACAGCGTCGTAAAAATACTTTAATTGTTCTTCTTTGTGTGCGCTGTTGTCATCATCGATTCGGTCATAATTTTCCTGAAGTTCGTATTTATCTTGTTTTTTATCTTCCTTTTTGAAGAATGTTAGTGCTGTATTTAAGCAGACGCGATACATCCAGGTTGAAAATTGACTGTTTCCGTTGAAGTTTTGATACGATTTCCACAATTGATACGTCATCTCCTGAATGAGATCTTCTTGATCATTCAAATGGTCAAAATACATTCGGGAAATTTTATATAAAATTCCCTTATGTTTTTGCATAAGATCTAAAAATTCTCTTTCGGTTGCTTTCAATTGCCGTGTTTTACTAAAAGGTTAGTAGAAAAGATTTTGATTTGTTACATACAAAAATAAAAAACTCGTTAGAATATTCTAACGAGTTCATAATCATTATAAAAAGTTTATCTTTTTTATCCTAAATACGTTTTCAAGATTTTACTTCTCGAAGTATGTTTTAATCTGCGAATTGCTTTTTCTTTGATTTGGCGTACACGTTCGCGTGTTAAATCAAATGTTTCGCCAATTTCTTCTAATGTCATCGGATGTTGATCTCCTAAACCAAAATACAAACGAACAACATCTGCTTCGCGCGGAGTTAAAGTTTCTAATGCACGTTCTATTTCTGTACGTAACGATTCGTGTATTAATTCACGATCAGGATTTGGTGATTCGCCCGAACGTAATACGTCGTATAAGTTAGAATCTTCTCCTTCTACTAATGGTGCGTCCATTGATAAATGACGTCCCGAATTTTTCATCGATTCTTTTACGTCATTAACCGTCATGTCTAATTCTTTCGCGATTTCTTCTGCAGAAGGCGGGCGCTCGTTTGATTGCTCTAACAACGCATACATTTTGTTGATTTTGTTGATAGAACCAATTTTGTTTAATGGTAAACGAACGATACGTGATTGTTCTGCCAACGCTGATAAAATAGATTGACGAATCCACCAAACAGCGTACGAAATGAATTTAAAACCACGTGTTTCATCAAAACGTTGTGCGGCTTTGATTAATCCTAAGTTTCCTTCGTTAATTAAATCGGGTAATGTTAAACCTTGATTTTGGTATTGTTTCGCTACCGAAACTACGAAACGTAAATTAGCTTTTGTTAATTTCTCAAGTGCACGTTGGTCACCTGCTTTAATACGTTGTGCTAATTCTACTTCTTCATCGGCAGTGATCAAGTCTACTTTACCAATTTCTTGTAAATATTTGTCTAACGATGCCGTTTCACGATTGGTTACCTGTTTGGTAATTTTAAGTTGTCTCATGTTCTAAATAAACCTCCTTAATTGTTTACTTATAGTTATACGTACGAAGTTGCAAAATGTTACACTAAATTGTAAAAACTTTTTTATTCGTAAGAATCTACGGTGATGTATAAAGGAATACTGGCTGGTAAAGCCAACCATTCATCATCAGAAGAAGTTCTTGTAAAAAAAGTACTTCCGGTAGTTAAACCTATGTTCTGAAAAAAAGAACCTTCCTTTTTACCTTCTTGGAATTCTATTTTCTGTTGTTTGATTATTACAGCAATTTTTTTATAACCGCTTATGTACAAGTCCATTTCTTTAATGTTGATAACATTCCAGCCTCTCGTTTTATGAGATAAAATGAAATTAATGTTTTGATGAGGTATTCTTTTATATGGTTTACCATTTTTTACTTCATAGAAGTAAACAGAAAAGAAACCACGTTTAAAAGTAAAGCCTTCTAAATGCCAATGTATCTTTTTAATTTTAATGAATTTCTCTCTTGTGTTGATAACCATTCCAAATTCATAGCTAGTGTTAGAGCTATGTGTTGAATCTTCACCTGACATTATTCCCGATCCTTCGCTTGTTCTTCCAAAAGTGCGTTCTTTTATTTTTGCATTTGCTGGTGGAATGATTATTTCTTGTAACAATTCTGAAGTTGGTTCAAGAAAAATATTGTAAACATTTGTGTTATTTTGTAGTGTAATTTCTTTCTTTTCGAAACCAAATTGCTCAATAATTACTTTTAGTGGAAGTTTATATTTGTTAGCATCTAAAATAAAAATTCCTTTTTCGTTAGTTATAAAACTCTTTTTATGATCTAGAAACAGAATGCTAGCATATTCGATGTTTTCTTTTGTTTCGTTATCCAAGACCTGAATCGTGATTTTTTGTGCGTGAACAACATTTGTAAGAGCTATGAATAAGTAAAAAAGAATAAGATTTTTCATAAGAAGTTAGAGTTTGGTTTAATTCTTACAGAAAATAAGATTTTATTCGTAAGAATCTACTGTGATGTAAAATGGGTAATTCATTGGGATTTTTTCCCATTCTTCGTATTGTGAATCTCGACCAACTAGAACATTCCCGACTGCAACTCCAATATTTAAAGAAAGACTAGCCTCTTTCTTATTAGGATAAAATTCTAGTTGTTGTGTTTTTAATACAGCTGCAATTTTTTTATGACCGTCTATGTATATGTCTAAATCTTCCACATTAACAATATTCCAACCATTTTTTTTGCCTTTTATTGTAAAATTAATCTCTGTATGAGGAATTTTTTTCGTGGGTTTCCCATTTTCAACTTCATAGAATTGTAATCCAAAAACGGCTTTTTTAAAATCTGCATCGTTAATGTGCCAATGAATTTTCTTAACCTTTTTTAGTTTGTTATTAGTATTTAAAACCAATCCGAATTCTAATCCTGAAAAACGATTGTTTTCATCATAATTTCTGGAAGAACCAACAATTTTTCCCGAGCCTTCATTAGTCCTTCCATAAATACGTTCTTTTATTTTGGCGTTTGCAGGTGGAATGATGATTTCTTGTAACAATTCTGAAGTTGATTCAAGGAAAATATTATAAACGTTTGTGTTATTTTGTAGTGTGATTTCTTTCTTTTCGAAACCAAATTGTTCAATAATTACTTTTAACGGAAGTTTATATTTATTAACATCTACAATAAAGATTCCTTTTTCGTTAGCTACAAAACTCTTTTTATGATCTGGAAATAGAATACTAGCATATTCGATGTTTTCTTTTGTTTCGTTATCCGAAACCTGAATCGTGACTTTTTGTGCGTGAACAACATTTGTAATTGCTATAAAGAAGCAAAATAGAATAAGTTTTTTCATTTTAATTGATTTGCTTCAAAAATATAAAAACCGATGAGGTTTGCTCATCGGTTTAAAATATAATTAACAAAGATTAGTTGTTTCCTTCTTTTTTGTCGTTAGATGGTTTTGCTTCTCTGTTTTTGTTTTCTGGTTTACCTTCTCCTTTGTTTTCAGGCTTTCCTTCCGGTTTCGGAGGGCGAGGTAGCAATGCTTTACGCGATACTTTTGGTTTTTTTGTTTTTGGATCTAAACCTAAGTATTTTACATCTAAAACATCTCCTTCTTTTAAAACGTCCGAAGGGTTTTCTATGCGTTTCCAATCGAATTCAGAAACGTGAAGTAAAGAATCTTTTCCAGGAACAAATTCTACAACTGCACCAAATTCTAACATTTTGGTAACTTTTACTTTATAAGTTTGTCCTTCAACCGGAGTAAATGTTTGGTTTTTGATCGAAGCAATTGCTTTGTCCATTCCTTCTTGCGAAACACCTAAAATCTCGATAATTCCGAAATCACCTTCTTCGTTAATAACGATTGTTGTTTCGGTATCAGCTTGAAGATTTTGAATGTTTTTACCGCCTGGTCCAATAACAGCACCAATAAATTCTTTAGGAATTTCGAATTTAATAATCTTAGGAGCGTGTGCTTTTACATTTGTATTAGGAGTTGCAATTGTTTCAATTAATTTTCCTAAAATGTGCATACGACCTTCGTGCGCTTGGTTTAAAGCTTGTTCCATGATATCGTAACGCAATCCGTCAATTTTAATATCCATTTGGCAAGCCGTAATTCCGTCTTTTGTACCTGTAACTTTAAAATCCATATCACCTAAATGATCTTCGTCTCCTAAAATATCAGATAAAACAGCAAAACGATTTCCGTCTGTAATTAATCCCATTGCGATTCCAGAAACAGGTTTTTCAATTTGAATACCAGCATCCATTAAAGCTAATGTTCCGGCACAAACAGTTGCCATTGATGAAGATCCGTTCGATTCTAAAACGTCAGAAACTAAACGAATTGTATAAGGACACTCGGCAGGAATCATGTTTTTTAATGCACGTTGCGCTAAGTTTCCGTGACCAACCTCGCGACGAGAAACTCCGCGTAATGGTTTTGCTTCACCAGTTGAGAAAGGAGGGAAATTGTAGTGTAAATAGAAACGCTCTTCGCCTTGTTCGCTTGGTAAATCAATTACGTTTGCTTCGCGCGATGTTCCTAAAGTTACAGTAGCTAAAGCTTGTGTTTCACCACGAGTAAACACAGAAGATCCGTGTGCCGATGGTAAATAATCTACTTCGCTCCAAATGTTACGGATTTCAGTTGTTTTACGACCGTCTAAACGTAAACCTTGATCTAAAACTAAATTACGAACTGCTTCTTTTTGAGTTTTAGAGAAATATTTCGAAATTAAATCTTTCTTTCCTTCAATTGTTTCTTCAGAAAAAGTAGCTAATAACTCTTCTTTTAAAGCTGCAAATTTATCACTGCGCTCGTGTTTAGCACTTGCTTCAGCAGCAATCGCGTAAAATTTATCGTATGTAAAAGAATGAATTTCTGCTTGTAAAGTTTCATCATTTTCTTCAGGCTCGTATTCGCGATAACCTAAATTTAAAGCAGCGCGAAGTTTTTCTTGTGCTTCGATTTGTTTAATGATCGCTTCGTGAGCAAATTTAATGGCATCAACCATTTCTTTTTCCGAAATTTCTTTCATTTCACCTTCAACCATACAAACAGAATCTTTAGAAGCTCCGATCATCATATCTAAATCAGATTCGTCTAATTGTTTTTTTGTTGGGTTGATGATTAATTGTCCGTTTACACGACCAACGCGTACTTCAGAAATTAAGTTGTAGAACGGAATGTCAGAAACTGCTAATGCAGCAGATGCAGCTAAACCAGCCATTGCATCAGGCATTACGTTTTCATCGAATGACATTAATTGCAACATGATTTGAGTTTCCGCATGATAATCGTCCGGGAAAAGTGGACGAAGACAACGGTCTACTAAACGCATTGTTAAGATTTCTTGGTCGCTTGGACGCGCTTCTCTTTTAAAGAAACCTCCCGGGAAACGACCTGCAGCAGAGAATTTTTCTCTATAATCTACAGTTAATGGTAGAAAATCTACTCCCGGATTTGCAGTTTTTGCTGAAACTGCTGTTGCTAAAATCATACAGTTTCCAGAGCGTACTACTACTGAGCCGTCTGCTTGCTTGGCTAATTTACCTGTTTCGATCTGGATGGTTCTTCCATCGCCCAAATCGATAATTTCTTGGATTACTTTAGGAATCATAATTTTGTAATTCTTAATTAAACAATGGGATGTGTTGTTGTGTGTTGTGTAGTTGTTGTTGTGATACCCAATGAAAAACCAAGCTTTTGAGCTTAAATATATGTAAAAAAAAGAGGCGCGCATGCGCACACCTCGTTGTAAATTGATTATTTTCTAATACCCAATTCCTTAATGATTTCACGATATCTATTGATATCTTTTTTCTTTAAATAGTCAAGAAGTCTTCTTCTCTTACCTACTAATAACACTAACGAACGCTCTGTATTATAATCGTGACGATTTTTTTTCAAGTGCTCAGTTAAGTGCGAAATTCTAAAAGTAAATAATGCGATTTGTCCTTCTGCAGAACCAGTGTTTGCAGCGTTTCCTCCGTGTTTAGCGAAGATTTCTTCTTTAGTTTCCTTAGTTAAATACATGCCAATATTATCTAAATGATTATTATGTAATGTTTGAATTGAAAAATTCGTTGCAAATGTACATCTTTTTTTTAGAATTGCAATTTTTTGTCTTTCTGTTTTTTAAAGATTTGAAACTACATTTTCTCAAAAAATATCAAACATAAATTTCAAAGTTAAAAATTATATCTGTTAAAGAACTCTTTAATTGTTTTAGAATCATGATCTTTTTTTGTAAGTTTACCGCCTCTTAAAAATAAGCAAAAAAACAATTTAATGTTTCAGCGATATTTATATAGTGTACTATTAACGGCAACCTTACTCTTTTCGAATTTAGGGTTGGCGGTTAATATTCATTATTGTGGAACTGAAATTGAAAAAATTGAATTAGGTTATGCTGCATCTATTAATTGCGATGACAGTATTCACGAACAATCGTGCTGTAAAGAAAAGGACGAACCTGTAAAAAAAGATTGTTGTAAAGACAAAACAATTAAACAGCAAACAGATGATGTAGCTGTAAAAATTTTTCAAACACAGCAAATAGCGGCTTTTATAATGCCGGCGGTTTACAAGTTTCAGCCTATTGTAGTTACAGAAACCAATCTTCCAAAAAAAATCGAAGTTGCTTTTCATTGCGAAAGTAACGCACCGCCTTTATACAAACTGTATCAGCAATTTCTACTCTACGCATAGCAAAACATTTTTTTCGAAACAGAAAATGTTTAATTAGTTATGCAATTTTATGAAATATACTTTATTATTAGTGTGTACGTTAGGTATACAAACTATTTACGCCCAAGATACATTTAAAGGGAAAGTTTTAAATACATTTAATCAGCCGATTGAGTCGGCGAATATTTCGGTAAACGACAGTATTGTTGCTACAACCGATCATCACGGAATTTTTGAAGTTACCTTAGAAGAACCTGCAATTGCGTATGTTTATGCCGCGGGATACGAGGTTTTTGAAACCGAATTAATCGATCCAAACCATTTTTATACACTTACAATTGAGCCGGAAGGCGATTTAAATGAAGTGGTTATTATGGCGAATAAAAAGAATTTGGAACGCGGAAAAGGCGCAACAAATACGCAAACCATGAATAGTGGTGAATTGTTAAAAGCAGCTTGTTGTAATTTGGCAGAATCGTTTGAAACAAATCCTTCGATCGATGTGAACTTTTCGGACGCGATTTCAGGTTCAAAACAAATAAAAATGTTGGGATTAACAAGTCCTTATATCTTAATTGCCGAAGAGAATATTCCGAATGTTCGCGGAGCTTCTCAAGCTTACGGTTTATCGTTTACTCCGGGAACTTGGGTCGAAAGTATTCAGGTTACAAAAGGTGCCGGAAGCGTTGTAAACGGTTTCGAATCTATTTCAGGGCAAATTAATACGGAATTGATTAAACCAGGAAACGACATTCCTTTTTATTTAAATTTATATGGATCGACCGATTCTCGTTTTGAAGTAAATGCACATTACAACGAAAAAATTTCGGATAAATGGAGTTCTTCTTTGTTTCTTCATGGAAATACACGCGTTAAGAAAAACGACATGAATCACGACGGATTTTTAGATAATCCGTTAGGAAGTCAGATTAATGTAATGAATCGTTGGCAATATCAAAACCTTGAAAAAGGTTGGATTGCTTTTTTAACGGCGCGTTATATGAAAGATGAAAAACAAACAGGAGAAATCGATTTTGATAAAAACATCCACAAACTTTCTACAATTAAATGGGGTTCTGAATTAAATACAGATAAATTCGATGCAAATGCAAAAATTGGATACGTATTTCCAGATCAGCCTTACAAAAGTTTAGGATGGCAAAATTCATTCAGTTATCACAAACAAAATTCGTATTTCGGGTTAAATCAATTCGATATTACACAACGAAGCATTTATTCAAATTTCCTTTATAGTTCCATCATCAGCAATACGTTGCATAAATTCTCGACAGGAGCAAGCTTTATGTACGATGATTATTCAGAATTCGTGAATAATTATGGTGTGCAAAATTACGATAGAACCGATACAAGTTACGGAGCGTTTTTTGAGTATACGTACGATAATGCTAGCAATTTAGCTTTGGTTTTAGGAGGAAGAATCGATAATTCGAATCGTTTAGGGACTTTTGTAACACCACGTATGCATTTGCGTTATAATCCTTGGGAAAAAACAACAGTTCGTGTTTCGGCTGGAAGAGGAAAACGTTTAGCAAATATTTTTGCCGAAAATCAATATTTATTTGCAAGTTCTCGTCAGTTCAATATTAAAAATGAAGGAGGAAAAGCGTACGGAATGGATCCGGAAATTGCTTGGAATTACGGAGTTAGTTTAACGCAGGATTTTCAATTCTTGAATAAAAACGCAAGTATTACCTTAGATTTTTACAGAACCGATTTTGAAAATCAAATTGTGGTTGATTTAGATCAATCTGCTCGAACAGTTGAGTTTTATAACTTAGATGGAAAATCGTTTGCGAATTCATTTCAGGCAGAATTAGCATATAATTTGGCGAAACATTTGAATTTAAGAGCAGCTTACAAATATTACGATATTGAAACAACGTACAGTAACAAAACATTAGAGCGACCTTTACAGGCAAAGCATCGTTTTTTTGCTAATTTAGAATATCAAACACATCAATCTGAAAAAGGAGGAAACTGGAAATTCGATGCTACTTGGAATTGGTTAGGAAAACAACGTTTACCTTATACTGGAGATAATTCGGCGGCAAATCAGCTAGCAGATTATACAAACCCGTTTTCTACGATTAATGCTCAAATAACAAAGGTTTTTTCTGATACATTTGAAGTGTATGTTGGTGGAGAAAACATCGGAAATTATCGTCAAAACCATGTGATTTTAGGAGCAGATAATCCTTTTGGCAACGAATTTGATAGTACTATTGTGTATGGTCCAATTTTTGGTCAAATGTATTATGCAGGTTTACGATTTAAAATTAAATAATTGAACAAAATATTAAAATATAGAAAAATGAAACAATTTTTATTAGTAGTATGTGCAGTTTTAGGAGTTGCATTTACAAGCCAAGCACAAGAGAAAAAAAGTAAAAATGCAAAAGTAGATGTAGAAGTAAAAGGGAATTGCGATATGTGTAAAAAGCGTATAGAAAAAGCAGCTTTTGCAGTAAAAGGAGTGAAATCGGCAGAATGGCATTCGGATGATCAAATGTTACATATGATTATTGACGAAAATAAAACCGATGCTTTAAAAGTTCAAGAATCGGTTGCAAAAGCCGGACATGATACAAAAGAAGTGAAAGCAACACAAGAAGCTTACGAAAACTTACACGGATGTTGTATTTATGAACGTGAATCATAATAAATGATAAAATAAAAAATCCGCTCATCGAGCGGATTTTTTATTTATATTGCAATTCAGATGAAGAAATTTTTAATATTTTTTATAACGATTGGTGTATGCTTGGTGTTGATTATAACATCTACAAGATATTTTTTGAATAAAAATATTGTAAGTAAAAGTAAAGATGTAGAAAAAGAATGGAATTACTTAAAACCAGAGATTAACTCTTATTTTAAACTTATAGTTGAATTAAATGGAAGCGGTAAATATATTTCAGAAGATAGTTTAGATTTAATAAGTAAAAAGGTAGATGAAAATATATGTACACTTGATTTCTTGGAGTGTCAGTTTTTTATAAATAAAATAAGTCTAATGATGACTAGTGATACTTTGTTTTTTGAGGCTTTTAAAGATACGTTACAATTGAGACATAGAAAACTAAATTTATTAGCATCAAATTATAATGATGAAGTTTTGAAATATAACAATTTTATTAGAGGTTTTCCTGTTAATTTATATACTTATAAACGTTATAAAACAAAAGAAGTATTTGATCTAGTTTATGGAATTGAGAATATGAATCCCAAAACTAAATATGATGAAGTTCCCGATTGGATGTTGGAAATAGAGAAAAGTAAAGATTACAAATAAAAAATCCGCTCATCGAGCGGATTTTTTATTTGTTACGATCTTTGTAAAGTAAAGGTTCTGGTAATTGCGCAGCTTCTTCGGGTGTAAAAATGGTATAGTTTACTTTAAACGTTTTTCCCTTCGGAATTTCTAACGAAAAACCTCCCGTTCCAAAACCATCTATTACATCCAATTCAAAATGAGCGTGTTTCCAATACTCGTACAAATCGTGATCTATCCAAAATTCGTAATCCAGAATTTTACCAATCAAAACATCCTTCATTCGTGGAAAATATCCGCCTTTTCTAAAACACATGGGCTGCGTGCCTTCGCAACATCCACCTGCTTGATAAAACATTAAATCTCCAAATTCTTGCGCAAGTTCTTTAATAAGATCAAGTGCTTTGGGAGTAACTGAAAGTCGGGATAGCTTTGTCATAAAAGATCGATTAAAAGAAACCTAATTTGTTTTTATCGTACGAAATCAACATGTTTTTTGTTTGGCGATAATGTGCTAACATCATTTTGTGATTTTCACGTCCGATTCCTGATTGTTTATAACCTCCAAACGGTGCGCCAGCTGGATAACTATGATAATTATTTACCCAAACTCGACCTGCTTGAATCGCTCTCGGAATTTGATATAATTGATGTGCATCGCGTGTCCAAACTCCCGCTCCTAAACCGTAAATCGTATCGTTTGCAATTTCAATTGCTTCTGCTTCGTCTTTAAAAGTGGTAACCGCTAAAACAGGACCGAAAATTTCTTCCTGGAAAACACGCATTTTGTTATTTCCTTTTAATAAAGTTGGTTTAATGTAATATCCATTTTCGATTTCGCCTCCTAAATGATTTGCTTCACCTCCGGTTAAAACTTCTGCGCCTTCTTCTTTCCCTAATTTAATGTAGTTTAAAATTTTGTCGTATTGAATTTTCGAAGCCTGAGCGCCAATCATTGTAGAAGTATCTAACGGATTTCCCGCTTTAATTGCATTTACGCGTGCTAAAACTTTTTCGATAAATTGATCGTAAATCGATTCTTGAATCAATAAACGAGAAGGACAAGTACAGATTTCACCTTGATTTAAAGCAAATAAAGCGGCTCCTTCTAAAGCTTTGTCTAAGAATTCATCATCATGATCCATAACTGATTCAAAGAAAACATTCGGAGATTTTCCGCCTAATTCTAACGTAACCGGAATAATATTTTCGGTTGCATATTGCATAACTAAGCGTCCTGTTGCTGTAGATCCTGTAAAAGCTGCTTTCGCAACTCTCGTGTCGGTAACCAACGGTTGACCTAATTCTGAACCAAATCCGTTTACAATATTAATTACACCTGCAGGAACTAAATCGCCGATGATTTCCATTAAAACCATAATTGAAATTGGTGTGGATTCTGCGGGTTTTAAAACAACACAATTTCCTGCTGCTAAAGCCGGAGCTAATTTCCAAACTGCCATTAAAATAGGGAAGTTCCAAGGGATAATCTGCGCTACAACGCCTAAAGGTTCGTTTACGATAAGTGAAACTGTGTTAGAATCTAATTCTGATAAAGAACCTTCTTCGGCACGAATAACACCAGCAAAATATCTGAAATGATCAATTGCAAGCGGAATATCGGCATTTAATGTTTCGCGAATTGGTTTTCCGTTATCGGTTGTTTCAACAGCAGCGATTAATTCAAGATTAGCTTCGATTCGATCGGCTATTTTATTTAAAATAATACTGCGTTCGGTTGGCGAAGTTTTTCCCCAAGTTTTAAAAGCTTCTTGAGCTGCACTGATTGCCAAATCTAAATCTTCTTCTGTAGAATGAGCTGCTTTACTCATCACGCTTCCGTCAAGTGGCGTAATTACATCAAAATATTTTCCTTTTACAGGAGCTGTAAATTTTCCGTTGATGTAATTGTCGTAGTGTGGTTTAAACTGAGGTCTGTCATAAACTTTACTTGTACTCATAATATTATAATTTTAAGGTTTAATCTTCCTAATTTACGAATTATTCATTTTAAATATGCCTTGTAAAGTGTTAATTAAGTGTTATTTAAGAAAGATTGTGGTAAGCAGAATCACGAATGTTTTTTCAATAAAAAAAACAGCTCGAAAAGAGCTGTTTTTAAATATTTATAAAGAAACGATATTACATCATTCCTGGCATTCCGCCGCCCATTGGCATTTGGCTTGCACCTTCTTCTTTAATGTCAACTAATGCACATTCTGTAGTTAAAATCATTCCCGAAACCGAAGCAGCGTTTTCTAAAGCTACGCGTGTTACTTTTTTAGGATCGATAATTCCTGCAGCTAGCATATCAACATATTCGTCGGTTTTAGCATTGTAACCAAAGTTTCCTGTTCCTTCGGCAACTTTAGCAACAATTACAGAACCTTCTAAACCTGCATTTTCTACGATTGTACGTAAAGGCGACTCAATTGCGCGAGAAACAATCTGGATTCCTGTTTTTTCGTCGGCGTTTAAAGCGTCAACATTTGCTAAAACAGCTTTAGCACGTAACAAAGCAACACCACCACCAGCAACGATTCCTTCTTCAACTGCAGCACGAGTTGCATGTAAAGCGTCATCTACGCGGTCTTTTTTCTCTTTCATTTCAACTTCAGAAGCAGCACCAACGTAAAGAACTGCAACTCCGCCTGCTAATTTTGCTAAACGTTCTTGTAATTTTTCACGATCATAATCAGAAGTTGTAGTTTCCATTTGTGCTTTAATCTGATTTACACGATTTTTAATCATATCAGAATCTCCAGCACCATTTACAATTGTTGTGTTGTCTTTATCGATTGAAACGCGTTCAGCAGTTCCTAACATTTCCAACGTAGCATTTTCTAATGTGTATCCGCTTTCTTCCGCAATTACCGTTCCGCCAGTTAAAATTGCGATATCTTCTAACATAGCCTTTCTTCTGTCTCCAAATCCTGGAGCTTTAACAGCAGCAATTTTTAAAGCACCTCTTAATTTGTTTACAACTAAAGTAGACAATGCTTCTCCGTCAACATCTTCGGCAATGATTAATAATGCTTTTCCTGATTGTGCAACTGGTTCTAAAACTGGTAATAATTCTTTTAAAGAAGAGATTTTTTTGTCGTATAATAAGATATAAGGATTATCGAATTCCGTTTCCATTTTTTCTGGATTTGTAACGAAATAAGGAGATAAATATCCTCTGTCAAACTGCATTCCTTCCACAACATCTACATAAGTATCTGTTCCTTTTGCCTCTTCAACTGTGATGACTCCTTCTTTACCAACTTTGCCAAAAGCTTCGGCAATTAATTCACCAATAACTTCATCGTTGTTAGCAGAAATCGAAGCAACTTGTTTGATTTTTTCTGTTGTAGAACCTACTTCTTGAGTTTGTGAAGCTAAATCTTTAACGATTGCATCAACTGCTTTATCAATTCCACGTTTTAAATCCATTGGATTTGCACCTGCAGCAACGTTTTTTAAACCTTCTTTTACAATTGCTTGAGCTAAAACAGTAGCAGTTGTAGTTCCGTCACCAGCTAAATCGTTTGTTTTAGAAGCAACTTCTTTAACCATTTGCGCGCCCATATTTTCTAAAGCGTCAGATAATTCTACTTCTTTCGCTACAGAAACTCCGTCTTTTGTTACGTGAGGAGCTCCGAATGATTTTGAAATGATCACGTTGCGTCCTTTAGGGCCTAATGTTACTTTTACCGCATTTGCTAATGCGTCAATACCGCGTTTTAAACCTTCGCGAGCTTCAATATCGAATTTTATATCTTTTGCCATTTTGTTTTGTTTTTAAGTTTTTTGTAAAAAAGTTGTGATTAGATAATTGCTAGAATGTCTTCTTCGCGCATGATTAGAAAATCTTTTCCTTCAAATTTTAAATCGGTTCCTGCGTATTTTCCGTATAAAACCGTGTCGCCAACTTTTACAGTTAAAGGTTCGTCTTTTTTACCATTACCAACGGCAACAACAGTTCCTTTTTGAGGTTTTTCTTTTGCAGTGTCTGGAATAATGATTCCTGAAGCAGTTTGAGTCTCAGCTGCAGCCGGTTCAATGATAACGCGGTCTGCCAATGGTTTGATGTTTAATGCCATATTAATAAAGATTTATATTTTTTAATTTTTAAAGTTTGTTTTAAACTTGACCAAAAGTATGCCAGCGCTTTAAGTTGACATTATTATAAATAAAAAATGCCAACTTGTCATAAGTCGGCATTTGTTCTATGTGTATTTTTTACTATTGTGCGTTTGGTTGCGCAGGAGTTTCAGCTGGCTGATTTCCTTCCGGAGCTTGTTGTTGCGTTTGTGCACCTGCAGCCGGAATAGCTTGCGGAACTACAGCGTTTGGATCCAAAATTTTAGATTCGTTAGAGTACCCCGATTTAAAGCTTAAGCTCGATACTAAAATTAATATAACTAAAGCTGCAGCAAGTGTCCAAGTACTTTTGTCTAAAAATTTGTTTGTGTTTTGCACACCACCAATAGAAGTAGAACCACCTAAAGACGAATCTAAACCACCTCCTTTAGGGTTTTGAATCATCACAACAATGATTAAAAGCAAGGCAACTATAGATATTAATACTAAAAAGATTGTAAATGTATTCATTGAATTAAATATTATTAAATTCTTGTAATTTTTTTATATCAGCAATTCGGTTTGCAAATAAACTACTTTTTTCTGGATATTTCAAAATTAAAATTTCATAAGCTTGAATTGCTTTCTGATATTTTTTTTGTTCCAAATAAATACGCGCCAACGTTTCGGTCATATAAAACGGCTCTTCGTCCTCGTTTCGATCTAAATTTATGGAAGGAACGATAGCTGTTTTACTTGGAATTATTTTTGGATTTGTTTCGATAAAACGATTAATTAAATCCAATTTCTTTTGTTTTTCATCTGCAAATTCGTCTGAATTGAATGAGTTTTCTTCAATAGAAAGATCTTCTTTTTCTTCGATTTCAACTTCTTCCGAACGATCTATTGGTTGTGTCGAAGTCAGCTTTAACCATTCTGTGAACGAAAATTTATCTTTATCAGAAAAATCTAACGGAGTTCCAACTTCTAGTTTCTCTTCTAATTGCTGAATTTCCTCTGGTTGAATTTTTGGCTCTTCTTTACTGAGTTTGGCTTCTAATTTAGATTTCGAAATTTGATCTATTTTCTGAATTAATTCCGTTTCTTTCGATGGATTTTCTATATAAACCAAAGTTTCTAAAACGCGTTTTTCGATCGTTTCGTCAAGCGTTGGTTCTGGTTTTTTAATTTCAAGATAATCTTCGTCAAAAACATTGATATCTTCAATCTGCAAAGGTTTGTAGGTAACAAATTCTTCCGAAACAATAAAATCAAACAAAACGTCGCGATCTGTTGTGTAAGCTGCAGTTTTCTTTAATTCGTTGTTGTACAAAAAGCTTCGCTGCTGATTTAACGTTTTTAAATACAAAGCACGAGCCGATTGTAAATACGGATATTCGTCTACAATTTTCTTAAGCGTTTCAGAATCTTCTGCCGATAATTGATACGGATTATTTAACCAATGTGTGTATTGTTGTGCTGTCATAACCTACCATTTAGCTAATGAAGCGTTAAAAACATCTTGTGTGATGCGTTCGTAAATTTCGTCTAAAGCAGTCGATAATTTTCCGCCAATTAATTGATCGTTTGCTGGATAATCATAGAAATGCGAGAACGTTTTTTCGAAATCATCATCCGGATTTTTTCTGTTCGTAAAACTAACTCTTACCGAAATATACAAACGGTTTTGCGCAGCAGTTTGTTCGGCAGTTGCTGTCATAGGCGAAATACGATATTCCGAAATTTCACCTTCGTAAACCAAATCAGCATTCGAAGTGGTTAAACTTAAACTGGTTTGCCCTTGAATTAAATTTTGTAAAGCATTTGTAAATGTTCGCTCAATTCCGGGTTCTACTAAATCAGCATTGTTTAAAAAATAATTTACCTGAAATGTTTCGGCATCAATTTTCCCTGTTCCTGTAAAATTGTAAGCTCCACAACTATTAAAAAGAGTACAAATGCTTACCAATAACATAAAAATAGACGATTTTTTTACTATTTTATAAATCATATTGTTTGATTTTTCTGTATAAAGTTCGTTCCGAAATTCCCAATTCATCAGCTGCTGCTTTGCGTTTTCCGTTGTTGCGTTCTAATGCTTTTTTAATTAATTGAATTTCTCTGTCTTCCAATTTCAACGTTTCTTCATCGTCAATTGTTTCAGCAATTAAATAATTTTCGTCGTTGTCATCTTCGTCTTCATCTAAATGTGGATTCACAATTTGTGACGGTTTTTCGCTTAGAGGAATTGCTCTGTTTGTAGATGCATTTTGATGGAATTCTTCGTTTTGACCGTAAATTTTCTGAATTAACGATTGATTTACTTCTTGAACCTGACTCGAATTTCCGTTTTTCATCAATTCTAATGTCAGTTTTTTAAGATCGTTTAAATCGTTTTTCATATCGAACAAAACTTTATATAAAATTTCACGTTCGTTGCTAAAATCACTCTCGCTTTTACTTGTATTTACGAGCGAAGGAAGTTGCGCATTTCGATTTGGAAGATACGTTTGAATGGTTACTAAATCAATATCGCGTTTGGTTTCGATAACCGAAATTTGTTCAGCAATATTTCGCAATTGACGAATGTTTCCGTCCCAGCGATATTGTTTTAAATAATTAACTGCTTGTTCGTCTAAACGAATAGGCGGCATTTTGTATTTTGTGGCAAAATCTGCCGAAAATTTTCTGAAAAGTAAATGGATATCTTCGCCGCGTTCGCGTAAAGGCGGAAGATTTATTTCGACCGTGCTTAAACGATAATACAAATCTTCGCGGAATTTTCCTTTCTCAATCGCTTCAAACATTTTTACATTTGTTGCAGCCACAATGCGAACGTCGGTTTTTTGAACTTTAGAAGAACCTACTTTAATAAATTCTCCGTTTTCTAAAACACGCAATAAACGAACTTGTGTAGTTAAAGGTAATTCGCCTACTTCGTCTAAAAAAATGGTACCGCCACTTGCAACTTCAAAATAACCTTCGCGCGTATTTACAGCGCCTGTAAAAGCTCCTTTTTCGTGTCCGAAAAGTTCAGAATCAATTGTTCCTTCGGGAATTGCTCCACAGTTTACTGCAATATATTTTCCGTGTTTTCGGTGCGAAAGTGCGTGAATTATTTTAGGAATACTTTCTTTACCCACACCGCTTTCTCCGGTAACTAAAACCGAAATATCTGTTGGTGCCACCTGAATTGCTTTCTCGATAGCACGGTTTAATTTCGGGTCGTTGCCAATTATTTCGAATCGTTGTTTTACAGCTTGTACGTTTTCCATTTTAATGTTTCAGGTTTTTTTGTTTCAAGTTTAAAATACTTAGTTTCGAATTGAAAATAAATTTAAGTCTTGATATTTAAGACGAAGAGTCTAACTTGATGATTCAAAAAGATTGCTTCGTCAGTTCGTTTTCGTTCGTGTCATTCATTTCATTTTAAAAAGACAAATTCTTTATAAAACAAGTAAAATAATCGATCGAATTATTGCATTTCACTGAATCCTACAGCTTCTCCGATTAAAGTTGCCGAAGTACAATCGGTTACTTTTACCAGAACAAAATCACCAACTTTATAATCTCCTTTAGGGAAAACAACGGTTGTGTTTTGTGAATTTCGTCCAGACCAATAATCTTCGGATCTTTTTGAAGCTTTTTCGATCAATACTTCAACTGTTTGATTTACGAAACGTTGTGTGCGAACTAAACTTATTTTTTGTTGTAGATCTACAATTTCTTGTAAACGACGTTTTTTAACTTCTTCCGGAACATCATCTTCCATTTTACGTGCTGCCATTGTTCCTGGACGTTCTGAATATGCAAACATATATCCGAAATCATAATTTACATGTTCCATTAACGAAAGCGTATCTTTATGATCTTCTTCGGTTTCTGTCGGAAATCCAGTAATCATATCTTGCGATAATGAAATTTCAGGAATGATTTTATAAATGCGATCCACCAAATCCATATATTCTTCGCGAGTGTGCTGGCGGTTCATTTCCTGTAAAATACGTGTAGAACCAGATTGAACCGGTAAGTGAATGTATTTACAAATGTTGTGATGTTTTGCCATTACGTGAATTACTTCATCGTGCATATCTTGCGGATTCGACGTTGAAAAACGGAAACGCATTTTTGGAAATAACGTGGCGCAAGTATCTAAAAGCTGAGCGAAATCTACAGCAGTTGCTTTTTGCATTTCGGTTGCTTTTTCGAAATCTTTCTTTAAGCCGCCGCCGTACCATAAATACGAATCTACGTTTTGTCCTAAAAGTGTTACTTCTTTAAAGCCTTTTTCGGAAAGGTCTTTAATTTCGGAAATAATGCTTTGTGGATCACGAGAACGCTCGCGCCCGCGTGTAAACGGAACTACGCAAAAAGTACACATGTTGTCGCATCCGCGTGTAATCGAAACAAAAGCGGTAACGCCGTTACTGTTTAAACGAACCGGAGAAATATCGCCATACGTTTCTTCTTTTGAAAGAATTACGTTGATAGCATCGCGACCTTCACCAACTTCTTTTAACAAGTTCGGAATATCTTTGTAAGCATCTGGTCCAACAACCATGTCTACAATTTTTTCTTCTTCCAGAAACTTGCTTTTTAAACGTTCTGCCATACAGCCTAAAACACCAACTTTCATCGAAGGATTTATTTTTTTAATGGCATTGTATTTTTCTAAACGTTTACGAACGGTTTGCTCTGCTTTATCGCGAATAGAACATGTGTTTACCAAAACCAAATCGGCTTCTTCTAAATTTTGCGTGGTATTATATCCTTGATCTGATAAAATAGAAGCCACGATTTCGCTGTCAGAGAAATTCATCTGACATCCGTAACTTTCAATAAATAACTTTTTAGTGTTGTTTTTTTGGGGCTCTAGCACCAAACTGGTACCTTGTTTATTTTCTTCAATTACCTTTTCCATAAATCGCATTAACGTGCTAATCAATAGGCAAAGATAATACTAATAATCGAAAAATGACATCTTGTCATTATTTTATGAAACGACATTTTACGTCATTTTCTTTGCTATTTTTGTAATGATAATGAAGCGATTAAAATGGAAAGAAGAATTTGTCATAGCGGTGGAGCAGAAGGTGCCGATGTTTATTTTGCGCAATATGCGTTGCAAAATCAATGTGATGTAGTTCATTATAGTTATAAAACATCTTTTCATTCTCATTCTTTTAAACATGAATTAACCGCCGAAGAATTTAATGAAGGAGCAGCACAATTACAGAAAATTTCGAATCAATTAAAGCGATTTCATTATAAACCGTATGTAAATTTATTGGCACGTAATTATTTTCAGATAAAGAAATCAAAACAAGTTTTTGCTGTAGGTTTTCTAGAAAAAGACGAATCGGGAAGTTTATGCAGAGTAAAAGGCGGAACTGGATGGACGATTCAAATGGCAATAAATGCCGAACGCGAAATTTATGTTTTTGATCAAAAAAATGAAGAATGGTTTAAATGGAACAATCAATTAAAACGTTTTGTAGTTTGCGAACTTCCAAAGATTACAACACAGCATTTTGCCGGAATCGGAACAAGAAAAATTAATTTATTTGGTATTCAGGCAATAGAAGCTTTATTCGAAAATAGTTTTAAATAAAATCAGCACGATATTTATATGAGTAGATCGAATCAAAATTTTGTGAAACGCCAGGTTAAAATCATTAATTATTTAAAAGTAAAACCTTTAAATTACAATGAAGTCTTTTTTAAGTTGCAAAATAGTATTGAGGAGTTTTCGGGGTACAGTCTGCGAACGTTTCAACGCGATTTAAAAACGATTGAATCGGTTTTTTCGATCGAAATAAAATTTAATCGTTCCATTAATAAATATGAAATCGTAAAAGAAGATCATGATGTTTCGAATAACAGAATGTTCGAATCGATTGAACTTGCCGATTTTTTAAGTAACGAAAATAGAAAAGCAATTTTATTAGATTCCCGAAAAACACAAACAGGAAGCGAACGTTTTGAAGAAGTTTTAGAAGCGATTTCTGGGAACTATAAAATGAAGATGAATTACAAGAAATATGGCGAAGAGAAAGAAAAGTTCCGATTTGTATATCCTTTAGCAATCAAAGAATCGCGTTCGCGCTGGTATTTAATCGCTGTTGATGAAAATGATAGTGAAATTAAATCCTTCGCTTTTGACCGAATTACCGCTTTAAGTACTACTACTGATGTTTTTAAAATTGAACCAATAGAAATAGCATCGTATTTTAATGACTTTATAGGAGTTGATCGAAAACAATTATCTTCCGAAACGCAAGTTGTTTTAGAAACAGCCGATGAAAATCAAGTTTATTATCTAGAAAGTTTGCCTTTGCATTCATCGCAACGAATCAAAAAAATAAATAAAAATAAATTTCATGTTTTTTTAAACGTTCATATTACGTACGATTTTGTTTTAGAATTGCTATATCTTTCTTCATCGGTTCGCGTTGTAGAACCTTTGTTTCTAGTAGAAAGAATGAACGAACAACTTCAAAAAGCAATTACACTTTACAAACCTTCAAAAACATAAAAAGGCAGAGCGTTTTACGACTAAAAATAAAGGATGTTTGGAAGAGTTAATGCGAATTATAAAAAAATCCTATATTTTTGCTCAGTAAAAATGGCAAATATGGCAAAGAATTTAGTAATTGTTGAGTCACCTGCAAAGGCAAAAACAATCGAAAAATTTCTTGGGAAAGATTATCAAGTAGAATCAAGTTTTGGACATATCGTTGATTTGCCCTCGAAAGAAATGGCAATTGATGTTGAAAATAATTTCCAGCCGAAATATGAAGTTTCGGCAGATAAAAAAGCAGTTGTAAAAAAATTAAAAGATCTAGCAAAGAAAGCCGAAACGGTTTGGTTAGCATCCGATGAAGATCGCGAAGGAGAAGCTATTGCATGGCATCTTGCGGAAACTTTAGGATTGAAAGATGAGAATACAAAACGAATTGTTTTTCATGAAATTACCAAAACGGCAATTCAGAAAGCGATCGAAAACCCTCGTAAAATAGATTACAATTTAGTAAATGCACAGCAAGCGCGCCGTGTGTTAGATCGTTTGGTAGGTTACGAACTTTCTCCGGTTTTATGGAAAAAAGTTCGTGCAGGCTTATCGGCAGGTCGTGTGCAATCGGTCGCGGTTCGTTTAATTGTAGAGCGCGAAAAAGAAATTCAAGGATTCCGTTCCGAAAGTTCTTATTCTATTACAGCTGTATTCGAAACCGAAAAAGGAAAGTCTTTTAAAGCTAAATTGCCGAAGAATATTCAAACAAAAGAAGCTGCTGAAGCGTTCTTAAAACAAAATATCGGAGCGAAGTTTCATGTAAGTGATTTAGAAACTAAGCCAGCTAAAAAATCTCCGGCGCCGCCATTTACTACATCAACTTTACAACAGGAAGCTTCTCGTAAGTTGTATTTTTCTGTTGGTCAAACCATGATGTTGGCGCAACGTCTTTACGAAAGCGGATTGATTACGTATATGAGAACCGATAGTGTGAATTTATCGCAAGATGCCATTAAAGCAGCCGAAGCGGAAATCATCAGTTCGTATGGAAAAGAATTTAGTAAACCTCGCAATTTTTCGACCAAAGCAAAAGGAGCTCAAGAAGCGCACGAAGCAATTCGTCCGACAGATATGTCGAAACATTCTGTAACGATCGATCGTGATCAGGCAAGATTATACGATTTAATTTGGAAACGTACATTGGCTTCGCAAATGAGCGATGCACAATTAGAACGTACAAACGTGACGATTCAGGCGGATACGCATGATAAATATTTTACAGCAACAGGCGAAGTCTTAATGTTCGAAGGATTCTTAAAAGTGTATTTAGAAGGGCACGATGACGAAGACGAAGAACAAGAAGGAATGTTGCCGGCAATGAAAATCAACGAGAAATTGAATAATCTTTCGTTACAAGCAACCGAACGTTTTACAAAACCTGCTGCGCGATATACCGAAGCTTCTTTAGTTAAAAAATTAGAAGAATTAGGAATTGGTCGTCCATCAACTTACGCACCAACTATTTCTACCATTATTGCTCGAAATTATGTTGAAAAAGGTACGATGGAAGGAACCGAACGTAATTATAATGTATTGCAATTGGTTAATAATGCAATTCAAACGCAATTATTAATAGAAAAAGTAGGTTCGGATAAAGGAAAATTAATCCCGACAGATATCGGAATTATCGTAACCGATTTCTTAGTAAAGAATTTTGAAACCATATTAGATTATCATTTTACGGCAAAAGTTGAAGAAGATTTTGATGCCATTGCAGCCGGAAACGAAAGTTGGACGCAAATGATGAACGATTTCTATTCGCATTTCCATCCAACTGTAAAAGATGTTGAAAAGAATGCTGAAAGAGAATCGGGCGAACGTATTCTAGGAAAAGATCCCAAAACAGGAAAGCAAGTTTCGGTTCGTTTAGGGAAATTTGGTCCAATGGCTCAAATTGGTGAACAAGAAGACGAAGAAAAGGTGTTTGCAAGTTTACGTGCCGATCAAAATATTGGAACGATAACATTAGATGAAGCTTTAGGGTTATTCCTTCTGCCAAAATCTTTAGGAACTTTTAATAACGAAGAAGTAGAAGTAAATAACGGTCGTTTTGGACCTTATGTAAAGTTTGGTTCTAGTTTTATTTCGTTGGCAAAAGGCGAGGATCCTTTGGATGTTACGTTTGAACGAGCGGTTGAATTGATTAAAGAAAAAGCTGCTGCCGATGCACCAATCGGAATGTATGAAGAACTACCTGTTCAAAAAGGTGTTGGTCGTTTTGGTCCGTTTATTAAATGGAACGGAATGTTTATTAATGTAAACAAAAAGTATAATTTCGATCAATTATCTCAAGCGGATATTAATGAATTGATTCAGGATAAACTTCAAAAAGAAATCGATAAAGTAATTCACGATTGGAAAGAAGAGGGAATTCGTGTTGAAAAGGCGCGTTGGGGCAGATCGAATATCATTCAAGGAAAAGTAAAAATTGAATTGAGTAAAGATGTTGACGTTGCGGCTTTAACGTTAGATGAGGTTAAGAAAATCATCGAAGAAAAAGCTCCTAAAAAGAAAACTCCAGCTAGAAAAGCTGCAACCAAAACAACAGCTAAGAAAACGACTAAAAAATAGGAAGTATGATGTATGAAATTTTAAAACCGGTTTCGGCTCATTTAGAAGAGTTCGTTAAAACGTTGCCAAAACATTCGTTGGGTAAAACGATGGCTATCCATACATCAACATTATTTCCTGAATTAGAACATATAAAAATCGCTATTGTTACAGTTAATGAAGGGAGAGGAGATTTAAATCATGAAGCGAATATTGGATTCGAAACGTTCAGAAAGAATCTTTATCAACTTTTTCCTGGAAACTGGACTTCTAAAATGGTTGATTTAGGAATGATAGAAGCGGGCGAAACAATCGAAGATACGTATGTCGCGGTTAAAATGTTGGTTGCTGATTTATTAAAAAGAAATATTCTTCCAGTAGTTATTGGCGGTTCGCAAGATTTAACTTACGGAATGTATCGCGGATACGATACGCAAGAACAAGCGGTAAATTTAGCTTGTGTAGATAGTAAGATTGATGTTGTTGCAGATGTTGACAATCCTTCAGAATCGTTTATGACGCGTATCATTATGGAAGCGCCAACGAATTTGCATAACTTTAGTGTAGTTGGTTATCAAACCTATTTTAACTCGCAAGAAGAAATCGATTTGATTGATAAAATGTATTTCGAAGCCTATCGACTCGGGGAAATTATTTCGAATATGAAGCTTTCTGAGCCAATTTTTAGAGATTCTGACCTTGTAAGTTTTGATATTAATGCAACAAAATCATCCGATTTAGGATTTTATTCACATTTTCAACCTAACGGATTTGATGGAAGAGAAGTTTGTGCGTTAGCACGTTACGCAGGGTTAAGCGATCGTGTAAGTAGTTTTGGTGTTTTTAATATTGATAGTAATTCGGAAAAAAGTTTGTTGCTTACGCAAATTTTATGGTATTTTGTTGAAGGATTCAATTTCAGAATGAATGAATATCCCTATATTAGCAAATCTTCTTACTTAAAATACATTGTCCCTTTAGAAGAACAGGAATTGGTGTTTTATAAAAGCGATATTTCCGATCGTTGGTGGATTGAAATAGGAGGAACGGAACAAGATGATCGAAAAATTTTGTTTCCTTGTAGTC
Source organism: Flavobacteriaceae bacterium UBA3339 (assembly GCA_002360925.1). Classification (GTDB taxonomy): domain Bacteria; phylum Bacteroidota; class Bacteroidia; order Flavobacteriales; family Flavobacteriaceae; genus Flavobacterium. The sequence continues at coordinate 307,372 of DERN01000003.1, read as the reverse complement.
ACGACGATTACAAACAAGCATTGCAAAGTATTGTGCCTGAAAGATGGTGGCGTGCAAATAAGAAATTGTTAGTATAATAGGTAAGAAAATAAAAATGTTAAATATACATTAAATTTTTTTTTAAGATTTCGTTGTATATTTAAAAATATTTAAATAGGTTTACGCTTTGAATAATTTTAAAATAAAAACCCCAATTAATATATGAAGAAGTTCATTACACTTTCTGCGGTTGTCTCGTTATTATTCGGTTGTGGTTCTGGTGATAGAGGAGAGCTACTAGATGGAGTTCAAGGAAAACGCTGGATTACTGAAAAGCCACAGGGAATGGCTTTTATTCCGGGTGGGTCTTTTACAATGGGAAAAACTCATGAAGATTTATTAGGAGCAGATGATGCGCCAGCTCGTTCCGTGACAATTGGTTCAATGTACATGGACGAAACAGAGATTACCAATAATCAATACCGCAAGTTTGTTGATTTTGTAAAAGATTCGATCATTAGAACTCGTTTAGCTATCATGGCAGATGAAATGGGAATGGATAAAACAGCAGGTGGAATTGGTGCTTTTGCTTTTCAAGAAGTGCAAGATCCTTCATTAAATCAAAATCAAACTGCGTACGATCGTTATATGTATGACAACTATTATAGCATGGCAATGGATGACGATGAATATGCAGGTAGACGATTAGATAAAAAAGCTCGTTTAATTACTGATCCTAGACGTTATCCAGATGAGTATTATGTAGAGGTAATGGATTCTTTATACATTCCAGCTAAACAAAACTTAAATGGATTGGTAACATTTGATGTTAAAAAATTAAACTTCAAATATTCATATTGGGATGAAAAGGGTTATATTAATGATAACTCTAATGATGTAAGAAACCGTCAGTCAAAATTCTTAAAAACAGAAATTGTAAATGTATATCCAGATACAACGGCTTGGGTAAGAGATTTTAATTACTCTTATAATGAGCCAATGTTTAAAGAATATTTTTGGCACGAAGCTTATGGAGAATATCCGGTTGTTGGAATTACGTGGTATCAAGCTAAAGCATTTGCAGCATGGAGAACTTTATACAAAAAATCATATAGTGTTGATAGAAAAATGAACTTCAATATGTATGAGTACCGTCTTCCAAATGAGGCGGAATTTGAATATGCAGCCCGTGGAGGAATTCAAAATGCTATGTACCCTTGGGGAGGACCTTATACAACAGATGAAAAAGCATGTTGGTTAGCAAATTTCAAGCCTAAGAATGATGATTATGCGGTAGATGGAGCTTTATATACTGCCGAAGCAAGATCTTATAAACCTAATGGATACAATTTGTATAATATGTCAGGTAATGTTGCAGAATGGACAGATTCGGCATATGATGAATCTACTTATATTATGCAATCTAGTTTAAAACCTAAATCAAGAACAACTAGTAATCCTATTAAAGTAGTTCGTGGAGGTTCTTGGAGAGATTCTCATTATTTCTTACAAGTTGCTACTCGTGATAAAGAACATGCTGACTCTGCTCGTAGTTATATTGGTTTCAGAACAGTAGTTTCTGCTCCAGGTCCAGGATTAATCAATGAGGGAAAAGTTCCTCAAAGTGGGCGTTACGCTAAATAATTTTAAAAACAACAAATAAATACTATAACTAACTAATTTAAATTAAAAGATGGCTATACCTAAAAAAGTAATGAATTTCTGCTATGGAATGGGAGCAGCAGTTGTAATTGTTGGAGCATTATTCAAAATTACGCACATTGAGGTTGGACCTTTGAATGGAAACAATATGCTTACAGTTGGACTTTTAGTTGAAGCATTAATTTTTGCTATTTCTGCTTTTGAACCTGTTGATGAAGATTTAGATTGGTCACGTGTTTATCCTGAATTAAAAGGAGGAGAACCAAGAACAATGCAAGTTGCTGGGAGTGTAGGTGTTAGTGGAACTGTTGCTACTAAAGCTGTAGGAGGTGGACAACCAGCAGTACAAGTTCAAACTTCTATGCCTGCTTATGCTGCATCTTCAGGAACAACTGTTCAAAGTGTAGCAGTGACTCAGCCAGCAATGGAAAGGAGTTTATTGTCTGAAAAATTAGATAATATTTTAAGAGAAGCTAAAATTGACGGAAACTTAATGGAAGGTTTACGTGATAGCATCAAAAATTTCGAAGCAGCAGCAAAAGGAATTGCACCTACTGTTGATGCAGTTGCTTCTTCAAATAGATATGCTGAAGAAATGTCGTTAGCGGCAGCGCAATTAGAATCATTGAACTCAATGTATAAAGTTCAGTTAGAAAGTGCTACTAAAAATGCAGATATCAATAGAGAAGTTGCAGAAAACAATTTAAAATTGAAAGAGCAAATGATGTCATTAACTTCTAACTTATCAACTTTAAATGCAGTTTATGGCGGAATGTTATCTGCTATGGGTAAAACAGCTAATTAGTATTAACTTTTAAAACATTCTAATTAGACATGGCAGGAGGAAAACAGACCCCAAGACAGAAGATGATCAACTTGATGTATTTAGTATTCATTGCAATGATGGCGCTAAATATGTCTAAAGAAGTATTGACAGCTTTTGGATTAATGAATGAAAAATTTGAATCGGCAAACGCAACTGCCGCTAATACAAATGAAGTATTATTACAAGGCTTAGCTTTAAAGGCTAAAGACGAACCAGCGCGTTATTCTTCGCCTTATACAATGGCACAAAAAGTACAAAAATTATCTAAAGATTTTTATACTTACATTGAAAGCCTTAAAGCAGATGCTGTTAAAGGAGTAGAAGTTGATCCTGAAACGAATAAGTTACCTTATGAACAAATGGACAAAGGTCAGAATATTGACTATGGTTGGTTTGAAGGAGATGGTTTATCAGCAAAAGGAAAAGAAATTGTAGATAGATTTAAAAAATATCGTGACGATTTTAAACTAATTGTTGGAAATGATGTTAAGTATAAGTTTTTGATTGAAGATATTGAAAAGAAATTCAATACTGATGATGTTAAAAACAAGGAAGGACAGTCAATACCTTATTTAGATTATCACTTTAAAGGATTTCCTGCTGTAGCTTCTTTAGCATATTTGTCTGCAATTCAGAGTGATATAAATGAATTAGAGCATGAAGCCTATAACTTGTTTTTAGGGAATTCATTAAAGCAGGCTGCTTCTATGAAAAACTATCAGGCTATGGTAATTACAGATAAATCTGTTTATTATCAAGGTGAACAGATTAAGTACAAGGTAGTTTTAGGGCGTTATGACGAATCTACTGTTCCTACTTCAGTAGTTGTAAATGGAGTTTCAATACCTCAGTCTAGAATTAAAGCAGGACAAGTTGAATCATCAAGCGTAGCTGCAGGATTAGGAGAGCATAAATTTACAGGTAAGTTTACTTTTATGGAAGAAGGTGAGCCAATTGTAGTTGATATTTTAAATTCAAACTATGTAGTAGTTGGTCGTCCTAGTTCAGCAACAATCTCTGCTGATAAAATGAATGTAGTTTATGCAGGTTTAGATAATCCAATTTCAGTTACTGTTGAGGGGATTACTTCTGATAAAGTGAATGCATCAGCTAGTAATGGAACAATGAAAAAAGTTGGAAATGGTAAATATATCTTAGTACCTGGAATGGGTAGAGAAGTTGTTATTACTGCAACTGGAACTATGCCTGATGGTAAAGCTATAACTTCTAAGCAAACATTCCGAGTTAAACCGATTCCTCGTCCTCGAGGAACAATCAGAGGAGAATTTAACGCTAAAGGACCTGCTAGTAATTTAGCAATGGTATCTGTTGGAGTTACTTTTGAAGATTTTGATTTTGATGTTAAACCTCGCGTTACTGAATATACAATTTATTTCCCTGGAATGGGTTCTGAAAGAATTACGGGAGGAGGTCAGTTGTCTGAGGCTGCTAAAATGAAAGCTCAGCGTTTACGTCCTGGTGATAAAGTTATTATTACAGGAATCAAATCAAAATTAGAAGGAGTTACTTTACCAGTTAAAGAAGCTTCTGATGCAACATTTACAATTCAATAAAAACTTTTGGTTTATGAAGAATATTAAGAAATTATTTTTGACAGCATGTGTTTTTGTTGTTTCTAGTGTGAGCTTCGCGCAAAACAACATTTTGAACGCAATGTCTCCAGAAGAGATAGGAGATCAGTCTATCGAAGAAATTTACGCAAAGGCTGATGGACCAATTCCTTATGAGTATGTTAATGAAAGAGATGTTGTTTTTAAGAAAATGGTTTGGGAAACAATTCCTTTAGATCAAAAACAAAATTTAGTTTATTATTTTCCTTTACGCGAAACTATTGATCGCAAACCGTTATTCAGTGTGTTGAAAGACGCAGTAATGAATAAAAAAATAACAAAGGTATATTATGATGACAATTTTAAGTTTCCTTTAAATCTAAATGATTTGGAAAGTAAATTTGTCAGAACTGATACAACAGAAGCAGGTATAGATCAGTATATTTTAGAAGGTAGAGTTGATAATCAATATATTATCAAAACAACATTAGGACCTGAGGATGTACAAGAGTATCGTGTTATGGGTATGTGGTATTTAGATCGTAATGCAGGTGAAATGAAATACCGTTTATTAGCGATTGCACCTGTGGTTACAGACATTGCAATGAAAGGTAAAGATTACGAAGGTAATATGGCAAATCCTATGTTTTGGATTTTCTTCCCTGATGCTCGCGAAACATTGTATAATACCTATGCTTATAATGACAAAAATCCTGCAATGAAAATGAATTATGATTATTTATTTAATGCTCGTAAATTTGCAGGAACTATCTACAAAGCTGATAATCCTTATGGAGATGCAAATATTAGTGACTACGTTCAAGGTAATGCAATGATGCAGCTTTTAGAAGCTGAAAGAATTAAAGAATCTATCCGTGATTTGGAAGATGATTTATGGAATTACTAAATTGAGATTAATTTTTATAGAAACTCTTATCATTCGATAAGAGTTTTTTCTTATTATGAAAGTAGATTATATTATCGTTGGTGCTGGAATTGCAGGATTGTGTATGGCGTATTGGTGTAAACGTCTAAATAGAACCTTCATTATGATTGATGATCATAAACGAACTTCTTCTAAAGTTGCAGGAGGAATGTTTAATCCCGTTGTTTTGAAGCGTTTTACTTCGATTTGGGAATCTAAAGCTCAATTAGATTTAGCAGATGAGTTTTATAAAGAAATCGAAAGTTTGCTTAATGAGTCATTTTATCATAAGCTTCCTATTTATCGAAAGTTTGCAAGTGTAGAAGAACAAAATAATTGGTTTTTAGCTTGCGATAATCCGTCGACTTCATTTTTTTTAAACGATATATTATATAAAAAGGAAATTCAGCACATTCAAAGCACATATCACTTTGGGGAAGTTTTTAATACAGGTTTTTTGGATGTCAATTTATTTGTAGAATCGTATCAAAAGTTCTTAAAAGAAAACAACCTTTTTAGAGATGAAATTTTTAAATATGATCAATTAATTCATGAAGTTGATTACGTACTTTATCAAGATATCGAAGCAAAGCAGATTGTTTTTGCCGAAGGTTTTTCCATGTTAAACAATCCTTTTTTCAATTATTTACCTTTAGACGGAACGAAAGGCGAATTACTATATGCGAGGATTCCTGATTTAAAACTGAAAGCCATCGTAAAATCTGGAGTTTTTATCATTCCAATTGGTAACGATATATATAAAGTAGGAGCGACTTATAATTGGATGGATAAAACCGACAATAAAACAAACGAAGCTAAAGAAGAATTAATGGAAGGATTAAAGTCTTTAATTGATTGTGAATTCGAAATCGTAGAACATCTTGCCGGAATTCGTCCAACGGTAAAAGATCGTCGTCCTTTAGTTGGTGCGCATTATCAATCCCAAAACATTTATATTTTAAATGGATTAGGAACTCGCGGGGTACTCTTAGGTCCTTATTTGGCCGATAAATTGATTCATAATATCGAAAATAAAGTACCTTTGGATAAAAATATCGACGTTGCCCGATATTACAAAAAATTACAATTAATAAAATAGCATTATGCTTAATATACATGATTTATCCGTTTCATTTAACGGAGATTATTTATTCGAAAGCGTTACATTTCGTTTAGGAGCTGGCGATCGAGTTGGTTTGGTTGGAAAAAATGGAGCTGGGAAATCGACGATGTTAAAGATTCTTTCTCGCGAATTTGAACCCGATTCTGGAACCATTGCGTCTGATAAAGAAATTAAATTAGGTTTTTTAAAACAAGATATTGATTTTGTTAAAGGAAGAACGGTTTTAGAAGAGGCATATCAAGCATTTTCTGATATTTTGTTGGTCGAAAACGAGATTAATAAAATCAATAAAGAATTATTAGATAGAACCGATTATGAATCCGAAAGCTATCATGATTTAATTGAAAAGTTAAGTGATTTTACACATCGATTCGAAATTTTAGGAGGTTATTTATATCAAGGAAATACCGAAAAAGTATTATCGGGTTTAGGTTTTAAACGAGAAGATTTCGATAAACCAACCGATACTTTTTCTGGTGGATGGCGCATGCGCATCGAATTAGCGAAATTGTTGCTTCAAAACAACGATATTTTGCTTTTAGATGAGCCAACAAACCACTTAGATATCGAATCTATCATTTGGTTAGAAAGTTTCTTAAAGTCGTTTTCTGGAGCTGTGGTTTTGGTTTCGCACGATAAAATGTTTCTAGATAATGTAACGAACCGTACAATCGAAATTTCGTTAGGAAAAATATACGATTTCAATAAACCGTATTCGCAATATTTGGTTTTACGCGAAGAATTACGCGAAATGCAATTAGCTGCGCAAAAAAATCAAGCGAAGAAAATCGAAGAAACCGAAAAGTTAATCGAGAAATTCCGTTATAAAGCTACAAAAGCTTCTATGGCGCAATCGCTGATCAAAAAGCTCGATAAAATTGATCGAATCGAAGTTGATGAAGATGATAATGCGGTTATGAATATTTCGTTTCCGGTTTCGGTTACTCCTGGGAAAGTGGTTTTAGAAATCGAACACGTAACGAAAGCTTTTGGAGATAAAGTTGTCTTTAAAGATCTTGATTTGTTAGTTGAGCGCGGAAGTAAAATTGCTTTTGTTGGACAGAACGGACAAGGAAAATCAACCTTAATTAAAGCAATTATCAATGAATTTCCGTACGAAGGCGAAATAAAGTTAGGGCATAATGTGCAATTAGGATATTTTGCACAAAATCAAGCTGATTATCTAGATGGTGAAAAAACACTTTTAGATACCATGATCGATGCTGCAACCGATGCAAATCGTTCTAAAGTTCGCGATATGTTAGGATCGTTTTTATTTCGTGGTGACGATGTTGAAAAGAAGGTGAAAGTACTTTCGGGTGGTGAGCGAAATCGTTTAGCTTTGTGTATGTTGCTTTTAAAACCCATTAATGTTTTATTGATGGATGAACCTACAAACCACTTGGATATTAAGTCGAAAAATGTTTTGAAAAACGCTTTAAAAACTTTTGAAGGAACTTTGATTTTAGTATCGCACGATCGTGATTTTCTACAAGGAATGACCGACAAGGTTTATGAATTTAAAGATCAAAAAATAAAAGAATATTTAGGAGATATCAATTATTTCTTAGAAGAACGAAATGCGGATGATATGCGCGATTTTGAACAACAAAAGGAAGCTGTTGTTGAGAAAAGCGTAACTATTAAAGAGAAGAAAACGTTGTCATATGAAGATCAGAAAAAGCTTAAAACGTTAAATAATCGTTTAAGTAAAGCTGAAAGTAAGATAACCGAGCTTGAAAAGAAAATCTCTCAGTCCGATTTAGAATTAGCCCAGAATTACGAAAAGCTAATGAACGATACCAAATGGTTTTCGAGCTACGAAAAAATGAAAAAAGAGTTAGAAGAAACAATGATCGAGTGGGAGCAAGTACAGGAAGAAATAGAGAATAATAAATAAAAAAAGCCTCAAACTTTAAGTTTGAGGCTTTTTTTATTTACTTGGAAATGTTTCTAAAACTTTTGTTACAAATTCTTTAATTCTAGCGTCTTTTTTGTTTTGGTTCGTGGTTAAATAACCCGATCCTTTTCCTTGCCAAATCAACTCTTTATTATCTGCTTTTAAAACATCAACAAAAAGAATTCCTTGTGTAGAAGTAGAAACCGATTGATATCCTGGTCCCATCATCCAAGGATTCCATCCCCAAGGGCGGTAATATCCATAATAACCCCAACCGCCGTAATATGTATTTACATTTACAACTTGTTTGGCGTCTGTGAATAAATTAATCAACAAATCGGGATTTTCGCTTTTAGCATAACCCTTAGAAGTCATTTCTTCATCTATTGCTTTTAGAATACGTTTTTTGTCCAAGTCGGAAATATTGATTTTATCCACTCCGTCTTTCATAAAAGCATATGTTTTAAACTGACTAAAGTTTACAGAATTATCATAATCTGTAGAAACTTGCACTGAACTACACGAAGCAAGAAACAGTACAGAAAGTAACGGTAAAAATTTGAATAGTTTCATGATATTTTTATTTGAATAGTTTATCATCTACAAAATTCGGCAAAGTCACTTTTAAATTTGGTTCTGCTTCCATTGCACGTTTTATCGCAAAAACAGCACCTTCGTTTCTTGCCCAGCTCCTTCTTGAAATTCCGTTGTTTACATCCCAGAAAAGCATCGATTTCAAGCGATTTTCAGCTTCTTTTGTTCCATCAAGAAGCATACCAAAACCGCCGTTAATTACTTCGCCCCAACCAACGCCGCCGCCATTGTGAATAGAAACCCAAGTTGCACCACGGAAGCTATCGCCAATTACATTGTGAATTGCCATATCTGCTGTAAAACGAGAACCATCGTAAATGTTTGAAGTTTCGCGGTAAGGCGAATCAGTTCCTGAAACATCGTGATGATCGCGTCCTAAAACAACCGGACCAATTTTTCCTTCATTAATAGCATTATTAAATGCCTTGGCAATTTTCATGCGTCCTTCTGCATCGGCATATAAAATACGAGCTTGTGAACCTACAACCAATTTATTTTCTTGCGCTCCACGAATCCACTGAATGTTATCTTTCATTTGTTGTTGGATTTCTTCAGGAGATGTTTTAATCATTTCTTCTAAAACATTGCACGCAATATCATCGGTTTTTTGTAAATCTTCCGGATTATTCGAAGCACAAACCCAACGGAAAGGCCCAAAACCGTAATCAAAACACATTGGTCCCATAATATCCTGTACATACGAAGGGTATTTGAATTCGCGACCTAATGTAGGATTTGGATTCATAACATCGGCTCCCGCACGCGAAGCTTCTAATAAAAAGGCATTTCCGTAATCGAAGAAATACGTTCCTTTTGCTGTGTGTTTGTTAATTGCTGCTGCGTGACGACGCAAGGTTTCTTGAACTTTTTCTTTGAATAATTCAGGTTGTTCTGCCATCATTTTATTCGATTCTTCAAACGATTGATCTGCTGGATAATAACCGCCAGCCCAAGGATTGTGCAACGAAGTTTGATCTGAACCTAAATCGATATGAAGATTTGCTTGATCGAATTTCTCCCAAACATCTACTATATTTCCTAAATAAGCAATAGAAACAACTTCTTGGTTTTCTTGAGCTTTTTTTACTCTTGTAACCAATTCATCTAAATTTTCAATTACTTCATGAATCCATCCTTGTTCGTGACGAATTTTTGTGATTTTAGGATTTACTTCGGCACAAACTGTGATACAACCTGCAATAGTTCCAGCTTTTGGCTGCGCACCACTCATTCCGCCTAAACCAGAAGTAACAAATAAATTTCCTTTTGGTTGCTTGTTTATTTTTCTAAATCCGTTTAAAACTGTGATGGTTGTTCCGTGAACAATTCCTTGCGGACCAATATACATATACGATCCCGCAGTCATTTGTCCGTATTGTGTTACGCCTAAAGCGTTGAATTTTTCCCAATCGTCCGGTTTTGAATAATTCGGTATCATCATTCCGTTAGTAACCACAACGCGTGGCGCATTTGCGTGCGAAGGAAATAATCCCATTGGATGCCCCGAATACATAACCAACGTTTGTTCATCGGTCATTTCGCCTAAATATTTCATGGTTAATAAATATTGCGCCCAGTTGCTAAAAACAGCTCCGTTTCCGCCATATGTAATTAATTCATGAGGATGTTGCGCTACAGTATAATCCAAATTGTTTTGAATCATCATTTGAATCGCTTTTGCTTGTAACGATTTCCCAGGATATTCATTAATATCGCGCGCATACATTTTATATTGCGGACGCAAACGATACATATAAATACGACCGTATTTTTCTAATTCGTCTTTAAATTCGGGAAGTAACGTTGCGTGATGTTTTGGTTCAAAATAACGCAAAGCATTACGTAAAGCCAATTCTTTTTCTTCGTTTGTAAGTATTTCTTTACGCTTTGGTGCGTGATTTATTGTGGTGTCATAAACCGGAAGTGTTGGTAAAACATCCGGAATTCCTTGAAGTATTTCTTCTTGAAATGTCATAGTTTTTATTTTTTGCTTTTTTCGAATCTGATCTACTAATTTGTTAAAACCATACGGACAGTGTTTACAACCGCTCATACAGCAATATCCACGATTTAAAAGGTATTTCTCTGTAAAAATACGAAAACCTCTTTCAGAAAGGTAAAAATCTTCGCCTTCTATTAAATCTATCTTCATTTTACAAATTTAATAATTAACAGCATGTTTTAGCTTAAATTTCTGTTATATTGTAAATTTGCATCATGTGGTTGATTATTTCGAAATTTTGGGTTCCGAAGAATTTTTCAGGAATCACTTTTTTTCCGTTTGTTTTTGTTCGAGATAAATCTTGGGCAGAGAACACAACGTTTTTGAATCACGAAAAAATCCACATTCGGCAACAATTAGAATTATTAATTCTCTTCTTTTTTATTTGGTACGGAATCGAGTTTTTAATTCGATTGATAAAGCATCGGAATATCCATCAAGCTTATCGAAATATTTCGTTTGAAAAAGAAGCATATCGTTTCGAAAATCAGCCAGATTATTTAAAAAAACGTCGTTTATTTTCTTTTTTACATTACGTATGATGAATCCGCAACAAGAATCTTTTAATCAAAAAATAGATTTCGAAAATCCATATAATATTGAACTTTTTGTAAAAAGAGAAGATGTTTTGCACAAAGAAATTTCTGGAAATAAGTTTCGAAAACTGAACTATAATTTAGAAGAAGCTAAAAGACAAGGGAAAAATAAATTGTTGACTTTTGGGGGTGCATTTTCGAATCATATTGCGGCAGTTGCGGCAGCCGGACGTGATTACGATTTTGAAACTTTAGGTGTTATTCGTGGCGATGAATTGGCGGATAAATATCTAGAAAACCCGACGTTGAAAAAAGCTTTTGAAGACGGAATGCAATTTGAATTTGTTACCAGAACGGCTTATCGCGAAAAACATCAAGAAGATTTTATTCGGCAATTACACGAAAAATTTGGCGATTTTTATTTGATTCCAGAAGGAGGAACAAACGAGTTTGCTGTAAAAGGTTGTGAAGAAATTTTAACCGAAAACGATAAAACATTCGATTTTATTTGTTGTGCAGTAGGAACAGGCGGAACTATTTCGGGAATCATCAATTCATCTTACGAACATCAAAAAGTTTTGGGATTTCCCGCTTTAAAAGGCGATTTTCTGTTTCAGGATATTCAAAAATGGACAAAAAATGATCGTTGGGATTTAGTAACTGATTATCATTTTGGAGGTTATGCGAAAATAAATACGCAATTAAAGCAATTTATGCATCACTTTTCTAAGAAATATTTAATAACTTTGGATCCAGTCTATACATCGAAGTTGTTTTTTGGTGTATTTGATTTAATTTCAAAAGGTTATTTCAAACCAGATTCAAAAATTTTATTAATACACACAGGAGGTTTACAAGGTCTTCAATCCAATATTGCTGAAATATGAAAAGATTTTTATCAATCGTACTAACCGGATTTATGCTGATAGGATGTAGCGCGGCACACAATACAAAGGTAAGAGATAAGATTGCTGAAGGATATGGAAATGGCGATAATAGAAAGAAAGTAGTTGTTAAGACGAAATCGGAAATCGAAAAACAAAATAAGCCAATTGTTGAAAAAACAATTTTGAGCAAACCTGCAAATCCACTTTTAAAGAAAGAAGAAACCGAGATTTTAGTTGCAACTTCGAACATTAGCGTTTCTAAAAATACAGTTGAAGAATACATTGGACTTTATGCGCCAGTTGCAATGCAAAGTATGAAAACGTACGGAATTCCGGCAAGTATTAAATTGGCTCAAGGAATTTTAGAATCGGGCTCAGGAAACGGAACTTTATGCAGAACAGCAAATAATCATTTCGGAATTAAATGTAAGGATGAATGGTTGGGAGAAACTGTTTCGCATACAGATGATGCTCCGGACGAATGCTTTAGAAAATATCATTCTGCATTAGAATCTTACAACGATCACTCCGAGTTTTTAGCAAACCGCGTATATTACAAAAACTTATTTACATTAGATCAAAGTGATTATACTGCTTGGGCAAAAGGATTGAAAAAAGCCGGATATGCTACAGATCCGCGTTATCCGCAAAAATTAATCAGCATTATAGAGCGATATAAATTATACGAATACGATCAAAAGGTATTAGGATCAAACTATCATTTTACTCCTAAATCGATCGAAACTACGAACAATTTACTGGCACAAAATTCTTCATCATATACTGTGCAGCCAGGAGATACATTGTTTGCAATCTCGCAAAAATTCAATTCAACTGTTGATAATTTAAAACAGTTGAACAATCTAAAATCGAATAATTTAAGTGTAGGACAAACTATAAAAATTCAATAATAATGTTATACAAACGTAGCAGCGAATTGTTCGTTGAAGCTTCAAAATATATACCGGGAGGAGTTAATTCTCCCGTTCGTGCTTTTAAATCTGTAGGAGGAACCCCGATTTTTGTAAAAAAGGCAAAAGGCGCTTATCTGTATGACGAAGACGATAAACGTTATATAGATTACATTAATTCGTGGGGACCAATGCTTTTAGGGCACGCATATCAGCCGGTTGTTGATGCTGTGATCGAAAAAACAAAAATGGGAACTTCATTTGGAACTCCGACTGCAATCGAAACAGAAATTGCTAAATTAGCTGTTTCAATGGTTCCGAATATCGATAAAATTCGTTTTGTAAATTCTGGAACCGAAGCTTGTATGAGTGCGGTTCGTTTAGCAAGAGGTTTTACAGAGCGCGAAAAGATTATTAAATTCCGTGGCTGTTATCATGGTCATTCCGATTCGTTTTTGATTGCTGCAGGAAGCGGATTATCTACTTTTGGTGTTCCGTCAAGTCCTGGAGTTACCAAGGGAACTGCGCAAGATACCTTGTTGGCAAATTATAATGATATAGGTTCGGTAAACGAATTATTTCAAGCAAATAAAGGCGAAATTGCGTGTATTATTGTGGAACCGGTTGCCGGAAATATGGGATGTGTTCCGCCTGTAAACAATTTCCTTCAAAAATTACGTGAAGTTTGTAATGCAAACGGAGCTTTGTTAATTTTTGACGAAGTAATGACAGGTTTCCGTTTAGCAAAAGGCGGAGCTCAGGAATTGTTCGGAGTTAATGCTGATATTGTGTGTTTTGGAAAAGTAATCGGTGGCGGATTGCCAGTTGGTGCTTTTGCAGCACGTAATGAAATTATGGATTATTTGGCGCCGGTTGGACCTGTTTATCAAGCAGGAACTTTATCGGGAAATCCGTTGGCAATGGCGGCAGGTTTAACGATGTTGAAGGAAATTGATAAAGACGCTGAATTATTCAATCGGTTAGAAGAAAAAACAGCTTATTTAGAAGCTGGTTTAAGAAAGGTTTTAACCGAGAATAATAAAACGTTTGTGATAAATAGAGTAGGTTCTATGATTTCGGTTTTCTTTTGTGAAAATGCGGTTGAAAATTATGAAGATGCAGCAAAAGCAGATACACCTGAGTTTAAAGCATTTTTTCACGGATTGTTAGAACGCGGTATTTACATTGCGCCTTCTTCTTACGAAACCTGGTTTATTACAGATGCTTTAACCTACGAAGATTTAGACGAAACCATTAAGGCAACAGCCGAAGTTACAAAATAAATTTAACGCTCAATTTTGAGCGTTTTTTTATCTTTAAACAAAAAATATGAAACAATACATTAGTTTGGTTTTTGCAGCATTGGCTTTAACTTCATGCGAAAACAAAAAAACAGAAACGAATCAGAACTATTATATCGAATTAAATTCAACTGCTGATTTAGAAACTTTGCTTAAAACAGAGAAATATCCGTTGGTTTCTTCTCATCGAGGTGGCGATTCGAAAGGATTTCCTGAAAACTGTATCGAAACGTTTGAACGCGCAACAATATTTGGACCTGCGATTATTGAAACCGATATTGCCATGACAAAAGATTCGGTTTTGGTTTTAATGCACGACGATAAATTAGATCGAACCACAACAGGAAAAGGTTTTGTAAGCGATTATACGTATTCCGAAATCCAGTCTTTTCAGTTAAAAGATTACAAAAACACACAAACAACTTTTAAAATTCCGACGTTAGACGAAGCGCTAAAATGGGGAAAAGGAAAAGTAGTTTATACGTTAGATGTGAAACGCGGCGTTCCGTATGAAAAAATAATCGAAAGTATTCGGAAGAATAATGCCGAAGCTTACAGCATCGTGATTACGTATAATGCTGATCAGGCGCGCGCTTTCCATAAACGCGCTTCGGATATTTGGATGTCGGTTTCGGCAAACGGAAAAGAAGATATAGAACGTTTAAAAGATTATCGTGTAAACATCAATCAAGTAGTAGCGTTTGTTGGCGTAACCGAACCTTCGGCGAAAACGGTTGATTATATGAAATCGCAAAATATTCCCATGATTTTAGGAACGTTAGGAAACTTGGATAAAAGCGCGAAAACAAACGGAGATCAATTATATGAGTCGTTTTTTGAAAAAGGAATTCAAATACTTTCGGCAGATCGAAATAAAGAAGCAAGCGAACAAGCTTTAAAATATGCCGAAAAAGAAAATCTAAAATCTCAGTTTATTCATTTAAAATAGATTCAAGATTAATTAAATAAAACGATCTTAAAACAAAAAAAGCAGACTTTTTAGTCTGCTTTTTTGTTTTATTCGTCTTCATCAAAACTGAATCTGCTTTTCTTTTTACCTGCAAATTTCTCTAATTTATACGTTAGTGAAAACATAACATATTGTTTTAAAATAATGTCTTGTGTATCGTAAATACTTGTAGGCGTTGTCATTCTTTTCACGCTTTGGTTTTGATTCAAAATGTCGTACACTTTTACTTTTGCAAGGAAACGTTCATTAAAGAAATTATATCCTAAACTGGCATTCCAAAGTAAATAGTCTTTCTTAAAACCATCAGCAATATTCGAATTGTACGTGTAATTGATGTCGCTTCCAAAAACAACATTTTTAGGCCAGTACGATGTCAACATGAAACCTGCTTTATGAATAAAATAATCTGTTTTTTCAATCGGAAGATTCTCATACTTCATATTCGTAATAGAATAGCTGTAATTTGGTTTTAAAATTAATTTTTTGTTCAAATCTAACGTTAAGCTAATTTCTGGCTCAATTCCGGTGTTGTTAGATGAATACATGACATTGTTCTGAATTCCTCTGTCTTTATTTCCGTTAAAACTCATTCCTGCTGCCAAAGTCAATTTATCTTTGTCGCTCAGCTTAAAACTTTTGTTATAGTTAATTCCCGCCCAATAATAATAGGTGTCGTTTACATTGATGTAACTTGAATTACTAAAGTAGTTTTCGTCGTAATTATTCAGTATACCAATTCCTCTTTCAGAATAAGTTATCCCAGAATATAAATAATAACCCGAACGCGATTGCCAATCGTAGTTGTTGAAACCTAAATAAACGCTGTGTTGTTTTTTCGTGCGTAAGTCTTTGTTTCCTTTAATGGTCGAAAGCGAATTCGATAAATCTTCGTATTCTAATAATTGCATCATCATCGGACTTTCCTCCTGATATGAATAATTCGCATAAATACTGCTCGATTTTCCTAATCTTAAGTTTCCGTAGGTTCTAATATTAGGCAATACATCTAAACGTTGATTTAAATAACTTTGTGAGTTATAAAACGAGGAAACATCATAATTATTGATCGTTGTTCCTCCGTTAATACTAAAATAATATTTTTCTCCGTTGATTTGATAGCCAACCGAAGGAGCCGTTTTGGATCCTTTTAAGTTGTTATTGAAGGATAATAAATTGTTGTAATCGGAATATTGACCTGAATTTTCGTTAAAATCGAATGTATTTCTTCCTTGGAACTGATTTGTCCATGTTTGACTAAAATTCAAGGAAAGCGTTTGTTTCGGCGCAATAGGTTCGCGATATGAAACGCTCATCGTATATTCGTCGGTATGGCTTGTTGTTCCAATGGTTTGATTACGAATATCGTCAGGCATTTGAGTTTGGTAGAAATATGCTGCCGAGTTTTTTGTTTGATCTGTTGCGTTTTTAGTATTACTGTTGTTGAATGTGAAACTAACGCTGCGACCTTTGCGTTTAAAACGACGAGCAACTAAAAATTCATTCGAGAAAGAGTAATTATCAACACTTAAATAATCGTTGTTTTTGGTTTCGTTTAAAAGTTCTCCAAATTCATTTCTAGTTTCACTGAAACCATTTGTTCTGCTTGTGCTGATTCCTCTCTTTAAATTTGGAGTAATACTGATTGAAGTTAAAGAATCAAGTTCCATTTCAATATTGTAATTGAAGGTGTGATTAGCCGATTTAGATTTTAATTCAGATTCCGATTCTGTAATATAACGATTATCGGGCAATAGATTTTCAATGCGCGATTTGTTTTTATTGTTATTTTCAACTTCATTAAACAAGTAATTCATATTTACTTTGTTTTTCTTTCCCCAATTGTCGCTATAATTTAAACCAATCATATCGGTTTGATAAATTCCTTTTCCGCCACCAAACATTAATCCGTTAATGCTATAAGAGCCATCGTCAGAAGACCAAGTTGAATAACTATTTCTTCCGCCCGACATATTATCGAATATTTCATTTGTTGAAAATCCAGTTGAGTTAATATTGTTCGAAGCTCCTAAAACGCTGACTTTTAAATCGCCTTTGAAGTAATTGAACAACATCGACGATTCATAACGATCATCGGTTCCATAACCTGCAATAAATCGCCCAAAAAGACCTTTGTTTTTATCTTCGTCTATCGTTAAGTTAATAGTTTTGGTTTCGCCGCTTGTAGAAGCGCCTGTAAGTTTTTCTTCCTTCGATTTATAATCGGTTACCTGAACTTTGTTGATGATTTCGGCAGGAAGATTTTCTAAAATAACTTTTCCGTCTTCGCTAAAAAAAGGTTTTCCGTTTACCAAAACGTTGTTTACTTCTTTTCCGTTTACTTTAATCTTTCCTTCATCATCAACTTCGACGCCTGGCAATTGCTCTAATAATTCTTTAACGGTTGCATCAGGACGTACTTTAAACGAAGCTGCGTTAAATTCTAAAGTATCTTTCTTTACTCTAATTGGAGCAACATCGGCGGTAATAACCAATTCATCTAAAACATCGTCGCCCGGATTTAAATTAATCGTTCCTAAATCAATCGATTCTTTTATGGATTCGATTTTTTTTGAGAAATCTTCATAACCAATATACGAAATAGTAACAAATGAAGGATTGTTGATTGCTTTTAAAGGCATTGCAAAATTTCCCGAAGTGTCGGTAATCGTGTAATCGATTAATGTGGAATCTTTTTGAGAGGAAAGATAAACCGTTGCCGCTTCGATTGGTTTTTTGTCTTGCGATGTGACTTTTCCTTTCAACTCAATCTTTTGAGCAAATAAAATGCTCGTGCATAAAAATGCACAAATACTTAGTAAGTTTTTCATTGAAATGTTATTAGTTTTATGTGTTAACGTAAAAGTGTTAAGAAAATTATATAAAAAAAAGTATGTAAGTCAAATTTTACATACTTTTAACGTTTGTTCGAGTAATTTAAGTTAAAATTACATCATATTAATTTTTCTGTTAGTTTCGTCTTCCTCCATGAGGCGGTCCCATTCTTCCGCTTCGTTCGCGAGTATTAGAAGATCCTGTTCCAAACTTATCGAATTTCCAAGTTACCGAAAACATAACATAACGTTCTAAAACGGTGTTTTCTTGATCGATGATCGAAGTTGCACTTATAGATCTTGAAGTTCCAATATTCTGATTTAAAATATCGTAAACTTTTACTTTAGCGGTTAATGCTTTATTAAGGAAAGCGTATGAAATAGAAGTATTCCACAAGAAATAATCTTTTTTGAAACCGTCTGCAATATTTGTATTGTAATTATAACTAAAATCGTTACCCCAAGTTAAATTATCGGGCCAGTACGAAGTCGTTTGCAAAGTAATAGCATGTTTTACGTAATCGGTTTTATCTAATTGCAAATTGGTGTATTTCGAATTTCTATAATCAATGCTATACGAAGGTGCAATGCTTAACAATTCGCCATAATCCCACGAAGCATAAATACGTGGCGAAAGCGAAATTTCGTTGGTATTTGCCAGAAATCCGTTAATGAATTCTTTGTTTCTTCCGTAGCTTGTTCTTCCGTTAATTCCATAACGAATGGTATGTTCGTCGATTTTATACGATTTATTCCAATTGGCATGTAAACTCATAGAATACGCATCTGAAATGTTTTCGTAGGTTGTGGTTCTTTTTCTGTTTTCGTCGAATTTAGTAGAAGAAACTATTTGCGAATCGTAATAATTTCCATTCAAGAAAATGCTCCAACCTGAACGAGTTTGAACATTGAAATTGCGGAAACCAAAGTTTAAAGAGTGGTATTTAACTTGATCTAAATTTTCGTTTCCAACAAATGTTTGCAACGGATTGTTTAAACGCTCATAAGGCAAAATTTGCATGGCGCTTGGGTTTGTAACATTGTAATTGTATCGAATGTTAAAGCTTTTACTGCGGTCAAAACTATATCTAAAATTGGCGCGAACGTAAGGCGAAACAAATTTGCGATCTATATTGTAATTGTTGCTCATATAATTTGCCGAAGCATCGTAATTCGCAATATTTACGCCCGAATTAATGAACCAAAATATTTTATCGGTTTGATAATTAATGCCAATATACGGCGTATTGGTGATAATATTGGTGTGTGTTTGGTTTGATAAACGATCGTTTAGATCGGTAAAACCATTCGAATTTTCGTTGAAATTAAAGGTGTTTAAATGATCGGTTTGGTTGTTATAATCGAGCGTATAACCAAAATCGATATAACTTTTTGTTGTAATAGGCTGCGAATATTCGGCATTTAATGTGTAAATATCAGCAGCACTTCGCGAAATTTCTTCTTGATTACGAATATCATCCGCTTGATTATCTTGATAGAATTTTGTGATGGAATTTGTATGTCCGATTCCGTTTGTTTTAGAATTGTCGTTTTCAAATCGAACACTAAAATTCTTTCCTTTTTCGTTTAGCTTTTTGTTGAACTGAATCGTGTTTTTAAACGTAAAACTATCGGCCGTAGAAGAACTTTTTTCGTCACTTTCGTTAAACAAAGTTCCGTTTTCGTCCATTGATTTTGATTGACCTTTATAAGATAAATCGTTTGTATTTGCCGTGATTATTGGATTGATATATAATTTCGTTGTAGGATTTAATTTATATTCAAACGAAACATTCGCATTGTGATTTGTGTTGTTGTTTAAACGTGAAGATTCTGATTCCGTAATGAAATTCCCGTCGGGTAACAAGTTTACGGTTCTTGAACGATTGTTATTTTTATTTTGTGTATCGTTTAAATAGTAACTTGCATTTACATCTAAATCTTTAAAAAACTGATCTGAATAATTAAAACCTGCCATGTTGGTTCTGGTTAATCCGGAAGAACTTCCGAAGCCGCCCATTCGTCCACCAAAACTATACATTTGACTGCGTCCGCCGCCCATATTATCAAAAATTTCGTCCATTGAGAAACCTGTTGAGTTAATATTATTCGACATGGCTAAAATGGAAATTTTGCGGTTTCCTTGAAAATAATTTAATAAACCACTCGATTCGTATCTATTCGAATTGTCCATAATACTTCCAATCCCTGCCATTACTTTTCCCATTAAGCCTTTGTTGTTCTTTTCGTCAATGGTTAAATTAATGCTTGCATTTTCGCTTTTGGCTTTTCTGCCCGAAAATTCTTCTCCTTTTGTTTTATGATCGGTTACTTGTACTTTTTTAATTAAATCGGCAGGTAAGTTTTGTAAAGCAATGGTTCCGTCTGTATTAAAAAAGGGTTTTCCGTTTACTAAAATCTGCGTAACTTCTTTTCCGTTTACCGTTATTTTTTTGTCCGAATCAATTTCAACTCCAGGTAATTCTTTTAATAAAGCTTCTACATTTGCATCTGGACGTACTTTAAAAGATTTCGCATTGAATTCTAAGGTATCGGTTTTAACGCGAATAGGAGCGTCAGTTACAATCACGATTTCCGAAAGTAAATCCGAATCGTTTTTCATTGTAATAGTTCCTAAATCTTTACTTTCTTTCAGCTTTTCGAACTTTTCGGTATGGTCTTGATAGCCAATAATCGAAAAAGTTAAAAACGAAGGTTCCTCGACTGCGCTGATGTTCATAGAGAACAATCCGGCATTGTCGGTTGCTGCATATTGGATTAAAGTTGAATCTTTAGCTTTTGACAAATAAACAGTAAGATCCGCAATTGGAGTTTTGGCTTCATCAATCACTTTTCCTTTGATTTGGATGTTTTGAGCAAATCCAGAAAATCCTAAAAGGAAGAATAAAATAGGTAAAAATTGCTTCATAGTAAATATAATCGGTATAGAATAACTTTAGGTCTTAACAAAAAGAATGCCACAGAAAGCGACTGTTAGAAAGAACAAAAAAAGCCACTAGTTAATGATTTGTAACTAATGGCTTTAATTTATTTTTGACGGAAGTAGATATCAATCGGCACTCCTTCAAAATTGTAAATTTCTCTCAATTTGTTTTCAACAAAACGCTTGTACGGATCTTTTACATATTGCGGTAAGTTGGCAAAAAATACAAACTGTGGCGTTTGCGTTGGCAACTGCATACAATATTTAATTTTAATATATTTTCCTTTAATTGCCGGTGGCGGATAGTTTTCAATAATCGGCAACATAGTTTCGTTAAATTTAGAAGTAGCAATACGTTGTTTTCGATTTTCGTAAACTTGCACAGCAGTTTCTAAAGCTTTTAATAAACGTTGTTTGGTTAACGCCGAAACAAATAAAATAGGCACATCGGTAAACGGAGCAATTTCTTCACGAACTTTCTTCTCGTAATCTTTTGCTGTCATCGTGTCTTTTTCGATCAAATCCCATTTGTTAATTAAAATAACAATTCCTTTTTTATTCTTTTCAGCCAACCAGAAAATATTTTGATCTTGACCTTCGAAACCTCTGGTTGCATCTATAACCAAAATACAAACATCGGCATGTTCAATTGCGCGAACCGAACGCATAACCGAATAGAATTCTAAGTCTTCTTTAACTTTCGCTTTTCTGCGGATTCCGGCTGTATCAACCAAGTTGAATTCAAATCCAAAACGATTGTATTTCGTATCGATTGCATCGCGCGTAGTTCCTGCAATATCCGTAACCACAAAACGATCTTCGCCAATTAACGCATTGATAAAAGAAGATTTTCCTGCATTAGGACGACCTACAACCGCAAAACGTGGCAATTCTTCGACTTCTTCGTTTGGTTCTTCTAATTCTGGTAAAATCTCAACAATTTTATCTAAAACTTCTCCCGTTCCGCTTCCGCTCATTCCCGACATTGTGATGTATTCGCCTAATCCTAAATTATAGAATTCGAATGCATCTTGCTCTCTAGTTGCAGAATCTACTTTGTTTACAACCAAAAGAACCGGTTTTGTCTCTTTTCTTAAAAGTTTCGCAACTTCTTCGTCCATTGGCGTAATTCCTTCTTCCACATCCACTACAAATACAATAGCGTCGGCTTCGTCGATTGCCAATTCTACCTGACGACGAATTTCTCCTTCAAAAACATCATCCGAACCTTTGATGTAACCACCTGTATCGATAACAGAAAACTCTTTTCCATTCCATTCCGATTTCCCATAATTTCTGTCGCGCGTTACACCACTTACCGAATCCACAATCGCTTCTCTACGTTGGATTAATCGGTTAAAAAAGGTAGACTTTCCTACATTTGGTCTACCTACAATAGCAACTATATTACCCATTGTTGTTACTTGTTTTTATTTTTGTTGGTAGCCAAAACGTTTTAATTGATACGCATTGTTTCTCCAATCTTTATTCACTTTTACAAACATTTCGATATGCACTTGTTTTCCAAAGAATTTTTCTAATTCCTCGCGCGATTGCATACCCACTTTTTTAATAGCTTCGCCTTTATGACCAATAATAATTCCTTTTTGACTGTCGCGTTCTACCATAATAATGGCTTTTATGCGAATAATATCTTCGTCTTCCTTAAATTCTTCGGTTTCGATTTCGACCGAATATGGAATTTCCTTCTGATAATTTAGAAGAATCTTTTCACGAATGATTTCATTTACAAAAAAACGTTCTGGTTTATCGGTTAACGCATCTTTTGGATAATAAGGTGGAGAAGCCGGAAGTAATTCAATAATTCTATTAAAAACTTCGGTTACGTTGAAGTTGTTTAAAGCAGAAATAGGGTGAATTTCAGCATTCGGAACTTTTTCTTTCCAATGCTCGACAAATTTTTCCAAATTTTCCTGATCGGTTTTATCAATTTTATTGATCAATAATAAAACAGGTACTTTTGAAGATTGAATTTTGCTAAAAAACACTTCGTCTTTCAATTCTTTTTCGCCAGCTTCGACCATATAAACCAAGATGTCGGCGTCTTCGAAAGCGGTTTTGACAAAATCCATCATCGAACTCTGTAATTCGTACGCAGGCTTGATAATTCCTGGAGTGTCGGAAAGAATCATTTGGAAATCTTCGCCATTCACAATGCCTAAAATTCTATGACGCGTTGTTTGCGCCTTAGAAGTAATGATAGACAAACGTTCGCCAACAAAAGCGTTCATTAAGGTTGATTTTCCTACGTTTGGATTTCCGATAATATTCACAAAACCTGCTCTGTGTTCCATAATCATTGCGTTATAATTTGCAAAGGTACGATTTCTAATGTTTTATCGGTAAAAAAATTTTAGAATGGCATTAAAATGAATGCAACTTACAATTCAAAATCAATTGATTTGAAATAAAAATAAAAACATTTTGAAAAAAGGTTGTGTAGTTTAAATAATATTTCTACTTTTGTACCACAATAGCGCGGGATAGAGCAGTAGGCAGCTCGTCGGGCTCATAACCCGAAGGTCACAGGTTCGAGTCCTGTTCCCGCTACTACAAAGAGAATCAAGAAATTGGTTCTCTTTTTTGTTAGCTAAAATCATACTTTATTTTTAATATAAGACACCGTATTATTAAGATGTATATTTACTTTTTATGAAAGTATAGATTTGGAGTTCTGTTTCCGTTTCTTCTTATAAGGATAATCATTGATTTGAGTTTTCTTGTAAATATTATACAAATAAAAGAAGTTTTTCATTATGAGAAACTTCTTTTATTTGGAGGTATTTGCCTTTTTTAATACATTAAATTTGAAAGTAGAAGTTTTGGTTGGCATTCCTGGTAATTCGAAAGATGCTGTTACGGAATACTCGCCTTCTTTTTGAGGAATGTATTTATAACCATCTATCAGTGTCCCATTTATTTTAAAGTCTGTAGCAATCGTAACATCTGCTCCGCTCATTGTTGCTTCAAACTCAAAGGTGTCACCAATATATTTTGCTTCAGTACTACTTAATTTTGCCTTAAAATCACCATAATTTGGAGTTTCGGGAACTACACCATAATCAACATATTCAGTACATGAGCTAAAAGCGATTAATACAAAAAATAAAAATAGTAATTTATTCAATTTCATAATGATAAAATGTTTTAAGTTATTGTTATAATTTACTAAAATAATTAAAAAAAGTAAACATGTTAAAAAATTAACATATTTAATTCAATTATTTTGTATTGTATCAGAAATTAACTAGACAACAAAAGTATATTTAAGGTATTATTTGTTCAAAATCAGTAAGGTTTCCTATTGTGTTTTCTTGATATTGCAATGTCCAGCCTAATGATTGAGTTACAACCAAAAACTTCCCTAATTCACTTATCAATCTGCTTTTTGCATTTGCTTGAATATTCGATTTTAAAATCTTTTCCTGGAATTGTTTTTTTACACTTTCTTGAATTGCATTATAATCGGTTCCTTTAAACGCATTAAAACGAGATTCTTCAACGTCGTAAATTTTGATATCGGGACTAATCTTAATTTCTTCTTTCGGAATATTTGTAATTCGAACCGTTTTATTAGCTTCATCAACAACATATTCTAACTTTGATAAATCGTACATAATCTGAACATCAGCATTTACAACAACCAACGCTTTTTTATCGAACGAAAGTAAATTCATAAACGATTTTTGGTCTTTATAATTGTAAATCTGCGAGATTTTCGCTTCGTTAACAACCAATTTACTCACGTTTTTCATTTGTTGTTGAATCAATTCTGTATCAGGAAGAACTTCGTTTCTTTTATCTACTTTTCGCATGATAAAAAACGTAAGCAAACTCCCGATTAGAATACAAACAAAAGCAAATATTATTATTCTTTTTTTCATAATTATCTAAAATTCATAAACGGATATTGTTCTAACAATGTATCCAATTTTTGAGCCAATTTATCTAAAAATTGCTGATGCGCTTCGGTGTATGGATTAAAAGGTCGATGTGATAATCCTTTTTGAACTTCATCAATCATTTTCATTATCGCTAAATTATTAGGATGAATACAATTCGAAACAAATTTTTCCCAAATATAATCAATCGCCAATTCGTTAGGATGAATTAAATCTTTACCAAAGAAGCGATAATCACGTAATTCATCCATCACAATCTCATACGAAGGAAAATAGTAATTTAAATGTTTATTTTGAAGTAAATGTTCATGCAACGCACTAATTAAATGTGCTTTACTTTGCTGATTTTCTACAAAACCATCTTTTATATGCCGAACAGGCGAAATGGTATAAATAATCTGAATATTCGGATTGACTTTTCGAAGATTCTGTTCAATTTCTTTTAAAGAGTTTAAGCAAGATTCGATCGATAATAATTCTTTTGTAAAATCCTTTTGTGGAATTTTATGACAATTAGCAACGATTTTTTGAGATTCTAATTTTTTGTAAACCCAAGCAGTTCCTAATGTCAGAATAAAATGTGAGGCTTCGGACAGATTCTCTTTAAACGTTTGTGATTTATGATTTAAAGACTCTAAAATAGCTTCTTGATCTAATTCGTTCAAATCCGAATGAGCATCGAATGAACTCCAAATTTCATTGTGAATAAAAACATCTTCAGACGTGAATTGCTTATTTTCTACCGCAAATTGAATTAAGTTAGAAATAGCAATTGGATGAAACAAAATTCCAAAAGGGTTTACAGTATTTCTAAACTGAAATTGTCTTAAACGATCCGCAATATTTACCGCAAAACAACTGCCAATACTAACAACTTTAGAATCATAGTCAATCGGATTTTCTATCGGAATAATCGGAACTATAGTTTGCAACTGCATGTTCTTTTTTAGCAAAAATAAGGTTTATCTGCGGAAATATGCCGACATATCTTCTCCAGATTTCTGTTCCAACGTATAATCATCACAAGAATACATATGAACGCCCTCAAAAATAACAATTGGACCTTCTAAAATCATTTCGTCGGCTTCTTGTAAAAAAGCTTTTAAAATAGTTCCGTTTTTATGTTCTTCGTATGCTTCTTTTGATTCGAATATCTTTAAATTCAAAAATTTGTTTAAATCAATTTGATCCATCATGTTGGTAACATGTAAAGTTCCTAATTCGTTTTGAACCAACGCATCGGCTTCTGAACGAACTAAGTTAAAAAAGTTTTCTCTATGCTGAGGAAACACTCGGTACGAAACAATAACTACATATCTCATAAACAATTTTTCTACTAAATTTACGAGAATATTTTATAAAACAAAAAGCGCATCTAAATTTTAGATGCGCTTTTTAAATTTATTTAAAGTAATTACTTTATAAAAGTAATCGCATTTGCAATAGCTTCGGGCATTCCATCAGGATTTTTACCTCCAGCTGTAGCAAAAAACGCTTGTCCGCCGCCGCCGCCTTGAATATGCTTTCCTAATTCGCGAACAATTTGTCCGGCATTTAATCCTTTGCTTTCAACCAATTCTTTCGAAACATAAGCAGTTAACATCGGTTTCCCATCGGTTATAGTTCCTAATAAAATAAAGAAATTATCTGCGGTTCCACCGATTTCGTAAGCTAAATCTTTAGCTCCTGTTGCGTCTAAATCTACTTGTTTTGCTAAGAATTGAATTCCGTTTATCTCTTGAACTTCTGCTAATAAATCGCCTTTTAGATTTTTCGCTTTTTCTTTTAGCAATTGTTCTATTTGTTTTTTCAACTTCGCGTTTTCGTCTTGTAACGAATGAACCGCTTTCATTGTGTCTTGCGGATTTTTTAGAGCTTCTTTAATTTCTTTTAAAGTAGTTTCCTGATTTTGATAGAAATTACGAACTGCATCGCCTGTAATTGCTTCAATACGTCGGATTCCGGCTGCAACTGCACTTTCTGAAACTATCTTGAAAGCCCAAATGTCTGCAGTGTTTTGAACGTGAATTCCTCCACATAATTCCATCGATTCACCAAACTTGATTGCACGAACTTCATCTCCGTATTTTTCGCCAAACAAAGCCATTGCACCTTCGTCTAAAGCTTGTTGAAACGGAATCGATCTACGTTCGATTAATGGTAATTGATCTGCAATACGAGCATTTACAAAAGTTTCAACTTGTTGTAATTCTTCGTCGGTTACTTTAGCGAAGTGCGAAAAATCGAAACGTAAATAATTCGGAGCAACCAAAGAACCTTTTTGTTCAACGTGAGTTCCTAAAACACTGCGCAAAGCTTGGTGCAATAAATGCGTAGCCGAGTGGTTTTTAGAAGCTGCGTTACGTAAATCGGTATTTACTTTTGCTATAAAAGTAGCTTCGATATTTTCGGGTAATTGTTTTGTGAAATGTAAAATCAGGTTATTTTCTTTTTTGGTATCGATGATTTCGATCGTTTCGTTTGCCGAAACTAAAACTCCTTTATCACCGACCTGACCTCCGCCTTCTGGATAAAAAGGCGTATGGTTTAATACAATTTGATATAGAGTTCCGTCTTTTTTAGATTCAATTTTACGGATTCGAGTTATTTTAACTTCGTTTTCTACTTTGTCGTATCCTTCAAAAGTTTCTACATTTCCTTCAATCAAAACATTCCAATCGTCTTTTGAAACTTCTGAAGCAGCGCGCGAACGATCTTTTTGAGCTTTCATAGCAGTTTCAAAACCAGCTTCGTCTAAATCGTATCCTTTTTCACGTAAAATCAAAGCAGTTAAGTCGATCGGGAAGCCAAAAGTATCGTATAATTCAAACGCTTTTGCTCCGTCAACTACTTTCCCTTCGGTTTTTTCGATCACAGAATCCAACAAATGTAAACCCTGATCTAAAGTGCGTAAAAACGAAGCTTCCTCTTCTTTAATTACGTTTTTAACTAAATCTTTTTGAGCTACAATTTCAGGGAAAAATTGTCCCATTTGTGCAGCTAAAACATCAACTAATTGGTAAATAAAAGGTTCTTTTGTGTTTAAAAACGTAAATCCGTAACGAATTGCACGACGTAAAATACGACGAATTACATAACCCGCTCCGTTGTTCGAAGGCAATTGTCCGTCGGCAATTGCAAAAGCTACCGCACGTACGTGATCTACAATTACACGGATTGCAATATTGGTTTTGTTTTGTGTTTCGGAAATGTTTTTAACCGTATTATCGGTATATTTTAATCCGGTAATTTCTTCCACTTTTGCAATAAGCGGCGTAAATACATCTGTGTCGTAATTCGAAGTTACATTTTGCATTGCCATACATAAACGCTCGAATCCCATTCCGGTATCTACGTGTTTTGCAGGTAATTTTTCTAAAGAACCATCGGCTTTACGGTTAAATTCCATAAATACGTTGTTCCAAATTTCAACCACTTGCGGATGATCAGCATTAACTAATGAACGCCCCGAAACTTCGGCTCTTTCAGTATCCGGACGTAAATCTACATGGATTTCCGAACAAGGTCCGCATGGTCCTTGATCACCCATTTCCCAAAAGTTATCTTTTTTATTACCTAAAATGATGCGATCTTCTGAAACATATTGTTTCCATAAATCCCAAGCTTCTTGATCAAACGGAACATTTTCTGCTTCGTTTCCTTCAAAAACCGAAACGTATAAACGGTCTTTATCAATCTTTAATTCTTCAGTTAAAAACTCCCAAGCCCAAGCAATGGCTTCTTTTTTGAAATAATCTCCGAACGACCAGTTTCCAAGCATTTCGAACATGGTATGATGGTAAGTGTCGAAACCTACATCTTCTAAATCGTTGTGTTTACCCGAAACGCGCAAACATTTTTGCGTATCGGCGATTCGATTGCTTTTTGGCGTTCCGTTTCCTAAGAAAAACTCTTTAAACTGTGCCATTCCTGAGTTGTTAAACATCAAGGTTGGATCGTCTTTTAAAACAATCGGAGCCGAAGGAACAATCAAATGTCCTTTGCTTTCAAAAAAATCAAGAAATTTCTTTCTAATATCTTGTGACTTCATTGAGTAGGTATGTTATTTTTTACTGTAAATCTTTTCAATCCAAAAAGAAACCTTTGGAAATTAACTTGCAAAATTACGAATTTTTTAGAAGTTATGTTGATAAATGACACATCTTTATTGCGTAAAAACTCTTGTTTGGTTTTAGTAAAAAAACGTATCTTAGCATTTGTCTAATGATGAAATGAATGGAAATTGATTTGCCGGAAAAAAGATATTACAGCATCGGAGAGTTAGCAAAAGCTTTTCAGGTTAATGCTTCTTTGCTTCGTTTTTGGGAAAAGGAATTCGATATTCTGAAACCTAAAAAAAACGCAAAAGGTAACCGTATGTTTACGCCTGAAGATTTAGCGAATTTAAAGATTATTTATCATTTAGTGAAAGAGAAAGGTTTTACTTTGGAAGGAGCGAAGGACTATCTTAAAAACTCGAAAACCAAACCGTTAGATCGAATCGAAATCATTGAAAAATTAGAACAAATTAAAACACGATTAATAAATCTTAAAAACGAACTTTAATTAAAAATCTATGAAAAAATTCCTTCCAATCATTATTGTATTAGTTGTACTAATTGGCGGTTACTTTTTATTAAGCATGAATTATCAAAACAGCGCATTGGTATACAAACAAGAAGCCGATAAAACTTGGGCAGACGTAGAAGGTGCGTACCAACGTAGAAACGATTTAATTGGTAATTTGGTTAATACGGTAAAAGGTGCTGCCGATTTCGAAAAATCGACTTTAGAAGCTGTTGTAAATGCGCGTGCAAAAGCAACTTCGATGAATATTGATCCGTCTAATATGACAGCGGAACAATTAGAACAATTCCAACAAGCACAAACAGGAGTTTCGAGCGCTTTAGGACGTTTATTGGTTACGGTAGAAAAATATCCCGATTTAAAAGCGAATCAAAATTTTTTGAAATTACAAGATGAATTAGCTTCGACTGAAAATCAGATTTTAACAGCTCGTACTCGTTTTAACGAAGCGGTTAAAGTGTATAATGGATATGTTTTAAAAATGCCGAACAAGTTTTTCTTAGGAAGCACTTATCCTGAAAGACCTTTCTTTAAATCAGAAGCTGGTGCAGAAAAAGCTCCGGAAGTAGAATTTAATTTCAGCTAATCATGTCATTGACTGAAGATTTTTTAATCCAAGCAGAAGAACAAAAAGTTGTAGAAGCTATTTTAACTGCAGAAAAACAAACTTCAGGAGAAATTCGTGTGCATATCGAAGAACATTCCGATGTGGAAGTGATCAAACGTGCGCAACAGATTTTTTATCAATTAGAAATGCAAAATACAAGCGCCAGAAATGGCGTTTTGTTTTATATTGGCGTTCGTGATCGCAGTTTCGCTATTATTGGCGATTCAGGAATTGATCAAGTTGTTCCGGCAGATTTTTGGGAATGCACCAAGGAAGTGGTTATTCAGCATTTTAAAAATAAAAAGTTTAGCCAAGGATTGCAAGAAGGTGTTTTGCGTGCAGGAGAACAACTGAAACATTTTTTTCCGGTAACAGGAGAAAATCGAGACGAATTGCCTAACGAAATTACCAGAAGTTAAGGATGAAAAATGTTTTAAAGAATATTTGGTTGTGGGTTACGCTTTGTGTGGTTTCGATAGGATATGCACAATTTGATATTCCAAAAAAGCCAACAGGTTCTGCGCAAACAAGTGTTTACGATTATGCAAACCTTTTAGAACCGCAACAAAAACAAGCTTTAGAAAGAAAGTTAATTAATTACGCAGATACTACTTCTACGCAAATTGTCGTGGCAATTATTCCGAGTTTAAAAGGAGAAAATGAAGGAATGTTAGCTCCGAAATGGGCGCATGAATGGGGAATAGGGCAAAAAGATGAAGATAATGGCGTTTTAATATTATTAGCCGAAAAAGAACGTAAAATATGGATTTCGCCAGGTTATGGTTTAGAGCATATTTTAACAGCGGGAATTAACGGAGAAATTATTAGAAATTATATTATTCCTGAATTTAAAAGAGGCGATTATTATGCTGGTTTAGATGTTGGGACAGATAAATTAATCGAACTTTTTTCTGGAACCTATAAAGCAAAACCTCAGGGATCTGATGAAGGTTTTCCTACTATTTTATTGATTATCGGAGTGATTGTTTTGCTTATTGTTTTAAGTAAATTCGGTGGCGGATCAAACAACGGGAATCGTAGATTTAGAGATCCTGATTTAGGTGATATTATTATTTTAAGCCGAATGGGACGCGGTGGCGGAGGTTTTGGAAGCGGCGGAGGCTTCGGTTCCGGGGGTGGAGGATTTGGCGGCGGTTTCGGCGGCGGCGGATTTTCCGGTGGTGGAGCCGGCGGAAGTTGGTAAAAGCAAACAAACTATATAAAAACAAAAAGCAGTTCATTCGAACTGCTTTTTTATTGCTTTGAAACAAGCTAATTAGCCAATAAATTCAACCAATTTTGCTTCGTTTTCTGTAACTACTTTTGTTAAGTTATGCGACGCCAAACCTTTCATTGCTTTATCCCATTTTTTTCCGCTTAAAGCCGCTTTGTCTTTTAACGAAGCTAATTCCATTTTGTTTTCGTTTTGTTCTAAAATCGAAACAATGATTTTTTCGTCTTCGGTTAATTCGTAAGAAGGAGCTGTTTTTTCTGGACGCATTTGTGGGAAAAATAGCACTTCTTGAATAGAAGGATTGTTTGTTAAAAACATAATTAAACGATCCATTCCAATTCCTAAACCACCTGTTGGAGGCATTCCGTATTCTAAAGCACGCAAGAAATCTTGGTCAATAAACATAGCTTCATCGTCACCTTTTTCAGATAATTTCAACTGTTCTTCAAAACGTTCGCGTTGATCAATCGGATCGTTTAACTCAGAATAAGAGTTTGCGATTTCTTTTCCACAAACCATTAATTCAAAACGCTCGGTTAATTCCGGATTGTCACGATGTTCTTTTGTTAAAGGCGACATTTCTTTTGGATAATCTGTAATGAAAGTAGGCTGAATGTAGTTTCCTTCGCATTTTTCGCCAAATATTTCATCAATCAATTTTCCTTTACCCATTGTTTCATCTACTGCAATTCCCATAGATTTTGCAGTTTCACGAATTTCTTCTTCCGATTTTCCGTCGATATCAAAACCTGTAAAATCTATAATCGATTGGCGCATAGTAACGCGTTTGTAAGGCGCTTTAAAATCAATTGCATGATTGCCAAAAGTTGCTTGTGTTGTTCCGTTTACCGCAATTGCACAATGTTCTAACAATTGCTCGGTAAATTCCATCATCCAGTTATAATCTTTATACGCAACGTAAATTTCCATTACAGTAAATTCCGGATTATGTGTACGATCCATTCCTTCGTTTCGGAAGTTTTTAGCGAATTCGTAAACGCCTTCAAATCCACCAACAATTAATCTTTTTAGATATAATTCGTTTGCGATACGCATATATAACGGAATGTCTAACGCATTGTGATGTGTCATAAACGGACGCGCCGCTGCACCACCCGGAATAGATTGTAAAACGGGAGTTTCGACTTCTAAATAACCACGATCGTTAAAGAAATTGCGCATTGCATTGTACATTTTAGTACGTTTTATGAAAGTTTCTTTAATTGAAGGGTTTACAACTAAATCTACGTAACGCATACGGTAACGCAATTCAGGATCTGTAAAAGCGTCGAAAATGTTTCCTTCGTCGTCGGTTTTTGGTAATGGTAACGGACGTAATGTTTTAGAAAGTAACGAGAATTTTTCTACTCGAATACATTTTGCACCTACTTTTGTGGTAAATAAATCACCTTCTAATCCGATAAAATCACCTAAGTCGATTAATTTTTTGAAAACAGTATTGTATAACGTTTTATCTTCGTCCGGACAAATAATATCGCGGTTTAAATACAATTGAATTCTTCCTTCATGATCCTGAATTTCGGCAAAAATTGCTTTTCCCTGATCACGAACACTCATTAATCTACCAGCTGCAACAACCTTCTTTCCTTCTTCAAAATTTTCCTTGATTTGCTTCGATGTATGATCTACCGGAAACAAATTAGCTGGATAAGGATTGATGCCAAGCTCTTTTAACTTGCTCAATTTTTCTCTTCTGATGATTTCTTGTTCTGAAAGTTGCATAATTTATAAATTAATTTAAAGTTGCAAATATAGCTAATCTTTGAAAATGCGACAGTTATAAACCAATAAAAATAAATGAATGTTAATTGAGAAAAATGAGCGAAATTTGTATAACCAATAAAATAAATGAATTATGAGTTTTTGGAGAGTTTTGTTAGCTATTTTTTTGCCTCCGTTGTCGGTTTTTGATAAAGGATGCGGTTCTGTTTTAATCGTTCTTTTACTGACTTTGGCAGGATGGGTTCCGGGAATAATCGGCGCTTTAGTGATTTTAAACAATCCAAAATACAATAGATAAGCATTAGAAAGATGAATAAAAAAGTTCAAATTCAGGATTTAGGTCTGAAAGATTATAAAGAAACGTGGGATTATCAGGAAGAATTGTTTCAAGGGATTTTAGATATGAAATCTCAAAACAGAAAAGATGAAGCGAATCAGAAAGAAACACCAAATTATTTCCTTTTTGTAGAACATCCGCATGTTTATACATTAGGAAAAAGCGGACATATGGAAAATATGTTGTTGAATGAAGAGCAGCTAAAAGTCAAAAATGCGACTTTTTATAAGATTAATCGTGGTGGAGATATTACGTACCACGGACCAGGACAAATTGTAGGTTATCCTATTTTAGATTTAGATAATTTTTTTACTGATATTCATAAATATCTTCGTTTTTTAGAAGAAGTTATCATTAAAACGTTGGCAGATTACGGATTGAAAGGTGAGCGAAGCGAAGGCGAAACAGGAGTTTGGCTAGATGTTGGAACTCCGTTTGCTCGAAAAATTTGTGCAATGGGTGTTCGCGCTTCACGTTGGGTTACAATGCACGGTTTTGCGTTAAATGTAAATGCCGATTTAGGTTATTTTGATAATATTATTCCGTGTGGAATTCGTGGTAAAGCTGTCGCTTCCTTAAATGTTGAATTAGGAGTCGAGAAAGTAAATGAAGAGGAAGTGAAAGAGAAAATTCTAAATTATTTTAAAGAAATGTTTGAAGCAGAGTTGGTGTAACCAGTTGTAAATAAACTAATGTTAAGTCGTAAATGATGTGTTTTCATTTGCGACTTTTTGTTTTTATAGTGTTAAAGTTAAAATTTTAACACTATAATTGTTTAGAGGTTTAAAATAATTTGTAAATTGTTAAGAAAAACTTAAGGTATGAATAAAAAATTTTTTGTAACACTCACAATTGCATTTGCTTTTTGTGGTTTATCTACAGCGTATGCTCAAGAGAAGGTGATTACGGGATCTGTAAAAGTAGGCAGTGAACCTGTACCCGGAGTCGATGTTGTGGTAAATGGCGGAGAAAATGGAACAACGACCGATGATAATGGTGGTTATTCTATTTCGGTTAACGTTGGTGATAAAATTGAGTATCACTACGTAGGTTATAAATCTGAAACTCGAACTGTAGAGGCTTCTACCCAGGTTATTAATGTTACTTTAGTAGAAGATGAAGGTCTTTTAGAAGAAGTTGTTGTTCTTGCTTACGGGCAACAACGTAATAAAAGTGAGATTACAGGGAATGTTGTGAGGGTTTCTGGCGAAGAAATCAGTAAAGCTCCTATGGTTTCTGCCGATCAAGCTTTACAAGGACGTGTTTCTGGATTGCAAATGTCTGTAAATTCCGGGACACCGGGTTCAACACAACAAATTAGGATTAGAGGATTAAACTCTCTAAGTGCTTCAAATGATCCTTTAATTGTTATTGATGGAGTGCCTATGTTAAACGGTAACTTATCGGGCGATACAGAAGCATCAACTTCATTGTCTGCTTTGTCTACAATTAATAGTAATGATATTGAGTCGATTACTGTTCTAAAAGATGCGGGTGCAACATCGGTTTATGGAGCTCGTGGTTCTAATGGAGTTATTTTAATTACTACTAAACGAGGTAAATCAGGAGAAGCGCGCTTTGAGTTTACATCATCTTTAGGGGTTCAGAACAATGCACTAAAAGGTCCGCGCCCTTTATCGGGTGAAGAAAAATACCAGTTGCTGTTAGAAGCTTATAATAATTCATTTAATGGTGGAGGAGGTTTTGATGAACAAACTGTTTATCAGCAATTAATTGCTAAATACCCATCTCAGACAGCAGCTTTACAACAATGGATTGAAGATGGTAAGCCTATAAATAATTGGTACGATTTAATGACAAATAAAGATGCTTTGATAAGTATTTTGAATTTTTCTGCTACAGGAGGAGATGAAAAATCGAATTACTATGCTTCATTAGGATATAATAAAACAGAAGCAACCGTTATTGGAGCAGATTTTAGACGTGTTACAGGTATGTTAAGTTATGATACTAAACTTACGAAAAAAGTCGATTTTGGTTTTAGTGCTAATGTTTCAAATGTTAAACAACAAGGGTTGTTAGAAGGAGGAGCTTATTTTTCTAATCCTAATATGATTAAGTACTTCATGAGTCCTTGGAATGCAGCATATAATGCTGATGGTTCTCCAAATATTGATAATCTTAGTGGCTTGCATAATCCTTTATATACATTAAAGAATAATGAAAAGGTAAATGATATAATCCGTGTTATTAATAATAATAAAGTTAAGTATAGCATTCTAGATAATTTATCTTTTAACACACAGCTTTCTATTGATTATACTTATGCGAAGTATCATAATTATAACAATCCTATCCATGGTGATGGTGAGGGGATTGGTGGTTATGTAGAAGATTCGTCGATGAATATTTTTAATTACATTTCGCAGAATTCATTTGACTATCGCTTTTTTTTGGGTGATGATCACCGTTTTGATGTAAAAGCATTAATGGAGTTTCAGAAAGTAAAAACAAATTATTTATATGGATATGGAGAAAATATTGCAATTGGGTTTACACAACTAGGAAATACTTCTGCTAATCAGGCCGCTGATTCTTATTATAATGATTGGATGAACCTGGCTTACGTAGGTTTGGTTAATTATTCATATTTAAATAAATATTTAATAGACTTTTCTATAAGAAGAGAAGGGGCTTCTCGTTTTTCTAGAGATACACGTTGGGGAACTTTTTGGTCAGTTGGTGCGGCTTGGAATATTATGAACGAAGGCTTTATGGAAAATAGTAAAGATACTTTTTCTACATTGCGTTTAAGAGGTTCGTATGGAACTACAGGGAATTCAGGAATTGGTCTTAATTTGTATCAAACAACTGTTGCTACTGACAGATATAATGGAGTCCCTGCTTTTATGCCAAACCAAATCGGAGCTTTGATAGGTTGGGAAACTCAGAAAAAACTTGATTTCGGATTAGATTTTGGTTTTTTACAAGATAGAATTTCAGGATCATTTGCGTATTTTCAATCTCGAAGTGAAGACTTGTTATACAACGTGCCCTTATCAAATGTTGGAGGATTTACAGGGGTTATTCAGAATATAGGTACAATGGAGAATAAAGGTTTTGAGGTAGATTTGAATGTTCAAGCTATTAAAAAAGATAACTTTTCATGGACAGTTTATGGAAACTTAGGAACTGTAAAAAATAAAATGATTAAAATGCCATTAGATCCTATTACGGGGGCAACAACTCGTATAGAGGAAGGTCACGCAATTCGTGAATGGTATATGCCGACTTATGCTGGGGTTAATCCTGAAAATGGAAATGCAATATGGTATACAGGAGAGTTAGATGGTAATGGAAGTAGAGTAGTTACAGAGGATTATGGTAAAGCTAAAGTAGAGTGGCAAGGGAAAAGTGCAATGCCAACATATACGGCTGGTTTAGGAACACAGATAGATTTAGGTAATTTCTTTGTAGGGGCTAATTTATATCTTTCAGGAGGAAATAAAATTTATGAAGATTGGGGGAATTATGTTCAAGGATTGTCATCGGCAGCTTTGTTAAATTATAACTCAACAGATTATATTTTGGATCGTTGGCAACAACCTGGTGATGTTACGAATGTGCCAAAGGTAGCATATGGGGGGACTACAGCATCTCAGCCGTCGACAAGATTTTTAAAAGATGGAGATTTTATTCGATTAAGGGATGTAACAGTTGGTTATAACTTTAAAGGAGGGATGTTGCAACATATGAATATTGACGGATTATCTTTATCTGTGAGAGGTACAAATCTTTACACTTGGACAAAAGATAAAAATTTAAAGTTTGACCCTGAAGTAGGAACAGGTTCTGATGGAAGTTATGGATACACAAGTTTTATCTCGCCTCCTGTTAAATCGATCATTTTTACAGTTAACGTAAAATTCTAAAAGCTATGAAAAGAATTGTATTAAAAATAAGTTTATTATTAGTGTTGCCTCTTAGTGTTATTTCTTGTTCGCAAGATGCATTAGATCCAACATTAAGTACGGTAAGAGATTTAGATAAAGATCCTATTAGTTCAGAAACTGATTTAATGTATCTTACGAACGGAATGTACAAAAGAATGAGAGCTGCTGAGTATTATGGAAGGGACTTTATTCTCTTTAACGAAGCAAGAACAGACGATGCTTATTCTGCTGGATATTCAAATCGTTTTTTAAATGTTAGTGAAATGAATGTACAGGTTACTGATGCTTATCCGGCTGATACTTGGTTAGCTATATATAGAGTGGTATTAAATGCAAACCATGTTATTAATGCTGAGGGAATCACAGGTAATGAAGAAGCTATAGCAGATTATAAAGGACAAGCATATTTAGGTCGTGCTTTGGCGCATTTTGATTTAACTAAATTATACGGTCAACAGCATATAACCGGAGAAGGAGGGAAAGATGCTCTGGCAGTTCCTTATATTACTAATTTTCCTAAAAATTCGGATGATGCTCTAAGCTTTAAATTTCCACGAAATACATTTGCCGAAGTACGCAAAAAAATCTATGAAGATTTAGATTTAGCGATTGAAAATATAAGTAATACTGATCCGAAATATTTTACACAGAAAGCAGCTTACGGTTATAAATCTAGGATGGCGATGTATTTTGCAACGTTCTTTCCGGAAGATTGGCAAGTAGCTTTTGATGCGGCTCAGGAAGCGATTGGAGGAAATGCGAAAGGAGGCGTAATTGAAATAGGCGATTTTATCAAGCAATTTGAAGGGAATATAGCAGAGAAAAATTCAGTGTTTCAATTAGCAATGCCTTCGGATGATAATTTAGGTAATAATTGTCTGTCGGAAATGTATAACGGTTTGGCTTATGGTGATATTGTAGCGCAAGATGGAACTGTTAATAAGTATGAAGACGATGATATCCGTGGTACTGTAATAGGTTATGATGCTTATGGAGATTTAAAAAATCTTAAAAAATATCCAACTTACTCAGATGATGTTATTTTAATGCGTCATGAAGAATTATTGCTAAATGCTGCGGAGGCTTCAATGCATATAAATCAACCTGAAATTGCTTTAGAGTATATAAACTATATTAGAGGGAAAAGAGGTGTAGTTTTGAAAGAAGCAAATGAGATTACTTTGGAAGCAGTGTTGGAAGAGAGAAATCTTGAGTTAATGTTTGAAGGATTTCGATTCGATGATTTAATGAGGACTAGACAAGATGTTCCGGAAAATCCTATGATAATTGGGGAGTCACCTCTTTATGGTGACTTTAGAACAGCATTCCCAATTCCAAAAAGAGAAATAAATGCTAGTGGCATGAAACAAAATGTAGGTTATTAACCTTGTTTGAATTAGTTTAAGGCACTTCTTAGGGAGTGCCTTTTTTTATAAATCTAATATTAGTTGATCCGGTAAAAGTTTAAAAGTTTTTCTGTGATATTTACACGGACCATATTCTAATATTGCTTTTCTGTGTTCTTTAGTAGGATATCCCATGTTTTTGTCCCAGCGATACATTGGAAATTCTTCGTGAAGTTGTAGCATGTATTCATCACGATGTGTTTTTGCTAAGATAGAAGCGGCGGCAATACTCAAGTATTTACTGTCACCTTTTACAATTGTAGCATGCGGAATATTCTGGTAAGGCTTAAAACGATTTCCGTCTACAATAATAAACTCAGGGAGAAAGTTTAATTGTGAAATAGCTTTGTGCATAGCTTCGATAGAAGCATTTAAAATATTGATTTCATCAATTCTATCTTCAAAAATATGAGCAATTTGAAATAAGTTGTTATTTTCTTCTATGAATTTCCTCAGAATGCTTCTTGATTTTAACGAAAGTTTTTTAGAATCGTTAATTAATTCGCTCTCTATTTCTTTGTTTATCAATATGGCTGCTGCAGTCACAGGTCCTGCTAAACATCCGCGCCCAGCTTCATCTGTACCTATTTCAAATTGTAAATTACTATAATTTTTTAATAACATGCTAAATGTTAAATATTTGGAAGTTTCTAAAAAATATTAAATAATATGACAAAAATAGCTAAATTTGGTATTCTAAAAATATTATGATTAATTTTTAAATAAAATGAAAAATAAAATTACAAAGTTGTCTTTGATTCTTTTAGTGTCTAGTTTTGCTGTAAATGCACAGGATGTTAAATCAAAAGAACAGATTTTATCTGTTACGAATGTCAAAGCTTTGAATCAATTTGAAGTAGAAATAAAGAAAGAGACAGCGGAAAATTTAAGGAAAGCTTATGAATTAGCTGAACGAATGGGGAAACCTATTAGTGGTATTGACGAATCTGGATATAAATATCAATTAATAGGTGTTGATGAACAGTATAATGAGTTACTTTATTATAGAACCTTTAATAATATTGCCAAAGGTAGTTCTTTACAAACAGCAAACGCAAAGCCTCTACAAGCGTTGGGATTGACTGGGAAAGGGATAAATGTTGGTGTTTGGGATGGTGGTGCTGTACTTTCAAGTCATTTCTCATTGGCGGGGAGAGTGCAGATTAAAGAAAATAAACCAACTGATGATCATGCAACTCATGTAAGTGGTACAATTGCGGCTAATGATTTTGTGCCTGATGCAAAAGGTTTTGCTACTGAGGCTATTATATTGTCTTATGAGTATAATGGAGATATTGCTGAAATGACTCCTGAATCAAAAAACTTATTAGTTTCAAATCATTCTTATGGGTTAGATGCTTCAAAAGCAGGTGCTGTTATCCCTGGTATTTTTGGTAGATATGATTCTCGATCTGCTGCATATGATATAATAGCAAATAATGCTCCTATGTATACCATGGTGTTTGCTGCGGGGAATGATAGAAAATTTAAATATAACCCTACTAAATCTGGTAGAGATTTGCTTTCATGGGGGGGGGTTTCTAAAAATACAATTGTAGTTGCCGCTACAAAAGGGACGGAGAACTTCACAGAGGTAGCTGGGATTAATAGTCCAATGAATTTTTTGTCAGATTTTTCTAGCTGGGGACCTACAGATGATTTTAGAATTAAGCCTGATATTGCAGCAAAAGGGAGTTTGGTTTTTTCAATAACTAATACAGGTAATGCTGCGACTGATATTATGAGTGGGACTTCAATGGCTGCGCCAGCTGTTACAGGTGTGGTTGTTTTATGGCAAGAATACTTCAATCAATTGTTTGGTCGATATATGAGATCAGCAACTGTTCGTGCAATAATGGCTCACAGTGCAAGGGAGGCTGGAGAAGCAGAAGGACCGGATTATAAATTTGGTTGGGGATTAATTAATGCAGACGGTGGTGCTCAGGTAATGAGAGATAAAACACAAAAGAGAGCGGTTTTAGCAGAGTTGAAAATGACCCAAGGTCAAGAACTTGTCTATGATTTTGCTTATGATGGGAAACAACCTCTTATTGCCACTATAGCATGGAATGATCCAGCTGGGGATCCTCTAAATACAACAGATACGAATTATCCTGCGTTAATTAATGATCTTGATATTAAGGTGATTAATGTGGATAATAATCAGGAGTTTTTACCATGGGGTTTAAGTCATAGTTGGACAAGTGAGGGAGGATCAATCGCTAGACGAATGGTTAATGATCGAGACAATATTGAAAGGGTAAATGTTAATTCATTACTTCCTGGTAATTATAAAGTAGTTATAAATCATAAAGGAAATTTGAAAGGCGGGGGGCAAGAATTTTCTTTAGTGATTTCAGGAGCAGGTACTATTATGAATGATATTGGTGATTTGTCATCAAAAAAACAAATGTTTAAAAGATTAAATTTATATCCTAATCCTGCTAACGATATTGTCAATTTGGAAGGGGATATTAATGAATTACAAGGAGCAAACATTGTTCTTTATGATATTACGGGAAAGAAAATAATCGACAAGACTAATGCTTTTCAAAATACTATCGAATCATTAAATATTTCGAATTTACCTCAAGGAATGTATTTGTTAGATATTTCTAACAATGGTAAACGTCAGGTCATGAAGTTTATTAAAGACTAACTTGTGATTTTATGAAAACAATATAAATAAATTAAAAAGAGTGATGATATTCACTCTTTTTTTGATTGTTAATTTTTTGTTATATAATAAAAATATATTAGCTTTGTTGTCTAACTAATTCAAATTAAATTAATATGAGATCAAAGTTTACTTGGATTTTGACTTTGTTATTTGCTTTTGCGTCGCAGATTGGTTCTGCGCAAACTCAGAAGCAAGTAAAAGGAGTTGTTAAAACACAAGATGGGGAGCCTATACCAGGAGCTTCTATTGTGCTCGTTGGTACTAATCAAGGTACGGATACCGATTTAGAAGGGACTTATTCTCTTAATGTTAAAAGGGGTGATAAAGTAAAAGTTATTTATGAAGGTTTTAAAGCAGTAACTGTAACGGTTGGTGACTCTAATATTTTGAATGTTACCTTGGAGGAGGACGACATTAGTATATTAGATGAAATTGTTTTAGATACATATAGAACGACTTCTAAAGAACAATCTTCAATAGCGGCATCAACAGTGACTTCTAAAACAATTGAAGGAAGACCAAATGCTTCTTTTATTCAAACGTTACAAGGGCAAGTGCCTGGTTTGAATATATCAACTGGTTCAGGGCAACCTGGAGATAACAACTCAACAGTTATTCTTAGAGGATTAGGTTCTATTAATGGTAGTGTTGAGCCGTTGTATGTCATCGATGGTGTGCCTATGTCTTCAGATCGTTTTAGATCGTTAAATCCTAATGATATCGAAAATGTTTCTGTTCTGAAAGATGCTGGTGCTACTGCTATTTATGGAAACCGAGGTGCAAACGGGGTAATTGTTGTTACAACAAAGAGTGCTTCGTTTGATTCTAGTTTGTCTATAAAATATGTAGGCACAACTACTTTGTCAACACTGCAAGATAATAATTATAAATTATTTGATGGACCAGGGTATAAGGCATTTGTTAATCAGGCGAAGAAAGATTATCCAAATGCGCAATTTTCTGCTTTTACTTCTGCTCAAGTCAAAGATTTGACGAGTTTTGATTGGGTAGATGAGTTCTTTAGAGATGCACTTAGTCAAAACCATACATTAACTTTTTCGGCAGGATCGAAAAACCTAGCGTCATATACATCTGTTGGTTATGGTGATTTTGAAGGTATTTTAAAACAGACTGATTTAAAACGCTTTAATTTTAGAAGTAATCTAAACGGTAAAAACGAAAATGGACGTTTGACTTTCGGAACTAATGTAAGTGCGAATTTCTCTAAATCTAGTATGGTTCAAGGTCAAGGTACTTCATATTTAAATGATAATTATTTTATGGGGGCTGTTCGTTCTTTACCTTACTTAACACCTGATGAATATAAAGGAACATATGAAAGTGCGGATGCTTTATTAGATAAATATGGAAATTCAGCAATGCCATATTTACTTATGGATAAACGTAGAACAAATGGTTTTAGTCAAGATGAATTTAAATTATTGGTAAATGCGAATGTTAATTATAAATTAAACCAAGATTTTACTTTGGGTACTCAAATTGGTGCTGATTATCAGACTATTACTCAAGATAGTTATTATACTCCTGATTCTTGGAATGCAATTTATGGGACTCCAAGTGATCAAGAATATTTTGGTATAGTTTCTGGAATTAATGAAGATAGAGTAATCGTAAACTCGACTACAAGTTTAAAATGGAATAAAGTATTTAACGATAAACATACTTTCAATGCAGGTGCTTATATAGAATATATAAAGGCTCATTTTAAAAATAGTTCTTTTACAAGGAGAGGGTTTGATCCTATCTTTTTTACACCTGGGACAACAGCTGGTGCAGTAGCTGATGTTGAAGAAAATGATTATTATGTTCCTAGTGCAGGATTATCAGTGCAGAACGCCGGTTTGTTTTCGTATTTTGCTACAGCTTCATATGATTATGAAAGAAAGTATGGGTTAGATGCAACAATACGTCGTGATGCTTCTTATAGATTTACAGCGGATAACAGATGGGGAACTTTTTGGTCAGTTGCTGGGAGATGGAATATATCAAATGAAAATTTCATGGAGAATTCTATATTTAATAATTTGAAATTAAGAGCTTCATATGGTAAATCAGGTAATCAAGATATTGCTGGAACAGGTATTTT
This sequence comes from Flavobacteriaceae bacterium UBA3339, assembly GCA_002360925.1. Classification (GTDB taxonomy): domain Bacteria; phylum Bacteroidota; class Bacteroidia; order Flavobacteriales; family Flavobacteriaceae; genus Flavobacterium. Next base: position 263,872 of record DERN01000003.1, on the reverse strand, counting down.
TGGTGCTGCTGAGTTGTTCAATACTCTTTATTCAACGAGTTTAGGATATAAAGAGCAAACAGCATTAGCAATATCTCAGTTGCCAAACAGAAATCTACAATGGGAAGTAATTACTCAAACAAATGTTGGAGTTGATTTTGGGGTTTGGAATGACCGTTTACGTGGGGCTTTAGATGTTTATAGAAAACAAACTGATGATTTGTATTTGCCTAGACAAATATCTGCAATTAATGGAGCAACTATGATAAATTCTAATTATGGAAGTCTTAAAAATGAAGGGATTGAATTAATCGTTGCTGGAGATATTATTAGAAATGAGAATACAAAGCTAACAATAAACGCAAATGGATCTTATAATAAGAATCAAGTTTTAGATTTACCTAATGAAGAAGGGTATTTTTGGCAGGCTGGTACTTTAGCTGGGCATAATGAAGGAGGAAAGGTTAATGAATTTTATGTTGTGAAATTTGCTGGAATAGATCCCGATAATGGAAATATGATGTTTTATGATAGAAATGGTAAAATCACATATGAACCAAATGATAATGATCGTCAGTGGAGTGGTAAGTCTGCGATTCCTGTATATCAAGGAGGTTTTGGATTGGATTTTGAACATAAAGGGTGGTTCTTGACTGCTAATTTTACGTATGCTTTAGATGTTTGGAGATATGATAATGATTATTTCTTTTTAACTCACCCTAATTATATTAAAACTGCTAATATGAGTTCTGATATTTTAGATTATTGGACACCAAAAAATAGAGATGCTAGTTTCCCTAGACTAACAGGAAGTAATATTTCTTATGCAGGTGGAACTGACTTTTATATAAAAGATGCTTCTTATGTACGTTTGAGATATTTATCATTAGGATATAATTTTAAGAAAAAGGATTTAGACTTTATGAAATTATCAGGGTTGAGAGTTTATGCTCAAGGAGAAAATTTACATACATGGTCTAAATGGAAAGGATGGGATGCAGAAAGTAATAGAAGTGTAGATTTATCCCAATATCCGACACCTAAAACATTTTCAGTAGGAGTAGAAGTACAATTTTAATTTGTTATAAATTATGAAAAAAATAGTATTATCAATAATATTAGCTTCAAGTCTTTTGACTGCATGTTCTGATGCTTATGAAGCTAGTCAGCCAACATATAGAAGTGATGAAAATATTGTGTTTGCTGATGCAAGTCAGATAAAAAGAGGTGTAATTGGTTTGTATTCTAATTTTAATATTGAATCAGAGATTAACTTTGTGTCTTACTTCACAGATGAATTGGGTGTTGGAGTAACTAATGGAGGACAGGGAGTAAATGATGGGTCTTATACATTTAACATGACACCTGCAGTTGGATTCGTTACTTCAAATTGGGGAACAAATATGAATCTTATTAATCGTGTAAATCGTATGTTAAGCCGTGTTGAGACATTATATAAAGAGACTTCAGATGCTAATGAAATTAGCTCTCTTAATGTAAGCAAGGCTAATCTTTTGGCTTTTAGAGCATATGCTCATTATAGGCTCTTTGCATACTATACTCCTGATTACAAGAATGGAAATGGTCCTTCGATTATAAAATTTGATTTTTTACAAACAGATGATTATAATAGACATGAAAAAAGAGCAACTGTTTCAGAAATCGTTAAGTTTATTGAGAACGATATCAAGGAAGCCCGTGAATTAGGTTTTGATCCAACTGACAATAGTGAGATTTCTGAGTCTTTTCTAGATGCAATTTTAGTGAAATTGTATTCTATGACTGAAAATTATTCTGGATTAGAAGAAGCTTTTGATCGTTTAAAAACTAAACATAATGTTGGGTCTGCAAAAGAAAATGTAGGTATGTTCAGTGATATTGAAAGTGCTAAATTAGGGAATCCTGATATTATTTTGAGATTAGAAAGAAGAGTTAATCAAGGTGGAGGTGTTGCTGGAGCATGGTATTCTGAAAGAGTAGGTATTAATTCGCGTATGATTTTTATGGAAGTTGGAAGGTCTCTTTATAATGAGTTGGATAAACTTGATCCAGCATCAACAAATAAAGATATTAGTGCTGCACGTACCGATTGTAGATTTGGAAATTCTGTTTTATTAACATCTATTGTAGCTACTAATTATAGTACTTTGTCTCAAGATGAATATAAAACAAAAGATATTTTATTAGTAGGAAAATATCAAGGTAGAACGCAGGCTCCTTTGCAAAACGATGTGTATGCTTTTAGGTTTACAGATATGTTACTGTCTTTAGCTGAAAAAAGAGCTAATGAAGGTAAATTGACTGGGGCTCATGTAATCGGTGATTTTTCGAGTGTAGAATCTATAATATTTAATATTAGAGCAGCTAGAAATACTTCAACAGTGAACGTTCCTGTTGCTATGCCAAATAATTTTAGTTCTCCTTCGCAGGCTTATGCTAGAATTTTAGAAGAAAGAAGAGTTGAGTTCGCTTTTGAAGGTCATCGTTATTTAGACATGAGAAGGCTTGGGGTAAAAGCGGGAGCCCAAGGGTTTGTTCGGGATCCTATGGATTGTGCTTCTACATCTGCTTGTAGATTGGAAACAAATTCTCATAAAATGATTTTTCCAATCCCAAGTACTGAAATAATATCAAATCCTAATATGGTTCAAAACTCTGGTTATTAATAACTAGTTATTTAAATACTTAAAAAGAGATGCTTTCGCATCTCTTTTTTTTTATTTTACGAAGTTTCGTAAAATAATGTACTTTTGTTTAAATTTTGCATCTATGCGTTTTTTGTTCTCAATAGTTCTGCTTTTTTCTATTTCTGGATTTGCTCAGATAAAGAAAATAGATAGAAAATTAAATACAAATACTACTATTAATTCTTCAAAGGTTCAGTCATCAAATTCGGTTGATCGTTTTTCGGCTATGAATTTTGGGAATCAAGATTCTTTAAAAGTTAAAAAGATTATTACTGCAGCTGGTGATACGGTTGCTCCTATTTCAGAATACAAGATTTTTAACGAGCAAAAAGCTGTTTCGACTTTTGATACGATTCTAAATATTAAAAAACAATATCAACAAAATTATTTACGAAAAGATCTTTTTGGTTTATTAGGTTTCAGTAATGATGGACAAACTTATCAATCTTTAGATCCTAATTTTTTACAAATTAATAATGTAATTAATGTTGGATTTGCTGCTAGAAGATTTTCATATCTGAACAAAGAAGATATAAACTATTATCGTGTCCCAACACCGGCAACAGAGTTGTTTTATCGAAGTGTAACAGGGAAAGGTCAAAATTTAGATGCGTTAATTACGATTAATACATCACAACAATTCAATGTTTTTGTCGGATATCGTGGAATGCGTTCTCAGGGTAAATACGTGAATCAATTAACTTCGAATGGAAATTTTAGAATAGGTTCAAGTTATTTTACGAAGAATAAACGATATCAAATTAAAAACCACGTAACGGTTCAAGATATTAATAATGATGAAAACGGCGGTCTTGTTGATTCGAGACAATTTGCTTCGTCCCAAGCGCCATATAATAATCGCGAACAGATTCGTGTTCAATTCGATGATTCTAAAACAACTTTTAAAGGATTAAGAGCGTATGTTGATCATAGTTTTCAGTTTAATAAATCCGAAACAAATAAAGCATTACTTCGACATCAATTTACGTACGAATATTTTTCGAACCTTTTTCATCAATCGAATTACAATCCATTTAATTTAGCGAAACCGTATTTCGGAAATGCTTTTTCTACTGGAATAAACGATAAATTAAAACATTCTAGATTCGAAAATGAATTTGATTTAGCGTTTGATTCCTCTAAAATTGGGCTATTCTCTGTAAATGCGGGAATGTATAATTTGAAGAGTGAATATCAATCTATTGTTTTCGGAACGAACAATGAAATGATTCCGAATCAAATTAAAGATGATATTTTGACTTTAGGAGGAGCGTATTTTCTTAATAAATCTAATTACAACGCAGATATTGCTTTTAAGCAATCGGTTGTTGGAAGAAGTCTGACAGATTTAAAAATTAATGCAGCTTTTAATTTGAACGAGAATTACGGATTAGAAGCGAGTTTTAGGCTCGAAAGTAAAATTCCGGATTATACGTATCAATTATTTCAAAGTGATTATACAGCTTATAATTGGTATAATGATTTTGCAAACGAGAAATATAATACCTTAAAAGCGACTTTAAAAACTCCCTGGGTACAATTGTCGGGAACATATCAATTGATTTCGGATAAATTGTACTTTTCGAATGATGTAACGGAATTAAAAGAAGACGGACGTCCTGCACAATTATTGGTTTCTCCAAAACAATACGGAAAAGTGATTAATTATTTAGGAATAAAAGCACAAAAAGAATTCAAATACAAAAAATGGGCTTTAGATAATACGTTAATGTTTCAACAAGTGATTCAAGACGATGATATTTTGAATGTTCCGCAGTTTATTACACGTAATACCCTTTATTATTCAGATTATATTTTCAATAAAGCGTTATATTTTCAAACAGGACTTGTTTTTAATTATTTTACGAAATATTATGCAAACGAATACAATCCTGTTTTAGGAGATTTTCTAGTTCAAAATCAAACAAAATTAGGAGGTTTTCCAATGTTCGATTTCTTTATAAATGCCAAAATCAAAACGGCGCAAATTTATATCAATGTCGATCATTTAAATTCAAAATTAACAGGATATAACTATTATAATACGCCAACATATCCATATCGCGATTTAACGATTCGCTTAGGTGTAAAATGGAATTTCTTTAACTAAAGTTGTGGTAACACAACTTTTTTCGTTTTAGCTCAGCTAATTTGTATCTTTGCTCGAAATTATTTTAAAATGAATTACGCTAAAAATATATTAGAAACCATTGGAAATACGCCTTTGGTGCAGTTAAACAACATTGTAAAAGAGTTGCCTTGTAAGGTTTTGGCAAAAGTCGAATATTTTAATCCTGGGCATTCTTGTAAAGATCGTATGGCTTTAAAAATGGTAGAAGACGCAGAAGCTGACGGAAGATTAAAACCAGGCGGAACTATTATTGAAGGAACTTCGGGAAATACCGGAATGGGATTGGCTTTAGCGGCGATTATTAAAGGCTACAAATTGATTTGTGTTATTACCGACAAACAATCGAAAGAAAAGATGGATATTTTGCGCGCTGTTGGTGCAAAAGTAGTGGTTTGTCCAACCGATGTTGAACCAGATGATCCACGTTCGTATTATTCGGTTTCGAAACGTTTGGCCGAAGAAACTCCGAATGCTTGGTATGTAAACCAATACGATAATCCTTCGAATGCTCAAGCGAATTACGAACAAACCGGACCTGAAATTTGGAATCAAACAGAAGGAAAAGTAACGCACTTTATCGTTGGAGTAGGGACAGGAGGAACTATTTCTGGAGTTGGTAAATACTTAAAAGAGCAAAATCCGAATGTGAAAGTTTGGGGAGTTGATACATATGGATCTGTTTTTAAAAAATACCACGAAACAGGAATTTTTGATGAGAACGAAGTTTATTCTTACGTTACGGAAGGAATTGGAGAAGATATTTTACCAAAGAATGTTGATTTCTCGGTAATCGACCATTTTACAAAAGTAACCGATAAAGACGCTGCAGTTTATACACGTCGCTTAGCTTTAGAAGAAGGAGTTTTTGTAGGAATGTCGTCTGGATCAGCAATTAAAGGTTTATTGCAAATGAAAGACGAATTAAAACCGGATGATGTGGTGGTGGTTTTATTTCATGATTCAGGTTCACGATATGTTGGAAAGATTTTTAACGACGATTGGATGCGTGAACGAGGATATTTAGAAGAAGAAATTGTAACTGCCGAAGATTTAATTAAAAATCATATCGATAAACCTTTGGTTGTGGTGCGTACAGAAGAATTGGTTTCGCATGCGCTGGATCGCATTCGTAAATTCAAAATATCGCAAATTCCGGTAATCGATAAAGAAGGATTTGTTGGTTCTGTTGAAGACAGCGATTTGTTTGCTGCGTATATGGAAAACTCGGATATTGCCGAAAAGCCAATTCATGAAATTATGGGGAAAGCTTATCCTATTGTGAACAGAAAAGCTAAAGTAGAAGAGGTTTCTAAATTAATTACAAAAGAAAATAATGCAGTTTTGGTAGATTTAGGAAACGGAAAACATCATATTATTACAAAATACGATATCATTAATTCTATTAAATAAAAAAAAGCGACTCATATTTGAGTCGCTTTTTTGCTTTATGATCCAATCAAAACGCCCGAAACGTTCCAATAACTAAAACTTCCGCCTTCGGGCTTTCCTTGCGGAATTTTAACTTCTATTTCGTGTGTGCCAGCTTTTAAACTTCCCAACGGAATATAAATCGGATTCGTTACTGTTCCCGGACACCAATTTGCGCGAGAAAGATCAGAACTTGATAATCCATTCATAAAATTACCCGAAGCGGGATTGTACAAACGATACGAACCACATTCTGTGCGCCAAGGAATCCATTTTTGAACCAATTGTTGGTCTAAATATAGTTCATGTTCTTTCGGCACAAATTCATCGCCGTTTTCCCAACCTCCGTGTCCGGTTGCAATATATCTAAGATAAGTTTGTTTTAAATCGTGTTCTAACGTAAAAGTAACTTTTAAGGTTTTGTTGTTTTCGAACAAAATAGGATATTCTTGTCCGCCCATTTCCATTACATTTGTTGTGTTAAACAAAGGTTTTATGACGTTGTTTCCGAATAAATTTCGATCGTTTGGATGAATCGTGATATTTACCGAAACTTTATGTCCGCCTTTATCGTAATTTCCAATAAAGATTCCAATGTAGATTTCTTTTTCAGAAAACGCTTCGTTAAATTCCGAAATATCCTGACGAAAATCCGACCAATCGTGCCAATCTTTGTCTTTTAGTTTGATGTGATTAAAATGATGAACACCAAACGAAGTAAAAAAACGCATGAGTTCTAACGTTGTTTCGTAATTTTTGGAAGAAGCAATGCCTTGATATTTCTTCGAAGTTCCGTTATCGTACAAAGGCAACGTGTTAATTCCTTCTTGTAAGCCTTTTAAAAAGGTTGTTTTGCTGCTTGGTAAAATAGCGAAAACCGAACCGGTTCTGTCATATGCATCGCCATTTGCTCGTTGTTTTACATCTAAAAATACCAAACTCCCTTTTTCAATTTTCGGAAACTTGATTTTTCTTAAAGCTACAGTTCCGTTTGCGAACTTAAAAATAGAATCGTTCGAAACGTTGTTTTCGTTAAAACTAATCATTTCGTCTTTAAATATCGAAATGGCTTTGTAACGCGCTTTTATCATTAAATCTTGATAAACCAAACCATCTACGATTTGATTTTTGGAAGGATTTAAATTCATGATTTCCTTCTTACGACTTTTTTTAATCGACGAAACTTCGATCACATAATCGTTATTTCGAATATATTTTAAAACCGTTCCTAAGTTTATTCCCAACGAATTTGGAGCGGCTTTTATGGGTAATTCTGTTGTAAACCAAATGTCGATTCGGTTCGAATTAATGCTCGTTATAGCTTTTGTAGCTTTATAACCCAAAATAATGGCAGTTTCGTTTGTAATGGTCAAATTCTGTTTTGCGATAGAAGAAGAATCAACCATCGAAATAATTTTATCGGTATTTAAATATCCTTCGGTCGTAATTAATACCTTTTTGGTATCGATAAAGCTTCGTTGTTTAGGAAAATCACTTTTATCGAAATTCGAATTCGTAATTAAAGTTTGGTTTTCATCTGCAAAAACCGTTGTTTTTTTATCGGAATTGATTTCTTTTCCGTTGTATTTCTCGGTGTAAATAAGTTGATATTGTGTTGATTGCGCAATTGAAAACTGCGTTATAAATAAAAGTAGAAATGTAAATGTCTTCATGAATCAATGTTTCTGCAAATGTATTGATTATTAGGAGATTTGAATTATTTAGTTTAAATTTAGACAAAGCTTTTGATTATGAAGGAGGATTTTTTGCACTATGTTTGGAGGTTTAAAAAGCTTAATGCAACTACACTTAAAACGGTTCAGAATAACGAAATCGTGATAAAAGATTTTGGTTTGTTTTTAGGATCCGAAGGTCCTGATTTTTTTAATGCTAAAATGTATATCGACGATCAGCTTTGGGCGGGAAACGTAGAAATGCACGTAAACGCTTCCGATTGGTATCTTCATAATCACGAACAAGATCCTAAATACAACAATGTAATTTTGCATGTTGTTTGGAATGATGATGTACCGGTTTTACGCAATAATGGTTCCGAAATTCCGACTTTGGTTTTAAAAAATTTTGTTCCTCAATCGGTTTTTAAAGCTTACAATCAATTTAAGTTACAACCAAAATATATTTTCTGTGAAGAATCGATTCATCGTTTTTCTGCTTTTGATTGGGTTTTGTGGAAAGAAAAATTAATAATCGAACGTTTGGAACAATTCACAGATCGAATTGTTGTGGAATTGAAAGAAACGCAAAACGATTGGGAAGAAGCTTTTTATCGGTTATTGCTTCGAAACTTTGGTTTAAATGTCAACAACGAATCTTTTTATGAAATAGCGAAAAATCTTCCTTTAAAAATCCTAAAAAAAGAACAATCGGTTTTAATTCATTTAGAAGCTTTATTTTTAGGAACGGCAAATTTGCTCAATGAAAACAACGAATCTTTTTATTTTAATCGATTAAAGAAAACGTATCAGTATTTAAAGCAAAAGTATAATTTATCGACTATTTCTAAAAAGGTTGAGTTTTATAAATTGCGTCCCGATAATTTTCCAACAATCCGATTAGTGCAATTTGCAAGTTTTTTTCATACGCAATTATTCCTTTTTAATTTGGTCAAAAATCCCGAAGAACTTTGTGTTAAAAATCCATTGTTAGGAATCAAACCTTCTGATTATTGGCAAACGCATTATGTTTTTAATCGCGAACATCCCAAACGCAACAAAACCATTTCGCCTTCGTTTTATCAATTAATTCTCATTAATACTATTTTGCCTTTTCAATATGTGTATCATCAGCAAATAGGAAATGATATGATAGAAGAGATTTTACAACGTTATCAATCAACTACTTTCGAAAAAAATGCGACAACGAATTTGTTTAAAGCATTAAAGGTTCCGATTGAAAACGCTTTAGATAGTCAGTCGGTTTTGTTTTTAAAGAAGAATTATTGCGATTTAAGACGTTGTTTAAATTGCGATATTGGAATAAAACTGATGGACAGATGAAAACGAAAATTCCTTATTTCAATAAAAAGCAACGTTTTTCGATTTTGATTTTGATCGGAATGGTGGTTTTATTGCAAGTAGTAATTTTAATGTTGAAATATAATACAAAGGAAAATAAATCAAGTTTTGTGGTTGATACGGAAGTTCAAAGAGAAATCGACAGCTTGAAATCGGTTTCTTTAAAGAAGTACGAAATGCAACCTTTTAATCCTAATTATATAAACGACGAAAAAGCTGCGAAATTAGGAATGAATGTAGAAGAAGTTGATCGGTTAAGTCGATTTAGAGCAGGAGGGAAATTTATAAATTCTGCAAAAGAATTTCAAAATGTGACGAACGTTTCGGACGAGTTGTTAGCAAAGATTTCGGTTTATTTTAAATTTCCTGAATGGACGCAACAAAAACAACGAATCGATTTTAAGAAAGAAAAGGTTGTAAAGAAAGTCGATTTAAACACCATTACATTTGATGAGTTAATCGCAATAAATGGAATTGGAAATTATTTTGCGAATTTGGTTTTATCAGAACGCGAACAATTAAAAGGTTTTATTTCGGTCGATCAATTGAATTATATCAAAGGTTTGCGTCCAGAAGCAGTTCATGTTTTAAAGCAAAATGTGTATATAAAAAGCAAGCCCGAAATTAAAAAAGTGAATTTAAATACCGCTTCAAAAGACGAAATTGCTCAAATTCCGTATCTAAATGCGCGTTTGGCAAGAGAAATTGTCGTGTTTCGGAGTAAGAAAGAAGAACGGTTAAATATTGAAGATTTAGAAAATATTAGCAGTTTTCCACTTGACAAATTAAAAATAATTAGGTTATATTTGGATTTTTAGAAAAACAAGCAAAAAACAGAACAAATAAACAAATTAAAAATGAACTTTGAGTATAACGAAACGCAAGCAATGATTGCGCAATCGATTAGAGATTTTGCAGAAAAAGAGATCAGACCAAATATTATGACGTGGGACGAAGACCAGATTTTTCCGCTTGAATTATTCAAAAAATTGGGAGAAATGGGATATATGGGCGTTTTGGTTCCTGAAGAATTAGGCGGATCTGGATTAGGTTACCACGAATATATTACGATTATTGAAGAAATTTCTAAAGTAGATTCTTCAATTGGTTTATCGGTAGCTGCGCATAATTCATTGTGTACAAATCATATTCTAACGTTCGGAAATGAAGAACAAAAAAAGAAATGGATTCCTAAATTAGCAACTGCCGAATGGATTGGCGCTTGGGGATTAACAGAACACAATACAGGATCTGACGCAGGAGGAATGGCTACAACAGCTGTAAAAGACGGAAACGATTGGATTTTAAACGGAGCTAAAAACTTTATTACGCATGCAATTTCTGGAAACGTTGCGGTTGTAATTGCGCGTACAGGTGAAAAAGGAGATTCAAAAGGAATGACTGCTTTTGTGATTGAAAAAGGAACTCCAGGTTTTTCTTCTGGTAGAAAAGAAAATAAATTAGGAATGCGTGCTTCTGAAACTGCGGAGTTGATTTTTGATAACTGCCGTATTTCGGACGAAAACCGTTTAGGAGAAGTAGGAGAAGGGTTTATCCAAGCGATGAAGATTTTAGATGGCGGACGTATTTCGATCGGAGCTTTATCTTTAGGAATTGCAAAAGGAGCTTACGAAGCAGCTTTAAAATATTCGAAAGAACGCGTTCAGTTCGGAAAACCAATTTCAGAATTCCAAGCAATTGGTTTTAAATTAGCTGATATGGCAACCGAAATTGAAGCTTCTGAATTGTTATTGCACAAAGCGGCATTCTTAAAAAATAACAACAAACCGGTAACTAAAATTGGTGCAATGGCGAAAATGTATTCGTCTGAAGTGTGTGTGAAAGTTTCTACAGAGGCAATCCAAATTCACGGAGGTTACGGATATACGAAAGATTTCCCTGTAGAGAAATTCTTCCGTGATTCTAAATTATGTACCATTGGAGAAGGAACAACCGAAATTCAAAAATTAGTAATTTCTAGAAATATTTTAAAAGACTAATTTTTTTTGGAATACAGAAATAGATATAAAGAGGAAAGGCGAAAGTCTTTCCTTTTTTGTTATCTTCATCTTACAGAATAATTATAGAATGGAAATAGAAATTAAATATATTGAATTAAAATCTGGTTTTAGCGATGATGGGCCTGCTTGGATTGGAATGGTTTCATTTTCAAAAAGTAGAAAAACAATATACTTTAATGGTAAGGCATTTCGAAGTTTAAGTGGGAAAGGAATAAACGGAAATTTTTATGAAGTAGAATCGGGTGATGAATATTGGATTTCTAGTGTTAAAAAGAATCAAGAAGACAGACATGTTTTTGGAAGAGGGAGAATTATTGTTGAAAAAAGAATTTTATCGGAATATTTGGGTATTGTAAATAAGGAAATGTTGAATAATAGTCTTTATATTGTTGATGAAGTAAATGAAACTATTCCCATTTTGAAAATTAATAAAATTGAGAATGAAAAACATGAAGGCGGAGTTTATGTTGATGATAATAAACGTTTCTTAAGTCCGAAAGAATTAACTTTTAAGGAATTAGAATATTTTATTGAATTCTATTATGAAGATTCAATAAACGGGAGATATTTAAAAGGACGTAAGTTATCCAGAAAATATCTGAATGAGTTAATTGCTGAAAAGGAGTTTAGGGAAATAAAACAAAATTTATAATTTGTATTTCAAAAAATAGTTTTACATTTGCACCCATTAACGAGAGGAGGTGTATAAATTATGTTGATCATTCCAATTAAAGACGGAGAAAATATTGATAGAGCGTTAAAACGCTACAAAAGAAAATTTGACAAAACAGGAACGTTACGTCAATTAAGAAGTCGTAAAAACTTCACGAAGCCTTCTGTATCAAAAAGAGCTCAAATGCAAAAAGCACAATATATTCAGCGCTTAAAAGATTCTGTAGAATTCTAATCGTTGAAAAAATGTTTTTATAGTCGCTAATTAAAGTTAACTTTGATTAGCGATTTTTTTATGGAAAATTATATCACACAATATCAAGACTATTTGCTTAAAGAAAAGCACTTTTCCTTACATACCGTAAATGCGTATGTGAAAGATGTAAAATCGTTTTTGGACTTTATAGAAAAAAGTATTTCCGAAGTTAGTGAGATAACGTATCAAGATATTCGCAAATGGTTGGTTCATCTTTCGTTGCAAAATTTAAGTAATAATTCCATTAACCGAAAAGTAGCGTCTTTAAAAAACTATTTCAAGTTTCTTTATATAACCAAAACTATTTTGACTTTTCCTTTAGAAGGGCATAAATCCTTACGGACAAAAAAAGTGCTTCAGGTTCCTTTTTCTGAACAAGAAATGAAAACAATAGAACGTTCCGATTTTCAAAATGACTTTTTTGGTTTCCAAGAATACGTGATTATTTCGCTTTTTTATGCTTTAGGAATTCGTAAATCGGAATTGATTAACCTTCAAATTGAAAATGTCGATTTAAATCGACAAGAAATTAAGGTTCTTGGTAAGCGATCAAAAGAACGTATCGTTCCGTTAATTTCAGAATTGTCAAGTATTTTAGATGAGTTTTTGATTGAACGAAATAAGCAATTTCCATCAAGTTATGCTAAGAATTTTTTTTTGTTAAAAAATGGTGAAATTTTAAATCAAACATTTGTTTATCGACTAATAAATAATTATTTTAGAGGTGTAACATCTAAAGGGAAAAAAAGCCCGCATGTGTTGCGTCATACCTTTGCTACACATATGTTAAACGCAGGTGCAAATCTTAATACAATTAAGGAGATTTTGGGTCACGCAAGTTTATCTTCAACTCAAATTTATACGCACACTAGTTTAGCTGAGTTGAAAAAAACGTATGCGTCTGCACATCCGCGATTCCGGAAAGATGATGATGTATTATAAACCTTTAAACAGAAAATTATGAAAGTGAACATTCAAGCAGTTAACTTTAATGTTGACAGAAAATTAGTTGATTTTATAAATGAGCGTCTAGGAAAATTAGAACAGTATTATGATAAAATTGTAGGAATTGATGTATCTTTGCATACTGAAAATACCAGTGGGAAAGAAAATAAATCGGTTGATATATTAGTAAAGATCCCTGGCGATGATTTAATCGTTAAAAAAACGGCTAAAACATTTGAAGAAGCTACAGATACGGGTGCTGATGCTCTAGAACGTTTATTAGTTAAACGCAAAGAGAAAATTAAAACATATTAATTATTTTAAAAAAAGACAAAAAGGCTTTTGTTTTTTTAAATAAGTATATATATTTGCAGTCCGTTAGAAATAGCGGACTTTTTAAATTGCCTCTGTAGCTCAGTTGGCTAGAGCAGCTGATTTGTAATCAGCAGGTCGTGGGTTCGAGTCCCTCCAGAGGCTCACAATTTAAAAGAAACGAGGTTAGGGGAGATACTCAAGCGGCCAACGAGGACGGACTGTAAATCCGTTGGGAAACCTTCGCAGGTTCGAATCCTGCTCTCCCCACAATTAATTCAACAGGCCGGTGTAGCTCAGGGGTAGAGTGCTTCCTTGGTAAGGAAGAGGTCACGGGTTCAAATCCCGTCATTGGCTCAAAGAGTGGATTAAAGTTGAACACTAATTATATAACTAAGATTAAATTATTAAATCATGGCAAAAGAAACTTTTGATCGTTCGAAACCGCACTTAAATATCGGTACTATCGGACACGTAGATCACGGTAAGACTACTACTACTGCTGCTATCACTAAAGTTTTAGCAGACGCAGGTTTATCAGAAGCTCGTTCATTCGACTCTATTGATAACGCACCTGAAGAAAAAGAGCGTGGTATTACAATTAATACTTCTCACGTAGAGTACCAAACAGCTAACCGTCACTACGCACACGTTGACTGTCCAGGTCACGCGGATTACGTTAAAAACATGGTTACTGGTGCTGCGCAAATGGATGGGGCTATCTTAGTAGTAGCTGCAACTGACGGACCAATGCCACAAACTCGTGAGCACATCTTATTAGGACGCCAAGTAGGTATTCCTCGTATCGTTGTTTTCTTAAACAAAGTTGATATGGTTGATGACGCTGAGTTATTAGAGTTAGTAGAAATGGAAGTACGTGACCTATTATCTTTCTATCAGTATGATGGTGATAATGGTCCAGTAGTTAAAGGTTCTGCATTAGGAGCTTTAAACGGTGAGCAAAAATGGGTTGATACTATCATGGAATTAATGGCTGCAGTAGATGCTTGGATCGAAGAGCCAGTACGTGATAACGAAAAACCATTCTTGATGCCAGTTGAGGATGTATTTACAATTACAGGTCGTGGTACTGTTGCTACAGGACGTATCGAAACTGGAGTTGCTAATACTGGAGATCCAGTTGAAATCATCGGTATGGGAGCTGACAAATTAACTTCTACAATTACAGGGGTTGAGATGTTCCGTAAAATCTTAGATCGTGGTGAAGCAGGAGATAACGTAGGTTTATTATTGCGTGGTATTGACAAAACTGATATCCGTCGTGGTATGGTTATTTGTAAACCAGGTTCAGTTAAGCCACACGCTAAATTCAAAGCTGAGGTTTATATCTTGAAAAAAGAAGAAGGTGGACGTCACACTCCATTCCACAACAACTACCGTCCTCAGTTTTATGTACGTACAACTGACGTAACTGGTACTATCATGTTACCAGAAGGAACTGACATGGTTATGCCTGGAGATAACTTAACTATTACTGTTGAGTTGTTACAACCAATCGCATTATCAGTAGGTTTACGTTTCGCTATCCGCGAAGGTGGACGTACAGTAGGTGCTGGTCAGGTAACTGAAATCTTAGACTAATTTCTAGTTTAGATATATTAAATTAAAGTTGGTAGTGTATGCTACCAACTTTTTAACAAACGGGTGTAGTTCAAGGGTAGAATAGCGGTCTCCAAAACCGTTGATGGGGGTTCGAATCCCTCCACCCGTGCAAATTCAAAAAATTATGGCTAAAGTATTTAATTACATATCTGATGCGTTTACAGAATTAAAATCTAATGTTACGTGGACACCTTGGGCAGAAGTACAGCGTTATACTATTATCGTTGCTATTTTTACTATTGTGTTTTCATTAGCAACATGGGGGGTAGACACTGTATTTGCAAAAGCTATTGCTGGTTTTTTTAATATACTAAATTCTTAATCAAGACTAACGAGATGGCAGAAAATAGCATTAAAAAATGGTATGTAGTTAGAGCGGTTAGTGGTCAAGAAAATAAAGTTAAAAGTTACATAGAAACAGAAATTGCTCGTTTAGGAATGGAAGATTACCTTTCTCAGGTTTTAGTTCCGACTGAAAAAGTGGTTTCTCAAAAAGATGGAAAAAAAGTAACGAAAGAACGTATCTATTTTCCAGGTTATGTAATGATTGAAGCTAATTTAACCGGTGAATTACCACATATCATAAAATCTATTGCAGGTGTTATTGGCTTTTTAGGAGAAACTCGTGGTGGTGATCCTGTGCCTTTAAGACAAGCTGAAGTAAATAGATTATTAGGAAAAGTTGACGAATTAGCAATTACTGTTGAACGTGGAAAGATGAATTTCGAAGAAGGCGAAACAGTAAAAGTAGTCGACGGACCATTCAACGGATTCAACGGTACAGTTGAAAAAGTTAACGAAGATAAGAGCAAGCTTGAAGTAATGGTGAAAATTTTTGGAAGAAAAACACCTTTAGAATTAAGCTTCACACAAGTAGAAAAAATATAATTGTTACATATTCACATCAATCGCTTCCAACTGAAAGATGTGCTAAATTTTTTTAAAAATGGCAAAAGAAATTAGTAAAGTAGTTAAACTACAAGTTAAGGGAGGTGCTGCGAATCCATCGCCACCGGTTGGACCTGCTTTGGGGGCTGCTGGAGTTAATATCATGGAATTCTGTAAGCAATTCAATGCTAGAACACAGGATAAACCAGGAAAAGTACTTCCAGTACAAATCACAGTTTACAAAGACAAATCATTTGATTTTGTTGTTAAAACGCCGCCTGCTGCTGTTCAATTGTTAGAAATCACGAAAGTGAAGTCAGGATCTGGTCAACCAAACCGTAAAAAAGTTGCTTCTGTTACTTGGGATCAAGTAAAAGCAATTGCGGAAGATAAAATGGCAGATTTAAATGCTTTCACAATCGAGAAAGCAATGTCTATGGTTGCTGGAACTGCACGTTCTATGGGTATAACAGTAACAGGAAACGCTCCTTTTTAATTTTAAAGAAAAGAAGAAATGGCAAAGTTAACAAAAAAGCAAAAAGAGGCTGCTGCAAAAATTGAGAAGAACAAATTTTATTCTTTAAAAGATGCTTCTGCATTAGTTAAAGAAATCGCTTCTGCAAAATTTGACGAGTCTGTTGATATTGCTGTACGTTTAGGAGTTGATCCTCGTAAAGCAAATCAAATGGTACGTGGGGTTGTAACATTACCACACGGTACAGGTAAAGATGTAAGAGTATTAGCATTAGTTACTCCGGATAAAGAAGCTGAAGCAAAAGCTGCTGGAGCTGATCACGTAGGTTTAGATGACTATCTTCAAAAAATTAAAGATGGTTGGACAGATATCGACGTAATTATCACAATGCCTGCTGTAATGGGTAAATTAGGTCCATTAGGACGTGTGTTAGGTCCTCGTGGTTTAATGCCAAACCCTAAAACAGGAACGGTAACTATGGATGTTGCTAAAGCTGTACAAGAAGTGAAAGCTGGTAAAATCGATTTTAAAGTTGATAAAACTGGTATCGTTCACGCAGGAATCGGTAAAGCATCTTTCGGTGCTGAGCAAATTGCTGAAAATGCATCTGAATTAATCCAAACATTAATCAAATTAAAACCAACTGCAGCAAAAGGTACTTATATCAAGTCTATCCACATATCAAGTACTATGAGTCCTGCTATTGCTTTAGATCCAAAAGCAGTATAATTGGTAGTTAAAATTATTTAGTATGACTAGAGAAGAAAAATCAATTGCGATTCAAGATTTAACTGCACAGTTAGCTGAGACTAAAATTATTTATGTTGCAGATATCTCTGGATTAAATGCTTCAACTACTTCAGACTTACGTAGAGCTTGTTTTAAAGCTGGTATTAAATTAGAAGTAGTTAAAAACACATTGTTAGAAAAAGCAATGGAAGCTTCAGAAAATGAGTATGGTGATTTACCTTCTATTTTAAAAGGAAACAGCGCTATTATGATTGCAGAGGTTGCTAACGGACCTGCTAAAATCATAAAAGAATTCCGTAAAAAAGGTGAAAAACCTGTATTCAAAGGAGCGTATATCAACGAAGAAATCTTTATTGGTGACAACTTATTAGATAGCTTAGTAGCAATTAAATCTAAAGAAGAAGTTATCGGAGATATCATCGGATTATTACAATCTCCTGCTCAAAGAGTTATTTCAGCTCTTAAAAACCAATTTAAAGACGAAGAATAGTAGTTTAAGCTACAGTCTTTAAAGTTCTTACGAACGCACATTAATAAATTATATTTTTACAAATCAAATTAAAAGATAGAAAAATGGCAGATTTGAAACAATTCGCAGAACAATTAGTTAATTTAACAGTTAAAGAAGTTAACGAATTAGCAACTATATTAAAAGATGAGTATGGTATTGAGCCAGCTGCAGCTGCAGTTGTAGTAGCTGGTGGTGGTGACGCTGCTGCTGCTGAAGAGCAAACTGAATTCACAGTTGTGTTAAAAGAAGCTGGTGCTTCTAAGTTAGCTGTTGTTAAAGCTGTTAAAGAATTAACAGGTTTAGGATTAAAAGAAGCTAAAGATTTAGTTGATGCTACTCCATCTAACATTAAAGAAGGAGTTTCTAAAGACGAAGCTGAAGGATTGAAAAAAGCATTAGAAGAAGCTGGTGCTGTTGTTGAGTTAAAATAATCTCACAATATTATAAATTTTACGGTTTAGGCCTTGGGAAAATTCCCAACGGCCTAAACCATTTTGCATATAAAAAATAATCAATAGCGAAGAAAAAGGCAAACAATTTCCTGGTTTGTTTTTAAGATGTGTTGGTTAATTAAATTAGGAAGTATTAAATAGCTGTGTTTTTACACAAAAAATTACTTTTTTAAACCAAAATTTTGTCCATTGATGATTACAAATCATACTGAAAGATTAAATTTTGCCTCTACAAAAAACATTCCTGCTTATCCAGATTTTCTAGATATTCAGGTAAAATCGTTTAAAGATTTTTTTCAATTAGAAACAAAATCAGAAGAAAGAGGTAACGAAGGTTTATACAAAACCTTCATGGAAAACTTTCCTATTACGGATACGCGTAACCAATTCGTATTAGAGTTTTTAGACTATTTCGTAGATCCTCCACGCTATTCTATTGAAGAGTGTATCGATAGAGGTTTAACGTATAGCGTTCCTCTTAAAGCACGTTTAAAATTATATTGTACCGACCCAGAACACGAAGATTTCGAAACCATCGTACAAGATGTTTATTTGGGAACGATACCATATATGACTCCAAGTGGAACATTTGTAATCAACGGAGCTGAACGCGTTGTGGTTTCTCAATTGCATCGTTCGCCGGGTGTTTTCTTCGGACAATCATTCCACGCTAACGGTACGAAATTGTATTCTGCACGTATTATTCCGTTCAAAGGTTCTTGGATCGAATTTGCAACAGATATCAATAGCGTAATGTACGCTTATATCGACCGTAAGAAAAAATTACCTGTAACTACTTTATTCCGTGCAATCGGATTCGAAAGAGATAAGGATATCCTTGAAATCTTCGACCTTGCAGAAGAAGTAAAAGTATCTAAAACAGGTTTAAAGAAATACATCGGACGTCGTTTGGCGGCACGTGTATTAAATATTTGGCACGAGGATTTCGTAGATGAGGATACAGGAGAAGTAGTAACGATTCCGCGTACAGAAATTATTTTAGATCGTGATATTGTTTTAGATAAAGACAATGTCGAGGAGATTATTGAAGCTGATGTTAAGACTATTTTATTACATAAAGAAGATAGCAATCAGGCAGATTATACCATTATTCACAATACGCTTCAAAAAGACCCGACAAACTCGGAAAAAGAAGCAGTTGAATATATTTATCGTCAATTAAGAAACGCATTGCCTCCTGATGAAGAAACAGCAAGAGGTATTATAGATAAACTGTTCTTCTCTGATCAACGTTACAACTTAGGAGATGTTGGTCGTTACAGAATGAACAAAAAATTGAATTTAGATACACCAATCGATAAACAAGTTTTAACAAAAGAAGATATTATCACGATTGTTAAATACTTGATCGAGTTGATTAATTCAAAAGCAGAGATCGATGATATTGACCACTTATCAAACCGTCGTGTACGTACAGTAGGTGAGCAGTTATCGGCTCAGTTTGGTGTTGGTTTGGCACGTATGGCACGTACAATCCGCGAGCGTATGAACGTTCGTGATAATGAGGTGTTTACGCCAATCGATTTGATTAACGCGAAAACATTATCGTCTGTGATCAACTCGTTCTTCGGAACCAACCAGTTATCTCAATTCATGGATCAAACCAATCCATTGGCAGAGATCACACATAAACGTCGTCTATCGGCTTTAGGACCAGGTGGTCTTTCTCGTGAAAGAGCAGGTTTCGAGGTTCGTGACGTTCACTATACGCATTATGGTCGTTTATGTCCGATTGAAACTCCAGAGGGACCAAACATTGGTTTGATTTCTTCGTTAGCAGTTTACGCAAAAGTAAACAACATGGGATTCATTGAAACACCTTACCGTAAAGTAGAAAACGGAGTGTTACAAATTAATGAAGCTCCGGTTTATTTATCGGCTGAAGAAGAAGAAGAAAAATTAATTGCACAAGCAACTGTGAATGTTGCGGCAGACGGAAAAATTGAAGACGAAAGAGTAGTAGCAAAACAAGATGCCGACTTCCCGGTTGTTGAACCAACAGAGTTGAACTATGCCGACGTTGCGCCAAATCAGATTGCTTCTATTTCTGCATCGTTAATTCCGTTCTTAGAGCATGATGATGCGAACCGTGCGTTGATGGGATCAAACATGATGCGTCAGGCAGTTCCGTTATTGCGTCCAGAATCTCCAATCGTGGGAACAGGATTAGAGAAACAAGTTGCAACCGACTCTCGTGTATTAATCAATGCTGAAGGAGAAGGAGAAGTAGTTTATGTAGATGCTCAGAAAATTACGATTAAATACGATCGTACAGACGACGAGCGTTTAGTAAGCTTCGACGCGGATGAAAAAACATACAACTTAATTAAATTCCGTAAAACAAACCAAAGTACTTCTATCAACCTTAAACCAATTGTTCGTAAAGGAGATAGAGTTTCTAAAGGTCAGGTTTTATGTGAAGGATATGCAACACAAAGCGGTGAATTAGCTTTAGGACGTAACTTACAAGTAGCATTCATGCCTTGGAAAGGATATAACTTCGAGGATGCGATTGTGATTTCTGAGCGAGTAGTTCGTGACGATATCTTTACATCAATCCACATCGATGATTATACATTAGAAGTGCGTGATACAAAATTAGGTTCTGAAGAGTTAACAAACGATATTCCAAACGTTTCAGAAGAGGCTACTAAAGACTTAGACGAAAACGGAATGATTCGTATTGGAGCTGAAGTAAAACCTGGCGATATCTTAATTGGTAAGATTACACCAAAAGGAGAATCAGATCCAACACCGGAAGAAAAATTATTACGCGCAATCTTTGGTGACAAAGCAGGTGATGTTAAAGACGCTTCATTAAAAGCTTCTCCATCATTACGCGGAGTTGTTTTAGATAAAAAATTATTTGCTCGCGCAGTAAAAGATAAACGCAAACGTTCTAAAGATAAAGAAGATATTGCCTTATTAGACACACAATTCGATGTGAAATTCAACGAATTGAAAGATCGTTTGGTAGACAAGTTATTCCATTTAGTTAATGGTAAAACATCGCAAGGTGTAATGAACGATTTAGGTGAAGAAGTATTACCAAAAGGTAAGAAGTACACACTTAAAATGTTACATGCAATCGAAGATTTTACGCACTTAACTAAAGGTCAGTGGACAACTGATGATCATACAAATGAAATGATTACCGACTTAATCCACAACTATAAAATTAAATTAAACGACATTCAAGGAGTATTGCGTCGTGAGAAATTTATGATTACAGTTGGAGATGAATTACCATCAGGTATCTTAAAATTAGCGAAAGTTTACATTGCTAAAAAACGTAAGTTACGTGTAGGTGATAAAATGGCGGGACGTCACGGTAATAAAGGTATTGTTGCTAAAATTGTTCGCGATGAAGACATGCCATTCTTAGAAGACGGAACACCGGTAGATATCGTATTGAATCCACTTGGGGTACCATCTCGTATGAACATCGGTCAGATTTATGAAACGGTGTTAGGATGGGCAGGTAAAAAATTAGGTAAAAAATTCGCAACGCCAATTTTCGACGGAGCTTCATTAGATCAAATCAATCAATTAACGGACGATGCAGGTGTACCTCGTTTTGGTCATACCTATTTGTATGATGGTGGTACAGGAGAACGTTTCGACCAAAAAGCAACAGTAGGTGTAATCTATATGTTGAAATTAGGTCACATGGTTGATGATAAAATGCACGCACGTTCTATTGGTCCTTACTCTTTAATTACGCAACAGCCATTAGGAGGTAAAGCGTTATTTGGAGGTCAGCGTTTTGGAGAGATGGAGGTTTGGGCTCTTGAGGCTTATGGTGCATCTTCTACATTACGTGAGATATTGACTGTTAAATCGGATGATGTTATTGGTAGAGCTAAAACATACGAAGCAATCGTAAAAGGTGAGCCAATGCCAGAACCAGGATTACCAGAATCGTTCAATGTATTAATGCATGAATTAAAAGGTCTTGGTTTAGATATTAGATTAGAAGAATAACAAAACCATAAAGTATTCAGTTTTTAGGTAAATTGCCCGAAAACTGAATACTTAATTTCAATAAGTTTTTAGGATTTATACCCGTAAACCGTTCCGATTTTTTATAACACAGTTTATAATTAGCACTTCACGATAGATGTCTGAAGTTTAGAGAAGTAATCCGAGGTAGTGTTTAAGTCTTAGTCTAACGGCTATCGACTTAAATAAGAATCAATTTTTAATTGCAAATAAATCAATAGTAAAAACTATGATGAATAACAGAAACAATAGTAAAGATAAAAATACCGTAAAAAGATTTAATAAAATCTCTATCGGATTAGCATCACCAGAATCGATTTTAGCAGAATCAAGAGGTGAGGTTTTAAAACCTGAAACCATTAACTATCGTACGCACAAACCAGAGCGCGATGGTTTATTCTGTGAGCGTATTTTTGGTCCTGTAAAAGACTACGAATGTGCTTGTGGAAAATATAAAAGAATTCGCTACAAAGGAATCGTTTGTGACCGTTGTGGTGTTGAAGTTACCGAGAAAAAAGTACGTCGCGATAGAGTAGGACATATTAATTTAGTGGTGCCAATTGCTCACATTTGGTATTTCCGTTCGTTACCTAACAAAATTGGTTACATCTTAGGATTGCCGTCTAAAAAATTAGACGAAATTATCTATTACGAAAAATATGTTGTGATCCAAACAGGTATTGCAAAACGTCCTGATGGTGAAGAATTAAAACGTTTAGATTTCCTTACAGAGAACGAGTATCTTGATATTTTAGATACACTTCCTATGGAAAATCAATATTTAGATGATAACGATCCAAATAAATTCATCGCTAAAATGGGTGCTGAATGTATTATGGACTTGTTAGAGCGTACCGATTTAGATGCTTTGTCGTACCAATTACGTCACGCAGCTAATAACGAAACATCTAAACAACGTAAAACCGAAGCATTAAAACGTTTACAAGTTGTTGAGGCTTTCCGTGAGTCGAACGAAAACAGAGAAAACCGTCCAGAATGGATGATTTTAAAAGTAGTACCGGTTATTCCGCCAGAATTACGCCCATTAGTTCCGCTTGATGGTGGCCGTTTCGCAACATCAGATTTAAATGATTTATATCGTCGTGTAATCATCCGTAACAATCGTTTAAAACGATTAATGGAAATTAAAGCTCCTGAAGTAATCTTACGTAACGAAAAGCGTATGTTACAAGAAGCGGTTGATTCATTATTCGATAACACGCGTAAAGCAACAGCTGTTAAAACAGAATCTCAGCGTCCATTAAAATCGTTATCTGACTCGTTAAAAGGGAAGCAAGGTCGTTTCCGTCAAAACTTGTTAGGTAAACGTGTAGATTACTCGGCTCGTTCGGTAATTGTTGTGGGACCCGAATTAAAATTATATGAGTGTGGTCTTCCAAAAGACATGGCTGCCGAATTATACAAACCATTCGTAATCCGTAAATTGATTGAGCGTGGAATTGTAAAAACGGTAAAGTCTGCTAAAAAGATCATCGATAAAAAAGAACCTGTAGTTTGGGATATCTTAGAAAACGTAATTAAAGGACATCCGGTATTGTTAAACCGTGCTCCTACGTTACACCGTTTGGGTATTCAGGCATTCCAGCCAAAATTAATCGAAGGAAAAGCGATTCGTTTACACCCATTAGTGTGTACGGCATTCAACGCCGATTTCGATGGTGACCAGATGGCGGTTCACTTACCATTAGGACCAGAGGCTATTTTAGAAGCACAATTATTAATGTTGGCTTCGCACAATATCTTAAATCCTGCAAATGGTGCGCCTATTACAGTTCCGTCTCAAGACATGGTTTTAGGTCTTTATTATATGACTAAAATCCGTAGATCTACTCCGGAACATATTGTAAAAGGAGAAGGATTAACATTCTACTCGGCAGAAGAAGTGAATATTGCAATTAACGAAGGACGTTTAGATTTGAACGCGCCGGTAAAAGTTCGTGCAAAAGATTTCAATGCAGAAGGAGAATTAGTATATCAAATCATTGAAACATCTGCAGGCCGTATCTTGTTTAACGAGGTAGTTCCGGAAGAAGCAGGTTTCATCAATGAGGTATTAACGAAAAAATCATTACGCGATATTATTGGTAAGATTTTGGCTGTAACGGATGTTCCTACAACGGCTAAATTCTTGGATGATATGAAAGATATGGGATACGGTTACGCATTCCGTGGTGGATTATCATTCTCGTTAGGTGATATCAAAATTCCAGATCAAAAACAAGGAATGATTGACGATGCGAACCAACAAGTTGAAGGTATTACCATGAACTATAACATGGGATTAATTACTAACAACGAACGTTACAATCAGGTAATTGACGTTTGGACTTCTACGAATGCTTTATTGACAGAATTGGCTATGAAGAACATTCGCGAGGATCAACAAGGGTTTAACTCAGTATACATGATGTTGGATTCTGGAGCCCGTGGATCTAAAGAGCAGATTCGTCAGTTAACAGGTATGCGTGGATTGATGGCTAAACCTAAAAAATCGACAGCTTCAGGTGGAGATATTATTGAAAACCCGATTCTTTCGAACTTTAAAGAAGGTTTATCGATCTTAGAGTACTTTATTTCTACGCACGGTGCACGTAAAGGTCTTGCCGATACGGCGTTAAAAACAGCCGATGCTGGATACTTAACACGTCGTTTACATGATGTTGCTCAAGATGTGATCATTAATTCAGAAGATTGTGGTACGTTAAGAGGAATTGATTTTGAACCGTTAAAGAAAAACGAAGAGATTGTTGAAACTTTAGGAGAGCGCGTTTTAGGGCGTGTAACGATTGATGATGTAGTTAATCCGTTAACAAACGAAGTAATCGTTGCTGCGGGTAACATTATCAATGAAGCAGATGCTGCGAAAATTAATGCATCTCCTTTAGAAAAAATCGAAGTTCGTTCGGCATTAACTTGTGAAGCAGATCATGGTATTTGTGCTAAATGTTACGGACGTAACTTGGCATCGAACCGTATGGCACAATTAGGAGAGGCAGTTGGAGTAATCGCTGCACAATCAATTGGTGAGCCTGGTACGCAGTTAACATTACGTACATTCCACGTTGGTGGTACGGCTGGTAACATTTCAGAAGTTTCTACGATTTCAACAAAATTCAAAGGTCGTTTAGAGATCGAGGATTTAAAAGTTGTAAAAGGAGAAGATGCGGAAGGAAACGAAATCGATATCGTAATTTCTCGTTCAACCGAATTAAAATTAGTTGATTTAAATACCGGAATTGTTTTAAATACACATTACATCCCTTACGGATCTACGATTTTCGTAAAAGACAAAGAAGTAGTAGAAGAAGGAACTGTAATCTGTAAATGGGATCCATATAACGGAGTTATCGTTTCAGAATTTACTGGTAAGGTAGCTTACGAAGACATCGAGCAAAACCAAACGTTTATGGTAGAGATCGATGAGCAAACAGGTTTCCAAGAAAAAGTAATTACCGAATCAAGAAATAAAAAATTAGTTCCGACGTTATTAATCTATAATAAAGACGGTGAATTAGTTCGCTCATACAACTTACCGGTAGGTGCACACTTAATGGTAGATGATGGTGAGAAAATTAAAGCAGGTAAAGTGTTAGTGAAAATCCCACGTAGATCTTCTAAAGCTGGGGATATTACCGGAGGTTTACCACGTATTACAGAGTTGTTAGAAGCTCGTAATCCATCTAACCCAGCGGTTGTTGCAGAAATCGACGGAGTTGTTTCGTTTGGGAAAATCAAACGTGGTAACCGTGAGATTATCGTAACACCAAGATCAGGTGATGATGATGCTCGTAAATATTTGGTGAAATTATCAAATCAGATTTTAGTTCAAGAGAATGACTTCGTGAAAGCGGGAACTTCTTTATCAGACGGAGCTATCACTCCAGATGATATCTTAAGAATTCAAGGTCCATCTGCTGTTCAGCAATATTTGGTAAATGAAATTCAAGAAGTATATCGTTTACAAGGGGTAAAAATCTCTGACAAACACTTCGAAGTTGTAATTCGTCAAATGATGCGTAAAGTACAGATTCAAGATCCGGGAGATACATTATTCTTAGAAGAACAATTAGTTCATAAAGATGACTTTATCCGTGAAAACGATCGTTTATTCGGAATGAAAGTTGTTGAAGATGCGGGAGATTCTACAACCTTAAAAGAAGGACAAATTGTTTCGGTTCGTGAATTAAGAGATGAAAACTCGATTTTACGTAGAGAAGACAAAAACTTGGTATCAGCTCGCGATGTAATTACAGCAACAGCTACACCAGTGTTACAAGGTATTACGCGTGCATCGTTACAAACTAAGTCGTTCATTTCGGCAGCATCGTTCCAAGAAACAACAAAAGTATTGAACGAAGCAGCAGTAGCTGGTAAAATCGATAACTTGTCTGGATTGAAAGAAAACGTTATCGTTGGACATAGAATTCCTGCAGGAACAGGTATGCGCGAATACGACGATATCGTGGTAGGAACGAAAGAATCAAAACCAGAAGTTGATTTAAATTTCTAATAAAATGAGTGAAGAGAAAACAAAACAAATTAGTTTAGAATTGGATGCCGAAACAGCAAATGGAACTTATTCTAATTTGGTTGTAATCAATCATTCAAGTTCTGAATTTATTGTAGATTTTGCAAATGTAATGCCTGGTGTAGAGCGTGCCAAAATACGTTCAAGGATTATCCTAACACCCGAACATGCAAAACGAATGTTACACGCTTTACAAGAAAATATCAGTAAGTACGAAGAAAAGTTTGTTAAGAAAACTTCGGACACAAACGAACAGCAAATACGCTTTATTCCCAAGGGAGAAGCTTAATTACAAAACCCACTCAAACTTGAGTGGGTTTTTTGTTAAAATACTTGTTTTGTGTTTTTTGAATAGTATTGTTATATGTTAAAAGTTAAAAAAAAACTAAATTAAGTTTAAAGAATTGAAAAAAAAGATTTAAGTTTATCGTTCAAATGACTAATTGTAATTATTATTATTTATGAAAAAAATTACACAATTTCTCGTGTTAATGTTTTTTTTCTTTCTTTGGTATGGAGTAAGGGCACAAGTTGCTACTTATTCTTTTTCGCACCAGATAGGAACATTTACACCAAATGCTTCGACAGCAACACGGGTAGCCTCCATTGAGGCCGATTCTGAGGTTAGTAATACTCTACCTATCGGATTTAATTTTTTATACTCTGGGAAAAATTATACTAATTTTTTTATGAGTAGTAATGGCTTTATTTCTTTTGGAAGTGTAGGAAGTACTTTAACGACAAATGGTTTAGCAGACGCCAATCCAAATCAACGACCTATTATCGCTCCTTTGTGGGATGATTTAGATGGTAAAGCTACAGGTGGGTCAAAAGCTTCTTATCAGGTTAGAGGAACAGCACCAAACCGTGTTTTAACAATTGAATGGTTAAATTGGGAATGGTATTTTAATAGTACTGTTCCAATAATTTCATTCCAGATAAAACTTTATGAAACTACCAATGTAATTGAATTTGTTTATAGACATGAGTCGGGAGGAGAGCCTGTTAGTTCAAGTACTTCTGCATCGATTGGTATAAATGATGATACTGGAACAGGATTCCTTAATCTTGATACCAATGTATTAAATCCTAGCTTATCAGCTTCTGCAATAAATGATATTAAGATTCGTCCAGCAAATAATCAGATTTTTAGATTTACACCTCCAAGTTGTTTCTATATTGGAAATGTAACTATTAGTAATATTACTCAAACAGGAGCGGATATAGTTTTATCAACAGCTTCAACGTTTCCAATAGAAGTGTATGTAGGGCAAAGTGTACCTGGTATTACTACTACACCAACTGCTACAATACCAGCAGGTAGTACTACCGTTACAATTCCTAATTTAAGTCCTTCAAAATTGCATGATGTATACATTCGATATGTATGTCCAGGATCAACAACAGTTCTTCCTTGGCTTTATAAAACGGACTTTTATACGTTATGTGGAGTTGTGACAGGAAATTTTTATGAAGGTTTTGAATCTACAGCAACAGGAACAACTACTAATAATACATTTCCAAATTGTTGGGGCTACGTTGATACAGTAACTACTTCAGGATATGGGTATGTAACAACGAGTGCATCACGTACTGGTAAAAATGGTTATTATGCTTATAGATCTGCAACTACTACTGCAGCCTATAATGGGGATCTTATTTTAATTTCACCAGAAACTAATAATCTGGGAGCTGGAACTAAGCAGGTTCGTTTTTGGGCTAAAAAAACATCAGCGTCTGTTGTTCCTGTATTTGAGGTTTATCGTATGGATGGAACTACAGCAACTTCTACTAAAACAATATTACAGTCAATTAATTTAACAACTGATTGGAGAGAGTACATTGTATTTTTACCTAATACCACGGATGATTACTTCGCTTTTTCTTTTGAAAGAAACGGAACATCACCAACTGTATACATTGATGATGTTTATTATGAAGATTCGATGTTATGTAAATTTCCATTAAATATTACTGCTACAGCCATAACAGCTACAACAGCTACCATTTCGTGGAATGCGTCTTTGACGCCGGGTGTTACCACTTATGATTATGAGTTGCGCGCAGTTGGTATGCCTACAATTTCGGGAACTGTTACAGGAACAACTGCAAATGTGACAGGATTGACACCAGGTAAAAAATATGAAGTGTATGTACGTAGTGTTTGTGGAACATCAAAAGGAGATTGGACGACTTTTCCTATTGAGTTCGATACATCATGCGGTGTAATAACAGGCAATTTCTTTGAAGGATTTGATACCACTGATACAGGAAGTTCAACTGCACCAACAGCTCCACTTTGTTGGACATACGTAAATACCACAGGTGGTACATCTGCGTTCGGTTATGTAACCACATCTGCAACGCGTACAACAGGAGGGAAAGGTTTTTATACTTATAGACCGTCTGGTACCAATGGAGATATATTATTAATTTCACCACAAACTGATAATTTAGGGAATGGGACTAAGCAAATCCGTTTTTGGGCTAGGAAAACTTCCGCTACCGTAGTTCCTAAGTTTGAGGTTTATCGTATGGATGGAAATTTATCTAATTCTACTAAAACGCTCCTTCGAACAATTAATATAACAACAACAGATTGGACAGAGTATATTGTATTCTTGCCTGCTACTACAGATGATTATTTTGCGTTTTCTTTTGACAGAATAGGTACTTCACCTTATGTTCATTTGGATGATGTTTATTATGAAGATTTAATGCCATGTGCATATCCATTAAATATTGCAGCTACAGCTGTAACAGCTACAACAGCTACCATTTCGTGGAACGCATCCTTAACCCCGGGTGTAACAACTTATGATTATGAGTTGCGAGCAGTTGGTATGCCTACAATTTCGGGAACTGTTACAGGAACGACTGCAAATGTGACGGGATTGACACCAGGTAAAAAATATGAAGTGTATGTTCGTAGTGTTTGTGGAACATCAAAAGGAGATTGGACGCAGTATCCTATTGAGTTTGATACATTGTGTGGTGTGATGACAGGAAATTTCTTTGAAGGTTTTGATACAACCGATACAGGAACTTCAACTGCACCAACAGCTCCACTTTGTTGGACATACATAAATACTACAGGAGGTACATCTGCGTACGGTTATGTAACCACAACGGCAACGCGTACAACAGGAGGTAAAGGTTTTTATACTTATAGACCATCTGCTACCAATGGAGATATATTGTTAATCTCACCAGAGACTGATAATTTAGGAAATGGGGCTAAGCAAATCCGTTTTTGGGCTAAGAAAACCTCTGCTACCGTAGTTCCTAAGTTTGAGATTTATCGTATGAATGGAAAAACGGCTACTTCTAATAAAACATTGCTTCAAACAGTTACCTTAACAGATGATTGGAAAGAGTATATTGTATTCTTACCTGCTACTACTGATGATTATTTTGCATTTTCTTTTGACAGAGTAGGTACTTCACCTTATGTTTATTTGGATGATGTTTATTACGAGGATTTAATGCCGTGTACATTCCCATTAAATATTACAGCTACAGCCATAACAGCTACAACAGCAACAATTTCATGGAATGCATCCTTAACGCCGGGTGTAACCACTTATGATTATGAGTTGCGATCAGTTGGTATGCCTACAATTTCGGGTACTGTTACAGGAACTACAGCGAATGTAACAGGATTAACACCAGGTAAAAAATATGAAGTGTATGTACGCAGTATTTGTGGAACCTCAAAAGGAGATTGGACACAGTTTCCAGGAGAGTTTAATACATTGTGCGATGTGATGACAGGCAATTTCTTTGAAGGTTTTGATACCACCGATACAGGAACTTCAA
The DNA here is from genome assembly GCA_002360925.1 of Flavobacteriaceae bacterium UBA3339. GTDB lineage: Bacteria > Bacteroidota > Bacteroidia > Flavobacteriales > Flavobacteriaceae > Flavobacterium. Next base: position 233,316 of record DERN01000003.1, on the reverse strand, counting down.
CTGCACCAACAGCTCCACTTTGTTGGACATATGTAAATACTACAGGAGGTACATCTGCGTACGGTTATGTAACTACAACGGCAACGCGTACAACAGGAGGTAAAGGTTTTTATACTTATAGACCATCTACTACCAATGGTGATATATTATTAATTTCACCAGAGACTGATAATTTAGGAAATGGGACTAAGCAAATCCGTTTTTGGGCAAAGAAAACTTCTGCTACCGTAGTTCCTAAGTTTGAGATTTATCGTATGGATGGAAAAACAGCTACTTCTACTAAAACATTACTTCAAACAATTAATATAACAACAATAGATTGGACAGAGTATATTGTATTCTTGCCTGCTACTACAGATGATTATTTTGCGTTTTCTTTTGACAGAGTAGGTACTTCACCTTATGTTTATTTGGATGATGTTTATTACGAAGATTTAATGCCATGTGCATTTCCATTAAATATTACAGCTACAGCCATAACAGCTACAACAGCAACAATTTCATGGAATGCATCCTTAACCCCTGGTGTAACAACTTATGATTATGAGTTGCGAGCAGTTGGTATGCCTACAATTTCTGGTACTGTTACTGGTGCTACAACTGCAAATATAACAGGTTTAACGCCTGGAAAAGATTATGAAGTTTTTGTACGTAGTGTTTGTGGCACAACTAAGGGCGATTGGACACAATACCCTACTTCGTTTACCACTTTGTGCGGGGTTATTTTAAACGATTTCTACGAAGGATTTGATACCACATCTACGGGAGGTTCAACTAATGTAACTAAACCACATTGTTGGGAAGTAATAGATGATGTTACTACAACTGGCTATGGTTATGTTTCTGCAACTTATTCGGTGTCGCCAAAGAATTCTTTTTATATGTATAAAACTAATTCGACAGCGAATGTTGGACAAAACTTAATTTTAGTTTCTCCTGAAACAGATAATTTAGGAAATGGTACTAAACAATTGCGTTTTGTAGTTAGAGCAACTTCAACAACTGCGGGAACAAATAAATTAGAAGTAGTTAGGGCTAATGGTAATACGGCAACTTCTACATTTACTGTTTTGGCTACTTATGATATAAACCATACTACATTTGAGGAATATATTGTGATACTACCAGCAGGTACTACTGATGATTATTTTGGTTTTAGACTGGCGCATAATGGGGGTACCGCATTATCAACAATTTATATAGATGATGTTAATTATGAGAAAGCCCCAACTTGTAAACCTATAGACACAGTTAATTTAGATAATATTACGAAAAATAGTGTAGAAGTTTCTTGGATAGATCCTCATAATGGAAGTATACCATATGAAGTTGAAATTCGTGAAGCAAGTGATATTGGACTTCCGGGAGATCCTGGAGCAGTATTTAATACTGTTACAGCAGCAGGAGCTTTAAAAGTTACCGCTACAGGACTATCTCCTGAAAAAGAGTATAAAGTATATGTCCGTGCAATTTGTGATCCTAAAGATAAAGGAGCATGGACAATAGAACAAAAATTTAGAACCTTGTGTGATTATCCAGACTTCATTTCTGCACCAGGAGCTACTTTATGTGGTGGTGGTGTGGCAGATCTTACTGCAAATTTTGCTGGTGGAGTTGTCAATTGGTATGATAAAGAAAATGGAGGTAATTTAGTACATACGGGAGCTAATTTTAAAACACCTGTTTTAACACAATCAACGAGTTATTGGGTTCAATCAGCTGATAGTTTAGTGGCTGCTCCTGTATTCATAGGACCTAAAAACCCTTCTATAGGGAGTTCTTCAACATGGAATTCAAATGCACAGTGGTTGAATTTTGAAGTATTAAGTACTACAACGATTAACTCTGTTGATATGTTCTTCAATACTATGGGGCAATCATTTAATATAATAATTAGGGATGCAGCAACTTCTACAACGGTACATACATATACAGGTTCCGTGACAACCATTGGATTAACTAATCCGCAAGTTGTACCAATTATGGCTACATTACCACCTGGTAAATATCAAATGAGTTTAGGAACAGGTACTCAGGCAACTACTTATAGAAATTCAACAGGCGCGGTTTATCCTTATACTATACCAGGACAAATATCAATAACTGGAAATACCTTTGATCAATTGTATTATTATATGTTTTATAATTGGCAAATTGGAGGAGGAGGATGTAAATCTCCTATGGTTGAGGTTCCAGTAACAGTTACCCCTGGTCATGAGTTAGAGTTATCTGTTCAGGATGTGGTGTCTTGTGAAGGAGATTACAGTAGTACATTTGTAGATATTAAGAAAGGAGCTAACAACTTTGATTCTTATGAATGGGTGTCATCTTCAGGTTCAGTTATTGGCGATCCTATAAATGGATGGCAATTATCTAGTACTGTTGAAGAAGATTTTTATTTAATAGGAAAAAATTCGACCGATAACTGTAATGGTGTAGCTAAAGTAAGGGTTTCTGTTAATAAAAAACCAGAACCGAATCCTAGCTTACCTACAATAATGGACATTTGTAAAGGAGAGATAAAAGAATTGGAAGTGACTTCTTCTTTACCATCACAAGTTTTAGTTGGGTCTGGAAAGGTATTGACATCAAAGACTTCTGGTCAATCTGCATTTGTACAAAGTGCAAAATTTTCAAAACAACAATATATTTATAGAGCAACAGAATTATTTGCCCAGGGAGTTAATGGATCAGGCTTTATTACTGATTTAGCGTTCGATATTTCAACAGGTGCATCTACTACTACTAATAGTAACTATGAAATTAGAATGATGTTGATTGCAGATAGTTCTTTTCCTAATACCAACTTTTATAAAGGTAATTTTTCAACTGTTTATTCTAAAGTAAATCATGTACATACAAATTCAGGTTTACAGAAAATAAGTTTGGATAATCCGTTCTATTGGGATGGGCAATCGCATATTTTAGTTGAAATAGTTCAAGAAAGTGCAGGTGGCGGACAAAATGCTGAGACTTTCTACACTTCAGTTGGTGGTGCATTTAATTCCGTTGGTTTATATGGAACAAGTAATACTGATGGTGATTTTACTTCTGGGACTACTACTTCAGGAAGACTAAATTTAAATTTCTATTTCGGAAAGACAGAAGTTACTTGGTCTCCAATTGTTAATTTGTATACAGATTCTGCAGCACGTAATCCTTATTCAGCTGGAACAAAGGCTTCAAAAGTGTACTTTATGTCTAATCAAGGAGGAAGTCAGGTTTATAAAGCGACACTTTCTGCTCCAAATGGATGTTCTACGGTAGTAAACTATACATTCAATACCATCGATTTAGGGGTGCCGATTGTACAAGATCAAAATCTATGTACTGCTGGTTCTGTTTCGGATATTATTGTTTCTGGAAACCAAGGAGGGAATGTGGTTTTTTATAGTTCTCCTGTGTCTACAAATCCATTGGTAAATATTTCTAAAACAGGAACTTATTATGTTCAGTTTGAAAAGGATGGATGTACTTCTGCTAGAATTCCTTTCAATATAACTATTTTAGATTTAAAGGCGCCTACAGTACAATTTACTCAGGTTATCTGCGATAGTGGCGAAATTTCTGATTTAAATGCGCAAGGTGTTAATGGTTCGGCAATTAAATGGTATGACTCTTTAACTTCTAATGTTGAATTGCCCGCAACTCATCAATTAATCGATAATACAACCTATTATGCTGTGCAAGTTTTTGGTAATTGTGAGTCCCCTAGAGTTGGAGTATTAGTAGATATTAATCCTACGCCTGCTGCCTTAATTCCTGCAAATAATGTTATTACTATTTGTGGAGCTTTAAATTACGGAAGTGTCGATTTACAACAGATTGCAGGGGCGCAGTTAGTTTGGTATTCTTCTGCTACATCTCAACAGCCTTTAAACAATAATGACCTAGCTATTGCAGGAAGCTATTATGTTTCGCAAAAAGTTAATGGTTGTGAATCACCTAGAATAGCAATTACTTTAGATGTTCAGGCAAGTATACCTGCACCTATTGTATCAATGCAGAATATATGTGGAGGAGGAACAGTAGGGCAGCTTATTGCTCAGACTCTTCCAAATGCAACCGCTGTTTGGTATGATAATGCTAATTCGACAGTGCCTCTATTATCTACGGATAACCTTGTTAACGCAACTTATTATGTTGCTCAAAAAATTGGTAATTGTTTATCAATAAAAGTACCAGTTGCTATACGAGTGGTAAATACCACTGCACCTACAGTTACACCTTTTGTGCTATGTGAAGGGGCTACTGTTAATGATTTGGATATTCCATTAACATCGGGGGTTAGTTATAAATGGTACATTTCTGATAATTCAACAACCGAGTTACCTACATCTTATGTGTTGAAAAGTGGCTTTTATTTTGTCTCTAGAATGCAAAATAACTGCGAATCAATCAAAACTCGAGTTCAAATTACCGTGAATACTAGACCAAATAGTCCAACAGGTCAAAGTCCTCAAGTTTTTCCTGATTATGCTGAAATAAGTAACATTGTAATGGATCAATCTAAAGTTATATGGTATTTGACTTATGATAACGCTATGAAAGGTATTAATCCTTTGCCTCAGAATATGCCTTTAGTTGATGGAGAAACTTATTATGCTATTTTAATCGGTGTTAATGGCTGTTCAAGCATTCCAACCCCAATAAAGATTGGAATCTACTTAGGAATAAACGATCTTGATTTAGCTAAACTAAAATATTATCCTAATCCAGTTGATAATATCTTAAATATTAGCTATATCGAAGAAATTGTTAAGGTTGAAGTGTTCGATTTAAAAGGGAGAATGATTTTAGATAGACAATTTGAGGATACAAATGTAAGTGTAGATTTGAGTACTCTAAGCTCAGGAACTTATATGGTTAACGTTAAAACCAGAGAGAGTAATCAATTTGTTAAAATTGTAAAAAAATAAATTAGATACAACATGCCAAGGGAATAAAACACCCTTGGCAATTATAAAGATTTTAAATATGAAAAGATATCTTATAGTTTTTTGTCTTTTTTTTGTTTCCTGGTTCAATTGGGGGCAAATTAATAGTAATTTTAATTGGGACAGTTCAACAAATATAAGTCCTTGGACTTCTACAGGGCCTCTTTTTAATATAACGTCTGATTTAGTTTGTCAAGGTACTAAATCTATTAGGGTTAATTTAAAAGGAGGACAGAATGATACAGCAGTTTTTACTTCTGCAAATTTAACAGGTTCTAATGAAGGTTTGATTACATTAGGATTTCAGTATAAATGGATTGTTGCGGATCCTAATCTTCCAGGTGTACCAGCTACAGCTGCTCCGGCTAATGAATTAAGTATGGTATGGCAGTGGGCTAATTCAACTTCTGGGCCATGGTATACAATTACAACTATCGACGGAAATAATCATCAAGTTAATGTTAACTGCATGAATATAACAAGTAGTTTTGCTCCATATCCTGGAGGGGTCTATGTTCGTTTAATAGCTAAAAATGTAGGAAACGCAAGTCAAAATTATTTATATTTAGACGATATTAGTATTACTCAAGGAACTGCTCCTACGTGTAAAATGCCCAAAGATGTTAATATTACGAATAAAACTTCTAATAGTTTTAGAATTAATTGGACATCTTCGGGACAAGCTACAGTAGGTTACGATTGGGAAGTAAGGACTTCGGGAGCACCAGGGAGTGGTAACATTGGCCTTGTAACATCAGGAAGCGCAACGGGGCTTTTTGCTAATGCAACTACAGGAATAATGCCTTCAACTAATTATAAGGTGTATGTTAGGGCAAAATGTTCTAATACTGATTTTAGTTTTTGGGCTTCAACATCTGATGTTTTTACATTTTGTGCGTCACCTACGCTAACTACAACAACTCCTGTCTCTATTTGTGGACCACAGGACAAAACGTTAACCGTTACAACAGGTAATCCTAACGCAACAACTATTTGGTATGATGAAAAAGGGGCTGAATTGGATAGAGGAGTAAACACATTTACAACTCCTGTTTTAACAAGTACTACGAAATATAGGGTAATTACGGGGCTTTTAAATGCTTCTAATACGATTAAAATAGGAACTGGTTTATCATTACCTACTACAGCTGTTCCTTTTTATAGTACAAAAGCTTATAAAGTTCAATATATTTATCAAGCGACTGAATTGAAAGCGCAAGGTTTTAATAGTGGAACTATTTTATCTTTTGGTTTTGAAACGGGGACAAATATAGGTAAAGCTCAAAGAAATAATTTTACTGTTCATATGGGAGCGATAAATTATGATGATTTTCCTAATACAAATTTTATCCCCACGGCGAATTTAACTTTAGTCAAAGATGCGGCAGATCAATTGTTAGTTGCATCATCATTAAATAAATTGGTCTTTGATAGAGGGTTTCAATGGGATGGTGTTTCAAATATAGTTGTGCAAATTACTTATAGCGACGCTTCTGGTACTTCAACAGTTGGTGCATCTTCTGGGTATAGTGGTTCGAATAGAACATTATACAAATCAGATACTACTAAAGATTTAACCGGTATGTATAATGAAGTGAGCGGAACACTTTCTACAAACAGATTAAATGGGCATTTTGATATATTAGATGGTTGCTTTTCCGAAATGAGAACCATTACAGTTAATTATAATAATCCTCCTGAATTGAAATTATCAACTAATGCTGTTAATTATTGTTCTAGTTATCCTCCACAAACTGTAAATATTGTTTCAGGTGTAAACGATTACAGTAATTATGAATGGTCTCCTAATACTGATATTACTGGAGATGAAAAAATAGGTTGGACATTTGACCCTAAAGTTAATACTGTGTATACATTAACAGCTACAAATAATGCTACGAATAAATGTGTTAATATACAGCAGGTTGAGGTAACTCTTAACCCTTCGCCAAAATTACTTCAACTTGATCAAGGATATAATTTATGCTTTAATGAAGTTCAAGAATTAAAAGCGATAAATTTAGTAAATGATTTACCTAGTAAATTCTTGTTTAATGGTGATCTAAATGGAGTTTCTATTAGTAATAATGCTATTGGGGATGGGATATTTAATGAAAAAAATTTATTTAGTGAAGGTAATGGTAGTTTAAAAATTACTTATGGTTCACAAACAAGTGCTCTTGTTAATTTTGATCCATCTGTTAATATGTTTGATTTAGAGTCAATTATAGTGGAGTTTGATCACATTGCAGCTTTACAGGCAACTAAAACTGAAGTTTTAGATTATGCTTATGTTGAATATTCTACAAATAATGGTTTTTCTTGGAAACCATTATTAAAAACAGACTATGTTGGAAGTGCAAGCACCAGTTTACCTGCTCCTAAAGGAACTACAGGTTTTCAAGCGATGTATTTTACTCAAACATCTTATTCTGAATGGAGTAATTTAAAAGATGTTGATTTACCCGTAAATTCTATGTGGAAGACAGAGAAATTTGTTGTTCCTGCTACTGAATTTACTGGTAGAGGTGATTTTAAAATAAGATTGCGAATTGGAGCAGATGGAAATACACAGTATGCAGGTTGGTTTATTGACAATGTTAAGATCACACCTGTTAATGCTAACAAAGTAATCTGGACTCCAATAACTAATCTTTATCTAGATAAAAACACTACGATTCCTTACGATGGTATCACAAATGTAGGGACAGTATATTTAAAGGGTAATACTAATAATAACCAAGTTCCTTATAATGTTGAGATTTCAAATCAGTTTGGATGTAAAGTAGAACATGATTTTGATGTTAGTATTGGATTGAATCAATTACCAATTGTTCATACTATTGAAAGTTGCGGAAGTATAAATATTGTTGATATTGACTTTAAAGCAAATAAAGACGGTAAATTGAGATATTATGCAACTCAAAATAGTAATATTGATATTTCACAGATTACGAAATCAGGAATATATTATGTTGATCAAGAGATTTTTGGATGTAAATCTCTTAGAGTCCCTTTTACTGTAATTATTAATACCAAAGCTCCTATAGCTGTAGCTCCTGCAAATCAGACTTTTTGTGGTCAAGCAACTGTAAATGATTTAATTTTTTCTCCAATAAATGGTATGCAAGCTAAATGGTACCAAACTAGTACAGGGGGTATTGAATTAAGTAATGCTACACTTTTGAATAATGGGGTTTACTATGTTGAAATGGATAACGGTGTGTGTAAATCTGATAATAGAATATCTGTTAATGTGACTATAGGTAATAAGCCAGCGTCTATTTCTATGAACGACATATATGTTTGTGGTTTAACAACTGTTGATGATATAAACGTTTCATCTTTACCTGGTGCAGTTGTTAATTGGTATAAAAATTTAAATGATCCTACTCCGTTAGCAAAAACTACTGTATTAGCAACGGGTATTTATTATGTAGCTCAAAAAATAGCTGGTTGTGAATCAGATCGATTGTTAGTTAATGTAAATGTAATTCAAAATCTAACCAGCCCTTCTGCTACTGCTCAAATTTTTTGTGGTAGTGCAACAGTCTCAGATTTAATGGCTTCAGGTATTAATGGAGCTGAAATTCTGTGGTTTGGTAATTCTAGTTCTGATATTCCTTTACCTGTGTCTACAGCGTTGTCTAGTGGAACATATTATGTAGCTCAAAAAATAGGGGATTGTATTTCAACTAAACGTGGTGTTAGTGTTAGAATTATAAGCAATAATGCACCAATTATAAGTCCTGTCAATTTGTGTGGTGATGTAACTGTAGCCTCGTTACCATTAAATGTTGCGCCCGGGACGACTTATAAAGTATATAATGCGAATTCTGTTGAGTTAAATCAAAACGATGTAATCAAAACAGGTACATATTACATTTCTAAAGTTGAGTCAGGTTGTGAAAGCCAAAGAGCAACGGTTCAAGTTACTGTTACTCCAAGACCAAATGCTCCAACAGGAAATACTAAGCAATCATTTAATGATTATGCTGAAGTGTCAAATTTAAAAATGAATGAAGCAGTTATTTGGTTTGATTCTTATAATGATGCAGTAAATAATGCTAATCCATTACCAGCTAAAACAGCTCTACAAAACAATAAAACGTATTACGCTGTAGTTGTTGGACCTAACGGTTGTACTAGTTTGCCAACTGCGGTAACTGTAACAATTGTTTTAGGATTGAATGATTTGGATTTAGCATCATTAAAATACTATCCAAACCCTGCAGATTCTGAATTAACAGTTTCTTATAAAGAACCAATACGTTCAATTGAAATTTATGATATTTTAGGAAAACAAATAAAAGTACAGAAATTCGAAACGAATGAAGTAAGATTAGATGTTTCTAGATTATCATCAGGAACGTACATGTTAAAAGTACAAACAGATTCAGGTTCGCAATTTGTGAAAGTTGTGAAGAAATAATCTTAAAAAAGGAGTCGAAATATTCGGCTCCTTTTTTTATTTCATAACATTAACACAATGTTGTGGTAAAGCAAAAGACAAACGTTATTGTTTTCTTTGTAACAATGAAAGAATAACGAATCGATTTACAAATTGATTAATTTCAGTGTGTGTTAAAGTCCTATTAATTTAGGACTTTTTCATTTTTAAAAATATTTAACACCTTTAATTTAAAAATAATGTGTTTTATTTTTAGTTCTACAATTGAAGTCTTATTTTTGCTTATTAAGCTTGTATCTATAATCTAGAATACAAATACAGTTTTATCAATCCTATTTTATGAAAGAGATTACAAAAGAGGTGTATTTAAAATGGTATGAAGACATGCTATTTTGGCGTAAGTTCGAAGACAAACTTGCAGCATTATATATTCAACAAAAGGTAAGAGGATTCTTACATTTATATAACGGTCAGGAAGCGGTTTTAGCGGGTGCATTACACGCTATGGATTTATCGAAAGATAAAATGATTACGGCTTATCGTAATCACGTGCAACCTATCGGAATGGGAGTTGATCCTAAAAGAATTATGGCTGAGTTATTAGGAAAAGCTACAGGAACTTCTCAAGGTTTAGGAGGTTCTATGCACATTTTTTCTAAAGAACACGGTTTTTACGGAGGTCACGGAATCGTAGGTGCTCAAATTCCTGTTGGTGCTGGTATGGCGTTTGCCGAAAAGTATTTAGAAACAGGCGGAGTTTCAATAACTTATTTTGGTGATGGTGCTGCACGTCAAGGTTCTTTACATGAAGCATTCAATATGGCAATGTTATGGAAGCTTCCAGTTGTGTTTGTTTGTGAAAACAACGGATACGCAATGGGAACTTCGGTAGAGCGAACTGCAAATCATACCGATGTTTGGAAATTAGGTTTAGGTTACGAAATGCCTTCGTATGCTGTTGATGGAATGAACCCTGTTAAAGTTGCTGAAGCTATGTATGATGCAATTGAAAGAGCTCGTCGTGGTGAAGGACCAACTTTCTTAGAAATTAAAACATATCGTTACCGCGGACATTCAATGTCTGATGCGCAACATTACCGTACAAAAGAAGAAGTTGAAGAGTACAAAAAAATCGATCCAATCACGCAGGTTTTAGATGTTGTTAAAGAAAATAACTGGGCAAGCGATGAGGAAATCGAAACAATCGATAACCGTGTACGTGACTTAGTTGCAGAATGTGAAAAATTCGCAGAAGAATCACCATATCCAGAAACAAATGTTATGTACGATGTGGTTTATGAACAAGAGAATTATCCATTTTTATCTCATAAATTATAAGATATGGCAGAAATTATAACGATGCCGCGTTTAAGCGATACTATGACAGAAGGTACCGTTGCAACTTGGCTTAAAAAAGTGGGTGACAAAATATCGGAAGGTGATATTTTAGCCGAAATTGAAACGGATAAAGCTACAATGGAGTTTGAGTCGTTTTATTCTGGAACTTTGTTATATATCGGAGTTCAAGAAGGCGAAACTGCAAATGTAGATAGCGTTTTGGCAATTATCGGAAAAGAAGGCGAAGATTATCACGCTTTATTAAGCGGAGGAACTTCTGCTTCTGAATCAACTTCTGTAACAAAAGAAGAAACAACTTCTGAAGTTGTTGAAAATAATGAAACAAACAATCAAGCTTCTCCCGAAATTCCTACTGGAGTAGAAATCGTAACGATGCCACGTTTAAGCGATACCATGACAGAAGGAACGGTTGCAACTTGGTTAAAAAAAGTAGGAGATACGGTAAAAGAAGGCGATATTTTAGCTGAAATTGAAACAGATAAAGCTACAATGGAGTTCGAATCTTTTTATTCAGGAACTTTATTGTATATCGGAATTCAAGAAGGGCAATCAGCTCCCGTTGATAGCGTTTTAGCAATTGTTGGTCCTGCAGGAACAGACGTTTCTGGAATTCTTTCTGGAGGAAGTAAACCTGCTGTTAAGTCTGAATCAAAAGAGGAAAAACAAGTTGTTAAAGAAGAAAAAGCGGTAGAGCAAACTGTTACAGCCTCTAATTCAGGACGCGTGTTTGCCTCACCCTTGGCTAAAAAAATTGCTCAAGATAAAGGAATCGATCTTTCGCAAATAAAAGGTTCTGGTGAAAATGGACGTATCGTAAAAAGCGATGTCGAAAACTTTACTCCTTCTGCAAAAGCGGTTGAAGCGAAAGTAAAAACTACAGAAACTTCGGTTCAAACATTCGTTCCGGCTGGAGAAGTTCATGCGGAAGAAGTGAAAAATTCACAAATGCGTAAAACAATTGCACGTCGTTTGGCAGAATCTAAATTCACTGCGCCTCACTATTATCTTACGATCGAAATCAATATGGATAATGCAATGAAATCGCGTACTTTAATCAATTCGTTGCCCGATACAAAAGTATCGTTCAATGATATGGTGGTAAAAGCGTGTGCAATGGCGTTGAAAAAACATCCGCAAGTAAATTCTCAATGGACCGAAAATGCGACCATTATCAATCATCATGTAAACGTTGGCGTTGCAGTTGCAGTTGAAGATGGTTTGGTTGTTCCGGTTGTAAATCATACCGATTTATTGAGTCTTTCACAAATTGGTGCTGCTGTTAAAGATTTGGCAGGAAAAGCACGTAACAAAAAGTTACAACCAAAAGAAATGGAAGGATCTACTTTTACGGTTTCAAACTTAGGAATGTTCGGTATAGAAGAATTTACTTCGATCATCAATCAGCCTAATTCAGCTATTTTATCTGTTGGAGCTATTATTGAAAAACCAGTAGTGAAAAACGGACAAATTGTAGTTGGAAATACCATGAAAGTAACTTTAGCTTGCGATCATAGAACGGTAGATGGAGCTACAGGAGCGGCTTTCTTACAAACATTGAAACATTATATCGAAAATCCGGTAACTATGTTAGCATAATTGATTTTTGATTTATATACAACAACCCGTTTTGAATTTTCAAGACGGGTTTTTTGTTACCTTTGTGTAAAACTTTTTTTGAAATGAAGAAAATTTTAGGCTTTACCCTTTTAATGCTAGTTGGGTGTAAAACAGTTTCAACTGTTAAAGAACCAATTCCAAAACAATTAGAAACACTTTACGAAGTAACCGAGCCAAATGTTGCCAAAACATTGAAATACTTATCATCAGATGAACTAGAAGGGCGAGATTCAGGGAGTAAAGGAATCGAAAAGGCTGCACTTTATTTAGAAAATCAGTTCAAAGAAAACGGAATTAAACCTTATTTTTCGACCTATTTAGATACACTTTCTAATTATAAAAATACTTCGTATAATGTGGTTGGTTATATCGAAGGAAACGATAAAAAGCTTAAAAACGAATTTGTTATTTTAGGTGCGCATTACGATCATATTGGGATTACACCTGAAACAAATGACGATGATAAAATAAATAATGGAGCAAATGATAATGCGTCAGGAACAACTATTTTGTCTGAAATTGCAAAGTATATCGGAACTTTTAACAATAATAAGCGTTCGGTTTTAATCGTTTATTTTTCGGCCGAAGAGAAAGGTTTGTTAGGATCGTACCATTTAGCAAAAAAGTTAAAAGAACAAAACGTGAATATTTATACCATGCTGAACTTTGAAATGTTGGGAGTTCCGATGAAATACGATTTTGATGTTTTTTTAACAGGATACGATTATTCGAATATGGTAACTAAATTAAACGAATATGCAGGAAGTAATTTGGTAGGAAAATCAGATATGGCAGAAAAATATAATCTATTTAAAGCTTCTGATAACTATCCTTTTTACGAACAATTTGGAATTCCTTCTCATACGATTTCAGCTTTCGATTTCTCAAATTTTGAATATTATCATCATGTAAAAGACGAGTTTGAAGTAATGGATACAAAGTTTATGACAGAATTAGCAAACAAAATGTTACCTGTTGTAACTAAAATGATCAATGCAGAATCGAGAGATATTAAAATGAAAGAAATTCCTTTAACAAAATAACAAATGAAAACAATCATTATAACAGGAACAAGTCGTGGAATAGGAGCAGAATTGGTTAAACAATTCGCTTTAGAAGGACATAACGTAATTGCACTTTCGCGTAAAGAAAATCCTGATTTTTTGAATTTTGAAAATGTTTTTTTTAAATCGATCGATTTAAGTAAAGAAAACGAGTTATCTTCGCTTACAAACGATTTAAAACAAGAATTTGGAACAATAGATATCTTAATACATAATGCCGGAGCTATTGTAAACAAACCCTTTTCTGAAATATCTTCTCAAGAATTCGAATATGTTTACAGAGTAAATGTGTTTGGTGTAGCCGCGTTAAATCGTGCTGTTTTGCCTTTAATGTCACAAGGTGCTCATGTAATTACAGTAAGCAGTATGGGCGGAATCCAAGGAAGTTTAAAGTTCCCGGGTTTAGCAGCGTATAGTTCAAGTAAAGGAGCTGTAATAACGTTGTCTGAATTGTTGGCAGAAGAGTACAAAGAACAAGGTGTTGCATTCAATGTATTGGCTTTAGGAGCTGTGCAAACCGAAATGTTGCAAGAAGCTTTTCCGGGATATCAAGCACCAATTAATCCGGAAGGAATGGCGGCATATATCAAAGATTTTGCATTAAACGGAAATAAATATTTTAACGGAAAAGTACTTCAGGTATCTTCAACAACGCCGTAATTGAAAGAAACATTAACCAAATATTTGCCTGAACACGCCGTTGAACCTGTTTTTGAGCTCATAAAAGCGTATCATATTCATTTTAAAATTGTAAATGAACGTGTAACGCGTCATGGCGATTATCGAAAAAATCAAGATGGTTCGCATCAAATTACGGTTAATTCCACATTAAATAAATATCGGTTTTTAATTACTTCGATTCACGAAATAGCCCATTTGGTTGCTTTTCAAAAATACGGACGGAACATTAAACCGCATGGAATCGAATGGAAACAAACGTTTCGATTGTTGATGATTCCGTTTATTAATCCGTTGATATTTCCAAATAGTGTACTTCCGTTAATAGCGCAACATTTTAAAAATCCTTCTGCAAGTAGCGATACCGATGCTATTTTATCGATGGCTTTGAAGAAATTCGACGCACCTTCTGAAAAGATTTTTATAGACGAATTGCCTTTAGGGACTTTTTTTAGGATTCCGAACGGACGTATTTTCAAAAAGGGAAAATTACGTGTAAAACTATTTGAATGCACCGATGTACAAAATAACAGAGTATATTTGTTCAAACCCAATGCAGAGGTTGAACTTTTGAACGTAAAAACAAATGAATAAAAATTATTATGCTATAATTATGGCGGGCGGTGTAGGCTCGCGTTTTTGGCCGGTTAGTACGCCCGAATTTCCAAAACAGTTTCATGATATGTTAGGAACTGGCGAAACTTTGGTACAAAAAACATTTACACGTTTAAGTCAGTTGATTCCAAAAGAGAATATTTTGATTTTGACAAATGATAAATATTCGGATATTTTAAAAGAACAATTGCCTATGATTACCGATGAGCAAATTGTTTTAGAGCCGGATATGCGCAACACGGCTCCGTGTATTTTATATGCGTCGTTAAAAATTCAAAAGCAAAATCCAAATGCGGTTATGATTGTAGCGCCTTCGGATCATTGGATTGAAGACGAAGTACAGTTTATCTCTAACGTTCAACGTTCTTTCGATATCTGCGAACGCGATCAATCGTTAATGACTATGGGAATTTTACCAACTTTTCCTAATACAGGTTATGGTTATATCGAATTTGATAAATTGGATACGCGCCCAATAAAAAAAGTAAAGCAGTTTCGTGAAAAACCAGATTATCATACGGCAAAGAAATTTATTCAGGCAAGAAATTTTTTGTGGAATTCAGGAATTTTCATTTGGTCTACAAAAGCCATTCTAGAAGCATTTGAGAAATATCAGCCCGAAATGTACCAACTATTTCAAAATGGGTACGAAACGTTAAATACAGAAGCCGAAAAACAATTCATTGCAGAAAATTATCATAAAGCCGATAATATTTCGATTGATTATGCGGTAATGGAAAAAGCAAATAATGTTTTTGTATTACCTGCTACTTTTGATTGGAACGATTTGGGAACTTGGGGATCGCTTTACGATAAATTGCCTAAAGATGAATATGAGAATGCGATGGTAAACGGGAAATTATTTGTAGAAAATGCAACGAATAATATCATTAGAACAAATCCGAATAAAATGGTAGTTATTGGTGGATTAGATGATTTTATCATTGTAGATAAAGACGATGTTTTGTTGATTTATCCTAAAAAGAAAGAACAAGATATTAAGCAAGTTGTTGCTAAAATAAATGAAAAAAAGTCGAACTAATGTTCGACTTTTTGTTTTTATAATCTTTTTTGAAGTTCGTTAAAAACGGCTTTTAAATAGTTTTTATTTGAATCTTTTATTGGGTTTGAAGCTTCATTAATCAATTCTTTTAATTCTTTAGCAGAAATTTTCTGAGTATCTTCTTCATTGATAACTGCATCTGGAAAATGATTGTTTAAATAACGAGTTAGTTCGTTTAAAGCTTTGGTGTGAATACGTTTGTAATTATTGTATTCAAAAATAAGCGAGCTATAAATAAAATCATAATCGATGAATTCTTGTTGAATATTTTGAAGATTCAACGGAACCATCGTTTCGTCGTCGTCAAACGATTGGCGAGTAGCAACGTTAATGTTGCTTGCATTTGAAACAATCGCTTTTTTTTCGTTATAAAGATCGTCAATTGCTTGAGAGAATTCCTTTTTTGTCCATTCTTTCGTTTTGACTTTTTCTTTATAGCTTTCGATTAATAATTGGTATCCCAGTTTTTCTAATTGCTTTTCTTTTGCAGATTTAAAAAATGAAAACATGATTATTTATTTTTATGAAAACGACGTATTTCTTTCAACAGTTCGGACGAATACACAAAATCAACAATATCTTCATTGTCGGTTTTCATGATTTCTTCGCTGTTTCCTTCCCAAACTAATTTTCCGTCTTTAAGAAACACAATGTGTTCTCCAATTTGTAAAACCGAGTTCATATCGTGCGTATTAATAACGGTTGTAATGTTGTATTCATGCGTGATTTCCTGAATCAATTCATCAATAACAATCGATGTTTTAGGATCTAGACCAGAGTTTGGTTCATCGCAAAATAAATATTTAGGATTGTTTACAATGGCACGAGCAATGGCAACACGTTTTTGCATTCCTCCCGAAATTTCAGAAGGCATTTTTGTGTTGGCATCAATCAAATTAACGCGTTCAATTACTTCCTGAACTCGATCTTTAATTTCGGCATTCGTTTTATTAGTAAACATTTTTAGAGGAAATCCAATGTTTTCTTCCACAGTCATAGAATCGAATAAAGCGCTTCCTTGGAAAACCATTCCCATTTCGGTTCTTAAGTTTCGTTTTTCTTTAGCATCTAAAGTAGAAAAGTCCTGACCATCGAATAAAATCTGACCGCTATCGGGAGTGTGAACTCCAAGTAATGTTTTTAACATAACCGTTTTTCCTGATCCCGATTGACCAATGATCAAATTCGTTTTTCCTGGTTCATATTGAGTTGTAATTCCTTTTAGAACCTCTTTCCCGTCGAATGATTTTTTTAAATCTTTTACTTCTATCATTATGCCAATAAGAGTTGAGTTAATAAATAGTTGCAGATAATGATGGTGATCGATGTCCAAACGAATGCTTTTGTTGCTGCTTTACCAACTTCTAAAGCTCCGCCTTCCATGTAATATCCGTAGAACGAAGGAACTGTTGCTAAAACCAATCCAAACACAAATGTTTTAATGAACGCATAGGTAATATGGAACGGATTAAAATCATCTTGAAGACCTTTAATGAATTCTTCCGGTGCTAAATATCCGCCTAAAGAACCAGCAACATAACCACCTAAAACTCCGACAAACATACTAATCGCGATCAAAAACGGATAGGTTAGAGAAGCCATAAGTTTAGGGAAAACCAAATAATTTATAGAGTTAATTCCCATTACTTCTAATGCGTCGATTTGTTCTGTAACGCGCATGGTGCCAATACTTGATGTGATATAAGAACCCATTCGTCCTGCCATAATAATGGAAACAAACGTTGGCGAAAACTCTAAAATAATAGACTGTCTTGCAGTAAAACCGATTAAATATTTTGGAATAATAGGATTGTTAAGATTTAACGCGGTTTGAATGGTTACAACCGCTCCAATAAAGAACGAAAGAAACGCAACGATTCCTAAAGATCCAACAATTAACTCGTCGATTTCTTTAAAAATCAGGCTTTTCATGATACGCCATTTGGTAGGTCTTCTAAATATTTCGGCTAACATTATGAAGTACTTACCTATATTTGTCAACATTCGTGATATCATATCAAATTTTTAAGTTGCTAAATTACCAAAAATCCCATGATTATTTTTGAAGAAAACATTAAAACAATTTCTCTTTCATTTTCTTCCAACGATAATTACGGATGAACTGAACTTGTTCTTTAGTTACCAATAAAGGTTTGTTGCTTTTTCGAGCTTTAAGAAATCCTTTTACATAATCGATAAATAAAAACGGTTTTCCTTTTCGGGTAGCTAATTTTATTCCGGCAATTAAGGTAATTAAAAAACCGTAACCCAACGAATAAAAGGCTTCGCCTTGTTTATAGCGAGCTGTTTTATCGTAATTCGCTCCGGTTGGTTTTAAGTGTTTTACTTTTAAATGTGGAAGCGTTACAATTTCCCAATTGTAAAAACGGCATAATAATTCATCAACCGTATCCCAACCCATTGCAGGTTTTAAGCCGCCTATTTCATTAAAACATTCTTTTCTATAAGCTTTAAAAGCACCGCGAATATGATCTTTATTGGTTAGGTTTTCTAAAACCCAGGTTCCGTTTTTTTCAATGTAAGCAAAACCACCCACCATTCCGATTTTAGGATTTGATTTAAAAACAGAAACAATTTCTTCAAAATAGTTCGAAGGAAGAATCAAATCTCCGTCTAATTTTACAATGATATCGTAATTGTTGTCTAAAGTATCAAATCCTTTTTGAAAAGCACGAATTACTTTGCTGCCTGGTAAATGTTTGTTTTCGGAAGGATTAAAAATTGCTTGAATAAAATGATATTGATTAGAAAATGAGTTGACTATTTCTTCTGTTCGATCTGTTGAACTATCGTTTACGACAACGATTTTTTCAGGAATTAAAGTTTGTTCTACTAACGATTGCAGTGTTTTATCAATAAAATCTTCTTCGTTATAAGTAGGAATTACACAGTAAATTTTCATAAAACACTATATTTTTTCTGCTAAAACCATATAATATCGAGGAGTGAAACGTCGTAAAAAAGGGCGAATTCCTAATTTATGAACAGGGTGCGCCCATTTTTCTCGAGCTAAAATTTTATAACCGTTTTTTTCTAATAACCAATCTAATTGCCAATCTTCAAATTCATGATAATGACGATCCCATTTATCAGTTTTGCTTCTGTAAGCAGGAGCAAACCACAAACGTAATGGAACAGATATTACTATTTTTTTAGCTTTGTTGTTTTGTAAAACGGTATACGGATTTAACAAATGTTCAAAAATTTCAAAACCTGTTAAAACATCATACGAAGTGTTTTGTAAAGCCGATTGATCTTCGTCTAAATCTTCTCCGTTTGTATTGGTAACGTTATATCCTTCTTCTTTCATAAGCTTTGATAAAGGATTTTCTACGCCTAAATCGAGTATTTTAGCATCTTTAGAAATGTGTTTGTGAAGGAAAGATAATGTAACCGCAAAACGTTTTTTGGGATATGTTTTTTCGTACATGATTGAAAATTTAGAATATCAAAAGTAATTAAAATCCAATTGAATATTAAGGATTATATTTGTAAAAAATAAACGTATGAGCACCCGTTTTTCTACAAAACAAGCTTTTCTTTTTACGGTTATCAATTATTTGGGAGTTTTAATCGGCGTGATTTCTACTCTTTTTGTATATCCCGAAGATAAGGATTTGTTGGGTGTTTTTCGTTTTGTAGATGGATTAGCTCAAATCCTCTATCCCATAATGGTTTTAGGCGCTTCAACAGCTTTACTGAATTTTCAACCTAAATTAGAACCTTTTTTGCAACGGAAATTATTTTCGTACAGCATGATTTCGATTATTTGGATGACGATTGTTTGTGCAATTGGACTTGGATTGGTTTATTATTTCGATTGGTATTCGAACAAGCAATATTACATTTATGCTTTCTTTATTGCAATTTGTTTGGCTTATGTAGATTTGTTTAAACGGCAAGCAACAAACTTGCAGAAATTAGCTTTTCCTACTTTTTTCGAAAAGATTATTCCAAAACTTGCTTTGCCTTTTGTTTTTATTTTAGTGCTTTATTTTGCTAAAACCGAACAACAAGGGTTACAATTCTATACCCTTTCTTTTGTGTTGATTTTACTCGCTGTTGGAACTTATGTTTTTAAACATTTTAAACCTGTTTACACATTGCAGTACAACGATTTGTTTCAAAAACTGTCTAAAAAACAGTATTATCAATATAGTTTGTATGCGTTTTGTGCTAGTTTAGGATCGTTTTTTGCTTTTAGAATAGATTCGGTTATGATTCCGCATTTTATTTCGAACGAAGCAAATGGAGATTTTAATATTGGAGTAAATCTTGCAAATGCTTTGATGATACCGGCAGCAGGAGTTTTTACCTTGTACAGTCCGGTTATTTCCGAAGCTTTAAAAAAGAATGAATTAAGTATTTTAAAAGAAAAATATGTTGAGGTTGCTAAGAATTTGTTTTTCATTGGAATTTTAATGTACGGATGTGTATTATTAGGAATTAAAGACTTTTTTGAATTGCTTCCAACAGGATCTAAATTAATGCCTGCGTTACCTGTTATTTATCTTTTAGGAGCAAATGTTATTTTGAATATTTCGACAGGTTTTAATACCGAAATTATTGCATATTCTAAACATTATCGTTTTAATTTAATTGCCATTTTATTATTGGCGGTTTTAAATATTGGACTGAATTATTTTATTCTGACTCAAACTTCTTTAGGAATTGTTGGAGTTGCGTATGCTTCGTTATTTTCAATGGCCGTTTTTAATTGTTCAAAGCTGTGGTATATTTATAATAAATTCAAAATAGTTCCTTTCAATAATATTTATGCTAAAGTCGTTGGCTCAGCTTTAATTATCCTGACTATATTACACTTTTTTCCTTTAAATGACTTCTGGATTTTTGGTTTTGTTATCAAATGTTTTTTGTTTGTCAGTGTTTTTGGTGGAATAGTTTATTTTAAAGAATGGGTACCACAACTTAATGTTTTTGTTAAGAATATTCTGTCTAAAATTACGAAGAGTTAATTTGTGCTTTGTAAGTGTTTTTATTAGATTTGATAAAATTTAAAAATTGCAACTATGAATAATAAAACATTTTCATTGATTTCCTACATCACGATTATAGGATGGTTAGTAGCTTATTTTGGAGGAAAAGACCAAGCAGACGACTTGTTGAAATATCATTTACGCCAATCATTAGGATTGGGAATTATTAGTGTTATTTTGAATATAATTACGATTAGTATTTCTTTTTTAGGAATGGCTGTAAACATCGTTGGGATACTGATTTTGGTTTTGGCAATTATTGGCATAATCAATGCAAATAATGGCGAAAAGAAACCTTTACCAATTATTGGAACTTACTTTGAAGATAAGTTTTCTTTCATCGGATAAAATAAAAAAGGAACCTAATTTAGGTTTCTTTTTTATGAAAAGAAATCGTCTAATTGATTTAAGGAAGGACAGAAAAATAGAGTTCCGGTTTTTGCTATACTAAAATCTAATATTCGATCGTAATTTCCTTCCGGTTCTCCAATAAACATTCTGGTTAACATCAAATTTACGGTTTCGAATGTTCGGGCATAAGCAATAAAATACGTTCCCATTTCATTAGTCGAAATATTCCCGAAAGGCATATTATCTCGAACAATCTTTTTATCATCTCCAACATTTGAAAGGGCAGAGTGGGAGTTGTCTGGTTTTTCTTCGTCAGACATTTCAATGTCATGTGCTTTACTTCGTCCGATAACTTTTTCTTGCTCAGAAACAGGAAGGTCGTTCCATGCTTTAAGATCGTGAACATATTTTTGAACAAACAAATAACTTCCTCCTTTGTATTCTTTATCTTCCGAATCAACGATTCCAAACTTCACTCGATCTGCTCCAATCGGATTTTCAGTTCCATCAACAAAACCTAAAATACTGCGTCCGTCCCAATAACGAAAACCGTGAATTTCGTTTGTACAAACTGCGACAGTCGATAAAAGTTGCGTAATGGATGTTGCCATATCGAAGCAATTACTGTGATTTGCGGCGCGTATGTGCAAGTGAAGATCAGCAGGAGTAGAAACTGCCGTATGTTTAGCACCTTTTATAGGATTAAAAACAGTTAATTCTTTAGGTAAAGGTTGAGGTAATTGCAATTTTAACCACGCATTATGACTTATTCCTAAAACCACACTTGCTTTGTTTTCGTCTAATGAACGTGCTTGGGCCGAGTTGTTGAGGTTTTTTACTAAAGCACATAATCTTTTAAAAACAGAAACCATTTGTTCGTTGTTGGTAAAATTCCAAGTCATAAAAATGGTGTTGTGATTTGGTGAATCGATAATGTTTTGCGATGTATATTTCATGAATGTTGTTTTACTATTTTCTGTATTAAAATTACAGTTTTTTTAGTCAAAACAGTTCTTGTTTATCAAACAATCTGAAATAGAACTAGGTAAAAAATGAAAAACTTAATCTCCAAAATGTTTTATGTTGACTTTTTTTTGCTTTACCTGAATTTTAAAAGGAGGAATTCGTACTACTTTTCCCGATTCGATTTTAACCGAAACAAAAACATTGTCGCAAAAAGTATTGTCGGGTAAGCTTTTTTCGTTTAACATGATTTGATATTCTCCGTTTGGCAAGAATACAGTGAACTTTCCATCGCTATTGGTATTGATTTTTTGGATTTGCTTATCGTTTTGCATAATATAAAACACAATTCCATCTAATTTAGGATCAAAAACTGTTACGCGTTTTTCGTCAAAATCATATACAATTTTCCCCATTAAAGTTCCATTTCTATGCAACGGAATATCAACATTTATACGGTAATCATTAACTTCGTATTGCGTTGTAGACGGATACCAACCTTCTTGAACTTTTGGCTGAACTTTGTAACTTCCGAAAGGAACCGATTTGTAAACCAATTCGCCTTTTTCGTCTGTTAGGAACGAACGGTTGTTTAAAATTGTAAAATAATTTGGTGCAATCGTATCTCCTTCATCAAAAATATTATTTGCATTTTGATCATAGAAAACTCGGGCTTTTATTCGGCTTTTCTTTCCTGCAGAAGGTGTTTTTTTATTAAAATTAAATCGAATTCCACCTTCAATCGTAATCATTTTATTATGATTAGAAAGTGTATTTTGCAGCGGATTTGATTTATAATGAAGCCAAGAACTGTTAAGATAAAACTGATAATCATCGTTTAAATTAAAATTCAAATTTAAAAATAACGAAGGCGCTTCATCAATCAAACTGTCTTCTATGTAAGAAAAACCGGAATTTACTTGTAATTTTTGTTGAAAGAAACTGTCTTGATATGCCACAGAAAATAACATTCTAAAAAAATCTTTATCAGAATTTAAGTTTCGCATACTGAAATATTCTGATAAATAGTAACTTCCTTTTTGATAGGAAATAGACGAATACAATTTTTGAAAAGAGTATGAAAGTTGTGTTTTTCCTTGAAAATTTAAAGACTTTTTAAAAGGATATTGAGCAAAACCATTTTCGATATCCAAGTTTAAAAGATGTTTTTCGTTTTTGCTTGTCCAATTAATATTTTCAATGAAGCGATGTGCTTTTATACTTGGAATTAAAGTAACATTCGATTCAAAAATACCATTGAAATTTGTTGAACTTTCGTTTTGAAATTGATAATATAAAGCGGCTCCAAATGCGGTGCGTTTTTTCCAACGAATTCCTATTTCAGCTCGTGTATTATTAGATTCTGTATTCATTGGATAAAGTACAGATTTTGGCGCAAAATCGGAATAAAAATAGTTTGCCGATAAGGTATTTCCATTTCCGACATCTGTGCTGATATTTTGTTGCATTTGCAAAATACCGCGACGGTTTCCTGGAAAATAATTACTGCTTAAAAAGTAATTTCCAAAAAGTCTAAAAGCTTTAATAGTTCCATTATATTGAACCTCGGCAGCATACGAAGCTTTATTCAAATTGTTTAAATCGTAATTGCTTAAACCTGCGTGCAACTTAGAATTTATGCGCCAATTATAATTGACTTCTCGCGTAAATTCGGTTCCAAAAACATGATGATCTGCTTTTTCATACGGATCTTGTTTAAAAACATAATGTCCAACAATGTTTTTAAATTTTCCAA
Organism: Flavobacteriaceae bacterium UBA3339; assembly: GCA_002360925.1. Lineage (GTDB taxonomy): Bacteria > Bacteroidota > Bacteroidia > Flavobacteriales > Flavobacteriaceae > Flavobacterium. The sequence goes on along the minus strand of DERN01000003.1, from coordinate 209,484 downwards.
TCGTATCCAATGTTCCTCTTGCGTAAATTCCATATCCGTTTTGTAAGAAAGCATCTTTCTGAATAAGATTGAATTGTTGATCAATAAATCCAACTTCCAAGCTTTTGTCTTTAGTTTTGCTCGCTGTTTCGACCGATATTCCTCTTCCAAAAAGAGACATTTCAAAAGGTTTGCTTAAGTTTCCGATACTTAATTGATTTTCGTATAAAGTATAAGCTAAAGTAGTATTGTTTAAAATAGCTTGATTATCGGCGTTGTTTTTATAGAAAATTCCTTGTAAAGACAGAAAACCCGCAGGAAGATCAAATGTCGTATTTCCTTGTAATTGGTAAGTATGATTATCTTTTCCAATTTGTCTGTAGCTTGTTGTTACAGTATTTTTTTGAGCCAAATTATTCCAAACATCTGTCTCGCTGTAAATAAATTGTTGTGTAGAGTTTATGTTTTGAATTTGAACGGAAATATTTCCGAAAAGCTCTTTACTTTCGCCTCGTAAGCCTGTAATTTGTACGTTGAATTGTTGCAGTTTTAACAAGCGTTTGGTGGGTAAAAAGGTAAATGTAAAAGTTGAATCGCTTTTTACGTCTACTTTTCCTTTTAATTCAAAAAAGTTGTTCTCGCCAATTAATTCAGGAATTTTATAAACAAGAGTTACTGTTTGACTTTTATTTCCCAAATTAGCAATATGCGTTTTAATTCTAATAGAATCGTTTGGATTTGTTAGGTAAATTAAAGGCGTTTCTACAGCAAGTTTAAGTTGATTGTTTTCTTTAATAAACTGTTCTAATTTTTGCGAAGCTATTTTTTGTTTTTCGTTATTAAACAAGTTAAAAACAATTTCTGCATTTCCTGCTTGAGCTTCGGTTTGCTGCCAAAGTTTTATAGGAACGAATTGCTTTTCGTTCGGTTTTAGTTGAATTTTTGTTGTGTTCTCCGAAATACTTCTAATTCCTTTTGGAAGTTCTAACGAAAGTAAACCATTAAAAGATTGATCGGTTGTGTTGTTAACAGCAACTAATACATCAATTAAATTGGGTTTATTTGTATTTACTTCGCTTTTTAATTCTAGCAAAATCCCCGAGCTTTCTTGGCTAAGACATATTGCAGATAAAAAGAAAAATCCAAAAGTGTAAATAAATCGTTGAAAAGAACTCATTTAATAAAACGTTTTATTTTGGCACGATTTCGTATTGTAAAACGGTTGAATATTCTTCCATTTTAGCATTAAAAAGAGCAGGATCGTTTGGTTGTGTGTAATATTTAATATCGTAATATCCCGAATTTCCTTGTGTAGAATTTCCAATTGCAATACGTTGCGCAGCCGAACTTAATCGTATTGGAAACAAATTCCCAGTAACATTTGTTGAATTTATTAAGTTTAAACCAACGGTTTGCAAAGGTAATGTTGCGCCTGAATTTGCAGTAAAAGAAGCTTGTGTTGATCGAACTTTAAGTTCATAATCGGTTGAAGCCTGAACTATTAATCCGTTTGGAACTATGATTGCAGAGCCTTGCGTATAATCGGCTAAAGTTGCTAGGTTTAATAAACTGTTTTTTGCATTTGGCGCTACTTTTAATGATAACTGGTTGGTAATAGGTGGAATTCCACTTAATTCTCCAATTTGAATTGTATAAACTTGATTAAGCGTTCCGCGTAATTTATTGCTGTCATCATAGAACTTAAATTCAATCATCATTTTGAACTCGCTATGTTTCGTATAATTAGCAAGGTAAGCGCCTCCTTCGATTTTTAAATCGAAAACCATATATAAATTGTAATACGAATTTCCGGAAGCATTATTATATAAACCAGTTAAAGCTTGCGGAACAAGAAAAACTTCTTGCGATTGCTGTAAAAATGTTTGTGCAGGAATTCCGATTTGTTGAGCGGTAGGGACATTGTTTGGATTAAACTGACCGTATGTTGTTGTAGGTAATAAACTTATTTTATTTGCCGGAATTGTTTGACTTCCGTTTGAGATTGGTTGTGTAACTTTTGCAGATAAACGCCAAGTAGGCATTTGTAAAGATCCGTTTCCGTCTAAACGTAATGTATAAGCGTTAGAAGCTGTAGTGCCATTGTAAGAACTTACTGTGGTGTAATTTGTGCTCCAGCCTCCTAAATTTACTTGTTGCGCGTTTATTGCAAAGGAGAGAAACAAGAACAGAAATATTAAAACAAACTTATTCATACGTAAATTTAAGTTCAGCCATTTCGATGTTATTTTCATCTCCATAATCAATTAAAATAGTTGCCAAGTATTTAGAATTTGCCTTTAAATCAGTAGGAAGTTGAAATTCAATTTCTCTTTTATTTCCGGGCATTGTATAGAAAACATTTGTAGGGAGTGTTGTTTTTTCTCCGGTTTGTGTATTTAACAAGTCGATAAAGATTTTTCCGTCTGTCCAAATGTTTCCCGCATTTTCAAAAGATAATAGAATATTCTTCTTTTCCTTCTGAAAAGCAACATTATGAATTTCTAATTTTCGTACAGATTGTCCTAAAAACTTATGAAACACTTTAATGCCTGAACGAACACTTACTTTAATATTTGTTCCTTTATGATCTATATCATCAATAGGATTCATTTGCGAAACATAAAGCATTGCAGTATGAACAGAAAGTGTATCGTTTTTAATACTTGGAGAGGTTAATGTAACTTCAATTTCCTTTTTTTCTCCTGGTTTTAAAGAAAAATAAGTTTCTTCTTTCTTTAAAGTAATCCAAGAAACACAAGATGTTGGAAGCGTTTCGGCTTCAACCATCATATTTTCGCCTTTAATATCATATTCCCAATCTCCTAAACTTACCGAAAGATCTAAAGTGTTTTCGGTACTAACGTTGGTAACAACTACTTTTTGAGTATTACTTTGTCCGTTCGAAGATTCGAAATATAAACGTGGAGGCGAAACCGATAAACCTGTTTGTGCCCAAGAGAATGAGGAAGAAACAAGTAGAATTAGTAAAAATATAAAACGATTCATAATGCTATTCTAAATACGATATAAAAAAAGTGCTACAGAAAAATGTAACACTTTGTAATATTGTAATTGCTTTTAAATTATTGCGCAACAATAGTATAGGTTACTTGCGTAGAATATATTGTTGGATTTTGTCCTGCAACATAATTATTTAAATATTCCTCTGCACCAGCTCCTTTATATGCTACAGATATTTTTTTATCTACACCACCAATTGTTGATGATACAATAGTTTGATCTTCTGTAGTTAATTTTTTCTCTGAATACGTTGCGTTAGCAAATCCACCCGTTCCAGCTGTAGGAATAACACTAATACTTTCCGATGCAATTGTTGTACCGTTTCCAGCAACAACGTTTTCTAAAGCAGCCTTACTACTTTTAACTTTAACTTGGAAGCCTCCTGTACTGTAAACAGTTAAGTGATCGGCGTTAGGATTTGTAACTCCGCCAGCATAATCTGCTTTCGTAACATAATTTAAGTCTACAATTTTTTGACCAGAATTTACAACTAAAGTTTGAATAGGATGTAAACGTACATTTAAAGTAACGTTATCTGAATTTGTATGACCAATTTGAGCAAAAGAAGAAAAACCAATTAATCCTACGATAGCTGCTAAAACCTGTTTTTTCATGATTTTGATTTATTGTTTTTATTAAACTTTTTAGTGCTTTTAACGAACTTGTAAAAAACTGCATTTTATTTGTTATTTTATGAATAACAGTTATTTAGCTTTTATTTTTGTTCTTTAAAATTAGTGTGCAAATATATAGGGTGTCTTTAAGGTAATAATGGTGAAAAAAGGTAATTTAATGGTATATATGTGTAATAGTGGGTATAGGAACTATATAAATAAAAAATCGCTTGCGTTTTGGTAGCGCAAGCGATGTATATTTTGTGTTAAGAAATCATAATTTATGAAACACGTAGTTGTTTCGGGGTTTTACCGGAATGTTTTTTAATTAACTTACTAAAATTGGCTTCGTCGGTAAAACCAAGTTCAAAAGCGATTTCTGAAATGGTTAAATCGGTATTCCGAACCATTCTGGTTGTTTCGCTTAAAACTTTATCTAAAATTAATTGTTTGGCAGTTTTACCAAGAACTTCTTCGCAAATTTCAGATAATTTTCTGGGCGTTATATTTAAAATATCGGCATAATATTGAACCGTTTTTTGTGTTTTAAAGGTTTTGTGTAATTGTACTTTAAATTGATTCGCAATTTTTAAAGACGAAAAATCTTTACTTTCTACAAACTGCATATCCTGAATACTATATAAGCCTTCTAAAATAAAGCGTTCAATAAAATTATGAGCAAAAGAAAGGTAAAGATCTGTTCTTTTTTCTTTCATAATCTGTAATCGTTCTAGAACGTTTGTTTTAAAACCTTCTGAATTAATTCTTAAAGGAGTAATTAAAGCAGAATAATTACAATCAAAGAATAGATTTGAATTTAAAATAAATGAATCTTTTGCAGATTTTTCGTAAAAATGCGAAGAAAAACTGATAATAAACACATCATCGTAATTTACATCTAGAAACTTTATTTGTTTTTCAGGACCTATAAAAACCATCTCATTTGGTTTTAAATGGTACTTTTTATGTTCTATTTCGATCGTAATTTCATTAAAAACCAAAATAATTACATAATACTCTAATGTCGAAGTCGAAAATAAACCTTCATTTTTAATACTTAATTGTTTTAACGAATTAAAACTAAAACCGTCTTCTAAAAACTCTTTTGTTAGTTTTACATTTTTAATTAATACATCACTCATGTTTTAAATAAATTTAGTTTTTTAATAGTGAGGACTTCAATAATTAACATTGTAATCGACCAATCAAATACAGATTAACCTTAATTATCTACTATTAAATTTAATAAAAAAACCTGAGATTCTGGGTGTGAATATCAGGTTTTAATATAAATTTTACAATTAATTAATGCATACAGCCAATATAAATGCTCGATTTCTGAATAATGGTTCTCGGAAAGTCTTTTCGAAGTATTTTTTGTAAACTATCGGCAGTTTTCTTGTTGCTAAACATTCCGGCAACTAAGATCATTTCGGTCGGAAATTTCTTTGGTTCTAAAATATCTTGTTCATACGCATACGCATTTTCTATACTTAATGTATTTGAATCAAATCTTCTCGGAAAGTATTGTCCTTGATAAATTTCGTCTTCATCATCTTCCGGCAGAATAATTTGTTGTTTCACTTTATCAAAATACCTTCCCATTGTATCAATTTCAATTCCGTATTTATGATGAATTTCGAACATATTTCTGTTTAAAAGATCATAATTATTGCTTTTTGCAGGAATTACAAGATAGAAATCGGCAAATTGATTTATTTTTAATGTATCAATTGTAGTGGAATCATTAGCGATAGAATTATTTAATTCTGCTTGAGATGTTTCTGTAAGATTTTCTTTTTTTGAATTACAACATATAATTATTAAGAGTAGTAGAGGAAAATATTTGAGCATTTTTTAAGTTGAAGTTACTGGAAATTTTCTATGAATGAAATAATTAACCATATTTTTTTCTAAAATTGGAAAATAAAAATAGGAATATTGGAGTTATTATGTTTTATTTGATGCCTAAAAGTAAATTAAAACGTTAAAAAAATTAATGAAATCGTATTCAGTTTTTGAAATCAATGACATTTTAAAAGGAGTTATCATTGGCTCTACTTCTCAGAATATTACGTCTACCGAAGAATTGGGAAGGGCAAAATCGACCGATATTTCTTTTATCGGAAATAAAAAGTACGAGAAGTATTGGAATACGTCTGCAGCTAGCGTTGCTGTGGTAAATAAGGATATTTCGATTGTTCCTGGCGATAATCGCGCCTTTATACAAGTTGATAATGCCGATTTGGCAATGTCGCAGGTTTTAGAGTTATTCGCTTCTCCAATGCCCGAATTTAAAGTTGATATTCATCCAACAGCTGTGATTGATGAAACGGCAAAAATTGGAAATGGTGTTAAAATTGGCGCGCAATGTTACGTTGGTCCAAGAACCGAAATAGGTGATGGAACTATTTTATATCCGAATGTGACCGTTTTAGATGATTGTGTTATAGGAAAGCAAACGGTGATTTGGTCGGGAGCTGTTATTCGCGAGCGCAGTAAAATTGGACATCAATGCATAATTCATCCAAACGCAACGATTGGAGCTGATGGATTTGGTTTCCGTCCTTGTCCTGAAAGAGGTTTGGTTAAGATTCCTCAAATTGGAGATGTTGTGATTGGAAATCAGGTTGAAATTGGAGCGAATTCTTGTGTTGATCGAGGAAAATTTAGTTCAACTATTTTAGGCGACGGTTGTAAGATTGATAATTTAGTACAAATAGGACATAACAGTGAGTTAGGAATGTTTTGTATTATGGCAGGAAATAGCGGTTTAGCTGGGTCGGTTAAATTAGGAAACGGAGTTATTATTGGCGGAAGTGCTTCTATTAAAGATCATACTATAATAGGCGATCGTGCTGTTATTGGCGCAGGTTCTGGAGTTACTGGAGACGTTGAAGCCGGAAAAACGATGTTAGGATATCCTGCATTAGAAGCTAGAGATACTTTAAAACAATGGGCTTTTATGAAGCGAATGCTGAATGAAAGTAAGAAGAATAATTAGATAAAAACAATACGTGCTATGATTAATGAATAGCATTATTGGTAAAAGTGATTTAGAAGTAAGTATACTGTTCTGTAATTCATCGTTTACTTCAATAATTATTAAGAATATAACGCTGTGCTATGCATGGCGTTTTTGTTTTGTATATTTGGATAAAACACATTGTTAGATAAACAATTAAAACACATGAAATCAAACGATAAATTTCTTTACTTTATAACAACTTTTGTACTGTTTGCGGTTAATAGTTACGGACAAACTGATTTTGAAATTCATAAAAATCAAATCAAATTTTCACCTGTAAAGATGATCGATCCAATAAATACAAGTGTTGAAATTAGTTACGAAAGAAGAACAGGTAATTTCTCTACACAAATAGCTACAGCATATCTCACAGATATATTTCGGATAGGAGATTTTAGGCAATTAAAAGGTTTTCGTATTGGCTTAGAAGAAAAGTACTTTCTTAATTCGTCTACAAGAAAAATATTTCAGCAAACAAAATATAATCAACCCTATTTTTCTGTGGATGTGGCTTATACGAAAGTAGATTATAAGTTTACAGCAATATTTGGTACAGAAGTTTCACAAGATGAACCTCTTTTAAACGAATATAAAGATGAATTTGGTGTAGAAAAAGAAAAAATAGTTTTGAACTTTAAATATGGATTACAAAAAAGATACAACAATTTTATTTTTGATTTTTCTTTTGGTATAGGTTTAAAGTATAAAAACGTAAAACATTACGACAGGGATAATCTTACAGATAAAATGCAAAATTCTCGACATCCAAACGTATTTGATTCTAGTAATAATGAAATGAAAGGTTTTACATTAAATATTCCGGCGAATGTAAAAATAGGATATGTTTTTTAAAGTAATAACATTTGTTCTAAATAAGAAAACGCTCAACTTTTCAGTTGAGCGTTTTGTTTATAAGAATAAAGCGATTAAGCTTCCATATAAGCTTCAATAGGAGCGCAAGAACAAACTAAGTTTCTGTCGCCATAAGCATCATCAATTCTACGAACTGTAGGCCAGAATTTGTTTTCTGCAATATATTCTAACGGATAAGCTGCTTTTTCACGAGAATAAGGTTGTTCCCAAGTTTCGGCAGTTAACATAGCTAAAGTATGCGGTGCGTTTTTCAATACGTTGTTTGTATCTTCGGCTGTAGCAGCTTCAATTTCTTTACGGATTGATAACATTGCATCACAAAAACGATTAATTTCAGCTAAATCTTCCGATTCAGTTGGTTCAATCATTAAGGTTCCTGCAACCGGGAAAGAAACCGTTGGCGCGTGGAAACCGTAATCCATTAAACGTTTTGCAATATCTGTAACTTCGATTCCTTTTGTTTTAAACATACGGCAATCAATAATCATTTCGTGAGCTGCGCGACCTCTTTCACCAGAATACAATACTTCGTATCCTTCGCTTAAACGTGCTTTCATGTAGTTAGCGTTTAAGATTGCAGTCATGGTAGATTGTTTTAATCCGTCGGCTCCTAACATCGAAATGTATCCGTATGAAATTAAACAAACTAAAGCAGATCCGTAAGGAGCAGCCGAAATAGCTGTAATAGCATTATCTCCACCCACTTTTATAATAGGGTTTGTAGGTAAGAACTCAACTAAATGTTGTGCCACACAGATTGGTCCAACACCTGGACCTCCACCTCCGTGAGGAATTGCGAATGTTTTGTGTAAGTTTAAGTGACAAACATCGGCACCAATTTTAGCAGGATTTGTCAACCCAACCTGAGCGTTCATATTGGCACCATCCATATAAACTTGTCCTCCGTTTTCGTGGATAATGTTTGTGATTTCGATAATAGCCGATTCGTAAACTCCGTGAGTTGAAGGATACGTAATCATAACACAAGATAAATTATCTTTATGTAATTCAGCTTTTGCTTTTAAATCTTCTACGTCAATATTTCCGTCTTCGGTTGTTTTTGTAACCACAACTTTCATTCCTGCCATTGCTGCCGAAGCCGGATTTGTTCCGTGAGCCGAAGCCGGAATTAAAGCAATATTACGATGACCTTCGCCACGAGATTCGTGATAAGCGCGAATAACCATTAATCCTGCATATTCTCCTTGAGCTCCAGAGTTTGGTTGTAACGTTGTTCCTGCAAAACCAGTAATTACATTTAATTGCTGCTCTAATTTGTGCAACATATTTAAGTAACCTTCTGTTTGATTTGCCGGCGCAAAAGGGTGAATATTATTCCAATTCGGATTGCTTAAAGGTAACATTTCAGCTGCAGCATTCAATTTCATGGTACAAGATCCTAATGAAATCATAGAATGGTTTAAAGCTAAATCTTTACGCTCTAATTTTTTGATGTAACGCATCAATTGCGATTCAGAATGATATGTATTGAATACATCGTGCTCTAAGAAACGAGAAGTTCTTTCTAATTTAACCGGAATTAAAGCTTCTTGAGAGAATTCTGTAACTGGTTCGAACGATTTTCCTGCTACTTCAGCAAAAATACCGATTACGGTATTGATATCGTTTAAAGAAATAGTTTCGTTTACAGAAATAGAAACCGTATTAGCATCAACATAATAGAAGTTGAATTCTTTTGCTTCGGCAACTGCTTGTACTTTTTCAGCATCTGCTTTTACTAAAATAGTATCGAAATACGAATTGTTTAATTGTTCAAAACCTAATTTAGTCAATTCGCTATCAATTGTAACAGCTTTTGCGTGCGCTTCGTTCGCGATTCTGCGTAAACCTTGCGGTCCGTGATAAACAGCGTACATTCCTGCCATAACTGCCAATAAAACTTGAGCAGTACAAATGTTAGAAGTAGCTTTTTCGCGTTTAATATGTTGCTCACGAGTTTGTAAAGCCATACGTAAAGCGCGGTTTCCATTAGCATCTTGAGAAACTCCGATGATACGACCCGGCATAGAACGTTTGTATTCTTCTTTTGTAGCGAAGAAACCTGCGTGAGGACCTCCAAAACCTAATGGAATACCGAAACGTTGAGTTGTTCCAACTACAACATCAGCACCCATTTCTCCTGGAGATTTCATACGAGCTAATGATAAAATATCGGCTGCAACGGCAACTTTAATATCTTTTGAATGTGCTTGATTGATAAAATCTTCGTAATCGTGAACCTGACCATATTTCCCAGGATATTGAAGAATAGCTGCGAAATAATCTTCAGAAAAATCAAATGTTTCATGATTTCCAACAACAACTTCAATACCGATTGGAGTAGAACGTGTCATTAAAACAGATAACGTTTGAGGAAGAATTTCTTCAGAAACAAATAATTTATTTGCGTTGTTTTTCTTTTGATCTCTAGTACGAACGTCGAACAACAAAGCCATAGCTTCAGCTGCTGCTGTAGATTCGTCTAATAACGAAGCATTTGCAATTTCCATTCCAGATAATTCAATTACAGTAGTTTGGAAATTCAATAAAGCTTCTAAACGTCCTTGAGCAATTTCTGCTTGATAAGGAGTATAAGCTGTGTACCAACCCGGATTTTCAAATATGTTGCGTTGGATTACTGCAGGAACGATTGCCTCGTTATATCCTAAACCAATCATTGATTTAAATACTTTATTTTGCGCTCCTAAAGCCGTAGCATGAGCTAAATATTCGTATTCTGTCATTGCAGGATCTAAAACGATGTCTTTTTCTAAACGAATTTTGTCAGGAAAAGTTTCGTATAATAATTGATCCATATCTTTCACTCCCACAGTGTCAAACATATGTTGCAAATCGGTAACTCTTGGTCCGATATGTCTTAAAGCAAATGTATTTGTCTTCATTTACGTTAAAAAATTAGTTGTGTTTTAAAGCATACAAAAATACAACTAATTATTTGATTAATTTTATCACATTAAAAAAATTAAGAGTTGTGAATAGCAACAAGTTATGGAACAGCAAACTAATAGAAATACATGGCGCTTTTTAGATTGGTATTTAAATGCCAGCTTGCATGTAGCTTTGGCTGCAACCGCTTTGGTACAAATGACTTTTTATTTTTGTCATCTTCCGTTTGATGTAATCGTTACTGCTTTGGTTTTTTTCGGAACCGTTTTTAGTTATAACTTTATAAAATACGGTGTTTATATCGCTAAAAATAGAACGTTTACTAAATCTATGAAGGCGATTATAGCATTGAGTTTATTCAGTTTTTTAGTTACCATTTATTGTTTTTTTAAATTACAGTGGGATGCCAAATTAACAACAATTGGTTTTGGCGTTTTATGCGGATTATATGTAATTCCGGTAGCAAAGGCGAAAACAAATCTTCGGAATTTAGCCGGAATTAAAATTTATATTGTTTCGGTTTGTTGGGCAGGAGTTACCACATTGCTTCCGATGATAAATGCCGAACAAGAAATAGGAATTGATATTATATTTAAGTTTTTACAACGTTTTTTATTGACGTTAATTCTGATTTTAATTTTTGAAATAAGCGACTTAAAATATGACGATTTACGACTAAAAACTGTTCCACAAACAATAGGCGTAAGGAAGACAAAATTGTTAATAGCTCTTTTACTTTTTCCTTTCTATTTCCTCGAATTTTTCAAAGTCAATTATTATCCCAATCAATGGTTTATTAATTTGATTTTAGTTTTTGTAATAGGAATATTTACTCTTTTTGCATCGCCAAATCGATCTAAATATTATACGCTCTTTTGGGTAGAAAGCGTTCCGATTTTGTGGTATTTGTTAATCATTTTGTTTAATTTTAATTAAAAACAATATGAAAAAGTTTTCTCTGTTACTTTCGTTATTTTATTTATCCGCATTTGCTCAGGATTCAAATTCAATTGAATTAATAGACTTTTCGGATCAGTATTCGGGAACCATTTTTTTGAGTAAAGAAACCGATGATGAAGTCGACGGAAATTGTCAATTAGTTTTATATGATAAAAAAACGGGTAAAGAAATTCTTTCCGCATTTGCTTTTCTTTCTGAATATGATTTGGAAAACGGACAAGCAAGAACCAATATAAAACAAATTCCGTATGGCGAGCAAAGCATCTTAATTATGGAAGATTTTAATTTTGATGACAAAGAAGACATTGCAATTAGAAGCGGATTTTTTAGTTGTTACGGCGGACCTTCTTATGATGTGTATTTGGCTACAAAAAATGGTTTTGAATTTAGTGAGGATTTTACTCAATTAGCTTCGGAATATTGCGGAATGTTTAGTGTTGATCATGAAAAAGAAGAATTGTATACGATGACCAAAAGCGGTTGTTGCTGGCATCAATATTCAACTTATGTGTTTGAAAATAATAGAGTAGTTCCGATTGAAATTATTGAAGAATATTACAATGGAATGTTTGTAGAAAATTCAATTCAAAAGCGAGTAAACGGAAAGATGCAGGAAAGTTTTGAAAAGATTTTCGAAACCGAATATAATACTCCTGAATTTACGATTCTTTTCGAAAATGGTAAGAAAATGTATTTAATGGAAGGAATGAACGATAATTTGTATTACGTTTTTACCGATAAAGATGATAAGGTTGAACTAGAGTATAACAAGGCTTTTTTCTATAATGAAAAAGCAAAAGCGTTTTTGTTTACGAATAATAAAACTACTTATATAATTTCTGAAAAAGAGATATTAATAAAAGAAGGTTCAAAAGAATTTCGTTTAAATAAAGTCAATCAAACAAAAGGAACATTTGCCGATTTAAGAAAAATAGATTTCAATAATGTGTATGTAAAATAACTGTTTTACACAGCAATTGCGGCAATAAACCATGCGATAAACGAAAAAATAGCAAAAAGAACAAACGCAACGCTGTAAAGCAAATATCCCAAACCTTGTAAAATAATATTAGGATGTTGCTGCCATTTTTTTAGAACAACCATTATTTTTGGTGGTTCAATAGGTTTCGAAATTCGTTCTTTATGTTGCTTTTCAATCGTTTTTTTATGAGTTTTTTCGCTTTTTAACGCAGCTCCACATGATAAACAAATATTCTCATCTGTGCTGAATTCTCCACATTGCGGACATTTTATATGTATCATTCTCTAAAATGTAAAAAATAAATCCTCCCAGAAAATACATGAAAACATCTAAAAAATCTGCTGTGTATCGTGCGTGAAACTTAGGAAGAATATACTCGAACAAGATACTAAAATATAAACAACCGAACAAAATATAAAAAGGGTGTAAGCTAAAATTGTTTCCGCGAATTTTGCGTAAAATCCAAAGAACAACTTTTAGTATGAGCGGAATAATAATAAGATCGTTCCAATAATTTTGAAAAAAAGACCACCAAGTAATTCCAAGTTTTTGTCCTAAAGCAATTGTTAAACCCGAAATTATAAAAAGCACATAAATACTTTTTCTTAAAACTTGGTTCTTAGATATATTTATAGGCGATGAAGTCAAAAGTTAGTCGTTTTCTATTTCTTGCGAATTTATACCTACAATAGGATACGGAATATCATTTTTCCAATCAAAGCCATATTTCTCATTTAATGTTTCAATTAGTTTATTATTGTTTTTTTTGGCTTTAGAATAGCTAAAAGGATCTATAACACAATTTTCGAATTTATAACCGACACCATATTTTTCTCTAAAATCTAAAATTTCTTTAGAATTGCTGTGATCAATAAGTCCAAAAACAATAAAATCTTTTGCTTCATCTGAATTATCGTACGTAATATCAATAGTTTTAGTATCGATAGAATTGTTTTGAGCTTTAGCTGCGTTTAGACAACAGAATAAACTTAAGGACAAACTTATTAATGTTAAAGAAATATTCATGATATGTTTTTCCTCTAAAGATAGAAAAATAATTACACTTTACTTTCTAAACCTAAAATGATCTTTTCTATTTCTGTAGCTTTTCGCAATTGATTTCGAATTAAAAAATCGCCATATTTTTTCTGATAATCTTCAACTGTTCTATTTACATGCGATTTAAAAAGCGAACTATAATGTTTTTTACTGTACTGTTCAATCAACTCGTAGCAACTTTTTATTTCTTCAATATTTGTTTCGGTTATCTCGGTTTTTCCTAAACTAATCAATAAATTATTTAAATAATGTTCCTTCTGAAGTTCTAAAGAATTAATCAAATCTTGATACATTTTTATAGAATTTCTATCTTGAATTTCTTCCCAAATTGCTTTTTGCATCGAATGATCGGTAATTTTTAATTCTAAATGAAGTAATTCGTATTTGTGTCGTGAATAAGTTGTCATGATATTGATTTTTTACAAAAGTGCAACATCAGGTCGACATTAAATGTCGTTATAAAATAAGATTCATAAAGTTTATTTAAATACATAAAACGAATCTTTTTAGAAATTCATTAACCTTAAATTTGTAGAAATTGATTTATTTAAGAACGAATCTTTACAACAAACATTATGAATTCATATAAATTAAACAACGGAGTTACAATTTCTGAAATTGGTTTTGGAACTTGGCAATTAACAGAAAATGTTGAACAAGTTATTCATTGGGCGTTAAATGCCGGATATACACATATTGATACAGCAGCGGCTTATAAAAATGAAAAAGAGATTGCCGAAGCGATTAAAACTTCGGGAAAGAAACGCTCTGATTTGTTTTTAACAACAAAGATTTGGGCAAGCGAGCGCGGTTACGAAAAAGCGAAAAATGCAATTGAAACAAGTTTAGCTAATTTAGAAACCGATGTAATTGATTTAATGTTGATTCATTGGCCGGCAAAAACAAGTCAGGAAAATTGGGAAGAAGAAAATGCGCAAACTTGGAAAGCTTTGGAAGAATATTACGTGCAAGGAAAAATTAGAGCAATTGGTGTAAGTAATTTCATGGTTCATCATTTAGAAGCTTTGTTAAAAACAGTAAAAGTAAAACCAATGGTAAACCAGATCGAATATCATCCGGGATATTTGCAAGAAGATGTAGTTGCTTTTTGCAAAGAACATGATATTTTGGTTGAAGCTTGGAGCCCGATTGGTTCTGGGCGTATTTTAGAAGATCAGCTTTTAAACGATTTAGCTAAAAAATACAATACCAATGTTGGCGCAATCTGTATTCAGTTTTGTTTACAAAATGGAATTTTACCTTTACCAAAATCTACATCTCAAAAAAACATCGAAAATAACATTCAAATCAATTTTCAGTTAGATGATGAAGATATGGTTTTAATAAAAAATATGCCGCAAATTGGTTGGTCTGGACTTAATCCAGACGAAGTTCCGTTTTAATAGAAAAGGTTTTAAAATAAAATCGACTCAAAAACTTGAGTCGATTTTATTTATTTTTCAAATGTTAATACTGCTAAATCAGTCATTTCAGAATCTCCGGGTTTAACGGTTTCCATAAGTTGTAAAACTTGGTCTTTAACGGATACTTTATAATATAAATCTATTTCATTAGAATATTTAACTCGAATAATTCTTTCATTTACCCAACTGTAAGTAAAAGTTCCTTCGTTACTAAGAAAATCATATTCGCTATTATTAGTCATTACAATATTGTTAGAATTGATATTCCAAATAATATCACCTTTGCTAATAGTCGGATTTTCTGGTAAAAAACCTGCATAAGTAACCATTTTCCAATTCCCTGCTATATTAGGATGCTTTAATTCGTCATCGCTTTTACAAGACGATAAAGCCACAATACTGATAAATAAAATAAGTTTCTTCATAATTTTAAGTTTTTAGGTTTATTGTTAACTAATAGTATTAACGTTAAACAAGAATAAAAATTATTCTAATAAAATCAAAATTTGTGAATTAGAATCTTATTTCTTAATAGTAACATATTTATAATGAAGGTTCTTCGTTTTCTTCTATACTTTTTACTTCTTCAACATTTTTTATTTCTTCAACAACTGTATTCGATTCTTCAATCGTATTCTTTTTTCCTCCGCTCATAAAAAGAAAAACAGCAACCACTAACGCAACACAAACTAAGGCGAAAATAATAATCATTAGGGTTCCGTTGTTAAAATTGTAAAGAGGAATGTTTTGTGCTATCATAATGATGGTTTATTTAGATTATAGGTTAAAAGTACAGTAAGATTTTAGATAAATAAATGATATTTATCATTTTAAAAAGTTGGTTAATAGGAGGGAAGGTAAACGAGATCGAAGTTATTTATCTTATTTTTGTAGGAAAGTTTCAAAATGGATTTATTTTCTGACTCATCAACAACCGAAAACTTATTGCCTTATGATGGCGAAGTTATTTTTTATGGGAATTTACTTGATCAGAATGAAGCAGCTCATTTCTATAAATCATTGTTAGAAAAGGTTGAGTGGAGTCATGATAAATCTTTAGTTTATGGAAAAGAAATCGTGACAAAACGTAAAATTGCATGGTATGGTTCTAAAGAATTTGCTTACACCTATTCGGGTTACACGCGTGTTGCAATGCCTTGGATTGAAGAATTACTTGCTTTGAAACAGTTGGTAGAATTGTACACAAACAGCATGTACAACTCGTGTTTGTTAAACTTATATCACAATGGCGAAGAAGGAATGAGTTGGCACAGCGACGATGAAATAGATTTAATAAAAGAAGGTTCAATTGCTTGTTTAAGTTTAGGCGCGCAACGCAGATTAGATTTTAAACATAAGCAAACAGGAGAGAAGAAACAATTTGAACTTCCAAATGGATCTTTGATCGAAATGGAAGGCGAAACACAAAAAAACTGGTTACATTGTTTAGCAATTACTAAAAAGGTTACAACACCAAGGATTAGTTTAACCTTTCGACAAATGAAGAAGTTTTAAATGGTACTTTTGCTTAGATAATTTAGAATATAGATTCACCAAAAAGCGATATGTTTCTTTAATATCAAAAAACGCTCCTTTTTTCGTACA
This sequence comes from Flavobacteriaceae bacterium UBA3339, assembly GCA_002360925.1. Classification (GTDB taxonomy): domain Bacteria; phylum Bacteroidota; class Bacteroidia; order Flavobacteriales; family Flavobacteriaceae; genus Flavobacterium. Next base: position 193,032 of record DERN01000003.1, on the reverse strand, counting down.
TTTGAACTTCATTAAAATAACAAAACATGTTACAGTTAACCGATCATCTTTCAGGGAATGCGTTTGTGTACATTGTAAACAACCAAACCGAAATCAATCAAGAATTACCAAATCATATTAAGGAAGTATTTACAACTTTCAAAAATTCTGAAGAAAAAGAAGACTTTGTAAAAATTGGTCAAAACGTATATTTCTTCGTTAAGGAAAACGAAGATTTAGAGAAAATGCGTGTTGCCGGTTTTGCAGTTCGTCAAAAATTAGATAAAAAAGCAGTCGAATTAACAATTGTAGGAAACGGAGAAACAGCTTTGGCTTTAGCTGAAGGATTAGCTTTATCTAACTATCAATTTTTAAAATACTTTAAAGATGCCGATGATCGCGAATACGCTTTAGACATTATTAAATTATTCGGAACCATTTCAAAAGAAGAAATAAACCGAATGAATAATGTTATTAAAGCTGTTTTCTGGGCGCGCGATATGGTAAACGAACCTCATTCATATTTAAACGCAACACAATTAGCTAAAGAAATTCAAGAAATTGGCGAAGAAGCACATTTAAAAGTCGAGGTTTTAAATAAATCTCAAATCGAAGCTTTAAGAATGGGCGGATTGCTTGCAGTTAATAAAGGATCAATTCAACCACCAACATTTACTATTGTAGAGTACAAACCTGCAAATGCTGTAAACGAAAAACCAATTGTTTTAGTAGGAAAAGGTGTTGTGTACGATACAGGCGGATTGTCGTTAAAACCAACTCCAAGTTCAATGGATTTAATGAAGTCCGATATGGGCGGTGCAGCTATGATGGCAGGAACTATCTATGCAGCGGCTTTAAATAAGTTAAATGTTCATATTATTGCTTTAATTCCTGCAACCGATAATCGCCCGGGAGGTGATGCATACGCGCCAGGAGACATTATTACAATGATGGACGGAACGACTGTTGAAGTTTTAAATACCGATGCAGAAGGACGTATGATTTTAGCCGATGCTATTAGTTATGCTGCAAAATACAATCCTGAATTAATTGTAAACTCAGCAACTTTAACTGGTGCTGCTTTAATTGCAGCTGGTTCTCGTGCAGCTTGTATGATGAGTAATGCAGGCGAAAACGTAGATCAAGCGTTACACAAAGCCGGAAATAAAGTTTACGAACGTATGGTGCAATTGCCTTTGTGGGATGATTATAAAGAGCAATTAAAATCGACTTGTGCCGATTTAAAAAATATTGGTGGAAGAATGGCAGGAACTATTACAGCAGGTAAATTCTTAGAACATTTTGCTAAAGCTCCATTTGTTCACATCGATATCGCAGGACCGGCGTTTACCGAAGCTCCTGAGAATTACAAAGGTTTAGGCGGAACCGGAACCGGAATCCGTACGTTGCATGAATATTTCGTGAATTACAAAAAATAATTTCAAAATCCGTTATCAATTTCGATAGCGGATTTTTTTTATTTGGGTGTTGCGCAAGCGCCGGGCTTTCCGCTAAAGTTTTTGTTTTTCAAAACAAAAAGCTATCGCTTCTATCCCTAACACAAAATCGTTTTTGTATTCAAAAGTAAAGTTTGTTTTACAAATTGAAAAGTTTGTTTATATTTGATGCAAACAAACTTCACTAATATATGAAATCAAAAAGTAAATTAATTCCCAAAAGTAAAATGTGGATAAGTCTATTACTTATTTTCCTTCCTATTGTTTCTTTAATCATGGGCAAAATAATAGACTTAGACATTACAAAAGACATCGCAAAGACATTCGCGTCTTTTAGTTTAATCGGAATGTTCTTACTTTTTATGACGCAATGGACTAAAGACGATGGAGATGAAATGTATCTAAAATTCCGTTTAATAGCGTGTGTAGGAGCTATTGTGTTTAGTCTTGGTTTTATATTTTTTATTTCGATATTCAATATCTTCTCTGATAAACTAGGTATGGATGCACAAAATTATTCTGCTCATTCTATATTATTTATGATGTTTCTATGGATGTTATATACACTTGGTTTTAATATTTATAAAGCAAAAAAGGAATTAAACAATGACTAATGAAAAAGAAAATTTTATTTCCTTCAAAATTTAAATTCATAGGTGTTTTTCTTGTTTTAATTCCTGTAATTTTACGTTTATTTGAAATTGAATTAATTTCGAATAATTCAATTCTTTCAAAAACTATTTTGGAAACTGTAGTTTGCATTGGATTATATCTTATAGTTTTCTCTGAATATAAAGATGACGATGAAATGCTGTATGCAATTCGCTTAAAATCTATTGCTTATAGTATTATTTTTGGGATTTTTTTATTAATCTCTACACCATTGGTTTACTTATTTTTGTGGAATCAAGAAACTACAGATGAGTCAGCAGGAGGAATAATTATGAGTGTATTATTTTTTAATATGATTATTTTCTTTAACGAAAGGAGAAGATTGAAAGATGATTTAAACAATGAAGAATAGTATTAAAATAGAACGAGCACGACACAATTTTACACAAGGAGATTTAGCTGAGAAAGTTGGAGTTTCGCGTCAAACAATAAACTCAATCGAAACTAAAAAATATATTCCTTCAACAGTTTTAGCTTTAAAAATTGCAAAAGTTTTTCAAATTCCTTTTGAAGAATTGTTTCAATTAGAAGATGATGATTAATATTTTAGTATCTTCAATTCTTAAAAAGAAAGAATAATGAAAACAGCCATACTTTTTTTAATTACTTTTTTGGGAATAACAACTATATCATGTGATAAAGAAGATGAGGTTTTTTATCATTTTGACGAATCAAAGTTTATCGCCAAACAAAAACAATGGGAACAACAAAACCTTAAGAATTATAAGTTTAAACAATCTTACAATTCTTCTGCAACTGGACCTGTTTCTGAAACTATTAGTGTAAGAAACGGAATTGCATCTTCAGAAAATGATACTCATTCAGCTATGATTGGAACGATTTCAGAAATTTATAATCGGGTTTTAAATGATTTTAATGAAGGAAAGCAAAACCAACAAGTGCCTATTTACGGAATTACCGTGGATGTGAATTATAATGAAGAATATAATTTTCCAGAAAAAGTTAAATTCTCGACTTCATATAAAGAAAATATAGTGGGTGGAGCATGGTATGAATTACAGATAACTGATTTTGAAATTTTAGAATAAAAAAGTCCGAAGTTTAACTTCGGACTTTTTCTTTTATTAATTTACTTTATTTAAGCGATAATGTTCTTTTAATGGACCATCAATTTCGTTTCCTTCCGTATCTAAAAGAATCAAAGCGTTTTCAACTACTTTTAGTTTGCTGTCAATATCTTTTCCTTTTAAGTGAACAACGCTTCCGTTATCATGCCACATAAGTTGACCTTCGTTATCGAATTTGTGATTCTTATTGATATATTCCGAAGTATATTTAAACGTGCCGTCTAAATTTAAAACAATAGTAGTTTTAATTCCTTCACAATCAGCACATGGAAGTACTCCTTCATAAGTTCCGTTCCAATCTAACGAATTTTGTGCCGTGTGTTCTGTATCAACAATCGTGTCGGTTTTAGTTGTAATTGTATCGGTAGTAACTGTTGTTTCAGTTGTCGTTTCTGCTTTCTTGTTGCATGAAACAAAGATCGACCCTATTAAAATTCCTGATAAAATTATTCTCTTCATGATTTTGTAGTTTTTAATATTATATATTTTTAATTCAATTTAAGTGCCATTTTTCAAATCCTTAAAAGAATTGGCTTTTAAAAACGTTTTTTCTTTATAACTTACACAAATTGCGTAACCAATACCCAATTTTGAAATCTAAAATCTTAGTTTTTAGAAAGTTCAATCATTTTAGAAACAGTATTTACATTGCGTCCCGTTGCTATTACGTCTAATTTCTTTTCGAAAAAGTTATTGTTCATTTTAGATTTTGCCATTCCTTCCGGGAGATAAAAATACAAAACATTCTCTATTATTTTAAATTCTTCATTTCCAAAATCAATTTCCGAAAGTAGGTTAATTAAATCTCTTTTAGGAATTTGATTTAAGAAGGTGAAAATACTTTATTTCCGGGAAGATCATCAGAAAAAGGATTATTCTTTAATGAGTTTTCAATTTCATCAGTTGTAAAAACAAAAATAGGAATCTTTAAGCTAAAATGTTTTTCGATCAAATTAGCAATTTCATTTTCTACTTTCTCCTTATCTAACCTACTTTTTAAAATGATATTACCGCTTTGAATATAAGTTTGAACTGACGTAAAATCATTTGCAGAAAGATATTCTTTAAGATCGCTCATTTTAATAATGTTTTTACCCGAAACATTTATTCCACGTAAAAAAACAACGTACGTTATCATGATTTTTAAACTTTTATAGTTTCCTTTTTAGATTTTTTGAGCGTTGTAATTACTTTCATTTCCTAAACGATCAACCGCTTTTATGGCAATGGTATTTAACGATTTTCCGTCTTTGTTTTTTGTTATTTTCTTAGATTGAATATCGGAAGTTAAGATTTCGGTTGTCCAATCTTGTCCATATTTTGTGTATAAAACCCAATGAAAAACCTGGTTATTTGTATTTTCTGTCCAATTAGCGGTAATATCACGATCTCCTTTTGTAATCTTTAATTCTGGTTGATCTAATTTATCCGCTTTTAACCAAGGACTTTCAGGAACTAAAGCTTTTTCTTTATAAGGTCCGTTTTTAAGCGCCGAAACCATTTCCGAGTTTTTCGTTAATCCCGCAATACTGTAATGAACCGCTCCTGCTCTTTTTTTATCTAAAACGTCGTTTGTGAGTTTTAATTGATTCACAATTTCCGTCGATTTGTTATTTGCTTTAATTTCTACGGTATTTAATCCCGGCCATAAATGACGATTCATTGTGTTTTCTTCTTCCCACCATTCTAATAAATCTTTAAAATTTTGACGAGTAGAATTTATTGGCCAATATAATTGTGGCGAAAAGTAATCGATCCAACCTTTGTTTAACCAAAGTTTGGCATCAGCATACAGTTCGTCGTATTGCGAAGAACCAACAACTCCGGAAGGGTAACCCGATTTCCAAATTCCAAAAGGACTGATTCCAAATTTTACATACGCTTTTTCGGCTTTTATTTCTTTATAAATACGTTCGATGAATTTATTAACGTGATCGCGTCTCCAATCGGCACGAGATAAGTTTCCTCCCGATTTCTTATATTCATTCCACGAATTGTTATCAGGAAAATCTGCTCCGCCATTATAAGAAGCATACGGATAAAAATAATCATCGAAATGAACTCCGTCAATATCGTATCGATCCACAATATCTTTTACAACATTCGAAACGTGATCTTGCGTTTTTTTACTTGCAGGATCAAACCAATACATACCGTTTTTTAATTTCACGATATGATCCGAAGCTTTGCGAACCATCGACTCACTTCCGACAGAACCCGCACTTAAATGATGCGCACGATATGGATTTAACCAAACATGAAGTTCTAATCCGCGTTTATGTGCTTCTTCGACCCAAAACTCTAAAGGATCGTAATAAGGCGACGGACTTTTTCCTGTTTCGCCACTTAAAAAACAAGACCAAGGTTCGTGATTACTTTTGTACAAAGCATCTGCCGAAGGACGAACCTGAAAAACTACCGCATTGAAATTCGTATCTTTTAAAAGATCTAATAATTTTATAGCTTCAGCTTTTTGTTGTTCGGTTGAAAGATTTTTACTCGAAGGCCAATTGATATTAGCAACTGTAGCAATCCAAGCACCACGAAATTCGCGTTTTACTTCAGGTAGCTCAATCTTTAAGTTATCTGTTTTTTCGGTTATCGAAGGTGTGTTAACAGGTTGTTTAATTGCTGTTTCGGACTTGTTTATAACGCTAACTTTTGTTGGTTTTTGCTGCTGCTGAACCGAACAAGAAATAAACGATAAGGACACAATTCCTAAAAGGCTTAAATATTTGGTTATAATCTGTTTCATGTTTATAAAATAATCAAAACAAAAATAGCAAGATAATAGGATATCTTGCTAACTGTTTAATAATCGATCGTTATTTTTAGGAAAAATTAACTAACGATTATTCTATTTGCGATTTATTCTTTTTAAAAGAATTTTCGATTAATGCATTTTTTTATTTCCTTCAAAATGAATCATCCATGAAATCCCGAACTGATCTTGAAAAGAAGCATATAATTCTGCCCAAAATTGTTCACTTAATTCCATTTCAATGTTTGTTGCATTTTCTGTTAAAGCTGTATACAGTTCTTTTGCTTCTTCCGCCGTTTCGGTATCTAACATAATATAAGTATTGTTTCCCGAAACTATTTTATGTCCAAAGTTTTCAAGCGCATCAGATCCCATCAACATGGTGTTTTCGTTGATCATTAATGCGGTGTGCATGACTTTGTTTTTGTCTTCGTCTGCAATTGGAAAGTTAGGATCGGCCGGTAAATCTCCAAAACGATGCGTACCAATATTTGGAGTTTTAAATGCTTTTTCGTAAAATTTAAAAGCTTCTTCGCAATTTCCGTTGAAATTTAAATATGCGTGAATTTTAGCCATGATGTTTTTTTTTTAATTGTTTGTTTACTTCAAAAGTATGAAAAGAGAAAATAAAAAGACTTGATTTTAAGCAAGTCTTTATGTTAAATTTTTAAAAGATTAGAATTTATATCCAAATCCTAAATTCAGATAAATATTATGCATTTTAAAATCGATAGAAGTAAAATCGTTTTTTAAAATATTATTGAAACCGTAAGTTAAATCGGCAAATATTTTAAAGTGACGGTTCATTTGCCATTCACTTCCCAACTGAGTTCCCCATTGAAACTTATTAAGTTCATTTGAAAAATCATATGGAGCAAAACTTCCATCTTCGAATGTTATTTTAGGTCCAACCGGACTGTTTTGTCTTAAATAACCATCTGACACATATCCGGTAAAACTATTATCGATTAAAGCAGAAAAGTAAAAACCTCCATATAAATTCCATTTATCAGCTACATTATAAACTGCTAAAACCGGAACAGTTACGTAGGTGTTTTTAACATCGGTTTGAACAAGACCTGTGTAATAACCGCGAACTTTTGATTGATCTTGAACAATTTCTGTCAAATAGTTTTTAACGCGTGCTTTGGTTTTCATTCCTTTTGATTCAAAACGAACGCCTAAACGAACGCCCCATTTTTTCTCATCGGTCAACCATTTTGTAGCATTTGCCTCTAATCCTAATTGAAGTCCTGGATTAAAACTTTCAATCTTTCTAATTTCTCTTGGAAGTCCTAAAGGACTACTTCCGCCAATGCTAAACTGTGCACGAATTTCGTACTCTATATTGGTATTAAAAAAATGTTTGTTTAAAGAATCGGTTTGCGAAAAACCAATAGTTACAATTCCTAAAAGAAATGTAATGGTACTTGTTATTTTTTTCATCGAATACTTTTTAAGGAATAATTACTCTTCGGTTACAAGTTCAACTTCATCAATCCACAACGTACTTCCAACGGCGCCGTTATAGCGATCGCCTTCTAAACTTGAGCTAAATACAATGGTGTACATATATTCTTTTTTGGGATCGAATTTCTTTCCGTTAATAAATTCAAACGGAATATTAAATTGCGTCCATTCATTGGTTTCGATTCGATCCTGAGGACGAATTCGCGCAATGCTTACAATTCGCGCATCGTTAAATCCATGATCGCCGCTTAAAAAATTATCTTTTTCTCTTTTTTCAAATAAAATAGCATAAGCATCCCAACTATCTTTTGTAAGTTCCGAAGGTTTATTATTGACCTTAAAATCGCTTCCAGCCTGATATTTAAAATGTCCTTTAAGAGCAATCGGCGCTTTATCTGCCAGATAAGGAAGTCCGAATAAAGTTGATTTAATAGCTGGAAATGTCAATTTAAAAGTTCCAATATACAAATTTCCGGCAGCTAAAGGTGAACCAAATTGACTACCTAAAGGTCCTGTGCTTTTGGTTTGTAATTTTGCACCTTTACCAATAAAACCATCTGTAGTTTGCGCTGTTGGATAAAATTCGGGCGTTAATTGTTCGCCATCCGGAACAAGAGTTGCAGCCATAATATTGAATCCGCCGTTACCAGAAGACCAATCTTTTTTTATTTGACGAGTTTCTAAATAATCAAAAAATTCATGGTAATGACCTTCCGGAGATTCTGTGTTAATTATTTCTACATTTTCGAACGAAAAGTTAAAATCGGCATTATCATCAACAATAAACGAAACGGTATATGTTTTTTTCCAAACACCATCTTCCGAAGTTACTGTATATTTTTTCGGTGTTGTAAAATCTAGTTTTGTTCCGCTTTTTGGTTCTATTGTTGCGCCAGGAGTTAAAGTAAATTCAGGTGCAAATTCAAAACTTTCGGCAAAGTTTTTTAAACGAAACGTAATAGTGTTATCTCCAATAATTGGGCTCATTTGTAAAATAACCGAACCGTTTTCTATACTTGCCGATTCAATGTCGGCTTCGGTATTTAATGCTTCGTCTTTAATGCACGAAGTAAACAAAACCGTTGCAGATAAAAATACTGTTGCGAATAAGTAGTTTAATCTCATGTTAATTCAAGTTCTAAAAATCGTTTTGTTTTTTTGTGGAAAATCCTAAAATGATTTTTGTTATTAACTTCAAAGGTAGTTCATTTAAAGAAAATGCGGTCTCATTTGTAGCTCATTATTGATTCTGTAATATAATTTAAATCCTTTCTAGTCAATGTATAAGATGTTTTTAATCAAATAATTAATAAGGATTTTGTTTGAATTCTGTTAAAACAACATGATAAACTTCATAAATAAAGCTTCTTGATTTTTGATTGTTCTTTTGAATTAATATTAGATTCACATTATCTTTATTTAGAATTTAAATAGTTCTGTTTTATTTTGATTAATTTCCAAAAAAAGATACAAAGTGCATAAATTCGATATTCTACAAAATTATTTCCATTCGGGAAAAACATTGAGTTACAATCATCGCAAAGACTGTTTAGAGCGTTTCGAAAAGTTGTTGAATAATCATCAAAATGAAATGATCGAAGCTTTACAAGCCGATTTTAATAAACCACCTTTCGAAACATTGGTAACCGAAATTTCCATGTTGCAGAAAGAATTGCACTATTTTAAAAAGAATCTCAGAAAATGGGTAAAGCCAAAAGGAGTGCGCGCATCGATTTTGAATTTCCCATCGAAAGAATACATTGCGTATCAACCGTACGGCGTAGTTTTAATTATCGCTCCGTGGAATTATCCTTTACTTTTATCATTGCAACCACTTATAGCGGCTTTGGCGGCAGGAAATTGTGCGGTTTTAAAACCTTCGGAATTAAGTCCGGCGACTTCTCAATTATTACATAAATTGATTTCGAAATATTTTAATCCGGAATTAATTCAGGTTGTAGAAGGCGGAGTCGAAGAAACAAGTTTATTGTTAAAACAGCCTTTTCACAAGATCTTTTTTACAGGAAGTACTTCGGTTGGAAAAATTGTTCAGAAAGCAGCAGCAGAAAATTTAACTCCGATTGTTTTAGAATTAGGCGGAAAATCTCCTTGCATCATTACGCCTTCAACACAATTAAAGTTAGCAGCAAAGCGAATCGTTTTCGGAAAATTCGTCAATGCAGGACAAACCTGTATTGCGCCCGATTTTATTTTTATTCATCCAAAAGTTGAACAAGATTTTATAAAAGAAGTAGAAAATGTTTTGAATGAATTTTACGGAGATGAACCTGAAAACTCGCCTTATTTTGCACGAATCATAAATGAAAAACATTTCCACCGAATTAAACAATATGTTTTAAACGGAGAGGTTTTAATTGGTGGACAAACCAATTCTAAGAAAAGATATATTGCGCCAACGCTTATAAAAATTCAATCGCTAGATGATGAAGTAATGCAAAACGAAATTTTTGGTCCCGTTTTGCCGATCATCAATTATACAAATATTCAGGAAATTGTTTCGTATAACCAACAACATCCTAAACCGTTGGCTTTTTATATTTTTGGGAAAAACAATTCCGAAATCGATTATTTGTTATCGCATTGTCAATTCGGCGGAGCTTGTGTAAATGATGTTCTTTCGCATATCATCAATAATAAACTGCCTTTTGGTGGATTTGGCGCTAGCGGATTTGGTAAATATCACGGGAAATTCGGTTTCGATGCTTTTACGCATAAAAAAGCCATTGTTTACAGAAAAAACTGGTACGATAATTCATTAAAATATCCGCCTTATACACAGGAAAAGTTCAATCTGTTAAAAAAAATATTTAAACTGTTTCAATAGGTCCGAGTTTTTTTGATAAAGTTGTAATTTTGTACGAAATTATCTTCTTTATGGAATTATATTACACGTTTTCAGTATTAATCGTATTAGCCTCGTTTTTTGCCTATTTAAATTTACGTTTTCTAAAATTACCTGCAACTATCGGAATTATGGTTATTGCGATGATTGTTTCGGTTGGAATACGTTTATTAGGAGATCAGTTTTTCCCGGAAACTACTAAACAGTTTTTTGAACTGATTCGAACATTCGATTTTACCGAAATATTGATGGGCGCCATGCTGAACTTTCTTTTGTTTGCTGGTGCTTTACACGTAAATATATCCGATCTTAAAGAACACAAAGTTCCCATTTTTACCTATGCAACCATTAGTGTTGTTTTGTCGGCTTTTATCATTGCAAGTTTATTGTACCATATTGCGCCGCTGTTAGGAATTTCGATTCCGTATATTTATTGTTTATTGTTTGGAACGTTGATCTCTCCAACCGATCCTATTGTTGTTTTAGGAATTTTAAAACAAGCAAAAGTTCCTAAAAAAATAGAAACAAAAATTACAGGAGAATCGTTGTTTAATGACGGAGTTGCCGTTGTAATGTTTGCGGTTGTACTTAAATTGGCAATTGATCCTGATTTTGAAGCTTCTTTTGGATCGATTTCAAAACTATTCCTTTTAGAAGCAGGAGGCGGAATTCTTTTAGGAGCTCTTTTAGGATTTACTGCAAGCAATGTTATGAAAAAAATCGACGATTATAAAGTTTCGGTTTTAATTACATTATCGATTGTAATGGGCGGATTTTTATTAGCAAAACAAACCCACGTTTCATCACCTTTAGCAATGGTAATTGCAGGTTTAATCATTGGGAATTACGGAAAAGCAGTTGCAATGAGCCCGACAACGCGAGATTATTTAGCTAAGTTTTGGGAATTGATCGATGAAATCATGAATGCCATTTTATTCTTATTTATTGGTTTTGAATTGTTAATGTTACCCGATTTAACAGAACAATTAGTTTTAGGAATTGTAACGATTATCGTAGTGCTTTTAGCCCGTTTCCTTTCCATTTTTATTCCGGCAAGTACTATTTTACGGAAAAACACTTATACACGCGGTTCGTTAACTACAATGGTTTGGGGAGGAATTCGCGGAGGAGTTTCGATTGCATTGGTTATGAGTATTCCAAATTCTGCAGGTGAAATTAAAGACGTTTTATTAGAAGTGACATATATTGTTGTTTTATTCTCGATCGTAGTACAAGGACTTACTGTTGGAACTGTTGCCAAAAAAGTATTGAAAGACGAAAACAACGACGGAGAGAAATCTCACACAATAACAGAATAATAAAAAACACCAATCTTTAAGGTTGGTGTTTTAATCAGTACCTTTATTCAGAAAATAAAACAATTAAAATATTGACTTTTATCCTTTAAAGAATTTTGTTTATTTCTAAAAACGATGAGCTTTAAGGTTAAAATTAATTAAAAACCGAACATGATTTTAAACGATACCATTGTAGCACTTGCTACTCCGTCGGGCGCCGGAGCTGTTGCCATTGTAAGAGTTTCAGGTCCTAACGCCATTGAATTTGTAGCAGATGTTTTTCAATCAATAAAAAATAAAGATTTACGAAAACAAAAAACACATACGTTGTATTTAGGCTTTATAAAAGACGGCGATAAAATCATCGATCAGGTTTTGGTGTCATTATTTAAAGGAACTAATTCTTATACTGGCGAGCCAACGGTCGAAATTTCATGTCACGGATCTACTTTTATTCAACAACAAATTATACAATTATTGCTGCGAAAAGGTTGTAGAATGGCTTCGGCAGGCGAATTTACGATGCGTTCTTTTTTAAACGGAAAAATGGATTTGTCACAAGCAGAAGCCGTTGCCGATTTAATTGCTTCGGATAATGAAGCAGCACATCAATTAGCAATGCAGCAAATGCGTGGAGGCTTTTCGAACGAAATAGCAAAACTTCGAGAAGAACTTTTAAATTTCGCTTCGTTGATCGAGCTAGAATTAGACTTTTCGGAAGAAGATGTCGAGTTCGCCGATCGTTCTGCTTTTAGAGATTTGGTAAATCGTATTCAGTTTGTTTTAAAACGTTTGATTGATTCTTTTGCGGTTGGAAATGTAATTAAAAACGGAATTCCGGTTGCCATTGTGGGCGAACCTAATGTAGGAAAATCGACCTTGTTAAACGCTTTGTTAAACGAAGAACGCGCAATTGTTTCGGATATTGCCGGCACAACTCGCGACACGATTGAAGATGAATTGGTTATAAACGGTATTGGATTTCGCTTTATTGATACAGCCGGAATTCGGGATACAAAAGATGTGGTAGAGAGCATTGGAATTCAAAAAACCTTCGAGAAAATGGAACAAGCTCAGGTTGTTTTATTTTTAGTAGAAGGCTCTAATATTAATGATATTGCGAGATTGAAACGAGAAATCGAAGAAATTAAAAACAAATATCCGCAAAAAACATTGCTGGTACTTATAAACAAAAAGGATTTGCTTTCAGAAAATGAAATCTCGAATCTCGAATCTCAAATCTCAAATCTATTATTGATTTCAGCCAAAAATAAAGAAGGAATCGATGAGTTGAAAGATCAATTGATGAGTTTAGTAAATACCGGCGCTTTACGTAATAACGAAACTATTGTAACCAACACACGTCATTACGATTCTTTGATTAAAGCATTAGAAGAAATTCAAAAAGTACAATATGGTTTAGATGCTAATATTTCGGCCGATTTAATGGCAATCGACATTCGACAAGCCTTATATTATTTTGGAGAAATAACAGGTCAAGTAACTAACGACGAATTGCTAGGGAATATCTTCGCTAATTTTTGTATCGGTAAATAAATATACTTTTCTTTAGTAAGATATACTTTCTTTTTGTTGACTATCAAATATTTATATTTGATAGTCATTTTCTTTTTTATACCTTAGTCATACTTTTGTAACAACCATTGTACAACTCTAATTGTAATAAGTAGTACAAAGTTGTACAGTTATTAAATATGAAACTATGAAATTTTCAATTAAGCAAAAAAAATCATCTGAAGGAAAGATAAGTTTGTATATCGAAACTTATAAGGGATCTTATTATGATGAAGACGGTAAACGTAAACATATTCGAGAATTCGAATTTCTAAAACGTTACTTGTATGAAAATCCTAAAACAGCTAAAGAAAAAAAAGAAAACAAAGAAGCTCTTGAATTTGCGGATAAAATTCTAACTATGAAGAAGGCTGATTTTAATCAAGGTAAATATGGTTTACAAAATCCTTATAAAAAGAAAAAACTATTTCTTGATTTTTTTAAGGAAAAAGCTGAAGAAAAGATTAATTCACCTAAAAATTATGGTAACTGGACAGCAACATTAGTACATCTAAATAGATGTATCTCATCTACATTAACGTTTGAAGAAGTTGATGAAGCATTTGTAAAACGAGTTCGAAAGTATTTTGATACAGAAGCGAAAACTAAAAGTGATACGTTACTTTCAGAAAATTCTAAATATTCTTATTTCAATAAATTTAAAGCTGCTTTAAGAGCTGCTTTTGATGAAGGTTACACTTCTATTAATTACGGAGCTAAAGTAAAATCATTTGAGCAACAAGAAAGCCAACGTGAATATTTAACCCATGAAGAGCTACAAAAACTAGCAAATACCGAATGTAAATATCCTGTATTGAAACGTGCGTTTATTTTTTCTTGTTTAACAGGCTTACGGTGGAGTGACATCAATAAAATGGTATGGGCGGAAATTCGAGAAGAATATCAAGAGGGTGAAAAAACAATAAAAGTGAACTTCATACAAGAAAAAACTTTAGGTATAGAGTATTTATACATTTCAGAACAAGCAAGAGAATTGTTAGGTGAACGAAAATATCCTTCTGATCGAGTTTTTATTGGTTTGAAATATTCAGCTGTATATAATACCGAACTACTACGTTGGTGTAATCGTGCCGGAATATTGAAACACATCACATTTCACAGTGGCAGACACACAAATGCAGTTCTACTTTTAGAAAACGGAGCAGATATTTACACAGTTTCCAAACGTTTAGGTCACAGTGAATTAAGAACTACACAGATTTACGCTAAAATGGTAGATCAAAAAAACAAAGAAGCAGCGAATTTAATACCAACTTTAAATATTGAGTTATGAAAGGAATTATTGAAGTAACAATAGCTATATTTATTGTAGGAGTGCTCTACTTTGTTTTTAAAGATTTGACACAAAAGAAAGATAAAAAGTATTTAATAATATTCTACTTTATTATCTTGATTAGTTTAATTATCTTTTTATTTTTCAGTAGTTTTTATGGTCTAAATACAGTTTCTCTCAAATATCTATTATTTGGTTTAATTAGTGTTATATGTCTATTTTATATTTTCAAAATTTTAAAAAAGGCAGAACAATTTCCAATATCTAAAAATGTAATCGAATCAAAGTATGAATTTGACAATCTGGTATTTAATGAAATTGATATAGAATCAATTTTTACTGATTTGACAGAAAACAAAATAATAGAAACTGATTTAGAGAATTTTAAATTATTAATTGAACAAAAAAAGACAATTAGAAAGATTGTACTTATTGACAAAAATGGTGGGTTTAACAAAAATCAGCAGGTAACTTATATTAGATTATTTTCTTTTTTTAAAGATGTTTTAATTAAAAAAGGCTTTGTATATTCCGAAGGTATAACAATTAGTGAAAAAGATCCTTTAGTGCAATTTATTTGTTTAAATTTTGTAATACCTAAAAAAAATGGAATAGGAAATGATCCATTAAAACCTAAAAATATTGTATCAGCTTTACGTCGTTTCAACCCATAAAACTAGGGTGGAGCGTGCTCCACGCTATACTTTCTAAAACTTGTTTATTATCTTTTTAACTTTAATTTCCTTTGCTTTTTAATTTCAAAACATACGAAAAAATGGAAGCAAATTTAATCTTAGAAAAGTTAGAAAGAATTGAAGCTATTTTATCTAAAACAGCTAAAACAATTCTTACAGTTGATGACTTAATTGACTATACAGGCTTTAAACGAAGTTACATTTATAAGTTGGTTCATCTTGGTGAAATTCCTTATTCAAAACCTCAAGGAAAGATGTTATTTTTTGATCGTGAAGAAATCGATCAATGGTTGCGTCAAAACAAATCTCAATCAAAAGCTCAGATTGAGAACAAAGCACTTGACTACTTCTTTAAATCAAAAAAATAATGCGTTCAACTTCCGCAAATTGAACGCATAAATACCTTATTCTTTAATCTATTCCTATAGCAAATATAGGAATAAAATACCATTAAACTATGGACTTAGATATTCCTTATATCCGAGTAGGAACTTCCTATTTTAAAATTATAGAAAAACCACTCATATCTGGTGATAAAGTTAAAGTAATGACACGTTGGAATAGAGAAACAATTGTTTCAGATCATGGCAAAAATTTCTTAGGAAATATTCTGAAACTAGATGGTTTTTGCTGTATTCCAGACCATCTAAATTATCAATTAATCGTTGATAATTTTTATAATACCTATAATGAGTTAAGTGCGTCTCCAATAAACGAAGCGTTAACATTAGAACAATTAGAAAATAACATACCAAATACGTTAAACTTCGTGCAACATATATTCGGAGATCAAAAAGAATTTGGTTTAGATTATTTGAAACTGCTGTTTGAAAAGCCGACACAAACATTACCTATTTTATGTCTTGTGAGCAAAGAAAGAGCTACAGGTAAAAGTTCTTTTATCAAATGGCTCAAAGCAATTTTTGGACTGAATATGACGTACATAAAAGGGGATTCTTTTAACTCGCAATTTAACAGCGATTGGGCAAGTATGTTGCTTGTTGCTATTGATGAAGTATTCTTTGATAAAAAAGAAATTACTGAACGTTTAAAATACCTATCAACAACCGATAAAGATAAAGTGGAAGCCAAAGGAAAAGACAGACAGGAAATTGAATTTTTCGCCAAATTTATTCTTTGTTCTAATAATGAAGATAATTTCATACAGATTGATGAAGAAGAGATCCGGTTCTGGATTCGAAAAATTCGACCTATTAAGTCAGAGGATGTTTTTTTCTTAAAAAAGCTAAATGCCGAAATTCCTTACTTTTTAAAGTATCTACTTGAACGAGATTTTAAATCTTCTCAAAAAACACGTATGTGGTTTACTCCGCAACAAATTATGACCGAATCATTACTGAAATTGATCAATAAAAACAAAACAGAAGTTGCATTATTGGAATTATTTCATGAGTGTTTTGAAAAAATTGATGATGAAGAAATTTTGGTTGCTCCCAATGACATTTTATTGTTGTTACGTAAAACAAATCCAAGGTTAATTATTTCTGCTAGTGAAATAAGAAAGATTTTAAAACGCTGGGAATTTCAACCTGAAGATAACACAAAATCATATCAAGGAATTGAACTATTGTCGCATGGAGAGATTGTAAAAGTAGATCGAAGAGGTCGCTATTATTTGATAAAAAAGTTTTTGTTCTATAAAATTTTTGATGCTTTGATGCAAGAGTAGTTTAAGGTATTGATATATAATTATTTACTCTGCATCAAACTCTGCATCAAACTGAAAATACACCGTTTTTGATGCAAGAGTGATGCAAGAATTGAAATCAGTTTGATGCAGTGATGCAAGAGTGATGCAGGTTATTTAATTAATATACAACAAGTTACGTGGTTTCTGCATCAATGCATCAAAAAAAATCACTTTTTTAGCTTTTTACGAAATGGACATAAAAACAATAAAAAACATACCAATTTCGACGGTAATGAGCAGGTTAGGTTTTTGTATAATTCGGACAAATTATTCAAGTTTATGGTACAAAAGTCCTTTTAGAAATGAAACAACAGCTTCTTTTAAAGTGGATAGTAAAAAGAACCTTTATTACGATTTTGGAGAAGGAAAAGGAGGAAACATTTTTGATTTCATTATGCGATTAAAAGAATGTGATTTTAAAGAAGCCTTACATTTTATACGTAAAGAATTTGATTCTTTATCTTTTCACCAGCCAAAACAAGATTTAATTAATCGAGAAATAAATAAAGGCACTACTTATCAAATCAATAAAGAACAGGTTTTACAAAATCATATCCTTATGGAGTATCTCAAAGCTCGTTGTTTAGTTATAGAAATCTGTAAACAATATTTAGTTGAAGTGTACTATCAGGTTAATGACAAGAAATATTTTGGAGTTGGCTTTAAAAATGATATTGGAGGAATTGAAATTCGAAATAAATATGCGAAGCTGTGTTTAGGTAAAAAATGGTACACATCAATTAAAAACAAATCAAAGCAACTGATCGTTTTAGAAAGCTGGTCAGATTTTCTTTCACTTTTGATATTGTACCCAAATACAGAAAACCAATTTGATTTTGTAATTCTCAATTCGTTGTCAATGTTCAACAAGTTAGATGTTGTTTTTGATCAATATGAAAAAGTTTTCTTAGCATTAGATAATGATGAGGCAGGCACAAAAGCAACTCAAAAGTATCTTGAAATAACGGGTAAAAAATTTACTGATATTCGGTATTTATATAACAATGGCTCAAAAGATTTGAATGAATTTTTGATGAACTTGAAAAATATATAATTATATAAGGCATTGTTATACAATTGTATAAATATATAATTATATAAAAAATATGAAATTGAACTAGTTGAAATTAGCGATTATGATGGGCAAGCGGTGTTGTTTGTGGGAACATTTCACTTTGTTACATATTCCACAACCAACGTGCTTGCTCTGCGAGGCGAATTTTTCTTAACGCTATCGCTAAAAAATCTTAAAAAAAGATATATGAAAAATCAATCAAAAAAAGAAGTTTCTTTAAAATTTCGAGTAACTGAATTAGAGAAAGAAATCATTGAAAACAGAGCTAAAACAAATGGAAAAACCTTTAGTGATTATGCTCGTTTTATGTTAATCAATGGTGAAATAATTGCCATTTCAGATAAAGAGAAATCCATATTAGGTGGATTGTCAAATAATATCAATCAGCTTACTAGACTCTTTCATAAACAGAAAAAAGAACCAGCTGAATTATTGAATGAATTAAAAAACACCTTAACACATCTTAAAAATGCCTATAGGAGAAGCTCATAAATCGGGATCAAGATTTAGCGGATTATGTGAATACGTATTAGCGCAAGGAATTTACGATATCCAAAAAGAATTTAAAAAACCTGAAATTGTTTTACACAACTATATTTACGGTCAACATTATGAAGAAATAGCTAAACAATTTAAAGAACAGGCAGATGAAAATCGTAAAGTAAAAAATCCTGTAATGCATCTTTCGGTCAATTTTAAAACAGAAGATCATATTTCAGAAAAAGTTCAAAAAGAGTTTGTAAAACGAGTTTTAGATGAAATGGGGATCAAAGATGATAATCATCAATACATAGCCGTACGGCATAACGACAAACATCCTCATTTTCATATTATTGTAAACCGTGTAGGATTTGACGGCAAAACATTATCAGATAGTTACACTAAATATAGAATTGGAACAGCTTGCGATAAAATTGAAAAAGAAATGGGATTGGATAATTACCTAGAAAAATCAAGAATATTTATTCATGATGAAGCTACAAATTCTTATAAGAAAAATGATAAACGAGAAATAAATAAAGGAAAGGTCATTGTAAAACGCACTCGAAATCGACAAGTTGGTGTGCAAGAAAAGAAAGATTATATTCAAATCCAAACCATTAAAGCACTTCAAAATCAACAAATCACATCATTAGAAGTTTTGCAAAACGAATTAAAAAAGAAAAATATTGTGTTTCAATATACAGTCAATAAAAAAGATCAAGTAGCCGTTTCTTTTAAATATGATGGATTGGCGGTTAAAGGAACACAGGTTAGTTTAAAAGGCAGCTTAATTAAAAAACAGTTGCTTTTAAATGCAAAAGCATCAGTTCACCAAAATGAGAAAGATAATTTTCTCACAACAATTAAAGAAACGAAAAAAGCTTTTAGAAATAGTGTTTATGATATGGTTAATACTTACAATTCAGGAAAAACACCTAATCTGAAAAAAGTTTTTTCTAAAAACGGATTAAAATTAGATGATGATTTCACCATTAAACACAACAATTGGGAAGTTAATATACCAGATTTACAATCGTTTAATGAACAATGCAAAGTGAAGCTTGAAAACGCTAAAAAAGAGTATAAAAATAAGTTGGAAGTCTATCAATTAGTACAAAATACCGAGTTTAAAAAAGGAATTTTTGGTATTCTAACCTTAGATCAGAAGAAGTTTAATGAAGAATTAAAGCTAAAAAAGCAAAATATGTTATTTCCTAGTTTAGATGTCGGAATTTCCGCAGAAGTTTTCCTCTACGATATTCAATCAAAAATGGAAGGAATCCAAAAGGAGATAGAATCAAAAAAAGTGGATCACAAAGAAGCGTATATCATTGATCAAAGTATTGATTTAAATTTAGAACAGAAAAAAAATCTAAAAGAAGATTCTTCAATAATTATGGATGTTTTAAAATCTTCTAATACAATTGATGATGAAGAAATGCAAAAACCTAAAAGGAAACGAAATAGATAAATCCTTCATTTTTATATAAATATACAATTGTATAATTCAATAATTATATAAATATGTAATTATACAATTGTATAAAACATTCTATCTTAATAAGTTGATTATAAGTGTTTTTTAGACCATATTTCCGAAAGCCAAATTTCGAGAATGTACTTCTAAAAATTTATCTTTTTGGTATTTTTCAGGAATGTAATCTGTTTCAATTAGCTCTTCAAATGTAAAAGAATCAATATCAGTTTTATGATTAAATTTTACAAAGACGTCCATACCAAACCATTTTGAAATACGGATCATCAAACCATTTTTTAATGTTATTTCCTTTGTAATAATGGCTTCATTTAGATTTGAAATTTCTTGATTAAACTGCTCTAATTCAAAAAGAGTAATTTCCTGTAATTTGTTATAAAATACGTTCATAGTTATAGAAATTTATTCTCTATCGGTTAAAATATAATCGGTTAGATAAAATGGATGTTTAATTATTTCATCATTAATTTTTAACAAAATAAAATCGTCTTCTACGCCTTGAAAACAGCCTTCGGTCAATGACTTACTATTCAATAGTGTAACCCATTCGTCATTTTTAAAATGTTCAAAATTTGTTCTTTTAGCTTTTGATAATCGGGTAGCATTATAAATTTTTTCCGTTCCATCTTTAAAAGTAATGACAATAGTTCCATTCAAAGACACATATCTATAATTTTTGAATGCTCTGTCGTTTTTTGAAACATCTTTGAATACTTTCTCAAATATAGCTTTGTCATTAGTTGTCTGAGCGAATGACGAACTGGAAAACAAAAACAACACAGGGATAGTTAAAGGGATTAGATATTTTTTCATGATTATAGCAATTTGTATGATACCTTATGTTTGAAGTAAAGAAAAAGGCGTGAAACTAAAATCAATCCGTTACAGAGGCACTCGGATGCCCTAAACCCAGAAAGACTTAGCCCACGCCCATATAAGGCACAGGCGTAAGTCTGACGAAGTTTTGGGTTTATAGAAGATTCCGAGTTTTCTGTAACCAAAAATCGACAGCTTACGCTAGTTCAATTACTATTTTAATAGTGCTAAGATAAGAAATTCTATAATTGTTTATTACAATCTACGAGTGAAATTCCGTAATTTGTAACCAAAATTGCTGACGATGAAAAAGATCACTGAAAAAGAATTTAAACAAAATGTTAATGCTGTTTTAGAGCAAGCCACAGACGAACTTATTCAAATTGAAATGGATAATAATACGTTTTATCTTTCTATGATTGATAATCTACAAATCATTGATAACGAGTGGGTAAAAGAATTTATGGCAATTCCTGAAGAATTTCGGGTTAATCCTTTCGAAATTTCTGATTCTGGTGATTTGCATTGGGCAGATATACGGAATGTTGAAGCTGTGAAGGCTAGTATAGCAAAAAATTAAATCAAATGATCGAAAATAAACATACAGAATTCAAACAAAAAGTAACGCCCGAATTAGAGAAAGAAGTAGTAGCCTTCTTAAATTCCAATGAAGGTGGCGTAATTTATATAGGTATTGATAAAAACGGAATTCCAGTTGGTGTAACTGATGCTGATCAAGAGCAATTGATTATTAAAGACCGTTTAAAAACGAATATTTTACCTTCTTGCTTAGGTCTTTTTGACTTGATTATTGAAAAGAAAAATGAGAAAGACATCATTAAAATCATTGTGGCTGGTGGTTATGAAAAACCCTATTACATAAAGAAATATGGACTTTCAGAAAAAGGAGCTTTTATTCGTGTAGGAAGTTCAGCAGAACCGATGCCTACTCGTCAGATCGAACAGCTTTTTAGTAAGCGCATTCGCAATTCTATCGGAAATATGAAATCGCCCAAGCAAGCTTTACAGTTTCAGCAATTACATATTTATTATCAATCGATTGGAAAAGCTCTAAATGAGCAATTTGCCCGAAATTTAGAATTGGTTACTGAAGAAGGAAGCTACAATTATGTCGCATATTTAATGAACGATATCAATAACATTTCTGTAAAAGTAGCTCGTTATCAAGGATTAAATCGAGTAGAATTAGCTGAAAGCAACGAGTATGGATATGAATCATTGATTAAAGCAACACATCAGGTTTTAGACAAATTGAATTTAGAAAATAGAACATTGACTAAAATCACTGCGAAACAACGTAAAGAACAACGGTTGTGGAATGCCATCGCCTTGCGTGAAGCCGTAATTAATGCGTTTGTACATAACGATTATACAAAAGAAGTTGCTCCGAAATTTGAGATTTTTGACGATCGTTTGGAAATTACTTCTTACGGTAGTTTACCTGAAGGACTTTCAAAGGAAGAATTTTTTGAGGGATATTCCATCATCAGAAACAAAGAATTGATGCGTATTTTCAAGGATTTAGATTTAGTAGAGCAATTAGGTTCAGGAATTCCAAGGATTTTGCAGGCTTATGCACAAGATAGTTTTCATTTTTCTGAAAACTTTTTAAGAGTTACATTGCCTTCAATAGGATCTGTAACTCAAACCGAACAAGATACCCAGCAAGATACCCAGCAAGATACCCAGCAAGATACCCAGCAAGTTAAAGAGCTTTTAAAAGTTTTTACGGGAGTACATAGTCGCAGTGAATTACAAGAAATGTTAGGTTTATCTGATAGAGAAAATTTTAGACAAAATTATTTGCAACCCGCTATTCAAGCTGGTTTAGTAGCTTTAAGCATTCCTGATAAACCAACAAGTCAAAATCAAAAATACTATTTGACAGAGAAAGGAAAAAAACACCAAAAGACTTAGGATAATCTTCACACTATTAATGAAATGGCAAATTAACTACAAATATAGTTGTTCATATTAACAAAATGAAAAATGAGGTAGAAGATTAATTTTTTAAAATAAACATCAAATGAACGAATACCAAAAGTTTAAACATCTTTTAGAATATTTTGTAGCACATTTAGAATATTGTGTAACAGGAAATAAAAGTGCTGACAGCTACACTAAATATATCAAAAATATAAAGAATTTTAGTAGAGGTGGTCAAGGGCATAAAGGACAAAAAATTCAAAATCAAGTAAAAGACTGGGAATCATACAATAATGGAACTATCGCTATCAATATCAATCCCACTGTATATAAAGGAAGAGGATGTTATTTAAATTGGCTGCCAACCTCAATAAATGTAAATGCTGTTTGGGATAATGACTCCATAGTTAAATTAAAAATTGTTGAAGATTCATACCCTGTGAACAATGCAAAAGATGTATTAACTTATGACATAATAGATTTAGGTATATTTGATAACAATTCACCTAATGACAATTTAAAATTATTCTTTGATAAATTTGATTCACTAATTATTGAATGGAACGAAAATGAATATAAAAAACAAATAATGGCAAATATTGAACCTTACACAAGACTTCTTGAAGAAGCTAAAAATATTATTTTAACAGGTGCACCAGGTACAGGAAAAACATTTCTGGCAAAACAAATTGCTAAGCAAATAATTGGTGCACAATCTGATGAAGAGCTTGAAAAAAGTGGTCAGTTTGCATTTGTTCAATTTCATCCATCTTATGATTATACCGATTTTGTTGAGGGATTACGCCCTACTAAACCCGATGTAAACGGAAATATTGGTTTTGAATTAAAAAATGGAATTTTTAAAGAGTTTTGTAAAAAAGCTATAGATATCAGTGCTGTTAATATTGGAAAAATAAATGATTTTTCTATTAATAGTTATGAGCAATACTTAAAAGCATTGGATTTAAATGTAAAAACAATCAATAATTACAAACTTAGGATAGAGCAATTATTAGGAATCAAAGAAATAACATCTAAAAGGAGTATTATTGAGTTAGAAATATACAAATCATTAGATGAAATATGTGATAATTTAGATAATATTAAAGATTTTGATGATAAAAATAAACAACATCGCCAATTCACATCTTCTGTTTCTAATTTAATTGATTTCAGGGATAGTCTATTAATTAATCGAAAAAATACAAGCGAATTAAAACCTAATTTCGTTTTCGTCATAGATGAAATAAACAGAGGGGAAATATCGAAAATCTTTGGAGAACTTTTTTTCTCAATCGACCCGGGTTATAGAGGTAAGAAAGGGGCAGTAAAAACCCAGTATTCAAACTTACACGAAGACGACAAAGAAGTGTTTTATATTCCTGATAATGTTTTTATTATCGGTTCAATGAACGATATTGACCGTAGTGTTGAAAGTTTTGATTTCGCAATGCGCAGGCGTTTTACCTGGGTTGAAATTACAGCTGAACAGAGTGCCGAAAATATGAATTTGTCACAAGCAATAAAAAGCAAAATGGCAAAACTAAATGAACAAATTTCACAAATAGATGGATTAAATACTTCCTATCATATTGGTGGCGCTTATTTTCTCGACACAAATGGAAATCAAAGAGCAGATTTCCAAACTATTTGGGAACTTCGCATCGAACCTCTGTTAAAGGAATATATGCGTGGTATTCCCAACGAAGATGAAAAAATAGAAAACCTCAAAAATGCGTACTTCACTAATGAGGACAACTGATAATAACGGAGGTAAAAGTGTAATTGAGATTGAAAATTTAAATCTTGAAGATTTATCTTGTATTGCAAATCAAAATCTTATTGATTTGCAAAAAGACAATCCTGATTTACTTGTTTTCCCTCACAGTTTGGGACAATATCGCGATGACGTCGAAAAACCGCATATCTTTTCATTGGATGAAGAAAAGTTAACAACATATAATCTGATGGGCTTTGTGGGGCGTAATACAAGTCAACTAACGATTTCTTCACGATTTGCAAAAGATGACAAGAATGACTATTTCTTGCATTATATGTTACAAAAAGTTTTTTCTATAAACCTTTTAAAGTTTGATCAAACGCCAAATAAAGAAAACATTTGGAACTTTTTGCTTTATCTGTTTCCATATTACTTAAAAAAAGCATATTCACAAGGCTTGTATAAAGCATATCGAAAAGAGGAATATAACGATGCAAATGTTAAAGGAACTATTGATGTTAGAAGACATATTTTTAAGAATACCCCATTTATGGGTAAGATTGCATACACAACAAGAGAGCATAGTTGCAATAATAATTTAACACAACTTGTTCGTCATACAATTGAATATATAAAAACTCATCCTTTCGGTAGAGGTATTTTGACAAATGATAGTGAAGTGCGAGATATTGTGAGTAAATTTACTTTTGTTACGCAAAACTCTTACAGTAAAAATTCACGACAAAGAATTATATCTTCTAATCTAAGACCATTTTCACATCCGTATTTTACGGAGTACACAATGTTGCAGAAAATTTGTTTAAAAATATTAAGACACGAAAAAATAACTTTTGGTAAAGAAAAAGATAAGGTCTATGGCTTATTATTTGATGGAGCTTGGCTTTGGGAAGAGTATTTAAACACAATTTTAAAAGAAGATTTTATTCATCCTGAAAATAAAACAGGGAAAAAACGCCATTATCTTTTTGAAAATTTTCAATCAATTTATCCAGACTTTATTAGTAAAACCGACCCGAAAAGTGTTGGTGATGCAAAATATATCCCACTTGGACTACAGCAAACCTATTCCGAAAACTCGGAGAAAGCTACAAGTATCTACTACAAGACAATAGCGTATATGTATCGTTTTAATTCAAATTGTGGTTTCCTGCTGTTTCCAAACCAAGAGACAACGTTTTTTGAAACATATAAAATTAAGGATACAAATGGGATTCTTAAAAAAATTGGATTAGCAATACCGCAAACCTCTGAAAACTTTAATGAATTTATCAAAGTTATGAATTCAAATGAATATGAATTAAAACAAAATCTAATAGCAAAAAAAAGAGCAGAGTTAATGACTAACGCTGATAGTTATCTTCCAACACCTTGATAATATCGCTTTCACGAAAAAGGATTTTACGTTCGAGTTTGATAAAAGGTATCAGTCCGTCATCTCTGTACTGTTGCAACGTTCGTTTGCTGATGTGTAACATCTCGCAAACCTGTTCGCCCGAAAGATAAATTTCCCCTTGCAATAATGGGTGGAAATATTCCCTGATATACAGCAGTTCATTTTTGATGCCTACCACAGCTTCGAGTAAGGAAAGCATATCTTCGTTTGAATTTCCAATCTGTTTCATTTCTTTTGCTTTTTTAATGGTCGCTCTCCCTGCATCAGTAATCCCACATCGGATAATCTGAAATAGGTTTTCCGATTGATTTGCGTTGCCCCAAGAATACCCTTTGCCCTGTACGTCTGCAACGTGCGTTTGCTAATGTTCAGCAGTTGGCAGACTTCTTGTTGGTCGAGCCATTTCGTTGCCTGTTGCAATGCTTTGTAAGGTGCAGTCATTTTCGCAATCAGATTGGAAATTTCCTTTATTTCCCTATGCAATGTTTTCAAAATCTGAATATCTAAATACCTTAAACTGTTATTAGTACTTAAAATTTAAATATTCAAAATGTAAAAAGTAATATTTTTGTTTGTATATTTAATGACGAGTTTAAATTTTCTTATTTTTGCCAAATGGCAGATGTACATTCCAAAGCAATTAGAAGCTATAATATGAGCCGAATTAGAGGAAAAGACACAAAGCCAGAACTTCTGGTAAGGAGGTTTTTATTTGCAAATGGTTTACGTTACAGACTGTATGATAAAAAATTACCAGGAAAGCCAGATATAATACTGAAAAAATTTAAAACCATAATTTTTGTACACGGTTGTTTCTGGCACGGACACGATAATTGTAAATATTTTGTTGTGCCTAAAACACGGACGGAATTCTGGCTGGACAAAATTGAAGGGAATAAAAAAAGAGATGAAGAAAATGTTACTTTCTTAAAAAATAACGGCTGGAATATTATAATAGTTTATGAATGTCAGCTTAAAAAAGAAAAACGAGAAATAACGCTAAATAATATTTTACAAAACATACAAGACCAATTACAGAATTGAGATTTAAAGTATGGAAGAATTGAACTACATAGACTTGTTTGCGGGAGCAGGAGGACTTTCAGAGGGTTTTATCCGTGCAGGGTTTAACCCTATTGCTCACGTTGAAATGAATAAAGATGCTTGTGACACCATAAAAACAAGAACGGCTTATCACTGGCTGAAAGAAAACGGGCAATCTGAAATTTATTATGATTATCTGAAATCTGAAACAAAGAACAAGGAAGAGCTTTGGAAGAAAGTACCTGAAAATCTTATAAATTCTGTAATCAATAAAGAAATTTCAGAAAAGTCTTTGCCTGAAATTTTTGAGGTGATAGACAGAGAGTTGGGAGATAAAGCGGTTGATGTTATCATAGGAGGACCGCCTTGTCAGGCATATTCTGTTGCGGGCAGAGCAAGAGATCCACATGGAATGAAAAAAGACCAGCGAAATTTTTTATATAAATATTATGTTGAGTTTCTGAAAAGATATCAGCCAAAAATGTTTGTATTTGAAAACGTTCCAGGAATTCTAACCGCCAAAAATGGTGTGCATCTGGAAAATATTTTCAAAGCTGTAAGAAAAGCAGGATACGAATTAAGTCTTCCGACAAATAAACAACAATTTCTCAATGCGAAAAATTTCGGGGTTTTACAAGACAGGAAAAGAGTTATTATCATTGGCTGGAAACAGGAATTAAATTTGACCTATCCTGATTTTGAAGAGAATGAACCACAATATGAAGTTCTGAAAGATTTGTTTTCCGATTTAAAAAAATTACAAAACGGAGAAGGAACTTTAAATGCCGTGGATTATGCAAAGCCAACAACCGATTATCTGGAACAAGCTAAAATCCGAAATGGATTAGATATTGTTACACAACACATAGCCAGACCTAATAACGAAAACGATTTGGAAATCTATCGTATTGCTGTTGATGAGTGGAATAAAGGACAAAGATTAAATTATGCTACTTTACCTTCTCGTTTAATAAAGCATAACAATACAAAGTCATTTACAAACAGATTTCAGGTTGTAAATGGACAAGGTGTTTCGCATACTGTAGTTGCTCATATTGCAATGGACGGGCATTATTACATTCACCCCGACAAGAAACAAAACCGCTCAATTACCGTTAGAGAAGCCGCAAGAATACAATCTTTTCCCGATGATTATTTCTTTGAAGGTAGCCGCACAGCCGCTTTCAAACAAATAGGTAATGCTGTTCCGCCTTTAATGGCTGAAAAAATTGCCGAAAAAATCAAGGAAATGATATGAATGGATTTACAAAAGCGGAAATAGCCAAACCAAATCCAAAATCAACAATCAATTCTTACAGAAGTTTTGGTTACAACCTTTCTACGGCTATTGCAGACATCATAGACAATTCAATTTCTGCCAACGCAAACGAAATTCGTCTTGAATACAAATGGGACGGACAAAATTCGTTCATTTCTGTTTCTGATAATGGAACAGGAATGAACAAAGACGAGCTTGTTTTGGCAATGACACCAGGAAGCAAAGATCCCGAAGAAGAACGAAGCGAAAAAGATTTAGGGCGTTTTGGAATGGGATTGAAAACCGCTTCATTTTCGCAATGCAAACGACTTACTTGTATTACCAAACGTGAAAATTACGCAACAATAAAGCGTTGTTGGGACATTGATTACATTAATCAGGAAAATGAATGGCAATTGTTGGATTATGTTTCTGACGATTCTTTTCTTGAAAAAATAGAAACACAAAAATCGGGAACATTAGTTCTCTGGGAAAAGTTAGACCGAATTGTCGGTAATGCTGAAACCAGAAACGAAAGTGTGAAAAACGCTTTTTACCAGGAAATGGTAAATGTGAAAGAGCATTTGAGTTTAGTATTTCACAAGTTCATTGAAAGCAAACGAATAAAAATCTACTTTCAAAATGAAGAAATTGAGCCTTACAATCCTTTCTTATTAAACTTAAATCCAAAACCCGAAATGGGACAACCTGAAATTTTCGGTAATGTGGAAATTACCTATTTCATACTTCCGCATATGTCCGAAATTGGTAAAATGGATTATGAAAATTCGGGCGGTTCGCTGGGCTGGTTTAATGCACAAGGATTTTATATTTATCGTGGCGACAGATTGCTTGTTGCTGGTGACTGGCTTGGGCTTGAAAAGAAACGTGATTATTCAAAACTGGCAAGAATTGCAGTAAATTTTACAAATTCAAATGATTTTAACTGGCATTTGGACATCAAAAAATCAACCGCTACTCCACCGATAGAAATCAGAAGGGAATTTTCACGTATTGCGAAAATAGCAATTATGAAATCAGCTAAAATCTATAACTGGCGGGGTCAAAAAACATTTTTAGAAAGTGGGAATATAAATCACGAACCATTGTGGACGGACGAAAAAACAAGGGAGGGAATTAAGAAATATAAAATCAACAGAAAACACCCAATTATAAAATCGTTGCTGGAAGAAAGCAACAAACTAGCTGGAAAAGCATTGAAGTTGCTGGAAGAAAATGTTCCAATAGAATTGATTTTATCAAATCAAAATGAAGACCCAGCGTTTCACGAATTAGAAAAGCAAACCGACAAACCAACTGATGATTTAATCAATCTCGCTGTTGAGTTGTACAACATAAATGTAAAACAAGGAGTGCCAAGTGAATTGGCAAGACAACAAATTATGAGTTCAACGCCTTTTAATTTGTTTCCGTTAATCAATGAATATCTGAAATGAGTTTATTACAATCAGCAAGAGCAATAGCACATACTTTGTTGTCACTTCATCAGGGACAAATCACTGATGAAGTGCTTTTATCTGTCATTGAAAAAGCATCTGCAATCAACATAGTTGAAGGACAAACTTTTGACAAACAAGAATTGTTTGAAATTTTGCGTGCTGATTATAGCATAGGAAAAGGAGAAATCACAATTTTATCCGATGATGTTGAACCTTGGTTAAATGATGAAAAAGCCAACATCAATTTTGAATTATGGAACAGATACAAATTGTATATGTCCAAAAATGACCCATCATTTCCTGTAAACGATTTGGACGACTTCACTGATAAAATCCTTGATAAATGTGTTAATCCGAAAAAACAAGGTTCTTGGGACAGGCGTGGAATGGTTGTCGGACACGTTCAATCAGGTAAAACTTCTAACTATGTTGGTTTGATAAACAAAGCAACTGATGCAGGCTACAAAGTAATCATCATCATTGCAGGCACAATCAGTTCACTACGCAGACAAACACAGGAAAGAATTGATTCGGGTTATATTGGACGGAACAGTTCCGCATTTATCCGAGAAAAAGAAAACAAAATTGTTGGCGTAGGAAATTACACAATTGGAACGGATATATATTCGCTTACTTCTGCATACTACAAAAGCGGAGATGAAGGTGACTTTAATCAAGCCATAGCAAAAAGATTAAACATTCCGATTGGGAAAAACCCTGTTGTTTTAGTCATCAAGAAGAACAAAAGCATTCTTGAAAATCTGATTGACTGGTTTTCAAATGATGTAAACACAAAAATTGTTGACGGAACGCCAAAACTGTTTGATGTTCCAGCATTGATAATTGATGATGAAGCCGATGCGGCTTCTGTAAACGCTTCACGGGATATAAACGACATCAAAACGATAAATCGTTTAATCCGAACGTTGCTAAACATATTCAACCAAAATACTTTTATCGGATATACGGCAACGCCCTATGCAAACTTGTTTATTTCGCAGGATTACAACGAAGAACAAACGACAGTAGTAAAAAACAAAACGTATAAAATTGGAGAAGATTTATTTCCGAGAGATTTTATCATCAACATAAAAGCACCTACCAATTACATTGGTGCGGCTAAAATTTTTGGCTATGAAAATGCAAATTCCGAACTCACAAAAGAGCCATTGGATATTTTCAGAGAAATTGACGATTACGACCCGCCATTTTTCAGAACAATCAACAGAGAAAACAAAGATATTTTGCCCGAATATCTTCCGCCAAGTTTAGAACGTGCAATAAAGTCATTCATTTTGACCTGTGCCATTCGCAGAGTGCGAGGACACGAAAACAAACACAATTCAATGCTTGTTCACGTTGCGTTATTGGTGCGTTGGATTGACCGGGTTGCGTATTTGGTAAATGAGAAAACGAAAGAATACAAAAACGCCATTCAAAGTGAAGATGCAACTTTGTTGAATGAACTGAAAGAGTTATACGAAACAGACTTTTTGCCAACAACAAAAAACGTGTTGGATAATCTGGATTATACCGACATCAGAATAAAAGAACACCCTTGGGAAGAAGTCAAAAAAGAATTGAAAAATTCAGTTTTGAAAATTGATGTTCGTTCGGTTCACGGCACACGTTCAACAACCAATTTAGAATATCACAACATTGAAGAAATTGACTACAACCGACACGAAAACGGTTTGTCAGTTATTGCCGTTGGTGGTAGCCGTTTGTCAAGAGGAATTACGCTCGAAGGTTTGTCAATTTCGTATTATATCAGAACAACCCGAATGTATGATTCGCTTATGCAAATGGGACGTTGGTTTGGTTATCGCCCTGGTTACGTTGATTTGTGCAGATTGTACACAACCAACCAAATTTTTGAATGGTTTAACCATATCACAATGGCAACCGAAGAAATGCGAAACGACTTTGACGAAATGACGGCAACACATCAACGTCCAAAGGATTTTCGTTTGAAAGTCAGAAATCATCACGGTTTATTGACCATTACGAGCTTGAATAAACTTTATTTTTCACAAGATATTGAAATTTCATTTTCGGGAGAAAATCCGCAAACGTATTGCTTGCTGAAAACAAAATCTGCGATTGAAAACAACTTTAATGCGTTAAAAAGTTTGATTTCAACAATCGGTTTCCCTGCAAAAGAAAACAGAGTTGAAAATAAAGGAAAAACAAGGTACTTATTTTATCCAAATACAAACATTGAAGCACTTTGTAATTTCATTGATGCGTACAAAATTGAGCAACCAAGCATTAACAACGCAACATTAAGCGACTACATCAAAACACAGTCGAAAGGCAATAAAATCAAGGAATGGAGCATTTGTATTATTTCAAATACTGACGAAAAAGTTTTTATTGATTACAAAGGCAAGACACCAAGAAACGAACGAAAATCAAATGAAAGTCTTGCGACTTTTGAGTTACAACACAATAACGAAGTTATCACAATGGGTTGCAGTGTGCGTAACCAACAAATTGGGCGTGGTGGTGAATTTTATCTGATTTCAAAAAATCAGATTGACCAGACAGGTGACAGATATTTTGATTTGTCAAAAGAAAAAGACTATTCTAAAATGGCTTATGCGGAAATTAAAGCACAGCGACAAGCAGAAAAGAAAGGTCTTTTACTGATTTATGCATTAGACGAAAGAGGAACGCCAAACGTAAACAACGGTATTCCGATTGTTGGATATAGTTTGCATTTTCCAAGAATTGATGACGAGGTAAAAGTTTCTTATACAGCAACAATCAATAAAGGTTTTGATG
Source organism: Flavobacteriaceae bacterium UBA3339 (assembly GCA_002360925.1). Taxonomy (GTDB): domain Bacteria; phylum Bacteroidota; class Bacteroidia; order Flavobacteriales; family Flavobacteriaceae; genus Flavobacterium. Next base: position 160,670 of record DERN01000003.1, on the reverse strand, counting down.
AAGAAGTAATGACCGATGATGATAACCCTGAAACTGAAAACGAATGATAAACATTAAATCAATTTGGGAAAATCAAAAGCCAACGGGAGAAGTTATCATCAGAACAAAAATTGATGAAATTCCGCATTTGAATTGTTTTGCGGCTACAAACCATATCACGGGACAGCATTTATACATAATGTCCGTGTCAAAAAACGTGGCAATTCCTGAACTTAAAAATTACCGTTTCAAAGGCGTTGAAATCTATACTTTACAGATAGAAACCGAAAATAAAATTGAATTTTACATTTATCTTTTGGATAATGGACTGAAAGATATTTTTTCGTTATTCGTTCAAAACATTTTGGAAGACATTCAGCCAAGTATTACAGAAAGCGAAGCCATTACAACAACGTTAAACGTTGTTTCCAAATGGAAAAAACTTTTTGATAAAATCAATTTCAACGGCTTGTCACTGGAACAACAAAAAGGATTGATTGGTGAATTGTTATTTTTGAACTATCTCTTGAATGACGACAAAACATCGACAAATGCTGTATATGCATGGACTGGTGCGGAAATGGAATTTCAGGCAAAAGATTTTACTTTTGGTGCAGTTGGAATAGAAATCAAATTTACTTCATCGAAACAACCACGAATAAAAGTTTCAAACGAAAGACAATTAGATGCTGAAAATTTAAGTGATTTGTTTTTGGTTTTGTATTCAACCGAAGCCGTGAAAGACAACGGTTTTTCACTAATTTCTTTGGTATCACAAACCCGAAAAGCGATTTCAACCGAAGAAGAACGCAGTGTTTTCAATGCCAAATTGCAATTAAACGGCTATTTTGATGAGGACAGTGAGCATTATGGCAGAATGTATTCACTCAAAAAAACATTTGGTTTTGCAATAAATTCTGACTTTCCTAAAATTGTAAAAAATCAGTTGCCTTTGGGGATTTACGATACTTCGTATTCAATAGAAATTTCAGCCGTAGAAAGTTTTATTGTAGAACTCGAAAATATACTTGCAAAGGTTTAGGGAATGGAAAGAGCGTTAGAAAATTATATTGAAGAATTAAAATCTGATATTGCTTCACGGGTTTATTCAGAAGGCGAAGGGGCAAGTTTTGAAGATAAGTTCACAGAATATTGCATTGAAGTTTTGGAAAGCATCGGAAAATCCGAAGGAGCAAGAGTTTTGTCATACATTAACCCAAACAGTCAAGGCGGAATTGATTGGAAAATAAATGGGTTTTGTCTGAAAGACTTTGCAAAAGACGAAAACAAAAAAGAGTATTACGAAACGCTGGATTTATTCATCACTTTTTACAAAAACGAGTACGATTACAATATCACAAAAGACGATTACACCAAATCGCTCAATCAGATAAAACGTTTTATCAATTCGGCTCTAAAACGCCATATTGACTACATTGATAAATCAAACACCGAATTATACCACTTAATCGAAACCATCGGAAAACAAGGTAAAGATTTTGACCGTATCAATGTTTATTTTCTGATAAATGGCTTCTCAAATCACGATAAAGAAAAAATTGAAATTGCTGATGCAGATGTGTTTGTGCATACCTGGGATATTGCCCGATTGTTCAAAATCAATGAAAGCAACAGCGTTCACGAGCCGATAGAAATTGAATTTGAAAACTTTACCGAAAATGGGAAAGGTTTGCAATGTCTGCAAGTTCCCGGCATTGATGAAATGTACGATTGTTATTTAGCAATTGTGCCTGGTGAAATTTTGGCAAAGTTGTACAAAGAATTTTCAAATGAATTGCTGGAAAGTAATGTCCGTGCGTTTTTAGGACAAGCAGGAAAATTCAACAAAGGAATCAGAAAAACGATTATTGAAAAACCACAAATGTTTTTGCCGTACAACAACGGTATTACAGCTACAGCCGAAAGCGTTGAAACAAAACTTGTAGACAATCAGCTAGTCATTACACGGCTTTACGATTTCCAGATTGTGAACGGAGGGCAAACAACTGCTTCGCTCTATCATACGCAGAAGAAATTTAAAGATGCTGATTTGAGCAAAATTTTTGTTCAGATGAAACTAACGGTTATCAAAGATAAAGACCAGAAAAATATTGAAGTCCCCAATATTTCACGCTTCGCAAATAGTCAGAATAAAGTTTCAGAATTAGACTTGTCGTCAAACAACCCGTATTTTGTGCAGATTGAAAACTTGTCAAGAAAAAAATACGTTATCAATCCTGAAAATAAAAATCAATCTCGTTTATGGTTTTTTGAACGTGCAAATGGTCAATATCGTGAAACTCTGAACAAACAAACGCCAGCACAGCAAAAGAAATTTAAAGAGCAAAATCCATCTACTTTAAAATTTCTAAAATCGGACGTAGCAAAATATATCAACGGTTGGGAATTAGAACCGCATTTTGTAGCACAGGGTTCGCAGAAAAACTTTATTCATTATACAAAAAAAATCACGGTTTTAGTCAGCAAAAACAAGCTGCCGGGAGAGAATTTTTATAGAAAACTAATCGCAAATGCCATTTTGTTCAAAACAATTGACCAGCTTTTCGGAAGAAAAAACGTTAATGCGATTGGCGACACAAGTTTGAAAGCTCTTTCCGTTGCTTATACCGTTTCGTATTTCCATTATTTAACCAATAACAGAATTGATTTATGGAAGATTTACGAAGAACAAAAAATTGATGATGTTTTAAGTAGTCATTTGTCAAAATTGTTAGTATTTGTTTATAATCACATTATTACAGAAGCAAGCGGAAGTTTGATTTCAGAATATGCAAAACGTGCTACTTCGTGGGAAAAGCTGAAAAACACAGTGTATTCCGAAGATTTGGTTTTAAACGGGTATTTGATTTCAGAGGAAGAAAAAATACAACGGGAAAACGAGAAAGAAATTGACACGAACAACATAGAAGATTCCGTTTTTGTAATCAGTGAAATTCAGAAAATGGGATTGAAATTTTGGGATGGTTTTAGAATTTACATAGACACTAATAAACCTGATGGTTTTGATTGGTCTATCGCTTTTGATTTGGTAAGCCGACTGAACAAGAATCAAAATCTTACGGTAAGAGAAATTATCTTTGGTAAAAAAGTATTAGACTATATTCAGGAGAATTCAGCACTTATTGACGCAGTAAAAGCCTTGTCCAAATTGGAAGACAAAGAAATTGTAGAAGTGAAATTTATCTACGATAAACTTCTATTAGTTTCAAAAGACGATTGGAAACGAATTATTGATGTAGCCAGCCATACAAAAGTGTTCGATAACCTTGAATTAGCAAATGTAAAAGCCGTTCAAACTGCATTGGCTAAAAAGGAAAAAATAAAAGAGCAAGCCTTAATTCGGGCTTATGAATCATTGGGGAAATTGAAAAAGTATGGCATTAAGGTATAACATTGGTGTCCCATTACAACAAGACACTAATAGTTGATTTTAAAAAAACTGTACTTTTAAAGGTAAATAAATTCACAGACTCTTAATATCGTAACAAAAGTCGCAGAAAATGAAAATAGCGATCAAAGAAATATTTAAAAAATAATTTAAAATTCCGTACCACTATTGTACAACATAATCTTTGTAAACCCTTATAAACAAAGAGAAGTAAGATACTGTATCGGCAAATAAAAAAGATTTTTGTTATCACTCCACTCTAACAATTTTTGTAGTTCCTTGTTCAACACCGATTGTTTTTGGTTTTTGTTCAGTTAGACTTTCTTGAAGAAGTTTTAGATTCTTTTCAAAATTAGCATCATTTTTATTGAGTTTAAAAGCTTGTGCCATAATTCCTATTTGAACTATATAAGTAGAATCTGTTTCGGGTAAAACTTGCTCGATAATTTGGTTTTTGTACCATTGAATGTGATTTTCTGCTTTTGGAGCGCAAGAAAATAAAGCTAAGAAAAAAGTATATTGTAAAAACTTCATCATGTTTTAGTTTGTTTAAAATGTGAATTTGACAACTAAAATATGAATTTTTCAAAAATAATGAATCAATAGAACTAAAAAAACTCCCTGAAACGAAGTGTTTTTCAGGGAGTCTCAAAGGTTAGTTTTGAAGTATTGTTAACTCTTTTTCAAAGGTGTTTAACTGCGTTTGTATTTTTTCATTTTCTATTACAAAATACTGATGATCGTTCGCAAAAAGATTTTTATAATATTCGATTCCTTCTATAAGGTTATCTCGAAGTTTATTTAGTTTTTTTAATTTTTGATTGGTTGGATCTTTTTCATAATCCATCTTTTCGTTTTTAAAATGAGTTATATACATTCCCAATTCCTTTATAAGGAAATTTGGACGATCTTTTGTTTCAATCAAATTGGCTCTTCCGTAAATATGTTCCACCATTTCTTGCAAACTCGCTTCTTTAGAAAAATATGCAATGTTAGGACCGGGACAAACAACAACGCCTTGAGCTTCGCCTTTTATCGGTAAATTCTGTTCTAGAAACGAAGCGTTTGCCAAACCAATACACAAACATGATTTTTCGGTAATCTTTTGAAGTTTGCTTGAATATTCTTCTTTTGAAAGATTTGTTTTCTCTTCATTCAATTGATTTAATGCCACTTTTTGATGTTTTCTGGCAGCAGTACAACTTCCGTCCGAAAAATAACTTCGGTCTAATGCTAAATATTTCCTAGGGCAAGAACTTCCAGGACTTTCTTTTGCAATTCGGTTTAATTTCAATTTCTCATTTGTTGTTCCTTTAACGGTATTAAACGGAATTCCAAGCGGAGAAATATCACTTAAATACAAATCGTCTTCTTTGGCATTTGCCAATAAATTACGAGTTTCAATATCTGTCGAAGTTGCTTCTGGAACAAGTAAAAACGGCGATCCCCAACCAATAGAATCTAATTGATATTGGTTTAATAAAAACTGATGTTCTTGCGAAGTTCCAACTCCGCCTTGTGCAGTAATGCTTAAAGGAAGCGGTTTTGAAGGGACATATTTATTTTTATCTTGAAGCGCTTTGCATAAAAGTGCGTGCGTTGTATCGATTAATTCTTGACGTTTTTCTTTAAAAACATCTAAAATATATCCCATTAATTGTCCGTCGGTTGCAAAAGCATGTCCTCCGCAATTTAGTCCAGATTCGATGCGATATTCCGAAACCCACAATCCTTTTTTTGCCAATTGTTGACCTTGAATCAATGCTGAACGATAATCGCTTACTTTTAAAATAATGCGTTTTTGAGGAAGCGAAGTTTCGGTCGGATAAAAAACATCAAATTCTTCGAAATATGAATACAATCTTGGATTCATTCCGGCAGATAAAACCACCGAAGCATTTAAATTACTTTGTGCAAAACCTCTAAGCGCCGCGTGCGCATCGTTGTATTGAATAGGTAAAGGTTCTTTTCCGTTGTAATGTTCGCGATCAACTTTTGTCATGATATTTACATCGATTGATCCCGGATTGAAATAGTTCGAAAGACTTGATTGAAGGTTTTCTACTGAAAGATGATCTTCTAAATAAGCTTGTAAATCGTTTCGTAAATCGGAAACGCTTGGTAAAAGATCAATAAATTGTTCGATCGATTTTTTGTTTTCAAGAAGAGAGTCTTTAAAAGATTGAAATTTCTTTTTAACAATCGTATCAACAGTATTTAAATAAGCGGTAATTCTGCGAGATCGAAAATCTTCCATTTTTCGAGTGATTTCTTGATATGGCAGCGCAAATTTTTGACTGTAAAATTCGTTCATTCGTTCCATCAATTCATCATCCATAACCGAAATTACAGACGAAATCCCGAAATGAGCCACACGAATCGGAGAATCGATCGTGTAAGCCAAACCCATTACCGGAATGTGGAAGGTATGTAAATTAGTATTTTTCATTTAAAAGGTTTAAAAACAAGTTGCTAATGTCATGAAATAATGAAGATTATTTACTGACATAAATCATGTTATGGTTTTTTAAGACATTTTTAAACCTTTGTAAATGTTAGTTTCTTGGAAGAAAATGAGAAAGAAGTGTTTTTGTTTTGAATTAACTTCTCAAGATTTTTTCCATTGTTTTTCCTTTTGCTAGTTCGTCGATCAATTTATCGAGATAACGTACTTTTTGCATCAAAGGATCTTCTATTTCTTCTACGCGATAACCGCAAATAACTCCTTTTATCAATGAAACATTTGGATTTAATTGGGGTGCTTCGGCAAAAAATGTTTCGAAATCTACTTTGTTGTCTAATTGTTTTTGAAATGATTTTTCATCATAACCTGTCAACCAGAAAATAATCTGATCCACTTCAGCTTTTGTTCGTCCTTTCTTTTCGGCTTTTGCAATATAATGCGGATAAACTCCTGCAAAAATCATTTTATATACGCGTGAATGATCCATATAAGTTTACTGAAATTATTCGTTTTTATTTTCGAAATGCTTTAAATTATGTTCTACGCGAAGATCGGGAATTAACCAGATTAAAGTAGGAATTAAATAAAAGCAAATACCAATATAAGGATTTATAAAGGCTGCCGAAATTCCGAAAGCGTACATAAGAATCGAAAGATTTTCTTTTTTTTCGTTTTTGTAAATTTTAGCAATAACAGAATTTTTTCCTTCGTTTTTTACAATAGTATGAACCAATATTTTAAACGCAATTGCCGATAAAATAAGGATGATTCCGTAAAGTGCAACCGGATCGGAATGAAAATGATTAGCGCCCATCCATTCGGTTGTAATCGGAAGAAACGAAAGCCAAAAAAGTAAGTTAAGATTTGACCAAAGGATTTTTCCGTTCACTTTTTGAACTGTCTGAAACAAATGATGATGATTGTTCCAATAAATTCCGGCATAAATAAAGCTTCCCAAATAAGTTAAAAACATAGGAAACATAGGAATTAAATTTTTAAATGAATCTCCGGAAGGAATTTTCATTTGAAGAACCATGATGGTAATAATGATTGCCAAAACACCATCGCTAAAAGCTTCTAAACGAGATTTAGTCATAGATTTTTCTAACGAATTTAATTCAATAAAATGAATTGTTTTAAAACAACTTCGTGTTTTTTACTTGTTGTTTTATAGAATTATTTACTTATATTTAATCAAAATCGTTGTTATGAAAAAAATACTACTGTTTTTTCTTTTCCAGAGTTCAATCTACGCACAAACATATTACGATGTTGATTATAATGAGATTGACAAAAGTACTTTTGATAAATTTCTTCTTGATAAACAATTTTATTATGCCGAAAATGATTCGTTAAATGCTTTTAAAATACTAAATAGACATGAAAGAGGAGAAGTTGGAACTCTTGATGACGTTGAAGCATTTTTTAAAGAGTTAAATAAAAGGCTTAATCTGAATTTAGATTCTACAAAACCTTTAATCATTTACTATTATCCTGGGAAAGATCCTTGTAATTCTGGAGGGAAATATAATATAAGGAGAGAATATTTAAAGTCGGATAAAGAATTAGCTAAAAAGGTAAAAGCTATTGCTGATGTGAATGTTCTAAGAATTTATAAAAATAAGGAAGGAATTAAAACTTTGAAAGATCATGATTGGAGAAAAGATCCAAATGCTTTAATCGAAAATTTATTTTTTAATTTTCATTATTCGTGCGAAAGTTTTGTTGTTATTAACAAAAGTAAATACAGTGCTTTTTTTGGAGAATATTCGCATGATGAGGTAACAGAAAATTTAAAATATCTACTTAAAAAATAAAACCGCCTTTTAAAAAGCGGTTTTATTTTTATATTGAAATTATTTTTCAATTAATTCTTCGATTGCGTCCCATAATTTAATTCTTTTTTCCAGTGCTTTTTTCGAAACTGTTTCAACTTCTTTCCACTTTTCGGCGTCTTCTCCGCATAAAAACGAAATCATTTCAAAGGCCATTGGTCCGTGTTCGTCGGCATCTAATTCAATATGTCGTTCAAAATAATAAACCAATTCTGACAAATCAACCGAAGGGAAACTATCTTTTAATTCCTTTAAAATCTCTGTAAACATATTCGGAATCAAATCTTCTCTTCCAAAAGTAAATGCAGCCGCAATTTCGTGCGATTTTCCGTTTTCGATGGTTTCAAAAGTAAATGTCAAAAACTCTTTAATATGTTTGTGAAGTACGCTTTCGTTTATTGCGTTAAAAATTCCTTTCGACTGAACTTCGTTCAGAAAATTAGAAACAATCAACGTATTTGCGCCACATTTTTCCATTGCCTGAAGGTACATTTCGAAATGACTTAAACGCGTTCCGTATAAAGTTAAATCAGATTCTTCTGCTAAAACAATTTCGTTTATAAGATAACGAACCTGCGGATTTGGCGACGCAATCCAAGGGCTTGTTGTGCATGTTAATTTAGATTGAAGTGCTTTTAAAAGCGACATAAAATCCCAAACAGCATAAACGTGTCCTTCTAAAAATAATTTTAAATCATCTACAGAATGAATTTCTTTATAAAGCGAATGTTGAAGTAGTTGTTTTTTATAAACGTCGATCGATCGATTTATGTTTTCAATATTAGGCATGTTCATTATATTTTTTACAAAAATACAGAACAATAAATTTAAAGCCGAAACTTTTATATATAATAAAACCGCCTCAATTTTTAGTAAGGCGGTTTTATCTAGTTAACAATTAAAACATGTATTATTTTGCAGCAGCATATTTTTTAGCAACAACGTCCCAATTAATTACATTGAAAAACGCGTTGATATAATCTGGTCTGCGGTTTTGATAATTTAAATAGTAAGCATGTTCCCAAACATCTAAACCTAAAATTGGTGTTCCTTCACATCCAATTCCCTTCATTAACGGATTGTCTTGGTTTGCAGTTCCGCAAACTTCTAATTTTCCGTTTTTAACACATAACCAAGCCCAACCCGAACCAAATTGTGTAGCACCCGCTTTAGAGAAAGCATCTTTAAAAGCTTCAAAACTTCCAAAAGCTTCATTAATTGCAGCTGCTAAATCACCTGTAGGTTCACCTCCTGCGTTTGGAGCCATGATTTCCCAAAATAAATTGTGATTGTAAAAACCTCCACCATTGTTACGGACCGGTTTGTTGTTTAAATCTAAATTAGCTAAAATATCTTCGATTGATTTTCCAGCTAAATCCGTACCTTCAATAGCAGCGTTTAAGTTTGTTGTATATGCTTGGTGGTGTTTTGAGTAGTGAATTTCCATTGTTTTTGCGTCGATATGAGGCTCTAAAGCATCAAATGCATATGGTAATTTTGGTAATTCGAAAGCCATAATAATTAATATTTTAAAGATTAGTATTATTTTTATTTCAAATTTAGGGAAAATAGGGTTACAACAAAAATTATTGCTTCCTAACTTTGTTAACAATTTTATAAATATTTTGGAAAAACACGCTTTTACAATTTACAATGCTTCTGCCGGAGCCGGAAAAACACATACGTTGGTTAAAGAATATTTAAAGATTCTTTTGGGATATTCGAACAAAGACGATGCGTACCGAAATGTGTTGGCAATTACGTTTACCAATAAAGCGGTTAACGAAATGAAGTCGCGAATTGTGTCATGTATTCATGCGTTTACATTGAACGAAATTCCGAAAAAAGAATACCAACTTTTAGAACAAATTGTTCAGGAAACCAATTTTACCGAAGCTTATATTCGCGAAAAATCGAAAAAGATTTTAAAAAGCATTATTCATAATTATGCTGGATTCGATATTTCTACGATCGATAAATTTACACACAAAGTAATTCGCTCGTTCGCGTTTGATTTGCAACTTCCGTTTCATTTCGAAGTTTCGCTCGATACCGAAGGATTGCTTCAAGAAGCAGTTGATGCGCTAATTACAAAAGCTGGAATCGATGAGCAATTGACGAAATTGTTGGTCGAATTTTCGATTGGGAAAGCTGATGACGATAAAAGTTGGGACGTTACGAATGAATTGATGGAAATTGGCCGATTGCTTGTAAACGAAAACAATAAAAAAGAACTCGAAGCTTTTAAAGATATCGAAATGCAGGCTTTTGTTTCGTTGAAAGAATGGTTGCAAAATCAGATTTTAGATTTGCAAAACGAAACAATCGAATTGGCTAAAAACGCCTTGAATTTATTAGAAACAAAAGGCGTTGATTTAACTTCGTTTAGCGGCGGTTATTTTCCAAAACATTTAATGGGAATTGTAGAAGGAAATTTTAATAATAACAATAAAAAATATTACGAAGCCGAACATATAAGCATAAAAAAAACAGCAAAAGATAAAGAATTGATCGAAGAATTAATTCCCGATTTGCTGGCAACAACTCAAAAGATTTACAGATTATTCGGAAAGAAATATTTCTTCGAAGCCTTTCTAAAAAATCTAGTTCCGCTTTCGTTGTTAAATTCCATTAGTCAAGAAATTGATCGCATTCAAAACGAACAGCAAATTTTGTCCATTTCGCAATTTAATACCATTATTTACGAAGAATTAAAAAATCAGCCGGCGCCTTTTATTTATGAGCGATTGGGCGAAAAATACCGTCATTTTTTTATCGACGAATTTCAAGATACTTCCGAAATGCAATGGCAGAATCTAGTTCCGTTAATCGATAATGCACTTTCGGGCGAAGATGATTTTGGTAAAAAAGGTTCGCTTATGATTGTGGGCGATCCAAAACAAGCTATTTATCGTTGGCGAGGCGGAAAAGCCGAGCAATTTATGGAATTAAGTAACGATGAAAATCCTTTTTCGAATCCTTCAAAAGCCACGATAAGTTTAGATACAAATTATCGAAGTTTTTCGGAAGTGATCGAATTTAATAACGGAATTTTTAAGTTTTTATCGAACGAGTTTGAAAATCCGGCATATCATTCGTTGTATCAAAATTACTCACATCAAAATACCAATTCCAAAAAAGGTGGATTTGTCGAGATTTCGTTTATCGATAATAATCTTTTAGACGATGAAGAAATTACAAAAGCTGATTTGTATTTAACCGAAGTTTTACAAACTATTCACAAAGTTTTAGCGCAAGGTTTTAATTTGGGCGATATGGTGGTTTTAACCCGAAAAAGTAGCGATGGCGTAAAAGTCGCCAATTATTTAACGCAAAACGGAATTCGCATTTTGTCTTCCGAAACGTTGCTGATTAATAATGCAGCCGAAGTGCAATTGTTATTAAACTTACTTCGATTTTTAAAAAACAATCAAGACAAAGAAGCAAAAGTGCTGATTTTGTATTATGTTGGTCGTTTCATTTTAAAAAGTAATTCGGTTCACGACGTGATTTATAAAGGAATTGAAATTACTTCGGAAATCGATTTTCAAAAATATTTGATGGATTTAGGAATTGAAATCGATTTTAAATCCATCCGAAAAAACAACTTATATGTTGCGGTCGAAATTTTGGTTCAAGCCTTTATTCCGTCCAAAAAGACCGAAGCTTATGTTCAATATTTCTTGGATTTGGTTTTAGAACGAACGGTGAAAAATCAATCTACCATTGCCGATTTCTTGAATTATTGGGAACAAAATTACCATAAATTAAGCATTCCGGCGCCCGAAAATGAAGATGCGGTTCGATTAATGACGATTCATAAATCAAAAGGATTAGAGTTTCCGGTTGTGATTTATCCTTTTGCAGATGAAGATTTTTCGAGATCGCGCGATAGAATTTGGATCGATTTAGAAGATCACGAACAATTGAATATTCCGAAAGCGTTAGTAGATTTAAAAAACGATGTGAAAATGTATGGCGAAACTGCGCAACGTTTGTACGAACAGAAAAAACAAGAAGAATTACTCGATAATTTAAACGTTTTGTACGTTGCTTTAACGCGCGCCGAAGAGCAATTGTATATTATTAGCAGTTATAAACGCAGTAAAACCGGAAGTTTGCCAAATTCACTTTCTTCTTTTTTTGTGAAGTATTTGGAATCGATTGGGAAATTCGATGAAAATGAATTAAAATATTCGTTCGGAAATCCTGAAAAAGTGTCTTTAAAAAGCGATAAAGAAACCGAAAAACCAATTGTGATTAAAAGTGTTAAAAAGGCAATCGATCCTTCGGTAATTAAAATCGCAAAACGCGAAGCTTTGATGTGGGATACGAAACAACAAAAAGCGATCGAAAAAGGAAATGTGATTCATGAATTGCTTTCGAAAATTATTTCGGAGAAAGATATTGAGAAAGCTGTAAAAAGTGCTATTTCAAGTGGATTAATCACATTGAACGAGCAAGAGGAAATAACAGAAATGATTCAAAAAATCGTTCGTCATGAAGATTTAAATGCGTTTTTCAATACGGAATATATGATTTATAACGAACGTCCGATTCTACATAAAAACTTTCAGAATATAAAACCCGATCGTGTTACAATTAATGGAAATCAAGCTTATATTATCGATTATAAAACCGGAGAAGAACAACCGAAATATCATAAACAAATCGAAGAATATGCCAAAGCTCTAGAAGAAATGGGCTTTGAAGTAGTAAAAAAGGTCTTGTTATACATTCAAGACGATTTAAAAATGATACATTTGTAAAGCTTAAAACGAAATAAACTAAACATATACAAAATTATGTACGGAGGAATTAAAGATTATTTACAAGCCGAATTAAATTCGATCAAAGAAAGCGGATTGTATAAAAAAGAACGTATTATAACTTCGCCTCAAGGTGCTGAAATTACCATTAATACAGGTGAAAAAGTGTTGAACTTTTGTGCAAATAATTATTTAGGATTATCGTCGCATCCAGAAGTTGTTCAGGCAGCAAAAGACGCTTTAGATTCGCATGGATTTGGAATGTCATCGGTTCGTTTCATTTGTGGAACTCAAGATATTCACAAACAATTAGAGCAAGAAATTGCCGATTTCTACGGAACAGAGGATACAATTTTATACGCTGCAGCTTTTGATGCAAACGGTGGTGTTTTTGAACCTCTATTAGGAGCCGAAGATTGTATTATTTCGGATAGTTTAAATCACGCGTCAATTATTGATGGAGTTCGTTTGTGTAAAGCGGCAAGATATCGTTACGAAAATAATGATATGGCAGATTTAGAAAAACAATTACAACAGGCGGTTGCAGATGGTCGTAGATACAAATTAATTGTAACAGATGGTGTTTTTTCTATGGACGGATTGGTTGCGCCTTTAGATAAAATTTGCGATTTGGCTGATAAATATGATGCCATGGTAATGGTAGACGAATGTCACGCAGCAGGATTCATCGGAGCAACCGGAAAAGGAACTTTAGAAGCTAAAAATGTAATGGGACGCGTAGACATTATTACGGGAACATTAGGAAAAGCTTTAGGAGGAGCAATGGGAGGATATACTACAGCAAAAAAAGAAATTATTGAAATTTTACGCCAACGTTCTCGTCCGTATTTGTTTTCAAACTCTTTGTCGCCTGTAATTGTCGGAGCTTCTTTAAAAGTTTTTGAATTACTAAAAAGAGATACCAAATTAAGAGATCAATTAGAGTGGAATACCAATTATTTCAAAAAAGGAATGAAAGAAGCTGGTTTTGATATCATTGACGGAGATTCAGCAATTGTTCCGGTTATGTTGTACGATGCAAAATTGTCTCAAGAAATGGCAGATAAACTTTTAGAAAAAGGAATCTATGTAATCGGATTTTTCTTTCCGGTAGTGCCTAAAGATAAAGCAAGAATTCGTGTGCAATTATCAGCTGCTCATACCCAAGAACATTTAGATAAAGCTATTAAAGCTTTTACCGAAGTAGGTAAAGAATTAAAAATTATTTAAAAAAACTTAGAGAAATGTTAAATGTTTAGCTGAATTATTTTGTATATTCGGTTAAAGAATTTATTTTTGTGGAAATATTACGTAAAGTAAAAATTGAATAGTTATGAAACAATTAAAAGTATTTGCAGCTGCTTTGTTATTAGCAGGTACAGCTACACAAGCGCAAAATGCTGATCAACCATGGGCAATAACTGTTGGAGTTAATGCTCTTGACGGTGGACGCTCAAGTGTTGCAACAGACTTCGCAGATAGATTTGGACAATACTTCCAAACAGATAATTGGAGTATTTTACCATCTGCATCTGTGTTAAATGTATCACGTTACATTGGTAGCAACTTATCATTTGGAATTACAGGATCTGTAAACAAAATGAAAAAAGTTGTTATGGAAAATGGATGGGATGCTAATGGAGATTTCAACGGGCAAAGAAGAGTTGATGCTGCTGATTTAATGTATTACGGAATCGATGGTCAATTCAAATATAGCATCGGTGGGTTAATTGGTTCTAAATGGTTTGATCCCGCAGTGCATGTTGGAGGAGGATATACATTCTTAGGGAAAGCTTCTTCTGGTAATGTTAACGGAGGTTTAGGAATTACTTTTTGGTTCTCTGAAAACATCGGTTTAAATGTTTCTTCGACATATAAAAAACAATTTGAGGATGACGGAGTAGTGAGAGCGCAAGATGTTTCTGTCCCTTCTCATTTACAACACGTAGCTGGTGTAACTTTCCGTTTTGGTGGAAAAGATACAGATGGTGACGGAATCTTAGATAAATACGATGAGTGTCCAGAAGTTGCAGGTTTAAAACAATTCAATGGTTGTCCTGATTCTGACGGAGATGGAATTCCTGATCATTTAGATCAATGTCCTTACGAATTTGGTGACGCAGCTATGAATGGTTGTCCTGATTCTGACGGAGACGGAATCCCTAACCACGAAGATGCTTGTCCAGATGAGCCAGGATTGAAAGAATTCAACGGATGTCCTGATACAGACGGAGACGGAATTCCTGATAAAGATGACGAATGTCCTGAGGTAGCTGGTCCAAAAGCAAACAATGGATGTCCTTGGCCAGATACAGATGGTGACGGAGTGCCAGATAAAGATGATGAGTGTCCTGAAGTAGCAGGTCCAGCTTCTAACAGAGGTTGTCCTGAAGTTAAAGAAGAGCACATCAAACAATTAAACGAGTACGGGAAAACTATTTTATTCAACACAGGTAAATCTACTTTCCAAGAGAAATCATTTGCAGTGTTAGATAATATGGCAAACGTAATGAAACAGTTCCCTAATGCTAAATTTGCAATCGAAGGTCACACTGATTCTACAGGATCTGATAAAATAAACGATCCGTTATCAAACGACCGTGCAAACGCAGTAAGAGATTACTTGATTTCTAAAGGAATTTCTGCTAACCGTTTAACTGCTGAAGGTTTTGGTTCTAAACGTCCAATCGACGATAACAAAACTGTTGCAGGACGTGCTAACAACCGTCGTACAGAAATTAAATTAATAAAATAATTTTGATTTAAATATTAGAAAGAACGTCTCGATTTATCGGGACGTTTTTTTATTTTTATGCTATGGATAACCAAACTACTTTTTTAAATAAACTAGCTCATCAAATTATTAATGATTGTGGATTCGATTTTTCAAATATCACAATCGTACTTCCTAATAAAAGAGCTCGATTGTTTTTGCTAGAAGCTTTTAAATCGCATTCTAATCAAACTTTTTTTGCACCCGAAATTATCAGTATTGAAGATCTAATTCATACTATTTCGGGAATTGAAGTTCTTTCAAATATTGAACTTTTGTTCGAGTTTTATGAAGTTTATAAGAAAAATACATCAAAAGAAATTCAACAAGATTTTGAACAATTTGGAAGTTGGGCTAAAATGCTTTTACAGGATTTTAATGAGATAGATCGTTATCTTTTAAAACCTGAACACGTTTTCGATTATTTAAAAAACATAGATGATATTAATCACTGGTCGGTGAAGGCGGAAGATAGAACCGCTTTGATCGAAAATTATTTAACCTTTTGGGATTATTTGCCTGTTTATTACAAAGCTTTTACAACCTATCTTAACGAACGTTCTATTGGTTATCAAGGATGGGCTTATCGAAAAGCGGTTGATTTATTGAACGATTTTATAAATGAAAACAGTTCAAAAAAGTTTTATTTTGCGGGTTTTAATGCTTTAAATCATGCCGAAGAAATCATTATTCAGCAACTTTTAAAAAGTGATATGGCAAAAGTTTATTGGGATACCGATGAAACTTTCTTGAAAGATCCATTTCACGAAGCTGGTTATTTTGCTCGAAAAATAAAACAGAATTGGTCGTATTATAAATCTTTTTCATTTGAATGGATTATAGATGAATTTTCGCAGTCAAAAAATATCGAAATCATTAGTACGCCAAAATCGGTCGGACAAGCTAAAATTGTAGGAACTATTGTTGAGGAGCTTCAAAAATCGTCTCCAAATCTTCAAAATACAGCGGTTGTGCTAAGTGAAGAAAATTTGTTGATTCCGGTTCTGTATGCGTTGCCAAATCAGGTTTTGTCGCTCAATATTACAATGGGATACGACAGTAAATCAAATCCTGTTCAGTTATTTTTTACTAAGTTGTTTAAAATGCACGTCCATGCTTTAAACAGAGGGAGTTCGGTTTTTTATCACAAAGAAGTAATCGATGTTTTATCGCATTCGTTGGTTGAACATGTTGCATTTACAAAACCTTTAGTAGATGAAATTAATCGACGAAATTTGTCTTTTTTTAAGATCTATAAATTAGAAGAAGTTCAAAAAGCAAATGATTTTCTTTCGTTGATTATAAAACCTTGGAACAACGATATTTCGGAAATATTAGAACGGTTAGAACGAATCGTTTTTGAATTAAGAGCCTACTTAAGGAGTGAAAAAGACGATTTATCGTTAACTTTTTTGTTTGCATTTCATCAGGTTTTGGTCCAAATTAAAAACTATCAGTTAAAATATCATGTTATTGAAAACGCACAACATTTGTGGGACATTTACAAACAAGTTGCAGATTTAGCTGAGGTTTCGTTTGAAGGTGAGCCTTTGGAAGGATTACAGGTTATGGGCGTTTTAGAAAGTCGGGTTTTGGATTTCGAAAACGTGATTATTACGTCGTTAAACGAAGGGAAATTTCCTGCTGGGAAATCGTCAAACTCTTTTATTCCGTACGATGTAAAACAGGAATTAGGTTTACCGACTTTTAAAGAAAAAGACGCCATTTACACCTATCACTTTTATCATTTATTGCAACGTGCAAAAAATATTTATTTGTTATACAATTCAGATTCTGAAGGGTTAGATGCAGGAGAAAAAAGTCGATTTATAACGCAATTAGTTTTAGAACCGCAACCAAAGCACAAAGTTAAGGTTTCGAATTATTTTGCAAAATCGCCCGAAACAATAAGCGAACCTATGTTTGTTGAAAAAACGGAGCTTTTGGCAAATCGTTTACATGAAATCGCGACTGTAAAAGGATTTTCGCCTTCGGCAATTGGCAATTATATGCGAAATCCAATTCAGTTTTATTTGCAACGCGTTTTAGGAATTCGTGAAGTTGAAGAAGTCGAGGAAAATATCGCTTTAAATACGTTGGGAACAATTATTCACGGAAGCTTAGAAAATCTTTACAAACCTTATCTCGATCAGTTTTTAACAACCGAAATGATCGATCAAATGTTGATGAAAAGTAATGACGAAATCATTAAACAATTCAATGAAAATTATTCGGATTCTTCGGACAGACAAGGAAAAAACCTTTTAGCATTCGAAGTTGCCAAACGACATGTTTATTTGTTTTTGCAATCAGAAAAAGAACAATTAGAAAAAGGCGATGAAGTTCAAATTATTGGATTAGAAGAAGTTCTTCAAACAGAATTAAATGACGAATTGCTTCCGTATCCGATTGTTTTATCCGGAATTGCAGATCGAATTGAAATTCGAAACGGAGTTTTAAGAATTATTGATTATAAAACGGGAAAAGTCGATTTAAATCAAGTTCAAATCAAAACAATCGAAAATATAACTCAAGATTTAAAATTCGAAAAAGCAATTCAGTTGCTTATTTACGGATTAATGTACAAAGGGAAAACCGATTTACCTTTACAAGCCGGAATTTATTCGTTTAAAAACCGAAAAGCGGGTTATTTAATGTTTGGCTTAAAACAAGATAAAGTTGTGGAAGAATTTATAACCGATGAAATTCTAGAAGTCTTTAAAAAAGAATTGATTACCTTATTAATCGAAATTTTAAATACCAATAAAGTATTTGAAGAAATAGAGCGTTAACCGTTTTTTTTCAAAAACGATTGAATATGTTCTGCAATTTCGTCGAAACATTCAATCGTGCTAACATGACCGCCCGGAACAATATGAAACTGAACTTCGGTATCCTTTATTTGTTCTTCGGCGTCGTGTAATGGAATAATCGTGTCATTTTTACTAGCAACCATCATTTTTGGATATGGACCAAAATGCAATAAAGCTTCGCGATCCATTCTAATTTTCATTCCTTCTAACGATGCAATAATTCCTTGTAATGGTGTTTTTAAAGCTTCGTTGGTAAAGTTTTCGATCTGCTTGGAAAACTTTTCATGAGAAGGTTTATCGAATAGATTTTGAGTCGCCATTCGAATAAAAGCGTTGCTATTTTTCTTTACTACTTCAATAGCGCGATCTCTGTTTAATTGTCGTTCCGGATTATCAGCTTGAGCAGAAGAATTCAATAGAGTTAGCGAGCGAACATGATCGGGATATAATTCGGCAAAAGCCAACGCAATATAACCGCCCATCGAATGACCGATTAATGAAACTTTACGCAAACGCAATTCCGAAATCAAAGCAAAAATCATATCGGCTTGATCTTCCATTGAATGAATATATCCATAACATTCACTTTTTCCGTGTCCAAGTAAATCAACAGCAATAACTCTGTAACGTTTTTGAAGCAAAAGAGCCATTTTATTCCACATCGAACTGTTTTCTAAAAAACCATGAAGTAACACAACGGTATTTCCTTTGCCAATATCGTTATAATAAATCGGTGTATTTTTAAATTTAAAGGATTTCAAGCTTTTCTTTTGTACAAAAATAAGCAATCTTAAAACAATTTAGAAGCGTTTTTTAAATTGATTTTTATTACGATAAAGCCTATATTTGTTTTTAAATATTTACTTATGAAACTAAAAACTACTTATTTACTTTTGGCATTCTTGTTTATGAACGTAATGAATGCACAAACTAGTTCCGAAACAATTCAGGAAGTTAAAACCGAAAAGTTAAAAACTAACGGAGAACCCATTTATCGCGAAGTTGAAGTTATGGCGAGTTATCGTGGAGGTTATGATGTTTTATTAAAAAACATTGAAGCTGCCACAAAAAACTGTAAAAGAGGTAAGATGAAGACGAAACGTAAAACGGGAGAAGTGGTTGCTGAAGTTTTGGTTTCGAAAACAGGAGAAGCTCTAGAAGCGAAGATTATTAAATCGGATGCTGATTTTTGCGATCGCGATATTGTGTTAACATTAAAAAGAAGTCATCAATGGATTCCTGCAAGAATCAATAACAAGCCGGTAAATTCGTATGTTCAGATTACGATTAATTTACAAAATTCTTATAGATGATTTTTAGAAATTGTCTAGCGTTTTGGCTAGTTTCCTTTTCTGTTTTTTCTCAAAACTCCATTAAAATTGTTCCGTTAATTCCTGAAAAGGATTTTATTCAAGATTTTAAAAATAATTTACCTGTTTCGGAAAGTGATTTAAGAAAGATTCCGGTTGATACACTTTTATTACAAGTTCGACTTACGATAGATTCCAACGGAAAAGCAGTGGACGGAATTATTGAAAACGACGAATTTAATTGGACAAGCTTTGTAAAAAGAAATTTAGCAAATGTTTCGAAATTTAAAGTTCCTAATTCAGAAAATGATTCAGAATATCGTTTTGAAATAAAATATCCGAATCCATATTGGAATGATGAAACGATTTTAGAACCAAAATATCCTGTAAAAGGTGGAGTGAATAAATTGAAAGATCGTTTTGCCAACGAAATGGATGTTTATTTTAGATTAGAAAATGTTGGAACGTTTACATTAGTATATTTTGTTGAAACAGATGGACGAGTTAAGGATTTTGTATATGAAGAAAATGCTTCGAAAGCATTGGTGAATTATACGAAACGATTCTTTAAAAGAATAGAAAAATTCGAACCAGCTCATCAATTTGGTAAACCAATTCGTCATAAAATGTTTCTTACTTTTACTATTGTCGAATAATATTCGTATGTTTAGTGTCTAAAAATCAACATTATGAAAAAAATAATAGCACTTTTAGTACTTTTCTTAAGCTTAACTATGCAAGCTCAAGATGTTTCTAAAGCAGAACCTGTCAGAGGTATTCAAATTTTTTATAAAGATCTTATAAATAATTTGAAGTTTGATGAATTAGAGCTGAATTCTCATGAGAATTATTATTTCAAGTTCAAATTTCAAATTTCTGAAAAAGGTCAGGCAAGCGTTTCGGAAATTTTAAATGAATATGAGTCGGAAATTGATTTAAATCTTTTAAAGAATAAACTAAATGAATTTTTAACAGAAAATGGTAATTGGAAACCTGCTGTTAAAGATGGAATTGTTGTAAGTTCAGTTTACACTTTACCTCTAAAGATTCTTGGAATTGAAAGCAAAAAATAAAAAACAGCTCGACTGTTTTTTTTATTTAAAATATTGTTCTATATTTATAGAACTAATTCTAATAAAATAGAATATGAAATTAACAGCAGCCGAAGAGCAATTAATGCAATTTGTTTGGAAATCGAAAAAAGTGATCTTAAAAGATTTAATCGATAGTTACGAAGATCCCAAACCAGCGAAAACGACCGTAGCAACTACGATTAAAAAATTGATAGAAAAAGGTTTTGTAGGTTACGACGAAATAGGTAATACACGTGTTTATTACGCTATTGTGAAGAAGGAAAACTATTTTTCAAAGCAAATGAAAAATATGATAAAACAGTTTTTTGACAATTCTACAACTCAATTTGCATCGTTTTTCGCAAAAGATGCTTCCTTAACAAAAGAAGAATTACAAAAACTCCGAGATCTCATAGACGACGAACTTAAACAAAAATAAGCATGATTTTGTATTTGTTTCGGACAACGCTCTTATTGCTTGTTTTTAGCGCGCTTTATCATTTCGTGCTAAGTAATAAAAACACGTTTCGGTTTAACCGTTGGTATTTACTTTTAACATTAATCGGAAGTTTTTTAATTCCGTTAATTCCATTTAATAAGTTATTTGAAACAGCAAACGTATTTCAGAATATTCCGATAGCGCAACCTGTTTTATTGAATGAAATTGTTGTGGATTTAACTTCGAAAAGTGTAAATAATTCTTTTAATTGGACTTCCTTCTTTGAAATCTGTTTTTGGACTGGATTCAGTTTGGTTTTACTCCGATTTTTGAATGAATTAAGAAAGCTCTGGAAGCTTTATAAAAAAGCAGAAAAAGTAATCTACGACAATAAAATCGTTTGTATAATAGAACAAGAAAATCAGATTTTTACATTTGGAACAATCGTTTTTGTAAATCGAACTTTATTCAAAAATCTTAAAGATCACAATGCTATTTGGCTACACGAAAAAACACACGCAAATCAGTTACATTCTATAGATGTTTTGGTGATAGAATTGATGAAAATACTGTTTTGGTTTCATCCGTTGGTTTATCTGTTTGAGCAAAATATAAAAATGAATCACGAATATTTGGCTGATGAAGCGGCATTAAAACAAACCCAAAATGTAAAAACATATCAATATGAATTATTAGATTATTTAGAAAATACAAATAGTTCGTTAGCATCCTCATTTAATTTTAAACTAACTCAAAAAAGATTTATTATGATGAAAAATAAAACAAACAAATGGACAGGAATTGTTGCAAAAGCAATGGTTATTTTCGGAATTATAGCAACAATTACTTTTGTTGCTTGTTCTCAAGACGAAATAATTAATCAAGATATTCCTGAAAATGTTCAAGCTAAAACAAAAGAAAAACCTTTAAAATTCGTTGAACAAAGAGCGGTCCCTATTGAGGGGCTTCATGTATTTTATACAAAATTTGTTCGATCTTTTGATTCTAAAACGATTATTACTTCAGACACAATTATTACAACGAATTTAAAATTCATTGTAGAAAAAGACGGAAGTTTTTCAAATATTGAAGCTGTAGGCTCAGAAAATGAAAATGTTTCGAACGAAGCAATCCGAGTTTTAAAACAAATGCCTAATTGGAAACCTGCAAAACACGAAGGAAAAATTGTTCGCTCTAGTTTTACATTGCCTATTAAAATTAAAGTAAATTCTTAATGCGTTGGCTGTTTCTTTTATTGGTTTTGTGTTTTGTTTCGTGTAAAATCAATCGAAAACAAAATAATATTCCGTACGGAAAATGGAAATACATAACCAAAGACGGAAATGATGTTTCGCGAATACAAGGAAAATACGATCGTTTAGGAAACGAAAAAGGAATTTGGCGCTATTATCATAACGATACATTGCATCGTGTAGAAAAATACTATTATCCGTTTTGTGTTAATGTTTTATATCATCAAAACGGAAAAATATATCAAATTGGCAAAAGCGTTTCCTCTAATAAATCTTGGACAAAATACGATGTTTGGTATCATTACGATTCTAAACAAAACTTAATAGATTCAGTCAGTTACAATCAATAAAAAAAAACACCTCAATCGAGGTGTTTTTTATCCATGAACCGTTTCTTTTTTACCGTAATTCTGAATCAATTCTCCTTCAAAATCTAGCCATTCTTTCCAACGTTTATCAACATCGGTTCGTTCGGTATATTTTTTTGCAAACTTTAAAAAAGTAGTATAATGTCCGGCTTCCGAAATCATTAATTCTCTATAAAATTTAGCTAATTCTTCGTCTTTAATATTTTCCGAAAGTACACGGAAACGCTCGCAGCTTCTAGCTTCAATCATCGCGGCAAACAACAAACGATCAATAAAAGCATCGTTACGCGAACCGTCTTTTTTCATGAATTTATATAACTGATTCACATAATCGTCTTTGCGTTCGCGACCTAAAGTGTAACCACGTTCTTTAATAATATCGTGTACCATTTGGAAATGTTGCATTTCTTCAATAGCAATTTCATTCATGCTCGTTACCAAATCTTCGTGTTCCGAATTATACGTAATAATCGTAATCGCGTTTGTTGCGGCTTTTTGTTCGCACCAAGCATGATCGGTCAATATTTCCTCTAAATTTCCTTCGGCAATATTTGCCCATCGCGGATCGGTTAATAATTTAAGTCCCAACATAAGTCAACTGTTTTTGCAAAGCTACAAAATTATTCGCGAGTTGGCATCTTTCAAAAAATACCTCGACC
The DNA here is from genome assembly GCA_002360925.1 of Flavobacteriaceae bacterium UBA3339. Lineage (GTDB taxonomy): Bacteria > Bacteroidota > Bacteroidia > Flavobacteriales > Flavobacteriaceae > Flavobacterium. The sequence continues at coordinate 137,526 of DERN01000003.1, read as the reverse complement.
TTTGTAACATGAATCCACGTATCGTAATTATTGGTCTGGTTTTTCCCGAACCCACTTCTTCGGCTGCAGGTTGGCGCATGTTGCAATTAATTGAACAATTGAAACAGATTTCGTCTGATATTCATTTTGCTTGTGCTGCCACAAAATCCGAAAGTTCTTTTCCTTTGGAAACGCTTGATGTTACAGAACATACTATTGTTTTAAACGATGTTTCGTTCGATGATTTTATTGCTGAATTGAAACCCGAAATTGTTTTATACGATCGATTTATGATTGAAGAACAATTTGGTTGGCGCGTAAAAAAGCAATTTCCAGATATTTTAACGATTTTAGATACCGAAGATTTACATTTTTTAAGAAGAGCGCGTACTTCGGCTTTTAAAAATAATGCTTCGCTAGATTTAGATACGACCGATTGTTACAGAGAATTGTCTTCGATTTATCGTTCCGATTTATCGATTGTGATTTCAAAAGTTGAATACGATTTGTTGAAAGATCAGTTTCAAATTCCCGAAAAGCAATTACTTTATCTCCCTTTTTTAGAAGACGAAATTACGGAAGATCAATTTAAAGCGTTTCCTTCTTTTAAGGAACGAAAAGATTTAATGTTCATCGGAAATTTTATTCACGAACCAAATTATCAAACCGTTCTTCAATTAAAAAAAGTCTGGAATAGAATCAAAAAGCGAATTCCAAATATCGAATTGCATATTTACGGAGCTTATCCGCCACAAAAAGTGTTGCAATTAAACAATGAAAAAGAAGGATTTATTATTAAAGGAAAAGCTGAAAATGTAAACGAAATCATGAAAAACTATCGCATTTTAGCAGCGCCAATTCCGTTTGGAGCTGGATTAAAAGGAAAATTTATCGATGGTTTTAAAAACGGTTTACCTAATGTTACCACCAAAATAGGAGCAGAGGGAATGGTTACGGAAACTTGGGGCGGTTTAATTGCAGAAAATGAAGAAGATTTTGTAAATGAAATTGTGAATTTATATTCGAACGAAATCTTATGGAATGAATTGCAAAAAAATGGAAAGCGAATTATAAACGAACAGTTTTCTAAAGTAGAATGGAACGGCGTTTTATCGAATCGAATTCAAGAACTAATAAAAGATTTAATAAATCATAGAGCCGATCTTTTTGTTCAAAAAATAATATGGCAAAATCAATTACAAGCTACAAAGTACATGAGTTTGTGGATCGAAGCTAAAAATAATAAGCTCGATAAATAAAAATAGCATTGGCTAACTTTTTAAGATAAAAAAAAGATAGTATATTTGTTGCAATTTATTAGATAAATAAAAGAAATAATCATGAGTCATAACGGTAAAGACACCAGTGGAAATTCATTTAAATTTAGTTTGATTCCACTTTTTTTAGGAATTGTATTGATTTTCTTCCTATACAGAAGTTGTAAAAACTCGGTTTACGAGCCTAAACCAAATGCTACTACAGAAGCAGTTGCGACAGAAGGTGCAAATTCTGAACAACCCGTTGTAGAAACTGAAACTGTTGATACTACTGCGCAGGCAGATAAAACAGTTGAAACTGATACTGTTCAAGCAGCACAATAATTAAGATAGAAAAATAATAACAATCCCTCTTTTATTCAGAAGAGGGATTGTTGTTTTTAGAAAGCATTTTAAAGCTGAAATATCCTAAAATAACAATAATCAAAATCATAATTCCCCAAAGCCAATAGTTACTTTCGAATAATGGTTTTGACTTAATCTCTCCTTTTTTAGGAATCAAAATTTCGTTAGAAAGTGTTGCTTCTGATTTTGGCTCGTTTGTAATTTTATCATAAAAATTTTCTAAATCGTATTTAGGGGCTTTTGAATCTTTATTCCCATAAAAAACAAAATAATCAGAAGTTTGTGTAGCTTCGAAATAAATAGAATGAATCAAAGATTGTAATTCGATAGATTGAATATTCAGCGGAGCATTATCCTGATTTTCGATGGTGATTCTATAGCTTTGAGCTACAATTTGATTACTCATTTTTGGAGAAGGAGGTTGGTCTATAATGTCAAATGATGCTCCGTGAGAATTTAGTTGTCCCGAAAGTAAATGTTGATAGTTTTTTTTCCAACCTTTTTCGGTTTGGATACTGTCAACTAAATATTCTATATTGAATCTTCTGTAAAAGTTCCCTTTTTCATCTACTTTAATATTAATTAATTCAACCGGAAGTTTTGTTTTAGTTGAAAATTCAACTATCGTGATTTTATCTTTCTTATCACTTTCGACAGAAAAATCGGTTATTTTATGCGTTTTAAAATCGGGGATCGTAAATAAAAAATTTAAAAAAGCACTTTTTAGAACAGGTTCGTCTTGCGTTTTAACAAATATTCGGTAGTATTTATATTTGGTATTTTGAAACGAAAGGTTTTCGAATCGATAATCGGTTTGCGGATTTTTAATTGCTAAAATGCGATAATCTTCTAAAATCGTAAACCATTTATTTTGATTGTTGCTTCCTTGCAAATCGACTTTCCAATCGAAATTCTCGTTTGCAAATTGAAGTTTAATTTCCGAAATATTCGAAACCTGATTCGTGTTTTCTAATGTGAAATAAAATCCTGAATCGGTTTTGGTTTGGTTGATGATTTTCGGTTTTATAGGATCATTCGGATTAAAATCGTTAATCGAAATTACAAAAGGAACTTCGATTGTGTCTTTTCCTACAAAATTAAAAATTCGAATATCAGATAAATCCGATTTTGTTTTATCGTACAATTCATTTGGAATCGTAACCGATTTCCATTTTAAAGGAGTGTTCTGAAACTCGATTTTTCGTTTATACGAATATTCATTTTGAGAAAATCCGTTTATCGAAAAACCAATCAAACAACCTAAAATAATCTTTTTAATCCACTTTTTCATCCTCAGAGATTTTGTCTTTAAACTTGTTATATAAAAACGAAATAATAAGCAATAAAACGCCTAAACTTATAAAAACAATGGTTTTAGAAATGGTGTTTAATTGTGCAATATCGTAGAAAAATAGTTTTAATAAGGTAATGGCGAATAACGAAATAGCACCAATTCTTAAATATTTTCGACGTTTAAAAATACCTAAATAGATCAGGAATAACGAGTAAGCGCCCCAAAGAATGCTTAAGCCTAATTTAAAAACGCCTTTGTTTCCGGCTAAATCTAACCATGTAATTAATTCGTTGCTTAAGAAACATAAAACCAAAACATAGAATACAAATTCGGCTAAAAATTGTAGTTGTTTGTTTAGCGGATTCATGAATTCTTGTTTTTTGTATTTAAATAACGAAAAAACTCCAAAAGCTACGCAAGCAAATAAGAGATAGCGAACTAAAACGTACCCGAAACCAATTTCGAAATACGTGTCCGAAGCTCGATCAATATAGGCTTCTCGTAATTCGCCTAATAAATATAAACCTGAGGTTTGCGATGCAGTTAATGAAATTAACGTAAGAAGAATAACGGTAATACCTAATACTTTATTTCGGATTTTAAAGATGTTTACAAAAGATATAATTCCGAAAAAAAGAACAGAATAACCAATTAGAAACACACTTTTTAAAGTAAGAATATTGTAATTGTAATAAGCGTAATAATCTGAATATTCATTTCCGTTTTCTAATTTAATTGTAGTGTTTTCGAACCAATTGTTGAAGTATAGATTAATTTCATTACTAAATGTAAAATAGCTTGTAATTCCTAATAAAATTGGAATGAAAACTTTCATGATATTAGATAAACGATTTTGATTTTCGGTCGAAAAATAAGCTTTCTTCATTCCTAAAAATGTAATAAATCCATAACCTAAAGCAACTAAAATCGAAGTTAGAAATGTAATGTTGAAAAACGCTTTATCGTTATGAGAAGGATAATTTAACCAATCGTGAATTAAACTAAAAAATGACAAAATTAGAATGGTGTACGAAATCTTCTCGTAAGCAACAACTTGTTTGGTTCGTCCAATCCAAAATAAAAGAACTCCTAAAGCAATCCAAAGCAAGGTTACCCAATTTCCGTCTAATTGAATTGGAATTGCAATCGTAATAAAGGTAAAAACCAGTCCTAAAACCAAATAAAATAAGTTTTTGTCGGCAATTTTTTTACGTTTAATAAGGTATCCAACAACAAAATGAACAACGGCATTAAATAAGGTAAATAAACCCAAATAAGCTTCGGTTTCGCCAGCTTGAATAATTCCGTAGCCAAATCCAAAATAAATAAAAGAGTTTAAAAGTAACAGAATAATGTCAGGTTTTGCCAGCTTTTCTTTTTGGATTATTCGGTTTGTAATAGCAACCGCGTAAAACATTAAAAAGAAAATCGAGCCAAATACTAATCCAATTATTTTGAAGTTTGTATTGTCTAGAAAATAAATGTTTAGATGCCAACCGCCATATATTAACCACGTAAAAATAAAGGAAGCGTAATAAAGCGATTTCCAATATTTTTTAATCGAAATAGCTAAAATTCCTAAATTAATAATCGTAAGATACGTAAACAAAGTGGTAACGTTTCCTGTTTTATTTGAAAGCAAAAACGGAACGGCATAAGCGCCAACAAGACCAATATGCGCAATGACCGAACGATTGTATTTAATGGCTGCAAAAACCGTAAAAATGGTAAAAATAACCATGATGATAAACGCAGGGATTTGCGGAATAAGTCTATAAAAATCGTAAGCGAAATACGTAATGAAATAGAAAATTGCCATAGCTCCGCTTACTAAAACGGCGCTGTAATTTTCGAATTTTGCTTTTAATTTCATTCCGAAACCAAGTAAAATAATTCCGGAAATATATCCTAAGATGATCCTTGTAAGCGGACTTATCAGATTGTTTTCGATCGAATATTTCGCTCCAATGGCAACACCAATTACCAGAATTAGAATTCCAATTTTATTGATCCAGCTTTCGCCAATAATTTTTTCTAAATCCGAAGGTTGTTTCGGTTTTTTAGGAAGAACTGGTTTTTGGAAAATAGGAGGTTGAACCGAAATTTGAGGTTTTGGAGTTTCAATAAATGGTTCGGGTTGTTTTATTTCTTCTTCGGTTTCGATTTTCGAAAAGGAATTTCCAGCTTTTAAAAGCTGTAATTCGGAACGAAGATTTTTTATTTCTTTTGAGAAATATTCTTGTTTCAAAGATAACTCTTCGAGTTTTAGAATAAGTTCGGTTATTTTTTGGTTGTTTTGCTCCATAATGGAATGGATTAGATTTTAATCAAATATAAAAAAAGCCGCTTTATAAAGCGGCTTTTTTTATTATTTAGATAACTCTGTAAAGTATTTAAAAAATAACGGAATGGTTTCAATACCTTTTAAATAATTGAAAACTCCGTAATGTTCATTTGGCGAGTGAATCGCATCAGAATCTAAACCGAATCCCATCATAATGGTTTTAGATTTCAATTCTTTCTCGAACAAAGCAACAATTGGAATACTTCCGCCAGAACGAACCGGAATTGGCGTTACACCAAAAGTATCAGAATACGCTTTTGAAGCCGCTTGATATCCGATAGAATCAATTGGAGTTACATATCCTTGTCCACCATGATGAGGTTTTACTACAACTTTTACCGCGTCTGGAGCAATACTTTCGAAATGTTTTTTGAACAATTCGGTGATTTCTTCCCAATCTTGGTTAGGAACCAAACGCATCGAAATTTTAGCAAAAGCTTTAGACGCAATAACTGTTTTTGCACCTTCGCCTGTATATCCGCCCCAAATTCCGTTTACATCTAAAGTAGGACGAATCGAATTGCGCTCGTTTGTTGTATAACCAGCTTCGCCGTAAACGTCTTTAATATCTAATGCTTTTTTATAATCGTCTAAAGAGAAAGGACGTTTTGCCATTTCGTCGCGTTCTTCGCGAGATAATTCTTCTACTTTATCGTAGAATCCCGGAATGGTTACGTGATTGTTTTCATCGTGTAACGACGCAATCATTTTAGATAATATATTGATTGGATTTGCAACAGCGCCTCCGTATAATCCTGAATGTAAATCACGATTTGGACCTGTAACTTCAACTTCAACATAACTTAATCCGCGAAGTCCGGTTGTGATAGAAGGTTGTGTATTTGAAATCATTCCGGTGTCTGAAATCAAAATAACATCGTTCTTTAATTTCTCCTGATTTCTTTCAACAAACCAAGCTAATGAAGCTGATCCAACTTCTTCTTCACCTTCGATCATGAATTTCACGTTACAAGGCAAAGTTTTTGTTTGCATCATTAATTCTAAAGCTTTCACGTGCATAAACATCTGACCTTTGTCGTCACAAGCTCCGCGCGCAAAAATAGCTCCGTCTGGATGAAGTTCTGTTTTTTTGATTACCGGTTCAAAAGGAGGAGAATCCCATAATTCGATTGGATCGGCAGGTTGAACATCATAATGTCCGTAAACCAAAACAGTAGGAAGTGAAGCGTCTACGGTTTTTTCTGCATAAACAATAGGATAACCTGGCGTTTCGCAAATTTCGACTTTATCGCATCCAGCTTGTTCTAAAAAATATTTTACTTTATCTGCTGTGTTTAAAACATCTTGAGAATATGCACTGTCTGCACTAACCGAAGGGATTTTTAAAAGCTCAATAAGCTCATTAATAAAACGTTCCTTGTTTTGTTGAACGTAGTTCTTAATTATTTCCATTATTTTGAATTGAACATTTCGTATTTATTGAACAAATATAAATATAAAAAAATAATGATTTTTTATTGCACAGTAAAATTCCATTCGTATATTTGCACCGTCTTAAAAGAACAAAAGTTCTTCCTAAGCCGCGGGTGTGGTGAAATTGGTAGACACGCCAGACTTAGGATCTGGTGCCGCAAGGTGTGTAGGTTCGAGTCCTATCACCCGCACAACGAAAACCTCAATTCATTTGAATTGAGGTTTTTTATTTCCTGAAATTTAATCCAAATCAGTATCTTTAAATTCAAAAAAGAAAATGAAGAAAGGCGTTGTTTTTATGGGAGCCGTTATGGCGCTTATTATGGTTGTCATGGTTCCGTTGCTGGCGTTTTTGTTTACACATAAAAGCTGGATTATTGATTTAACCGGAAAAAACGAATTGGGTGATGCAATAGGAGGGACCACAGCGCCAATTATTGGAGTTTGCAGTGTGGTTTTTACCTTTATGGCGTTTTATATTCAGTATGAATTTAATAAGCGTCAAAACGAAATATTGCAATTACAGGTTAAAATCAATATTCGACAATCGTTAGAACCTTACTTTATTTATTTGATTGATAGTTTGAAGAAATTTAAACTCGAAAACAACTCTAATAAAAAAATAAAATACGAAGGCGATTATATCGTTCCGCAAAATCCTGGAGATCCTATTAAATTGAAATATCAGGTTTCGAATGTTTTCATCGGAATCATGAATTTTAAAGAAACTCATCATACAATTAAAAATCTTCAATTATCGGATTTGCTTGCTTACGAAAAAGAAATTCCTTTTAACGAACAAGTGATCGATGAATATGTTTTTCATGTAAATACCGTTTTTAAATTTTTAAGTTATAATATGGAAATTGATAACGGTGAAGATAAAAACGAAATTATTGAAGAGTTTTTATTTAAATATTTGTCGAGTTTATCGATTAATGAAATTCATTTCAACCTCTATTATCTCTTGTTATTTCATACTGAATTAGCGCAAAGTTGTAAAAATATTATATTTAAATCGATTGAAAATCTGCCTATTGATAATAGAAAAGAGTTTTTAATAGAAGTCTATAATTTTAAAATCTAACTTTTTTTAATAAAAATAAACGAAATGCTTGTTTATATAAAAAAGTGTTGTATATTTGTCTTGTAACTCATCTAATACAAAGCAAGAAGTAATAGAATTAGAGTTTTTCATAAGTGTTTTTTTTGGTTATTAAAGTGGATTTATCTCGGTAAATCCACTTTTTTTATGTGGCTATAAAAAATCTTGGTTAAATCGGCTTATTTATCGTTTTCTTAAAAATAAGTGTGTATTTTTGTTTGAACTTAAAAAATCAATGGTGCGTTTCGTTTTATTTTTACTGATAATCCTATTTCCTTATTTAATTTTTTCTCAAAATCGCAAAGGTGTTACTCCGCCAACAAAAGAATATGTTGCGCATCTAAAGGCAGCACAATCGCACGGAATTACGCATTTGAAAGATAAAAAGGTTTTGAATAACTACGTTTCTAAAGGGAAATTAGTTAAAGTAAAACAACGAGGTTACGGTTATCGATTAGATAACTTTACGCACAGTCATCCGTATTTGGTTTCAAAAGCAAACAGAACTTTGAGCGATATTGCGCGAGAATTTGTAAAAAAAACTGGACAAAACTTTTTTGTAGTTACTTCGCTTACTCGTACCGAAGCTGATCAAAACCGTTTGCGTCGTGTAAATGTAAATGCATCTTCGAACGATAGTTCACATTCTTTCGGAGCTGCGATCGATATTTCGTATGTTCGTTTTAATCACAAAAAACAACCGAACCAAAAACTTGAAAAACAGTTAGAAGATGTGTTGAAACAATTCCAAAAGTCGAGAAAAATCTATTTTGTGAAAGAACGAATCAACAAATGTTTTCATATTATTGTTCGTTAAAATAATCTAATTTACTTCGATTTAGATTACGAAATCCGTATGGCTGCAACTAAACCTAAAAGACCGATTAAGAGGAAAACAACGCGTAAAAAGAAAAAAGTTGCGGTTTGGAAGTGGCATCTTTTGGCTTATTCGTTTCTTATTATTGCTTTTTTAATTTTCCACTACAAAGACGGAATTCGATATGTATTGCAAGATATTTACGAAACGGTTTTTAAAAGTGAAAAAACGAAAGAAATCACGGTTCATGATATTCGTGCGATTGAAATTTTAGACAAACACGATGAGCATTTATTTGGTTTTGATGTTTCGCATTATCAATACGAGATCAATTGGAAAGTTAGCGATAGTTTGTATCAAAAATATCCAGTAGATTTTGTTTTTATTCGATCTACAATGGGAGTTGATGGAATTGATCACGAATTTAAAAATAATTGGAAATATGCTAAAACACGCTTATTGATTCGTGGAGCATATCATTATTATCGTCCGGATGAAAATAGTACGGAACAAGCCGAGAATTTTATTAAAAACACGCCTTTAGAACCCGGAGATTTTATTCCCGTTTTAGATATTGAAGATTTGCCGAAATTGCAAACAAAAGATAAATTGCGCGAAGGTTTGCAAAATTGGTTAACGCTTGTTGAAAAACATTACGGAGTAAAACCGATGATTTATTCGGGAGCAAATTATTACGAACATCACTTAAAATCATATTTTCCCGAGAACAAGATTTGGATTGCCAAATACAGTTTGTTTAGCGAAAAAATGAAAGATGATTGGCACTTTTGGCAATTTACCGATAAAGGAACAATTCCGGGAATTGAAACTCCGGTCGATTTAAATATTTTTAAAGGAAATCGACAAGATATTAAAGCTTTTTTGATTCAGTAAAAACTTTGAGAAAAGAGATTATTGTTCTATAATCAAAAGAATTATTTATGTTTGGAAGTATGATGGAGTTTAGAAAAAATAAGAACAGAATAATTGGAATAATATTAATCGTTATTAATATATACTGGCTTTGGCACAATTTACAATTAACATATCTTTATTACTATTCATCTGTGTTGTTTCTTACAATGCTTTCTGATTGGTTACTAACTTTAAATATAGTTTTTAGTTTAATTGGAATTTTAGTTGCGATTAAAGTACTCAGAAAAAAAATAGATTTAAAAAAAGGTAAGGTGATAAATCTATTGTTATGGCTTTTAGAAGGAGTTGCTTATTTTTTTTCGGCTTAACTCTTCACATCCAATGCATCGCGCAACGCATTTCCAATCATCATAAAAGCTACAACCAATAAACACATTGCCAAACCGGGAATTAAAGCTAAGTACGGTTTTCCTAAAATAATGTAATTGTAGTGTTCTTTTATCATTCCGCCCCAACTTGGAACCGGAACTTGTGCGCCTAATCCTAAAAAGCTTAAACCGCTTTCGACCAAAATAGCCGAAGCGAAATTTGCTGCCGAAATCACAATAACCGGAGCTAAAATATTCGGAATAATGTGTTTAAAAATAATTCTGCGATCCGAAAAACCTAAAGCTCTTGCAGCGGTAACATATTGCATTTGTTTTACGCTCATAACTTGTCCGCGAACAACACGCGCAACTTCAACCCACATTGTTAATCCTACTGCAATAAAAACCTGCCAAAATCCTTTTCCTAAAGCCAAGGTAATAGCAATTACCAAAAGCAAAGTCGGAATAGACCAAATTACATTAATAAGCCACAAAATAGCAGCGTCTGTTTTTCCGCCATAATATCCGGCGATGGCGCCTAATGAAATTCCAATAACAAGCGAAATAAAAACCGCAACAAAACCAATTGCTAACGAAACTCTTGCACCAACAAGTAAACGGCTTAAATAATCGCGTCCTTGATTATCAGTTCCCAGCCAATATTTTTTTGTTTTAATAAACTGTTTTTGTATTTCGGATTCATCTTGCGTTGGAAAACTACTTTTTAAAACAAATTTTGTTTGAGAGATAGAAGGATCGGTCGAAAATTCTTTATAAAACAAAGTATCATTTTTAAAAGAATACGATAAAATAGGAATGGATTGTTCGTTAATCTTCTTTCCGACGATGTAATCAGAAAAGGATGTTTTGTTTTCGGCGAAAGGAATCTTTAAAACATCGACTTTAAAACCTGGATGTTGCGTGCTGATAGAAACATCGCCGTTATTTGCGTTTTCGGTATTGTCGGGCGCAATAACGTACGCGAGCACTGCAACAATGCTTACCAATATAATAAAAACTAAAGAAAAAACGCCCCAATAATTACTTTTGAATTTTTGGAACGCTTTTCTGTTTGCCGAAACAAATTTTTTAAACACTATATGTTATTTTTTTAAATCTTTTAAAACGTTCACGGCTTCTTCTACATACAAATCGTTGTTTAAGCTTTTGTGCCAACGTTTACGTTTGTTTAAAAGCACCGTGTCTTTTGCAAAAATAGTTTCTTCGTACGGAAGCGATTTAAATACCAGGTTGTTTTTGTAATCTTTTAAAACATTGAATTTTTTTGTTTGCTCTTCTATGTTTTTTGATTTTGCAATATAATCTTCGTATTTCAACGGAAACGTATTGTCGTTTTGTTGTTCTTTAACCCATTTTGCGCTTTCGTCTAACAGTTTAAATTCTGTATTTGAAGCTACACGTTTTTTACTTTTTTCGACAATCGGAGCGAAATTTGAAGCAAATGGTTTGTAATTCGCTTTTTCTATTTTATCCCAAGGCATTGCATTATCGCTGTCGCGTTCGCCTGTATCGATATATAAGAAACGATCTGGAAGGACTACATCACTTTCAACTCCTTTTAATTGTGTAGAACCTCCGTTTACGCGATAGAATTTCTGAGTTGTAAACTTAATAGCTCCTAAATCGCCAATGTTTTTATTACCAAAACGATTTAAATCTAATAAATTTTGAACGGTTCCCTTTCCAAATGAATGTTTAGAGCCTAAAACCAAACCTCGGTTATAATCTTGAATTGCCGCAGCAAAAATTTCAGAAGCCGAAGCCGAATAGTTATTGATTAAAACCACTAAAGGACCTTCCCATTGAACACGTTTGTCTTTATCGTACAAAACATCTCTTGATCCGTTTTTAGCTTTTACTTGTACAACCGGACCTTGCTCTATAAACAAACCAACCATATCTACAACAGTTTGTAAAGAACCACCACCGTTGTTGCGTAAATCCATGATAATTCCTTCAACTTTTTGCTCTTTCAAATATTCGATTTCTTTTGCAACATCTTTAAAAGCATCTCGATTATCTCGGTTTTCAAAGCTGATATAGAATTTTGGCAAATGAATAATTCCGAATTTTCCGTTAGCTGTTTCAATGATTGATGACTTCGCGAATGTTTCTTCAATTTCGAATTTATCGCGCATAATTGAAATCACTTTAATAGAACCGTCAACTTTTTTTACGGTTAAACTAACAATTGTTCCTTTTTTACCTTTAATCATTTTCACAACTTTGTCTAACCGCATTCCTGATACATCAATCGGTTGTTCATCGCCTTGACCAACTTTTAGAATTACATCGCCGTTTTCTAATTCGCCTTGTTTCATTGCAGGACCGCCTGGAATGATTTCGGTAATTTCTGTATTTTCACTTTTCTTGCGAAGCTGCGCTCCGATTCCTTCCATAGAACCCGCCATACTTTCGTCGAATTTCTTTTTATCGTCCGGAGCCATGTAATTCGTATGCGGATCGAATTGTTCTAAAATCGTATTGATGTAAAACGACATCCATTCTTCTCGCGAAATTTCTTCGAAGAATTCAAAATATTCGTTCAATGATTTTAAAACGCTTTCACGAGCTTCTTTTTCTAATTCGGTAAACGATTTTTTAGGTTCTTTTTTCAAAGAATCGTTTTCCTGAAGCTTTTGTTTGTCTTCGATATTCGAAAGTACATTCAGCTTCAGTTGCTTTTTCCAACGTTCTTTTAGCTCTTCTTTATTGTTTGCGAATTCTTGTTTTTCGTAATCGGTATTAATACTTTCGCTTTTTGTAAGATCAAACGGTTCTTTTAAAATTTCTTTATAATACGTTTGTGCTTCTTTGATTCGTTGTTCAAAAACAGGATAGCTTTCTTCAAAAAAGTCCATTCTTTGTGCTTTAAATTCATCATCAATCGTCGTTTTGTGTTTTTCAAAACCTTTAACGTCCGATTGTAATAAAAAGCGTTTGTTTGGGTCTAATATTTTTAAATAATTGGTATATACTTTTTCCGAAAATTCGTCGTTTAATTCCGAAGGATGATAATGTGCATTTTGCAACACAAAATTTAAAACACCTAATAAGAAAGCTTCTTTTTCCGGATCCGGATCATTTGTTTTTTTATTAGGTATAAAGCTCCATAAAGCTGCAGCCAATGCCACAACAATTAAAATAATTCTATAATTTCTCTTCATAAATTGCCAAATAGCATTCATCAATAAATTTTCAACTAAAGTAATTAAAATCTCCTATTTGTAATAACTGTGCACAAATAAAATTTTGTTAAGTATTTATGTCTTGCTACAGAATTGAAATACGAAGTTAATTAAAATTACTACTTTTACGAATGTAAAGCAAATATTGCGGAATAAGCCTTATGAATGATGCTGTTTTTTGTTTGAAATTATTCCGAATTCATATAAAAATAACATTGAAAATCAGATGAAGAAACCTTTGGTTTTAGTAACAAACGACGACGGAATTACAGCTCCGGGAATTCGCACGTTAATTAGTGTAATGAAAGAAATTGGACATGTAATTGTTGTGGCGCCAGATAGTCCGCAATCGGGAATGGGACACGCTATTACGGTAAATAATACGTTGTTTTTAGAAAAAGTAACGATCGAAGAACATGATATTGAAGAATATGCTTGTTCGGGAACTCCGGTTGATTGTGTTAAAATTGCAATCGATCAAATTATAAAAGGCAAACCCGATATTTGTGTTTCGGGAATTAACCACGGATATAATTCGGCAACAAATGTGATTTATTCGGGAACGATGTCGGCGGCTGTTGAAGCTGGAATGAGTGGAATTCCTGCAATTGGGTTTTCTTTAGGCGATTTTAGCTGGAATGCCGATTTTGAACCAATAAAGAAATTCATTAAACAATTAACGTTACAAACTTTGAAAAACGGACTTCCAGACGGAGTGGTGTTAAATGTGAATTTCCCGAAATTAGAAGAAGATCAAATTAAAGGAATTAAAATTTGCCGCCAAGCAAATGCAACTTGGGTCGAGAAGTTTGACGAAAGAACCAATCCGAACGGGAAAAAATATTATTGGCTTACCGGAACGTTTGTAAATCACGATAAAGGCGAAGATACAGACGAATGGGCTCTAGAAAACGGATATGTTTCGGTAGTTCCCGTGCAATACGATTTAACGGCTTATCACGCGATGCAACAACTTAATACTTGGGAAATATAATGAATAAGTTTTTAAAATTTTTATTAGGAACAATCTGCGCTTTGTGTGTTTCGTTTGTTTTTGGATGTTTGTTGTTTCAGCTTTTTACTAAAATAAATCCGCTCGAAAATTGGGCTATTTTTGCGTATAAAAGTGTTGCTACTAAATCATTTTCAATGGGATCTATTCCTAATATCGGATTGTTTTATCTGTTTTTAAATCGAAATAATTATTACAGCGCGCGGGGCGTTATTTTCTCGTTTATTATTATAGCAATTTACATCATTTTAGGATAAATGAAATATTACATCATTGCCGGAGAAGCTTCGGGCGATTTGCACGGAGCCAATTTATTAAAAGCTTTATTTAAGAATGAACCCGATGCCGAAGTACGTTTTTGGGGCGGCGATTTAATGCAGAAAGTTGGTGGAACTTTAGTAAAACACTATAAAGACTTAGCTTTTATGGGATTTGCCGAAGTGGTGATGAATCTGCAAACGATTTTAAAAAATATCGATTTCTGCAAAAAAGATATTCTCGCTTTTAATCCGGATGTAATTATTTTTATCGATTATCCCGGTTTTAATATGCGCATTGCAAAATGGGCTAAAGAAAAAGGATTCGATACACATTATTATATTTCGCCTCAGATTTGGGCTTGGAAAGAGGGGCGCATAAAAGCAATTAAACGCGATGTTAATCATATGTACGTGATTCTTCCGTTTGAAAAAGATTTCTACGAGAAAAAACATCATTATCAAGTAGATTATGTCGGGCATCCTTTATTAGATGAAATCGATTCGTTTAAAAAGGAAAGAGCAAACGATTTTAGAAATGTCCACGAATTAGACGAAAGACCAATTATTGCGTTGCTTCCGGGAAGCCGAAAACAGGAGATTTCGAGATTGCTTTCTGAAATGCTTCAAATTGTAGACGATTATCCGCAATTTCAATTTATTATAGCCGGAGCACCAAGCTTAGAATTCGATTTTTACAAGCCTTTTATAAAGAAGGAAAACGTGAAATTTATTTCAAATGATACTTATAATCTTTTAAACAACGCGTATGCGGCTTTAGTAACTTCGGGAACTGCAACGTTGGAAACCGCTTTATTTAAAGTACCGCAAGTTGTGGTTTATAAAGGAAACGAGATTTCGTATCAAATTGCTAAACGCATCATTAAATTGAGTTATATTTCGTTGGTAAACCTTATAATGGACGAATTAGTCGTAACAGAATTAATTCAAAAAGATTGTAATCCGTCAAATATTAAAAAAGAATTCGAAAAACTTATTAACAATTCTTCAAGGGTTAAAATCCTTACAAAGTACCATGAATTGGAAGATAAGTTAGGAGGTGTAGGAGCAAGTGAACGAGTTATCAACAGTCTTAACAATAATTTAAGACAACTTTAGGAAGGCTAAGAAAATATAAAAACCTATATTTGAGGTATTGCAAACAACAGATTTACATTTCTTTTAAAATATTAATACATTAATGAAAAATTTAGCTTTAACGTTAGTAACGCTATTTACTGTATGTTTAAGCACAGAAGTAACCGCACAAGTGCAGCCCAAAAAGGTTACGACTGTCACTAAAACATCATTAAAGCCTCAACAAAAAACGAAAGAGAATTTAACAATTGCTGAAATTAACAAGAGAATGAATGCAGTTGATGATGAATTCGACAACAAAAGTTCAAAAAAGGAAGAGAAATCTGACTACTGTTACATGACAGAACAATTAATAAACGTAGCAAACGACTATCAAGGAATACGTTACCAATGGGGCGGAATGTCGCGCAGCGGAATGGATTGTTCGGGATTTGTAAAAACAGCTTTCAATCAATTTAAGGTAGACTTACCAAGAACTTCGAGAGAAATGGCTTCACGTGGTGAACGAGTTTCTAAAAACGAAGCAAAACCAGGAGATTTAATCTTCTTTAAAAACGGTGGCTCTCGTGTTATTAATCATGTAGGAATTGTGATTGAAGTAAACGGAGATGATATTAAATTTATTCACTCTGCAACTTCTAAAGGAGTTTCGATCAATTCTACAAAAGAAGCTTATTATAGTAAAGGCTTTGTACAAATAAACAGAGTTTACGACAGACAAGTACTTTAGTTAATTATTTGATATTCAAAATTTTGTTACCTTTAGTCTATGACGAAGGTAGTGAAATATCCCATTTATCCCATTACATTCGCTTATGTTAATGGGATTTTTATTGGCTTAAACTTTAAGCTGCCTGTTGTTTTAATGATTTGTTTTGCGATTTTGGGATTCTTTTTATTGATTTATCTTCACAAAAAACAACAAAAATATTCTTTTAAATCTTCTTTGTCGCTGTTTAACCTTTGGGCGATTTATTTCGTTTTTATTTCTTTAGGATCTCTGAGTTATCATTTTCATAATCAAAAAATAGAAATCGAAAATCTTTCTCAGACTGAATTTACTATTAAAGTTAATGAGGTTTTAAAGTCAAATACTTATTCGCACAGAATATATGCGAAACTTTTAGATTATAAAGAAAAACCTTTAATCTTGGTTTCGTTTTCGAATCAAAATGAAAAGCCTAAAGAAGGCTCAGTTTATAAATTAATCGGAAGTATTAAAGAAATTCCCGAATCACGCAATTTACACGATTTTAGTTATAAAGATTATTTGGCTCAAAAGCGGATTCATTATCAAATTCATTCGAATCAAAAGGTTTTTAAGATTGGCGAACAGAAAGATTTATTGACATTTATTGATGAGTTGCGAGGTTCTTTAATCAATCGTTTTCTAGATTTAGGTTATGATGCTAAAACAAACGGATTTATTGAAGCATTACTTTTTGGTAAGAAAAATAATTTAGACAATGATGTTTACGAACAGTTTAAAGATTTAGGAATTCTTCATGTTTTAGCTGTTTCGGGCATGCACGTTGTAGTTTTATTCGGAACAATTCGATATTCGTTAAGATTATTTGGAATTCCCAATAAGCTTGTGAATTTTTTTCTGATTGTTTTTCTTGTTGTATTTGTGTTGCTAGCTGGTTTGTCGGGTTCGGTTGTTCGTGCGGCGTTAATGTGTTTAATGGCAATGTTGGGTACTGCTTTAGGTTCTAGAAAAGAAACCGCAAACTTAATGGTTGGCAGCATGTTTTTAATTCTTTTGATTGAACCAAATTACCTTTTCGATGTTGGCTTTCAGTTGAGTTATCTTGCTGTTTTTTCGATTGTATTTTGTTATCCGATTATACAACCCTTTTTTAAAACGGAGAATGTTGTTTTAAACTTTTTTACCGAAATCATTGGAATCTCGATTGCTGCACAAATTGGTGTTTTTCCTTTAAGCATTTTCTATTTTAAGCAAATTCCGTTATTGTTTCTAATCGGAAATATTATTGCGGTTCCATTGACAAATTTGTTGCTTATTGGATGGTTTTTGCAATTAATCGTCAGCTTTATTTCGATGAATTTTGCTTCTTTGTTTACTGTAGTTTTAAGTTTCGCTGCAAAATTGTGTTTTAACGGAATTGAAATTATTTCAACAATCTTTAGTAATAAACTCTATTTGGTTCATTTTAATCTTTTACAGGCCATTTTATTGACTTGTTTAGTGTTTTGTGGGGTATGGTATTTTTACAAAAAAACGGCTTCGAAAATCATTTGCATTTTTGTTTTGATTGTATCGTTTCAGGCAATTTCGATTTACAGAATAATTCAAACTCAAAAATCATCTGAAATAGTTTTGATTTCTTATTTCAATCGATTGATTTTCTTGAATAGAGAAGGAGAGAAGTTACAGATCTTCGCGACAAAAGATACCTTGATTAATGCCGTTCAAAACTACAAACTGTATCATGGTATTGAAAAAATAGCCTTTGATTCGTTGTCAAATTCTTTTGAATTAAATAATAAAAAATGGCTTATTGTTGATAGTTTAGGTATTTATCCTAAACGCCAATTTGATGTAGTTGTTTTATATCAAAATCCTGCAATTCATCCCGAACGATTAGCAAAAGAACTAAAACCTTGTTTGGTTATTTTCCATTCAAATAATTATCAAAACAAGATTGATGACTGGATTTTGTATTTCGACAAGTTAAAAATCCCTTACTACGATATGCGAAGTAAGGGAGCTTTTGTTTGTGATTATAATTCAGAAATTAATTGTTCTGGAGTTTTATAACCTAAAATATCTTTTATTTTTTTTCCGTCCTTATCAAAAACAATCATGTTCGGATAAGCCTGAACTCCAATAAATGCTGCAAATTCATGGAAACCATTACGAGAGTTTTTGCGAGCTTCTTGGTAACTTGGGTTTTTGTAAAGTTTTCCGCCAAATTGAATTTCTTCATTTCCTTCAGCATTAAACTTAACCGCGTTGTATTTTTCATTGATAAGTTTTACAACTTTTTCATCTGAAAATGTGTTTTTATCCAACATTTTACAAGGACCACACCAAACGGTATATGCATCTATAAAAATAGGTTTTTTGTTCTTTTTCTGAGCTGCAACAGCTTCTTTCATAGTCATCCATTTAATTTCCTGTGCTTGGGTAACTATAGAAACCAAAGTAAATAATACTAATAAAATACTTTTTTTCATTCTGTAAAAATTAATAAATGTAAATATATAAAAAATCCGATAGCGAAAACTATCGGATTCTATATTTTCAAAAAGTATGCCTATTTTACACCGTGCATTAACTTTTTCAATGCAGGATTTAAAAGCATTACCAGAAGTCCGGCAACAATAGGAACTACAGTAAATATTAAGAAGAATGTTGATAAGGAATATTGTTGTGTAATATTTTCAATTTCTCCTCCAACTGCTGCAGCTAATTTGTTTCCGATTGCAATTGCTAAGTACCAAATACCAAACATAAAAGCAATCATGCGTGCTGGTACCAATTTAGAAACATATGAAAGTCCAACTGGAGATAAGAATAGTTCTCCTAAAGTATGGAACAAATAAGCTAATACTAACCAAATCATCGAAACTTTAATTCCTTCCTGAATTCCGTATGAACCGTAAGCTAACAATCCGAAACCGATTGACATGATGATTAAACCTAAACCATATTTTACAGCTGCTGGCGGATTGAATTTTGAATCCCAAATTTTAGAAACCGAAGAAGCTAATGCAATAATAAAGAATGAGTTTAAGATTGAGAACCAGCTTGGGTCGATCTCAGAAGCTTCTTTAGAAAATTCGTTGTTTAACATCCAAATCGCGATTCCCCAAACAATTAAGAACGTTACTGCCAAAACAATGTTTGATAAAGGCGCTTGCTTAAAAGTTTGTTTTCCTAATAAGAATAAAACCCACGAAATAATAATTAACGGAACCACAGTTAACAAAGTATTGATTACGTTAAAAACGGTAAGTGAAGTTCCTGTTAAAGCACGATCAACATTATCTCTGGCGAAAATTACCAACGATGAAGCTCCTTGTTCGAATGACATCCAGAAAAAGATAGTAAAGAATGCGAAAATAGTTACAGCAATCATACGATCTCTTACAACCGGACTGTAACGAACAATACGCGAAATAACCAAAATCAAGAATAAGATTAAACCTATAATAACAACTGCAATAGATCCGTCGAATCCGAATAAGGTTTGTGGTAAAATATGCATTCCGGCAATTTTAGATAATGGATCGTTAAACGCATATAACAAACCAATAATGGTTGTAATAGCAATTAAAATGTAATCTAAAGTTGTGAACGGATTTAATTTATCGTCACTTTCTTCTGTAGAATTTTCTTTAGAAGCAGCTAATTCCTCTTCTTTATTTTGTTTAGAAGGAACTTCTCCAATTGTTCCGAATAATGGTTTTGCCAACCAAAATTGTAATGTTCCTAACAACATAAAAATTCCTGCTAAACCAAAGCCGTAATGCCAACCTAAATTGTTTGCTAAATAACCGCAAAGCATCATTCCGAAGAAAGCACCTGCGTTTACGCCCATGTAAAAAATAGTATAAGCACCATCTTTCTTTTCAGGGAAAGCTTTATACATTTCGGATAAAATCGAAGTCATGTTCGGTTTAAAAAATCCTGTTCCAATAACTAAAGCTCCTAAACCTAAATACATAAATAAAGGTGTGTCGAAAGCCATAAAAGCATGACCTAACGTCATAATGATAGATCCAATTACAACTGCCCAACGATAACCAATGTATTTATCTGCAATAATACCTCCAAAGATAGGAGTAATGTATAAAAGCATTGCGTAAGTTCCGTATAAAGCACCTGCATTTTCTGCTGTCCAACCCCAACCTGGATTGTTTCCGGTTAAAGCCGCCGTTAAGAATAGAATTAATAAAACGCGCATTCCGTAGAAAGAGAATCGTTCCCACATTTCGGTAAAGAAAAGAACGAATAATCCTGATGGATGCCCTAAAACTTTCGATTTAAAAAAATCTGGATTAGTAGCTTCTGTTGCCATTTATTGTATTTTTATTTTTCGAGTTCGAAAGATAGCCAAATTATTTAATACCGTGCATTAATTTTTTAATTAATGGATTTAAAAGCATTACTAAAAGACCAGCTACAGCAGGAATTGCCGTAAAAAGGAAGAAGAAATGACTGATTGAATATTCTTCTTGAATTTTTTCTACTTGTCCTCCTAAAACAGCAGCAACTTTTTGAGCGATTGCAATTGCCAAATACCATATTCCAAACATAAATGCTAACATTCGCGCTGGAACCAATTTAGAAACATAAGATAACCCAACCGGAGAAATGAATAATTCTCCTAAAGTGTGGAACAAATAAGTTAAGATTAAGAAAACCATCGAAATTTTTACGCCTTCGCCAATTCCCCAAGAGCCTAAACCAATAATTAAGAAACCTACAGAAACTAAAATTAATCCAAAACCATATTTAAAAGCTGCAGAAGGATTGTATTTAGATTCCCACAATTTCGAAACGGTTGAAGCTAATGCAATAATGAAAAATGAATTTAAAGTAGAGAACCAAGAAACCGTAATTTCTGATGATTCTTTAGAGAATTCGTTGTTTAACATCCAAATAGCAGCTCCCCAGATCAATGCAAAACAAGCGAATAAAATAACGTTAGAAAGTGCAATTTTACTCCAAGTAGCTTTAGCTAACTTTGCTAAAACCCAAGTGATAATTGCTAAAGGAACAATTGTTAATAAAGCATTTACAATGTTGAAAATTGTTAAAGCTGATCCTGTTAGGCTACGATCAATAAAATCGCGAGCAACAATTACCAAAGATGTAGCTCCTTGCTCAAAACTCATAAAGAAGAAAATAAGGAAGAATGCTAATAAAACCACGGCAAACATTCTGTCGCGAACTACTTTGTCGTAACGTAAAATTCTAGAAACAATTAAATAGATAAAAAGAATCAACGCAACAATAATTATAACATATTGTCCGCGTAAGAAAGGCATATCTAACCAAGCAAAAATATCAATGATTCCGTTTTTAGATAACGGATCGTTAAAAGCATATAAGAAACCAATAACAGCAACGATTCCGATTAAAGCTAAATCAGTAGTCGTAAACGGATTTCTTTTGTCAGTATCATTTTTTAAAGCATTTTCTTGTGCTTCAGGTGATTTGTCTAAAACTCCCAGATTTCCCATTAAAGGTTTTGCAAATACAAATTGTAAAGTTCCTAAAAACATAAAAACTCCAGCTAAACCAAATCCCCAATGCCAACCAATTTTTTCTGCTAAATAACCACATAACATCATTCCAAAGAAAGCTCCGGCATTTACACCCATATAAAAAATTGTGTAAGCTCCGTCTTTTTTCTCAGGTAAGTCTTTGTACATTTCTCCTAAGATCGAAGGCATATTCGGCTTAAAGAAACCTGTTCCTATAACCAAACAAGCTAAACCAATAAAGAACATGATTTGCGTATCGAAAGCCATTGCAGCGTGACCAATCGTCATAATAATTGCACCAATAATTACTGCTTGGCGAGAACCAATATATTTATCAGCAATAATTCCTCCTAAAATTGGAGTTAAATATAACATCATAGCGTATGTTCCGTACAAAGCTCCTGCTTGTTCCGCACTCCATGCCCAACCGCCATTTAAGACAGTTGCTGTTAAGAATTGAATCAATAAAACGCGCATTCCGTAAAACGAAAAACGCTCCCACATTTCGGTAAAGAATAATACAAATAATCCCGATCGTTGTCCTAAAACGTTCGATTTGTAAAACTCTGAAGAAGTGTTAATATCCATATATAAAGAGATTAATTAGATTTGAAGTTGATTACTTGATTTGATTTTCGCGTGGACGAATTACCAAACGATCATAAATGGTAAGTGAAATAATGGAAAACAATCCGATTCCTACAATTACGTACCAAATTTTATTAGGATTATAAGTGTTCCAAAGCATATCGACCATTTCCCAATGACCCATTCCTAATTTTTGTTCTGCCAAAGCGAAATATTCGTTTTTAGAAAACGGAAGGTGAACTTGACTGATATCGATACTTTTGCTCATGGCAAAATCTTTGAATGATTGTGCTACAACATTCCAATCGACAGATTCGGCTTTTAAATTGAATTGTTGTTCAAACTGAGAAATCGTCATATTTAAAGCCTTTGAACCTTGTTCTATAAATTGTTCGTTGGTTACAACTTCGGGCATTTCGATATTTCTTCCTGCCATTTCTTTTTTCAATAATGATAATTTATCTGACCACGATTGATATAAGCTTCCAGAAATAAAACTTGTTACGAAATAACTTGCTGCAACAGGTAAAAAGTAAGTTCCCTGATATAAACCTTCTTTTCCTTTTGGAGTAATCAACGCGATAAAAGAAGAAACTGTTGGACTTGACATCATTTCTCCGATCGAGAAAATCATAGTTCCTACAATTGTAAATATGGGGTTATGTGTATAAAAAGTTAAACCAACACCGATTGTTGCAATTACAGCACCACGAATAACGGCATTAATGTGACGCATTTTGGTTACAAAATAAGAAATAGTAACCTGACAACAAATAATCATAAACGAATCGATATTTGTAAACCATTCAGGTTTTACTTGTCCGTCTTGTGTCATTAAAGTTCCTAAAACAGGAATGTTTTGATTTAACCAATCGCTTATTGCAGATGAATTAACCCAATCTTCGATAAAGTTCGGTAAAGTATTGAATAATTGATTAAACATGGTCCAAAAGCCAATCATTAGTAATAGTAAAATACCTAAGCGAACATCTTTTAAGGCTTCAAAAATTCCTTTTACCGATTCACCAATGGCTTTACCGATTGAATCTTTTGGTTTTTCAACTTTTGGTTCTTTATAAAATAAAAGCAGTACAATTAAATTGATTCCGATTACAATAGCTGCCTGAATAAAGATGATTTTCCAACCATATGTTGTGCGTAAACCTGAAGACATTGCCGGACCAATAAATCCGCCAATGTTTACCATCATATAGAAAATACCGAAACCAAGTGTTCCCGTGGTTTCATCTGTATTCCGTGCTACAATGGCTGATGCAACCGGTTTAAAGAAAGCTGCGCCAACAGCAACTAATAAAAAGACCATGTAAACACTCCAGTATGTATTAACTTCGCCAAGAAGATAATAACCCGCAATCATGATAATGTAAGCAATAGTTAACGATACTTTATAGCCGATTCGGTCTGCGATTACACCAAAAATTAAAGGTAAAAAATATAGGATTCCTACAATATTACCCATAATATTTCCCTTTTGAACATGATCAAAACCTAAACCTCCAGTATCGGTTGATCCTACTAAATAAAGTCCTAAAAGGGTGTAAATTCCGTACCAAGCCCAGCGTTCCATTAATTCCATGAAGCTGGCAATCCAGAAATTTTTATTGAACGATTTTACGGTTTGTCCGAATGATCTTTTATTTTCTGACATCTGTGTAAGATTAAAGGGCACAAATTACATAAATAAATTTGAAATTTGGGAATAAAAAAACAGTCCGAAGACTGTTTTTAGTTTTTTATACGGAAGTTTATTTCACTTCCTGCATTAATTTTCTAATAATTGGCGAAATAACAATAAGAACGACACCTGCAATTAAAGCATAAATTGCTAATTGATAATAACCGTCGGTATATAAATTTAATTTTTCAAGGTTTGTAGCGTTTTCGTTTGGAGACGCCATATTAGCACCTAATAATCCTGCTACATATTGACCATAAGCCGAAGCTAAAAACCATAATCCCATCATCATACCTACCAATCTGTTTGGCGATAATTTTGTGATAATTGATAAACCAATTGGTGACAAACATAATTCTCCGAAAGTCATGATTAAATAAGCCGAAGTAAAGATGTTTAACGAAGTAATTCCGTCCGGACCTGCAAAAAACTTAGTCGAATATAAGATAAAGAACGATCCAGCAAGAAATAAGAATCCTAAACCAAATTTAATAACTGTATTTGGTTCTAATTTTTTCTTACTTAGAGCTACCCAAATTAATCCTAAAATAGGAGCAAAAAGGATTACAAAAAAGGCATTAGAAACGTTGTTTACAATATTAGGGTCAATCGTGAAGAATAATAAATTGTTGTCTAAATTTCCTTTAGCGAATAAAGAAAGTGAACCACCACTTTGTTCGAAGAAAGCAAAGAAAATGATCGAGAACGAAATGAATAACAATGCAGCAATTAATTTCTTTTTAACCTTACTTGATTCTTGTCTTGATAATTCAAAGAAAAAATAAATTAAAGCTACTGGACCAATTGCATACATGAAATAATCGGTATAGTCAGTATTTTCAATCATTGCGTGGATAACCGGAATACATAAAGCAGCTCCTACATACACCGCAATTTCGCGAATATTTCTCTTTTTAGTATCTAAATGTAACAAAGGCGAATTTCCAATCGGTCCCAATGATTTTTTAGTAACTAAGAAAATAATAACACCAATAACCATTACAGCTGCTGCTGCGAAGAAAGCTAAGTTCCATCCGTGAAATTTACCTAAATAAACGCACAAAGCACCACCTAATAAAGCACCAATATTAATTCCCGAATAGAATAAACTAAAACCGGCATCGCGTCTTGAATCTCCTTCGCGATATAATTCACCTACCATCGATGAAATGTTTGGTTTAAAGAAGCCTGTTCCGATAATCGATAAGGTAATTCCGTAGTAAAAGAAATGTTCTGGATCTAAACCGATTAAGAAATTTCCTAAGATCATTACGATTCCCCCGAATAATAATGATTTTTTGAAGCCTAGGATCTTATCGGCAAAAACTCCACCAATAAATGTAAAGGCGTATACAAAAGCCTGAATAGCACCGTATTTTAAGTTTGCATCTTTATCGGATAATAAAAGCATATCCACCATAAAAATGGCTAATACACCACGCATTCCGTAAAAACAAAAACGTTCCCACATTTCTACCAAAAACAAATACCATAGTTGTTTTGGATATTTTCCTTCAAAATTATGAATAGCTTCTAATTGTTGTTCTTCTGTTGTCATATTTTAAGGTATGTTTAATCCTTTTTTAAGTTCGTATTAACAATTTATCGGTACCAAAAATATAAAAATAAATTCAGTGTAACGTTAAAACTTGTTTTAAACACGTTTGTTTTTATGCTTTACAGCTTTTCTAAAATGTAGTTTGTCATTTTGGTATATAGCTGCTCGCGCGTTTTTCCACCATAGATTCCGTGATTTTTATCGGGATAAATTAACCAATCAAAATCTTTATTCAGGCTGACTAATTTGTTGATTAAAACCATTGCATTTTGGACGTGAACATTGTCATCGGCAGTTCCGTGAATCAATAAAAAGTTTCCTTTTAATTTATGAGCGTGTGTAATAGGCGAGTTGTTGTCGTAACCCGAAGCGTTTTCTTGCGGAGTTGTCATAAAACGTTCGGTGTAAACGGTATCGTAAAAACGCCACGAAGTTACTGGAGCAACCGCAATGGCAGTTTTAAAAACGTCGTTCGCTTGGAATAGAGCATTGCTCGACATAAATCCGCCGAAACTCCATCCCCAAATTCCAATTCTTTCTGCATGAACATAAGATTCTTTCGCTAATTGTTTCGCAACAAAAATTTGATCTTGTACTTCGAATTTTCCTAATTCTTTCTGAGTTACTTTCTTAAAATCGGCTCCTTTAAAACCAGTTCCGCGTCCGTCTACACAAACTACAATATATCCTTTTTGTGCTAATAGAAAATGCCAATAATCGTTAGAATCGAACCATTTATCAGTAACTTGCTGCGATCCCGGACCCGAATATTGATACATTAAAACCGGATATTTCTTAGCCGGATTAAAATCTTTTGGTTTAATGATGTATCCGTTTAAATTATTACCTACTTCGTTTTTAAATATTCTAAACTCTTTTGTAGGAAGATCGTATTTCTTTAACTTATTTTCTAAATCGTTGTTGTTTAAAATTTCTTTTGCTTTTTTACCAGAAGCAGTTTCAATCAACGTGTAAGAAGGTGCTTTTGTGGCAGACGAATGATTGTTGATGAAATACTTAAAATCGGGACTAAAAGTAGCATTATTGGTTCCGCTTACTGACGAAAGTTGTTTTTTGTCTTTTCCATTTAAACGAATACTATATACATCGCGTTTTGTAGAACCTTTTTCAACCGATTGATAGTAAATTGTTTCGTTCGTTTTGTTGTAACCGTAATAGTTGGTTACTTCCCAATTTCCGCTGGTAACTTTATTTTTTAAACTTCCGTCGTTATTGTAATGATAAATATGATTGTATCCGTCTTTTTCGCTTGTCCAAATAAAACTATTGTCGTCTAAAAAAGTTAAATTATCGGTCACATCTACATACGCTTTATCGGTTTCTTTTAAAATAGTTGTGTATTTTCCGGTCGAAGCATCAACGAATAATAAATTCAATTGGTTTTGATGACGATTTAATGTTTGTACACTTAAAACATTGGCATTATTCGTGAATTTAATGCGCGGAATGTAGTAATCTTTATTAGCATCTAACGATACATTTTTAGTGGTCGATTTTGAAACATCGTACAAATGTAAACTCACTTTAGCGTTATTTTCGCCCGCTTTCGGATATTTAAAAACTTGTTGTTGCGGATATAATTTGTTTCCATAAACATCCATCGAAAAAACAGGAACATCGGTTTCGTTAAATTTAATAAAAGCCAATTGGGTTCCGTTTGCATTCCAATCAAAAGCACGAACAAAAGCAAATTCCTCTTCGTAAACCCAATCGGTAATTCCGTTTATGATCGAATTTTTCTTTCCGTCATTGGTAATCTGAGTTGTTTTTTTAGACTGAACATCAAAAACGTACAAATTATTTTCAAAAGCGTAAGCAATTTTCGATCCTTCTTTATTCAACAAAGGTTCTTGAATGGCATTATCGCTGATTTTAGTTAAGGTTTTCGATTTAATGTCGTACAAATAATAAATCGAAGTAAACGAATGGCGGTAAATAGCATTGTAATTAGTAGCTATTAAGATTTTATCGTCGGTTTTATTGATTTGGTAGTCGGAAATTTGAATTATTTCAGGAAAATGCTCACTATTAAATAACGTTTGAACTTTTTCTAAGGACGTAAAATCGTAAGCATCGATCGTGAAAGTGCGTTTTTGTTGATTGAAATCTAAAACGCTGTATTGATTTTTAGTATGTAAAGTATTTAAAGCGTTTAGTTGGTTGGTTCTAAAAGTTCCATCCCAAATTGTTGAAACTTCAATTTTTTGTTGTGCTTGTAAAGTCGAAACAGATGTAAAAGCCAATCCAGCCAACAAGAAAATATTTTTCATTTTCATGGAGTAAAAAATTAAACCAGCAAATTACTTCTTTTTTTTTGATTTGGAAGTTTTTAATTTTCTTAGAAAATGAAATTATAAATTAGTCTCTTTTCATAGGAAAACCTTGTGCTTTTCCGTTGCCGCTTATTTCGGCAAAAATAGAATCTTTCGTAATTAAATTATAAACAATTTTTTTAGGGAAATCGTGAACAGGGTTTTCAAAAACCAATTGATTTTCGGTACTCGAAGTCAATTTAAATTCCGTTGCTTTATCTTCCGGATCTGAAGTAATCTTTACAACAAGAAATACTTCTTTGTCTTTTTGAACAAGAGTTGTTTGTTCAGAAAAGACAGTATCATTTTCTACAACAAAATAAGAATTTCCTAAAAGAGATTTACTGTCTTTTTTCTCCCATTTTTCAGTAAAAACACCTTCTTTAGAAGCGTTTTTCCAATTTCCGATAAGCCAATCAGCTTTATCTAATTCGTTCTGACAAGAATTCAGGAATAGCGAAACGAATAAAAAGGGAATTACAGACTTTCTCATAACTTTTGACATTAAATAAATTGCTTTTCGAAATAAAAATACTGTTTTTTATAATTCAAATTTAAAAGAATGCAAAAATATGTTGAAAGAAAAGCCCAAGCCTAGAATTCAAAATCTATAACTAAAACCTTTATCTTTGTAAAAATTAAAAAGTAGACATGAATATTGTTAATGGTTTTTCGAAACTTTCAAAAGAACAAAAAATAGATTGGTTGGTAACGAATTATTTTAATAACGATCAAACTATTGTGCAATTACTGAAATCGTATTGGAATAACGATGAAAAATTGCAAAAACTGCATGATGAGTTCATAGAAAACACCATTACAAATTTTTATCTTCCTTTAGGAATTGCGCCAAATTTCGTCATAAACAATAAAGTTTATGCTGTTCCTATGGTAATAGAAGAAAGTTCGGTAGTTGCAGCTGCTTCTAATGCAGCAAAGTTTTGGGCAAAGCGAGGTGGTTTTAAGGCGACAGTTTTGTCGACTGAGAAAATAGGAAATGTACATTTTATGTTTCAAGGTTCTAAACAAAAATTAGAACAATTTATTGAACAGATGCAATCTGTTTTTAAAGCAAGAACTTCGGAAATAACCAAGAATATGGAAAAGCGAGGTGGTGGAATTTTAGCTATAGAATTGGTTGATAAAACTAATGAATTAGAAAATTACTTTCAGCTGCACGCAACATTCGATACAAAAGACAGCATGGGCGCAAACTTTATTAATTCATGTTTAGAAGAGTTTGCAAATGTGTTGCGAGAAGAATCGACAGAGTTTGAAGCGTTTTCTCAATCCGAAAAAGATTCTTTGCAAGTTATTATGTCTATTCTTTCAAATTACGTTCCGAATTGTTTAGTTCGTGCCGAGGTTTCGTGTAAAGTCGAAGATTTGGCTTCGAAGGAAATCGAAAATCCGCAGGAATTTGCTGAGCGATTTGTTCAAGCGGTTCAAATTGCTGAAATCGAAACCTATCGCGCTGTAACACATAATAAAGGAATCATGAATGGAGTAGATGCTGTGGTTTTGGCAACAGGAAATGATTTTAGAGCGATTGAAGCCGGAGTACATGCTTTTGCAGCAAAAAGCGGAAAATATTCATCACTTTCGCATGCTGAAATTGTAAACGGAGCGTTTCGTTTTTGGATGGATTTACCATTGGCATTAGGAACTGTAGGCGGATTAACGAATTTACATCCGATTGTGAAATTTGCATTAGAACTTTTAGAAAATCCAAATGCTAACGAATTAATGGAAATTATTGCGGTTGCTGGTTTGGCTCAAAATTTTGCAGCGGTAAAATCGCTTACGACAACCGGAATTCAAAAAGGACATATGAAAATGCATTTGATGAATATTCTAAATCAGTTACAAGCTACACAAAATGAACGTTTAGCGGTTTTGAAGCATTTTGAAGATAAAACGATTTCGCATAATGCGGTTATAGATTTTGTAGAAAAATTACGTAAATAAAAATGGAATTTTACAGCAACGGAAAGCTTTTTATTTTAGGCGAATATTATGTTTTAGAAGGAGCAAAGGTTTTTGCGCTTCCCACAAAATTTGGTCAGTATTTAAATGTTTTTCCGATTAATTCTAAAGTTTTGTCTTGGAAAAGTTATGATGCTGACAATTTGGTTTGGTATAACGACGAATTTTTGATTCAGGATATTATTTCGAATACCAATCAATCAAACGATAAAGTTAGAAATACGCTGATTACAATTTTGCATGAAGCTCATAAAATGAATTCTGCTATTTTAGCGCATAATGGATTTGTAATAGAAACCAAATTAACGTTTCCAAGAAATTGGGGATTGGGAACTTCTTCAACTTTAATCAACAATATTGCACAATGGTTCGAAATCGACGCTTTTGAATTATTGCAGAAATCGTTTGGTGGCAGCGGTTACGATATTGCTTGCGCGCAAAATAATGTTCCGGTAACGTACCAAATCACAAACGAAAAACCAGTTGTAAATCAGGTTGTTTTTAATCCGTTATTTAAGGAACATATTTTTTTCGTTTACTTAAATCAGAAACGCGATAGTAAAGAAGCGATTGCTAATTTTAAAAAGAAGCAAAAAAATCTCACAAACGAAGTTTTAGAAATTTCTAAAAAGACAGATGAATTACTAGAAATAACAGATTTAGATGATTTTATTAACTTCTTTAAACAATACGAAAATAATTTAAGTAAGGTTTTAGAAGTTAAAACTATTCAAGAACAATTATTTTCCGATTTTAACGGATTAGTTAAAAGTCTTGGCGGTTGGGGCGGCGATTTTGTAATGGTAGCTTCTCATCAAAATCCCATCACTTATTTTAAAGAAAAAGGTTACGAAACCATTGTTTCGTATAAAGATATGATTTTGGAATAATAAAAAATCCATCGAAATTTCGATGGATTTTATTTTATCTCTCTGGTCTTAATTTATCGCTAAACGTAATTTTATACGGTTTATCGTCATTTAAATCTCCTTTCATAACATAAACGAATTTGTGTTTACGTGCTTTTTCAGGATTAATGTAAATCGTTTTTCGAGTTGTTTTATCATAAATACTCGTAATTTCGGTGTTTAAAATGCGCATGTTTTTAGCTAATCCGGTACTTTTGTCAGTTAAAACACTTCCTTTAAAAAGAGTTCCATCATCATTTTTAACCGTAATTTCCTCTCCAGTAAATCCTTGTGTAAAAAATAAAATAGAGTACTGTTTTTCGGTTGCTTTATAAGCTTCTAAAAACTGATATTGCGTATTTTCGCTTACAGCTCTAAAATCGTTCCGAACATTTTCTGTGTAGAATACTTTATCTGCTGGTTTTTCAACAGGCTTTTCCGAAGTATGCTCTTTAGATTCCGTAACAATTTGTTTTGGTTTACACATTACCAAAGTTAACGACAGCAAAAAAAGTAGTAATATTCTTTTCATATACATTAATTTAATTAGGGATTAACAATATCTTTGTATAGGTTTTTTATCTAGGTTTTTTGAAGCCAAAACCGTTCCAAATGCCAAGATACGAAGAATAAACTGTTTATACATTCCCGATAATCTACAAATTGTAGGATTTAGATACAAAATGGTACATAATTTTGATGTAATTGTTGTGGGCGGCGGAGCTTCAGGTTTTTTTACAGCTATTAATCTGGCACAGCAAACGCCAAATATTCGCATTGCAATTTTAGAACGAAGTAAGGAAGTTTTGAATAAAGTCAAGATTTCTGGAGGCGGACGTTGCAATGTTACGCACGCATGTTTTATTCCTAATGTTTTAACGAAGTTTTATCCGAGAGGCGAAAAAGAATTAAGAGGTCCGTTTCATACATTTTGCACAGGCGATGTGATGCAATGGTTCGAAGATCGAAATGTTGTTTTGAAGATCGAAGAAGACGGAAGAATTTTTCCAGAATCGGATAGTTCTCAAACCATCATCGATTGTTTTTTGGAAGAAGCTAAAAAATTCGGAATCAAGATTATTACGCAAACAATTGTTCAATCCATTCAACAAGAAAATGGTGGTTGGACTCTCGAAACTTCTAAAGATGCTTTTCAATGTAATCATTTAGTTATGGCAACAGGAAGCAATCTTAAGATCTGGGATTTACTTCAAAATGTAAATCATTCCATCGTAAAACCGGTCCCGTCGTTATTTACTTTCAATATAAAAGATCAGCGAATTCAGGACTTAATGGGCGTTTCGACCGAAATGGTTACCGTTAAAGTAAAAGATTCGCATTTAAAAGCTACAGGACCTTTGTTGATTACACATTGGGGAATGAGCGGTCCGGCAATTTTACGACTTTCGGCTTGGGGCGCACGCGAATTGTTCGATAAGAATTATCAGTTTACTTTACAAGTCAATTGGTTGAATGATTTGGTGTTTGATGAGGTTTTAGAAGAATTGATCGAAAATAAACAAGAAAGCGCAAAAAAAACAATTGCTAAATATCCGCAATATGGCTTAACACAGCGTTTGTGGTTCCAGTTGGTAAAAGCAGCATTAATTCCCGAAACGATGATTTGGGCTGATGTTTCTAAAAAGCAGTTAGTGAAATTAGCTGAACAATTGACAAACGGACAATTCGTTGTAAACGGAAAAAGTACTTTTAAAGATGAATTTGTAACTGCTGGCGGAATTGATTTAAAAGAAGTGAATTTTAAAACAATGGAAAGCAAATTGCACAATAATTTGTATTTTACCGGCGAAATTTTAAATATAGATGCCATAACTGGCGGATTTAATTTCCAAAATGCTTGGACAACTGGTTTTTTAGCAGCCAATGCCATTGCAATAAAATATTAGAATATGAAAACTTTAGATACTTTTAAAACAACCGATTTTTTAACGATTACAGAAAAAGGTTCTTTTACTTTTTCGGCTCCAAGTAATATTGCTTTGGTAAAATATTGGGGGAAAAAAGACAATCAAATTCCAGCAAATCCTTCGTTAAGTTTTACCTTAAATCATTGTAAAACTATTACGACTTTGCAATACGAACCCAAAGCAGAGAAAAATATTTCGTTTGATTTATTATTTGAAGGAAAACCGAAAGAGTCTTTCCAACCAAAAATTCAAAAGTATTTTGAACGTATTCAAGATTTGTGTCCGTTTATTTTAGATTATCATTTTACTATTGATACTCAAAATACGTTTCCGCACAGTTCCGGAATTGCTTCTTCGGCTTCGGGAATGGCAGCGCTTTCTGCGAATATTATCGCTTTAGAAAAAATGCTAAATCCAAATCAAACCGAAGTTTATTACGATGAAAAAGCTTCGTTGTTGGCGCGTTTAGGTTCGGGAAGTGCTTGCCGAAGTATAAAAGGAAATATCGTAGTTTGGGGCGAAACAAAAAGTATAGAAAATAGTTCGGATTTATTCGGAGTGCAGTTTCCTTATGAAGTACATGAAGTTTTTAATCAATTTCAGGATACTATTTTATTAGTAGATAAAGGCGAAAAACAAGTTTCGAGCACTGTTGGTCACGAATTAATGCACAATCATCCGTTTGCCGAACGTCGTTTTACGCAAGCACATGAAAATATTTCCAAATTAAAAGATATTTTAAAAACAGGAAATTTAGAGCAATTCATTGCTTTGGTCGAAAGTGAAGCGTTAACGTTGCACGCAATGATGATGACTTCGATGCCTTATTTCATTTTAATGAAACCTAATACATTGGAAATCATTAATCAAATTTGGAAATTCCGTCAAGAAACTAACATTCCTGTTTGTTTTACTTTAGATGCAGGCGCAAATGTTCACGTATTATATCCAAATCAATATAAAATCAAAGTTCATGATTTTATAGAAAATGAATTGTCTAAATATTGTCAAAACGGACAATTTATTCATGATGAAATGGGATTTGGAGCTCAAGAACTATCTTAATTTTAAAATCAGATGGAACATCAAAAATGTACACATTGCCATAAACCAATTGTTTGCAATGTAGATGATATTCAAAATTGCGATTGCCAAAAAGTAGAATTGTTAGATGAAACCGTCGCTTTTTTGTATGAAAAAACACAACACGATTGTTTGTGTAATGATTGTTTAAAAAAGTTCGACGAATTAACGAAATTCTCTTTAGAAAATAAATTTCCAAAGCGTCCAACAGAAATGGTCGAAGGGCTACATTTTTATATGGAAAATGGTTTTT
This sequence comes from Flavobacteriaceae bacterium UBA3339, assembly GCA_002360925.1. Taxonomy (GTDB): domain Bacteria; phylum Bacteroidota; class Bacteroidia; order Flavobacteriales; family Flavobacteriaceae; genus Flavobacterium. Next base: position 103,538 of record DERN01000003.1, on the reverse strand, counting down.
TTGTGTTTACCGAAACATATCATTATTTAAAAGGACGCTGTTGCAAAAATGGTTGTCGACATTGCGTTTACGGAATCCATAAATCATAACTAAAACAAAAAAGCAACAGACTAAAGTCTGTTGCTTTTTTTAATAGTAAACATTAAAACTTTTATTAATCTTGGTTTTATTCAGCAATTAAAACGCCTTTCATTAAAGCTGCATGCGCTGGGAATGTACATAAGAAATCGTAAGATCCCGCTTCTGTAATTGTGAATTCAACCGTAGTAGATTCGCCTCCGCCAACTAAACTTGTGTGTGCAATAACTGCATCACTTCCTGCTGGAACATAATCTGTATCTTTAGCTTCCGAAGCTTTTGCTGCAAAATCATTGAAATCGGTTCCTTTTTTTAACAATACAAAATTGTGTCCCATAACTTCTTTTGCCATTTTTCCGGTATGTTTCAAAGTTAAAACAACCGTTTCACCAACCGGAACTTTTAATTCGGTTTTATTATATTGCATGGCATCATTACCTTCAATTTCTATCTGAAAACCTTTTGTTTCTGTTACAGCTTCTTCTGTAGGAGTTGTAGTATCTTCCGTTTTCTTAGGTTCATTTTTACAAGAAACAGCTACAACTGCTAATGATAAAAATAACGTGCTTTTCAATAATTTTTTCATGCTTTTTTGTTTTTAACAATTTCTATATAAAGATAAGGCTTTTAAAACGAACAGAATATGATTTTAATCATAAAAATTCACAAAATCAAAACCTTAACTTTGTTAAAACTATCTCAAAATGAAACCTCAAATCGACATACAACTACTTATTTCTTACGGAGCTTTTTGTAAAGAGTATGAAAAAGGTGAAATTATTTTGTTTGAAGGTGATGATGCCCATTTCTATCTTCAGGTGGTTGAAGGAAGTGTCAAAATGTACAATTCGAATGAAGAAGGAAAAGAATTTACGCAAGGTTATTTTTCTTGCGGACAAAGCTTTGGTGAACCTCCCTTGTTTATAGATGAGAAATATCCTGCGTTTGCAATGGCATTTCAGAATTCTAAGATTGCGAAATTGTCAAAAGAACGATTTTTTAAAATCTTAGATGATTTTCCGCAAATTCAACAACAATTTTTAAAATTGCTGGCACGTAGAATTCACAATAAAGCGACAACCTCAAAGGACATCATCAATCAGAAACCCGAGTTTAGAATTCAAGCTTTTCTTGATTCATGTAAAAAAAATAATCAGAGAGAATTAATCACGTTTACCCGTCAGGAAATTGCCAATTTTACAGGATTACGAGTTGAAACTGTCATTAGAACGCTGAGTAAAATGAAACAAAAGAAAATCGTTGAGATTGTAAATCATAAAATTTATTATTAATGAAATTAAATATAGTTTTTTGGTTAAAAATCTCTTTACTTAATTTATTTTTGGTAGCCTTATTAGGTACTTTTTTAAGATTGAAGATTTGTATTGAACTTCCTCTTATTCAAAAAAATCTTCTTCATTCTCATTCACATTTTGCTTTTTCTGGTTGGATTACGCATACTTTAATCATTTTGATGCTATATGTTGTTAAAAACAAAATTCAATTATTTTCTGCTTCCAAATACATTAAGTTGATTATTACTAATTTAATCTGTGCTTACGGAATGTTAGTGTCTTTTATTTATCAAGGTTATGGTGCATTTTCCATTGGTTTTTCAACTATTTCTATTTTTGTGTTCTATGTATTTGCATTTTCATTTTACAAAGACACACGCTCTTTAAAATCAGAAATATATTTAAGATGGTTTAAAGCTGCCTTACTCTTTGGTATTCTTTCATCTTTTGGAACCTTTTTTCTGGCTTATACTTTAACAAGCCAAAACATCAACTTCGATTTATATTTGGCTTCCATTTATTTTTATTTGCATTTTCAATATAATGGTTGGTTTTTATTTGCATGTATAGGGTTGTTTCTTTCTCTGTTTAAATTCAATGAAGAACTTTTAAAACAAAGCAAACGGTATTACTATCTATTGTTTTTTGCAACTTTTATAACCTATGTGTTATCAATCTTATGGTTGAATATTCCTGAGATTGTTTATTGGATTACAGCTGGGTTTGCCTTATTACAATTCCTTGGTTGGATAAAAATGCAGCACTTTCTAAAAAGATATTGGAAAAACGAACTAAAGGACGAACCTCGACTTTTGCGTCTTATTTTACTATTTGTTGCAATTTGTGTGAGCTTAAAATTTTTATTACAATTTTTATTGATTATTCCTGAATTAGCTGAAATCGTGTTTGGAATACGTTCTATTGTTATTGCATTTCTTCATCTCGTTTTATTAGGAATTATCTCCCTATTCTTGTTGTATTTTATTTTTGGAACACATCAAAAATTACTCGAAATAGGAAAATATATACACTTTGCATTACTGTTTTTTGTAGTTGCTGTTTTTATAAACGAGTTGTTTTTGTTTATGCAAGTTTTTTTCGGATTCAAGAAAATAGTTTTAATCTATATAAATGAATTATTGCTATTTGCAGCGCTGCTCTTATTTACGTCGTCTGCTTTATTATTTCTTTTTGCTTTAAAAAAACGAAAACGCATACTATAAAAAAAGCTGTAACAACGCAGGTTTACAGCTTTTTTTGAATAATAATTAACTTGAATAATTAGTTGTAGGTTTTCTCCATAATTTGAGCTCCTGGAAACAAAATATTGTTTTCCAAGTGAATATGCTGATGAAGGTTTTTTTCAAAATCTGACAACATACTAAAAGCTGTTTGATAGGTTGCACAACCGTCACTAGGTGTTTGATAATTATTCGATAATGCTGCAATTTTTCTAAAACGTTCACCTTCCTGATCATGTTCGTGCATCATCATTTCGATTGGATTGTCTACTGTTCCAAAATTTGGCTGTTCCAAGTCGGCATTAGCTCGTTTTGCTTTGACCATTTTTCGGATAAAAGGGAATAAAATCAATTCTTCTTTTTTCATATGTGCGGCTAAATCTTGTGCAGACGCAATAAACAATTGATTGATTTCAAATAATTCCGGATGATTTGCTCCATGAACCTTACAAAGTTTGTTTAATAATAATAAAAGAACTTGTGATTTTTCCTCTACATATCTATGATGTGTTTTTTCTATGTAATCTGCTAGTAGATCTATTTCCCATGATTTAAAATCTACCGAAGTATCTTCTTTTTTGTTCATGATATTCTGTAATTCTTGTCGGATATTTTCTAAATCCAGATTCTTTTTAGAAGTTACTTCATTCAGTGTTCGATGACCTTTACAACAAAAGTCAATACCAAGATTTGAAAATAAAGCAGCCGTTCTATAATCTTCGGCAACAATTTCTCCGATTGTTGTTTTTTCTGAGAGTTCCATATTAATTTATTTATTGATTACTATTTTTTCTGAGTTCGGATTTAGCTTTCAAACTAGAAAACTTTTCAAGTAAAGGTATGTACATTAAAAATCAGTGCTTTATGATTTGGATCATACATTTCTCTTTATTTAAAGCGTGAAATTTGAATCAAATAAAAAAGTAGAAGAACATGAAAAAACTTGTATTACTATCCGCTTCGCTATTCTTCTTGGTGTCATGCGGAAAAAAAGAAAACGCGACAAGCGACTTTTCTAAGCCGTCTCAAACTGAAAATACGGTGACAGAAAATACCTCATATGATCCTAAAAAAGGAGAAGGGAAATACGACAAAGTAGATCTTCCTGCAAATTTAAATAAAGAAATGGCAAGCTTGGGAGAAGCTGTTGCGGGAACGAAATGCACGTCGTGCCACAAACTTTCAGATGAAAAATTAGTAGGTCCAGGATGGAAAGGAGTTACAGAAAGACGCACGCCGGAATGGATCATGAATTTTATTACCAATCCAGATCCTATGATTGACAAAGATCCGGAATTGCAAGCCCAGCTAGAAGTTTGTTTGGTTCGTATGCCAAATCAGTCTTTAACAGATGATGAAGCAAGACAGATTTTGGAATTCATGAGGAAAAATGATGGAGTTAAATAATCAAAAAATAAATAAAATGGAAAAAAATATCAAGAAAATAGTCTTGGCTGTTTTGGGGTTAGCTGTTTTTGCAGGCTGTAAACCTAAAACTACTTCCGATGCAATTAGCGGAGACGCTGCCCAAAAAGTTTATGTAGCACCTGGAGAGCATGATGAATTTTATTCCTTTACTTCAGGTGGATTTAGCGGACAGGTTTCGGTTTACGGAATTCCTTCGGGACGCTTGTTAAAAGTACTACCGGTGTTTTCTCAAGATCCGGAAACAGGTTATGGATATAGTGAAGAAACAAAACCCATGTTAAACACATCTCACGGTTTTGTGCCTTGGGGAGATCAACATCACTTAGCTGTTTCGCAAACCGACGGATTAAATGACGGACGATGGTTATTTGCCAACGAAAACAATACGCCTCGTGTAGCACGATTAGATCTTACGACTTTTACAACAACTGAGATTATTGAAATTCCAAATTCTGCTGGTAATCACTCATCTCCTTTTATTACCGATAATACCGAATACGTAATTGCCGGAACCCGTTTTTCTGTACCGTTCGATGATGAGAATGGAGATGTACCAATCAGTAGTTATTCTGAAAATTTTAATGGAGCACTTTCCTTTATTAAAGTGGATCCGCAAACGGGTCGAATGGGAATTGATTTTCAGTTGAAAACACCTCCAGTGAATTACGATTTAAGTCATACCGGAAAAGGACCGAGCAGCGGATGGTTTTTCTTTTCGACCTATAACACAGAAAAAGCACATACGTTACTGGAAGTGAATGCTTCACAAAGAGATAAGGATTTTATTTTGGCAATTAACTGGAAAAAAGCTGCCGAATTAATCAAATCCGGAAAAGGTAGAAAAGTAAAAACGAAATATGCGCACAATGTGTATGATGAACATACACATACGGCAACCTCAACCATTATGGATGAAGTAAATGTACTCGATATTTTAGATTTGGAAGGTGTTGCCTATTATATTCCATGTCCTAAGTCGCCTCACGGAACCGATGTAGATCCTACGGGAGAATATATCGTAGGAAGCGGAAAATTAGCTTCTTTAATTCCGGTTTTCTCTTTCTCTAAAATGATGAAAGCGATTGAAACGAAAAAGTTTGATGGAGATTATGATGGAATTCCAGTTTTAAGTTACGATGCCGTTTTACATGGCGAAGTTGAAAAACCGGGATTAGGACCTTTGCATACAGAATTTGATGATAAAGGATTTGCTTATACATCGTTCTTTGTTTCTTCCGAAGTTGTAAAATGGGATATCAAAACCTTACAAGTAGTAGACAGACAACCTACTTATTATTCAACAGGACACTTAACAGTTGCTGGTGGTGATACCAAAAAACCTTCGGGTAAATATTTAGTAGCATGGAATAAAATCACTAAAGATCGTTATCTGCCAACAGGTCCGGAATTAACACAAAGTGCGCAACTTTTTGATATTTCGGGAGATAAAATGGAGTTGTTGCTCGATTTTCCTACCATTGGCGAACCACATTATGCACAAATTATTCCAGCTTCGTTGATTACCGAAAAGCAAAAACGGATTTACGATATCAATGCAAACAAACATGCGTATGTAGTTAAAAACGAAGATGATTCTAGAGTGGTGCGTAACGGAAATCGTGTTGATGTTTACATGACGTTAATTAGAACGCACATTACACCTGATAATATCGAAGGAATTAAGATGGGAGATGAAGTGTATTTCCATATAACAAACCTAGAACAAGATTGGGATTTACCGCATGGTTTTGCTATCAAAGGAAATAATAATTCCGAATTGTTGATATTACCTGGCGAAACAAAAACTTTAAAATGGATTCCGACAAAAGTAGGAATAACTCCAATTTACTGTACCGATTTCTGTAGTGCGCTTCACCAGGAAATGCAAGGTTATGTTAGGGTCTCTCCAGCAGGAAGCAATACACCATTACGTTTCGGAACGGGTGATAAAGCTCCGAAAGGAAACTAAATTTTAAGTTCATAAACATAGAGTTGTCTCGAAAAAGGAGGCAACTCTATTTAAAAATAAAATTTATGAAATCAACACCTAAATCATTACAGGTTGCTGCAAGAATTCTAACAGCTATTTCAGGTATCTCTTTATTCGTCGTTTTATTTGTTCCTATTTGGCAAATCCAATTAACAGCGCCGCAGTATCCCGAAGGTTTAGAACTTTTTATTCATGCAGATAAATTAAGCGGAGATGTAGAGATCATCAACGGGTTAAACCATTATATAGGAATGCGTGAGTTGCATGAAAAAGATTTTGTTGAATTTGCAGTTTTACCATACGCGATTGGCTTTTTAGGAGTTTTAGGAGTTTTAGCAGCATTGATTAATCGGAAATGGTTGTTTTTTGTTTTTGTTGTACTTTTTGTTCTTTTTGGAATTGTAGCCATAGTCGATTTTTATATGTGGTTGTACGATTACGGTCATAATTTGAATCCGGCTGCTCCTATTAAAGTTCCAGGAATGACCTATCAACCGCCTTTAATTGGTTTTAAACAATTATTAAATTTTGGTGCTTATTCTATTCCGGCCAAAGGCGGATGGATTATGATTGTTTCAGCAACCTTATCAGCATGTGCGTTTATGATTGAAATTAAGTTTAAAAAGAAAAAGATATGAAGTTACAGTCGTTTTTAATGATTTCGTTTTTAACTGTTTTCTTAATCTCTTGTAGTAAAGAGCCTAAACCTATTGAGTTTGGTTTGGATGATTGTGATCATTGTAAAATGAACATAAGCGATAACCGTTATGGAGCCGAATTGGTAACTAAAAAAGGAAGAGTTTATAAGTTTGATGACTTGTATTGTATGAAAGTTTTTCTTCAGGATGAACTCGTAGTTAAAGATCAGGTTCTTTCGCTTTGGATCATTGATTTCGAAGGAACAGAAAAATTACTTCCAGCGGATAAAAGCTTTTTATTACACAATCCGGAACTAAAAAGTCCGATGGGCTCAAACATAGCTGCTTTTGCAGACGAAATCGTTTTGAAGGAAAATCAATCTAAACATTCAGGAACCATTTTATCATGGAAAGACTATTTCAATTCAAAATAATTACAATTTTATTGTTTTTTAGTACCATGTATAATGCATATTCAAAAACAATTATTGTAAAAGCAGGCAGCAAACAAAACACGATTAAAAAAGCATTTGAAAAAGCACAAAACGGTGATACCATTATCATAAAACCCGGAATTTATAGGGAAGGGAGTTTGTATTTAGATAAAGCTGTTACCATTATTGGCGAATCATTTCCTGAAATTGATGGACAAAATAAACACGAGAATTTATTGGTTGAACATGATAACGTAGTTATAAAAAATATTCTTTTTTCAAATTCGGGTAGTTCTAGTTTTAACGATATTGCTGCTTTAAAGATTAAAAATGCACAGCATGTTAGAATAGAAAATTGCAAGTTCAAAAATAATTTCTTTGGGATTCATACCATCAACTCGTCATATATTTCCTATCTAAACAACAAATTGACTTCCGGACAGACAAAAGGAAAGCCGTCTGCAAACGGAATTCATATCTGGAAATCGGAACATTTGACCATTGAAAATAACACGATTGAAGGACATAGGGACGGAATTTATCTAGAATTTGTAAAGAAATCGCATATCGAGAATAACAAAAGTATTGGCAATAAAAGATACGGTATGCATTTTATGTTTTCGCACGACAACCTATTTAAAAAGAATCTGTTCCAAAAAAACGGTGCAGGAGTTGCGGTTATGTACAGTAAGCGCGTTGAAATAATTGAAAATACGTTTACGCAAAGTTGGGGAAGTGCCGCTTATGGAGTTTTACTTAAAGAAATTGACGATAGTAAAATTATTGGAAACGAATTCAGTGATAATACCATTGCGGTGTATGGAGATGGAGCTAATCGAATTGAAATTCGAAATAACCATTTTTTAAGGAACGGTTGGGCATTAAAATTGAACGCCAGTAGCAGTGAAGCGGTTGTTACAAATAACAATTTCGTACGCAATACTTTTGATGTTGCAACAAACGGAAAATTAAAAGTAAAATTATTTAACGGAAATTACTGGGATAAGTACGAAGGTTATGATTTAAACAAAGACGGAATTGGCGATGTTCCTTATCATCCGCTGAGTCTATTTACAGTTTTAGTTGAAAAAAATCCGGCTGCTATGTTGTTGTATAGAAGTTTTATGATTACCCTTTTAGATAAATCCGAGAAAGTCCTGCCTAGTATAACCCCTGATTATTTCAAAGACGAAAAACCTTTAATACGCTCGATAAAGTTATGATCAAAATAAAAAAACTCCATAAGAAGTTTGGGAAATTACACATTCTCAAAGACATTTCGGTTTCCTGTAATGAAGGGCAATCTATCGCATTGATTGGTCCAAATGGATGTGGAAAAACAACCATCATCAAATGTGTTTTAGGAATGGTTGTTCCAGATGATGGTACAATTGAATTTAATGGGACTTCTATTCTGAATGCTTTTCAGTATCGAAACCACATCGGTTATATGCCGCAGATTGGTCGTTATCCGGATAATATGACGATAGGTCAGGTTTTTGAAATGGTTAAGGAAATCAGACAAAGTAATCATCTGGATCTTGATTTGTATCATGCGTATAAATTGAACGACTTAGTAAATAAGAAAATGAGTACACTTTCAGGTGGAACTACTCAAAAAGTAAGTGCTGCATTGGCTTTTATGTTTCATCCCGATGTTTTAATTCTCGACGAGCCAACGGCGGGTTTAGATGTATTAGCTTCTGAAATTCTCAAGGAAAAAATCATCAAAGAAAGACAGAAAGGTAAATTAATCTTGATCACATCCCATCTTTTAAGCGAATTAGATGATTTGGTAAGCGAAATTATTTTTATGCAAGACGGAAGCATTCGCTTTCATAAAACGGTAGAACAGTTAAAAGAAGACACAAACGAAGAAAGAATTTCGAAAGCAATCGCGAATGTTTTAAAAAAGCAATTGAATTATGAATAAAATCATCAAGATTATTTTTCTGGATATTTTAAAAAGTAAAATCATTATCGCTTATACCTTAATGCTCGGGATTTTGTCGTGGAGTTCTTTCGCTATGGAAGATAACTCCGCTAAGGGCTTGTTAACCATTTTAAATGTTATTTTATTTACGGTTCCATTGGTTTCTATTTTATTTTCTACCATATATATTTACAATAGTTCCGAATTTATCGAACTCCTTTTAAGTCAGCCGGTCAAACGAAAGAAAATCTGGACTGGTTTGTTTTTAGGATTGTCTTTAAGTCTGATTCTCGCTTTTTTACTCGGAGCCGGAATTCCGCTTTTGGTTTATTCCCTTGATAATATTGGAATTATGATGATATTAATGGGAATCATGATCAGCATGGTTTTTACATCTTTAGCTTGTTTAAGTTCCATTCTTACACGCGATAAAGCCAAAGGAATCGGAATTAGTATCATGCTATGGCTGTATTTTGCTTTGCTTTTCGATGGAATTGTATTGTTTTTACTATTCCAATTATCCGAATATCCGATTGAAAATGCAATGGTAGGTATAACAGCGTTAAGTCCGATCGATCTAGCTAGAATCCAAATATTATTACAATTGGATATTTCGGCAATGATGGGATACACCGGTGCGGTTTTTAAAAACTTTTTCGGAACTTCTACAGGATTAATCGTTTCGTTTTTGCTGTTGTGTTCATGGATTATTATTCCATTTTGGATCTCTTTAAAAAAGTTCATAAAAAAAGACTTATAAAAATACATTTTTTTTCTAAAGTTCAAATGATAAAACGAGCTTTAAACCGAGGTTTCCTTTTTAAAGGAAACCTTTTTTGTTATGATTAAAGTCATATGCTTAAACGGTTTGTTTAGAAGAAATTTGAAATAAAAACAATGGAACTTAAACAAGATATTTTAGATCGCAAGGATATAGAGTTATTAGTGGATCGTTTTTATAAAATCGTTCAAAACGACGAAGTAATTGGCTATTTGTTTAACGAGGTAGCTAAAACCAATTGGAATATCCATATACCTAAAATGTATGATTTTTGGGAAGTCGTATTGTTTGGAACTGGTAGATTTAAAGGAAATCCAATGCAGGTACACAAAGAACTTCATCGAAAAAGTAAAATGAGCGAAACTCATTTTCAACATTGGATTCATTTATTTAATAGTACAGTTGATGAACTTTTTACAGGTCCAAACGCAGAAGATGTTAAGTACAACGCAACCAATATTGCTAAAAGTTTGATGTGTAATATTATGTTTATAGATTGATAATCAGTTTTCTGTTAGCAGAAAAAGCTACGTTGAAAAAAAAGAACATTCAAGCTTTTGTATAGAAAAAACTAGTACCTTTGTTTAACACAAATAAAACGATATGAAAGGTCCATTGTTTTACTCGAAAATTTTATTGTTTGGCGAATACGGAATCATTAAAGATTCTAAAGGTTTGTCGATTCCTTATAATTTCTACAACGGAGCGTTGAAAATTGATGGAAATGAATCAAGCGAAGCAATAAAATCAAATCAAAGCTTAAAGGCTTTTGCGTCGTATTTAGAACAGCTTTCTACAAACGAATCTGATTTGGTTCAGTTTGATTTATATGTTTTGAATAAAGATGTTAATGCCGGAATGTATTTCGATTCTAGTATTCCGCAAGGATACGGAGTTGGTAGCAGTGGAGCTTTAGTTGCAGCTATTTATGATAAATACGCGAAAAATAAAATTACTGTTTTAGAAAATTTAAATCGTGATAAATTGTTGTCGCTTAAAAAGATTTTCGGAAGAATGGAATCTTTTTTCCACGGAACAAGCTCTGGTTTAGATCCATTGAATTCATATTTAAGCTTACCGATTTTAATCAATTCAAAAGATCATATTGAACCAGCCGGAATTCCAACTCAAAAAGCAGAAGGAAAAGGTGGTGTGTTTTTGATTGATTCAGAAATGGTTGGTGAAACCGCACCAATGATCAGTATTTTTATGGATAATCTTAAGAATGAAGGTTTCCGTACGATGATGAAATCGCAGTTTACAAAATATACCGATTTATGTGTTGAGAATTTCTTGAAAGGCGATTTTAAAACCTTGTTCAGTAATACCAAACAATTATCTAAAATTGCTTTAAGTCATTTTAAACCTATGATTCCGGAGAAGTTCCATAATGTTTGGCAACAAGGAATCGATAGTAACGATTATTATCTAAAACTTTGCGGATCGGGTGGCGGAGGCTATATTTTAGGTTTTGCAGCTGATTACGAAAAAGCAAAAGAAGCTTTAAAAGATTATAAACTAGAATTGGTTTACCGTTTCTAAATAATGAAATTAACGCGAAAACTAAAATGGATGTCGCTCAAGTTTTTGAGTATTTTTTCTGTTGTTCGCGGATACAATATAGCCGTTGTTGTTTTAGCACAATATCTTTCGGCAATCTTTATTTTTGGCTCTCAAACGAGAGCCATTACTGTTTTAACAGATATTCACTTGTTTTTAATTATTATAAGTAGTTCGCTAGCAATTGCTTCGGGCTATATTATCAATAATTTTTACGACACTGAAAAAGATCTGATTAATCGACCTTTTAAATCTTCTATCGATAAAAAAGTCAGCAAGGAAACACAGTTTAAAATTTATTTTTTATTAAATTTCTTAAGTGTAGCGTTGGCTTGGTTGGTTTCGTTTAAAGCAGCTTTTTTCTATGCAGTGTACATTTTCATACTCTGGTTTTATTCGCACAAATTAAAGAAATATCCAATTGTTGGAAATATTACCGCTTCGTTTCTGGTTTTATTACCGTTTTTTGGAATTTTAATGCACTTTCAGAATTTTAGTTGGGGAATTTTCGCGCACGGTTTTTATTTGTATTTAATCATTTTGATTCGAGAGTTTGTAAAAGATCTTGAAAACTTAAAAGGCGATTTTGCAAATAATTACCAAACAATTCCAGTTCGTTTTGGAAGCGATATTTCAAAATATCTCATTTGTTTTTTAATCATTCTTACATTAATTCCTGCTTATGCGTTAATTACTTTTTACGAAGTAGGCTATATGCAGTATTATTTTTATGTAAGTAGCGGTTTGCTTTTAGCTTTCATTATTTTTCTGTTTCAAGCCGAAACACAATCCGATTATAAAAAACTTCATATTCTTTTAAAATTGATTATCATTTTAGGAGTTCTTTCCATTGTATTAATCAATCCACAAGTTATCATAAACGGAAAGCAATTAGTTCAACCATTTTTAAGTTAAAGAATTATAATAAAAAAAGCGCTTCTAAATTTTAGAAACGCTTTTGTATATTAATCGTTAGAAAGAAATTAAGCTTTCATAATTCTTTTAAAATAATTGAGGAACATTAAAGAAGAAATGGCAATTGTTCCAAGAAAATAAGCCAATCCAATAAATAACATTTTTTGAGCCTTGTTATTAAAACTTTCAAATTCATGAACTTCTGATATCAATGCTAATATCATATACAAACAGAGAAACGTTAAGATCATAGGGAAAATGATTCCAATAACTTTATTTCTGAAAATGATTTGAAAAATCAATATTAATAACAAAGCAATTGCTATTGGATTCCATAACGAACTTGTTAAAAACCAATAATACAATACTGCTGTAATTAGAAAGTATTCGGCGCTGTTTAAAATAAAGAATTTTTTGTTTTTCATAATTTACACGTTTAGTTACTATTATACTTAACGAATAATTGTGAAAAATAGTGTCTAAATTAGATTTCTGAATTGGTTTTAGGAAGTTCTTTTGGTTCTTCTTTAATGATAATGGTTTCAGAAACCGGTTTTGGTTTTACTCGGGCAAAAAAGAAAAAGATGCACGTTGTAAACCAGCCTAACCAAAATAAATATCCGCCGGTATGAAATTTACTGTTCATGTATTTATGACTTGTCGAAGTAAAATCGTAATACGTATAAAACAATCCTAAAAGACCTAAAACAATAAATACAAGATTTACAATACTAAAATTTTTATAAGAAGTAATTCGTTTTACAATCCATAAAATGGCAATAAGCAGTAGTTGAATCAAAAAAACGGCAGCAAAACCTTTATACCAATGTTTTAAAAAACCGTATTCGGTATAAAAAGTAGAAACTCCTATTTTGCCGATTAACGACATTTTAGAAAGTAAAATTCCGGCAACAAGGCTTATTACTGCTTGAATTAAAATCAAGATCATCCATTTACTTTTCATAACTTTTTTACAATTTAAATCTTCATGTAAAGATGCTAAATATTCTTGTATCTTTGTAGAAATTTTTTCAAAAATGAATACGCGAGGCGGAAATAAAAACAATAGAGATAATAAAAAAACATCTTTTTCAAAAGGAGGTTCATCTAATAAAAACAAACCGGGAGGAAAGCCTTTTTCTAAGTTTGAAAAACCGTTTAAAAAGTCTGATAAACCTTTTAAACAACATAACGATGATAAACCTGTTCGTTCTGCAAAACCTGCAGTTGTAAAAGATGACACAATCCGTTTGAATAAATATATTGCCAATTCGGGTGTTTGTTCTAGAAGAGATGCCGATTTATATATTCAGTCGGGAAATGTCATGGTAAATGGCGTGGTTGTAACCGAAATGGGATATAAAGTAAAACCAAACGATAAAGTTGTTTTTGACGGAGTTTCGGTAAATCCTGAAAAGAAAGTATATGTTTTATTGAACAAACCAAAAGGTTTTTCGACTTCGGACGATGAAAATGTATCAAGTGCTTACGATTTGGTTCGCAATGCTGCTACATCTACTTTAAAACCGGTTGGGCGAATGGATAAAACAACAGTTGGTTTGTTGTTATATACGAACGACAACGAAATGATTCAGAAATTTACTAACGCAGCACAGCATTCGTCTAAATTATATCATGTTTCGTTAGATAAAAACTTGAAATATGAAGATTTAGAAAAGATTCAGACCGGAGTTTACATTAATGAACACAAAGTTTGGGTGGAAGAAATTTCGTATGTAGAAAATCAACCGAAAAGCGAAGTTGGAATTAAATTAAAATCATCGAATATTAAAATTGTTCGTTCGGTTTTCGAAAAATTAGGATACAACGTAATTAAGTTAGATCGCGTTATGTTTGCCGGATTAACCAAATGGGGCTTAACACGCGGACAATGGCGTTTTTTAACCGAACAAGAAGTAATAAACTTAAAGAATATTAAATAAAAGATTCTTAGTTTTTAGATACAAAAAATCCGTTTCAATTTGAAACGGATTTTTTATTTATAACATATTAAGCTATTTACCAATTGGTTTTTTGGTGATTTCTTTTAAGTAATCGGTTAAATCTTTCTTTAAAATAGGGATTTCTTTTTTTAAGTCGAAACGTTTAGTTGCGGTAATCATGATTTTTGAACTCAATAAATTCGATTGTTGTGCATCGGAATAATTAATAAACAAAGCGTTTATTGGCGCAGCTAAAGCAATTGTCCAATTATCGTCAGAATAACCCAATGAAAACTTACTTTGTATTTGCGGAGTTATAATAAACTTAGATTGGTTGGTTAAAAGATTTTTTTCAAAATTTCCGTTAACGCCTATTAAAACCGAAATTCCTGTAAAATAATGTTTCAAAAAAACAAAATTATATCCATATCCAACCGTTGGTCCAAAGCTGATTAAACGTTTATCGTAATCTTGAATTTCGAGATCGAATGCTGGAGTGTTTCTTGTTTTTGAATAAAAAATATTAGCTCCGAGTAAAAAACTTCCTGCTGATTTTAATTGAATTTTATTGAAAGAATTGGTTGCCGCAAACGAATATTTTTTATGGTTAAAAACATATTGTGCCGAAACGCCATACATAGCAAGTTGCAAATCGGGAAATGCTTCGTAAGTTTTGTCGCCTTCATTTAGTAAGTAAAAAGATTTGTATCGCTGTAAATACAAATCAATTAAAAAACGTTCGCCGTAATAATTGTATTTGAAATCGAAGGTTTTTGATTTTCTTCTGGAACGATCGCCTAAAAATGAAAAACTTTGGCTGTAGCTTAATTCCGAGTTTTTCCACAAAATACCAACTCCGATACTTGCTGGTTTGTTTGGTTCAAGAATTCGTTCTTCGAGTTCTTCTGTAGTGTAATTCAACGACAAACTTTCTTTCGTGAAATAAAGTTTTACCCCGTACATTTTTTCTGATTTTCCTATATAAGTCGAGTCGATTTGTGCTATTGATTTTAAAGAGCACAAAGAGAAGATCAAGAAAAAAGAAAAGGCTTTCAATAGATTATTACAATTCAGATTGATAAAAAAAAGCTGTTCGAAAAGTCTGTTTTGTCAAACTGAACTTGATTCAGTTTCTCATATAGTTTTGTTTACTAACTGATGAGATTCTGAACTAAATTCAGAATGACAGCTTTTACTTTTCAAACAGCTTTATCTTATTTTTTAATTAACTAATCCGCGTTTTTTCAACAAAGGTTCAATTTTTGGATCAGCTCCGCGGAATTTTCTATATAATTCTGCAGGATCTTCTGTTCCTCCTTTTTCTAAAACATTTGTGCGGAATAATTTTGCTTTTTCAGGATTGAATAACGAAGTTTCTTTAAACGCTTGGAAAGCATCCGAATCTAAAACTTCGCTCCAAATATAACTGTAATATCCAGCTGAATATCCGCCAGCAAAAATATGGCTGAAATATGTAGAACGATATCTTGGAATAATCGACCCCATTAACCCGATACTGTTCATTGATTGTTTTTCGAACGAATTTAAATCTGTCGAAATCGGCGTTGTAATCGTATGATAATTCATATCTAATAACGAAGCAGCTAAATATTCGGTTGTTGCAAAACCTTGGTCAAAAGTTCCGGCAGCTTTCATTTTTGCAATCAATGCATCCGGAATAACTTCGCCTGTTTTGTAATGTTTTGCGTACATTTTAATTACTTCAGGATCTGCAGCCCAATTTTCCATAATTTGCGAAGGTAATTCTACAAAATCTCTTGGAACGTTTGTGCCTGCCAGACTTCTGAAATGTACGTTCGACAATAAACCATGTAACGCGTGACCAAATTCATGGAAAAATGTAGAAGCTTCGTCAAAAGTTAATAAAGCCGGAGCGTCAGCTGTTGGTTTAGAGAAATTACAAACAATCGAAATTACAGGTAAAACACGTTTTCCGTCTTTTGTATATTGATCGCTGAAAGAAGTCATCCAAGCGCCGCCAGATTTAGATGCACGCGGATGCATATCCATATATAAAACACCAACTTGATTTCCGTTTGCTTCTTTTACTTCCCAAACCGTAACATCTTCGTGATATTTCGGCATGTTTTTTAATTCGGTAAATGTTAAACCATATAGTTTTTGTGTAACGTCGAAAATTCCTTTTCTAACATTTTCTAAACTAAAGTAAGGTTTCATTTCTTGCTCGTCTAAATCGTAACGTTGTTTGCGGATTTTTTCGGCATAATATCTCCAATCGTATGGCATAACATCGCCAGAAATTCCGTCTTTTTTCATCATTTCTTTAATGTCGTTTGCTTCGATAGTTGCTTTTGCCAAAGCAGGATTCCATAATTGTTGCAACAAACGATTTACATTTTCGGGTGTTTTTGCCATTGTTTCTTCTAAAGCATAAGCCGCAAAATTTTTATAGCCTAAAAGTTTAGCTTTTTCTAAACGCAAGTTTGCTAATTGCAAAGCATTTTGTTTGTTATCGAAAGCGTTATCCTGATTTCCTCTGCTTTGATAAGCATCCCAAATTTTCTTTCTCAATTCTCTGTTTTCGGCATATTGCAAGAAAGGCATTACCGAAGAATTATCTAAAGTAAAAATCCATTTTCCGTCTTTTTTACGAGCTTTTGCTTCATTTGCAGCAGCTTCGATCAAATCATTTGGTAAACCTGCTAAATCTTCTTTATTATCAACAATCATTTCGTAAGCTTTTGTTTCTTTTAAAAGATTGTCGCCATATTTTAATGAAAAAACAGATAATTCTTTATTAATGTTTCTTAGTTTGTCTTTATCTTCGGTAGAAAGATTGGCACCGCTTCGAACAAATTTTTTATATGTTTCGTCTAAAAGCATGCGTTGTTCACCAGTTAATTTAAATTTTTCGGCAGATTGAACCGTATAATCGTTATATACTTTTTTTACGCGTTCAAAAAGCTTTTCGTTTAAATTGATGTTGTCTTGATGTTCAGAAAGAGTAGGAGCTAATTCTTGCGCCAAAGCCTGAATTTCATCATTTGTGTTCGAACTTTTTAAATTGAAAAACACAGAGGTAACTCGGTTTAACAATTGACCTGAATTTTCGATTGCTACAATAGTATTTTCAAAAGTAGCAGAATCGGTATTTTCGGTAATTGATTTTATTTCTTCGTTATGTTTTTCGATTGCTTCTAAAACAGCTGGTTTAAAATGTTCGTTTTTGATTTTTTCGAACGGAGGAACTTCAAATTGTGTGTCCCAATTTTCAACCAACGGATTGTTAGAAGAATCGTTAGAAGATTGTTTGTCTTTATTGCACGATTGTAAAGCCATACCAACAACTGTTGTAAGGATAATAAGCGTTTTTCGTTTCATTTTATGATTCATTTTTACGCAAGATACACAATTATGAATTATAAAAAAAGTACAACCCCAAGAGGGATTGCACTTTACAAAAACAATGATTAATCAACTATTATTTTTTCTCTACTAATTGTAATTCTGCGTTTAACTTTACTTCTTCGCCAACTAAAACTCCGCCTGTTTCTAAAGCTGCGTTATAAGTTAATCCAAAATCTTTACGGTTAATTGCACCTTCTAAGTTTAAACCAACTCTGTTGTTTCCCCAAGGATCTTTCATTAATCCGCTAAAATCGCCTTTTAAAGTTACAGGTTTTGTGATTCCTTTAATTGTTAAATCTCCTGTGATTTCAAGGTTTTTTCCGTTTTCTACAACGTTTTTCGATTTAAATTTCAATGAAGGAAATTGTTCTGCATCAAAGAAATCGGCACTTTTTAAGTGATTATCGCGATCGTTGTTATTGGTGTTGATTGAATCGATTTTAGCATCAAACTCAAACGAAGCATCATTTAATTGATCCTCAAAAGCAATATCTGCTTCATATTCGTTAAACTGACCTTTAACGTTTGTAAACATCATGTGTTTTACTCTAAATCCAATTTCACTGTGACTTGGGTCGATTGTCCATTTTTTCATAATCTTCAATTTTATTTAATTAGTTTAAGTTCATTGGAATTTCCATGATAAGAAATTCGCTTTTTTCGTTTGTTTTAATTTCTATTTTTTCTGTTTCCCAGATTCCGATTGCATCTCTTGTAGTTAATTTGTGTCCATCAACTTCAATATTACCGTTTAATAAAAACAGATAAATTCCGTTGTTTTTAGGATCTTCAACAGGGACCGAAACATTTTTTCCTTCGTCGAATTTTGCTAATTTAAACCAAGCGTTTTGTTGCAAGTTTAAAGTTCCTTCTTCGGCATTTGGTTGAATTAACGTTTTAATTTCATTGTCGTTTAATTCATAATTCATTTGTCCGTAACGTGGTTCAATGTTCATTTTATTCGGAATAATCCAAATTTGAAGAAACTTAACTGCTTCGCTAGAACTTCCGTTCATTTCACTATGATAAACACCTGTTCCGGCACTCATAAACTGAATTTCGCCTTTTTCAATAATTCCTTTCGCGCCTGTTGTATCTTCGTGCGCTAATTTTCCTTCTAACGGAATAGAAACAATTTCCATATTTTCGTGCGGATGTTTTCCAAATCCCATTCCCGGAGCAACGTAATCGTCGTTTAAAACGCGTAGAGCTCCAAAGTGAACTCTTTCCGGATTAAAATATCCTGCAAACGAAAAAGTGTGATGTGATTTTAACCATCCGTGATCAGCGTGCCCTCGTGAATCTGCGGTGTGAATTACATAATTTGCCATAATGTTTTTTCCTTTCTTTAATTTTATAATACAAATTTACGTTGTTGATAATCAATAACAATTAACCTAAATTAAGAAATAAAAAAGGTTTAACCTTTTAAAGCTAAACCTTTTTTGTGTTATTTTTTTCTTAACAATCTGCTCTTCATTTTACTAAAAAATTCGGGAGTTACACCAATATACGAAGCAATGTGTTTTTGCGGAAGACATTGTACCACTTCGGGAAATTTTTTGGTAAACTTTTCGTAACGTTCTTCGGCAGTTAAAGCCATTTTATCTAAAACGCGTTGTTGATGCGAAATAAGACTGTTTTCTGTAAGAATGCGGAAAAAGCGTTCTAATTTCGGAACTTCGATATATAATTCTTCACAATCTTTTCGGGTTAAAATCAAAACTTCACAATCTTCTATTACATCAATGTACATAATTGCCGGATTGTTTCCTAAATAACTGTACATATCGCCAAGCCACCAACCCGGAGTAGCAAAACTTAAAATATGTTCAACTCCGTTTTGATCAATCGTATAACTTCTTAAAATTCCTTTTAGAACAAAAAAAGTGAAGTGCGCTTCGTCGCCAGGTTTTACAAGTATTGTTTTGGCTTTGTGTGTTTGAGTTTCTAATCGCGAAACAATTAAATCTTCTTCCTGTTTTGTAAGGTCTATTTTTTTTCTAAAGTTGTCTAAAATAAGCTGGAACATAAGTTTTTTGAATGTTGTGACGTAAATTTGCGTAATAAAGATAGGGATTTATTACATTTGAAGATAAATAAAAAACCATTAAGATTAACTTATTATATTTAAATTACGAATGATACAGATTAAAAAAATCTCGGCAGATGAAACTATCGAATTAAGACACAGTGTTTTAAGAAGCGGAATGCCAAAAGAAGAAAGTGTTTTTGAAGGAGATTATGACGACGATACTTTGCATTTAGGCGCTTTTAATAAAGACAATTTAATTGGAGTGATTACATTTCACAAGAAAAAAACAAATACATATAAAGTTCATCCGGTTTACAGATTAACAGGTTTAGCAGTTTTGGATGAATTTCGTGGGAAAGGTGTTGGAAAGAAATTAGTTGAAAAAGGAATTGAGAAAGTAAGTAAAAACGAATCGGTTTTTATCTGGTGTTTTGCAAGAGATTTTGCTGTAAATTTCTACGAAAAATTAGGTTTTTTATTAAAGATTCAACAAGTAATTATCCCGAATATCGGTTCGCACAGAATTATGTTTAAATTTGTAGCGAAAGAAGATTAGCTGCATTTATAGGGATGAATTGGAAAAAAGTTGTTGCTATTTTATTGGTTTTAAGTGCGTGTAATAACAAACCAGAGCCAAAAGTTTATTTATCGAACTCAGAAAAAGTTTTTAGAATTAATAAACAGCAACTGTTTGGGGCAAAACAAAATATATTAGAATTTTACGAAATAAATCAATTTACTACGGTTTGGCAAGATAGTACAAATCGTAGTGATTTGATTTCTGCTATTATCGATAGCCAATATGACGGAGTTTTACCTGAAAAATATCCGTTAGGGAAATTGATGTATTCACATCAACATTACAACGAGTTAAATCCGAGCGAAATTGCAAAAACAGATATTCTTTTTACAGAGAATTTCTTTCGAATTGCAAATCAATTAGCGTCGGGGAAAGTAAATCCTAAAAAACTGTATGGCGATTGGGAACCTTATATTCCCGAAATTGATTTTGTTGATTTACTGCAAAATAACTTACAAAATAAATCGATCTACGAGTCTTTAGAAAATAGCAAACCCAAAGGAACTTTGTATACGAAATACAAAAAAGCTTTTGAAAAATATGTCCCTATTATTTCTAAAGACACACTTTCACAAGAAGGGTTTTTGCGTAAAAAAGTGTGGATTAATTTAGAACGCGCTAAATGGCTACAACCCGATTTGGGCGAAAGTTATGTTTGGATTAATTTGCCTGAATATCGTTTGCAACTTGTGGAAAATGGAAAAACAGTTGAAACGCATAAAGTAATTATTGGAAAGAAGGAGCGCAAAACTCCGATTCTTTCATCTTCTTTTAGCGGAATTATCATCAATCCAAAATGGACCGTTCCGCCAACTATTTTAAAAAATGATGTTGTTCCAAAAGCGTCGGCAAATCGTGGTTATTTTGCTTCGAACCGATTAACTATTTTCGATAAAAAATCAGGAAAACAAGTCGATCCCGAAAATTGGAATCCTGCAAATTATTCGGCTTATCGTTATGTTCAACAAACGGGGAAATTAAATTCTTTAGGACAAATTAAATTCGATTTTCCTAATGCGCATATGGTTTATCTTCATGATACCAATAACAAACTGCGTTTTGCCGAAAATCAACGTGCTTTAAGTTCAGGCTGTGTTCGTGTAGAACATCCGTTTGATTTGGCAGAAAGTATTTTTAAAATAGAAGGAGTCTCGATTTTAAGAAACGAAATCGACACGCTTGTAAACAGAGAAAAGACGAAAAATATTAAATTAAACAAAAAAGTAAACGTGCATCAAGTGTATTTTACCGCTATAATTGATTCAACAGGCAACATACAATTGTATAACGACGTTTACTCTTTAGATAATAGGTTGTATAAACGATTAATTCAATAATTTCGATTTTGTCATATAATCTTTTTTGTCTGCATGAAAGATAAACAAACAACTTTCGTCTTTTATAAGATTAATGATTTTATGAGCAACTTCGTTTGGTAAAGCAGGGCAACCCAAGCTTCGACCTAAATAACCTTGATTTTTTCCTAAATTTTCGTTGGCATAATCTGCTGCGTGAATTACGATATCGCGAGAACGTGCATTATCATTTATTCCAGATTCTAAACCGTCTAAACGCAACGATAAACCATGTTTTCCAAAATACGTTTCGGCAGTTGCAAAAAATCCTAAACTGCTTTTGTTCGATTCGGGAACATTCGAAAAATCGTTTGCATATTCTTTTCCGCTATTTCTACCGTGCGAAACTACTGTTTGATACAAAACTTCTTGTTTGCTCATATCAATTACCCACATTCTTCTTTCGGTCGATGATTTGGTAAAATCAATAATCGTAAGCAAGTCTTTCTTTATTTTGCCTTCATCTTTTAATTTGTAGTAACCTTTATAGGCAGCTTTAAAGCTTTCTAATTCGGGTTTTGCGAAGTTTTTTTCATCTAAATCTAAATATTCCGATAAAACAATTTTATCAAAAGCACTTAAAGCACTTGCAGAAGAATTTAAATTTGTTTTAGTTACAGCAGCTAATTCTTTGGTTTTTAAGGTAGATGATTTTGTGACAACTGTAACCTTTTTACCGTTTCCATTTCCATTTTTATCTCCGTCGGGATCGTTGATCGATATTGGTTTAAAAGACAACAAACCCACCATCATTATTGGTAATAACTTAAATCTCATTTGTTCTTATACTTAGGTTTTCAAAATTTATGAACGTAAATATAACAACATTATTGTCAAACTAATTATAAATTTAATATTCTCTAAACATATTTAACATTTATTTTTGATAGAATGTTAAAGAAATCGACTTTTATCTAAAGAACTATAAGTAAATTTGATGCAAATATTATTTGGTAAAATGAGTAAAAAAGTCCTTCTGATGATTTTAGACGGATGGGGAAATTCTCCCGATCCAAAAGTATCTGCAATAGATAATGCAAACACGCCTTTTATTGATAGTTTATATAAAAAACATCCTTTTGCTCAATTAAGAACAGACGGATTGAATGTTGGATTGCCCGAAGGACAAATGGGAAATTCGGAAGTTGGACACATGAATTTAGGAGCGGGTAGAATTGTTTATCAGGATTTGGCGAAAATCAATTTAGCAGTTCAAAATAAAACATTGGCAGTTGAGCCGGTTTTGCAAGCTGCTTTCGATTATGCCAAAACAAATAATCGTCCGGTACATTTTTTAGGATTAACTTCAGATGGCGGAGTTCATTCGCATATTAATCATTTATACGGATTGTTAGATGCCGCAAAAGATTTTGGATTGAATGATGTTTTTGTTCATGCTTTTACAGACGGACGCGATGTGGATCCAAAGTCAGGAGCAGATCATATTAGCGCTTTAGTAAAATATATGGAAAATTCTACCGGAAAACTAGCTTCGGTAATTGGTCGTTATTTTGCAATGGATCGTGATAAACGTTGGGAACGAGTTAAAAAAGCGTATGATTTGTTGGTAAAAGGAATTGGAATGCCTTCTAAAAATGCTGTTTTAAGTATTGCGGATAGTTACGCAAATAATATTACAGATGAGTTTATTGAGCCTATTATTATGGTTGACGAAAATAATGAACCGTTAACTACAATAAAAGAAGGCGATGTTGTGATTTTCTTCAACTTTAGAACCGATAGAGGGAGACAATTAACCGAAGTTTTATCTCAAGTAGATTTACCAGAATACGGAATGAAGAAGTTAGATTTGTACTATGTTACCATGACAAATTACGATGAAAGTTTCCAAAATATTCACGTAGTTTATAATAAAGATAATATTACCAATACATTAGGACAGGTGCTTTCGGAAGCAGGGAAAAAACAAATTCGAATCGCCGAAACAGAGAAGTATCCGCATGTAACGTTCTTTTTTTCAGGTGGAAGAGAAGAACCTTTTGAAGGAGAATCTCGTATTTTATGTCCGTCTCCAAAAGTAGCAACATATGACTTAAAACCTGAAATGAGTGCTTTTGATTTAAAAGATGCTTTAATTCCAGAATTAAAAAAACAAGAAGTAGATTTTGTTTGTTTAAATTTTGCGAACGGAGATATGGTTGGTCATACCGGAAGTATGGAAGCAGCAATAAAAGCTTGCGAAACGGTCGATATTTGTGCACAACAAGTCATAGAGGCTGCAATAGAAAATGATTATTCGGTTTTGGTTTTAGCCGATCACGGAAATTGCGAAACCATGTACAACGAAGACGGAAGTCCGAATACGGCGCACACAACAAATCCTGTTCCACTGATTTTAATCGATAAATATTTTAAAGAAATTCATGATGGAGTTTTAGGCGATGTAGCACCAACAATCCTTGAGATAATGGACATTCCTCAACCAAATGTTATGACCGGAAAGGTATTGGTTTAGGATTTCGGTAAAATATTTTAAAAAATAATAACAATCTAAAATATTTTAGCTATATTAGCTACATTATTAATGAATTACTAAATATAAATATTATGAATAAAAAATTACATTTATTAGCAGCTTTAGGATTATTAAGTCTAGGTAATTTAAATGCTCAAACTGTTATCTCACAAACAGGTGGGGCGATTCCTACTGAAGGATCGATCTATTGTCCTTTAAACAATCAAGCGGGGCAATTAGTTGGTATGAGAGAGTCAAGTTATTATAGAGCTTATACAATGACCTCTAATACTAAGATTGTTTCTGTGAAATTAGGAGTTTTTGCTGTAGATTTAGCAGCGTCTGTACCTGATTTTCCAATTACAGTAAAATTATATAAGAGTAACGGAGCCTTTCCTGCATCTTATCCTTCTGGACTTACACAATTAGATACAGCAAACGCTACTTTAACTGCTGCTAATGATGAAAGTTTGGTAACGGTAAATTTTACCAATCCAGTTACAGTTTCTTCGGGAGATATTATTGTAGCCGAAATATATAATAATAATGTTCAAGGTGGAATATATTATATCGGAGCTGTTTCAGGAAATGAAACAGCTGCAGGGTATATTATGGCAACAGGGTGTGGTGTTAATACTCCTCAAACAGTTGCATCGCTTGGTGTAACAGGTGCTAATGTTAAAATAGCTATTGACCTAGTTGAAAATTCATCGGCATCTTCAGAAGACTTCTTTAAAGAAAACTTTACAATTTATCCTAATCCAGCAACAGATGTGTTAAATATTACATCTAAAAACGGGTTAAGTGCAAATGAAATCAGAATTTCGGATTTAACAGGGAAAGTAGTTAAAGTACAAAAAGACGTTTCTGTTATCAATGTTTCAGATTTATCTACGGGTACTTATTTAATTGATATAACAACTAACGAAGGAAAAGCAACTTCTAAGTTCATCAAAAAATAATTAAATTAGTTTTACTAAGTATAAAAGAGCCTCAAAAAACGAGGCTCTTTTTGTTTTCTTATTAACTTACAGAAGACTTAAAATAATTACGTAAATTTGCATCGTAAAAAAACAGTAAAATGATTGTAGTAAAAACAAGAGAAGAAATCGAAATAATGCGCGAAGCTGCGTTATTGGTTTCTAAAACTTTAGGAATGTTAGCAACCGAGATTAAACCCGGTATTACTACGCTTCAGTTAGATAAATTAGCCGAACAATATATTAGAGATCATGGCGGAGTTCCTGGCTTTTTAGGACTTTACGGTTGTCCTGCAACCTTGCTTACTTCAGTGAATGAGCAAATCGTTCATGGGCTTCCTACAAATCGTCCTTTAGAAGATGGAGATATAGTTTCGTGTGATTTAGGCGCAATTGTAAATCAATATTATGGCGATCATTGTTATACTTTTGAAGTCGGCGATGTTGTACCCGAAACTAAAAAGCTTCTTCAAGTTACAAAAGAGTCTTTATATGTTGGTATTCGTGAGTTTAAAGCAGGAAATAGAGTAGAAGATGTAGGTTCAGCTATTCAAAAATATGCCGAATTAAATGGATATTCTGTGGTTCGAGAGTTAGTAGGCCACGGAATTGGAAAGAAGATGCACGAAGCTCCTGAAATGCCTAATTATGGTAAAAAAGGTCGTGGTAAGTTGTTTGTCGAAGGGATGACAGTTGCAATTGAACCTATGGTAAATATGGGAACGAAAAACATTAAACAATTAAAAGACGGATGGACCATCGTAACTCGCGACGGAAAACCTTCGGCACATTTTGAACATGATGTTGCCTTGGTTGATGGAAAACCTGAGTTGTTATCTACATTTGCTTATATTTATAAAGCATTAGGAATTCAATCAAACGAAGAAGACGAATTTCGTAAACAACCATTGGTTATCTAATGATAAAAAAAGCATTTAAAACGATATTGAATACAATACCTCGTCCTATTCTAATTAGGGCGAGTTATTTTATTAGACCTGTTTTAGCTTTTGCATTAAAAGGAAATATATTTACAGATCCTATCGACGGAAAATCCTTCAAAATGTTTTTGCCTTATGGTTACGGAACTCAAAGAAGTAATGTTCTTTCTCCAAGTACTCTTTCCTTAGAACGTCATCGATTATTGTGGTTGTACTTAAAAAATGAAACTGATTTTTTTACAAAGTCAATAAAGGTTTTACACTTTGCACCCGAACAGGCATTTTATAAAAAATTTAGAAAGCAACCGAATTTAAATTACACAACTACAGATTTAAATTCGCCTTTAGCCGATGTTAAAGCGGATATTTGTAATCTTCCATTTAAAGATAATTCATACGATGTTATTTTATGTAATCATGTATTAGAGCATATTCCGGATGATACAAAAGCAATGAAAGAATTGTATCGAATTTTAAAACCTGAAGGAATGGCAATTTTACAAATTCCACAAGATTTAAATAGAGCCAAAACCTTTGAAGATGATTCTATAAAAGATAAAAAAGAACGTGCTAAAATATTTGGACAATACGATCATGTTAGAATTTATGGAAGAGATTATTTTGATAAGTTGCGAAGTATAGGCTTTAAAGTAGATGAGGTTGATTATACAAATCACTTATCAGATCAGGAAATAAAACGATACTGTTTAGCAAAAGGAGAAATTATTCCGGTTTGTTACAAATAAAAACCTCCGATTGGAATTTTAATCGGAGGTTTCTTTTTGTTCATTATTTTTTAGCTGTTTCGGGTTTTAAAACCGAAATAATTCTATTTTTATTTAAATATTTATTAGCTACATCTTGAACATCTTTAGTTGTTAAAGCTTTTAAATTATTTTCGAAATCTAATGCTTTATTAGGATCTTCTTGATTGTTGAATGCTTTAATCATTACATTTAACCAATAACTGTTTTCTTTTAAAGACTTTGTGTAATCGGTCATTTCACCTTCTTTAAATTTCTCTAAATCTTTAGCTTCAGGTCCGTTTTTCTGAATCTTTTCGATTTCTTGTAACGTCATTTCAATCAATTTATCAGCACTTGCCGGATTAGTTGGGAATCCAACCATAAAGCTGTACGAACCGTAAGGAAGTTTGTTTAAGCTTCCGTAAGCACTTGCTCCGTATACTCCACCTTCTTTTTCACGAAGTTCTTCAATCAATTTAATTGTTAAGATCTCTCCTAAAGCTTCCATTGCCAAGTTTTCTTTTGCAGAGTATGTTGTTTCGCCTGTATAAGAAATTCTTACAGTTGCTTTGTCATCATTTCCTTTGAAAACTTCTTTTTTGTGAACTCCAGCTTTAGCGCGAGAACCAGAATCTTTAAATGATTCTTTTCTGTTTAAAGCAGGTAATGAAGCTAAATATTTTTCAGAAAGCGTTTTAACTTGCTCATCTGTAATGTTTCCTACAAAGAAAAACTCGAAATCGCTTGCATCAGCGAAACGCTCTTTAAATAATTCGTAAGCCTTTTTGTAATTTGTGCTTTCCCAATCTTTATCTGTTGGAGGGAACGAAGTATAACGCTCGTTGTGTCCGTAAGTGAAATCAGAAACTTCTTTTTGAAAGAACATTTCAGGTTGCGACATCATATTAGCGAAATACGATTGCATTTTGTTTTTCTCTGATTCGTAAGCCTTTTCATCATAATTTAAATCAGTGAAATAAGCATAAACAGATTGGAATAAATATTCTAAATCTTTTGGAGTCGCCATTCCTGAAAAACCTTCTGTAATTCCTCCAACAAAAGGAGAAACACGATAGATTTTACCGGTATTGAATTTTGATAACGCATTTTGATCCATTCCTGAAATTCCAGCTTGAGTTATAGCTCCGTCTGCTAAATACGTAGATTTGTAGGTTTTAGTGTCGGTTAAGTTTGATCCACCAAAACTTCTTGCTCCAAACAAAATTTCGTCGTTTTTAAAATCTGTTTTTTTGTAGGTAACTTTAGCTCCGTTCGAAAGTTCTAATGTTGTTGTTCCTAATTTATCGTTTTTAGTGGTTTTAACTACTTTTCCTGGTTTAATTTCGTTTCGAATTAAAGATTCGGCAACAGCAGCGTCTTCATAAGGAGTAATTTCAATTTTAGAAACATCTAAGGCTGCTAAAACTTCTTTTTCAGTTGGTTTTTTCAAACCATCTTTTTCAGGACCTGTTAAAACAATTACACGATTCTCATCTTTAATATAAGAATGAATTACCTTATTTACATCGTTTAATGTAATCGAAGGCATAAAATCTTTTACTAATTTGTATTCGTAATCAATTGAAGGAATTCCTTCGCCTGTTAAAAAGTTCTCTTGATATCTTCCTAAATAAGCAGACGAATTGTTTTTGTCTTTATCGTTAAACGCTTTTTCGTAATAAGCCAATGTTTCGTTTTTAGCTCGATCTAATTCAGATTGAGTAAAACCGAATTTACGAGCGCGTTCGTTTTCGATTGCTAATACTTTAATCGCTTCCAATTGTTTGTCTTCAGCTGTTCCTGCAAAAGATTGGAATGCTTCTTTTCCACGTCCCATCATGCTTCCATGATAACTGAAACCGTACATGAATGGCGGATTTGCATCGTTTGTGTATTCTTCTAAACGTTTATTTAGCATAGAAGAAAATAGATTGTCGATTAAATCATTTTTGTAATCACCAACGGTTGTAGAAGGTTTGCTGTTTTCAAGATCTTTGTAATAGATTCGAACATTTGAAGAAGTTGCTTCTTTATCCGTACTAATTGAAACAAATGTTTCTTTGTGATTTGGAATATCGAATGATTTGCGTTCTTTTGGATTTGCAGGATTTTTATATTTCCCGAAATGCTCTTTAATCTTAGTTTCCATCTGATTTACATCAATATCTCCAACAACAATAACTGCCATTAAATTTGGACGATACCAATCTTTGTAAAACTGACGGATTTCTTCGTGTTTAAATGTTTCTAAATTTTCTTTAGTTCCGATTGGTAAACGATTTGCGTAGTGCGAATTATGAAGCATTTTAGGTAAATACTCTCTCATCATTCTATTGCTAGCGCCTAAACGTGTACGATATTCTTCAATAACAACTCCGCGTTCGTCATCGATATCTTTTCCTTCTAAGTTGGCATTAAAAGCCCAATCTTCTAGAATTTGGAAGCCTTTATCTAATTTAACAGGATCATCGGAAGGAATTGGAAGGAAGTAAACCGTTTCGTCAAAACTTGTATAAGCGTTTAAATGTTGACCAAATTTAACTCCGATGCTTTGTAAATAATCGATTAATGCGTTTTTTGGGAAACTTTTAGTTCCGTTAAAAACCATATGTTCCATAAAGTGAGCTAAACCAACTTGTTTATCGGTTTCTAAAATAGAACCGGCATTTAAAACCATTCGTAAATCTACCTTCTTTTCAGGTTTTCCGTTTTTGCGAATGTAGTAAGTTAAACCGTTTTCTAGCTTTCCGATACGAACATCCGGATCATTCGGAACTTTCTGACTCAGATCTGCTACTTGTGCCCACAAAGAAGCAGGCAAAATAAGCAATGCTAATGTAATTTTTTTGAAGTTCATTGTGATATTTTTGAATTTCAATAAAAATAGACAGTTTTATCGGATATTTAAACCAATATTTGGTAATAATATGTTAAAATGCAAAAACGGGCTTCTTTTGAAAGTCCGTTTTTTAAAAAAATATTATAATAAATTAAGTCCGTTTGCAATTAAATGAGAAACCTCTGGTCGTTGTTCTTTTACATTTAACAAATGTTCTAAAGCTTCATTATATATAGGTAAATTATTTTGTTTTGCTATTTCGACTATTTCTAAAGATAAAAGCCAATCTTGAGGATGATTTTTAATTAAGTCTTTTAAAATAAGATCTAAATCTTCTTCTGGTTCATTCTCGCGATACGATCTTACTTTTGCATATAATTTTTCAAGAGCTTCACGTTTGTCCGACTTTTTAGATTTAATTGTTTTGGTTGAAGGAACGTGCGTGATCATATCGAAACTGTTTATGTCTGCCGGACCCGAAAAAGCCGAAACTACTTTTTTTCCAACAGCCATATCGAAAGTTCCCCATTCTGGTTGAAACAGAACCTGATCGTTATGTGTTACAGTACAGTTTTTAAAAGAAATTAAAATGATTTCGCCTTGAAGATTTCTTGAGCCGGTAATGATTTCACCCGAAACTTTAATATCGCCTTCAAATTCTAATTCAATATGTTTTCCTTCATAAATATCATAAGCTTGTAAATCGCGCGGGCTCATATCCTCAATCGCAAGATTGATGTTTTTTAATCGACCGATTGGACTCCCGAAACCTTCAGAATGATAAGATGTTCCGTGGTTGACCAATTCTTTTTCGCGATAAGATAAAGCTGTTTTTCCTGTAGATTGAATATAAACTGGTTTCCCGTTGTTTTCGATTACATTAGTAAAAACACCCGAAATTTGTAATCCGGTAGAAAGTTCGATCGTTCCTAAAGCTTTTGAATTAATCAATTTTTTAACACCACTTAAACCTCCGGTTCTCAACGCCATTTTATTTGCAAACTCTTCCAAAACCATACTTAATTGAGCAAAATCTTGCGTAACATATAATTGAGGTTGCGGTTTTGTAATATCGAATCCTTGGTAAGCAGCGTCTATGCTATAAGGAAGCTTAACAACTTTATCGGTCATACACCATTCGCTTTCGCCAATAGAAGATAATAAACCAGCGCCGTAAATTTTAGGATTTTCAATTGTTCCGATTAAACCGTATTCAACTGTCCACCAATGTAGATTTCGAATTAATGCCATTTCTGAAGGTTCGGTTGTTTTTGCTTGAAGTTCATCAACTTTTGTTCGAATGCGTTTTAATTCTTCTTCTGATGTTCCTTCAGCTTCTTCTAAAATAGATAATTCGCGAATTGCTTCGTAAATTTCATAGTCATGAGCGGAAGAAATTGCTTTACAACCAATTTCTCCAAAACGCCTTAAATATTCGGCATATTCAGGATTTGCAATAATAGGAGCGTGACCAGCGCCTTCGTGAATAATGTCTGGAGCAGGTGTATATTCAATATTTTCTAATTGCCGAATATCGGAAGCAATAACCAATACATTATACGCTTGGAATTCCATAAAAGCATTAGGCGGAATAAAACCATCAACTGCAACTGCAGCCCAACCAATTTCTCGTAAAATACGATTCATACCGTACATACTTGGGATGTTTTCGATAGAAATCCCGGTTTTTTTCAAACCTTCCATATAAGATGAATGAGCAACTTTTGAAAGATAATCAACGTTCTTACGCATTACATATCGCCAGACAGCTTGGTTAATAGGAGTGTAATCATCGTAATTTTGAGGCTTAATAAATTGTTTTAAATGCTTTGGTAAACGATCAATCAACGGATTGCTTTCAAAAGATTCATTCATGATATTATATATTAAGGTATATATTTCGGTTTCGTTTTATATACCTCCAAAAATATAACTTTTATGTGAAAATAAAAGTGAAAATATGAACATACATGATTTTATAAAATTCATATTTTTTTTCAAAACTATTGTTTTATAAAAATTAATTCCTAAATTAGCCATTATAAATTAACAATAAAATAATATAAATCTATTATGAAAAAAGTGTTTTTATCGTTAGCAACAATTGCTTTTGTTGCTGTGGGTTCTTTAACGATGACCTCTTGTGGAAGTGATGATTCAACAACTAATCCAGGAGGAGAAAATCCAGGAGGAGAAAATCCAGGAGGAGAAAATCCAGGAGGAATTAAGAATTTCGTTAAGGTTAATGGAGAAACTTTAGAATTAGATAGTAATACTTTCTTAATTCAAAGTACGGCAGATAAAAAGTTGAGTGTTATAAAAACTGCTTATGAAGAAGGGGGTGAAGAGTATGTTGTAACTGAATGGGTGGCGGCTGCATGGTTAAAAAATGGTGATCAAAAACCTGAATATGAATTACAAGTGTATTTTGATGTTGAGGCTAAGGAAGGTTCTACAGCAGGGACATACGGATTGCAATTGCCTAATCAGACAGAAAATGTCTTTCCTTACAGAATAACTGTGATTAAAGACGGGAAAGCAATTTCTGATACAAAATATGCTTTTGGAAAAGTTGAGGTTAACTTTAATGTTTTTAATTTAGGAGAATCTTCTTTAGAAGTTGATTATAATGGTAATAACTCTGTAGACGATACTAAATTTAATTTTAATGGAGCGTCAGGTATGTCACTGACTCAATGGTATACACCACAATCGGCAAAGTCTTCTTCAAATATGAAAGTTTTAAAGAATTTAGATTCTTCAGTATTAAAGAATTAACTAAATAA
>DERN01000003.1:0-71164 GCA_002360925.1 Flavobacteriaceae bacterium UBA3339 | reverse complement strand
TTATTTAGTTAATTCTTTAATTTTGTTGAAATCATTACTTTCGGTTTTATTTAATTCTTTAGATTTAAGATCCTTAATTGTTTCTTGCGTCTTTTGTCCCTTATTTACAACTTCCTCCTTAGCTTTCTCTACTTTCTTCTCAGCTTTTTTTACAGTATTTTTAGCAGCATCTCCAGCTTTTTTAGCCGCGTTAGTAGCTTCTTGTTTAACTTCTTCAGCTGTTGAAATCGCTTCTCCTTTTAAAGTAGCTAAAGCAGCTTTTGCTTCGTTTAATTTTTTGGTAGCAGCTTGTTTTTCTTCAACTGTAACTGCTTTTGCTAATTCAGCTTCAGCTTCTTTAATTTTTGCATCTAACGACTCAACAGTTTCAACTACTTCTTCTTTGATCTCATCTAAAGTATCTTTAGTTTGTTCTGTGATTGAATCTAATTTATTTTCTAAATTCTCTTGAGTAGCTTCTTTTTTACAAGATGTGAATACTAATCCACCGATTACTGCTAATGATAAAACGATTTTTTTCATAATCTATGATTTTATTAATTATAATATAGTGCAAAGTAACTAAATTTTGATGAAGAAATAACAAAGTCGTAAAAAATCTTTATGATTAAAACGATTCTTTCTTTTTTAGGTTATCAAGCATTTAGTATATTTACATAATTCGTAAAATAGGTAGATATGAATAGGTTCATTATCAGTATTTTCTTCTTTATTATTTCGTTTCAAAGTTTCGCTGTTTTAGATCCGTATTATATAAGATCGGCAATGTTTCATCAGGGAAATGAATCGCTTATTCCGATTTTTAAATTGGGAGAGCGTTTTCAGCTTTCGTTTGATGATCTAATTGGAGATGGATCCGATTATTATTATCAAATTGTACATTGTACAAGAGATTGGAAAAAGTCTGATTTGAAAATTACCGAATATCTTAAAGGAGCTCAAAGTGTACAAATTCCATCTTATCAAACTTCCTTCAATACCTTTCAGGCTTTTGCGAACTATACGATTTCGTTCCCAAATAGAGATTCTCAAATTATGATTTCGGGAAATTTTATTTTGGAAATTTATAATGTAGACGGAGAAAAAGTGTTAGAAAGACGTTTTGTTTTGTACGAAAATCTAGCTCAAGTAAGTTTAGAAGTAAAGAAAACTCGGAATTTAGAAGTTGCGCCTTTCAAGCAGAATATTTATATGAATATTGATTTTGGAAACGAGCTGTTGCAAAACCCTAAACAAAATGTAAATGTAGTTATTTTACAAAACGGACAATGGTATAATGCGTTAACCAATTTAAAACCGCAATATATTTTGGGAAATCAGTTTAAATATCAATACGATGAAGAAACGAATTTTTGGGCAGGAAATGAATTTCTTTATTTTGATACAAGCGATATTCGTCAAATCAATAACAACGTAAGTAAAATTACACGAAGCGAATTATATGAAGTTTATTTATATCCGACCAAACCTTTGAAAGAAAATAAAACATATAGTTTTTATCAGGATGTAAACGGAGCTTTTAAACCTAGAAATAAATTCAGAGAAAATCCTAATACCGAAGCAGATTATACTTGGGTTTATCTTACCTATAATTTAGAGAAATTGCCAAGTTCGCAAAAGCTCTATGTAGTTGGAATGTTTAATGATTATCAATTAAACAATGATTCTGAAATGAAGTTCGATTCTGAATCGAATACTTATAAAACTGCTTTATTTGTAAAACAAGGATTTACGAATTATAAATATGTAATAGCCGATAATCGAGGAAAAGTTTTGGAAGAGTTAAACCCTGATGGAAATTTTTACGAAACCGAAAATATTTATCATGCTTTGGTTTATTACAAAAACGATTCGGATCGATATGAACGAATTATCGGTTTAGGTAATGCAGATAGTAAACTCATTACCAATTAAAAAAATATTCGTAATTTTGAATAAATTAAAAAGAAAATGGTTTCACAAATTACCAAAGGCATAAAAGTAGTTGTAAAAACGAACAGTTTGGGTGCTCAAAAGCATTTTGGTGAATTGGTGAATTTTTTTAATTACGAAATAACGATCGAGAATCAAGGAAACGATACGGTGCAATTATTGCGCCGTTATTGGTTGATAAAAGATGCGCTTAATAACGATATTGTTGTTGAAGGAGAAGGTGTTGTAGGCGAACAGCCTGTTTTAAATCCTAACGAATCGCATATGTATATGTCCGGAACTTTTATAAAAGGAGATACCGGGAGTATGCAAGGTTATTTTACGATGATCAACAAATCGAATTCTCATATATTTCATGTTAAAATACCATTGTTTCTTTTAAACGTCGTGCATATATACAATTAATAAATATAACTCAATCTTATGTCTACAGGATTTTTTAATGTTCCGGTGGCTGTTAACGAGCCCGTAAAAACTTACGCACCAGGTACACCTGAGCGCGAAGAAGTATCAAAAGCTTTTAAAGAATTGTACAGTTCTACTGTTGATATTCCTTTATATATTGGAAAAGAAGAAATTAGAACAGGAAATACTAAAAATTTATTTCCTCCGTTCGATCATCAACATCATTTAGGAGTTTATCATACTGCTGATCAAGCTTTAGTGAAAAAAGCAATCGAAACAGCAATGGAAGCTCGTAAAAAATGGTCGCAAATGTCTTGGGAACACAGAGCATCGATCTTTTTAAAAGCAGCTGAATTACTTGCAGGTCCTTACCGCGCTAAAATTAATGCAGCTACCATG
Organism: Flavobacteriaceae bacterium UBA3339; assembly: GCA_002360925.1. Classification (GTDB taxonomy): domain Bacteria; phylum Bacteroidota; class Bacteroidia; order Flavobacteriales; family Flavobacteriaceae; genus Flavobacterium. The sequence continues at coordinate 68,428 of DERN01000003.1, read as the reverse complement.
ATTGCTCAAGGAAAAACAGTTCATCAGGCAGAGATTGATTCGGCTTGTGAGTTCATTGATTTCTTACGTTTCAATGTGCAATACATGACCGAAATCTATAAACAACAACCTATTTCTTCAAAAGGAATTTGGAATAGAGTAGAGCAACGTCCGCTAGAAGGTTTTGTGTATGCGATAACTCCTTTTAATTTTACTGCAATTTCAGGAAATTTACCTTCTTGTGTGGCAATGATGGGGAATGTTGTGGTTTGGAAACCGGCTGCAACTCAAATATATTCTGCAAATGTAATTGTAGAAGTATTCAAAAAAGCAGGATTACCAGACGGAGTAATCAATGTAGTTTATGGAGATTCAGCAATGATTACCAATACTATTTTAGATTCTGCCGATTTTGCTGGAATTCACTTTACAGGTTCAACAGGCGTTTTTAACGATTTCTGGAAAACAATTGGTCAAAACATTCACAAATACAAAACATATCCTCGTATCGTTGGTGAAACAGGAGGAAAAGATTTCGTTTGGGCGCATCCTTCTTCAAACGCGAAAGAAGTTGCAACCGCTTTATCTCGTGGAGCTTTTGAATATCAGGGACAAAAATGTTCGGCTGCATCGCGCGCTTACATTCCGGCTTCATTATGGGAAGAAGTTAAAAACTATGTAATCGAAGACTTAAAAACATTCAAATTAGGTTCTCCGGAAGATATGAGCAATTTTATGTCGGCTGTAATTACAGAATCGTCTTTCGATAAATTAGCAAAAGCAATCGACGATGCGAAAGCATCAAACGAAGCAGAAGTTGTTGTGGGTGGAGGATATGATAAATCTAAAGGATGGTTTATTGAACCGACTGTTATTTTAACAACGAATCCGAAATACGATACAATGGAGCGCGAATTATTCGGACCGGTTTTAACAGTATATGTTTACGAAGATACTAAATGGGAAGAAAGCTTACAATTAGTTGATCAAACTTCTGAATATGCTTTAACCGGAGCTATTTTCTCTGGATGTCGTTATGCAATCGAAACAGCAACTAAAGCATTAGAAAATGCTGCAGGAAACTTCTATATTAACGATAAACCAACAGGAGCTGTTGTTGGACAACAACCATTTGGTGGAGCAAGAGGTTCGGGAACAAACGACAAGGCAGGTTCTATGATTAACTTGTTACGTTGGGTTTCTCCGAGAACAATTAAGGAAACCTTTGTGCCAGATACAGATTATAGATATCCGTTTTTAGGATAATTAATGATAAGGAAAAACCAGCTGAAAAGCTGGTTTTTTGTTTTTAATACTAAAGATGATTGTCGTCTTCTCGCCAATCTTTAATTTCTTGTTCAATGTCTTCCTTGGTTCTTCCTGTTTTTTCTTGAATTTTACCAACGTATTCGTCTAGTTTTCCGTCGGCAAATACTTCGTCATTATCAAACCATTCTCCGTATTTCTGTTTTACGGCGCCTTTAATTTGATTCCATTTTCCTTCTAATTCTAATTTGTTCATAGCAGTTAGATTTTAAGATTAATAGAATATAAAAATAAATTATTAGGTCTTAAAGTCTTGTTAATGAAATGATAAATAACAAAAAAACGACCTTCGGGTCGTTTTTAAGTTTTGCAAAAATATTATATTTTTTTGTCTCCGTATTCGTCAACAAAGTTTTCATTTTCTTCGTAATCAGCTGTGATTAACTCACCGTAATTTGTTTCTTTTCCTTTTCCAAATCTACGTCCTAAACTATCAAAAATAGAGTAAACAACAGGAACGATAATTAAGGTTAGGAATAGCGATGATAATAAACCACCCATAATTACAATAGCCAATCCACGATTCATATCAGATCCATCTCCTTGTGCAAATGCGATAGGAACCATTGCAATAACCATTGCAATCGTTGTCATCATAATTGGACGGAAACGCGCATGGTTTGCAGCTATCAAAGCGTCGTAAGTGCTGTAGCCGGCTTCAATCTTATGATTAGCAAAATCGACTAACATAATCGCATTCTTCGCAACTAAACCAATCAACATGATGATTCCCAGAATCGTGAAAATGTTTAATGTTTCGTTGGTTAAAGCAAGTAGAAGCAATGCTCCGATGAATGATAACGGAATCGAAAATAAGATAATGAACGGTTTAGAGAAACTATCATATAAAATAACCATTACTGCATAAACTAAAATAATTGATGCTAATAAAGCAATTCCTAAGGTACCAAAACCTTCATCCTGATTTTCTTTGTTACCGCCCCATTTGAATGAAACTCCTGGTTTTAATTCTAATTTAGAAAATTCGGCTTCCCATTCTTCTGCTAATGTTCCTGCTGCTTTACCTACAACTTGTGCTTGAACAGAAACAGATGGTGATTTATCGCGACGCTCTAATAAAGTAGGGCCAGAACCATATGTAATATCGGCAAATTGTTCTAGTGTTATTGTTTGACCTTGTTGATTAATGAATTTTAAATTCTTAACATCGTCAATTGTACCACGACCAATTTCGTCAAAACGAATATTGATATCGTACTCAGTATCTCCGGCGCGGTATTTTGTATCAGTGTTTCCGGCAAAAGCAGTTTGCATAGTCATACCAACTGTTGCAACATTTAAGCCTAAAGCATTCATTTTATCGCGATCTAACTGAACAACTACTTCCGGGTTTCCATCTTCCGATGTTAACTTAATCTCACTTGCTCCAGGTATTTTTGCTAATAAATCGCCTGCTTTACGTGCGTATTCCAAAGCGTCTTCTTGTGATGAAGCAATAACAGTAAGCATTAATGGTGCTTGTTCTGCCCCCATAATTCCCACTTGGATTGTTTTTATTTTAGCTCCAACTAAAACGTTTTCCATTTCTCGTTTTAATTTTGCTGCATATACTTTAGTTGGCTCAATTTTTCTATGCCCATCGGTTAAAAAGATCTGGATTTCAGACTTATATTTTGTTCCGTTTGTAGTCATCATTCCGTCAGAAGCTTGACCTACAGTTGTGATCATCTTTTCTATTTCAGGTTTCTGAGATAGATAAGCTTCCGCTTTTTGAGTCAATAAATTCGTCTGTTCAATCGAAGCGTCTTTATTTAATTCCATTTGAAGATAAAACTCTTCTTTATCACTTCCTGGGAAGAAATCTCCACCAATAAAACCTCCACCAACTAAACCTACAGTTGAAGCTAAGAACAGAATTAATGTAATTAATAATGTAATAATTTTATTTCTTCTACTACCTAATGCCCATACTAGAATTCCTGAAATAGCTCCGGTTAATTTTGATAAACCTGCTTCGAATCCAAATAAAATTCGACCGAAGAATGAGTGTTTACTAATGTGCGAAATTTTTCCGAAACGAGAATAAAGCCAAGGTACTAATGTAAATGAAACAAATAAAGATAAGAACGTTGCAACTACAACAGTAACACAGAACTGACGTAAAATATCAGAAACTAAACCTTGAGACATTGCAATTGGTAAGAATACTACCACAATAACTAAGGTAATTGCCGTTACGGTAAATCCAATTTCTTTAGCACCATCATAAGCAGCGCGAACTTTATTTTTACCCATTTCCATATGGCGGTGAATGTTTTCGATAACCACAATGGCGTCATCCACAACAATACCTACAACTAATGATAAACCTAATAACGACATTAAGTTAAGCGTGTAACCAAATAGATTTAAGGCAATAAAAGTACCAATTAACGATAATGGAATAGCTAAACTGGCAATACCCGCGTCGCGTAAACTGTGTAAGAAAAATAACATAATCAATACCACAAGTACTACAGCAAGTGCTAAATCGACCATTACGTGATCTGCAGCACTAATAGTATAATCTGTAGAATCGGAAGCAATAGAAAGCTGTACATTTTGCTCTTTATAATCTGTTTGAATTGTTTCGATTGTTTTCTTAACTAAATCAGAAACTGCCACCGCATTCGCATCAGATTGTTTGTACACCTGCATTAAAATGGTGTTCTTTTGATCGATACGAGAAATTTTTTCAATTTCCTTAATTCCATCTTGAACATCGGCAATGTCGCTTAAACGAATCTGAGTTCCGGTTGGAGTTGTAATAGGTAAATTACGCATTTGCTCTAACGAAGTGAATTTACCCGAAAGGCGAATGGTTGTTTGTGTACTTTGAGTTTTGATATTTCCTGTAGGGAAATCCATGTTCGATGAAGCCAGAATTTGTTGAATCTGACTGATTGTTAATCCGTAACCTGCTAGTTTTTCGGGATTAACACTTACTTGAATTTCACGTTCTTCACCACCCACCATGTCAACTTTAGCGACACCGGTAATACGTGCAAAAACAGGCTGAATTTTTTGATCTAATAAATCGTATAATTCTTTTTCGGTAAGGTTTGATGTTACCGAAAGGTTCATAATGGGCACATCGTCTAACGAGAATTTACTTAATGCCGGTGTTTCAGCATCGTCGGGCAAATCGTTTATGACGGCATTAATTTTCCGTTGCGCATCGGTAAGCAAAAAGTTTACATCGGCTCCTGTGTTTAAAGTAATCATTACAACCGAAACACTTTCCATTGATTTCGATTCGATTTTCTTAACATTTTCGAGCGATGAAACGGCGTCTTCAATTACTTTGGTAACGGATGTTTCTACTTCGGTTGGTGCGGCACCCGGATAAACCGTTTGAACCGTAATTACGTTTACATCGAATTTAGGAACTAGTTCGTATCCCAAACTAAGGTAAGATCCAATTCCCCCAAGTAGCAATAGTGAGAAAATCACTATAATGACACTGGGTCTTTTTATTGATATTTCAGATATTTTCATTGATGATGAGGCTTATTTATTTAATAATTTCAATAGCTGTTTCGTTAGCTAAGTTTATTTGTCCTGAAGTGATAACTTGCGTACCTTTTTCAATACCTGAAATCACTTCGATGTAATCTCCGAATGTTCTTCCTGAAACTACTTTTGTTAATATAGCTTTACCACCTTTGGCAACAAAGATTTGATTAGAACTTACACTTCCAACAAAAGCAGTACGTGGAACAACTAATACATTTGTTAATTGACTGTTACCAAAATAAGCATTTCCGTACATTCCGGCTTTAATATCGTTTGATGTGTTATTTTGAATTTCTAATTCAACCGGGAAGTTTAAACTTTCGTCAGCTTTTGGAGCAATGAACGAAATTCTTCCTGTAAATTCTTTATCGCTTAAAACAGGCGACAATACTTTTATTGATTGTCCAATTCTTAAAGCTCCAACGTTTTTCTCATCAACATTTACTTTTAACTTCAATGTAGAAACGTTTACAACTTCGAATAATTCCATTCCCGGATTTACATAAGATCCTGGTTCGATATTCTTTTTGTTTATAATTCCAGAGAAAGATGCTTTTACGTTAACATCGCCAGCCGAAATTTGAGCACTGCGCAAGTTGTTTTTAGCATTTTCTAATTGAAGTTTTACTTGATCTAATTGTTGTTTTGTAACTCCGCCAGTTGCATAAGCACTTTCAAAACGAGCTACTTCTGATTTTGCATTATTGTAAACCGCTTGAGCGTTTGATACGTTTACATTTTGCTGGTCGGCTTTAATGATTGCCAATGTTTGACCAGCTGCAACACGAGATCCTTCTTGAACTAAAACGCGTGTAACCAATCCCGGAGTTTCGGCAGATACTTTAACTTCTTGTTTTGGAATAAAAGTTCCGTTTGCAATATATTGTCCGTTTACTTCTCTAAAATCGGCTGTAGCTACACGTACGGCAACGGCGCTGTTTTTTTGCGCTACTACTTCTGTATGCGCTTCGTTTGTAGCTTTGTTTTTGTCTAAAACATATTTAATTCCGACTAATGCCGCAATAATCACGATTCCTGTTATAATTACCTTTTTCATATTCTACTATGGGTGTATTTTAGTTCTATTCTTGTGTTAATGATTTTAATTCTCCTTTTGCTTTAATTAATTTTACTTCAGCTATTTTGTAATCTAATAAAGCATTTGTGTAACTGTTTTGCGAATCGGCAAACGATGTCTCGGCATCTAATAAATCGGTTAGTGAAGCTAATCCGAATTTGTAATTGTTTTCAACATTACTTAAAACTTCTTTAGCCAAATTCACGTTTTCTTTCTGCGTATTCAACGTAATTAAAGAGTTGTTCAATTGGGTTATTGCATTGCGCAAATCTAAATCTAATGCTAAACGAGTATCTCTTTTATCTACTTCTAATTTATCGATTTCGATTTGAGCTTGTTTTGTTTTTGCTCGGATCGATCCTCCGTTGAAAATAGGAATAGAAAGATTTAAACCAATCGAAGAGTAATCTGACCAATAAGCTCCCGGATATGATTGAAACCAAGGGAATTTATCGCCAATTCCTAAATAACCATAATTAGCATTTAAGCTTAAACTTGGATATCCTTGTGCTTCGGTTGCTTTTTTGTTCAATACTAATAATTCGCTTTGTTTTTCTAACAATTGAATTTCGGTTCTGTTTTCAATATTAGTTGTTTCGTCAACTAAAGCATGTTGCGTAATTTCGAAAGTATCATCAGGTAATGTAATCGGATTGTTAATATCCATACCGATTAAATATTTTAAAGCATTTTCTTGTAATTCTAACGCGTTAATTAATTGCTGACGGCTACTTTTAATATTGTTTAAGGTAACATTTGTACGATCTAAATCAATTTTTTTAGCCAAACCGTTATCGTATAAACTTTGAATAACATCACGAACGCGCGTTGTGTTTTCTACCGTTTGATCAATCGTTTTGATTTGAGATTTGGTTTTGTAAACCTCGTAATAACTGCTTGCAACTTTTTCTATAACTTGTTCTTCTGTCAATTGTTCATTGATTTTATAGAACTCGCGCGTTGTTTTAGCAGCCTTTAATCCTGTAAAAACAGCCTGATTAAATAATTGTTGATTTAAAGAAACTGCTGCTGTAGATTGCCAAGGCTTTCCCATTTTAATTACCATGCTTTCTCCCATAAAATCCATAGCGGTTTCTTGTAAAATAGCATTATAAGTTAAGCTTCCACTTGCGCTAATCTGCGGAAGTGCATTTGCACGAACTTCCTGTATTTGATACTCACTGTTTTTAACGTTTAAACGAGCTTTAACTGCTTCGGCTTTATTTTCTAAAGCGTAGTTAACAGCTTCGGAAAGCGTTAGTTTTTGTTGGGCCTGTGCTATAAATCCTAAGAGCGCAAATGCCATTAATAAGCGATATTTCATATCTATTTGTGGGTTTTTAAAAGTTGTTCAAGTATTTCTAATCCTTTCGGAGTTACAATTCCGCGAAGATGATATTCTGTAAATTTCGCGTCTAAATCATCGATCGATTGTGTGTTTTGTAAATCCATAAAAGCTTCGTCATGGAAAAAAGCCGAAGAACTAAGAAAAAATACTTTTCCTATAAAATCAATATCCATTTCTTTTCTATAATATCCTTTGTTAACACCTTCTCGCAAATTTCGGATAATGGTAAATTCAAAATCTTGATATCTTCTTTTACGAAGGCGTTCAGCCAATTTTGGATAGTATTTGTTGAATTGATAAACAGTTGCTGCATTAATTTTTTGACCAAACATATCGGCAACACAGCTTTTCATTTCAAAATGTTCATGAATTGGTGATTCGCTTTTGCCAACAATATTCTTTAATTGATCCATCGCCGAATCGTACACAAAATCAACGGTAGATCCAATCAGTTCGTTCTTAGATGAAAAATGCTGGTAAATAGTTTTTTTAGAAATTCCTAATTCTGCCGCAATATCATCCATCGTTACTGATTTAAAACCATTATTTGTAAATAATTCTAACGATTTCTTTAAAATAACTTCCTTCATTTCATTGAAAAAATTTCAGCAAAGATAAAACGGAAACTTTAAACACCAAAAAAGTTTCGTAAGTTTTTTGTTAAATAAATATTAATGAAAAATAATCGTTACATTTGCAAGCAAAATTCAAACTCAATGAATCATTTAGACCGATATAGAGAAGAGGTTTCATCGTTTATAGATGGAACTCAAATCAGTAAATCGCCAAAAGAACTTTATGACCCAATAGATTATATATTAAAAATAGGAGGAAAAAGGTTGCGTCCTATTTTAACATTATTTTCAGCCGAAGTTTTTGGATCTACTTCGAAAGAAGCGATTTACGCTGCTGTAGCGATCGAAATGTTTCATAATTTTTCGTTGATTCATGATGATATAATGGACGATGCGCCTTTGAGAAGAGGAAATAAAACGGTTCACGAAAAATGGAATTTAAATACAGGAATTCTTTCCGGAGATGCGATGTTGATTTTAGCGTATCAATATTTCGAAAATTATGAACCACAAGTATTTCGCGAATTGGCAAAGTTGTTTAGTAAAACAGCTTTAGAAGTTTGTGAAGGTCAGCAAATGGATATTAATTTCGAAACACGAACCGATGTAAGTATTGAGGAATATATTAAAATGATCGATTATAAAACAGCTGTTTTAGTCGGAGCTGCTTTTGAAATGGGATCGATTGTTGCTAAAACTTCAGCCGAAAATCGTACAGCAATTTATGATTACGGACGTTATTTAGGAATAGCTTTTCAGTTACAAGATGATTTCTTAGATGCTTTTGGAGATGCCGAAACTTTTGGGAAACAAGTTGGAGGCGATATTTTAGAGAACAAAAAAACCTTTTTGTATTTAAAATCGTTAGAAAATGCCAATGCTAATCAAAAAGCTGCGTTAGAAAAATGGTTTGCTACAACCGAAAATACTCAAGAGAAAATAGAAGCTGTTAAAATGCTTTTTGAAGAAACAGGAGTAGTTTCGGATTCTGAAAAGTTAATTGAAGAATACACCAATAAAGCGTTGCATATTTTAGATAATTTAGAAATTGCAATTGATTATAAAGAAGAATTGAGAGAGTTTTCATTAAACTTAATGAATAGAACAGTATAAAAAAATCGAGCATTTAATGCTCGATTTTTTTATTAGAAATAAACTCGGATAAAAGGCATCCAAGCTTGTGTGTAAACAAAATTATTGTCTTTGTATAAAACATTGTAACGTACGCCAACTGTAACGTTTCCGTTCGAATAACCTGCTCCTAAAAATAAAGCGGTATTCCAAAAGTTGTCTTTAATTTCTGGAACGTGTCCCATATTAGTATTGTAGCCTTCAATGGTATTATTAACGCGTAATTGTTCTAATTCTGCCGATAATTGAAATTCAGGAATCGGGTTGTATAATCCTAGAACATTAATTCCGTACGAAGTTGAACTGTACCAATCTTTAGACGAAATGTAATTGAATTGCAAACCAGCACCCACGCTAAATTGTTCGGTAAGTGGTTTTATAGCACTTGGCGCAACACTTATATTGGTAAACTGATTTCCGAATGCAAGACCTAATCCGCCACCAAATCTCACATCGCTCCAAAAAGTAGTTCTTTTAGGTTGATAAAAGTTGGGTGTTTCTTGAGCTGAAACAGATGCAGATATCAAAAAGCAGCCTAATAAAGCTATGGTAATTTTTTTCATATCGAAGAAATTTCTGCTAATATAGGAATATTCTTTCGATGGATTATTTAACAAAAAGATAAAATGTGACGAAGTAAAATGAAAGGATTTACGTTTTTAGAATTTGAGAAATTTTCTCTCAAAAACTGTTAAAAAATAAATATCACGATGAAATATTCGGTCTTAAAAATAAGATTGTTAATTTTCGTTCTATTTTTTTGTAATATAAAAGATGTAGATCTATTAATTCGTTAAAAGTTAAATCATAAAACTCTACAAAATATTGTATTATTAATAGAAACTATCGTATTTTTGTTGAAATTTTTTTAACGAAAAAGAGTCTTTAGACAAATATTATGGATAGGTTTTCCTTTTTAAATGCTGCGCATACCGCGTTTTTTGCAGATTTATACGATCAGTACTTAGTAAGTCCTGATAGTATTGAACCAAGTTGGAGAAGTTTTTTTCAGGGGTTCGATTTTGCAAACGAATACAACGGTAGCCCGGTAGAACAATTGTCAAATGCTTATACAGGTTCAAACGAATCGTCGCAAGCGGCAGAAGGTCTTCAGAAAGAATTCGCTGTTTTAAAATTAATCGACGCTTATAGAACGCACGGGCATTTGCTAACAAAGTCAAATCCTTTAAGAGAAAGATCTGTAACTGTTCCGGATTTATCAATCGAAAAATTTGGACTTTCTCAGGCAGATTTAAATAGTTCTTTTGAAGCAGCAAAAAGCATCCAACTACCTAAAAGTACTTTACAGCAAATCGTAGATCATCTTATCAACACTTATTGCACCACAACAGGTGTTGAATTTATGTATATTCCTAATGATGAAAAAGTACAGTGGATTGCTAAATATTTCGAATCTAAAATTTCTGATTTAACAGTTGAGCAACAAAAACATATTTTAGAGAAATTGGTACAAGCTGCGGCTTTCGAAAATTTCTTCCACACAAAATATGTAGGACAAAAACGTTTCTCTTTAGAAGGATTAGAATCTACAATTCCGGCTTTAGACGCTTTAATTCAAGCGGCAGCGGCAAGTGGAGTAGAGGATGTTGTGATTGGAATGGCACACCGCGGACGTTTGAACGTTTTAGCGAATATTATGCAAAAACCGGCTAAAAATATTTTTACCGAATTCGACGGAAAAGATTATGCTGATGTTGCAGATACTTTTGATGGTGACGTTAAATACCACTTAGGATACACTTCGATTTACGAAACAAATTCTGGTAAAGTTACTTTAAACTTAGCTCCGAATCCTTCGCATTTAGAAACAGTAGGTGCTGTGATTGAAGGAGTTGTTCGTGCAAAACAAGATCGTTATTATTCGAATGATACATCTAAAGTATTGCCGATTGCTTTACACGGAGATGCAGCAGTTGCAGGGCAAGGAATTGTTTACGAAATTGTTCAAATGAGCAAATTACGTGCTTACAAAACTGCCGGAACTATTCATGTTGTGTTAAACAACCAAGTAGGATTTACAACAGATTATAAAGATGCACGTTCGGGAGTTTATTCGACCGATGTTGCAAAAGTGGTTGGTTCGCCGGTAATTCATGTAAATGCAGACGATACAGAAGCTGCGGTAAAAGCAATGGTTTTTGCTTTGGCTTATCGTATGGAATTTAAAGAAGACGTGTTTGTTGATTTAGTTGGATACCGTAAATACGGACACAACGAAGGAGACGAACCTCGTTTTACGCAGCCTATTCTTTATAAATTGATTTCGAAACACCAAAACGCACGTAATCTTTATAATGCTCGATTGATCGAAAATAAAGTGATTGAGAATGGTTATGTGGGTATGTTGGAAGAAAAATATAAAGCACTTCTTGAAGATAATTTAACTGAAGCAAAAGCAACAGAAAAAGCGACTGTTATTCCTTTCATGAAAAATGAGTGGGAAGGTTATCATATTGCAGATCGTACTCGTATGTTACAAACATACGATACTAAAGTTTCTCGCGAATTGTTAGACGGAATTGCGCCTGCAATTACTTCGTTGCCAGAAGACAGAAAATTCATCAGCAAAATTTCTAAACTAATCAAAGATCGTTATACCATGTATTACGAAACCGATAAGTTAGATTGGGCAATGGGTGAATTGTTAGCTTACGGAACATTGATTTCAGAAGGTTTCGATGTGCGTTTTTCGGGACAAGATGTTCAGCGCGGTACCTTCTCGCATCGTCATGCGGTAGTTAAAACCGAAGATACCGAAGAAGAATATACACCGTTAAACCATATTAAATCGCCTAACGGACAAATGCGTATCTTTAACTCGCATTTATCAGAATATGCTGTTTTAGGTTTCGAGTACGGATATGCAATGGCAGATCCAAAAGCATTAACGATTTGGGAAGCACAGTTTGGAGATTTCTCTAACGGAGCTCAAATTATGATCGATCAGTATATTTCGGCTGGAGAAGATAAATGGGGAAGTCAAAACGGAATTGTCATGTTGTTGCCTCACGGATATGAGCATCAAGGAGCAGAGCACTCTTCGGCACGTTTAGAGCGTTATTTACAATTATGTGCAAATCATAATATGTATGTGGCAAACTGTACAACGCCTGGAAACCATTTCCATTTATTGCGTCGTCAAATGATTACGGATTTCAGAAAACCTTTGGTTGTAATGTCTCCAAAATCATTATTGCGTCATCCCGAAGCAACTTCTTCAGTAGAAGAATTAGTAAACGGATCGTTCCAAACGGTTGTAGATGATCCTAAAGTAGCCGATAAAGCTGCTGTGAAAACGTTGGTTTTTGTGTCAGGAAAATTCTATTACGATTTACAAGCAGAAAAAGAAAACTTAGGTAGAAACGATGTAGCTTTTGTTCGTTTAGAACAATTATTCCCGTTAGATACAGACCGATTGAAAGATGTAATTGCTTCGTATCCTAATGCAGAAGATTTTGTTTGGGCGCAAGAAGAACCTAAAAACATGGGCGCTTACGGATTTATGTTGATGAATTTCGACTTAGTAAAATTCCGTTTGGCATCGCCTTGTGAAGCAGCAGCTCCTGCAGCAGGTTCATCAGTTCGATCAAAAGCAAGATATGCACATGCAATTGCGAAAGTTTTCGATAAAAATTTATAATTTTAGAAAGTAATTTAAATAACAAAATTAAATTAATATACTCATGAGTATCTTAGAAATGAAAGTTCCTTCGCCAGGGGAGTCAATCACAGAGGTGGAAATTGCTACTTGGTTAGTAAAAGATGGAGACTATGTAGAGAAAGACCAAGCAATTGCTGAGGTTGATTCTGACAAAGCAACATTAGAATTACCTGCTGAAGCTAGTGGTATTATCACTTTAAAAGCTGAAGAAGGTGACGCTGTGGCTGTAGGTCAAGTAGTTTGTTTAATCGATACAAGTGCTGCAAAACCTTCTGGTGATGCGCCTGCTGCCGAAGCTCCAAAAGCAGAAGAGAAAAAAGAAGAAGTAAAAGCTGCGCCTGCGCCTGCTGCACAAGCATCTACTTATGCTACAGGATCTGCATCTCCGGCTGCTAAAAAAATATTAGACGAAAAAAGCATCGATCCTGCTACAATTCAAGGAACAGGAAAAGATGGTCGCGTAACAAAAGAAGACGCTATCAATGCAGTTCCTTCAATGGGAACACCAACAGGTGGCCCTCGTGGAACAGAGCGTAAAAAAATGTCGATGTTACGTCGTAAAGTAGCAGAACGTTTGGTTGAAGCTAAAAATACAACAGCAATGTTAACTACATTTAATGAAGTGAACTTGACTGAAGTAAACAAATTACGTTCTGAATTTAAAGATGCGTTTAAGGCAAAACACAATGTAGGTTTAGGATTCATGTCGTTCTTTACAAAAGCAGTAACACGCGCTTTAGAATTATTCCCAGATGTAAACTCGATGATCGATGGTCAGGATCAAATTAAATTTGATTTTGCTGATATTTCAATCGCGGTTTCTGGTCCTAAAGGATTAATGGTTCCGGTTGTTCGCAATGCAGAATTATTATCTTTCCGTGGTGTTGAAGCTGAAATTAAACGTTTGGCAACAAGAGCGCGCGACGGACAAATCACAGTAGATGAAATGACAGGAGGAACATTTACGATCACGAATGGTGGTGTATTTGGATCTATGTTATCTACACCAATCATTAATCCTCCGCAATCTGGAATTTTAGGAATGCACAATATTATCGAACGTCCTGTTGCTGTAAACGGTCAGGTTGTAATTGCTCCGATGATGTATATTGCATTATCTTACGATCACAGAATCATTGACGGTCGTGAATCGGTTGGTTTCTTAGTTGCTGTTAAAGAAGCTTTAGAAAACCCAATGGAATTGTTGATGAACAACGATCCTAAAAAAGCATTAGAATTATAGTATTTTATTGTTTATATGTTAAAGCCTTTCTATTTTATGGAAAGGCTTTTTTGATTTTTAGAGCTTGTCTATATACATTTTCTTCAATCATAAATACAGTGTTTTTTCGTAGCTTTGTTTTCTAACAATTAAATATATGAGTTCAAAAAAATCAGCTGCTATTGGTTTTATTTTTATAACCATGTTGATTGATATCATAGGAATTGGAATTATTATTCCCGTTATTCCCAAATTATTACAAGAATTAAATCATTCCGATATTAGCGAAGCTGCTAAATTAGGTGGTTGGTTGGCTTTTGCGTATGCCTTTACACAGTTTTTGTTTGCGCCTTTAATGGGAAGTTTGTCTGATCGTTACGGTCGTCGACCTGTTTTACTGATCTCGTTAATGGCTTTTGCAGTTGATTATTTGGTTTTGGCGTTGGCGCCTAATGTTCCATGGCTTTTTGTTGGTCGTGTTATTGCCGGACTTACGGGAGCTAGTATTTCTACAGCAATGGCTTACATTTCGGATGTAAGTACACCAGAAAATAAAGCCAAAAATTTTGGATTGGTTGGCGCTGCTTTCGGAATCGGTTTTATTATTGGTCCGGTTATCGGAGGTTTATTAGGGCAATACGGTTCGCGCGTTCCTTTTTATGCGGCTGCGGCTTTATGTTTTGTGAATTTTATTTACGGATATTTTGTTTTGCCCGAGTCATTAAAACCAGAAAAACGACGTGCTTTTGAATGGAAAGCGGCGAATCCGGTAGGAGCGTTGGTGCGTTTAAAAAAGTTTCCGACTATTATTAGTTTGGTTGCTGCTATGTTTTTTATGTATTTCGCTTCGCATGCCGTAAACGGAAATTGGAGTTTCTATACCATGTATCGTTATAATTGGGACGAACGAATGGTTGGGATTTCATTAGGTGTTGTAGGATTATTGGTTGCTATTGTACAAGGAGGTTTGGTTCGTTACGTGAATCCAAAAATAGGAAACGGCAAAAGCATTTTAATCGGTTTTGCGTTAAATGCAATTGGTCAGTTTTTAATTGCATTGGCGGTTCAGGAATGGATGGTTTTCTTGTTTTTAATTCCGTATTGTTTAGGCGGATTGGCAGGACCGGCGATTCAATCCGAAATTACGAATCAGGTTCCATCAACCGAACAAGGTCAAATTCAAGGAACTTTAGCAAGCTTAAACAGCGCTACTGCTACTTTTGGACCTTTGGTTATGACCAGTATATTTTATTATTTTACACATGATACGGCTCCGTTCAAGTTTCCGGGAGCGCCTTTTGTTTTGGCGTCTTTCTTAATGATTTTGGCTTGGATGATGGCTTATAAAGGATTAAAAAAAACACAAAGTATTTGAAATGAGTAATTTTTATTATGTAGACAGAAGCAAAGTTACATTTGAAGATTTTATCGCTTCGCCCGAAATTAAACAACATTTAATGGCATTTTTGCACGAACAGCAATTCAAGCATTTGTTTGATCAGTATAAAATTCCGGTTGCAAACAAACTATTGTTATATGGCGATAGCGGATGCGGAAAAACCATGACAGCGAAAGTAATTGCCAACCATTTAAATAAAAAGTTAGTGATTGTAAATCTTGCAACAATCATTTCTTCAAAATTAGGCGAAACAGCAAAAAACCTAGATCAATTGTTTAAAGAATCGCAATACGAAAGTATGGTTTTGTTGTTGGATGAATTTGATTCTTTAGGACAAATTCGCGATTACGACAACAAAGATAATTCGGAAATGAAACGCGTTGTAAATGCAATTATTCAATTGATGGATTACTTTCCGCAAAAATCGATTTTAATTGCGGCAACAAATCAAATCCACATGATTGATGAAGCTTTAAAACGACGATTCGAATGGCAGATTGCGTATGAAAAACCAGCACAAGAACTGTTAAACGATTTGTATAAAACGTTAGAAGCGCCGATTCCGCATCAGTATCATCCAAAAGAACGTTTATACGATGTTTCGTATGCCGAAGCCAAAGATTATTTCTACAAACAAGTAAAACAAAATATTATCAACGAACAATTGTCTTAAAAAATGACAAACAATATCATGAACTGGCAACAGTTATTGTCTTTAAAAAAATTTGGCGATCAACATATCCGAGAACGAAAAAACGAAAATCCTTCGCGAGTTGGATTTGAAGTAGATTACGATCGAATTATTTTTTCGAATCCGTTCAGAAGTTTACAAGATAAAACGCAGGTTATTCCGCATTCTAAAACCGATTTCGTACACACGCGTTTAACGCACAGTTTGGAAGTTTCGGTTGTAGGGCGTTCAATCGGACGTTTGGCTGGCGATCAAATCATGCAAAAATATCCCGAATTGATTGATTTAGGATATACCATTAACGATTTTGGCGCTATTGTGGCGGCAGCTTGTTTGTGTCATGATATTGGAAATCCGCCTTTTGGACATTCGGGCGAAAAAGCGATTGGCGACTTTTTTAGATTCGGTGCAGGCGAGCAGTTTCGTTTAGATTTAGAAGTGGCGCAATGGCAAGATTTAATCGATTTTGAAGGAAACGCAAACGGATTTCATATTTTAACAGATTCGCGTCCCGGAGCCGAAGGTGGTTTGCGTATTTCGTATGCAACTTTAGGTGCTTTTATGAAATATCCGAAAGAAAGTTTACCTAAGAAACCAACAAATGATATTTCGGATAAAAAATACGGATTTTTTCAAGCCGATAAAGCAAGTTTTAAAGATGTTGCCGAAAGTTTGGGAATGCTTAGAAAAGAAGGCGATTCGTTGCGATATTTCCGTCATCCGCTGACGTATTTGGTAGAAGCTGCCGACGATATTTGTTACACGATCATTGATTTTGAAGATGGGATTAACTTAGGTTGGATTCCGGAAGAACATGCTTTAGAATTTTTAATAAAAATTGTAAAAGATAATATCAATTCGGCTAAATATGCGCAATTACAAACCAAAGCAGAGCGTGTAAGTTATTTGCGTGCATTGGCAATTGGAAGTTTGATTAATGATACTGTTCGTGTTTTTATGGAAAACGAAGAATTGATTTTAAGAGGGCAGTTTCCGTACGCATTGACCGAAAAATGTGCTTATGTAGCACAAATGAAAGATATTATTAACATCAGTATTTCGAATGTGTACGAAAGCAAAGAAGTAATCGAAAAAGAGATTGTAGGTTATAAAGTGTTACATACATTGCTTGATAAGTTTATTGCTGCAAGCAATAATAAATTTAACGGAAAAGCAACACATTACGATGATATGATTTTAAAATTATTGCCCGAGCAATATCAGGAAGAAAACGAAAGTTTGTATTTACGATTGTTGAATATCTGTCGATTTGTTTCACTTTTAACCGACGGAAAGGCTTTAGAATTATACCATTCTATTGTAGGGAAATAAATAAGTGATTTATATAAAACTAAGACGATGTTTCATCGTCTTTTTTTATTTGCGAAATATAGTACGATGGCTTTAACTGCGTTACTTTAAAGAATGCTTCTGAAAAACTACGAGCGTTGTTAAAACCAAATTTTTCTGCTAAGGCATTCATAGTTAATTTACGAAGTTGTTTATCTTCATGAAGCTGTTTTATAGCATAATTAATACGCAACGTATTAATATAACTTGCAAAGTTTTCTTGTTTGACAAAATTTATAACTTCCGACAAATACTTAGAATTCGTATTAAAATCTTTTGCCAAGGAGTTTAGCGAAATGTTTTGATTCACAAAAGCATGCTGCTTTTCAAACTCGATTAATTTCTGTGAAATTTCCTGAATTTTCTCATCCGATAAAGTCCTTTTAAGTACGTTCTGTGTTTTTGTATTTCCTAAAATATCATCGCTAGCTTTATTAGAATCATCTAAAATATCATGCTTTAATACTAAAATATGATCGGTATTTAGTTCGGTTAATAGCTGTTTGCTAACAAAATAATCGTACTGTTTGCGTAGTTGTTTTTGTTTTTTTCTGTTAAAAATAACGTAACCTATAAATGCTATTATGGTAATTAAACCTAAAGCATACGTAAAATACTCTTTTAATTTTTGCTTTTTAAGCTCTTGCTGTAAGGCTTTTTTGCTGGCTTCTAATTTCTTGGTTTCGTATTTGGTGTGCAGTGCATTGTTTAAGCCTTTGTTTTTAGTTTGTAAGTCATTGGTAATATGAAGCAAACGTTCGGTATAAAAAAGCTGATGGTTTAAATCGTTGTTATTTTTGTAAAAAGCTATTAAATAATTGTAAGCTTCTAGTAAGTTTAAATCGCTGTATTGTTTTGCTGTATATAAAATATCTATTTTTTTAAATTCTTCTACAGCTTTATCTCTTTGGTTTAATATCCATAAATTTTTGCCTAAATATAAATAGACCAAATGCTCATTTGCAAAATCATCGTTTTTAATAATAACAGGTAAAGCCTTTTGTAAATAGGTTAAAGATGTTTTGTATTGGTTTTGCGAGTACAGGTTTTGTGCTTTTAATAAAGAAAAATAGGCATTTTCAATTTCGAAATGATGCGCTCTAAGGCCCTTCATTTCAAAAGCAATCGTATCCAATATTTTATCAGCCATGGTAAATTGCTTTAAAGCCATATAATTTTTTGCCTTATACTCTAAAGAACTGATATAACCTCGCAAATCATTATATGATTTTTTTTGTTGATAATAATCTGCTGTTTGATTAAAAAAGGTTAGTGCTTTTTCATAATCACCTAAAAAGTAATACATAATACCCATACCAAAACGCGATTTGTTTAAATTATATAAATCGTTGGTTTTAGCTAACAAATCTTCGGCAAGTAATTCATAGTGAAGCGATTTTTCTAAATCACGCTCCATAAAGTAAACTAACGCTAATTTGTTATAAGCCAAACCAATATATCGAGTGTTGTTTTGTTGTTGGGCAAGTTGTAAAAGCTGCTGGGCGTATTGTAATTTTTCGTTAAAAATAGCACTATGTATAATGTATTCACTTTTAGCATAAAACAGTTTTTCTAAATCGCCTGTTTGTTGTGCTTTATTTTCATATGCTTTTACATAATCAAAATATAACGAATCGGTGCTTTTATGTTGGTCTAAATAATCGCTTAAAAACTCGAATGATTGCTCTTCTAATATATTTTGACTCCAACCGAAAGTTCCGATGAAAAGTAGGAATACCATTAAAAGCAGTTTTTTTAAGGGGGCATTTAAAAATAAAGTATTAAATAAAAGCATTTTATAAGTGTGTTTTTTGCTAATGTATGAAAAAAATATTGATTTTTTTAAATGTTGTAATTCAGTAGGTTATGTTTTTTAAAACTACGGATTCATGAAACCGCACAACAACTTTTTGTATAATCTGTTAAAGGGGGCTATGTTTGGAACAACTAAAAATAACTTATTTACAAACATGAAAAACACGTTCCTAATTTTACTTGGTTCTTTATTTTTAATTGCATGTACTGCTAATACTTTAGACGAAATAGATGAAGCCAATAAAGCGACGAATATAGATGAGTATAACGTTGCGAATATTATAAATAGACTAAGCCAAAATTACAGGAATAAAACCGAAGGCTTAAAAAATAAACAAACCTTACAAGCGCTTATTAATGAAGTGGAAGCTGAAGCAATGCAAGACGCTGGATTTTTACAATTGCTAACCGCTGCGTACACCACGCCGCAAGCTGTGAGTATTGATGCTATTGTAACCAATAGTGATTTGGTTTTAAATAATTTAAATATAAGTGCAACAGCAAAAAACTATGTAAATGATCTGTTAAGTGCCCAAACAATACCACATTTAAATACGTTGGCACAAGCAATAATCCACGATACGCAATTAACAACAACCGAGAAAACCATGTTGTTAGAGGCTGCCGATTTACAAAAACAAAATATTTTAGGTAACGGAAACGGAGGAGATGATGATAAAGATTGGGATAAAAAGAAGATCGTAGGTTATATACAAGGTGCTACACAATCTAAAGCCAATGCGGTTTTAAATACGGTTATTATTAATGTTATTGAAAAAGAAAATTAATATACAGCATGCCAATAGTCGCGAATATTAAATTGCTGCTTTGGGAATGGTTGGCTGTACCCAAACAAAACTGCTAACCTATTTAAGTTTAAATGCTTAAAATCAGGACAAAACTAACTACCCAAGTCCTTTAATGGGGTGCCAAAATTAATTAAACATGAAAAAAGAATTTTTTAATCAAATGTTTGAAAAATTTGAAACTTCAGAAGAAGTAGAAATTTTAACAGATCCACAAACAAGAGCATTAAAAGGTGGTGGATGTAGTTGTAAAAATTCAGGTTCAAACTATGTTAGTTGTACAGGAAGCTATAGTCCAGATACAACTACTGGCGGTGACACAAACAATGGTGGTGACACAAACACAACAATTGATCCCACAATTAAGGTACCAGGTCTTAATCCGTAATGGATTGTTTTTAGATTTATATCACAAGGTGTATTTCACACCTTGTGATTATTTAATTTACTGATTTATTAAAAAAAAACAAAAAAATGGCAAGAGTATTATTCTTAATCTTATTTACTTCATTATTTAATGTTTCATATTCTCAAAACGGTAATGTAGAATATACGGTACTATCTACAGAAGAATTGAAACCAATTTCTGGAGCTGAAGTGTGCTTTTCAAAAAACGACAATACTATATGCTTTATTACTAATGAAAATGGAAAAATTTATACATCACCACTAACTGAAGGTGTTTATACTGTAAATATAGTAAAAGAAGGATTTGAGCCATACAAAGAAACGGTTGATATAGATAATTCATTTAAAACATTTTATTTATGGGAAAATAATACCGAATTGGAAGCTTTAGTAATAGAAACAAGAAGAAGTAATCTTGATAGAAATTTTGGAACTACTACATTAAAAATTGATGAAAGTTCTTTTTTTCAAAACGCATCTTTTGACGAAATTATTAGGATTATTCCCGAAGTATCAATGAATAATGATAAAATTAGTATTTTAGGAAAAAGCAGAATACTTTATTTAATAAATGGTAGAGAGTCAACTCGAAATATTAATCAATTACAAGCGAACCAAATAGATAAAATTGAAGTAGTGAGTAATCCTTCTGCAAAATACCAAGCAAATTATGATGCTGTTATTAACATAATTTTAAAGAAAAATGAAGATAGAGGTTTATTCTTAAATCTAAATTCGAATACTATTTTCAACAGAAAAAACTCATATCAGAATAGTATTGATTTAGGTTTAAATTTAGGAAAATTAAATATAGAAAGTAATTTTAAATACAACTTTGATAATGGATTGGGGTATGATAATGGTTGGCAAGATTATTTTGACAAGTATGAAGATTACCAAAAGAAATATATTATTAAAAAAGAATATTTAGAAACATCTACTAATATAAATTATGAATTGGACAGTCAAAATGATATAGGAACAAATTTTACTTTTGGAAGAAGTCCTAAAAACGTCACTAAATCAAATAGTGATAGTAAATTTTATAACTTAAATAGTGTTCAAGATTCTATTGTAAATTCAATAAATGAACGAATGACCAATGTTGAATTTTTTAACCTTAATTTTTATCATTCTTTTAAAAACGAAAAACAAAATTTAAGCACTTACTTTTCTTTAATTTCATCCGAAAATATTTTGGACAACAAGATAAATACATTTAATTCAAACTTAAACACCTTAAACCAAAATGTTTTAAGTAATAATAAAAATCATACTTATATTCTAAATTCTGATTATGAACACAACTTTGAAAAAGATAAATTAGAATTTGGTGTACGGTTTTCTAAATTTGACGGTAAGTATTCATTATTTAATCAAAATTTTTCAAACATAGTTTCAGATTTATTGTTTGATTTTAATGAAGACATTATTGCTTCCTATTTAGTTTATAAATTTAAAAGAGGAAAGTTTAATTTTTCTACTGGGTTGAGATATGAATATTTTACAAGAAACGTAGAATTTAACAATACAGAACGGTATAATACTGACCAAGGAAATTTTTTTCCATCCTTAAATATTGGATTTAAACCTGAAAATCAAAAACATTCTATTGACTTTTCTTATTCAAAAAAAATACAACGCCCCAGTTTTAGTGATATAACTCCTTTTGAGTATAATGTGGATTACAATACTGTTTTTAGGGGAAATCCATATTTAAAAAACGAAATAATACACTCATTGCAAATAGTATATATTTATAACAAAGCTTTTTATATTATTCCTTATTATAATTATAATGCTAATTATATTGAACAGGTATCAATCTTTGATAATAATAACATTGTATGGCTTGCCGAAAATTATGACGCATATACCTACGGAACAAATGTAGGATATAACACCTCTATTTTTTCAAAAAAACTACAACTTTACAATAGAATTACATTAGAAAATACTACAAACAAAGGAACAATAGGTAATTTAGTCTTGAATAATTCATTATTTCAATATTCATTATACTTTGCACAGGTATATAATTTTAATAAAAAGACTTCCCTTACTTTTATCTCAAATTACTTTTCGCCACAACTTTCTGATTTTTATGAAATAAAACAAGGTTTTAGAACTGACTTTAGAGTTAGTTCTAAATTTTTCAACAATAAACTTGAAGCCTCAATAAGAGTTAATGACCTTTTTAATACATATTACAATGAACTTAAAGGAAATGTTGATGGAATTCGATCATACAGATATAGTGATTTTTCCACCAGAAGCCTAAGTTTTTCCTTGAGATATTATTTTAACACAGGGAAAAAAGGAAAGTCAAACCCCGTTGAAATTGACAATTCGGATGAAGAAAATCGTATAACAAAATAAACTTATAATTATGTTTAAATTATCCAAATACTTGGAAATCCAGCCTCTTCCAAATGATGAATCGAAATCATTGTATTATTCTACAAAAACAGGAGAAATAGTTTTAATGGCTTCTGATTTAATAAGACATATTGAACACAAACAATGGGAAAATATTAGTACAACAGAATTGCTTGAATTAACTCGCTGTGAAATATTAGTTTGTGAAGACGAAAATGAGTTAGAAACAATTTTGTCTTTTGATTCTCATTCTGAAGATTATAAAGAGGCTTTAGGCGTTACTATTCAACCAACAGCTAATTGCCAGCTTGGTTGTCATTATTGTGGACAGGCTCACTCAAAAAACAAAATGACCGACACCGTTGTAAAGAAAACATTAGAAAGGATAAAGCATATCCTTATTAGCCAAAATTATGAAAAATTAAACATTACTTGGTATGGAGGAGAGCCTCTTTTGGCTTTATCTCTCATAGAAAGTTTTTATTCTGATATTTTTAATTTCTGTATTGAAAATCATATTGAATATAATTCAGACATTATTACAAACGGACTGTTGCTAAAACCTGAATATTTTGAAAAACTAATGAAAAGTAATGTTTCTTCAATTCAGGTAACGATAGATGGACCAAAAGAAACACACGACAAAAGAAGAGTTACTAAGGGAGGGAAAGGTACTTTTGACTTGATTATTAATAATTTAAAATCAGTTGTTCATAGTGATATATTTCGAAAATATAAGCCCTCAATTATTTTACGTATAAATATTGACAGTACCAACTACGAAGAAGTTCCTAAACTCATTGAACTTTTAAAAATCGAAAATATATTTGAAAAAATTAATATCAGTTTTGCCCCTATTGTTGAATGGGGAGATAACAAAGCTGATAAAGTAAGTTTAACCAAAGAACAATTTGCTGAAAAAGAAATTGATTGGTTTATAGAACTTTATCAAAACGGAAAGACACAAAATGAATTACTTCCGGGAAGAAAAACCTATTCTTGTATGGTTGATGATAAAAATTCGGAGGCATACGATGCTTTTGGTAATATTTTTCCTTGTTATGAATATCCTTATACAGAAATCTATCAGAATGATGATTGTATTGAGGGAAATGTATTAGAAGAGGTTAAATTTGAAGATAAAAAACTTGCTAAGATTAGAAGTTTTAAAGAAAACCTGCATAAAAGGGAATATTCTTACTGTATAGATTGTAAATTTTTACCTATTTGTCACGGAAGTTGCCCTAAAGTATGGATTCAAGGAGGAAATGCTTGTCCAACTTTCAAGTATAATATTAAGGACAGAATGTTGTTACATTATTTAACATTAAAAAATGCCTAATGAATAATTTAAATCAAGCAATAACCAATAAAAAAGAGAGAGTTCATTTATTAAACGTAAATAATAGGCTTGAACATATTTTTATAACGATAATTAACAACACAGATATTTTTCAAAACTCGGAGAATAAAATTTTTGGTTTAATGATTTTTAACTTGTGCCAAGATTCTTTAACTGCAATACGAATCGGAAACTACAATCTTGTAAATCATTATAAAAACAGAATTAAAGGTATTCAAGACAAAATAAATGAAAATCAATTAACCCGATTCGGAGTAAATGCAATTATTTACCCAATGTTATCCTATTACGATTACAAAATAGAAAGATTTAGCGAAGCTGAACATAATATGATTATCACAATCGATTCATTAAAACAGCTTTCTGAAGTTTTGGAAGAAAACGTGCTACCCCCTTTGTTTGAGCAATATAAAAATCTTGCTTTAATATACTTTAAAAACAACGAACCGCAAAAGGTTTTTACTATACTTGATTATCTGCTCAACGACTTTAAAAGTAACGAAAAGCAAAATGAAATATTTAATAACTTTAATCTAATAGGGAAAGGAAAAAACACCAAGAAGCTATTTAACAACATTATAGATGAAATTTTATTAAAAATCAATTTATTTGACAAGGAAAGCTATAAAACTAATTTTAATAAAGTTGTTGATTTATTATACTTTTCAAAATTGTTTTCAGAAGAAAAACAACTGATAGAGGATTTCCTAAACAGCAAATTAAAGTTTGAAGATTCTTCAAAAATTGTTGAGGCTAATTTACCTCCAATTATTGAAGGAACTTTCCTAAATTCTATTAAGTACTATACCAAAGAGCAAAAAGACCTGATAAACGATTATTTTACAGAAACATATAATATAGCTTTATAGTCAATGAAATTTATTCCTCAACACGACCAGATGGATTGTGGTCCAGCCTGTTTGGCAATGATTACAAGTAAATATGGTAAAAATTATTCGTTACAATATTTAAGAGAAAACTCTTTTTTGACAAAAGAAGGAGTTTCTTTATTGGGAATAAGTGAGGCTTCAAAAATAATAGGATTTGAAACATTAACTGCAAAATTAACTATTAGTAAACTAATAACTGAAAAAGAATCACTTCCCTGTATTTTACATTGGAATCAAAACCATTTTGTAGTTTTAAAAAAAATTACAAAAAGCGTTTTTACAGGAAAATACTTTTTTCATGTTTTAGATCCTGCTTATGGTTTTATAAAACTAAACAAAGAAAATTTTGCTAAATCTTGGATAACAGATGATCATAAAGGGGTTGCTCTTTTTCTAAATCCAACAGAAAATTTTCATAGACAATCTCCTCCAACAGAAGAAAAATTATCCATAAAACATCTTTTCAGATACTTATCCCCTTTCAAAAAGCAGATAAGTATAATGTTTGTTTTACTTTTTTTGGGAAGTTTACTCAATCTTCTTTTTCCTTTCCTTACTCAAAACCTTATAGATAAAGGAATTAATTCCAAAGACTTAAATGTTATAACCCTTATTTTATTGGCTCAATTAGGTGTTTTTTTGGGTGTAATTACCGTTGAGATTGTACGAAATTGGTTAATGCTTTTTGTTGGCACAAAAGTAAGTATCAATGTCATTTCCGAATTTTTAAATAAACTTTTAAAACTTCCTATCAAATATTTTGACACCAAGATGATGGGAGATTTTAATCAGCGAATTCAAGACAATGAACGTATTGAGGATTTTTTAACTTCACAAAGTTTGACAACCTTTTTTTCAATTATTACCTTTTCAGTTTTTTTTGGAGTTCTTTTATATTACGATTACAAAATATTATCGGTTTATCTGATTTTAACGATTATATCCATTTTATGGTCTTTTTATTGGTTAAAAAAGCGAAAAATTCTTGATTATTTCCGTTTTCAATATCGAAGTGAAAATCAGGAATCCATTTACGAAATGCTAAATGGAGTAACCGAAATGAAATTAAATCAATTTGAAGATTTTAAACGTAATGAATGGGAAAAGATTCAATATAAATTGTTTAACCTTAATATAAGAGCCTTAAAAATCAATCAACTACAATTATCAGGATTTGAATTTTTCAATCAGATTAAGAATATTTTTGTTACATTCATTGCTTCTACTTTGGTGGTAAAAGGAACAATGAGTTTAGGGGAATTATTAGCTATTTCCTATATTATCGGACAAATGAACTCTCCCATAAATCAATTGGTGGGATTTTTCCGTTCGTTACAAGATGCTAAGTTAAGTATGGAACGTCTGAACGAAGTACAAACTCATAAAACAGAAGAGCATCAACATCAAAAGACACTAATTTTACAATCAAGTAAAGGAATTGAAATTAAGGATTTATCATTTCAGTACGAAGGCTCAAAGTCGCCTTTTGTATTAAAAAATATTAACTTCACTATTCCCGAAAGCAAAGTTAAAGCTATTGTAGGTGCAAGTGGAAGTGGAAAAACAACTTTAATGAAATTACTTTTACGATTTTATGACCCAACAACAGGAGAAATATTTTATAATGATGATAATATTTTAAGTTTATCTCCCAAAAATATTCGTCAGAATTGTGGAGTTGTTATGCAGGACGGCTATATTTTTTCTGACACTATCGAAAGAAATATAGCAACAGGAGATGAAATTATTGACAAAGAAAAACTTGATAAAGTAGTTAAAATTGCTAATATCGAAAGTTTTATAGAAAATTTGCCTTTAGGTTATAATACAAAAATAGGTGCTTCGGGAAATGGTATATCGGGAGGACAAAAGCAACGTATATTAATTGCCCGAGCAGTCTATAAAAATCCACATTACATTTTCTTTGATGAAGCTACATCTGCATTGGATGCTGAAAATGAAAAGATCATTCATGATAATCTTCAGTCTTTTTTTAAAGGGAAAACGGTGTTAATAATTGCTCACAGACTTTCAACGGTTAAAAATGCAGATCAGATTATTGTACTTAAACACGGTAAAGTTGCTGAACAAGGCAATCATGAAAAACTAGTATCAATTAGAGGTGAATATTACAATTTAGTAAAAAATCAGTTAGAATTAGGAAATTAGTTGATAATAGTTTCTACAATATGTAAAAGCTAAGAGAGATAATGCTTTGGTAGGGATGTTTTTATATTATGAGTTTGAAAAGATGTACATTCAAATGAAAATTTTAAGGAAGAAATTGTCTGAAGTAAAATCGCCTGATCTAAAAAACAATTATACAAATGGTTTTAGTTTTCTTGATTTGTACTACAAAATAGATAATCAGTTAGATATAAAAGCGGTAACCGAATATTACTATTTCGGAAGTTTGGAAAAAGAGCAACGTAATCATGTTTTTTTAGATATGGAAGCTACCTATAAATTAAAAGGCGATAAATGGACATTAGGTTTGCGAGGGAATAATTTGTTTAACAAAACCAATTTTACAACCTATTATGTTTCGGATGTAGGTTATAGTAGTACAAGTTATCGTTTAATGTCTCGTTATTTATTGCTTAGTTGTAAATATCGATTTAGTTTGTAAATGTTTTAAGTGAATAAATAAAATAGATTATAGTATTATTTTAGTTGTTTTTAAACCGATGTCGTTAAAAAGTGTCGGTTTTGCTTTTGTTTTAATCGTATTGAGATTGCGTATCTTTGCAAAAGTTATTTAATGAGTTATGGAAATACAAGCGGTAAAACTAGGAAACTTTAAGGTCGATTCAAATAAGAATTTTGAATATCTAAATACAAATGATGAATCAAAAGTAATAAAACTTGCAATTCAGCCTTTTTTGGTAACTACTGCAAACGATCGTGTTTTATTGGATGTTGGATTAGGTTTTTTGGAAGACGGAATTCCTGTAATACTTCAAAAACTATACGAGCTTCAAATTGATCCCGATACTATTTCTAAAATATTGATTTCGCATTTACATAAAGATCATACAGACGGATTAGGTTATTTCGATAACGGATCATTTATTTGTAATTTTCCCAAAGCAACTATTTACATTCAAGAGCGTACTTATGAAATAGCTTTGCAACAAATATCGAGTTCTTCGTATAATCATGAATTATTAAAGGCTTTAAAAACGTTGCCAAATATTGTGTGGATGAAGGAAGACGAAGGAAATCTAACACCCGAAATCCAATACAAAGTTACGAATGCGCATGCGCCTTTTCATCAGGTTTTTTGGATTCGAGAACATAATGAAACTACTTTTTATGGAGCAGATGATTTGCCTACTTCTGGACATTTGCGAAAACATATAGCTTTTAAAACCGATTTTAACGGAAAAAAAGCAATGGAATTACGAAAAGAGTGGGAGGTAGAAGCTGTAAAAGAACAATGGAAACTTCTTTTTTATCATGATATGAAAACAGCTGTATACGAAAGTGGATCTAAAGTTTAAAGCCTTAAGATTGAAACATCGTTTTATGAGAGGTTTCTCAAGGTTTAAAATAATAAAAAAGCATCTCTTATAAGAGATGCTTTAATTTTTTCTGTCTAAGAAGATTAAGCTTCAAAAGGAACTACAGAAACGAAAGACTTGTTGTCTCTCTTTTTAGTGAACTGTACAACTCCATCAACTTTAGCATGTAAAGTATGATCTTTTCCCATGTACACGTTTTCACCTGCGTTATGTTTTGAACCTCTTTGTCTTACAATGATGTTTCCAGCAATAGCAGCTTGACCACCATAAATCTTAACACCTAAACGTTTCGATTCTGATTCTCTACCGTTCTTAGAACTACCTACACCTTTCTTGTGAGCCATGATGTTTTGGTTTTAAATTGTTAATACTTTTAGTTACAGATTAGATATTGATTCCCTCGATTACGATTTGAGTCAATGCTTGTCTGTGACCATTTTTCTTTTTGTATCCTTTTCTTCTTTTCTTTTTGAAAACGATAACTTTATCACCTTGAAGGTGCTTTAAAACTTTCGCTCCTACTGAAGCTCCTGTTATAGCTGGGGCGCCTAAAGTAATTGTTCCTGCATTATCAACTAAAAGAACTTTGTCAAAAGTAACATTAGTTCCTTCTTCAGCTGCTAAACGGTGAACATAAACTTTTTGGTCTTTGCTAACTTTGAATTGTTGCCCTGCTATCTCTACGATTGCGTACATAACAATTAAATTTAATTAGTTTAACGAGTGTGCAAATATACAAAAAATATTGAAATTCAAAATGTAAGTTGTTCGTTTTTAAAAAATTAATCGAATAAAATAAAATTATTAAAAAAAAGAAGAATTTAAATGTAACAAAATCACGAAATTGCGCACTAATTAGAAAATTAAATTAATTATATCGCAGTTATGAGAAAATCTTTAACGGCTTTAGCTACAGCACTATTGATAAACGGTGCCATGGTAGCGCAGAAAGTTGAATTTGAAGAATACACTCTGGACAATGGTTTGCATGTAGTTTTACATCAAGACAAATCGGCTCCCGTAGTGGTTACTTCAGTGATGTATCATGTAGGAGCAAAAGATGAAAATCCTGAACGTACAGGTTTCGCTCACTTTTTCGAGCATCTTTTGTTTGAAGGTACAGAAAATATCGAACGTGGAGAATGGTTTAAATTGGTGACTTCAAACGGTGGTCATAACAATGCAAATACATCAGACGATCGTACCTATTATTACGAAGTATTCCCTTCTAACAATTTAGAATTGGCTGTTTGGATGGAATCAGAGCGTTTGCTTCAACCAGTAATCAACCAAATTGGTGTTGATACACAAAACGAAGTTGTAAAAGAAGAAAAACGTTTACGTGTGGATAACAGTCCTTACGGAAACTGGATTACAGAAGTTAAAAAGAACTTATTTACAAAACACCCTTATCGTTGGGCGCCAATTGGTTCTATGGAGCATTTAGATGCTGCAACTTTAGAAGAATTTCAAGCTTTCAATAAAAAATATTATGTTCCAAATAATGCAGTTTTAGTAATTGCTGGAGATATTGAATTTGCTAAAACGAAAGAATTGGTTCAAAAATATTTCGGAATCGTTAAAAGAGGAGCAGATGTTCCGCGTGTAAACATTCAGGAAAATCCAATTACAAAAGAAATTCACGCAACTGCTTACGATGCTAACATTCAAATTCCAATGTACATCACAGCTTATAGAACGCCTTCTATGAAAACGCGTGAGGCTCGTGTATTAGATATGATTTCTTCTTATTTATCTGGAGGTAAATCTTCTCCAATGCAAAAGAAAATCGTTGATGAGAAAAAAATGGCTTTACAATTGTCGGCTTTCAACTATGCACAAGAAGATTACGGAATGTATTTAATCATCAGTCTTCCAATGGGTGAAACAACTCGTCCACAATTGCAAGCTGAAATTGATGCTGAAATCGCTAAATTACAAACAGAATTAATTTCGGAAAGAGATTATCAAAAATTACAAAATGATTTCGAAAGTCGTTATGTAAGCCAAAATTCTGATTTAGAAGGTTTAGCTGAAAACTTAGCGACTAACTATTTATTATACGGAGATATCAACTTAATTAACGAAGAAATTGATATTTATCGTTCAATTACAAGAGAAGAGATTAGAGATATCGCTAAAAAATATTTAAACAGCAATTCTCGTTTATTATTAGATTACGTGCCAGCAAAAGAAGATTCGGCTAAATAAGAACAGTAAACAAAATGAAAAAAATATTATTATTAGCATCAGCTTTGTTACTAACTATTAGTGCAGAAGCTCAAATTAAACGCCCGCAGCCTCAGCCGGGACCTATGCCAACCGTTCACGTTCAAAAACCGCAAGAGTTTACATTAAAGAATGGTTTGAAAGTGTTGGTAGTAGAAGATCACAAATTACCACGCGTTAGTTATACGTTAACAATTGATACGCCTCCTTATTATGAAGGAAACAAAGCAGGTGTTTCTAGCTTAACAAGTGCTGTTGTTGGTAACGGAACTACAAAAACTCCGAAAGATAAATTCAACGATGAAGTTGATTTCTTAGGAGCTAATATCAATTTTTGGAATACGGGAGCTTCGGCAAGCGGATTGTCTAAATACAGCAGTCGTTTATTAGAATTAATGGCTGAAGGAGCTTTTAGTCCATTATTTTCTCAAGACGAATTCGATAAAGCAAAACAACAATCAATCGAAGGTTTAAAAACTCAAGAAAAATCGGTTACAGCTATTGCTGGTCGAGTTGAAAATGCTTTACTTTTCGGAAAACAACATCCAAACGGAGAATTTGTAACAGAAGAAACATTAAACAATGTTACTTTAGAAGACGTTAAACAAAACTATGCAACATTTTTTGTGCCGGCAAAAGCATATTTAGTAGTTGTAGGTGATGTGAAGTTTAAAGACGTTAAGAAACAAGTTGAGAAATTATTCGGAAAGTGGAAAAAAGCTTCTGCTCCAGAAGTAAAATATGCTGATCCGATTGATGTTGCTAAAACTCAAATCGATTTCGTAGACATGCCAAATGCGGTTCAATCTGAAATCGCTTTAGTTAATACGGTAAAATTAAAATTAACCGATAAAGATTATTTTTCGGCTTTAATGGCTAACCAAATCCTTGGTGGTGGAGGTGAAGGACGTTTGTTCTTAAACTTACGCGAAGCTCACGGATGGACTTACGGAGCATATTCTTCAATTGGTTCTGGTAAATACACTTCAAAATTCAAATCAACGGCTTCTGTTCGTAATGCTGTAACAGATTCTGCAGTTGTTGAATTTATGAACGAATTACATAAAATCAAAAAAGAGCCTGTAACTCAAGCTGAATTAGACTTAGCAAAAGCTAAATTTATCGGAAATTTCGTAATGGAAACTCAAAAACCTGGTACAATTGCATCGTTTGCTTTAAGAACGAAAACTCAAGAATTACCAGCTGATTTTTACGAAAACTTCATTAAAAATATTCAAGCAGTTACTGTAGCTGATGTTCAACGTGCAGCAAACAAATATTTCAAATCAGAAAATATGCGTATTGTTATTGCCGGAAAAGGTGCAGATGTGGCTCCGTCATTAGAGAAATTAGGTTACCCAGTTAATTACTATGATAAATTAGGTAATCCAACAGAAAAGCCTGTATTCAAAAAAGCAGCTCCTGCAGGAGTTACTTCTAAAACTGTAATCGAAAACTTTATTAAAGCAATTGGTGGTGAGAAAAAGTTGAAAGAAGTAAAATCTTTAAGCGTGGTTTCTAAAGGAGAAATGCAAGGAATGGAAATTACAATGACTCAAAAACAAACCAGCAAAGGGCAATCAATGATGTCTTTGAACGGAATGGGAATGGAAATAATGAAACAAGTAATTACTCCTACTTTCGGATATGCTATTAATCAAGGTCAAAAACAAGAATTAAAAGGTGACGATTTAAAAGAAGCACAAGCTTCGGCTAAAATGTTTGATGAATTGGAAGATTTGAAAAATGCTGCTTCTTTTGAATTAACAGGAATTGAATCATTCAATGGAGAAGAAGTATATGTGTTGAAAAAAGATAAATCTACAACATATTATAGTGTTGCTACTGGATTAAAAGTTGCGACAACTCAAGCTATCGAAGCGCAAGGACAAACTTTTGAAATGACTTCTACTTTTGGAGATTACAAAGAAGTAAAAGGAATTAAAGTTGCTCATGCTACTTCATTACCTTTAGGACCAGGAATGTCGCTTGAATTTAAAGCAACTGATGTAAAAGTAAACGAAGGTGTTTCTGATGCAGATTTTAAATAATCTCGTGATTATATAAAAAGTAAAAACCAGTAGCAATGCTACTGGTTTTTTTATTATTAAATTTTTTTTAGTAAGGTTGTTGAGCAAACTGAATTGTAACAACTTCGCTGTCTTTGTAACCTGCTCTGCGAGTATGTGCTTTAATCTCTCCAATTACCGGAGCATTTGTTCCTTCGTGTACTAATTTATATTTATTTCCTTTAATAGGATTTCCGTTTACATAAAAGGTAGCATCTGTAACATCAGTTCCGCCGCTTGTTGCTTTAAAAGTAACTTCTTCTCCTAATTTGATAAATGTTGCATTAGGAACTAATTTTAATTGTTTCCCAACATTCGGGTTTGGATTAGGAGTTGGAGTTTCCATTACCGGATCGTCTTCTGAACATGAAACTAATCCAAATGAAGTAAAAGAAACTATTGCGACAAAGAACAAAATCTTTTTCATATTAAAATGTTAAGAGAGTTAATTAATTGTGAATAAAAGTAAAATAAAGTTTTTGAAAATGCAAAAATTATTTTCTCAATATAAATTTTATCCTGCTAGCAGCAATATATGAAGCAATTGTTCCTAAAACAATAATGGTTAATAAAACCAACAATCCGTTTTCCCATTTAAAAAGAACTGGATACGATTGTACTTCATTTATTTTAACCCAGCCAAAATGTTGTTGAAGTAACGTAATGATTATTCCTAAAGTTAAACCTAAAATAGTTCCGCCAATTGTAAGGATTAAACCTTGATTTAAGAAAATTCGCTTTAAAGATTTTTTGTTAAAACCAATATCCCACAACGTTTTTATATGATCTTTCTTTTCTAGAATAATCATAATTAAAGCTCCGGTTAAACAAAAAAGGGTTACTATAATAATTAAAGTAAAGATTAAATAAATTGCTAAACTTTCGGTTTTAAGCATTTTATACAATCCTTCGTTTAATTGTGCGCGGTTTTTAATTGTAATATTGTCTCCAAAAATCGTTTGAAGAGATTTAATTACCGAAGATTCTTTTGAAGAATTCTTTAACTTGAATTCGATTTTGGAAGCTTGATTTTCGGAAAAACCAAACAAATCCTTCCCAATACTAAAATCGGTATAAATGTATTTGTTATCGGTATCTATATTATTAAGACTATAAATTCCCGAAGGATATAACGGAAGTTTTATGTACGCATCTTCGGGCATTGTAATGATTCCTTTTCCGGGTTTCATTGCCAAAACTTCTAACAATTTATCGTTCGAAAACATTCCGACAGAAAGTTCATTTGCTAATCCAAAACCTAAAACCGCGTCGTTTGTATTCGGATCGAGCCAACGACCGTAAGGAAGATATTCGTTAATTGCAACTGTTTTAATATAATTACTGTCGACCGCTTTAATATTTGCTACAAGTTGCTTTTCGCCGAAAGTAAAAACAACACGATCTTCAATTACTTTCGAAAAAGACGCAATTTCTTTAACAGAATTCAGTTTGTTTTGTTGATCTGAAGTAAGTGAAATAACTTTTCCTTTCTTTGGAAGAAGAACCAAATCAGGATCGATAACATTTGTGAACGAAAGTGCAAAGCTTTCTAAACCGCTAAAAACAGATAAAACAATAAATAAAGCCATGCTGCTTACAATGATTCCGACAGACGAAATACGTGTAATAACATTAATGGCTTTTGTTTTACTTTTACTAAAAGCGTAACGTTTTGCGATATAGAAAACCGGATTTACCAAGATTATTTTTTCTTTCTACGCATTAATAATTCTCTGTTTTCAATCGGATTTTCATCTCCTTTCAAAGCATTATCGATTTGTTCGATATAATCTAATGAATCATCGATATAAAACATCAAACTCGGAACTTTTCTTAATTGATTTTTCACACGCTGAGCTAAATCATGTTTAACCAAAGGAGCGTTCGATTGAATTGCTTTTAATAATTCGGCTGATTTTTCGGTCGGAAAAATGCTTAAATACACTTTTGCAATAGATAAATCTGTTGTTACCACAACTTTTGATACCGATATAATTAGATTGGAAATTCCGTTTTTACGTACTTCTCCTTGCAGAATATCTACTAATTCTTCCTGCAACAGAGCTCCCATTTTTTTCTGTCTGTTCGTTTCCATTCGACAAAAATACGAAAAGGTGTCGATATATATTTATCTTTGCCAATACAAAAGCAAAATGCGTCATGAGAAAAATAGAACATATCGGAATTGCAGTTAAAAACCTGGCAGAATCAAACGTATTGTTTGAAAAACTTTTAGGAGTTCCTGCTTATAAAGAAGAAGAAGTGGCTTCGGAAGGAGTGAAAACGTCTTTTTTTATGAACGGTCCCAATAAAATTGAATTGTTAGAAGCAACAAATCCTGATTCTGCGATTGCTAAATTCTTAGAAAAAAAAGGCGAAGGAATTCATCATATTGCTTTTGATGTAGAAGATATTGAAGCTGAAATTCTACGTTTGAAGAATGAAGGGTTTATTGTTTTAAATGAAACTCCGAAGAAAGGTGCTGATAATAAATTAGTTGCTTTTTTGCATCCAAAAGGTACAAACGGAGTTTTAGTAGAACTATGTCAGGAAATTAAATAAAATTACAAAAAAGTTTAACGAGCACTTGCAGAAACTAAAAAAACGTAGTAATATTGCACTCGTCTAACAGATACTGGTCCAATAGCTCAGTTGGTTAGAGCACCTGACTCATAATCAGGTGGTCCCTGGTTCGAGCCCAGGTTGGACCACAAAAAGCACTCAATTTGAGTGCTTTTTTTATTTAAAACATATTAAATCAATAAGTTATATTTTTGTAGCTTTTTTTATTTAACTATTCTTCACTATATTTTTGATACCGTCTTGATACCGTACTTTTTTTGGGTATCAAAAGCCAGTTGAATACTTATTGATTTTCTAATTAAATAAAAATCACCATTATACACTATTTTGCACCATTTTTTTGAGTGGAAAGACAAAACCTTGCTTTAATTTATTAGTCCTAATATTTTTGACTCAAATCTAAATTTTTAAACATGAGTCAAATACATTTGTCATTCGTTTTTAATAGAAAAAAACAACTTAATAAAGAAGGTAAAGCATTAATTCAAATTTGTGCTTATCACTTAGGAAAAAGAAAATATTTTTCTACTGATATTTACATCAAGCCCAAAGAATGGGATCAAAAGCGAGGTAAAATAAATAATAACCATTCAGATCACAATGAATTAAACGATGAATTGGATTCACAAATATCTCACATTAAAGAAGTCATAAGACATAAAAAGGGAAAAGGAGAGCAAATAACATTATCTAAAGTGAGTGACGTAAAAGAATATAAAATCTATTTGTCGTTCTATGATTTTATGGAGGATGAAATTGAAAAATCTATTTTACAAGAATCTACGAAGAAAACCCATAGGCGTACATTATTAGTTCTTCGTGAATTTAAAAAAGAATTAAATTTTAATGATATTGATGTTACTTTTCTTATAAATTTCGAGAGATATTTGTACAATCAAGATTATGCCGTAAATACAGTTTACAAATATTTTAAAAATATTCGTACGTATATTAATCGAGCTATTCTTCTTGATTTAATGGAGATGAATAAATATCCGTTTAAAAAATTTAAATTGAGGCAAATAAATGGTACAAGAGATTTCCTAACTCCAGATGAATTACATCGTTTAGAAAAACTTGACTTTAGTTTTGATAAGAATTTAGAAAAAGTCAAAGATATATTTCTTATGAGTTGCTACTGCGGAATCAGATATAGTGATATAGTTCACATAAAAAAAGATAGTTTTTACAATATTGCTGAAATTAAATGGTTAAAATTTACCATGAAAAAATCTACTCAGAAAGGAGATGAATCAAGTAAAAAAGAAGTAAAAATGCCAATCTCTAAAATGTTTGCAGGAAAAGCAATTGTACTTTATGAAAAATACAAAGAGAGTAAAAAGTATTTGTTTGATGATTTTACAAATCAAGAAATTAATAAATTATTGAAAGATATAGAAGCTAAACTTAAATCAGGAAAAAAGTTGACTTTTCATGTTGCACGTCATACATGTGCCACAAACTTACTTTTTCATGGAGTTCCTATATCAACCGTGCAAAAAATTTTAGGACATGATAAAATAGAAACAACCCAATTATATGCAAAAGTTTTAGATATGACTATTGTTAATGATTTAAAGGATATAAAATTTTGAATTATTATATTTACATTTTTTAAATGAACATAGATGGATCTACCAATAAAATATTATTTAAATAAAAGACTCAAACCTAAAATAATAGATTTTAAGGAACATTATCCTGTGTATTTTCGTTTTAATTCTGGAGGAACTAATCATCAGATCAAAAGTCAATTAATAGGCTATTTAAATGATGAAAACGAACTTAATAATTGTCAATCAGAAATTAAGCGGGAGAGTTCATATATAAACACATTATTTGATTTTTACGAAGGACGATATAGTTTCATTAATTTTGAGAAAGACTCTTCTTTCCTTAATATGAATTTATATCAGTTGTTTAATTCTTATTACCTATCAATTGGTGAAGGAGAATTTACAGAATCGTATGAAATAGGTTTGGGATATGAATTTAGTAATTATTACAAAGAAGAACTTCAAAACTTCCTAAGCTTAACTACTAGGCTGCCATCAATATTTTTTAGTAAAGTTATAGATGATCAGTTAGTTAATTTAAATGTTAAGCTACCAACCAATTTTGTAAAAAACGAGCGACTATTGGTTGATATTGAAATTCACAATATTCTATTACAAATTTGTAATGAAAAGAGTATTACTTTATATGATTGGTTTTTCAATAATAAGAGAATGGAAATACTAGAGTTATTAAGCAATTCACAAATAGTTTTATTAGACAATTTTCTTAAAAATATTTATGACGAAATTTTTCAAGAAGATTATTAAAACAAAATAGTGATAAATAAATCTTTTAACACTATTTTTTGTATATTTGAAATTCAAAAGATCGCCATAGTGCGTTTTTTTTAAATTTAATTAAGTGATAAAAATAATTTTACAACTATGAACGAATTTCAAATTAAAACAATCACAGTTCCAAAACAAGAATGGGACAAAGTCATGAACACTTTAGAAGTATTACATGATAAAATTTCTAGATTAGTCACAAATGACAGCAAAGAGTTTTTAACGAAGAAAGAAGTAATGAATCTTCTGAAAATTGGTAGAACTACACTCGATAGATATATTGAAGAAGGACTACTAGAAGAAGTCAAGTTAGGGACGGGTACAAGAGGTTACATTAAACAATCTCAAATTGATGACCTAATGGGAAAATCAAAATGTTCGTAAAAAATAAGGATTAAAAGCCTTCTACCCTTTTAATCCTTAAAAATATCTTTTTTAAGTCAATCCTTATACGGCAAATATAAGGATTATAATCTAATTATTTATTATGAATCTAGAAACTGCTGAATATATTAGAGTCGGTACGATGTTCTACGCTTTAGTAGAGCGTCCAACGATATCCAATTCGACTGAAAAAATTATGATTCCTTGGTCAAAGGAAACGATTTCGAATGATTTAGGAAAAGAATTTTTGCTCCAAGTAAAAAAATTTTTTTCTTTTATCTGTATTCCTAGTCATTTATCATATAGTAGAGAAATTAAAAACTTTTACAATATTTATCATCCTCTTGATTACAAAATAGACACAGGATCACAAATTGATATAAAAAAGTTAGAAAAGAAATTAAAATACACTTTTATACATCTACGTCATATTTTTGGTGATGATCAATTTTACTTAGGATTAGATTACATCAAAATATTATTAGAGAAACCAACACAAATACTTCCGATATTGGCACTTGTTTCAAATGAAAGAGAAACAGGTAAATCTTTGTTCCTTAAATATCTTCGGAAAATTTTCTCATTTAATGCAACTTATACTTTTGCAGAAACTTTTCTAAATAATTTTAACGCAGATACTTACGGAAAGTTATTGCTTCTAGTTGAAGAAACAAAATCTGACAATATTCAATTCGTTGAAAAATTGAAGTACTTAAGTACAGCAGATAAAAATACTTTCGAGAAAAAAGGGCAAGATCGACAAGAAGGCGATTCATTTATTAAAATATTGATTACTAGTAATTTTGAAACTTCATTTGTAAAAATATCCCCTGATGAGACTCGCTTTTGGGTGCGTAAAATTCCAAGTATTGTAAAAGATCCTGAGTTTGAGAGTAAACTATTTCAAGAAATACCTGATTTTTTAAATTATCTAGTTCGCATTCCATACAGCACAAAGCGACAAACAAGAATGTGGTTTACTCCGGAACAAATTCGTACCCAAGCACTTTTAAATTTAATGAATAACGAAAACGATTCTACTAAATATAAAGTGTTTGAAATACTTCGTGAGATACACGAAAACTTTGATATAGACAGAATTTGTATTGCGCCGAAAGAACTAGCTTTAATATCAAAAAAAATACATAATAGAAACTTCATTACAATTAATGAAGCTCGAAATGTTTTAAAAAGCTTTGGATTTGAGCCATCAAGTAATTCTTATAAATACATAGGTTATGATTATTTATCGCATGGTGAATTTGTTTCTATTGACCGAGTCGGAAGATATTACACAGTAGATTTCTCTCAAATAGCAGTTTTTTTTGATGAGAATGATGAGAGTAATGTAACTATTTAATATTTAATAAGTTATATGTCATCAAAATACTCATCAAGTGCTCATCAAAAATATAAATGATGAGAACAAAGTGATGAAAATAATTATAAATGATGAATGATGAGAAAATGATGAGGGATTTATTTATTGATTTTCAATTAATTACAAGCTTTTCTCATCATTCATCAAAAACATCAAAAAAAATCATACTTCAGGAGATGACAATTCAAGAATTAAAAAAAAGATCATTCATTAATATTTTTAGGAAACTAAGTATTGATACTATTGAAAAGAAAAAATGAATACGACAGAGATAAATAAAATCCCGATAACGCAGTTTCTTCGCTCCATTTGTATTGAGCCAGAACGCAAACACAATGGATATTGGATGTACAAATCATTTATTAACCCACAACAAAAAACAGGTAGTTTAAAAGTTTCAGCTAATAATCTTTGGGTCGATTATTCCGATAACAATAGAGGAGGCACTTTGATAGATTTAATTTTACTTATTTATCCTGAGCTAACTGTAAGTGATATTGTAAAGAAATTTAATGATGATGTTTTTTCTTTTCATCAGCTACCAATTTCATTGATTAAAGAGAAAGTAAACTTTTCAAATTCGTTAGAAATTATTCAAGAAGATGAAATTACTAACCATGAAGGGCTTTGCTATTATTTAGCTTCCGATCGAGGTATTGATATTTCAATTGCCAAACGTTATTTGAAAGCTTATCAATATAAAGTGAAAGGAAAATTGTTTTGTAACTTAGGTACAAAAAATCATTTGGGTGGATTTAATCTGTTTTCAAAAGGATTTAAATGTGCCACACAACAAGGTGTTACTTTGTTTACAAATTCAAATGTAGCAAGTAGAATTTATTTTGAAGGGATTATAGATTTTTTAAGCTTCTTGATGATTTACCCAGATCAAGAAAAAAGAAATGACTATTGCATTTTAAATTCGGTTAATAATTTAAATAAGACATTAACTGTCCATCCTTTAAAGCAAACAACAATTTCATTTTTTGACAAAGATTCTGCGGGAGACCGAGCAACGAATTTGTTGAAAGCTGAATCACTGAATCAGAAAAGTACATTTTATGACTATCGTTCAACTTTTAAAGGAAAAGACTTAAACGATTATTTACGTGGGAATTATTAACTAGTTATTTCGGTTGAGCAAGCCATGTTTCCCCTATGGGAAAACGCTTGCTCATCGAAACAAAAAATTCACTTCATTCATTTGGAAATTATGGCAAGACCAAAAAAAAGTAACGATGAGTTACGAATATTCAATGTGATGATTGCATTGAATAAGTTCGAAAAAGAAAAGCTGGATCAATTGATTACATTGAGAGAAGATAATGCCAGTGTGGTAATTCGGGAACTGATTATGAGCGAATCCTTAAACGTGAATCGCATTAGTAAAATTGATGCCTCTACCCATTTATTGACCAGAAGAATTTCTAATAATTTTAATCAATACGTACGATCGATGCATCAAACCCGATTGAATAAAATAGATATTGAAATCATGCAGGAAATCAAAATGCTATTAGAAACAATTCATTTAAAAATGCTAAGCCAATGATTGCAAAACAGAAAATTCACGGATTTGTTGCTGCTTTTGATTACAACCATCAGAAAAT
Source organism: Flavobacteriaceae bacterium UBA3339 (assembly GCA_002360925.1). Classification (GTDB taxonomy): domain Bacteria; phylum Bacteroidota; class Bacteroidia; order Flavobacteriales; family Flavobacteriaceae; genus Flavobacterium. Next base: position 27,345 of record DERN01000003.1, on the reverse strand, counting down.
GGAGCTTAAAAATCCTAAAGATCGGGCAGAATTGTTAGATCACAATTTTTTTAAGTATGATAGAGAAAGTATCTTGAAAGAAATCGGTTTTTTGAAACAATTGCGACCAAATTTAACTCGAGATACTTATCACGTATCGCTAAATTTTGCACCAACCGACCAATTATCTAAAAATCAATTAACGCAAATAGGTAAAGATTATTTAAATAGTATGGGCTTTGACGACAATGCGTATGCAATATGGCAACATTTTGATGCAGAACATTTACATATTCACGTGTTGGCATCACGAATTAAATACGATGGTTCGGTTGTTTCTGATTCCAATAATTATCAGCGAAGCGAAAAGATTTGTCGTGAATTGGAACAAAAATATAGAATAGAAACGGTAAAATCTTCAAAAGAAGCTTTAGATCGAGCCCCAAGTAAAGATGAATTAGAAATGATTCAGCGAACAGGAAAACTTTCAGACCGAATGTTAATGCAAGAACGGGTAAAAGATGTCTTATCAAAAGCACATACTATTTCAGATTTTATAATTCAATGTAAACTAAATGGTATTCATTTAATTTTCAATCAATCAGAAAGCACAGGACGAGTTTCTGGAATTACCTATATTTCTAATGATGGTTTCATAGCAAAGGGGCAAAAGCTAGGAAATCAATACAAATGGGCAAACCTTCAAAACAATTTAAATTATGAACAAAGCAGAGACCGTCAAACAATTGGCGAAACAAACCGTGATACAAGAGAACGATTTAAAGAATTACTTGACCAAGGAAATCGAGGAACTGAAAGCAGGAATGGTCAAATTAACCGAAATTCAAAACAATATCATGAACAATCAGCTGGTTTTACATCAAACAATGGAAACAGTTTCCAAAACAGAGCCGAAAATGGATTTAACATACATTCTGAACAAAGTAATAATGATAAAGAAACAGAACAAGAGCTTGAAGAAACAGTTTCTGATCAACTTTCTGCTAGTACAAGTGCCGTTATTAGCAGTATTAGTGGCTTACTTGGTAGTATTAGCGGTAACGAGGTAGATGAAGAAGCATTACCGCGTAAGCCTAAAAGAAAACGCTAATTTTGTAAAAACAAATAACAATGAAGGCTATTGTTTCTTTTTAAGAGCTTACGAATTTCGAGAAATAAATAAAGGCAACGCAAGTTTTAGCTACTTGAGCTTTATATAAATATACAATTGTATAATTATATAAATATGTAATTATATAAAAATAATGTATTAACAAGTTGATTACAAGTGCTTTAAATTGTATTTCCGTAGGCTAAATTTCGAGAATGTACTTCTAAAAATTCATCTGTTTGATATTTTTCAGGAATGTAATTTGTTTCAATTAACTCTTCAAATGTATAAGAACCAATATCTTTTTTGTGATTGAATTTTACAAAGGCATCCATGCTTAACCATTTCGAGATACAGATAACCAAGCCGTTTTTTAATATAATTTCCTTTGTAATAATAGCTTCATTCAGATTTAAAATTTCTTCTTTAAACTGCTCTAATTCAAAAAGAGCGATGTCGTGTAATTTGTTATAAAATTCGTTCATAGTTATTGAGGATTATTCTATTGCAGTTAAAATATATTCGGTTAGATAAAATGGATGCTTAATTATCTCATCATTGATTTTTAACAAGATAAAGTCATATTCTACACCTTGAAAATAACCTTCGGTCAATGACTTACTATTCAACAGTGTAACCCATTCGTCCTTTTTAAAATGTTCAAAGTTTGTTCTTTTAGCCCTTGATAAACGGGTTGCGTTGTACGTTTTTTCTGTTCCATCTTTAAATATAACAACAATAGTCCCGTTTGAAGTTAGATATCTGTAATTTTCGAAAGTTCTGTCGTCTTTTGAAACATCTTTGAATACCTTATCAAATATAGCTTTGTCATTAGTTGTCTGAGCGAATGACGAACTGGAAAACAAAAACAACACAGGGGCAGTTAAAGGGATTAGATACTTTTTCATGATTATAGCAATTTGTGTGATACCTTATGTTAGAAGTAAAGAAAAAGGCGTGAAACTAAAATCATGTCCTTAACCGAGGTACTAGGAGACCTTACAACCAGACAGACTTAGCCCACGCCAAATTGTATATAAGGCGCAGGCGTAAATCTGTCGCTATAACGGTTGTATTGAAGATTCCTAGTTTTCAGTTAAACCATAACGACAGCTTACGCTTGTTCAATTACTATTTTAATACTGCTAATTTACGGATTTTTATAGAAGTTTGATATAACTTATTATTGAAATGCCGTAATTTGTAATCAAAATTGCTAACGATGAAAAAGATAACTGAAAAAGAATTTAAACAAAATATTGATGCTGTTTTAGAACAAGCTACAGACGAGCCTATTCAAATTGAATTACTAAATAATACGTTGTATCTTTCTACTATTCGCAATATTAATATTCTTGATAACAAATGGGTAAAAGAATTTATGGCTATTCCTGAAGAATTTCGGATAAACCCTTTTGAAATTTCTGATTCTGGTGATTTGTATTGGGCAGATAAAAGGAATGTTGATGGTGTAATGAGAATTCTTGAAGCATAAAAAAACAGCTTTTATAGCTGTTTTCTATATAAGGTTATGTTTCATTAATATTTTCTTGAACATTAAGGAAAAAGGTTTGTCTGGATTGGCAAAGCTTTTTAATATGTTTTTTAAATCATCATCAAGTACCCTATCTTCAAAAGCTATTTCATAAATGAGCTTATTGAATTTTTTCAATTCATTTGTTCTTAATGTGTTGAATATTGGTTTGTCTAAATTGTATTTTTGGATTGTATTTCTACCTTTTTCTGTTAATCCAAATATCATTTCATCTTCGAAATCTAAGTTTTGCTCTATTTCAGTATCGCTATTTGTGAAAGGACATAAACAACTTGTATTAGCTAAAACTATATTAGGGGTTTTTCCTTGATTACTATCCTTACATGATAAATACAAATTTTCCCATTCAAATGCTTTTGCAGGATCTTCTGCTACTTCAATATAGTGGTCAACCTGTGCCTCTGTTATTTGAGCAAATTTAACTTCGCTATAAAAGCATTTTTGAAAACTTATTTTCCCTAAATGTTCTTTAATATCTTTATGTCCGTATTGACTTGAACTTGGTCTGTTTTTGCCGGATTGTCTAAAATCTTCAGTCCATTGCACCTCATTATCTGCCAATTTTTGAGGTTTACCTAATCTTTGTAAATTCCTCACTATTTATTGTTTTTAATTTGGTTTATAATTTTATCAATCTCTAAGTATGAGAAGTACTGAGGGTTGATTTCTAATAATTTAGCTTCAATTTCCCTTTCTTCTTCTTTGTTTCCTGATTTAATAGCTTCTTTTCTTGCTTCTAATAATTCATCTATTTCTTTATTTGCAAACGAAGAAGTTTCTCCAAATACTTCGGTACTTAAAATTTCCTCTATTGGTTTATTTGAATAAGTATTTGTTTCATCTGAAATAATTGAATGTCCTATCTGTGGCTTACAAACATAAACTTTCGCTCCTTCAACTGAACCTACAATAAAAGGAGAATGTGTAGCAACAATTATTTGTAGATTAGGGAACATTTCCAAAATTGAATTTAAAAAGGTCTTTTGCCACTTTGGATGAAGGTGATTTTCTGCTTCGTCAATAAATAATACACCAGGTGTATTACACAATTCTTCTATTGGTAAATTATTTAATTTATAAACAGAGTACATTTGACCAAGTAAAGAGATTAATCGTTGAACCAAATATAAATTACCACTACTTAATTTTTCCAATGTAACTTCAAAACCATTTTGTAGAATAACAGGCAATAATTTTGTGCGTTGAACGTGAACAAACTCTCCGTTGTATAAGCTTATCTTAAATATTTTCTTTAATTGATCAAAAATAAATTCACCTTCTTTTTTTTCAATTGGGTTGTCTGATGATTTGTAATAATCAAAAAAAGTAACAATCTTAGTGGTCTCTGCATTTTGCTGAATTCCATCTAATACGTTAGATAAATAGTTTTCTGGTTTAATAAAATCTAAACTCGAAATATGAAAAGGTTGATGGTCATTTTGAGAAGTCCAATAATTAATAATCCAATTATTTCCCTTAGCAACACTTGGGTTATTAATTATTTGAGAAATTTCGTTATACATTCCATTGCTTCTTGTAACTACTAAGTTTTCTTCTGAATCCCCTTCTTGTTGTTTAGTATTTAGTAATAAATCTTCATTTTTAAAATTCAATTTCAACTCCAATCGAAAATCACTACTTCTTGTAATAGGACGGATTTGTTTTGCAGTATACGGATTCATAAACATTTTTCTAATAGCGTCTATGATAATCGTTTTTCCTGTTCCGTTTTCTCCTGTTAAAATGGTTACTTGGCTTTTTGAATTATCGAAGGTCGCAAACTCAATACTATCATCAAGAAAAGGTCCGATATTTTTTAAATGTAATTTGTGTAATTTCATTTTAAATATTTTTTATAATTTGAATTTATATATTTTTCAATTTCCCTCATCAACAAATGATACTCAAACATATCTTCAGCTCTATCATCAAATGAGCTATACGGGCTGAATTTTTTAAAATGATTAGTTTCTTGTACTTGATTTAGAAGTTTTAAAAGCTCAGTTTCTAAAAAAGGCATAAAAATAAAAATTTTATCAATTTCATCTTTACAGTACCTTATTGTAAAATCATACATAATTTGCCCATAAGTGGTTTTAAATAGGCTATTATCAGGTATCAATCCGAAAGATATTCTCGGCCATTCTTCAGTAGCATCCGTATTTTCACAAAGTTTTAAGAAGTCTTTTTTAGTGATTTTTTGAAGTATATCCTTATCTTTTGAAGGATTATAATTTTTTAATAATGTCATTACGCTATTTCCATTATCAACTAGTTTTTTTACCCTTAAATAGATTGTAGAATATATGTTTTTTTTATCTTTATTTTCTTGATATTTAACAACAACAAGATAAAATATATAACTAGAAATATAAGCCAAGCTTAAATTAGAAAAGATATTTCCTATTTCATAAGCTTTAGGGAAAATTTCAGGTATTTCAGTAAAAATAACGTTATTACAGAATACAATTATAGTGGTTATAACTAAAATAGTATTTAATATTATGTTTTGTCTTTTCATTAGTTTCGTAAAAGGGATATATTTCTCAAATATAATGATTTTTAGTAGTTACAACCTTGATAAATTGTAATCCATACACTTTTCCATATCTTTACAACGGCTAATGTTTTTTTGTTTAATTTATTATGATAAGACAAATAAAAAAGTGCTTGCGTACAAAAAAGAAGAAATGAATACAGAGTTAATATTATCTATTGTTGTAGCTTCAGCAACAACAATTTATACAATCATTACAATTTTTCAATTAATTGAAAGCAGAAAAGTACGTTTTCAAAAAGAGACTCCAAACATTGTTCCTTATTTTAAAATGGCAGAAACTAGTCTGAAAATAAAACTTTGTATTGAAAATTTTGGAGAAGGTGTTGCAAAAGATGTAAAAGTGGAATTCATTAAAGATTTTCCCCGATTTAAAAGGACAGATTTAATGCTTTCTAAAATAGGCATTTCAGAAAATGGCATGAACTATTTTCCTCCAAAATACAGGTTGAGCTACGGTATTGGTTCTATGTCTGATATTTATAAAGAGTTTGCAGATGAGAAAATAGTAATAAAAATAACTTATAAAAGTTTGAATAATAGTAAGTTTTCAAATATTTATGAGTTACCTTTTTATCAAATATCAGGTCAAGGTCATTCTACGCCACCTGAAACATATTTGGGGCAAATTCCTTATTATTTGGAAAGAATAAATAATCAATTAAAATCGTTAACAAATAAACTTCATGAGTAAGGAAAATCTTTTAGAAAATTTATTGCAAGTTGCTACAGAAAATGAAGTAGTTGAGTTTAAAGAAGCTAAAACCCAATTTGATAAAGATAAATTAGGGCAATATTTCTCTGCTTTATCAAATGAAGCTAATTTGAATCATCAAGAATTTGCTTATTTAGTTATGGGAGTGAAAGACAACAAATCTGTTGTAGGAACTTCAATTAATGACAATCAGCTTAATGATTACAAATTAGAAATAGCAAAACATACCTCGCCACGTATTAGTTTCTCCAATGTTTACAAAGTAAATAAAGGTGAAAAGCAAATATTAATTTTTGAAATACCTTCATCTCCTAAAGGGCAACCTGTTTCTTGGAAAGGTCATTATTATGGTAGAGATGGCGAAAGTTTAGGTGCTTTGAGTGATTTTGATAGAGATAGAATCAAGGCACAAATCATTCAAAAAGATTGGAGTGCGGAAATTATTAAAGAAGCAAGTATTGATGATTTATCCAAACAAGCTATTTCTTTTGCTAGAATTCAATACAAAGAAAAAAATCCTAAATTAAAAGAAGAAATAGACTCTTGGAGTGATGAACTATTTCTTGACAAAGCTAAGGTTACTATAAAAGGGAAAATAACAAATACCTCTATTTTATTATTAGGTAAGTCAGAATCAGAACATTTCATTAATCCTGCAACTGCAAGAATTTCATGGATTTTAAAAGATAAAGATAATATCGAAAAGGATTACGAGCATTTTTCGTGCCCTTTAATCAATGTAGCAGAACAAATCGGTCTTAAAATTCGTAATTTAAAGTATAGATATATTAAATCAGGAACTTTATTTCCTGATGAAGTAGAACAATATGATCCTTATATTATTCGTGAGGCTTTACACAATTGTATCGCTCATCAAGATTATACTTTAGGCGGAAAAATAATTGTTGTTGAAAACGAAGACGGTTGGCTTTCTTTTACTAATTCAGGAGATTTTATACCTAAAAGTGTTGAAGAAGTTGTGACAAGTGATTCTCCAGAACCAAAATATAGAAATACTTTTTTGGTTGGTGCTATGGTAAATTTGAATATGATTGATACTATTGGAAGCGGTATAAAAAAAATGTTTCGTATTCAAAAAGATAAATACTTTCCTTTACCAGAGTATGACTTTTCTAATAACAAAGTAAAAGTTACCATTATAGGTAAAGTTGTTGATTTAAACTATGCCCGAAAATTAGCTGAATTACCTACACTTTCATTAGACGAAATTATTCTTTTAGATAAGGTAGCGAAACAAAAAACGTTATCAGATAATGAAATTAAATCATTAAAAGGGAAGCACCTAATTGAAGGAAGGAAACCTAATTTTCATATATCTTCTAATGTAGCAGAAGTTACTGGTGAAAAGACAGATTATATGAAACAGAGGGGAATTGATGATAAATATTGTCAAAAAATGATTGTGGAGTATTTAGAAAAGTTTAATCAAGGTACTAGAGTGGATTTTGAAGATTTACTTTTAGAAAAGCTTCCTGATATTTTAGATATAAAGCAAAAGAAGAATAAAATAAAAAACAATTTACAATCATTAAGAAAATCAGGGCAGATTATAAATATTGATAAGGTTTGGATGCTACCTAAAAATTAATTAGACGTGTTTAGACTTACTTAGACGAATTTTTAGACGAGAAAAACATTATTTGTGTTGTAAATGAATGGTATATCTATGTATAAAGTATATTGTCAAAAAATAATTTAGACGTGATTAGACGAAGTTTAGACGTGGTTGGAAATCTATTGTTCAATTACATATTTATCAAACTTTGATACTATTTTGATACCAACTTAGATATTTTTAAATGTAATATGTTGGTAATAAATTCCATAAATTATATTTTAGATATACCAGGTTGGACCACTACTTAAACCCCTTGAATTTCAAGGGGTTTTTTGTTGAAGTCAATTTTGGACGCTTTAAATTATTACATTTGTTATATAACAAAATATAACATTTTTTAATAAAGTGCGGTTCAGTTATGACAATAAAAATTTAAGCTTCTTTATAAATGAAAAACTATCATTTGCGCATGAACTTTTATTACACAATAAAGTCAAAATAATTGCCAAATTAGCCGAGTATTTAGGTTATTCGAGCGTTTCGTACTTTTCTGCAATTTATAAAAAGAAATTTGGTGTTTCTCCGCATGAATCTCATATTGCGGATGAATAGTTTTTCTTTTTAAAATCGTTTTAATATAACCCAATTTATACACAGGTAAAATTACCTATACTTCACAATTAGGTATTTTTACTCATTAAAACTATTGAATTTATTTGTAGCTTTATTTTTTGCAATTTGATGATCTAATAAAAGGAAATCGGTTGTGTAGTAAGTGAAAAATGAGTCTAAAAAAAGTTAATGTATTTAAGCTGATTACTTTTCTGGTTTTAATTTTGTTTAATTCCTTTACGATTTATGCATCAGGTAAATATCCCGATGTAAATGCTTTTATATCTCAAAATAAAAACGAAATTGACGCGGAAATTTTGCGTCAAAAATATCAGATCGCAACTCATAATGCTCAAAATTCTCAACAGCTTTCTGCTCTCGAAATTGTTTATAAAATTTTACTTGCCGATATAAAAATCAAAAAAGCTGATGCAATTAACAGCGAAAGTTCCAATTTATTTAACCAAGCATTTAAAGAAAGTGAAAAACTTGGAAATTTGGGTTTAGAAGCTTGGGTTGCAACAAAAATTGGCTTTTTCTATTATTCGTACAACGAGTATGTAAAAGCAATGCCTTATTTTATTAAATCGTCTCAGTTGATTGATGAAATTCCTTCTTCAGATATTTTTCAGGCTTGCGATGTATTCAGGATAAACGGTTACTTTTTCGGAGCGATTGGTATGCATTCTAAAAGTACTCATTATCTTCAAAAAGCTTTAGGATTTACAACCGAAAATACGTTAGATTATGCTACTTTATTGAATAATATTGGAAGTTCGTATTACAAAGAAGGCGATACAATAAAAGCTCAAAACTATTTCTTCAAAACAAAACAGGCAGCTTTAAAGGTTAATGATTCTGTTCGATATGCAAAAGCCTTAGGCGATTTGGCTTTGATTTCTATAGATAGAAAAGAGTATCAAAAAGCAATTAAATTGTTGGAAGAAGATATCCATATTTCGGAAGAAAATAAAGCGGAGAGAAATACGATGTATGCTCAGATTTTATTGAGCAGAATTTATCTGGCTACAAAAGAATATGACAAACTGGAAGCGGTTTTAGATAAAGTCGATGAATATTTAAAAACAAAAGACTATTTAAAAAGCTATGTTTTTGATATAACCAAATTAAGATTGGCACTTGCTATTCAGACTAAAAATCGAGATTTAGAATTACAATCGCGAAGAATATTAGATTCATTGGATATTTATCTTGATAAAACAGATGGACAAGCTGCGGTAAATCTTGTAAATTGGGAAGTCCAGAAAGCAAATTACGATTTAGAACTTAAGGCACGAAACGCAAAAATAGAAAAAGCGAATCTTAGAATGTGGATTGTTTTAGGCAGCGTTGTGCTTCTGATTGCTGTGGTTTTTATTATTGTGCGTGCTATTCAGCAGAAATTTAAAAATAAAGTCGCAGAACACGAGAAAAACATTTTGCAGTATAAAATTGAACAGTTGCAATCTCAGAAAAAGCTATTAGATTCCGAACTTACTTTAAAATCGTATCAGGTTTATTTATCAGATCAAACCAAACAAGTGAAAAAACTTGAAAATGAGCTGAATAATTTTAATGATAATATTGTTTCTAAAGAGGAAGTAAAAGAGTTTTTGAAGAATCTATTGGAACAACAAACGATGTCTGACCAAAATTGGATTGGACTAAAGCGGATCTTTTTAAAAGAACAAAATGAATATTATGATACTTTGTTAACGCGATTTCCTGATTTGTCGGAACAAGAATTTCGTATTGTAATATTAAACAGAATGAAGTTGAAACCCGCTGAAATTGCACTAATATTAAATATAACTATCGATAAAATAGAAGAAACTTTACAACGATTACGACTTCAATTTAAAGGAGTTTTAGATTAAATTATTCTAAATTTTTAATTGAACTAAGTTTTTAAATATTCAAAAAATAGTATTTTAGTACCTAATTTCTAAGCTAAGATTCTATTGACTTTTTATAAGAGTAATTTATTTTAACTCTTGGCTTATACAGAAGTTTATCATAAAATATGAGCAATAGTCAATTAGAAGTTTTAGCACAATTACATAATATTTTAAATTACACTTCAAATTTTCTAAAACTTGCAGGTTTTTTAATCGGACTTTTCTTTTATAAAAGCTTACAATCTAAAGTGTATAAGGTTTTAGTCTGGTTTTTAGGTTTAGAATTTTTAAATTGGTTTTTGAATACTTTGTTATTATTTAATCAAACTGGAAAAGGTGTTAATGAAGTTGAATATTATGAACCTATTTCTGTTATTTTAAGATTAAGTGTAATTTCTTATTTGTTCCTTTTTACTCTAAACAAATCAATAAAAATACGTGTCGTTTTCAGTTCTTTCATTTTATTAAACTTTATTTATTCGATTTACGATGTCGTTAAAAAAGGAAACAAAAGTATTTTAGAATACATTTCGTATTCTAACCTTATGGCAGATTTTATGGTCGTTTTAATGGCATTAACCTATTTATTAACCGAATTAAGAAAGAAAACAATCAAAAAAAATAGTTTTCTCAATTTAGCTCTCCTTTTTTTTAGTTATTACATCATTAAAATTGTTTACACTTTATCTACAAATTTCATTTTAAACTCTGCTTTATATAATAATAATGTTTTTGCTGTAATGATGAGTAAAATGTTATTCGATTTCCCTTTTTATGCACTTATCGTGTTTTTTGTTTTAAAAGAAATTATCAAAAACAGAAGACAAAACATTCTATTAAAAAAGTAGGTAAAAGTACCTGTTTTATACAAACACGTAAAATTACGTATGTTTTAAAAAATATAAATTAGGTACTTTTACTTTGTAAATAATGAGGTAACAAGGTTAAATTTTGTGTCTTTATTCTTTAATAAATTTAATTACTTCATTTTCTGTTGAAGTATTAAGCTTTAGTAAATACGTTCCTTGATTTAATTGTTCCAAATTAATAGTTAGATTTTCAGAAGAATTAGTTTCGTTTTTAATTGATCTTCCAGTTAGATCATAAATCGAATAGTTTGTTATGGTTTTGTTGTAAGAAATGGAAAGATTATCTTTTACCGGATTAGGATAAACCTTTAAATGGTTTTTGTCAAAATTAGGTAAACTAGCGGTTGATTGATAAATTGATAAATCATCAAAAAGGAAAATCCAATCGCCATTTTTCCAATTCCATTCAAATGCTATTTCAATATCTTTGTCACTTGGAAAAGTAGTAGCAGGTAATTGAAATTTATAGCCTACACAACTACTCTGTGAAGGTAAATCGGCAGATGTAAATGTTTTTACAGTTATCCAATTGTTGGTGCCTGTTAAAGAATATTTAACATCTAAAGTTCCCCAATCGCCCACAAAAGGTGTCTCGGTGTCGTAGTCAAGAATATTGTATTTAAAAGTAATAACCGTAGTTAATTGTTGTTTTGTTGTTAAAACAGGAGTTCTTGCACGGGCAATACCTATACTACCTTCGTATAAATTTGTGTAAATACTCGGGTTGTTAGGGTCGCAAATAAAATCTCCGTCGGCATAAAAAGTTTCATAACCATCATCTAAGGTTCCGGTTTTTGGAATTCCATTATCATAATTTTCTGAGAAATTAATTTGGGAATAATTAACTTGTGAACATAATGCAAATAAAGTTAATAAAGTAATTTTTTTCATATCTTTTATATATGTATATGGCAAAAATAAAAAAAATAATGTTAATAAAAGGTTTATAATGAATGAAATAATAAATGGGTTGAATGCTTGGGAAGCGATTCGAACAAATAGTAGTAGCTTAATTTCTTTATTTACAGGAATTGCAGGGTTTAATATCAATATGAATGATTTCTCTGCCAATGAGGCTATTCACGCCTATCCTATGCTAATTGGGAATCAATTAAAATTTGCATTAATTTCAGAAAATCACGATGTTGTAAGTACAGAGGCGGTTTTGCTTTCGCATATCAAAGTAGTTGATTGTGTTGAGGTTTTAATTGAAGATCAAATTAAAAAGAAGGAAGCTTTGCAACGAATTGATTCTTGGAAAACTACTTTTATTTCTTGGATTCCACAAGCTATACTTCAACAAGGAGCAATATATCAAGTATTTAATATTCCAACTACAGGTTTAAGTACGCAAACCTATAAAGCAAATTTTGCACTTAAAGCAGGTTTAAATCTTAATTTAAAAGATGTAGATCTTGTTCTTGCAAATTCAACAGGCGATTCTTTTTTTGATACAGTTATTGGAGAACCTCCTTATAAAGATCGAACTAAATATTATATTTTAGATTTGCTGTAAAATATGAAAAGCTATTATTTTTTATTCGATTCACTTGCTTACATGAATTCTGCATTATTGTTATTTTACGCAATAATGAGCATACAACTTTTAAAAAAAAATAAGAATAATGTATTAAAAATAATAGCTTTTTATTTGCTGTTCAGTTGTTTTTTTGATTTGACATCACAAGTAGTGTCAAAATTTTTAATACCGGAAGTTTTTTCTAGTACCATTTTTTTAAGTATTCTTTATCGTTTAGGAGAGTTGGTAATTATAGGTTTCCTAATTAATAAAGTTTGGCTAAAAAGTAATTTAATATGGATGTTAATAGGAACAAGTGCTCTATATTTAATTTATGATTTGTTTACTTATAGAGATAATGGAATTTTAAATTATGTAGCTTATGCTCAAATAACAGCAAATGTTTTATTGATTTTTATAGTGGTTTTTAATCTATTAAAACAATTACAAAGCTCTAAAAGTTTTAGTGTAACGAATCAAATGTTGTCTATGGTATTTTTAGCATATTTTGCTATACATTTAATTTATACGGTTATTTCAAACTTTATAATCAATCAAAATTATAGTAATCAAAGCTTTGTGTTATTTTATTGCAGTTATGCAATATTGCATATTGTCTACTATTTTGCATTGGCATTTATTGTCTATAAAAAAAGTGAAAAATCATTAATTAAAAACTAAATTAGCACTTAATATATCTAACGTATTTATGGAAAAATGGCAAGATCCCGATACATTTCTTCTTTGGGTTATCATTATCATAGCAGTAATGATGTTGCTTATTGGTACGTTAATAAGTGTGTTTTACTTATCTTATAAAAAAATTCTTCAATCAAAAGAAGACGAGCATACCATAAAAATAGAACATCAACGAACTTTATTAAAAGTGAGTTTAGATGCGCAAGAAAATGAACGTATTCGGATTGCTGCAGATCTTCATGACAATATCATCAGTAAACTTACGATTATTCGATTGAAAACAGCTTTAGCGGCAAGTCCTGTTGAGTTAGATCAGTTATTAGGGAATGTAATTGATGAATCTAGAAGAATTTCGCATGAACTTTCGCCTCCTTTATACGAAGAAAAAAGTCTTGAAAATGTATTATTAACGATTCTAAAAAATTGGGAAGTCTTTTATCATATTTCGTATTATGTCGATACTCGAATCGAAGAGCAAGTTTCTAAAAATACGAAATTACAAATGGTAAGAATTCTTCAAGAATTAATGCATAATATTTACAAACACGCCAAAGCTTCTTCGGCAGAAATGCGATTAAGAATAACAAAAAAATACATAACTTTATTAATTATAGACAATGGAGTAGGATTTAATGTTAAAAAGGCAACTGCAGGAATTGGACTTCAGAATATTGAGTTAAGAACCGATAATATAAATGCAGTTTATAAATTTAAATCAGTAGAAGAAAAAGGGACTCGCTTTGTTATGTTGTTGAAAAATAAGAGAAAATGAATTTAGCAATTTTAGATGACGATTATTTAATTGTAAACCTGTTAAGCAGTTTTTTTAAAAACAATGAAGGAATTCAGGTTGTTTTTGATGCAACGGATGGATATCAATTATACAAATATCTTGATCAGGAAAATAACGAACGTATTGACATTCTTCTTTTAGATTTAAAGATGAAAACAGTTGATGGACTTGAAGTTTTAAAGCATGTTAAACTTAAAAATAAAGATCTTAAGGTTATTGTTATTTCATCTCATTATCAGGATAATTCAATTGGTTTTATGGTAAAAGAAGGCGTTTCGGCATTTTTACCTAAAGGAATTTCACCATTCGAATTATTAGAAGTTGTAAAGCAAGTAAATCAAACAGGGTTTTATTTTAATCCCAAACAGATTAGTATTTTGAGAGAGCAAATTTCATCACGAGTTCCAAAACCTGTAATCGAAGAAGAAGAAACTTTAACCGATCGAGAAAAGGAAATCATGAAATTGCTTTGTCAGCAAAAAACAGCAAAAGAAATTGGCGAAATGCTTTTTATTACACAAAGAACAGTTGAAGGTCATAAAAATAATATTTTCGCAAAAGTAGGAGTTCGAAATGTAGCTGGTTTAATTGTGTACGCTTTGCAAAAACAAATTGTAACATTGGAAGAGTTACAGTTTTAACCTATAATCTATAAAAAAACGACTTCAAATTTGAAGTCGTTTTTTTATAAATCATGCGAATTCGCTTATACTAATTTTCTTTATCAGTTCTATAAAACTATTACTATTGGTTTTATTCAGAATGTTTTTTCTATGAGTTAATACCGTGTTTTTACTGATTCTTAAAGTTTCGGAAACTTGTTGACTATTCATTCCTTGTTTTATTAAATTTAAGATCTCAAGTTCTCTTTCGCTTAAGTTATACGAATTTTCGTCGTCAATAAACATATTCTGAGTTTTATCAAAAATTTTATAATCTTCAGAAGCGTTTTTTTCAAGATTGTCGATGCGTTTATGAATAACGAGTGTTTTGGTTAAATGTCCACTTTCATTTACTTCAAGTGCTTGACATTGCTGTAAAACACGAATAAATTCTCCGTCACTTGTTTTAATTCGATACGAATAAGATAGAATGTATTTAAAATGTTCATTAAACAAAAGGTTGTTAGTGAAATTTAAACCTCTTTCTTCCGAACTAAAAAAATGTGGTAAATCATCAGGATGAATCATTCCAATTAAATGATCTAAATCAAATTGATTTGCTTGGTATCCGGTTATAGTTTCAAAAGCTGTATTCGTGTATAAAATGATGTTTTCAAAGCAATCGAAAATAAAAATGTAACTACTTATTTTTTCGGGAAAAGTTTTTTTATTATCAAGTTCAGATTGTGATTTTTGACTTTTTACTAATTTCTGCCACTTTTCTTGTGCTAGGTTTTCCATAATAAAAATGTTTTATAAGTTTTAGTTTATCTGTTTTTAGTGTTTTACTTTACATTTTTAATAAAATTTAGTTTATCTAATAAAATATTTAATAATAATAAAAAAAAATTAAAAATACCCTAAATAGGGTATTTCAATCTATGTTTTGATTTCTAATCTTTGTGTTTCAAAAAATTAGCAAACGAGATTATAAAAGTTAAAATCTGTCATAATCCTTATTCTTAGGATTATATGATCGTTTTTTAAGTGTTTAAAGATCAATAATATTTTGTGTATTTAAAAGGAAATGTTTCAAATAATTAGATAAGTAGGTATAGGTAATTTTACGTGTTTTATAAAATCAGGTAATTTCTACCTAAAAAGGTCAAATTTTATTTGGCAAATTTGAATAACACAAAAACTTAACTAAAAAACATTCAGATCATGGAGGAATTTTACTTAAAAACAGTAAACTATACTCTAATATTAGTATCACTACTAATCATGACGAGTACTTTTATTTACAGATGTCTTTGTAAAAGCAAAACAACTGTATATATGTTTGGCGCATTTATTTGCGTGTTTATAATGGGCTTTTTCTTTGAAGCATTACAAACTCTTGTTGCTTTTGTATATGTTTTATTGTTGGTGCGTTTTATTGTTTTAAGAAGATTAGTGATGATTAATTTAAACTATCTTTTTAGAATGCAATTTGCACTTTTTGCTTTAGTTGTAGGACTTATTTTTTTGAACAATATATTTAATTTGATTCTTTTATTGAGTTTAAATATGTCTTTAACCATTATTTTGTTGGCTTTAAGGTTTGTTAATCATCAACATAATTTGCAATTGAACGAAATTGCTTTGTTAGAATGTGATGTATATAAAACTTCATTTTCGAAAGAGGAATCACTAGAATCAGAAAGTTTGAAGGAAACCTTAGAATCAATTCATAAATGGTTTCGTGAGAGCGAATGTTATTTAGATTCTAATTATTCAATCAATCAGCTTGAAAAGGATTTAAAAATACACAGAAGGCATATTTCTTCGGCGATTAATAAACTGGAAGAAGGTAATTTTTATCGATTTATTGCTTTTTACAGAATCGAATATGCTAAAAGAATCATCATGAATAACGATAAATACACTTTAGAATCTTTAAGCTTGGATTGCGGATTTAGTTCAAAATCTTCGTTTAATAAATATTTTAAAATTTTCGAAGGGCAAACACCTTCAAGTTACAAGCTTAGTTGTACATAAATTAAAAACATTAAAATGATTTCCGATTTCGAAATGACTTTTTTGGTAATGTCGGTTACCATTACAAGTCTGGCTTTTTTTTATAATGCAGGCTATCAATATTACTATTTACAAAGACATCGATCTATTGCCTTTGTTATGGTTTTGTCGATACAGCTTGCAATGGCTTTGCTGGTTAAGTATCTTTCAATCAGCAATTCTATATATTATTTATTGCCTTTTAATGTTTTTTATATTTCTATTTTTTATCATATACTTATAAAATCAAGCGAAACAAAACGAACATCAGGAGTTTTAATAAATACTTTTTTAACCGTTATAATATGTAGTTATGTTTTGGTTTTAAAATTCCCAAGTTTAATTACGATATATTATGTACTTTACCACGTTCTTTTACTGATTATTTTATTGCGAAGCATCATTGTTTATACCGCATTAATGACAAAAGATGACACAACAAACTTAACTGCGAAATGGTATTTTTTAAGTTTGATTGTTTTTGCAGTTTCACAGATTACTTTGTTTGTTTACAATCTTTTATCAGGTTTTAATATTGAAGAATTAAAGATTACGAACATTTTATTTTTGATTTTTATTTCTGTAACGCTTACAATATTCATTATCCGAATTACAATTTTTCAGAAAGGTGTTCGATTGGATGAATTTGAAATTGAAAAAGAAGAAATAAGCATACAAGAAGAAAAAATTCAGGAAATTCCGAAAGAAAAATATCAAAAATCTCGTTTAAATGACGAGGAACTCTACGAAATAAGAAAAAAATTAAACAAAATAGCTGAAGATCAGCTTTATTTAGATCCAGAATTGAACTTAGATGTTTTAAGTCAAAAATTAAAAGTTTCTAAATACGCACTTTCTCAAACATTCAGTATTGTTTGTTCTACAAATTTCAACGATTACATAAATTATCTACGCTGCGAATTTGCATTACATTTTATTTTAGAAGAAAAATTATCAAAAAGCATTATAGAAATAGGTTATTTAAGCGGATTTAATTCTAAAACTTCTTTCTACAGAGCCTTCAATAAAGTATATCAATGCACTCCGTTAGAATATCGAGATAAAACGTTAAACTAGTAAAAAGCACCCTAAAAAGGGTGCTTTTTTTGTGACTGTTTTTTTGTTATTTTTTAACAGTTTCAAATAATTAGGTTGTTTTAATTTATTGGTTTTTAGTAGGTTTCATAAAATTAGTTACTACGAGTTACTAAGATTTTGGGACTTATTTGGCATTTTTTTATAACAATTTTGACATGAAAATGATTGTGCGAAATAACATCGAACAATTAATTGAATCGAAATAATTAATGAATTAATTCCAACAATTATGAAAAAAGAATTACTAACTGTCGCTTTACTTATGGGAACGTGGGTAGCGAGCGCTCAGGTCGGAGTTGGAACCTTAAATCCGAATAAGTCTGCACAATTAGATGTAGTAGCTTCAGATAAAGGTATCTTAATTCCAAGAGTATCATTAAAAAGTAAAACAGATGCTACAACCATTGCAAACGGAAATGTAGAATCTTTATTGGTTTACAACAAAGCCAATGCTGAAGGTGTATCTCCGGGATATTATTACTGGTACGACGGAGAATGGAGAAGAATGTTAACACCGGCCGATGTTTCGAATGATGTATTAACAGTTGTTACCTACAATCAAACTACAAATGTTTTAACCTATGTTGATGAACATGGGATTTCGCATGATTTTACATTAAACAATACAAAAAATAGTACAATTGTTTTAAACGGAACTGTTTTAACAATTACAGATACTGACGGAGATGCGTATAGTGTAGATTTAGCTGGTTTAGATACTAATACAACAAACCTAAGTTTAGTTCTTGATAATCAAAATCAATTAAAATTAACCGATTCGGCAAATAATGTTCTTTCAGCCGATTTATCTTCATTAGCGGTTGATAAAAACACTATTATAAATAATTTAACCTTAAATCCGGTTAATAACCATCTAGTTTTAGTTGATTCAGATGGAAATACCATTGATGTAGATTTGTCATCCTTATTAGATGATACCAATACAACCAATACAAGTTTGGTTTTAGGTGATGATTATGTTTTAACGCTAACAGATTCTGAAGGAAACACAAAAACGGTTAATCTATCTTCGTTAGTAAATACTACAAAAGTAACTGCAGGAACCAATGTTACCGTAACAGGAAACGGATCTGTTGCTACGCCTTATAATGTTAGTGTTGCAACTGCAACTGCTAATACATTAGGAGTTGTAATGCCTGGCGAAGGTATGACAGTTGGCGCAGATGGTAAATTAAACGTAACACAAGTAATTACTACACTTACAAATTCAAGAGACATTGGTCATGCTATCGGTGTATACACAAATGAACAAGGCGTTCCTGTAACAATTAATGAATCTATTACAGTATTAACACAAGACGCTTCAGGTATTCATTATTTATCAGAAACCGGAGAAACACAAAATGCAAAAGTAGTTAGTGCTAACGATGGAAATTTAATCACTACAGGAACTGATCATGGAGCATTATTAACAAAAAATAATGTTCAAACAGCACAAGTTAAGTACGAAGTTGTAAATGGTTTAAATACAACTGCAGTTTTAGATGCAACAAGTACTACAGATTTACAAAAATATAAAGTAAATGTGGGGGTAGCAAATGCTTCGAATCTAGGTGTTGTAAAACAAGCAGCCACAAACCCAACTGTATTTATTAACACCGCAGGAGAGTTAAGTACATCGGCATCTGCTTTAAATAATATTGTTGAGGTAAGTGCTAATTATCCAATTACTCCAGAAGATGTTGTGGTTTTAGGAAATGCAACTTCTGACATTACCATTACGCTTCCAAATGCATTAGGTGCAAAAGGTAGAAAGTTAACAATTAAAAAAAGTGATGCAGCAAACGATACTTATGTAAATGTAGTTTCGGCAGGAGGAACAATTGATGGAGAAAGCGACTTATACACTTCATTACCTTATTCAGGTTGGGATTTTATGAGCGATGGTACTAACTGGAAAATCGTAAACAAATTCTAAAAATAAAATCTTAAAAAAAAACATTCACAAAATAGATAAACAATCATGAAAAAAATTACATATACAATCGGATTCGCATTTGCTATGTTAGCAACTTCTAACGCAATAGCACAACAAGGATTTGGAACCAATAAACCAGATAAATCTTCAGCAGTAGAAATTAAATCGAACAATAAAGGTTTGTTAATCCCACGTATTAATATTGAGGCGTTAAACAGTTCAGCTCCTATAATGGTAGCTCAAGGAGATATGCCAAAATCGTTATTAGTTTATAACACCAATACTACAATAGGAGAAGGCTTTTATTATTGGAATGGATCAAAGTGGGAACCTTTTACAACAGGTTCTACCGATTTAAACACTAAAAACGCTTCATTAAAAGTTGTTGGGACTGAATTGGTTTTAACAGATTCAGACGGAGGAGAAGTAAAAGTTCTTTTAACGGATATTGACAAGCAACAAATTCAAACATTTGAAATTGGAACAGATCATAAATTGACCATTGCCTTAGAAAATGGAGGAACTAAGAATGTTGATTTAAAACCAACTATTCAAGCAGGACAAATTAAATATGAAGTTTTAGAAGGAACTGCTGTAAGTGTTACTACAGATGCAACAAATGCTGATAACATTAAATATACTGTTAATGCAGATATCGCTACAAAAGACGATTTAGGAGTTGTAAAAATTGGTGAAGGATTAACAGTTGAAACAGACGGAACTATTAATGTAGATTTCCCTCAAATGACAGTTGATACCAATACCACTACAACAGTTTCAAAAGATCAAGATTACGTAACGATTGCACAAACAGAATCAGGAGTAGCTCCATATAAAACAATAGATTACAAAATTGGAGTAAATGTTGCAAATGGAACAAACCTTGGGGTAGTTAAACAAGCTGCTGAAGATCCAACGGTTAATATTAATGCAACAGGTGAATTGTCGGTTGATTTAACAAATACAGAATTAACAGGTGATGTAACAGGTCCTTTAAATGCTACTAAAGTAGTAAAAATTCAAAATGTACCAGTTAATGCAACACCTCCAACAGAAGGTCAAGTATTAAAAGCAGTTTCTGGAACATGGACGCCATCTACTTTAACAACAGGAGATATAACGGCTGGTAAAGCAATTACTTCTAATACATTAACTGTTTCTACAGATGGAGCAACAGCTGCATTAAAAGACGTTAGCATAGAAATTAAACCAGGTACAGAAGGACAGGTTTTAACAACAACAGGTGCTGCCGGGGCAGAAACAACAACGTGGGTAAATCGACTTGTAACAGGAACAGACGTAGTTGTTGCAAATAACGCAGGATATTCGTTTTATGTACCAGAAGTAGTAATCAATGTAACCTTAGCAAACGCAGATCAAACAATGGTATTCCCTGATGCATCAAAGGCAAAAGGACAAACCATCAGCATTAAAATTGCAAATACAACAGATACCCACACAGGATATTTGAACCTTTTAGATACTTACGGTTCTATGCCTTACCAAGGGTGGATTGTAAAATCAAACGGAACTGACTGGGTTATCGTTGGACGTAATTAAGAACCAAAAACTTTAAAAATCATGAAAAAAAGAGTTTTAAATATAAGTTTAATCCTGTTAATGGCAAGTACCGGAAGTGTATTTGCCCAACAAGGATTCGGAACCAATACACCAGACAAGTCGGCAGCGGTTGATATTTCTTCTACAAACAAAGGTTTGTTAATTCCAAGAATGGATTTAACATGGGAAGCAAACGCAATAAAAGCCCCTGTAACAGCAACGCCTATTGCACAAGGTTTATTGGTTTATAACAAAACAACGGTACCAAATGTACCCGAAGGTTTTTATTACTATTCCGCAGGTGAATGGCACCCAATTCGTGCTTCTGTTTTAAGCGATGGTACCAACACCACAGTTACAGGTACCGGTACAGCAAGTGATCCGTATGTCGTAAACGTGAAAAATTTAGCGGGCGATGTAACAGGTGATGTTCTTACAAATAAAGTGGTCAAAATTCAAAATGTTCCTGTAAGTGCTACAGGACCTACAATAGGACAAGTTTTAAAAGAAGTTTCGGGAACATGGACACCTTCTACTTTAACAGGAAGCGATATCAGCGATGCCAAAACAATTTCGGCAACAAGTCCGGTAAAAGTTAATAATGCAGCTTCTGTGGCGGGTGTAACGTTAAAAGACGTAAGCATCACTGTAGATAAAGCATCTAATACACAATTGGGTGTTGTACAAATTGGCTCAAATATAAATGTAGATACAGACGGAGTTATTAGTGTAGATTTTCCTGATGGTACAGTAGATACGAATACTACAACAACTGTTTCTTCAAAAACAGACCAAACGTATGTTACCGTAGATCAATCACAAACAACAGGTTTACCAGGAGATGTTATTAATACAAGAGATTACAAAATTGGTGTTAACAAAGCCACAAGTACTACTTTAGGTGTTGTAATGCCTGGGACAGGAATGAGTATTGATACCGATGGTAAATTAAATGTTACAGTTGTAGACACCAATACAGATGCTCAACAATTATCATTAGATGGTAATATGTTAAAGTTAGACCGTAGTACACCTGATGTTGATTTATCGAAGTATTTAGATAATACCGATAATCAAACTATTACAGATTTATCTTTTACAGCAAATGTACTTTCTGTTTCATTAGAAAGAGGTAATACTAAAACAGTTGATTTATCAGCGTTGGCTGTTGACACTAATACCGACGAGCAACAATTATCATTAACAGGTAATACGTTAAGTATTTCAAATGGTAATGATGTTGATTTAGCTAAGTATTTAGATAATAAAGACGAGCAAAAACTAACGTACAATGAAACAACCAAAACACTAACGTTAGAACGTGGAGGAGACCCAATTGTACTAAATGGAATCGACACCAATAGCAAAGCAGTGGTTACAGCGGCGGCAAGTAACGTGGTGGTTACACCTACAACCAATACAACAACCGATACAATAACTTATGAAGTAGCTGTTAAAAATGCTATGCCTAAGTTCTTTTATATGCCATCGGTATTAATTGATACATCGGCTGCAACAGGATCGGTAAACTTGTATGCAACTTATACAAGTCAATTTACTTCTCCTTTAGTAAGTAGTTCAAGTGCCGAAGCAGGGGGGATACCAACCTTGACAGCTAAAGAGTTAGATTTCTATGTAACTTATTATGATAATACCGTTATTAACAATATTGTTATCGATGTTAATGGAAATATGACCTATAATGTAATTGGTGCACCAACAAATTTATCATTTGTAAACGTAGTATTTAAAGTAAGAACAACACCAAAACCATAAGCGTATGAAAACTTTATACACCCTACTATTAGCGTTTGGGTTGTGCTTTACAATTCATGCGCAAAATAATGCAAATATTGTAAATTATCAAAATGTTGGTACGCAAGTACAAAGCCAATTAGAAACCTTGTTAATCGGAAATCAGAATAGGTTGTTGTTACAAGCTGGTTTTTCATCAAAACAATTAGGAGATGATAATCAAGGTATCAAATTAATTCAGGCAGTAGGTAGCGAAGCTATCAGCAATAAAGTTTTACAAGATTTTGCGGCAGACTATACTAAGGTAAAAGCAATTGTTTTATCTGACATAAAAACGAACAGCCAAGTTATTTCGGCTTTAGATTTAACACTGTTTAGCGCATTACAATATTTTGTTGTAGAATCAAACGAAACATTAACCACGGCATTTGTCCAAAGTTTGTTGCAAAACGTACAAATACCTGCAAATGTTGTTATTGTGTACAAAAAAGAAGTATTAATGTAAAAACAATAAAATATGAAAAATACATACTCAAATATGCGATGGTTATATAGCACCGTTCTGAGTACCCTTTTATTGTTGGTACTAAGTACAAATGCAACAGCTCAAGAGGTTGTGAAAGCGTTTACCCAACGTACTTCTACACATGCCCAAACTGATTATATAAAACCAGGAAGTGGTGGTAAAATTTATAACCTGCGTGGCGATTTTAAAATGGCAGGTAATACCAACCTAATGTTGACAAATTATACAGACAATGGTTCTAATAATACCGATATGTCTTATGTAGACATTGATTTAGATGGTACTACCATCAATTCATCATCATCGTTTTTAGACATTACAAACGATGCGTGTACCGAAATTGTGTATGCAGGTTTATATTGGTCGGGGCGTGCCAACACAGGTAATATGAGTTTTAATGTTTCAGGAACAGTACAAACTGCTGGAACAACTACAACACAAACCTTAAACCACACGCATAACGGAACCAATAATTTAGATGCGACTACCGTTACTATTAACAGAAATGGTACAAACAATAATTATTATGCTGTACAATTGGTTAAGATTGGTAATAAAGATTTTGAATTTACCATAAACAACGATGGTACTATTAACAAACGCGAACGTGTAAATAATGGTACATGGTCTGCCTCAACATTAGTTGCGGCAACGATAACAGACAATACTTCTTCAAACAGTTCTGAAAGTACTTCTGGTACAACTTCTAATACAACTTCTGCTCTTTCAGATAATGGAAATACAGAAACAGAAACTAGAATAGAAACTAGAACACGTACACAAACTACTGTAATCAGTGGGATAAAAGTATATACTTTAGCTACACCTATAACTTATACTTATAATGGAGTGCAATATACTATAAGTGTTGTAGCTTCTTATTTTATGAGTTCGGCTTCAAGAGATAGGGTAGAAACAAGAACGCAAACAAGAACACGAACAAAAAGAAGTAATGGTAGTTGGAGAAATTGGTCTAGTTGGTCCGGTTGGTCTAATTGGGATAATGGAGCTTACGGAAATTATGGTCAAGCTGTTTACAATGTAACTGATTTTACTAATGTTAATAATAATTATGTAACCATTCAAGGGCCTAAAACAAGCATAGGAACTACTAATTATAATGGTACGTTAACTAAGAATGTTATTAAGTTTAAAAAAGAAAATGGTACCTATCAAACCATTATAGCAAACACAAGCGATATTCAATATCCTAATGGTAATTATAATGATATTTATGCAGCTTATGCCGATGTTACTGAATATGTACGCACCAATAAAGGAGGTAATTATTTTGTTGCCGATTTAGCTACAACTGCTGGTGATGATTCTGGTTCAACAGGATATTATGGTGGTTGGGGTTTAGTGGTTGTTTATGCTAACCCAACAATGAAATGGCGCGATATAACTGTTTTTGATGGATATGCGTACATGCAAGGTAATAATTACGAAGAGTTTTCTCTTACTGGTTTCCAAGCAGCGCAAGGCGGTTCTGTTAATATAACTATGGGAATGATGGCAGGTGAAGGAGATAGAAGTATTGAAGGGGATAATTTTAGGATTCAGACAGGAACATCTACTAACTGGACGTACTTATCTCATAGTGGTAACTCAACGAATAACTTTTTTAATTCATCTATACAGGTAGATGGTGTACGTAATCCAAGTTTGGTAAACAATACAGGAATAGACATTGCAAAATTTGATGTGCCTAATCCAAATAATAGTATTATCGGAAATGGACAAACAAGTACAAAATTTAGGTATGGTAGTGATGGAACATCTTCAAGTGGGAATAGAGATACTTATGTAATTTATAATGTAGTATTTGCGGTTGATGCCTATGTACCCGAAACAGAAGTTTTGGCACAAATAACACCAACAGCAGGTGTAGATATTAATAATTTACAACCAAATGACGAGGTAACGCTTACTGCCGATATTTTCAATTACGGTTCGGATGCCATTTCAAACGGAAACTTGCAAATTACCATACCAGCAGGTATGCAATTAGTAAGTACATCGGTAAATACAAATTCACAAACAGCAAGTGGTGCAACTGCAAGTTATAGTTTTAATACACCTACTTGGATTAATCCTACAGGTGGTTCTAATGCAATTCCTGCAGCTTCATTAGGTGGGATTTTAGAATGGAAATTAGGTAATGTACCAACACAAAATTTAGTAAATGGTAATAAAGTACCAATGGCTACACTAACTTACAAACTAAAAGTAACCGATAATTGTGTGATATTACAAGCAAGCAAAGACAATTGTATTCTATTGCCAGAAGTTGAGGGGAAAATTACAGGTAAAGGGGTAAATTCAGGAGCAAATTTTGAGCAAGTTTTAATCACAGGTTATAATGCCGATTGTAACAATTCACCTATTTATGGAGGTTTAAATATGGAAATTAAGCCATTGCCAACGTTTTTAGATAACTGTAGTGCAAATAATCCTGTTGTAAACGAAGTGCGTATGTTTAAACGTTTTTGTTCTGTTGCGGGTAATGTAATTCCAAGAACAGAAATAACAAGCGTTTACCCAATAGGTACTAAGTTTTATACTGATGGAGGTGTAGAGGTAATAGGTGATTTTGCAGTAAATGCAAATGGAACAGTAATTAATTACCGTGCAGTATTGTCTGGGGCTCCGATTTCATGTTATTTAAAATTAGCTACACAGATAGATGTAATCACTACACAGCCAACTACAACGAATGTTACCGTATGTCAAGGTGAATCTATTGTATTGAATAATCAACCGTCAAACGCAGCGTATCAATTGTTTTATTTTCAAAATCAAACCGATACAACACAAATGACAGGTGAACCAGCGCCAACAACAGCAGGTGTTCATACGTATTGGGTTGCAGAAGGGACAACTAATGGTAGCACAACGTGTTTTGGTCCTAAAAAATCGTTTACCATTACCATCAATGCAGCACCAACAGCTTTAGTTTTAGAAAATGTAGAGTTATGTACGTTTGCTGATTATGTATCTACTATAAACGCAAACGGGGCTACGGCAACTTGGGAATATTACAATGGAGCAACGTGGGTTGTCGTAAATACGCAATTAGCAGGTGTAGCTATTGTAGCTAATCAGTTAAAGATTACAAAAGCACCAGCAACATTAAACGGAACTAAGTTTAGAGTCAAATTAACTAACACAAACAATTGTTCTTCAGTTTCTAATGAAATGACACTAACGGTAAAAGGTTGTCAAATGCCTGTAAATCCGATGATTTATACGCCACTTAAACGTTAACCTTAATAGTAAGTATTATGAAAAAACAATATACAACAATAATCGCATTTTTTCTTGGGCTTGTTAGTCAGGCTCAAGACCATGCGATGATTAATCAAGGTTTGCTTTCTACTACATCCGGAACCAAAGTTTCTACGTATTTCGACTTTACAAACAACGCTTCGGGTAATGTTTTAAACGATGGAGAGTTTCATTTTTACGGGGATTACCAAAACGAAGGTTTGTTTAGTTATACAACGAACAGTCGTACCGGTTATGTAGTTTTTGAGGGCGCGATGACGGATATGCAGAAGATTGGCGGAGCTTCTCCTAGCAGTTTTTACAATGCACTTTTCAATAAAAGCCGTTCAGAACGTGCTTTTCATCTAACCAACGATATTTCGGTACAAGGAACTGCAGATTTAAGCAACGGAGTAGTTTGGATGGATAAAGCGCAAGGCGGAGCTTTTATCTTTTTAAAAGGAGCAACGCATACCAATACCAGCGATAAAAGCTATGTAGAAGGAGAGGTTCAAAAAACGGGTAACGATCGTTTTACGTATCCTATCGGTAAATCGGGTTATTATCGTTTAGCAGGTATTTCTGCACCATCAAATATTGCGGATCAGTATACTGGGGAATATTTTTTAGCTTCGACCAATACCGATGCGCATC
>DERN01000010.1 GCA_002360925.1 Flavobacteriaceae bacterium UBA3339 | reverse complement strand
ACCCCTAGACGAACGGACCATTTATTTTTGCGATTGCAAAACTACAAATAATTATGAGTCTTACAAATTTATTTTTGGATTATTTTATAACTTATCAATGAACACACAAATCTCCGTTTGCGAGTGCAAATATCAACATAAATTTTGAATTGACAAATCATTTTTTACTTCCCTCTTGAATAATTTGAAGGTGTGCCTCATTTTCAAACGCTTAAAAACTAAAAAGAGCCTTACAAAAGGCTCTTTTTGTTGTTTTATGGTTAATCTAATCGTTCTATTTTGGCTCCAAGAGCTCTTAAACGTTCGTCGATGTTTTCGTAACCACGATCAATTTGATCAATGTTTTGGATTACGCTTGTTCCTTTTGCAGAAAGAGCAGCAATTAATAATGAAATTCCGGCACGAATATCGGGCGATGACATTTTGGTTGCTTTTAATTGTGATTTAAAGTCATGACCAATAATTACAGCTCTGTGCGGGTCGCATAAAATAATTTTAGCTCCCATATCAATTAGCTTATCAACGAAGAATAAACGCGATTCAAACATTTTTTGATGAATTAAAACTTCACCTCGAGCTTGTGCAGCGACTACTAAAAAAATACTTAATAAATCGGGAGTCAATCCCGGCCAGGGCGCATCAGCGATTGTTAAAATAGAACCGTCTATGTCGCTTTTAATTTCGTATCCTTCTGTATGAGCTGGAATGTAAATATCATCGTTTACTTTTTCTATCGTAATTCCTAATTTTCTAAAAGCAGATGGAATTACACCTAAATTTTCCCAACTTACATCCTTTATCGTGATTTCGCTTCTTGTCATCGCGGCTAAACCAATCCAAGAACCTATTTCGATCATATCGGGCAAAATACGATGATTGCATCCGTTTAGTTTTTCAACTCCTTCGATAGTCAATAAATTAGATCCAACACCTGATATTTTTGCTCCCATTTGATTCAACATTTTGCAAAGTTGTTGCAAATAAGGTTCACAAGCAGCGTTGTAAATCGTAGTGGTTCCTTTAGCTAAAATAGCAGCCATGATAATATTTGCTGTTCCTGTAACAGAAGCTTCGTCAAGTAGCATATAAGCTCCATTTAAGCCGTTTGGAGCTTCAACTCCGTAGAAATATTCTTCTCTGTTATATCTAAATTTTGCTCCCAAATTGATAAAACCTTCGAAGTGTGTATCAAGACGACGACGTCCAATTTTATCTCCTCCAGGTTTCGGAATATATCCTTTTCCGAAACGAGCTAATAAAGGACCTACAATCATGATAGAACCTCTTAAAGCTTTTCCTTCTTCACGGAATCCCTCAGACTCTAAATAATCAAGATTTAAATTGTTTGATTGAAAAGAATAAGTGTTTCGGTCGATTTTTTCAATCGCTACTCCTAAATTTCCTAATAAGCAAATTAGTTTGTTTACATCGATAATATCAGGAATGTTTGAAATTGTAACCTTTTCATCGGTCAGTAAAACTGCACATAAAACTTGCAAAGCTTCGTTTTTGGCACCTTGCGGCTGCACATTTCCTTTTAAAGGATGACCTCCTTCAATTTTAAAAGTTCCCATTAATTTGTTTTTCTGTTAGGATTTTTTGTTGGATTATTCGTGTTATTATTGTTTGGATTATTCTTTTTAACAAATCGTTTTTGATTGTTGTTATTATTCGAATAACTTCCCGATGTGTTTTTTTGATTGTTATTGTTGTTGTTCCGGTTTTGAAACTGATTTTTATTTGTATTGGTATTTCTGTTCTGAAATTGATTGCTACGTGCGCTTGGTTTTGCCAAGTTTACAGAACTGCTTCCATCTTCATTTCGATCTAATAAATTGATTTTTCCTTCAGAAAGTTCTAATAAATGCGTAAAAATCACTTCATCTGTAACATTATCTTTATTCCAATTCACATAACTTTTTTTCATATGATTGGCAATAACCATAATTAATGCATTTTTTCTTTCGCCTTCTTCCCACGAAATCGCTTCGTCAATCATTTCTACAATATGCGTTCCGTAAAAACGATATTTTTGATTGTTTTTAGGATACGTAATTAAAATAGGTTTACTTCCGTTAGAGTCGGGAAGAGGTTCCGGATAAGGAGAATCAACATCTAATTCAAAATGCGACATCTTGAATAATTGATCCCAAAGCTTGTGCTGAAAATCTAAAACATCGCGCAGATGCGGATTTATAGTTCCCATAATATCAATAACGGCACGCGCAGCTTTGTTGCGTTCTTCTCGGTCTTCAATTTCAACCACTTGATCGATCAATTTTTGTAAATGACGACCATATTCGGGAATCACTAAATCTTGACGATTAGTGTTGTATTCTAAATGATTAATAGCTTCTTGCGGATTAAATTTCATAGAGGTAATTTATAAGGAAATAATTCCTTCAATAACCGAAACTTCTTTGTATTTTTCAATGATAGCATCAGCGCTGCTCATAACTACATTGATTGAAACGCTGATAAAGTTTCCGTTTTTAGATTTATTTGTTTTAATGATTGCACCCATATTATTGAAGGTTTTTTCAATAAAAGCCACTTTTTCATCGCTTGCAGGGACAATAAATTTATATAAGTATTCGGCAGGCCATTTTTCGGTTGTTTTTTCTAACTCACCTTTTAGACGCTCGTAAAACTCTTCTGGATTTTGACTCATAATTCTTGAAAATTAGTACAAATATACATCACAATTACGTAAATATACGAATAAACTGTTGTTAAAAGAATTATGTTGTTTAGATAATTTTTAAATTTGCACTTTGATTTTTAATAGTGGATAAAAAATTAGTTTTACTTATTGGAGGACCCGGATCGGGTAAAACAACCATCATAGAAGAATTGTCGAAAAAAGGATATATATGTTATCCGGAAGTTTCGAGACAAGTTACATTAGAAGCGCAAAAACGAGGAATTGATCAGTTGTTTTTAAAAGAACCTTTGCTTTTTAGCGAAATGCTTTTAGAAGGAAGAGTAAAACAATTTAAAGATGCTTTAAACGAAACCGAAAATTTGGTTTTCTTAGATCGCGGTATTCCCGATGTTTTGGCTTATATGCATTATATTGGCGACGCTTATCCTGCGGCTTTCGAGGATGCTTGTAAAAATCATATTTATACAAAAGTTTTTATTCTTCCACCTTGGGAAGAAATTTATTTAAGTGATAACGAACGTTACGAAAGCTATGAACAAGCACGATTAATTCACAATCACTTAGTCGAAACTTATCAAAAATACGGTTATAACTTAATCGATGTTCCAAAAGCGGATATTGAAAACCGTATCGATTTTATTTTGAATAATTTATAAACTTTTTACTAAATTAGAAGAAAAATTCAACGTTTTGTTTGAGGCTTTACATATTTTAAAAAAATATTGGGGATACGATCATTTTAGAGAACCTCAGGAGCAAATAATTGAATCTGTTTTAAACGGAAACGATACATTGGCTCTTATTCCTACGGGCGGAGGAAAAAGTATTTGTTTTCAGATTCCCGCTTTAATGAACGACGGAATTTGTTTGGTTATTTCTCCGTTAATTGCCTTGATCGAAGATCAGATTAATCAATTGAAGGACCGAAATATTAAAGCACTTTCAATAACAGGGAATCTTTCGACTGAAGAAATTTCAAATCTGCTCGATAATTGTTTATACGGCAATTACAAGTTTCTTTACATGGCGCCCGAACGTTTAAAAAACGAATGGATTTTAAGCAGAATTATTCAATTACCCATTAATTTAGTGGCGATAGATGAAGCACATTGTATTTCGCAATGGGGACACGATTTTCGTCCGGCGTATTTAGAAGTTGGAAATCTGAAAGAATGGTTGCCAACGATTCCTTTTATCGCTTTAACTGCAACTGCAAATAATAGAGTAGAAGAAGATATTATTGCGTTTGCTAAGTTAGATTCGCCTAAAATAATCAAGAAATCTTTTTTAAGAAAAGAACTGCACTACGGAGTTTACATTCAGGATAATATTGATGAATTAATGTTTCAGATTTTGAACAAAAGTCAAGCGCCTGGAATTGTGTATGTAAAAAGCCGAAAAGCAACGGTTGATGTTGCTCAGAATTTAAAATCGTACGGAATTTCGGCTGACTTTTTTCACGGAGGATTAGATTTTAAATCCAAAAAACAAAAGCTAAACGATTGGTTAAACGAGGATGTTTTAGTCATGGTTGCCACAAATGCTTTTGGAATGGGAATCGATAAACCGAATGTTCGAAACGTAATTCATTTGCATATTCCCGATAATTTAGAAAGTTATTATCAAGAAGCCGGGCGCGCCGGACGTGACGGAGAAAAAGCTTTTGCAACTTTTTTATTGAATTATCGAAGTATGGAAGAGTCCAAAAAGTTTCATGAACAGAATATTTTGGATACCGATTTTGTAAAAACCGTTTATAAGCGTTTTGTAAATCATCATCAAATTGCGTACGGTGAAGGTTTTCATGAATCGATTCGATTTAATTTTAAAGATTTTTGCGAAAGATATAATCTTCCGGTAAGCAAAACGTTTCAAGCTTTCGAATTTTTAGATCGTCAATCGGTCATTACATTTCAGCAATCGTTTCAGTATAAAAGTTATCTCCATTTCCTTATTTCTTCCGAAAATGCAATCGAATATTTCTCGAATCATTCATTAGAAGAAGTTCTTTTCTTAAGTATTCTGCATCATTACAGAGGAATTCATGAAGCCGAAACGGCAATTGATATAGAAAAACTGTCGAAACATACCAAAATGCCGGTTGCTAAAATTGTAGAAACCATTCAAAATTGGGTTTTACAAGGATTTTGTACTTTTTCACAAGCTCCAAATGATACGGTTGTTTTGTTGAACGAAATCCGCGAAGACGATATTACGATTAATCGAGTTGCAAAGAATTTGTTGCAGTACAATGTCATAAAAGAGCAACAATTTAAAGCAATGACGAATTATATTACGAATATGACAACGTGTAAAAATGTGTTGTTGTTGAATTATTTCGATGAAGCTTATACCGAAAATTGCGGAAAATGTTCTACTTGTCTTCAAAACAGAACACAGCAAAATGTTGAGGTTTTGCAAAATATTAAAATCGAATTACTGGAGTTTCCTCAAAATCATCAGCTATTATTAAACGATTTAAAAGAAAAATACTTCGATAAAATAACTTATTTAGCTCAAGCCCTAAAAGAATTAGTAGAAGAAAATCAATACCTTTACCAAAACGCCACATATATTAGATTATAATGACAAAATTACGAATCGTTTTTATGGGAACTCCCGATTTTGCTGTGGGAATCCTAGACGCTATTTATAAAAATAAATATGAAATCGCAGCTGTAATAACAGCTCCGGATAAACCTGCGGGTCGTGGACAAAAATTAAACGAATCGGCTGTAAAACAATATGCTGTAGAAAAAGGGCTAAAAGTATTGCAACCAACCAATTTAAAATCTGACGAATTTTTAGCCGAATTAAAAGCATTAAATGCCAACTTACAAGTTGTTGTAGCTTTTAGAATGTTACCAAAAGCTGTTTGGGCAATGCCCGAATTAGGCACTTTTAATTTACACGCTTCTTTACTGCCCGATTATCGTGGTGCTGCTCCAATAAACTGGGCAATTATTAACGGAGAAGAGAAAACAGGCGTTACAACATTTTTTATCGATGAAAAAATTGATACAGGAGCTGTTATTTTAAAGAAAGAAATTGAAATTTCGGAACAAGAAACAGCCGGAATTCTTCATGATAAACTAATGCTTTTAGGAGCTGAAGCTGTTGTTGAAACGCTTGAGTTAATTGAAAACGGAAATGTAAAAACAACGATTCAACCTGTTGAAGAAACCAAAACAGCTTACAAGTTAAATCGTGAAAACTGTAAAATCGTTTTTAATCAAAATAGTAAATCGGTTTATAATCACATTCGTGGTTTAAATCCGTATCCTTCGGCTTACACAATTGTGAAAGATGGAGAAAATGAATGGAATGTGAAAATTCAAGATGTTTCTTATCGAATAGAAAAACATGATTTTAAAGCCGGATCTTTTATTACTTCGAAAAAGACCATTTCTATTGCTGCAAGCGATGGATTTATTGATGTTGAAACTTTACAATTTCCGGGGAAAAAGAAAATGAAAGCTTCCGAATTGCTAAATGGTATCCAATTTTCAGACAAAGCATATTGTATTTAGACTTGAAATTGTAAAAAGTTGCGGTTTTTCAACATTTTTCTTTAAAAAAAGTTGTGTAAATCGATTTTACTTTTAAATTTGTAATGGTTAAAGATTAACTCAATAAAAAAATTATTATGAACAAAACACAATTAATCGACTCGATTGCAGAAGATGCAGGAATTACTAAAGCGGCAGCTAAATTAGCTTTAGAATCATTTTTAAAAAATGTTGAACAAACTCTTAAAAAAGGCGATAAAGTTTCTTTAGTAGGATTTGGTTCATGGTCAGTTGCTGATAGAGCTGAAAGAGAAGGAAGAAACCCACAAACTGGGAAAACTATCAAAATTGCAGCTAAAAAAGTTGTTAAATTTAAAGCAGGAGCTGAATTAGACGGTTCGGTAAACACTCCGGCTAAAGCTGCAGCTAAAAAGAAAAAATAATTTTCTTTATTAGAAATATAAAACCACTCAAAATTTTGAGTGGTTTTTTTATTTATTTTCTTTACATTTAAATAAAAAATTATGAAACAGCAGAAACCAATTAAAGGAAAATTACTTCTGTCGGAACCCATTTCCTCTACAGAAGACACAGATTTTAATCGAAGCGTAATTCTGTTGGCAGAACATAATCCTAAAGGAAGTGTAGGGTTTATTCTGAACAAACCTTTAGATATCTACCTAAAAGATATTTTGCCCGATGCTTTAATAAATCTAAGGATTTATAGTGGAGGTCCGGTTGAAACAGATAATTTGTACTTTATTCACACAATTCCTCAATTAATTCCGAATAGTATTGAAATTTATGACGGCGTTTTTTGGGGAGGAGATTATGAGGTTTTATTTGAATTAATGAAGACAGATAAAATCTCGGAAACCGATATTCGATTGTTTTTAGGATATGCAGGTTGGGACGAAGGACAATTGATGGATGAGTTGGAGGATAAATTTTGGACGTGCATCGAAAATCCTTTTCATGAGCATATTTTACAAAAAACTCCTTCCAAATTATGGAAAGAGTTGATGATTGAATTAGGAGACGAATTTGTGATTTGGGCAAATGCGCCTGAAGATCCTATTATGAATTAAAACGAATTTGAGCGTTTAATTTTATCAATAATGCGTTTGCGATATTTCTTGTAAATTCTTTTTTTCGATATTTCGAAACCGATTGAATACCCTGAATAACATTGGTTATAAAAACTTCGTCGGCTTTTTGAATTTCGAAAGGTGAGATTGAACGCTCTTCAAACTGTAACGAATCATCTTTTTTAATCAATTCAATTACTTTCTTTCTCATAATTCCGTTAATGCCCCCATCGCTAATTGGCGATGTTGCAATTACGTTATCTTTTACAACAAAAACATTTCCATTAATGGCTTCTATAATGTTTTTATCGTCGTTAATTAAAAAACAATTCTGATAATCGTTTTCTTCAGCAAAAATACTAGCTGTAATATTTATTAGCCTATTCGTCGTTTTCAATGTGCTTAAAAGATGTTTGGAAACGTGAAAATCTTTAAATAATTCGATTTCGTATTCTAACATATTGTTTTCATAAACAGCATGTGTATTTTCGGCTGAAATAAGATATTGTGTTGTTCTTGTTTCCGGAGAATATTTTCCATTTCCAGATCGATAAACAGTTAAACGAACTCTTGCGTTCGAAAGATTTAAAGCTTGAGTTGTTTTAAGAATTTCGCTTTCTAAATGCTCTAAAGTAAAATCCATTGGAATTTCCATACGGATTATGCGCATAGAAGACATTAATCGAAAATAATGATCTTCTAAGAATAATATTTTGTTATCAAGTACTTTTATTGTTTCAAAAACTGCATCTCCATAAAGAAAACCTCTATTGTTTTCAATATTTTCATTAGAAGCAGTTACTAAATTGCCGTTGAAATTGATCATAAAAAAATGCTCTGAAAATTCAGAGCAAATATAAGGATATTAATTATGCAGAGCCTAACACTTTCTTTAAATCAGCAACCTGATTGTCCCAAAGTTGTTGTTGGTCTTTTAATTCATCTTCTTCGGCAAAATCGGTTACCATTAAAGTAACATCTTTTGTTAATTCATCTAAAATGATTTTCAATTCAAAGTAATATTCAGAGTCTTTGTCATCTTCATCTAACCAACGGAATTTTACTTTTTCATCACTTTTTTTTGAGGCTAATTTTGCTTTTTCTTCACTATCTCCCCAAATAAAAGTAAAGATTTCTCCTCTAGAATTCACGTTGTCTGCAAACCATTCTGTTAAGCCAGAAGGTGTTGAAATATATTGATATAACAATTGCGGTGAAGCATTTATTGAGTATTCTTTATCAAATTTTGTCTTCATAGTTTATTTTTTCGGAAATATATAAAAAATAAAGCTATTGGCAAATTATTTTGTTAAAATTCGATGCTCAAAATCAATAAAAAACAAACTTAATATATGTTGTAGAAAAGTATTGTGTATAAAGAAAAAGAACTATATATTTGCAACCGATTTAAACCAAATGGCGAGGTAGCTCAGTTGGTTAGAGCGCAGGATTCATAACCCTGAGGTCACGGGTTCAACTCCCGTCTTCGCTACAAAAAAATCCTCAGAATTTTCTGAGGATTTTTTAATTATTCAAATTTAGACTCTACTTCGCAATATTAACTGCTCTTGTTTCTCTAATTACAGTAACTTTTACTTGACCAGGATAGGTCATTTCGGTTTGGATTTTTTGTGAAATCTGGAACGAAAGGTTAGATGCCAATTCATCTGAAACTTTTTCGCAATCAACAATCACACGTAATTCTCTACCGGCTTGGATTGCATATGCATTTTTAATTCCTCCAAATCCGTAAGCTATATCTTCTAAATCTTTTAAACGTTGAATGTAAGAATCTAAAACTTGACGGCGAGCTCCAGGACGAGCTCCCGAAATGGCATCACAAACTTGAATTACCGGAGAAATTAATGAAGTCATTTCAATTTCGTCGTGGTGAGCTCCAATTGCATTACAAACTTCTGGTTTTTCACCATATTTCTCAGCTAATTGCATTCCTAACAATGCGTGAGGTAAATCACTTTCTGTTTCTGGAACTTTACCAATATCGTGTAATAAACCTGCACGTTTAGCTAATTTTACGTTTAAACCTAATTCGGCTGCCATTAATCCACATAATTTGGCAACTTCTCGTGAGTGATGTAATAAGTTTTGTCCGTAAGATGAACGATATTTCATTCTTCCTACCATTTTAATTAATTCAGGATGTAAACCGTGAATTCCTAAATCAATAACGGTTCGTTTACCTGTTTCAATAATTTCTTCGTCGATTTGTTTCGCTGTTTTGGCAACAACTTCTTCAATTCTAGCAGGGTGAATACGACCATCTGTTACTAAACGGTGTAAAGACAAACGAGCGATTTCTCTACGAACCGGATCAAAACATGAAAGAATGATTGCTTCTGGCGTGTCATCAACAATGATTTCAACTCCGGTTGCCGATTCTAAAGCACGAATATTACGTCCTTCACGACCAATAATTCGACCTTTTACATCGTCCGATTCAATATTGAAAACAGAAACGCAGTTTTCGATTGCCTCTTCAGTTCCAACACGTTGTATTGTATTAATAATGATTTTTCTTGCTTCTTGCTGAGCTGTCATTTTAGCTTCTTCAACAGTATCTTGAATAAAGCCCATCGCTTGTGTTTTAGCTTCTTCTTTTAAGCTGTCAACTAACTGAACTTTAGCTTCATCAGCTGTTAAACCAGCAATCTGCTCTAACTTTTCAACTTGAACTCTGTGAAGTTTTTCAGTTTCTTCTTGTTTCTTTTCTAATATTTCAAGTTTACTTTCGTATTCTTTCGTAGTTTTTTCGCTTTCTTCAGCCGCTTTTTTTGCTCTGTTTAATTCGTTAGAAATCTGAGATTCTTTATCTCGTGTTCTTTTTTCTGCTTCTGCAATCTTTTTGTCTCTAGATAAAATGATTTGCTCGTGTTCAGATTTTAGTTCAATGAACTTTTCTTTTGCTTGTAGAATTTTGTCTTTTTTGATTGACTCTCCTTCAGCACGAGCGTCTTTTAAAATACCTTTTGCTTCGTTTTTAGCATTTTTTAGTATAGAAGATGCATTGTTTTTTTCGAGATATTTTGCAATTGCAAAACCTAAACCTGCACCCACTATGATTGCACAAATAATTATTATTGTTGTTTCCATTAATGAGTAAATAGTTAATAAAAAAAGCCCACATTAGAAGAGTTGCATAAACTCTGAAAAAACATGTTTTGAGCTATCTTACCGTTCAAGGATCTACTAAAAGTAGCTTGCTTTAGTGATAATGCTTCGCCCATTTTAATTTGTTAGTGTTGAGTTTATCAAACAGTAGCTAATGTGAGCAGTACTATTACAACCAGAAAAATTGGTTGTTATTTTATACGATGTCTTGTTAAAATTTCTTCTAAACTATTGTTAAATTCTATTAGTTTTAGCTTAGAATCTTCTAAGCCTTCTTCATTTTGTATTCTATTTTGTTCTACTTGCGAAGCAAATTGTAAAGCGCAAAAGGCTAAAACGTCCTGTTTATCGCGCATGGCAAAGTGTTCTTCAAGTTGCGTAATCATTGCTTCGATTTTTTTCGTTGCAGCTCGTATTCCTTCCTCTTGTTCAGGTTCCACGGTTAGCGGGTAAACCCTGTCGGCAATACTTACTTTTATTTTTAGCTTCTCATCCATATTCATTTAATCTTCAATTTTAGCTAATTGTGAGATGCAATAATCTATTTCGCGAACTAATGAATTTATCTTTAGTTTTGTTTCTTTTTTATAATCTTCACTGCCCAACAACGAATTTACCATTTTTAAATCATCAAATTGCTTCAATAATTCACTGTGTTTTTTTTGTAATTCGGTGTACTGTGTATGTTGCTTCGAAAGTTCTTCTTTTAAAGATTCGTTTTCTTCAACAACTTTTTCTAAATGCTGTATAAGTTTTACTAACTTAGCTTCAATCGATAAGGTGATATCACTCAGTTTCTCCATTATACAGCCTTAATTTATTACACAAATTTAATATTAATTAGTCGAAAATAAAAAAAAAATATGAAAATACACGTATTTATGTGTATTAATTTTGATGCTGTTTTAAGAAAATCGACTTATCTTATTCTAATTTAAAATTTTAGATATGTTTTATCGCTCTTTAATACTTTTTTTGATTTCGTTAAATGGAATCGCTCAAAATAAAAATCAGTTTAATTTCGGTGTTCCAATCAAGATTCCGTTACTTGTTGCAGGAAGTTTTGGCGAATTGCGTCCCGATCACTTTCATTCGGGAACTGATTTTAGTGCGAATTTTAAAATTGGAGATCCGGTTTATGCTCCGGAAGATGGCGTGATTAATCGAATTAAAGTAAGTACGTTTGGTTATGGAAAAGCACTTTATTTAAAACATAATAACGGATTTACAACGGTTTATGGGCATTTAAACGAATACGGCGAAAAAATAAATTCATATGTTCAGGAAAAACAATATCAAAAGCAGAGTTTCGAAATAGAATTGTTTCCTCTTGCAAACGAATTGCCTGTTAAAAAAGGCGATATAATTGGTTATATTGGAAATACTGGCGGAAGCGGCGGTCCGCATCTTCATTACGAAATTCGAAATACTAAAACCGAACATATTTTAAATCCGTTGACGGTTTATTTAAACGAAAATGTGGTTGATACCGAAGCACCCATTATAAACGGAGTTTACGTTTATCCGCTTTCAGACGAAACAATGATTGATAAAAATAATCAGTTTTTCGAAGTTTCGTTGAAAAAATCGAACGGAACATATAAAAGCAACACCATAAAAGCAAAAGGCGCAATTGGTTTTGGAATTAATACATACGATACGCAAAATAATAGTCGAGGAAAAAATGGAATTTATAAAATTGTAACCTATTTAAACGGAACAAAAACATTCGAAGTGGTTTTCGACGAATTTTCGTTCAACGAAACCAGACATATCAATCAGTTTATTGATTATAAATATTACAAACAAACCGGAAATCGAATTCAAAAATTGTTTGTGATAAACGAATTGCCTTTAAGTTTGATTAAAACAAAGAAAAATAACGGAATAATTGAACTCAAAAAACAAGGCGATGCCAATTATAAAATCGAAGTTTATGATGCACATTTAAATAAACAAACTATCGATATTCCGATTACTTTTTCTGATGATAAATCGATTCAAAAAGAGATTCCGAACGGAAAGTACATCGATTATTTAAAAGATTATGTTTTTGAAAACGAAAATGTATCGGTCGAATGGGACGCGCGCACGTTTTACGAAGATGTTTATTTAGATATACAATTCGGGAAAAATGCTTTAAAACTTCATAAAGACGAATTTCCTGTTCAAAAAAACATCAATATTAAAATAATGGTTCCCGAAGATTATCCTAATAAAGACAAAACGTTTATTGGTTTAATTGGGAATTATAAAGTCAAATATTTCGATACTTGGAAACGCGGAAACGATTTTAGAATTCGTACAAAAGAATTAGGGACTTATGAATTGGTTCAGGATTTAAAAGCACCCAAAATTACGTTTTTAAGCTCGAAAGAAGTTTATGAAAATCAGGATGAATTGGTTTTTGAAATTGAAGATGAAGTATCGGGAATAGGAACTTATAACGCTTTTTTAAACAGCGAATGGATTTTGATGGAATACGATTATAAAACAAAAAAGTTAGTTCATAAGTTAAAAGATGAAAAATATTTAAACGGAAACAACGTTTTAAGAGTAGAAGTAACCGATCGTGTCGGAAATAATACTAAATTTGAACAAACCATTGTTGTTAACTAAAAGAACTATTTTGAAAAAAAGCATCTACGTTTTTTTGTTTTCTATATTTTCGGTTGGCGTGTTTGCACAAACGGCTCAAATAAAAGGAATCGTACTTTCCGCAACCGATAAACCGATAGAAAATGTTTCAGTACAAGTCAAAAATAAAGAGGTATTTACCAATGCCAACGGATTTTATTTTATAGAAGTTGAAGCAAATCAGCCTATAAGCATTCATTTTTTTTCCGAACATTATCAACCTGTTACGTATCATGAAGAACTGAAAGAAAATCAGTCTTTAGAACTTAATATTCGTTTAAACGAAGCTTCGTCTGAGCAATTAAAAGAATTGGTTATTGATCAAGATTTGAAAAAACGTTTCGAAGGAACAACAATTATTTCGCCTGATGTTATTCGTAGAATTCCCGGAGCAAATGCCGGAGTCGAAAATATTTTAAAAACACTTCCGGGCGTTTATTCCAATAACGAACTTTCTACACAATATGCGGTTCGAGGCGGAAATTATGACGAGAATTTGGTGTATGTAAATGAAATTGAAGTGTATCGTCCGTTTTTGATTCGTTCTGGTCAACAAGAAGGATTAAGTTTTACCAATACTTCGATGACCGATAAAGTCGATTTTTCTTCCGGAGGATTTCAATCGAAATATGGCGATAAAATGTCGTCGGTTTTAGATATTACGTACCGCAAGCCAAAAGAATTTGGCGGACAATTAGAAGCCAGTATTTTAGGAGCTGGACTTACTGTTGATTTAGCTTCGAAAAATCAAAAATGGAACGCTATTACCGGATTTCGTTATAGAAATAATGCGTTGTTGGTAAAATCTCAAGACGTAGAAGTCGATTATAAACCACGCTATTTAGATGTTCAATCGTTAATTTCATTCCAACCATCGGCAAAATGGGAGTGGAGTTTGCTTTTAAATGCTTCTAAAAATGTCTACGAATATACGCCGGAAGTAAAAAGAACCAAGTTTGGAAGTTTTGTAAGTGGAGAAGTAAAAGAAATGTCGGTTTTTTATGAAGGATCTGAAATTGATCGTTATCAAACATTATTCGGAGCTTTAAAAGGAGTTTTTAAACCTAATTTAGACAATAGTTATAAACTAATCGCATCGGCATATCACACTAAAGAAGAAGAGTATTATGACATTTGGGGGCAATATGCAATGGGCGATGTAAGTAAAGATTTAGGCGGAAATGCAGGAGAAGTAGAATACACAGTTGGTTTGGGATCGCAATTAAATCACGGACGCAATAATTATGATGCTTTAATTGTAAGCGCTGAATTAAAAGGACAACATAAAATTGAATCCAACGAAATAGAGTGGGGCGTACGTTATGTAAGCGAAGATATTCGCGATCGTTTAGTTGAATGGGAAATGGTAGATTCTGCAGGTTTTTCATTGGCTCATCCGTATTTTTCAACTCCGAATAATCAACCTTACGAACCTTACGAAGGACAATTATTGCCTTATCAAAGTGTGCGTGCTACCAATTTTGTGAAAATTAATCGATTAAATGGTTATGCGCAATGGAGTAAACGAGGTGCAATTGGCGAACACGAAACGTTTTTTAATGTTGGTGTTCGTGCGCATTATTGGAATGTAGATGCAGAAGGTTACGAAGTTTCTAAAAATCAAGTAACAGTAAGTCCGCGTGCGCAATTTGCCATAAAACCAAATTGGGAAGCTGACATGGTTTTCCGTCTTTCTGGAGGTTTGTATCATCAGCCGCCAAGTTATCGCGAATTGCGTGCAATGGACGGAAGTATTAATCCTAACGTAAAAGCGCAACAATCTATTCATGTTGTTTTAGCAAACGATTACAGTTTTAAGATAAAAAGTACGCCATTTAAATTGTTTACCGAACTTTATTACAAAAACTTAACAAATGTAAACACGTACACTTTAGAGAATGTGCGAATTCGATATAGAGCCGATAATAATGCCGAAGCTTATGTTTATGGAGCTGATGTTCGTTTAAACGGAGAAATTGTTCCAGGAATTGAATCATGGCTTTCGGTCGGATATTTAAAAACTGAAGAAAATTACAATGATAGAGGGTTTATTGCGCGACCAACCGATCAACGTTTAAAATTAGGATTGATGTTTCAGGATTATATGCCAACAATTCCTAATCTAAAATTGTATTTAAATCTGGTTTATAATACGCCTTTACCTGGCGGTTCGCCTTCGTATGTTGATCCGTATGATTATCAAATCCGTTTAAAAAATTATATGCGTACCGATGCCGGTTTTTCGTACATTTTTAAAGATCAAACATTTAATTCTGATAAAAAATGGTTAAAACCTTTTGATGAAGTAGCTTTAGGTTTCGAAATTTACAATTTATTCAACAACGAAAATGCCATTACCAATACTTGGGTGCGCGATGTATATTCTAAAGTAATGTACGCAATTCCTAATCGTATGACTATGCGAA
Source organism: Flavobacteriaceae bacterium UBA3339 (assembly GCA_002360925.1). Taxonomy (GTDB): domain Bacteria; phylum Bacteroidota; class Bacteroidia; order Flavobacteriales; family Flavobacteriaceae; genus Flavobacterium. The sequence goes on along the minus strand of DERN01000010.1, from coordinate 267,514 downwards.
CTTTTAATTTAAAGCTAAACATGCGTTGGTAAAAAGTATTTTATTTATATTTGAAGTAAGATTTAAGCCTATGAAATCATATGTTGCAATTCTGGGAATTTCTTTAATAGCTTTGGTTTCGTGTAAAAAAGCGGAAGAAACACCAAAGGTTATTTATGAAAATGAACAGAAAACTACCGAAGTAAATTATCAAAAAATAGATTCAACCGAAATTAAGATTGCGGATCTTCCGATTAAGTTTGACGGAACAAATTATCTTTTGCATCCTTTAGGCGATGTACGCGTTTACAATACCGGATCGTCTAAATACGGAAGTTCAAAAACCAATCAGGTAAGTTATACGATTTCGAATTATTCAAGTCCTGAAATTACCGGATTTATTTCCAATATCATGTTTCAGCATAAAGATTCTCTTTCTTTAAAGCCACTAACTACAAATCGAATGGAAATTTTAGCCATAACATATTTAGATGAATTGGCTCTGAAATCGCAAAGACAGCTTTTAGTCTATACTTTAGTCGATGCCGATACAAATAAAGACGGACGTTACGACGATAACGATATTAAAACGCTTTATTTATCGAATATTGACGGAAGTAAGTTCGTGAAATTAACTCCCGATCTTCATGAATTGTTAGATTGGAAAGTAGTAGATGATAAATTGTATTTCAGAACGATAGAAGATATCAACAAAAATGGCGAATTCGATTCAAAAGATGCAGTACATTACGCGTCTGTTAAGCTTTTAGAAAAAGAATGTAAAGCCGAGCCTTATAATCCTTTAAATTAACGACCTTTTAAGGTCGTTTTTTTAGATATTTAATTAAAAATCGATAGATATTTCTTAAATTTATAGAAGTAAAATATTCAAGAAAACATGATTAAAATTCTATTTCCAACAGATTATTCTGCAACAGCGAACAATGCTTTTTTGTATGCGTTGCAATTGTGTAAAAATTACGATGGCGAACTTTTGGTTTTGCATTCGTACACACCAAATATCATTTCAGGCGGAATTTCATCTCAAATGACAGACGATGCTGCAACAGGTCGCACATTAGGAGCTTTCGATTTATTTAAAGAAAAAGTGGTTGAAATGCGCAAACTTGCCGAAGAAAATAATTTAAACAACATTTCGATGAAGTTTATTTTAGAAGAAGGCGAGTTGGTTCAAAATATTCAGGATGTTATTTCACAAGAAAAATTTGACATGATTATTATCGGTACAACTGGTAATTCAGGTTTCGAAAATAAAATATTGGGTTCTAAAACTTCAGCCGTTATCAAAAACGTGAATATTCCTGTTTTAAGTATTCCGCATTTATGTAAATTCGAAGGAATTGATGCTGTTGGATTCACAACCATTTTTGATAAAGAAGATGCTCTTGCTTTAAAAAGAATGATTCCTTTTACCGAAAATAACAAAGCCGATATTTATTGTATCCATATTAATAAAGGAAAAGAATTAATGCCTTCTGAGCAAATAACCGAATGGAAAGCGCAGTTTAAAAATGATCCGGTTTTCTTTATTGAAAAAAGTGGAACTAAAATTGTAAAAGGAATTTTTGATGCAATCGAAGAACATTCTATCGATATTATTAGTTGTGTAACAAGAAACAAATCGTTTATCGATCGTTTGTTTGAAGCAAGTGTTGCCGAAAAACTTTCGTATCACAAACGCATTCCTTTATTAACATTTAAAGAAGATATGTTTAAATAAAAAATCCGGCAATTGCCGGATTTTTTATTTGTTTTGTTGTTGTTTATCTATTTCTTCTTGAATGATATTCCAATCGTAATATTGAAAAACTTTTCCGTTACTCATTGCAACAAAAATTCCGTTAGTAAAAGGAGCTCCGAAATTAAAATTCACTGCATCAGCTCCATCACATTCAACAGACGAAAATGGAATTTTAGCAATCATTTTGTGTTCGTGTGCATTATTTGTTTCGCCTTCTCTTTTATACACAACAAAGTGATTTGCTTGTTGATCCGAAATTAATAAATAGCCATTTTTAGCATTGGTTTTATACAAAGCAATTCCTTCATGATCGCGTTTAAAATCTTTCTGACCAAAAAAGGCTAATTCTCCGTTTCCTTTTTCCGGATCAGCATAATATTTACGAATTCCCGCTGTTTCATCAGAATAATAAATAAAACCTAATTCGTTATCTACTGCAATAGCTTCTATTTCTTTTTTACCCGAATAGTTCCCGAATTTCCGAATCAGTTTTGCTTCAACAATTCCGTTTCTATCCAACAAGTCATATTGATATAAATATTCGCCAGAAGGACCTTCTTTTCTACCAACAACAGCATATGTTTTTGCGTTTTTAGGATTTGTGTATAATGCAATTCCCATCGGATCTTTTTGATCCGAATCTTCAAAAACCAAAATTCCTCCATTATCAATTGGTTTTAAATCGGGAAGCGAAAAAATACGGATTACATTTTTTTTGCGTTCGGTTACAACAGCAATATCGATTTTTTTTCCTTTTAACGTAAAATCATAAGCAATATCTACATTGTTTGGTCGATCCATTGGATACACTTTGTTTACAATTTTTCCTTGTAAATTGTATGCATATAAACCGCCAATAACTTCTTCTTTATCGGTTCCGATGATTAACGATTCTGCAGGATTTTTTTTGTTAATCCAAATTGCAGGATCATCTGTATCGTTTGGCGTTGTTTCGGTTATAACGCTTGGAATAAGCGCGTTTTTTGGAACAGAAGCTAATTTTGAACCACATGAAATGGCAAAAGAAGCTAAGAATAAAAGGAAGATATTTTGTTTCATTTCTTGATTTCGGTTTTATAAATTACTTTAAAATCGTTTTTATTAGATTGTATCACATAAGCCTTTAAAACGTTATTTGTTAAGGTAAAAGCCATAAACCCAGGAACCGATTCGGCAAACAAAGTGCCTTCTGTTGTTCCGGTTTCTCTAAGTTCGCTTCCTGCGCCAGACAAAAACTGTGTCAAATGTTTTTTGTTTTTTCGAATGATTTGTAAATCGTGTTCATGTCCGCATATGTAAGCATCAACTTTATATTTTTCTAAAACAGGCTCAAATATATTTTGAATTTCAACAGTTTCTTTATCTGCTTTTCTTTTTCCGCCCGAATATAGTGGATGATGTCCAACAACAATTCGCCAAACAATTTCCGGATTGTTATTTTTTAATTTAGTTTCTAACCAAATTAATTGTTTTTGAGTATCTTGTTCGTCAATTCCAAGATATTTGGAAGTGTTCTTTTGATATTTAGAAATAAACGGATTGGTATCAATAATCAGCAACTGAAGATATTTTCCTTTGTCGATTTGGATCATTTTTTCGAAATAACGATCGGGCATTTCCCATCTTCTCGAAACATTTGTATAATCGATTTGCGCTTGCGAATTTCCTTCATAATCGTGATTTCCTAAAGCAACAAACCAAGATTCGTGTAATAAATGATGTGTATAAATAGATTCGAACGAAGAAATCCATTGATAATCCTGTGTACTTTGAACTCCGGTTGGATAAAAATTATCTCCTACCGAAATCGTGAAATTTAAATCTAATAATTCTGCAACAGTTCCCATATCTCGGGCAACTTCTTTCTGAGTAAAAGCTCCGTGGCGACCAAAGTCACCAATCGCTAAAAACGAAATTCCATTCTTTTCAGAACGAATATCGTCGTGTTCATGAGCTACATTATTAAGCGTATGATCAGGACGTTCCTGAGCATACGAATAAAAACTAACTCCTATAAAAATTAATAAAGATATTATGTGTTTTATCATTTTTTAAAAGTCGTATTTAACACCTAAAGTAAATCTAGATTGGTAATATTCTAATTGTTTCATGCGATTTGATTCGCCTTGATAATAACGCAAAGGTTGGTTTGTTAAGTTGTTTGCTTCGAAAAACACACGCCAATTTTGCATGAATTTATACGACATATTAAAGTCTAAAAAGAATTGTTTGTCGTAATAGCTGTCTTCGAATTCGTTTCCGCCGATTTCATCTAAATAAGCCGAAGTGAAGTTGGCCGACAAACGTGCCGAGAATTTGTTGTTTTCCCAAGCCAACGATCCATTTAACATATGCGGCGCTGTTCGTGGCAAACCTAAACCTGTTCTTGCTTCGCCATCTTCATTTGTAATTCCTTTTGCTTCAGATTTTGTAAAAGTATAGTTTGCATAAACTCCTAAGTTTTTAAAGAAATTACCAGGAAGGAAGTCTAACTGGCGCTGAAAAGCTACTTCAAATCCGTAAACGCTTACTTTGTCGCCGTTTCTTGCTTGTGTAAATTCCCATTTTTCTCCTGTAGGAATCGGATTGGCAACATTTGGAAATTGAGAAGCAAAATCATCGGCTGTAAAAACTGAATTATTGTAGGTATAAATAAAGTTGTCTAAGTTTTTATAAAACGCACCTGCTGAAACAATTCCGATGTTTTCGAAATAGTTTTCTGCCATAACATCAAAGTTGGTTGCATATGTTGCTTTTAGATTCGGGTTTCCGGCAGCAATTTCAGAATCTGCTGGAATTGCGTTAACATAAGGCGCCAAATTATAGTAATTAGGACGCGCCAAACTTGTTGTTACAGCTGCACGAAGAATAAAGTTTTCGTTGATTTTGTTTTTTAATGTAACACTTGGCAATACATTTAAATAATCGTTTTCGTTTTTAATTTCGCCAACCAAATCTTCTTCGTCCATAATATAATTTCCGGTATAATCTATAGCGGTGTGTTCTAAACGAATTCCGGCAATGATCGAAGTTTTTGAATTAAAATCTTGATCCCAGCGAAGGTAACCTGCTGTAATTCTTTCTTTAGCTTTGTAATTTTGCGAAAGGAATTCTGAAGGTTGAAGGGAAGAATCAAATAAATCGGCATTGTATAAATCTAACGAGCCTAAATAACTGTTACTTACAAAATAACCCGGAACATATTGAGAACCCGGATTAAAGTCGTTTCCACTCCAGAAAACATTAGGAGTATCTGCTAAATTTCCCCATTTGTTTATTGGTTCGTATTCGTAGAAAATATTATCGCGTTTTTTGTTTTTTAATCTTAAACGGGCTCCGAAACGTAAACGACCTTTTTCATTTTCGATCACAGAAAACGGAACACGGAAATTGATTTTTGCTCCGATTTCGTCTTCTTCCGTATAATCATGATTTTCGGTGATTTTACGCAAACTGAAATCTTTTGGATCTTCGCCATTTACAACAAAAACATGAGGTTTGTTTCCATTGGTAATGTCCTCGTTCATCACGGCGTTTTTCATTCTAAAATCGATATAACGCTCATTCGGACGATCTTCGCTTGCTTTAGAATATGAAACCGACCAATCCATATCCATTTTCGCGGATAAAAGATGTTCTCCTCGTAATGAAAAGTTTAGAACTCTTTGATCTTCTAAACGAGCATTTTTATTACGATTATTATCGATTCCGCCTTTTGTTTCACGACGAATTTCTCCTGTATATGTTCCGTCGTCTTGTAATTCTAAATCTCTGTAACGTGTTCTATAACGGTTTTCGCGATCATCGCGCCAATTATACATTGCGCTAAAATCGATTCGGTTGTTTTCGTTAAATATATAATCAGAACTTAATGAAAAACTTCTTCTTACACGTTGAACATCATATTTACGAATATCCATTTCCGAAACAAAAGCATTTCCGTTATCATCTTTATCCCAAACGGCTTCTACATTATCAGAACCAAAATTTTGCGATTGCCAAGTTCCCGAAGCAATAATTCCTAATTTATCGTTTGCAAAACGATTTCCGTAAATAAACGAACCATTGTACAAACCTTTGTCGCGAATGGGAGCATAACCACCCGAAATTGTTGCCGAAATTCGTTCGCGATTTGGAACAGCGCGTGTAATTAAGTTAACAGATCCGCCAATTGCATCGGCATCCATATCCGGAGTTAAGGTTTTATTTACTTCGATTGAAGAAATCATATCCGAAGGAATTAAATCCATTTGAACATTTCGGTTATCGCCTTCGGCAGAAGGAATTCGATCTCCGTTTAACATTACCGAGTTTAGTTCGGGAGATAAACCGCGAACAATAATATTACGCGCTTCACCTTGATCGTTTTGCATTGTGATTCCCGGAACACGTTTTAACGCATCGCCAATATTGGCATCGGGAAAACGTCCAACTTGATCAGACGAGATAATATTGGTAATATTTGGATTGTTTCGTTGTTGATTTAATGCTTTTGCCTGTCCTCTTAAAAAGTCGCCGACAATTACAATTTCGTCTAACTCTTCAGATCCGGCAAATAATTCAAAATTTGCAACAGTTGTATGATTTCCCGAAACTACGATTTCTTTAGAAGCTGTAGAATAACCAATATATTCTATATAAACAGTATAAGTTCCTTCTGGAAGATTTAAAAACTCGTACGTTCCGTTTTGATCTGAAACTGTGTATTTTTTTGAGTTTTCGATTTTTAAAGTAGCTCCCGGAAGTGAGAATTTATTGTCTCCGTCTGTCACTTTTCCTGAGATAACTCCATTCTGAGCGTAAGTTGCAATGGAAAAAAGAGCAGCTACTAAAAAGTAATTTTTCTTCATTTTAAGTAGTTTTTTATTTTCTACAAAATAAAGAAGAGCTTCTTACTTGAAGGTTTTGCTATGATTATGAAAAGGTTACAGAAATCAATCGAATATTGGTTTAATGTAAAATTTAACTAATAAAATGGTTTAGGTTATAAATAAGAAAACCTCTGAATTTAATCAAAGGTTTTTATGTTAAGGTGTTTTGTTATTCAGTTTCTTCGTATTCGTCGATCATTTTGTTTAATTCTTGTTCCATGAGGATTAAATTAGAATTATAATCTCCTTTTTCTGCACCTTCATTATAAAGCTCCATTGCTTTGTCTGTGTTTCCTAAAGCATAATAATACGAACCTAATAAAGAATAACCTCGCATATCGTTAAGCGAAATCATTTTATTGGCAATTTTTTCCATTTTAGGATTTTCTTTAAAAGAAGCTTCTTCGTTCTCTCCCAAAATATTCGATAATCCGCCAGAAGATTCTATATACAACATTCCAAAATATGCTCCGCAAGCACTTGTAAGTCCTTTATTACATAATTCTTCCGCTTTTTCTAGATAATCTTGTTCATTCTCGAAAGCATAAAAACTAACTTCATCCGTTTCGTCGGTATAATTCAATTTATAATATTCGTACAATAATTCAGGATCTATCTTATATGAATCAAAAGGAGCGATATCTTCTTCATTTGGAGCTGTAGTTTGCTTAAACGTATTTTTTTCTACCCAAGAACTTAATCCTTTTAACTTCCCTTTTTCTAATTTAAAGATAAATACGCTTTTATCTGGAAATACATATAAAGTATCTTCTTTCTGAAAATATTCGGCAGAAAACGAATCGTTAATAAGAGCATGACCTTTTCCATCTAAATAAATGCTCGAATAAAGGGCATCTTTTTTACTGTTTTGAAAATATCCGGATAAATTGTTTGAAATAGTTTGAGCATTGACCGTAAAAGAAGCTAATGCAAAAACCAATATTGTAAATTTTTTCATTTTAATTTTTTTGCAAAAATAGCAATATGATCTCATATTATTTGGAAGGTTTTAAATTATATGTAGTTTTACAAATACTAAACAAATAAAATAAACGTTAAACTATAATTAAACAAAAATCAACAATTTTATGAGTAAAAAAGTGAGAAACATTTTTATGACTGGTTGCTTTCTAATAGCGGCTCAGTTTGTAAATGCACAAACATCGAACGGAATTTGGAATAATTTAAGTGTTGAAGGACAATACGGATTAAATTCTGCATTAAGCCCGAAAGAAGGAATTAAAACAAGCGATTTTAGCGGATTTAATTTTTTTCAATTCGGAATAACTTATCATATAGATGAGGTTTGGGGAGTTAGAGGTTCGTTTGCGAGTTCTAATTTCAAACATAAAGATATAGACAATGTAGGAGTTAAATACAGTAAATTGGTTCTTGAAGCAACTTACAATGTTTTAACGGCTATTAATAAAGAAGCAGCAAGCGATTTTGAAGTTACGGCTCACGCAGGTTTTGGATTAGCTTCGGGAAAAAGTGAAGCAGCTTCTAAAAAAGATATGGCTGGTGTTGCTCAAATAGGTATTATGCCTAAATATAATTTTTCTCCACGAGTTGCTGTATTTTTAGACGGAACTTTTGTAAACCAGTTTAGTCAAGATTACGGATTTAATGGTTTAGGAATAAAACAAGGATCTGGAAGTTATTTTAATGTAGGATTGGGTGTTCAAGTTCGATTAGGACAATAATCTTAATTTACGTTATATAAAATGGGACTATATTTTCTTAATACAGTCCCATTTTTTTATTCGTTTTTATCTTTCTTCGGAAGATACTCATCTGTTTTTTTAGAAGCAGTCATCTTCTTGTATGCAAATAAAACAAAAACCATGGCAGCAAGTGCCAAATATACATATTGCATAATAAATGAATTTAATCAAATGTAAGGTAAAGACATTAAATATTTTTTGTTTTTAGTGGAATTTTTAGATCTTGATAAATAAAAAAAATCCCTAAACTAATTGTTTAAGGATTCTAATATTATTATTTGATTTCGGCTTTTTTTAACTCTAATTGTTGTTTGTTTACTTTAAGTTTTAATTCCGAAACTTTAGTCTCTAATTTCACTAATTTAGAACGTTCTTTTATTTCTTGCTCTTGCGAGAATTTGTTTTTTAACTTTTTACGTTCGTATGTGTTTGTAGCATCTTGTAACTTTAACTCAGCTTTACGAAGGTCATCTTCTGCTTTATGTAAGTTTTTATTTGCTTTAGCAACAGCCTGAATTTTTTTAGCTTCTTTTTTATCTGCTTTTATTTGCGCCTTTTGAGCTTTTTCTAAAGCTTTTTGCTTCTTTTGAGCTGCTTTTGCTTCAGCTTCGGCTTTTTTCTTTGATGCTTTAGCCGCTTTTTCAGCATCTTTCGCCATTTTTTCCTCAGCTTTTTGTTTCGCTTTTTCTGCTTTTAGAATTTCTTCTTCGTAGTTAGCTTTTTTATTATTTGTTGTCGTTGTTGTTTGTTGCGTAGTATTTGTTGTTTGCTGATTTTCGCTTACAGAAGTTGTTGCTTTTTCTTGTAGCATAGTTCCTTCTGGTGTTTGATCTGCTGTTTGTGTTGTTGAAATTGTAGTTTCCGTTTTAGGTTCTTCCTGAGCAGTTGCAGCGAAGTTAACACCTAAAATTACGCCTAATACTAAAATGGATTTCTTCATGAATTTATTAATTGAATAATGTTTAAATATAGTCAAAATGTGTGCCAATACCTACCACTCATTTACTTTATTGGCATCTAATTTTAAAAAGATAAAAAGGAGTAGTGTAAAGGCAATTAAGCTTGAACCTCCGTACGAAAAGAAAGGTAATGGAACTCCGATTGTAGGAAAAATACCGATAAGCATGGAAACATTTACTGCAAAGTGTGTAAACAAAATGGCAGCAACGCAATAACCATAAACTCGGGCAAATGTGTTTTTTTGTTTTTCTGCCAAATAGACAATCCGTAAAATAAGTGTAACAAATGCTGCCACGACTAAAATAGTTCCTGCAAATCCCCATTCTTCGCCAACCGTTGTAAAAATATAATCGGTATGTTGTTCAGGAACAAAACCTCCTTTTGTTTGTGTTCCTTCTAAGAACCCTTTTCCGGTTAATCCGCCCGATCCAATAGCAATCATTGATTGATTTAAATTGTATCCTTCTTTCTTCAAATCGACTTCATTTCCGAATAAAACGTTTATACGATCTTTTTGATGCGGTTCTAAAACATTGTCGAAAACGTAATCTACCGAAAAAACAAATCCCGACATAATCAATGCTAATATTCCGTAAACAATCGGGTTTCTATGAATGCTTTTGTTGTAAACAAAGTGAAGAATACAGCCTAATAAAATGATAATTATTAAAATAATAGGATTGATAAGAAGGGCAAAAACGAAAAGTAAAATCGTTATAAATCCTGTCCATAAATACCAAGCAGGAAATCCTTCGCGATATAATACCAAGAAGAAAATCATGAATATCATAGCAGATCCGGTATCGGGTTGTAACATGATGAAAAATACCGGTAGGAAAAAGATTCCCATTGCAATTGCTTGTTCTTTTAAAGTTGCAAATGGAGCTTGATTTTCGCTTATGTATTTCGCTAATAATAAGGATGTACTGATTTTGACAAATTCGGAAGGCTGTAAACTGATTCCGCCAAATTGATACCAGTTAGTTTGACCTTTTATCGATTTTCCGAAAACAAATAAACCTAATAAGAGAATGATTCCGATGATATAAAAAATGATTGCATATTTTTCATACACTTTTGCATCTAATGATAAAATAACGACAATAACCGGAACTGAAATAATGATGAACAAGATTTGCTTTCCGTATGTTTGACTTAAATCAAAGATAGAAGTTGTTTCAAGTGGCAATGAGGCAGAATAAATATTCATCCAGCCAAAAAGAACTAATGCTGCATACAGAAATATGCTTAACCAATCGATATTAGCTATAACACTTTGGTTTTCTAGATGTTTAGTTTTTACCACTTTGCTGTAATTTTTTTAATCTTTCTTGTTCTATGCGTTTTAATCGAGCTTTTTCATCTTTTTGTTTGTCGGCAATATCACGTAAAACATAATTTCCTGATAAATCTGCTTCAAACATTCTTTTTTCTAAATCGGTACGTGTAGTTTCTCTTTTTAAATATTTTTCTATCATTAAAGAGGCAATCGGACCGGCGTAACTTGCTCCCCAACCTCCATTTTCTATAAAAACAGCTACTACAATTTTAGGGTTTTCTTTTGGAGCGAATGCTAAGAAAACGGAGTGATCGGTTAATTTTGTCTTTTCTCCGTCTATAACTGCAAAATTTTCTACTGTTCCTGTTTTACCGCAAATGTTTACATCGGGAACTCTTAAACGGCTTCCTGTTCCGGTAAGAAACACTTCTGCCAAACCTTCAATAACCGGTCTAAAATGTTGACGATCGATTGTGGTTTGTTTACGCTGAACAAAAGATTTATCGATTTGTTTGTTTTCTATTTTTTTGATGATATGCGGAGTAAAATAATAGCCTTCGTTTGCAACTGCACACATTACGTTTGCTAATTGCATCGGAGTCATTTCAACTTCTCCCTGACCAATGGAATTAGAAACAATTGTTGTACTTTTCCAGCCACCATTTGGATACTGTTTTTTATAAAATTGAGAATTAGGAATTCCTCCTTTTTGCCCTGAAGGTAAATCGTAGCCCATGTATTGATCTAATCCAAAACTACGCAAATGATTATACCAAGCATCAACTCCTTGCGAAGGCGTAGGATATTTATTAATAATTCGCATAAAGGTTTGTGCAAAATAGGTGTTACACGATTTTGCAATTGCCGGATGCAAATTCCAAGAACCAGCATCGTGACATTTCATAAAAGCACCACGCGCATAATAAAATCCACGAGAACAGGCAAAACGTGTTTGGGTATCGATAACTTCTTCCTGAAGACCAATTAAACCAGTTAAGATTTTAAAGGGAGATCCAGGAGGAAACTGACCTTGTAATACTTTATCGAAGAAAGGTTTCCCAGGAATACTATCGATTTTTACATAATTTTTAGAACGATCGCGTCCAACTAATAGGCCAGGATCGTAAGAAGGTGCTGTAACCAAGGCTAAAATTTCGCCTGTTTTGGGTTCAATAGCCACAATTCCTCCACGTTTTCGAATCATTAATTGTTCGCCGTATTTTTGCAATTCAGAATCAATTGTAATGGTAACATCGTTTCCTTTAACAGCAAGTGTATCGTAGACTCCTTCTTTAAAAGGACCAATTTCTTTATTAAAGCGATCGCGTTGAATGTAATGAACTCCACGAATTCCACGTAAGTCTTCTTCATAAGCTTGCTCAACGCCACGCATACCGATTAATTCTCCCGATTTATAGTATTTTCTTTTTTCTAATTCAGCTTCGTTAATCTGGCGGATGTATCCAAAAACATTTGCACCATAATCTACCTGATAATCGCGTAAATTACGTTTTTGAATATAAAAACCTTTAAAATGTCTGATTTTTTCTTGAAAAGCAGCAAATTCGGTTTTGGTCAATTGCGCTAAGAAAACCGAAGGAAGTCTTGGAGAATAAATCTTTGCTTTTTCTAATTTTTTATCAAAATCGTCTCTTGTAATATCTAAAATAGTACAAAGTTCCAAAGTATCGATTCCTTTTACTTCACGCGGAATTACCATGATATCGTAACTAGGCTGATTTGCTACAAGTAAATTATTGTTTCGGTCGTAAATATAACCGCGTTCGGGATATTCGTAAACAATTTTAATGGCGTTATTTTCGGATTTCGCAAGAAAGGAATCGTCTACAATTTGAATGTAAAAAAGTTTTGCAACGATTGCTAACGTTGCTAAAATGACAATTATGGGAAACAGAAGCTTTCTCATTTTTTAGACGACCTAATTAATCCGGTTATAAGGAAAAGTAAGATGATGGTAAATAGGGAAGAAGCGACAATTCGAATTACGATTTCGATGATAAAGTCTAAATTAAAGACTTCTAAAGCAATTAAAACCGTGTGATGAATTAAAACTCCTGAAACAAAATAAGTGACCAATTCTGACGATAATTTATCGGTAATGCGCAACATATGATATTCGTAACTATATCCAAAAGACATTTTTAACAAACTTTCTCGAACAAATGCCAAGGTAACACAAGCAGTTGTGTGAACTCCGCCTGAATTGTTGAAAATATCTAAAATCAATCCCATTACAAAACTCAGAATCAAAAATAAATGTCGATTTGTGTTTAAAGGATAAAGCAAAATGAACAATATATACGGATATGGTGTAATGAATCCGAATAAATGAATGTTGTTGAATACTGTTACCTGAAAGAAAACAAGAACAATAAAACGGACGGTATTTAAAATAGTTGTATTATTCATCGCTTGTTGTTTCTTCTTCCAATTGATTAATTTCGTTGATGTGAATGTTTTCGATCAAATAAACCGAACCAATACTTGTCATGTCGTTAAACAAACGAACGTTTATGGTATAAAAGTTTGAGTTTTTTGATGTAAAAACCTTGTCCACAACTCCGATTGGAACATTTTCTGGAAAAATAGTCGAAATTCCTCCGGTAACGATTGAATCTCCTTTGTGTAAAACCGCCAATTTAGGAATGTCGATCAATTGCACAAAACCTGTGTTTTTTCCGTTCCAAGTAATAGTTCCAAAATGATTACTGTTGCTTAATTTTGCACTAATCTTGGTTTGCGTATTCAAAATACTTTGAATAGTTGCATAATTTTTCGAAACGTTTTCTACAATTCCAATAACACCTTTGGAATTAATAACTCCCATATCTTTCTTTACACCATTTTTGCTTCCGCCTTTGATGGTTAAATAATTGTCTTTGTTATAAAAAGAGTTTTTAATAATCTTAGCATGAAACAGTTTAAAATCTTGTGCGATGCGTATTTCGGGATTAATCGCAAAAGCGCTATCCACAATTACCTCGCTGTTATATAAAATCTGTTTTAGTTTTGCGTTTTCTTCTGCCAAACGATTATTTTCATCTTTTAAATGAAGATATTCGGTAATACTGTTGGTTTTTTCATACACCGCGCCCGATACAAAATTAGCACTGTGAAGTACTTGGCTTTTGTGATAAGAATGCGTTTGAACCGTTAAGTAGAGTGAAACTACTAAAAGCAGCAAAAACAGTAGCTTAGTACTGTTTTTAGTTATAAAATATAAGATTTGCTGCATGCTGATTTATGATGTTATTTTATAAGAATACTTTTAAATTTCTCGATGTTCTTTATTGCGATTCCTGTTCCGCGAACAACTGCTCTTAAAGGATCTTCAGCAATGTAAACAGGTAAATCTGTTTTCTGAGAAATACGTTTGTCTAAACCTCTTAACATAGATCCACCACCGGCTAAATAAATACCTGTATTGTAAATATCGGCTGCTAATTCTGGCGGAGTTTGCGATAACGTTTCCATTACAGCATCTTCAATACGTTGAATCGATTTATCTAAAGCTTTTGCAATTTCTCGGTACGAAACATTCACCTGTTTTGGTTTTCCTGTAAGCAAATCACGACCTTGAACTAATAAATCTTCCGGACCTTGATCTAAATCTTCTACAGCAGCACCAATTTCGATTTTGATTTTTTCAGCAGTACTTTCTCCAACAAATAAGTTGTGTTGCGTACGCATGTAATAAATGATGTCGTTTGTGAAAACGTCTCCGGCAATTTTTACCGATTTGTCACACACAATTCCGCCTAAAGCTAAAACAGCGATTTCGGTTGTACCACCACCTATATCCACAATCATGTTTCCTTTTGGTTGCATAATATCAACGCCGATACCGATTGCAGCAGCCATAGGTTCGTGAATAAGATATACTTCTTTACCGTTAACACGTTCACATGATTCTTTTACAGCGCGCATTTCTACTTCTGTAATTCCAGAAGGAATACACACCACCATACGAAGTGCCGGAGTAAATAATTTTTTCTTTAAGGCAGGAATGCTTTTAATGAACAAATTGATCATTTTCTCAGAAGCATCGAAATCTGCAATTACACCGTCTTTTAAAGGGCGGATGGTTTTGATGTTGTCGTGGGTTTTACCCTGCATCAAACTTGCTTCTTTACCAACCGCTAGGATTTTTCCCGATACGCGATCGCGAGCCACAATGGATGGACTATCCACTACGACTTTTCCATTGTGAATTATTAAAGTATTAGCAGTACCAAGGTCCATTGCAATTTCCTCGGTCATGAAGTCAAAAAATCCCATAGTAATAAAAGGGTGTATTAAATATTGTTATTAATGTTTGAAATGTCTGATTCCGGTTGTAACCATCGCCATTTGGTTTTCGTTGCAATAATCAATACTTAGATTATCTTTAATTGAACCACCTGGTTGGATTACAGCAGTAATTCCTGCGTTATGCGCAATTTCTACGCAATCAGGGAATGGGAAAAAGGCATCGCTTGCCATTACAGCTCCATTCAAATCAAATTGGAATGAATTAGCTTTTTCAATAGCCTGACGCAACGCATCTACGCGAGATGTTTGTCCTGTTCCAGAAGCGCATAATTGCTTGTTTTTTGCTAATACAATGGTATTAGACTTTGTGTGTTTGCATATTTTAGAAGCAAACAATAGATCTTCGATCTGGTTATCGTTAGGCACTAAAGTAGTAACGTTTGTTAGGTGTTCTTTAGTATCTGTAACGTTGTCTTTATCTTGAACTAAAATTCCGTTTAAGCATGTACGAACTTGTGTAGTTGGTAATACAACGTCTTTTATAATCAAGATGATTCTATTTTTCTTTTCTTGTAAAATAGTAATTGCTTCTGCATCGTATGAAGGCGCAATTACAATTTCGCAGAATAATTTATTTACTTCTTCTGCTGTTCCTTTGTCAATGTTTCCGTTTGCGATTAAAACTCCACCAAAAGCCGAAGTAGGATCTCCAGCTAAAGCTGCCAAATAAGCTTCTTTCATGGTTGGTTTTTGCGCAACACCACAAGCATTGTTATGTTTTAAAATTGCAAAAGTAGGTGCTTCTGTTTTAAACTCGTTCATTAAATTAACGGCAGCATCTACATCAAGTAAATTGTTGTAAGATAATTCTTTTCCGTGTAATTTTTCAAACATTTCGTCAAAATTTCCATAGAAAGTTCCTTTTTGATGAGGATTCTCTCCGTAGCGTAATGTTTGCGCTTCGCTTTGACTAATTTTTAAGATCGATTCTCCTGCTTCTTGGTTAAAATAGTTGAAAATCGCTCCGTCGTAATGCGAAGAAGTATGGAATGCTTTTGTTGCTAAATATTTACGTTGAGCTAAAGTTGTAGTTCCGTTTCCTTCTGTATAAAAGTTCAAGAAAGTAGCATATTCTTCAACAGAAGCAACAATAACGGTGTCTTTAAAGTTTTTAGCTCCGGCGCGAATTAATGAAATTCCACCGATATCAATCTTTTCAATAATTGAAGCTTCATCTGCTCCGGAAGCAACCGTTTTTTCGAAAGGATATAAATCTACAATAACTAAATCAATTTGAGGAATTGCAAACTCTTCCATTTGTTGAACATCCGAAGGATTATCTTGTCTGTTTAAGATTCCGCCGAAAATTTTAGGATGCAACGTTTTTACACGTCCACCTAAAATAGAAGGATATGAAGTAACATCTTCTACTGCAACAACCGGAATTCCAAGTTCTTTAATAAACGTTTCGGTTCCACCAGTTGAATAAATAGTTACGTTGTGTTTATGCAATTCTCTTACAATTGGTTCTAATCCGTTTTTATCGAAAACAGAAATTAA
This sequence comes from Flavobacteriaceae bacterium UBA3339, assembly GCA_002360925.1. Classification (GTDB taxonomy): domain Bacteria; phylum Bacteroidota; class Bacteroidia; order Flavobacteriales; family Flavobacteriaceae; genus Flavobacterium. The sequence goes on along the minus strand of DERN01000010.1, from coordinate 251,107 downwards.
AGCCGATTGAATTTGTTTAGTTGTGCTCATTATTTAGTATGTTGTTTTTAAAATGCAAAAATAGGATATGTAAATGATTTAATGAAAATTATTTGTGTTGATTTTTGCCCCAAAATCAAAATATTATGAAATAAAAATCGAGATTTATTTAGATCTCGATTTTCTTTTTAAAATGATAAATGATTTTACCGGGTATTGTCTTTTATGCGGAATATTATTAAAGATTAATGCAGCAATAAATAAAATGGTCACGCCTGTTATAACAGGAGAAAAAACGTATTCGTAACCTAAATTCGTAATGCTGTTTCCGCCTGTAACTGCAATTAAAGCGGTTGCGCCACCTGGCGGATGTAATGCTTTTGCCATTTGCATGCCGATAATGGATAATGAAACGGCTAACGGAGCGGCAATCCAAATAAAATTTCCTAACAATTTATAAATCGTTACTCCGATGATTGCTGAAATAATATGACCTAAAAAAAGATTTTTTGGTTGTGCAAGTGGACTCCCAATTGCTCCGTAAATTAAAACGCAACTTGCGCCAAAAGATCCAATCAATAAGGTTAAATCATATTTAGAAAGGACTTCGAAGTTTAAAAAGCAAATGATTCCCAAACCTACAAACGAGCCAATGAAAGCCCAAAGATGTTCGTTGAAATCAACCAGTGTTTCTTTGTAGAGCAAATAACGTGTTTTGCGATACGTTTTGTTTTTCTTTATGGACATGTTATTTTCTTGAAACCATTTTTTTGATTTCGTTCAGTTTCATTAAAGCTTCAACAGGCGTTAAAGTGTTGATGTCTAAATTAACAATTTCGTCACGGATTTCTTCTAAAATAGGATCATCTAAATTAAAGATACTTAACTGTAAATCGTCTTCCTTTAATGCTTCCTGAGTTCCTTCTGTTTTGTGGCTTGCTTCTAATTTCTTTAATGTTTTTTGCGCTTTTTGAACCACTAAATTAGGCATTCCTGCCATTTTTGCAACGTGAATTCCAAAACTATGTGCGCTTCCGCCCGGAACTAATTTTCTTAAGAAAAGGACATTGTCTTTTAATTCTTTTACCGAAACATTGTAGTTTTTAATGCGATCGAATTGTTCGTGCATATCATTCAATTCGTGATAATGCGTCGCAAATAAGGTTTTGGCTTTTTGAGGATGTTCGTGAATGTATTCGGCAATTGCCCAAGCAATCGAAATTCCGTCGTAAGTCGATGTTCCTCGACCAATTTCGTCTAATAAAACCAAACTTCGATCGGTTAAATTATTCAAAATAGAAGCTGTTTCGTTCATTTCGACCATAAAAGTAGATTCGCCCATCGAGATATTATCCGAAGCGCCAACTCGAGTGAAGATTTTATCTACAATTCCCATTCGAACAAAACTTGCGGGAACAAAACAGCCCATTTGAGCCAACAAAACGATTAACGCCGTTTGACGTAAAATAGCCGATTTTCCCGACATATTTGGTCCTGTAATCATGATGATTTGCTGCGTTTCGGTATCTAAATAGACGTCGTTTGCAATATACGGAGTGCCAATTGGCAATTGTTTTTCAATTACAGGATGGCGTCCGTCTTTTATTTCCAAAACATGACTTTCTTCTAAAACTGGTCGAACGTAATTATTTTCTATTGCTAATTGTGTGTACGATTGCAAACAATCGAGTTGTGCAACCAAATTTGCATTTAGTTGAACCGGTTGAATGTATTGCGCGCACCACATAATGAATTTTTCGTAGATTTCGGCTTCGATTTTAGAAATGCGTTCTTCGGCTCCTAAAATTTTAGCTTCGTATTCTTTTAATTCTTCGGTTATATAACGTTCGGCATTAACAAGCGTTTGTTTGCGAATCCAAGTTTCGGGAACTTTGTCTTTATGTGTATTTCGAACTTCGATATAATAACCAAAAACATTGTTAAACGCTACTTTTAAAGAAGGAATTCCAGTCAATTCGCTTTCGCGTTGTTCAATTGCTTCTAAAAACGATTTCCCTGATTGTGAAATTCCGCGTAACTCATCTAATTCGTCACTTATTCCACTTGCAATGGCATTTCCTTTATTTAAAGCAACGGGCGCTTCAGCCGAAATTGTTTTTGAGATTTTTTCTCTTAAAAGTTCGCAAGCATGAAGCTTATCTCCAATAACTTTTAACGCATCGTTTTTAGATTGTAAAGCGGTTTCTTTTAACGGAATAATTGCATCTAAGCTTTCTTTTAATATCACAAACTCTCGCGGAGAAATTTTTCCTGTTGCAAGTTTAGAAATCAAACGTTCTAAATCGGAAATCTGTTTGATTTGATATTGAAATTGTTGTAAAATTTCGGTGTTTTCTTTGAAATAGTCTACAACATCGAATCGTTTATTAATCGAATCAATATCTTTTAAAGGAAGAGCCAGCCAACGTTTTAACAAACGACCGCCCATTGGCGATAACGTTTTGTCGATAATATCTAAAAGGGTAGTGGCATTTTCGTTTGCCGAACCATATAATTCCAAATTGCGAATCGTAAAACGATCCATCCAAACATAGGCATCTTCTGCAATGCGTTGAATGTTTGTAATGTGTTGAATTCTATTGTGTTGCGTTTCGGATAAATAATATAAAATAGCTCCGCAAGAAATAATTCCTTCTTGTAATTCGCTGATTCCGAAACCTTTTAAAGAATTTGTTTTAAAATGATTGGTTAAACTTTCGTTCGCATAATCGTCTTTAAAAATCCAATCTTCTAAATAGAAAAGGTTGAAATCGCTTCCAAAATGATGTAAAAAGTGGTTTTTATTCCCTTTTTGAACCAAAACTTCGCTTGGTTTAAAGTTTTGCAACAATTTATCGATGTATTCTTCGTTTCCTTGTGAAGTTAAAAACTCTCCCGTAGAAACATCTAAAAAGGAAATTCCGATATTTTTCTTTCCAAAATGTAAAGCAGCCAAAAAGTTGTTGCTTTTAGATTGTAAAACTTCGTCGTTAATTGCTACACCAGGAGTTACCAATTCTGTAACACCACGTTTTACAATAGTTTTAGTAGTTTTAGGATCTTCTAATTGATCACAGATCGCAACGCGAAGCCCGGCTTTTACCAATTTTGGCAAATACACATTTAAGGAATGATGCGGAAAACCTGCCAGCTCGGTTTCGCTAGAAGAACCAGCGCCTCTTTTGGTTAACGTAATACCCAAAACTTTAGCCGTTCGAACAGCATCTTCTCCAAAGGTTTCGTAAAAATCGCCCACTCGGAATAAAAGACAAGCATCTGGGTACTTCGCTTTTATTTGATTGTATTGCTGCATTAAGGGCGTTTCTTTCTTTACTTTTTCCTTTGTAGACATGTTTTCTTTCTATTTTCTACAAATATATCACATCTAAAGTACAAAAAAAATGGAGTGGAGGAATTGGTGAAAATTAAATTGATATTAAAAAAAATCCTCAGAATTCTCTGAGGATTTTTTTATTCTTATTTAGTAGCTTTTAAAGATACTTTTAATTTAATGTTGTCGTTAATGATTTTATCACCAGCTAAATCTTTAACAACTGAACCAGAATTGTAGTTTACAGCCCATTTAGTTCTGTCAATTTCGAACTCGTCAGAGTTAATCACAACTTCAGAATCAGAAATTGTAACAGTTGCAGGAAATTTAATACTGTGAGAAGTCTCTTTAATAGTAAGGTTACCTTCAATCATTTGTTTTCCATTTTCTTCTGTTACTTTAGTGATTTCGAAAGAAGAAGTCGGGTATTTAGAAACATTAAAGAAATGATCTGCATTTTCAGCTGTAGCTCCTTTTAAGTGACCTTCTAAACCAGCTTTCATTTCAGTGTCTGTAATATCAGTAACAACAATCGAATTCATGTCAATTGTAAATTTTCCTCCAGTAACAGCATTATTAGTTACAAAAACTTGTCCGTCTTTTAAACCAATAGTTCCTGTGTGTTGGTCACCAGATACTTTACCACCAATCCAATCTAATTTAGAATCAGCAGCATTTACATTATAAGCAACAGCATCCGATGTTTGCTCTGTAGTTTCAACAGCGTCATTTGTTTCAACAGTTGTATTCTCTTTTTTACAAGCTGTAAGCGATAAAGCTGCTAAAGCAACAATAGCTAATACATTTTTTTTCATAATGATAAATATTTTTTACGAAGCAAAGATATTATAAAAAATTCTTAATAAAATGTGAATTTACCTAATCTGTTTATTTCTTAATCTGGATTAAGAACTTCGAAATATTCTGACAATTTGTCTAGTTTTTAAGAGTGGCTTCGAATTTGTTTATCTGCAACTGTAAAAAGTGACAAATTATGACAAACGAAGAAATTAAAGATAAAGATATGCAACATAACAATGGCGAGGAATTAAATAATGCCAACGAAACTGAAAATGTTGAAACGATTGATAATCAAGAAGGAAAAGAATCTGTAGAAGATCAGTTAGCGGTAGAAAAAGATAGATATTTAAGACTGTTTGCTGAATTTGAGAACTTTAGAAAAAGAACAGCTCGCGAGCGATTAGAATTGTTTTCGACTGCAAACGAAGATGTTATGAAAGTTCTTTTACCCATTTTAGATGATTTCGATCGAGCTATTCTTCAAATGGAATCAATGGGAGCAAGTGAACATTTGACAGGTTTTAATTTAATTTCAAATAAATTACGTGACAATTTGACTTCGAAAGGATTGAATGTAGTAGAAATCAATCAAGGAGATCTTTTCGATGCAGATATTGCCGAAGCGGTTACTCAAATCCCAGCTGGCGATGATATGAAAGGGAAAGTTGTAGATGTAATTGAAAAGGGATATAAATTAGGCGATAAGATTATACGTTATCCAAAAGTAGTGATTGGGCAATAAGAAGAAGAATGAAAAAAGACTATTACGAAATATTAGGTATTGATAAAAGTGCCGATGCAGCTGCGATAAAAAAAGCATATCGTAAAAAAGCGATCGAATTCCATCCTGATAAAAATCCGGGAGATAAGGAAGCCGAAGAGAATTTTAAAATGGCAGCCGAAGCTTATGAAGTTTTAAGCGATCCAGATAAAAAAGCACGTTACGATCAGTACGGACATGCAGCTTTTGAAGGAGCTGGCGGATTTGGAGGCGGTGGTGGCTTCAATAATATGGAAGATATTTTTAGTCAGTTTGGAGATATTTTCGGAGGAGCTTTTGGTGGCGGCTTTGGCGGTTTCGGTGGCTTTAGCGGTGGCGGTCAACGTAGAGTAAAAGGTTCTAATTTACGTATAAAAGTAAAACTTACTTTAGAAGATATTGCAAACGGAGTTGAGAAGAAAGTTAAGGTAAAACGTAAAGTAAAAGCAAGCGGCGTAACTTATAAAACGTGTTCTACTTGTAACGGAACAGGTCAGGTAATGCGTGTTCAAAACACCATTTTAGGTCGTATGCAAACTTCGTCGCCTTGTCCAACTTGTCATGGTTCGGGTCAATTGCTAGATCATAAACCAGAAGGAAGCGATGCTGAAGGAATGATCGTTTCTGACGAAACAGTTTCAATCAAAATTCCGGCAGGTGTTTCAGACGGAATTCAATTAAAAGTTTCAGGAAAAGGAAACGATGCTCCGGGAGCAAATAGTGTTTCAGGTGATTTAATCGTGGTAATTGAAGAAATCGAACACGAAACATTAAAACGCGAAGGCGAAAATATTCATTACGATTTATATATAAGTATTTCCGAAGCTGTTTTAGGAGGATCTAAAGAAATTGATACGGTAACAGGAAAAGTACGTATCAAATTAGAAGAAGGAATTCAGTCAGGAAAAATATTAAGATTAAAAGGAAAAGGATTACCGAGTATTCAAGGTTACGGAACAGGAGATTTTCTAATCCATATCAATGTTTGGACACCTAAGAAACTTTCAAAAGAACAGAAAGAATTCTTCGAAAGAAACAAAGAAGATAAGAATTTTGTGCCACATCCGCAAAAAGGAGATAAAAGTTTTTTTGAAAAAGTGAAGGAAATGTTTTCTTAAGTGAAAAAAATAATTAACTTTGTGGTACACTTATAAAACGGTGGATTTTCTTTTTCATAGCAATTTTTCCCATCCTTGTTTGCGCAAGGATGGGTTTTTTTTAGGTACTTTGTAAAAATATACTAAGCAAATAAATGAACAAATCTATACTTGAAGTAAAAAACGTTGTAAAAAAATATGGCACTAAAACGGCACTAAACAACGTTTCCTTATCTATTCCTCAAGGAAGCATTTACGGCTTATTGGGCCCAAACGGAGCAGGAAAAACTTCGCTAATCCGTATCATCAATCAAATTACGTTTCCCGATAGTGGCGAAATTTTGTTAGATGGCGAAAAACTGCAAGCACATCACGTAAAATATATCGGTTATATGCCCGAGGAACGCGGATTGTATAAAACGATGAAAGTAGGCGAGCAAGCTTTGTATTTGGCACAATTAAAAGGAATTTCGAAAATCGAAGCAAAAAAACAATTGCACTATTGGTTCGAAAAATTTGAGATAACCGATTGGTGGGATAAAAAAATTCATGAGCTTTCTAAAGGAATGGCTCAAAAAGTGCAATTTATCGTAACGGTTTTACATCAGCCAAAATTGTTGATTTTCGATGAACCTTTTTCTGGATTCGATCCAGTAAACGCAAATATCATAAAAGACGAAATTATTGAATTAAAGAAAAAAGGAAGTACGATTATTTTTTCGACACATAGAATGGAAAGTGTAGAAGAAATGTGCGACGAAATTGCTTTGATTCATAAATCGAATAAATTGTTAGACGGTAGTTTAATCGATATTAAGAAACAATTTCGATCTAACACGTTTGAAATTGGAGTTATTACACAAAATCAAGAACAATTAAAGCAAACTTTGCAAGGAAAATACGAATTAGGAAAAGCTTCTTTTAAATCGTTAAATAACGAAGTTCAGCTTTTGGTTTCTTTAGGAAATCACGATGCAAACGAATTGTTGCATGATGTAATTCCTTTTGGACAAGTAACACATTTTGTTGAGCAAATTCCGAGTATCAACGACATTTTTATTCAAACCGTAACCAATAACTAATGAGTATTTTATCGTTAATCATCAAAAGAGAATTTATTTCAAAAGTTCGAAATAAATCATTCATTATAATGACTTTCGTAAGTCCGCTTATTTTTGTTGCAGTCGCTGTTTTAATTGGTTATTTAAGTTCGTTGAAAACCGATATTAAACACATTGGAATTCACGACGAAAGCGGTTTGTTTGTCAAAGAATTTAAAAGTGACGAAAGTTATAAATATCACGATGTTTCTAAAATCGAAACTAAAGTTTTAAAAGACAGCGTTTCGCAAGCTAATTACGAAGGAATTTTATTTATTCCGAATAAAAACGAATTAAAAGATTACGAGAAATCTATAGAATATGTTTCGGACGATAGTCCAAGTTTAGGTTTTATCGCGAAAGTAGAATCCATTCTTTCCGAAAAATTAACACGTCAAAACATGAATAATAGAGGAGTAGATACGTTGGTTTTAGATCAATCAAGAATCGATGTAACCATGCATTTAACCAAAGCTTCAGGCGAAGAAACCGTTAAAGGTTTAAATGAAATGAAAGTGATTATCGGGATTGGTTGCGGATATTTATTAATGATGTTCATTATTATTTACGGAAATATGGTGATGCGAAGCGTTATCGAAGAAAAAACAAATCGTATAATCGAAATCATTATTTCTTCGGTTCGTCCTATTCAATTAATGATGGGAAAAATCATCGGAACAACTTTTGCCGGAATCCTTCAATTTCTAATTTGGGCAGTTGTCGGAATCATTTTATTAGTTGTTGCAAATACCGTTTTCGGATTAAATACGTCTTCTCCTTCAACAGAATTAGCTCTTGAAGCTTCAAAGGTCGAAGATGTTAAACTATATATTACCGAATTTTTAAAGCTTCCGTTATTAAGTTTAGCACTGTATTTTATCATTTATTTTATTGGCGGCTACTTTTTATATAGTTCGCTTTACGCGGCAATTGGCGCGGCAGTCGATAACGAAACCGACACGCAACAATTCATGTTTCCTGTAATTATGCCGTTAATGTTAGGCGTTTATATCGGTTTTTTTACGGTTATAAATGAACCACACGGAACCGTTGCAACTATTTTTTCTATGATTCCGTTTACATCGCCTATCGTAATGTTAATGCGCATACCTTTCGGTGTACCTTTTTATCAAATAGCAATTTCGATTGCACTTTTATTTGCTACCTTTATAGGAATTGTTTGGGTAGCATCGAAAATTTATCGCGTAGGAATTTTAATGTACGGAAAGAAACCCACTTGGAAAGAACTTTTAAAATGGCTTAAATATTAAATATGGCTAAGATTTTAATTATTGAAGACGAAGCTTCTATTCGCAGAGTTTTGGCAAAAATATTGGCAGAAGAAAACGATCAGTATTCAATTGTTGAAGCAGCCGACGGAGAAGAAGGTTTAGAAAGAATAAAAGAACAAGATTTTGATTTGGTTATTTGCGACATCAAAATGCCAAAATTAGATGGCGAAGAAGTGTTACAAGAAGCTAAAAAGATAAAACCAGAAATCCCTTTTATCATGATTTCTGGTCATGGCGATTTAGAAACTGCCGTAAATACCATGCGCTTAGGAGCGTTCGATTATATTTCGAAACCACCTGATTTAAACCGATTGTTAACAACTGTTCGTAATGCGTTAGATAATAAATCGTTGGTTGTAGAAAATAAACGCTTGAAGAAAAAAGTGAGCAAAACCTATCAAATGATTGGGGAAAGCGAACCTATTCTGCAAATAAAAGACATGATCGAAAAGGTTGCTCAAACCGATGCACGCGTTTTAATTACAGGTCCAAATGGAACCGGAAAAGAATTGGTTGCACATAATTTACACGAAAAAAGTAATCGTTCGCAATTTCCTTTAATCGAAGTGAATTGTGCTGCGATTCCTTCTGAATTAATCGAAAGTGAATTATTCGGGCATGTAAAAGGAGCGTTTACTTCTGCGGTTAAAGATCGCGCTGGAAAATTTGAAGCAGCCGATAAAGGAACTATTTTCTTGGATGAAATTGGCGATATGAGTTTGGCTGCGCAAGCAAAAGTGTTACGTGCTTTACAAGAAAATGTAATCAGTAGAGTAGGAGCCGACAAAGATATAAAAGTTGATGTTCGAGTGATTGCTGCAACTAATAAAGATTTACGAAAAGAGATTGAAGAAGGTCGTTTTCGAGAAGATCTATATCATCGTTTAGCGGTTATTTTGATTAAAGTTCCGTCTTTAAATGATCGTCGTGATGATATTCCAATGTTAATCAATCATTTTACAAATAAAATTGCCGAAGAATCGGGAAGTGCTCCTAAAGCGTTTTCTAAAGACGCATTGGATTTGTTAAAACAATATGATTGGACAGGAAATATTCGAGAATTACGAAATGTAGTAGAACGTTTGATTATTCTTGGTGGAAAAGAAATTTCAAAATCTGATGTAGAATTATTTGCTTCGAAATAAAATGAAATTAAAGAAAATAAATCCCAATTTACAAAAAGCCTTAACCGAAAACGGATTGACAGAAGCTTCGGAAGTTTTAGCAGAAGCCTTTGGAACAATAAAATCGGGAAATGATATCGTTTTTATTGTAGAAAACGAAACAGAACGCGAAGATATTATTGCTATTTCGGTTATTCAACGTTTAGAAAAAGCTTTTATGCAATCGCCTCGTGCTTTAATTGTTGTTCAAGATAAAGAAGAAGCTTTGCGTATGCAAGAAAAACTGGAAGCTTACGCAAAATATACCGATTTGCGTGTTTTCATGTGTCATGATAAAACCGATTTAGACGAAGATAAAAACTTAATTTCGTTAGGAATCGATATTTTAATCGGAACGCCCGAACGTTTAAATATGATGTTCAGCGTTGCTGGTTTTGATGTAAACCAATTAAAAATGTACATCATCAACGATATTGACGAATTATTACGCAAACGTATAGAACCACGTTTATATCGATTATCAGAAAGTATCGGAAAAACCCAACGTATGTATATTTCGGATCAAGAAACAGAACGCTTAGAAATTTTCGTCGATAAAACCATGTTAGATAGCTATTGGTTTTCAGACAACGAAGATTTTGAAGAGGAGGAGGAAGAATAAAAAAACGACCAATTGGTCGTTTTTTTATTCTTCTTTTTGTCCCATCATCATGAGATAAGCTTTTAGGAATGGATCAATTTCTCCATCCATAACACCATCGACATCGCTTGTTTCAAACTGAGTTCTAACATCTTTTACTAATTTATAAGGATGCATCACATAATTTCGAATCTGCGATCCCCATTCAATTTTCATCTTATTAGCTTCGATTTCGTCACGTTTCGCTTGACGTTTTTTCAACTCGATCTCATATAACTGAGATTTTAAAAGTTGCATTGCTTTCGTTTTATTATCTAATTGAGATCTTGTTTCGGAATTTTCAATAATAATTCCGGTAGGATGGTGACGTAAACGAACCGCTGTTTCTACTTTATTTACATTCTGACCTCCGGCTCCCGAAGAACGCATCGTTTCCCACGAAATATCAGAAGGATTTATTTCGATTTCAATCGTATCGTCCGCCAACGGATAAACATAAACCGAAGCAAAAGATGTATGTCGTTTTGCATTACTATCAAAAGGAGAAATACGAACTAAACGATGAACACCATTTTCGCCTTTTAAATATCCAAAAGCAAACTCACCTTCAAATTCTAATGTAACCGTTTTTACACCTGCAACATCGCCTTCCTGAAAGTTTAGTTCTTTAATTTTGTAACCGCTTTTTTCGCCCCACATCAAATACATTCGCATTAACATAGAAGCCCAATCACAGCTTTCAGTTCCGCCGGCTCCAGCAGTTATTTGTAAAACAGCGCTCATACTATCACCTTCGTCCGAAAGCATATTTCTGAATTCTAAATCTTCTATGAGTTGAATCGTTTTTTGAAATTGCTCTTCAACTTCTTCACCAGAAACATCTCCTTCGTTATAAAACTCAAGCGTAATTTGAAGTTCTTCCTGATTCGAAACTGCATTTTGATATCCTTCTACCCATTTTTTCTTAGAACGAATATTGCGAACAATATTTTCTGCCTCTTTAGCATTATTCCAAAAATCGGGAGCATAAGTTTTCTCTTCTTCGTTTTGAATTTCGATTAATTTCTTATCGATGTCAAAGATACCTCCTTAACGCGCCAAGGCGTTCCATAAGATTCTTGATCTGATCTTGTGTTACCATTTTAAAACATTTTCTACAAAAATAAACAAGTTAATCCATATCTTTATAAAAAACTTACCGAGATGAAAGGAATTATATTAATGGTTTTTAGTGCTTTTTTGTTTTGCGGATGTGCTTCTTCTCAAAATAAAGATTTAAAATATACTTCGGAAATTGATCAAAAAGGGAAATCGGTTTTTAAAGATGGTTCCATTCAGATTTCCAATCCGGAAGTAGAATACGAAGTGATTATTTTTGATAATTACTTCGAAAGTTGGTTTGCAAGAAAAGCTAAACCGCGAGGATTTTACAGTAAAGCGTATTTAGAAACTAAAAACAGGCAATGGATTTTAAGTTTTAATGCAAATAGCAGAGCTGGAAAAAGAGGTTTTGATTATACAATTGATTATCAACCAACAATTGATTACGGTTACGAAGTTAATTATATGTTATATAATTATTTGTTATATTTTCAGGAAGTTAATCGCGTGCGATTAGATTAAAATGACTACTTTTGTTATTTAGAAATATTAAAAATAATGAAAAAGTTAAAAGAAAAGTGGGGATTAACCTCCAATTTTCAACTCGCAATCATTTTTATTGTATTTGCAATTACAGGAAGTACTTCAGCTTATATTACGCGTCCAATTTTGGCATTGTTAGGAATTACAAAAGAGTCTTTGCATTGGTTAATTTATTGGCCACTTTCTCTCATTTTAATTTTACCCGTTTATAAAGTTCTTTTAATCATTATCGGAACCATCTTCGGTCAGCATACTTTCTTTTGGAATTTCGTTAAAAAAATGCTGATTAGAATGAAATTAGGATTTTTGTATGGGATTAAAAATTAGATCCAACTTTGTTAAAGTAGAATCTAATTTTTATGCACAATAAATATACAAGGTCTTTTATGTAAATCGATTTTATGTTTTTTCCAAAAACTAATTGGTTTTGTCAACATAATTTCGGTAGGAAGTGTCAAATCGCACGCAACACATAATAAAGTATTTGGATGTAAAATCTGAGTCATTTCTTCCATTAACTGATTGTTACGATACGGAGTTTCAATAAACAATTGCGATTGATTACGTTCAAAAGACCATTTTTCTAAGTTACGTAACATAGATTTTTTTTCACTCTTATCTATTGGTAAATAACCGTTAAACGTAAAAGATTGTCCGTTCATTCCACTTCCCATTAACGAAAGTAAAATAGAAGAAGGCCCGACTAAAGGAACTACTTTTATTCCTTTTTGATGTGCTAAGGAAACAATTACAGCTCCGGGATCAGCAACTCCTGGGCAACCAGCATCACTCATTAATCCCATGTTTTTACCTTCGAGTAAAGGTTGCATAAACGATAAAATCTCTTTTTCGTCTGTATGTTTATTCAATTCGAAAAGATTCAAAATCGACTGTTTCTTTTCCGGATCAATTGCTTTAATGAATTTGCGCGCAACTTTACTGTTTTCGACCACATAATCATCAATTAACGAAACAGCACGTAAAACACTTGCCGGCAAAACTTCGTTTGCAGCAGTCTCGCCTAACATAACCGGAATTAAATATAAAGTACCAAATGTTGTCATAACTAGAATACAAAAAAACGCTTGATTAAGCGTTTTCTAATTTATTTTTTATTTTTAAACATGCTTCATCGAGCATTTTATAAACATTTTCGAAACCTTGATCGCCTCCATAATACGGATCGGGAACTTCTAGGTTTTCATCAGGATAACTTTCGTTTAAAATTAACTGAACTTTGTTTATTGCTTCATCATTCGGAGCTAATCTACAAACGTTTTTGTAATTACTTTGATCCATTACATAAATATGATCGAACTTATCAAAATCTTCAACCAAGAATAAACGCGCACGTTGATCGGTTAAATCAATTCCATATTTCTTAGCAACAGCAATCGAACGTTTATCGGGCAACTCACCTGAATGCCAAGCACCTGTTCCGGCAGAATCTACAAAAACAGCGTTTCGATCAACTTTTGATTTTAGAATTCCTTCTGCCAAAGGCGATCTACAAATATTCCCCAAACAAACCATTAAAACTCGTGTCATTACATCGAAAGTTTTTTATTGATTTCTTCGTAATACGATTTGAATTCTTTGTCGGTTTCTAACAAATTATCTACCGTTTTACAAGCGTGCAAAACAGTTGCGTGATCTCGATCACCGATTTGAGAACCAATATTCGCTAAAGACGATTTAGTGTATTTTTTGGCAAAAAACATTGCTAACTGACGCGCTTGAACAATATTACGTTTACGCGATTTTGAACATAACGTTTCGATATCTAAATCGAAATAATCTGAAACGATTTTCTGAATATAATCAATCGAGATTTCCTTGCGAACGTTCTTAACGAATTTCTCGATAACTTGTTTCGCTAAATCAATCGTAACTTCTTTTTTGTTGAAAGACGATTGTGCAATCAACGAAATAATAGCACCTTCTAACTCACGAATATTTGTTTTAACATTTTTAGCAACATATTCTATAACATCGTTCGGCATTTCAACTCCATCTCGATACAAAATATTTTTAAGAATGTTAACTCGAGTTTCAAAATCCGGATGCATGATTTCTGCAGATAATCCCCATTTAAATCGAGAAAGCAAACGTTGTTCAATATCCTGAATATCAACCGGAGCTTTATCTGAAGTTAAAATAACCTGCTTTCCGTTTTGATGCAAATAATTGAAAATGTGGAAAAATACGTCTTGAGTTCCCGATTTTCCAGATAAAAACTGAATATCATCTACAATCAATACATCAATCAATTGATAAAAATAAATGAAATCGTTTCGGGTTTGCTTACGAACCGAATCAACATATTGCTGTGTAAAAACTTCAGCAGAAATGTATAAAACGGTTTTTTCAGGATGTTTTTCTTTAATTTCTACACCAATTGCATGTGCTAAATGCGTTTTTCCTAATCCAACTCCGCCATAAATTAAAAGCGGATTAAAAGCAGTTCCGCCTGGTTTATTTGCAACAGCCATTCCTGCGCTGCGAGCCAAACGGTTCGATTCACCTTCTAAAAAGTTATCGAAACTATAATTTGAATTTAATTGGGATTCAATCTTTACATTTCGTATTCCCGGAATCACAAAAGGATTCTTTAATTCAGGATTTTTTTGTTGAACAGGAACATCTAATTCTTGTGTTTTAACAGGTTCTCTCTGTGTACTTGGCAATTGCTCGGTAAACGGTTGTTTGTTTCCCGAAGTGTTCTCCATTTTAATTTTATACAATAACTTTGCATCAGAACCAAGTTCCTTCGTTAAAGCGGATTTTAATACCTTTACATAATGTTCTTCTAACCATTCGTAGAAGAATTTACTAGGAACTTGAATATACAAAGCATTTTCTGTTAACTCAATAGCCTCAATTGGTTCAAACCAGGTTTTGAACGCCTGATCGCCAATGTTGTCCTTGATGAACTGGAGACAACGATTCCAAACAGATATTGCGGTTTCTTGTGTATAGTCAAGCATTTTTTTGAGATAATAGTGTTAAATAATATGAGTTTTAAAGAGTTATATAAAACCCATTTACATTTACAAATATGTGAATAAAAATCATCAAAAAAAATGATTTTACTATTTGTTTTTTAGAAATAATATTGTAAGTAATTATTTATTTGAATAATAAAATTTTTGAACCTTTTTTTATGCAAGAACATAGAATAAATTTAAGAGTACGTTATGCCGAAACCGATCAAATGGGTGTTGTTTATCATGGCAATTATGCGCAATATTTCGAGATTGGCCGTGTGGAATGGCTTAGAAACAAAGGGATTTCGTATAAAGAGCTAGAAGAAGAAGGAATCATGCTTCCGGTTGTTTCTTTAAACATGAATTACAAAAAGCCTGCTGTGTATGATGAAGAGCTTACTGTGATAACTAGGCTTAAATATTTAGGCGGAGTTAAGATCGAATTCGATTATGAAATTATAAATGAGAAGGGCGAGTTATTAACAACAGCACACACTGTTTTGGTATTTGTTGACATGAAAACGAAACGCCCAACTGCGGTTCCCGAACATTTAAATCAATTGATTAATAAATCGTAAAAAAGCTTAAACTCCGAAAAGTCTATTTGTAGGATTGAATGAAAATGCGTAATTTTAAATTAAAAGAAATTTTATGAAAACACTTTACCTTTTTATCTTAGGTCTATTTTTTAATTTAACATTTGCTCAGAACACTGTTGCGTTAAAAGTTCAATTATATAAAACCGATAACAATGCAGTTGTAACTTTTCAGCGAAACAATGAAGCTGAAGAAAAAATTAATCAGAATGTTTTTAAAAATATTGATTTAAAACTTCACGATAAATTGTCGTTTTATGTGAATGAAAATTTGGTTGAAACAATCGATATTTCTCAAAATATAATCGATCGAAGAATATTGAATGTTCTAATTACTGAATCGACCGTTTTAGATCAAATCGAAATTGAATACACCGATTTAAATGCTAAAATTGGATTAGGAAACGAAAGTTATTCGCGAACAGAACGCGCTGTGAAAAAAGATAAACAAATTACAAATACCGAATCTTTAGCCGCAAATGTTACGATAGATGGTTTGGTAAACAAAGTTTCGGGACGTTCTAAAATGAATAAAAAAGTATTATTTATTGATAATGAAGTGCAAGCAATGGAACGTTTTATGAAGGTATATTCTCGAGATTATCTTTACGATAATTACAAATTACCGAAAGAAAAAGCTTCGTATTTTGCCTTACACATGACAAAATTTATTGATAAAAACACACAAATTGATGATCCGGCTTTTAAAGAATTATTGGAACAACAATTACTGAATTTTAGTTATGAAGATTAGCGAAAGCTAATCTTCTTTTTCTTTAATCGAAACTTCAAAAATCTGATTAAAAGCATTAAATATTTCTTCCTTTTGCGTCAATCTGCACGAAATTTCAATCAAACAATCTAATTCAAGCGTTTGGTTTACAACGTTTATATTTTTCTCTTTAATAACGCGCATTACTTTGTTCATGTTTTTATAATCGAACCGAATTAGAAAATGAACATCAATGGTTTTTTCAACAATATCAGCAACTTCTAAAGCCATTTGTGCTGTGGTTTTATAAGCCGTAACCAAACCGCCAACACCTAATTTTACGCCACCAAAATAACGCACAACAATAACTAAAACATTTGTTAAATCGAACGATTGAATTTGACCAAAAATGGGCATTCCAGCGCTGTTGTTTGGTTCTCCGTCGTCGTTTGCTCGATATGTTTTGGTTTTAATTCCGATTTGATAAGCGTAACACCAATGACGAGCAGAATAATGTTGTTTCTTAATTTGCTCTAAAATATCTTTTATTTCCGTTTCGTCCGAAACCGGAAAAGCATAACCAAAAAACTTACTGTTTTTTTCTTTAAATAAAACTTCTTCGCTTGGTGTTGTGAGTGTTTTATAAGTATCTTCCATTTAAATTGTTTTCAAAAAAATGTAAAATATCCTGTTCTATTTTAATTTGATTTGTTTTTGTAAAATGAATTCTATTCGGAGCCGAAATTCCTTTTTTTAATTGAATATCGGTTTCGAAAACTCGAGCTTCGTCCCAAATTCCTGAATCAATAAACGATTGTAACGTTTGCAAACCACCTTCGATAATAATAGATTGAAGATTGTTTTGGTAACAAAAATCGCAGATTTCCTGAATGGTGTTTTCAAAAGGAATTATTACATCATTTTCGCATTTCTTGTTTTTTGTAAAACGATAAGTTTTACTTTCGTTATTTAGAATTTGAAAGGAATTATCTAGTTTGTTTCGAGCATCAATAAAAAGTCGGACAGGATTTTTACCTTTCCAATCGCGCGTTGTTAAACTCGGATTATCATCCAAAACTGTTTGTTTCCCAACTAAAATTGCCATTTCTTCACTTCGCCATTTATGCGTCAATTGTCGCGAATAAACATTCGACAACCAAACCGGTTTTGTTTCATTTTTCGAAATCGGAGCTATAAAACCATCGGCAGATTGCGCCCATTTTAAAATGATATAAGGTCGTTTTTGAAGATGAAATGTAAAAAAACGCTTGTGCGATTCTTGACATTCTTTCTCTAAAACTCCTGTAATTACTTCAACTCCGTTATCTTTTAAAATCTGAATTCCTTTTCCCGAAACTTTAGCAAACGGATCAACACAGCCAATCACCACTTTTTTAATCTTTTTTTCTACAATTAAATTAGCGCAAGGAGGCGTTTTACCGAAATGACTACAAGGTTCTAAACTTACATATAACGTACTTTCTTTCAGTAATTCCTGATTTTTTACGGCGTTTATTGCATTAACTTCTGCATGAGAACCGCCGAAAGAAGAAGTGTATCCTTCACCAATTATTGTATCTTTGTAAACAATTACGGCGCCTACAGACGGATTCGGCATTGCGTTTGCCAATCCCGATTTTGCCAATTGCAAGGCTCGATACATATAAAATTGATCCGGTAACATTTTAGTTTTTTACAAAAATAACAAATTATGACGCTAAACGATTACAAAATCCTGTTTAAAGAACAATTAAAGAGTTTGTACGATTTAGAAGAAGTCGAAGCTTTATTTGCTATTGTAATGGATGAAGTTTTGAGTTTTTCGAGAGCAGATGTGGTTTTAAAACGAAACGAAGAATTAAAAACAGAAGATAAAATTCGTTTGTTGGAAATTGTTTCGCAATTACAAAACGAAATCCCAATTCAGTATATTTTTGAAAAAGGCTATTTTTATGGATACGAATTTAAAGTAACGCCGGCAACTTTGATTCCGAGAAGAGAAACCGAAGAATTGGTCGAATGGATTTTGGAAGATCTAAACAAACAACCTGAAAAAAAATGGAAAGTTTTAGACATTGGAACTGGTTCGGGCTGTATTCCCATTACGATTAAAAAGGAATTCCCGTTGGCAGAAGTTTCGGCAATCGACATTTCGACCGAAGTACTTAAAATTGCAAATGAAAACGCAAAGGATTTAAAAGCCGAAGTCAAATTTCTTCATCAAGATATTTTAAACACGATTCAGTTAGAAAATTACGATGTTATTATTTCAAATCCGCCATATGTTCGAAATTTGGAAAAAGACGAAATGAAGAACAATGTTTTGCAAAACGAACCGCATTTGGCACTTTTTGTAGAAAATGATGATCCATTGATTTTTTATCGAAAAATAATATATTTAGCAAAAGAGAGTTTGTTAAAAAACGGTTTGCTTTATTTCGAAATCAATCAATATTTAGGAACCGAAATGATAGAATTAGTTTCAACTTTTTTCAAAAATGTGGAATTAAAAAAAGATTTACAAGGAAACGACCGAATGTTAAAAGCTTCGAGTTTACTTTAAACTTCTTTTAGACTTTTCAACTTTTCACATTCAGACTTTAACCTTATATTTGTACTCATAAAATTCTAAAAAAAATGGCTCAAAAACCAAGCATTCCAAAAGGTACTCGCGATTTTTCTCCGCTTGAAGTAGCAAAGCGTCAATATATTATTTCTGTTATAAAAAAGCATTTCGAACGTTATGGATTTCAACCGATCGAAACACCTTCGTTTGAAAATTTAGACACTTTAATGGGAAAATATGGAGAAGAAGGAGATCGTTTGATTTTTAAGATTTTAAATTCGGGAGATTATTTATCGAAAGCAGATGATAACTTATTGGCTTCGAAAGATAGTTTGAAATTAACAACTCAGATTTCTGAAAAAGCATTGCGTTACGATTTAACCGTTCCGTTTGCTCGTTACGTTGTGCAACATCAAAACGAATTAGAATTTCCATTCAAACGTTATCAAATTCAACCTGTTTGGCGTGCCGATCGTCCTCAAAAAGGGCGTTTTAGAGAATTTTTCCAATGCGATGCCGATGTGGTTGGGTCAAAATCGTTATGGCAAGAAATAGAATTTGTTCAATTATACGATGCTGTTTTTACCGATTTAAAAGTAGAAAGCGTTACGATTAAAATTAACAATAGAAAGATTCTTTCGGGAATTGCCGAAGTAATTGGGGCGACCGACAAATTAATCGATTTTACGGTTGCTTTAGATAAGTTGGATAAAATTGGAGAAGAAGGCGTAAAAACCGAAATGTTAGAAAAAGGTATTTCGCAAGAAGCAATTGAAAAGGTTCAACCATTATTTAATTTCTCTGGGACACTTCAAGAGAAAATCGAACAATTACGCGATTTATTAAAAGCATCTGAAGAAGGATCAAAAGGAGTTGACGAATTGGCTTTTATTTGTGAATCGGTTCAAGAGTTAGGTTTAAAATCGGCAAAATTGAATTTAGATGTAACATTGGCGCGCGGATTAAATTATTATACTGGAGCTATTTTTGAAGTTGCCGCTCCAGAAACCGTAAAATTAGGTTCAATAGGCGGCGGCGGTCGTTACGATGATTTAACAGGAATTTTTGGTTTAAAAGATATTAGCGGTGTCGGAATTTCGTTTGGATTAGATCGTACCTATTTAGTTATGGAAGAATTAGGGGTTTTTCCTAAAGCGGTTACAAATGTTTCGGATGTTTTGTTTTTTAATTACGGAAACGACGAAGCCAAATATGCTTTAAAAGCCATTCAGAAATTACGTGAAGTCGGAATTAAAGCAGAATTATATCCTGATAAAGCTAAAATGGACAAACAGTTTAAATACGCCGAGAAAAAAGGAATTTCGAAAGTTGTTATGGTAGGTTCAAAAGAAATCGAAAGTAATCAATACGCTTTAAAAGATTTAAAAACCGGAACACAAGAATTATATACTTTACAAAATTTGATTGAACAGTTTTAGGTAAATAATAAGACATCCAACTAATATTAGTTGGATTCTTTTTTCTGTATCAATTCTGTCAAGAGTTTTTTAGCGCGAAGAATTTTAATTTTTACGTTATTTAAAGGTTCGTTTATGATTTCGGCAATTTCGTTATACGAACGTTCCTGAAAATAACGCAATTGAATAATTTGCTGATAGTGCGGTTTTAGTTGTTTAATACAATGTTTTAAAGTTGCGAGATTTTGTTCAAAAATCAATTGATCTTCTAAAGAATCTTCGTCGTCGGGAATATTATTGAAAAGAAACTCTTCGTTTTCTCCTAAATTGTTTATGAATTCGGACGATTTTCTTCTTCTAATTAAATCAATATGAACATTTTTGGCAATGGTAATTAACCAGGTATTAAACGAAAATTTGTTATTGTAAGAGTCAATTTTATCGAATGCTTTAGCAAAAGTTTCGATTGTAATATCTTCGGTGTCCGATTCGTTTTCGGTTCTTTTCAGAATGAAATAATAAACTTCTGACCAATAAATATCTAATAAAGCAGTAAATGCAGTTTGACTTCCTTTTTTGGCGTCTTCTATTAATTGATCAATATTTTGGTGTTCCGAAATCACTTAAAACTATTTTGATTTTTTGAATAAATTTCCGAAAAACAATCGAACTTGCATAAAGATATAAAACAAATCAAGTATTGGGAATAAAAAAATCAAATCTTTGTAATGATATTTTGAAGCGGCTTTATAGAAAATAATCCAGCTTAAAATGTAACGCAACAACACAATTCCTAAGGTTATATACCAATATTCTAAAGTTACGAAAGATAAAATCGCTGTTAAAAGGAATAAAAACTGGGCGAAATTGAACAGCTTTATTTTGAAAGACGCAGATCCGTTGATGTTTTTTAGTAATTCAATTTGTTGATCTTTAAACAAATTAAATTCATTTCTGGTTTTAAACGGAACTTCGATCATAGTTTCGGGATGTTCGCAAATCGTCGTGTTTTTTGAAGTTGCAGCGTCATTCAAAAAATATTCGTTCGTAAATAACGGTTTTTGCATATGATTGATAAAACCGTTTACTCGGTAGAAATCTTCTTTTTTGAAGGCGATATTGTGTAATTGTAAACTGTAAGGTTTACTGATTTTAGACCAAGCAATAGCTTGTAATTGCTGCATTGTATGATCGAAACGAACTAATTTATTGAAAAATCCTTTTGATTTTGTATAAAACGAAGTCCCAATAATAATGGTTTTATTTAATGTAAAATGAGAAGTCATTTGAACCAACCAATTGTTAGAATGAATCTTTTTATCGGCATCAATAAAAACCAGATATTCGTATTTACTTGCTTTAATTCCTAGGGTTAAAGCGTACTTTTTATTTCCCCAAAAAGCTTCATTGTTTAAAACATCAACTACTCGGATATTTGGATAAAGCAACGAATATTCTTTAAAAAGATCCAGCGTTTCATCGGTCGAAGCATTGTTTATTAAAACCAATTCGAATTGATGATAATTCTGATTAAGCAAAATTGGCAACAAATTTCGTAATTCTAACGCATTGTTTTTTGCGTATACGATGACCGAAACAGGAATGCGTTTTGCATTGGTTTCATGTGGTTTTCCAAAAACAGAACCTGTAAAGATTCCCAAATAATAAAAAAGCAGGATAACAAAAAGAGCTCCTAAAATATAAAGTAGTGTTATTGCCATAGCATTTCCTCAATGTTTTGCAAAAGTACTTTAAATAGCGGGCAAGTACAACCTAAATGTTAAATAATATTCACTTCGGGATTTATGTGAATACCAAATTTTTCGAATACGGTTTGTTGTACATAATGTGCCATATCGATCAATTCTTGTCCGGAAGCGTTTCCGTAATTTACCAAAACCAAAGCTTGTTTGGTATGAACGCCCGCGTCACCTTTTCTAAAGCCTTTTAAACCAGAATGTTCGATTAACCAGCCAGCCGGAACTTTTACTTCGGTTTCGTTTACAGGATAATGCGGAATTTCAGGATTTTGTTCGATTAATTGATGGTACAATTCTTTTGAAATAATAGGGTTTTTAAAGAAACTTCCACTGTTTCCTATTTCTTTTGGATCGGGTAATTTTGATTGACGAATTGAAATAACAGCATTACTTACATCTTTTATAGTTGGGTTTTGAATGTTTTGTACATCTAATTCCTGTTGAATTGCTCCGTAAGAAGTATGTAAAATATGCGGAACCTTTTTTAATTTAAACGTAACCGATGTGATAATATAACTTCCTTTTAATTCATTTTTAAAAACACTTTCACGATATCCAAAATGACAATCGTTATTCGTAAACGTTTCTATTTCTAATGAAGCTAAATTCAAAGCTTCTAAACTGTGCATGGTGTCTTTAATTTCCACTCCGTACGCACCAATATTCTGAATAGGAGATGAGCCGACTTTTCCCGGAATCAACGATAAGTTTTCTAATCCACCTAAGTTTAATCCAATCGTTTGTAAAACAAAGTCGTGCCAAATTTCGCCAGCTTGTGCTTTAACCCAAACAAATTCATTATTTTCATTTATAACTTCAGTTCCTTTTGTGTTTATATGTAAAACCAAAGCGTCAACGTCTTTAGTTAACAACATATTACTTCCGCCGCTTAAAACAAAAAGTGGCAATTGATTGTTGTTTTCCAAAATACGGCTTTTTAATTGTTCGATCGATGAAATATCGACAAATTGCGTTGCTTTTACATCAATGCCAAATGTATTGTAAGGTTTTAAAGAAGTGTGGAATTGCATAGTTGAAATTTTATACAAATAAACAAAATGAGGCGGAACTTACGAAGTGATTCTGAAAATTTCGTAATCTAAATTGGTCGACTTTACGATTAATTCGGTACGTTCTTCATGTGTGTCGGTAATAAATAATTGACCAAAAGTTTCGTCGTTTACCATATTTACAATTTGCTGAACGCGTTCTGAATCTAGTTTATCGAAAATATCGTCGAATAATAAAATGGGCGAAATACCGCTTTGCTTTTTAATAAAATCGAATTGAGCTAGTTTTAACGCAATCAATAAGGATTTTTGTTGACCTTGCGAACCGTATTTTTTAATTGGATGCGCGTTAATTTCGAATAGTAAATCGTCTTTGTGAATTCCGACCGAAGTATATTGTAAAACGCGATCTTTTGGTAAAGCTTCTCTAAAAAGTTCAATCAACGGTTTTTCTTGCAACTGACTTTCATATTTTATTTCGACTTCCTCGTTGTTATTCGTGATTTGCTGATGATATTTTTTAAAAATCGGATTGAATTCTTCTATAAAACGAGCTCTTTTTTCGAAGATTTCTTTTCCTAAAACACTTAATTGTTCGTTGTAAACTTCTAAAGTATCGTTATCGAAAACGCGATTTAAGGCAAAATATTTCAACAAAGCATTTCGTTGCGAAATCAATTTTTGATATTGAATTACTTGTTGTAAATACAACGAATTTTGTTGCGAAATAACCAAATCGATAAACTTTCTGCGTGTTTCGCTTCCTTCCGAAATCAAATCCTGATCCGAAGGTGAAATCATCACCAAAGGAATCAATCCAATATGTTCAGAGAATTTATCATATGCTTTTCCGTTGCGTTTTAAAACCTTTTTTTGTCCTTTTTTTAAACTGCAAACAATTTGTTCTCGTTTTTCGGTCTTATTAAAAGCGCCTTCAATCACAAAAAAGTCTTCGTCGTGTTTAATATTCTGAATAGCAATTGGGTTAAAATAGCTTTTTCCGTTTGCCAAATAATAAATCGCGTCAAGCAAATTGGTTTTTCCCTGTCCGTTTTTCCCTACAAAACAATTGATTTTTTTAGTAAATCGAAGTGTCTTTTCAGAAATGTTCTTAAAATTGAGAATATGTATCTGCTCTAAATTCACAAAAAAGAGGTTTTAAAATGGTAAAACAGCAAATTTCCGAAAAATATCTAACAAATAGACTTTTAATATTGGATAAATATCCTATTTTTGCGCTGATTAAAATCTTACACCACTATGGCAACATATAATAAAAGAGGTTATAAACCACCAAAACCAGAAGTAGAACAAGAAGAAACAGCGGCACACAAAGCGGTTATGAACGATCATAGCGATACGGCTGAGGTTTTTAATTCTTTAGATTCGTCTGCAAATAAAATTGGTGCTTGGTTCACATTGAATCAAACTAAAATCTTTTATGGAATTGGAGCTTTAGCTTTGGCTGTTGTTGGATACTTAGGATACCAAAATTTTATTCAGGAACCTAAAGAAGACGAAGCTGCAAACGAAATGTTTCAGGCGCAACAATATTACGAGCAAGCAATTAATGATGGTGTTGCTTCGGATTCATTGTTCAATTTAGCATTGAATGGTGGAGAAGGAAAGTTAGGCTTTTTAGGAATTGCAGATTCGTACAGCGGAACGCAAGCTTCTAAATTAGCGCATTATTATGCAGGAACAACGTATTTGAATTTAGGAAAATACAAAGAAGCAATTCAGCATTTAGAACAATTCGATTCTAAAGATATGTTCTTAAAAGCGATGTCTTTAGGAGCAATTGGTGATGCTTTTGCAGAATTAAATCAATACGATGATGCTTTTGAATTTTACAAAAAAGCGTCGCAACATACTCCAAACGATTTTACAACTCCGCGTTATGCTTACAAAGCTGGTTTAATGGCGTTAGAATTAGGTAAAAAAGACGAGGCGTTAAAATTGTTTACCGATATTAAAGATAATTACAAAGCTTCGGTAGAAGCAGCAAATATTGATGTTTATTTAGGAATGGCTCAATAATATGGCAACAGCAAACAAAAACTTATCAGAATACAACAAAGCCGAATTGATCGATGCAAAAGATCTAAAAATTGGTTTGGTGGTTTCTGAATGGAATGATAAAATTACCAACGGATTATTTCAAGGTGCTTACGATGTTTTGATAGATTGTGGCGCAAAACCTGAAAATATTGTAAGATGGAATGTTCCGGGAAGTTTTGAATTGATTTTTGGAAGTAAAAAAATGCATGAAACCAAACAATTCGATGCTGTAATTGCAATAGGTTGCGTAATTCAAGGCGAAACCAAACATTTCGATTTTGTTTGTGAAGGCGTAACACAAGGAATTAAAGATTTAAATATTAAATACGATGTTCCGACAATATTTTGTGTTTTAACCGATAACAACGAACAACAATCAATAGATCGAAGCGGAGGAATTCACGGAAACAAAGGAACCGAAGCTGCGGTTGCCGTACTTAAAATGATTGCACTAAATCAAAATAACTAAAAGCTCTGAATTTTCAGAGCTTTTTTATTAGCATCAATTTAACGAAAACGCACTTTAACAAATCGTTTCAAACCTATAAAAATCGTATTTTTGTATTTCACTAAAAATTAAGAAACATTCATGTCAAGTGTTATTCGTTTGTTACCCGATCACGTAGCCAACCAAATTGCTGCCGGAGAAGTGGTTCAAAGACCGGCTTCGGTAGTTAAGGAATTGCTCGAAAATGCAGTCGATGCCGGAGCAACTTCTATTAAATTGGTGATAAAAGATGCGGGAAAAACCTTAATACAAGTTATAGATAACGGCAAAGGAATGAACGAAATTGATGCTAGTATGTGTTTTGAACGTCATGCGACTTCCAAAATTGCATCAGCCGAAGATTTATTCCGTTTGCAAACCAAAGGATTTCGTGGCGAAGCATTGGCTTCTATTGCGGCAATTGCGCATGTTGAATTGAAATCGAAAGAGCACGAAAACGAATTAGGAACACATGTAATTATTGAAGGTAGTAAAGTGGTTTCGCAAGAAGTTGCTGTTGTTCCAAATGGAACTTCTTTTTCGATCAAGAATTTATTTTTCAATATTCCGGCTCGTCGAAATTTCCTAAAATCCGATCAAGTCGAATTGCGTCATGTAATTGATGAATTCGAACGTGTTGCGTTGGCACATAAAGATATTCAGTTTACGTTTATTAATAACGGAAGCGAAATGTTCCATTTTCCGGCTTCCAATTATCGTCAGCGTATTGTGAATGTTTTTGGAGGAAAAACAAACGAAAAACTTGTTCCTGTTCAAGAAAGTACTGAAATTGTAGAAATTCACGGATTTGTTGCAAAACCAGAATATGCAAAAAAGAGTAGAGGAGAACAGTTTTTTTTCGTTAACGATCGCTTTATAAAAAGCGGTTATCTGCATCATGCGGTTACGGCGGCTTTCGAAGGTTTGTTGAAAGACGGAACACATCCAAGTTACTTTTTGTATTTAAATTTACCGCCAAACAGCATAGATATCAACATTCATCCAACTAAAACCGAAATTAAGTTTGATGATGAGCAAGCTTTGTATGCCATTTTGCGCGCAACGGTAAAACACAGTTTGGGACAATTTAATGTTTCGCCTGTTTTAGATTTTCAGAAAGATGCCGATTTAGAAGTTCCGTACAGTTATGAAGGAACAAAATCCGTTGAGCCTACAATTGAAGTGGATACGTTTTATAATCCGTTCGAAAGTATGAAATCGGGAAACACCTTGGCAAGTCAGATTGGTTCCGATATTTCGAGAGGAAATTTTAATCCGTTCGAAAATATAAAGTCTAAATCTTCTGGTTTTGGTGGAAGTTCAAGCGGAAATTCATTTCAAGAAAAAAAACATAAATCGGGTGGTTGGGAAACTTTGTACGAAGGAATTTCGGATGCGAAAGAAATCATTTTAACTTCAAATCATCAGTTCGAAGAAGAAGTGATTACAGGTTCGTTGTTTGATGAAGATGTACAGCAATCGAATTCGGGACAGCAATCGTATCAAGTTCAGAAAAAATACATCATCAGTCCAATTAAATCCGGAATGATTATTATTGATCAACGCAGAGCACATCAACGCATTTTGTACGAACATTATTTGCAATCATTCGCGGTAAAACAAAACTCAAGTCAGCAATTATTATTTCCGTTATCTTTGTATTACACGGCCTACGAAATGGAATTGTTGAAGGAAATCGAAGCTGAATTAATTCAAATGGGTTTTCTTTTTGAAGAAATATCAAACGAAAAATTAGTAATTTCGGGAATTCCTGTTTCGATTACAGAAAGTGAAGTTTCGATTGTTCTAGAAGATCTTTTAAACGATTTGCAAGACAATTTACCAGACGATGTCCCGGTTTTACACGACCGAATTGCAAAATCTTTGGCGTTAAGTTTAGCCGTAAAAACCGGAACGTATTTAACAGATAAAGAGCAAGAAAATATTGTAAATAGTTTGTTTGGTTGTGAAAATCCGCAAACTTCGCCGTTTGGCAAAACTACTTTTATTACGATGAAAGTAGAAGATATTGATAAAAAATTTATGTAAATGATTCAGATTACCGATGCTGTTAAACAGCTTATTATAGTAAATGTTATTTTGTTTGTAGGTACTTTCTTTGTTCCTGCTTTAATGGATTATCTTCCGTTATATTATTTCGAAAATCCAAGTTTCCAGTTCTGGCAACCGCTTACACATATGTTTATGCACGGTGGATTAATGCATATTTTGTTTAATATGTTTGCTCTGTATTCGTTTGGATCTATTTTGGAACATTCGTGGGGAAGTAAAAAATTTATTTTGTTCTACATTTTATGCGGATTAGGAGCTGCTGTTTTACACACAGCTGTAAATTATTGGCAGTTTCATCAAGGTTTAGACATCTTAACTTTAAACGGATTTAAACAAGAAGATATTTTAGGATTGTTAAATCAAGGAATGTACGACAATCGTTGGCAAAGTGTTTTGTCTGCTGAAAAAATGTCGGGATTCGCTTCTTCTTATATGTCGGTAGCTGTCGGAGCTTCAGGTGCCATTTACGGATTATTGGTTGCTTTTGCATTTATGTTTCCAAATGCCGGATTGTCGTTAATCTTTTTGCCGATTCCTGTAAAAGCAAAATATTTTGTTCCCGGAATTTTATTGTTAGATTTATTCTTAGGATTCAACGGTTCGTCTATTTTTGGTGGCGGAACTGGAATTGCGCATTTCGCTCATATTGGCGGTGCTTTAGTTGGTTTCCTTTTAATGTGGATGTGGAAAAAGAAACAATTCGATCAATATCGTTGGGATAAATAAATGATGAATACGCCGAATATCAAAAGAATTTCGATCGTTAATAAAGTACTTATAGCTGTTGCAGTTGTAAGTATTTTGGTTATGGTGTTGCGTTTAGCCAACGCTTCGTCCTATCGTTGGGTTTTAGAGCAATTCGCATTATTTAGCGATCTAAGAATCTTGAATTTTAGATTTTGGCAGTTTGCAACCTACAGTTTTATCCATGCAGATCCTATGCATTTGGTTTTTAACTTATTGATGTTGTATTTGTTTAGTCAGTTATTTTTTACTTTTTTCAATAGCAATCAGTTTCTAAAAGCGTATTTTCTAGGAGGTTTGGCAGCCGGAATTTTTTATGTTTTAGGTTCGAATCTTTTAGGAATGCACAATTATGTTGTAGGCGCTTCGGGAGCTGTTATGGCTGTTTTCTTTACGATTGTAGGTTATAATCCTAAAATAAACGTACATTTAATTATATTTGGTCGCATCGCAATATGGATCATTGCTTTGGCGTTTATAGCTTTTGATGTGATTCAATTGTTTTTTGATAATGCAGGTGGACATTTAGCGCATATTGGCGGAAGTATTTTTGGTTTTGCATATGGAAATTATCTGAAAGGATTTTCGTTTAGTTTGAATAAACCGAAACAAAAATCAAAACTAAAAACGGTTCATAAAGTAAATAATTCACAGAGAATCAATCAGAAAGACGATATTCAAAAACAAATCGATGTTATTTTGGATAAGATCAGCAAATCGGGTTATGACAGTTTAACCAAAGACGAAAAAGAATTTTTATTCAGGCAAAAATAGGTTTATGAAAAAATTGGCGTGGTTTAATAAAATCGCATATTTTTTTAACATCGTGTTAGTTGTGCTAACATTGATGGGATATGTTTTGCCTTCTCTTGCGCCAAAATTATTTCCTTTTTTATCGGTTTTAACGCTCATTCTTCCTACTTTATTAATTTTAAATCTGGTGTTTGTTGTTTATTGGCTTTTGCAATTAAAGAAACAAGCTCTTTTATCGATTATTGTTTTCTTGATTGGATATACATTTTTTACCAAATTTTATAAGTTTTCTGCTAAAAACGAAGAACCGATCGAAAGTGATTTTACGGTTTTAAGTTACAACGTTCGCTTATTTAATTTGTTTAAATGGATTCCGAATGAAAACGTTCCCGAAAACATTAAGCGTTTTATCGAAGAACAAAATCCGGATATTATTTGCTTTCAAGAATATTCAAAATCTGCCGAATATGAATTAGACGATTATAAGTTTCGTCATATTATTATGCACGGAAAAAAGATTAAAACAGGTCAGGCTATTTTTTCTAAATATCGTATTATTGATGAAGGCGAAATTGCGTTGCCAAATTCAGACAATAATGTAGTTTATGCCGATATTGTAAAGCATAACGATACGATTCGAGTGTACAGTATTCATTTGCAATCGGTTAATATTAGTCCGGATATTAACGAAATTGATGAAAGTAAATCTAAACGAATTTTTAATCGTTTAAGCGAAGCTTTTAAAGAACAACAATTGCAATCGGAGTTGATTCAATCGCACATGAACGATTTTAAAGGTCATAAAATTATTTGTGGAGATATGAATAATACGGCTTTTTCGTACGTTTATAAGAATGTTCGTGGCGATATGAAAGATGCTTTTGTCGAAGCCGGAAAAGGTTTTGGACAAACGTATAATTACAAATATTATCCTGCGCGAATTGATTATATTTTAATCGATGATATTTTTGAAGTAAAAGAATTTAAAACGTTTAAAGACTTTAAAAACTCGGATCACTTTCCTATTATGGCGCGTTTAAATATGAAGAAAAAGTAGTGAAAAGTTTTTTTTTACCACAGATTTCACTGATGACCACAGATTTTTTTGTATTGAATTTTGTTTCCTGATTCTTGTCATTTCGAACGGAGTGAGAAATCTTTAGAGAACCTTCAATTCTTCGGGATGACAGCACGAATCTTCTGTATTAATCTTATTTCTAAACAAAAAATTACTTTTCTAAAATATAATAGATTTCTTCTTCTTTTGGTTTTTCTCCTCCGTCTGAAACTACTTTGAATTTAGCAGAATTTTCGTTAATAGAAACAACTTCAGCAATAAAAGTGTAACCATCTTCATTGTCGATTAAGGTAATTTGGTTCAATTTTCCATTGTAAGACCATTTTCCTAAATCGTTTTCAGTTGCGCAATCAGCATTTGCGTTATGATAGATTTCATCTTTGGTTTTATCTTCCTTAAAGTTGTAATAATCATATTCACATTCTCCGGATTTTAAACTTTTAGAATCTTGTAATTTTCCTTCTTTATAAAATTCCGCTTTAATCATGTTCCATTTTCCAACCAATAAGGCTTCTTTTTCGCTTGATGATTTAGAATCATCGTCGTTATTACAACTTGTAAAACTTAAACATAAGATGGAAGTAAGTAAAAGAATCTTTTTCATAAAAATAGTTTGTAAGCGATAAATATAACACTATTAATTTAGTTTTTGAATTTCGGATTCAATGTCTTCAATAAAAATTTCATCAAAACGTTCGACATAAGGTTCGTAAATCTTATCATTAGCAATATAAAGTTCTTTCGAAGCTAAAAAGTGTTTCAAAGCTTTGTCTTTTTCATTTTTCAACGCATAAATTTCGCCTAAATAAAAATTCAATTCTGCTTTAACCGAATAAGGCATTTGTAATTGTTCTTCTAAATAAAAAATAGCTTTTTCTAGATTATTTGCTTTAAAATAACTACGCGCTAAATAAAAATTGGTCAAGAAATCATCTTTTGAATCAAGTCCTTTTTGCCTTTCCAAACTCAATAAATGTTCGAAAGTATCAATAGCTTTCGTGTAATTATCTAATCGATAATACGCCTGACCTTTTAAAAACAAGCAAGGTTCGGCATGACAAGCCGAGTATAACAAATGGCTGTTCATTTGCTCGATTAAATCTACATCTTTAATCGTGTTTTCGTAATTGCGGTAATAATAAAGCATAGACCACGCTCTATATTCCAACGTTTTGGTACTGTTGTTTTGTAGATCAAGAGCAACCGCTTTGTTTAGTATTTCCATTGCTTTTATGTGTTCGCCCGCTTTTTTATACGAATACGAAGCTCGTTGCATATATTCTACATGATCGGGAACAGCCATTAAAGCACTGTCTTTATAAATGCGATGTAATTTTCCGGTTTGCGCTTCATAATGATGTTCTGTAATGGATATATCATGATAAAACTTTGCCAGTTTTTGTCGTTCTTCGGACGAAAGATATTCAAACGGATTTTCGTTTTTTGTTGTTTTACAAGAAAGAAAAAGAAGAGTGAACGATATAAATAAGAAATTTTTTAAGGACATACATCTATAATTTTTCCGTCTTTAATTTTAAACATTAAAAACGCGTGAATATCTTGATAATACTTACCTAATTTTAAATCGGGCCAATCTTTTAAAAGAGCTATTTCATTAATTAAATGCTTTATTAATTCGGGATTATAAATTGCTGGTTCATATAAAGTGTTCATTTGCTCTACACCAAAACGACCAATTTCTTTATTACAATTAATGGTAAAATGAATGGTAATATAACCGCTTCCTGTTGTTAACGGAGCGTTTTTTCGAATTTTATTCATCAAATTGTTGTTGCCTTTTGTATATTTGATATGGTTGTGATAATATTCTCCAGGACGGCTGTCACGACAAGGCTTAAATGATTTTTTTGGTAGCTGTTTTGATTCTGTTTTTATATAAATTTCAGGAGTCGCTTCTCTGTCTTTATAGATATTAAATGTAAAAGAATGTTTGTTTAAAGCAACGATTTGATTCATTCTCTTGTAATCAGGGAAATCAGATGAATCAAATTCAAAGAAGAGATAATCATTTTTCTCAATCAATTTATAAGCTATTTTTTCGTTTTCGGCATACATTAATTGATTGTCTAAAAAATAATAATATGCTATTAAAATAGAATCTTTAGAAAAAGTAAGCGTTTTTTTGATATCTAAATCGCTGTTTGGGCTACTTAAAGTTCTATCGATTTGTGTTTCGAATGTTTGATTTAAAAGTTGATTGAATACTTTGCCTTTATCCCATTTTTTTGTTTCTATTACAGGAAAAAACGTTAAATCGAATTCTTTTGTTTTATCTTTTTTTAAAGATTGTAAAAACAAAGATTGTGGTCTTTTTTGCATGACCAATAAGCTGTTTTCAATTGAAACGGTATCTTTACTGTTTATAGGTTTCTTTCTGCTAGAAATTTCATTATTTGGATAAATAAAGCGTAAAGAATCGCTTTTAACTTCTAAAAACAAATTGGCTGGTATATTATAATTTTCTATATAATATCCCGAAACATACAATTCCGAGTCTTTGTTTTTTTGCGTTATGCAACTTAATAATGTAAAGGATGCAAGCAAAAGTAAAAAACGATGGTATTTCATTTTTAGTTAAGTGTTTTTATTGAAAAACGAATATACAAGGTTCTTTTACTTAAAAGCTCTTTTTAACAAATATATAAGGGTTTTGATTTTAAAAACAGTTAAGCTTTTAAGCTATATTCTTAAATTTAGAATAGTATAAAAAAATAAAGAAGGTTAAAAACCTTCTTTATTTTACTATTATTTTTTGTTCTTTTAAATAAGTTACAGCATGTCTACCTTCGTTAAACAACAAATCTAAAATACTTAGATTGTTTAAAAAACCATGTTTATCGTCGAATACTTGTGTATAAGAATCAAAAACGTTTTCGTCTTTTTTTCCGTTTGCTAAATATCTTAAATCGGTTTGTGAGGCTTCCTTAAAATATTCTTCGGTTTTTGTATAAGGAAGAGAAATTCCCAAACAATCGCTTATGATTTCGTGTATCTGAAAATTTAAATCCATTAAAAACGTATGTGGTTTTTCAAATACAGGGCGAATATCGTCCTCGAAATACTCAAAATAAGGCGATGTTCTGTAAGCAGCTTCCAATGATTTAAAATGCTGTTTTTGCCAATCGAAAGCGGTTTCTAAACGAACGTCTTTATATTTTTGATGAATATCTTTGGTGTGCTTAACCGGAATATTCAAAAGCTGAATTCCGTTTGCACTGTAAATATACATCCGATTTCTGTTGGTTTGTTTTTGAAAATTATCATCTACCTCAAACGTAATCGAATCAGCCTGAAGCATTGCCGAAAAATGGCTGATCGACGGAAAATAGGTAGGATGTATTAAAATATCCATTAATAATTATATTTTTTTGATTTACGTTTTTTAACGAAGCTGTAAACGCCCCAACCTGCCAAAGCAATTGCAAAATAAATAAAGAAGCTGTGCGGTTTTCCAGTTCCGTGAACAGTTGTAAACATACGATCCCAACGGATTTTGTCAAATGCTTTTCCCCAAGGAACATTCGGATCCAAACTCATCCAAATAAACACAGGAGTTCCTACAATATGATCTGCCGGAACAAATCCCCAATAGCGGCTGTCTTCAGAATTATGACGATTATCTCCCATCATATAATAATAATCCTGTTGAATTGTATAGCTTGTTGAAGGTTTATCGTTAATATAAATAATTCCGCCTTTAACTTCTAATTTATTGTGTTCATAATCTTTAATAATGGCTTTGTACATCGGCAACGTTTCGGTATTTAGCGCTACTACATCTCCTTTTGAAGGAATATGAATTGGACCTAAATTATCGCCACTCCAAGGTTTATTGTGAGGGAAAATTCTTGAATCAGAGCTTTGATCGTTAATACGCGTAACATCTTTAATCGACGACAATTGCTTTAAACGTTCGGCACCATCAAGAGTCAATGCATGAATTACATAAGAATCAGAAGAGATTTGTTGAACGCCGTCTGTAACATGTAAATCTTTAATTAAGAAATTGATGTCTAAAGGAGCTCCGTTTGTAGTAATTCTGTAAGCGTATTGAATTTTTGCACGATCGCCTAAATCCAAAATTTTATCGTTAATGTAAACGATTCCGTCTTTAATTTGTAGATTGTCACCTGGAGTTCCAACTGTTCTTTTTACGTAATTCGATTTTTTATCTAAAGGTTTATCGGCTCTTCTTCCAGATCGGTCAAAAAATTGATAAACGGTATCTACAGGCCAGTTAAAAACCATAATATCATTATGTTTTGGCTTTGTAAAACCAGGAATACGCATATATGGAATTTGGGGGAATTTGCTGTATGATTTTACGTGTGCAAGTGGAATCGTGTCGTGAACCATAGGAAATGCCACTGCTGTTTGCGGAACACGCGGACCGTAATTTACCTTACTTACAAAAAGAAAATCACCCACTAATAAGGTTTTTTCTAATGAAGAAGTTGGAATTGTAAACGGCTGAATAAAATAGGTGTGAATAATCGTAGCCACCACAACCGCAAATAAAATGGAACTAACCGTTTCGCCTGCTTCGGTTTTGGGTTTTAAACTGCGATTTTCAACATATTTAACATCGACAAAATAGTTGATATAATAAGTATAGAATCCTAAAGTTACAACACCTAAAATAGTATCGGTTGTAGAGTTTTTTCCGAAACTTCTTAGAGTTTCTACCCAAACAACCGGAAACATAATAAGGTTAACAATTGGAATAAATAACAAAATAACCCACCATTTTGGGCGGTTTATTATTTGCATTAAAACAATTGCGTTATAAACAGGAATTGCAGCTTCCCAAGCCTTTTTACCTGCTTTTATGTATAATTTCCAAGTTCCAAGGAAATGAATCACTTGTATAACAAGGAAAAAGATAAACCATTGAGTAAATGTCATGACCTAATATTTTTTGACTAAAGTAATTTTTTTTAATAAATTAACCTAAATTCAATACATCTTTCATACCGAAAATTCCTTTTTTGCCTACAATCCATTCAGAGGCAATAACAGCACCTAAAGCAAATCCTTGACGAGAAAAAGCGGTATGTTTAATTTCGATTTCATCAACCGAAGAACGATAATAAACGCTGTGTGTTCCCGGAACTTCGCCAATACGTTTTACATCAATTGCAATTTGACGATCGGTAGCTTCTTCTAAAGTCCATTCGTTATAATCTGTTTCGGCAATGATTCCATTTGCTAACGAAATTGCAGTTCCGCTTGGAGCATCTAATTTTTGAGTGTGATGAATTTCTTCCATCGAAACATTGTATTCTTTTACTTTTGCCATTAATTTAGCCAAGTACGAATTCAATTCAAAAAACAAATTTACACCAACGCTAAAGTTAGAACCATATAAAAACGCTCCGTTTTTTTCTTTACATAAAGCAACTATTGCGTCGTAATTTTCTAACCAACCTGTTGTGCCTGAAACAACAGGAATATTCAAATTTAAGCAAGCTGTTATGTTTTCTACAGCAGCATCGGGAATACTAAAATCTATTGCCACATCGGCGTTTTCTAATCCAGTATAATCGTTATCTTCTGTTTTTCTTAAAACAATTTCATGACCTCGATCTTGAGCAATTTTTTCAATTTCTTTGCCCATTTTTCCGTAGCCTAGTAATGCAATTTTCATATATTTTTTTAGAATTTATAGCTCATATTAACCCCAAATTGATATTGATTAAAATCGGGATTGTATTCAAAAGCAGGTTTAAACGATAAATCGTCGTCTACGTTAAATTGTTGCAAATGCGCATCAACATTGGCATCTACAATATTTAAAACGTAAAGACCTAAGGTTATGAATAACGATAGGTCGCGATTTTTTTGAAGTCTTTTTTGCACAATAATTAATTGCTCGGCAGTATAAGAACCAATTTTAGGAGTATCGGATTTGTCGATTCCTCTTAAACGCAATTTATATTCGTCGCGCGC
The DNA here is from genome assembly GCA_002360925.1 of Flavobacteriaceae bacterium UBA3339. GTDB lineage: Bacteria > Bacteroidota > Bacteroidia > Flavobacteriales > Flavobacteriaceae > Flavobacterium. The sequence continues at coordinate 215,124 of DERN01000010.1, read as the reverse complement.
TTTTACATATTGTCTTTGATTATCAATATAAAAGTAAACGCTTGTACCAATTCCGGCATAAACCAACGGAATTTTCCAATAACTACGATTATAAGCTTGACCTAAACCCGGCAAAATTGCCGAATAAAAAGCCGCTTTGGAAGGAGCTAAAGGATCTAAAGCTCTTAATTCCATTTTGCTGAGTTTTGGCTGTACAGGTACAATAGAATCTTGTTGAGCAAAAGTGGTTGTGCCCAACAATAAAAAAAAGGTATGTAAAAACGTACGCACTATTTTTCTAATAATTTCAAGATACGCTCTAAATCTTCGGCAGAGTGGAAGGGAACTGAAATTTTTCCTTTGCCCGAAGCTGCAATTTTTACGTCAACTTTCGCTCCGAAAAAATTTGTAAATACTCTTTTCTGATTATCAGAAATGGTATAAAGCATTTTCTTTTTCGGATTTTCTTTTTGAAGCGCAGCGTTTTGAACTCCTTCTTGATATTCTTTTACCAAGGTTTCTGTTTCACGAACCGAAAGATTTTCCATAATTACTTTGTGGTAAATCTCTAATTGTGCTTCATGATCTTCAATAGTAATTAAGGCACGTCCGTGTCCCATCGAAATAAAACCGTCGCGAATTCCAGTCTGAATAATTGGATCTAATTTTAATAATCGAAGATAATTGGTAATCGTTGAACGTTTTTTTCCAACGCGATCGCTCATTTGCTCTTGCGTTAACTGAATTTCGTCGATTAAACGCTGATACGAAAGTGCGATTTCAATTGGATCTAAATCGTGACGCTGAATATTTTCGACCAACGCCATAACCAATGAATCGTTATCGTTTGCAATACGAATATAAGCCGGAATTGTAGTTAATCCTGCCAATTTTGAAGCGCGCAAACGACGTTCCCCAGAAATTAACTGATATTGGTTAAAACCGGTTTTACGAACGGTAATGGGTTGAATAACTCCTAATTCTTTAATCGAAGTCGATAATTCTTTTAAAGTTTCCTCATTGAAATTGGTACGTGGCTGAAACGGATTAATTTCAATAGATTCAATATCTAATTCAATAATATTTCCTACAACTTTGTCTGCATTTGTATCTTCTACAGACTTAATATCGTTTGTAGGATCTTTTAATAATGCCGATAAACCTCGTCCTAAAGCTTGTTTTTTAACTGCTTTTGCCATATTGAATTAGCTGTTTTTTTGAATGATTTCTTGTGCCAAATTTAAATAATTGCTAGCACCTTTACTTGCAGCGTCGTAATTGATAATACTTTCGCCAAAAGACGGAGCTTCGCTTAATTTTACGTTTCGTTGAATAATAGTTTCGAAAACCATATCGTTGAAATGTTTCTGAACTTCATCTACCACTTGATTCGATAATCGAAGACGAGAATCGTACATCGTCAATAATAATCCTTCGATATCTAAGTTTGGATTGTGAATTTTTTGAACACTTTTTATGGTATTCAATAATTTTCCTAAACCTTCCAAAGCAAAATATTCACATTGAATCGGAATCACAACAGAATCCGCTGCGGTTAAAGCGTTCAATGTTAATAATCCTAACGAAGGTGCACAATCTATAATAATATAATCGTATTGATCTTTAATAGGAGCCAATGCTTGTTTTAGCATATATTCCCTGTTTTCTTTGTCAACCAATTCAATTTCAATGGCAACCAAATCGATATGAGCAGGAATCAAATCAACATTTGGCGCGGTGCATTCTAAAGCGGCGTCCTGAGGTGTAACGGTATGTTCTAAGATTTGATAGGTTCCGGCTTCAACACTTTCTACATCAATTCCTAAACCGGAAGTTGCGTTTGCTTGCGGATCGGCATCTATCAAAAGCACTTTTTTTTCTAAAGCTCCTAATGAAGCGGCAAGATTTACAGATGTTGTGGTTTTTCCTACTCCACCTTTCTGATTGGCAACTGCTATAATTTTACCCATTTGTTTGATTTGATTTTGAAAAGGTAAAAATACAATTAATTATCTTAACTAAAAATCATATATCTAATTAATCGAGGCTTTTTAAGATGATTTTAGCTAATGGTTTTGTATGATGTTTAATTTCAAAACGTAATCAAATACTAAAAAATGCTGTGGAACGTTAATTTAACATTAATTGATAATTCCGACATCTTTTTACGTACTTTACATTTTTAAATTTGATGTTGTTTAAGATTAAAAAATGGGTTTTAAATACTTGGTTTTAAGTTTTTTATTGTTTTTTGGATTTCATTGTGAAGCTCAAACCGATTCGTTGTATCTAAAAGACATTTCGAATAATCTTGAATACAATGTTTTAACTGACCAAGATTCTTTGATTGAAAAAGAAGGTCATTTTGAAATTGAAAGCTTAAAAAAGACTTCCGAATTTCTTCGGGTAGCTGATGCGTTTGCTTATACCTTAACTTCTCCGATTAGATGGGAAGATAAGGATTGGTTAACATTTGGAGCCACTTTAGGAGGAACCGTTTTATTATCGGCAGTTGCAGATAAACCCGTAAAGCGATTCATGGAAAAAAATCACGAAGGCTTTTTAAGCAGTGTCGGTAAATTCGGTTATCATAACGGAAAACCATACACAGCGGCTATTGTCGCGGGAGGATTTTATGTAACGGGATATATTATTGATGATGAATGGACAAAAGAAACAGCTTCGATTTTAACCGCGGCTTATTTAACATCGGGTGTTTTACAAACTGGTTTAAAAAAGTTGGTTGGCCGCGCGCGCCCTTATACCGAATTAGGAAATTATGAATTCAGACCATTTCAAAAAGGACAGGATTTTAGTTCTTTTCCGTCTGGACATTCGCAAATTGCTTTTGTAACTGCAATGGTTTTAGCCGAACGAGTAGATCAAACTTGGTTAAAAGTTATTTTTTATACTGGAGCTGGAATTACTATGGCAAGCCGAATGTATGAAAATGCACATTGGATTTCGGATGTCGCTTTTGGCGGCTTGTTAGGTTATTTCTGTACTAGAACAGTGATAAAACGTTTTGAACAAAACAAATACGGAAAACCGTTTAAAGGTTATTCGAAAAATAAAATCGATTGGCAAATTATTCCTTCCTACAACGGAATTGGTTTAATTGGAACGTTTTAATACAAACCCAGCAAGNNCTTGCTGGGTTTGTATTAAAATTATTTATTTCCTTTAGCTTTTATCATTTGTTCTAACATATCCCATAGTTCTTTAGGAATATTTTCTAACATATTAAATTCACCAGCGCCTTGTAACCATTCTCCGCCATCAATTGTTACAACTTCTCCGTTAATGTATGCCGAAAAATCGGAAACTAAATAAGCAGCTAAATTTGCTAATTCTTGATGATTCCCAACTCTGCGTAACGGCACTTGTTTCGAAATATCGAATTGATCTTTTAAATCACCAGGTAATAAACGATCCCAAGCGCCTTTTGTAGGGAAAGGTCCCGGAGCAATGGCATTCATTCTAATTCCGTATTTTGCCCATTCAACGGCTAAACTTCGTGTCATAGCTAAAACGCCTGCTTTCGCAGTTGCACTCGGAACTACATAACCTGAACCTGTCCAAGCATAAGTGGTAACAATATTTAAAACCGTTTTGTTTTGCTCTCCTTTTTCAATCCAATATTTACCTAAAGCAAGCGTACAGTTCTTACTTCCTTTTAAAACAATATCGATAATCGTATCAAAAGCATTTGCCGATAAACGTTCGGTTGGTGAAATAAAGTTACCTGCTGCATTGTTTACTAAAATATCAACTTTACCAAACTGATTTAAAACTTCATTCAGCATATTTTCAACCTGATCGTAATGCCGAACGTCGCAAGCTATTGGCAAACAAGTTCCACCTGTTTGAGCAGATAATTCGTTCGCAGTATTTTTAAGTTTGTCTAAATCGCGCGAAGTTATCGCAACTTTAGCACCTAGTTCTAAAAAATAAGTCGTCATGGCTTTACCCAAACCACTTCCGCCACCTGTTACAATAATCACTTTATCTGCCAATGCATCATCGCGAAGCATTTTTTTTGTATAATCCATAATTTAAGTTTTGTTGTTACGTAAATATACAAAAAATACTATGCATGCATATTTCTATAACACGATAATCGAATAGTTTTGTTCTAAAGGTTTTAAGTTTTGAAGCAATTTTTCGATTAATTCATCGCCAAAATCAACATAGAAATTAGCGAAATTATCAACACGTTCTTGCAAACTATTGTTTGGAAATAAATCGATTTTCAAATCCAACATGCGATCTAATTGTTCTTTATTATTTAAGCGTTCGGCTTTAAAATAACGCTTTTCCAAGTTTTCTAAACCTTTTAATTGTTTAACTTCTTGTGCTTTTACAGCACCAATAAAATCGGGATGCGTTTGCAGTGTTAAATTGTGTAATTGCTTAAATTGATCTTTTAAAAACTGTTTTTGCTGTTCAAAATCAAACGAATGATTTGCTAATTCTTGCGTTTTCTTTTTAAGAAAAACGTCTGTTTTTAGAAATAAATCGTTCCAATTTAAATGTAATTTTTCACGTTTGTTATTTTGCTTTTCGGTTGCCAATAAAACCGAATTTCGTAATAATAACATTGGGAAAACCGTTTCGTGTAATTCAAAAACAGCTTTTAATTCTAGCCAATAAGCTAATTCACCTCCGCCGCCAATGTAGCATAAGTTTGGTAAAATAACTTCTTGATATAAAGGTCGTAAAATTACATTAGGACTGAATTTTTCAGGATGAAGATCAACTAAATTTAAGATTTCGGTTTCAGAGAATTTTAAATTGGTATTCAAAACATTATACGAATTTTCTTCCAAAACAATTCGTTCTCTCAATCCGTTTTCGATATAAAAAAGATTAATTTCTCTAGGATTTACCTGAATTAGATAATTGTTTAAAATAGGATAACTTTTTTCGACTTCTTTAATCGAAGATTGTTCTAAAAGTTCCTTTTTAATATGTGGAGCAAATAATTTTTTCAAATCTTGATCATCTCCATCCACAATAACCAAACCTTGATCTTTAAACAATTCGTTTGCTAAAAAACGAGTAGCTTCTGTTAAATTCGAATGTTGTAAATAGGCTTTTTCGAACAATTCGACTAATTTTTTTGCATTATTTCCTAAAGTTAAATGCTGTTTGAATTGTTCAAAAACGGCTTCTAAACCTTTTGTGTCTAATCTTCCAACCGGTCCTGAAGCATTTTTATTCCATTGGAATTTGATTCGATTGAAATTAAAAAAGTTGATTTCGTCAAAGTCGTGATCTTCGGTTGCCATCCAATAAACCGGAACAAAATTAGTTTCGGGATACTGCGCTTTTAATTCCTTACACAAATTAATTGTCGAAATAATCTTGTAAAGAAAATAAAGCGGACCGGTAAATAAATTTAATTGATGTCCGGTAACAATCGTAAAGGTGTTGTTTTTGGCTAAAGATTCAATGTTGTTTCGAGTTTTGTCGGAAATCGCCACATTTTTGTATTGATTTTTTAGACTTTGAACCAAAACTGTTCGGTGTTCTTGTGGAAATTGATGTTGTTTTTCCTGAATTTGATCTTTAAAATTTTCGATGACAGGAAAACGATGATATAAGGATTGAAGCTGAGGATCTTGATTAAGATAATCGATCATCAACTTTGAAAAATAGCCCGTTTGTGAATAAGGGATTGAAAACATTTTTTCGTTTTTTTCAAATTTAGTAAATATGTTGATATAGAAGCAAAGGAAATAAGGAAAACGACTGTTAAGAACATGTGAAAAATTAAGCTGATTTCAGGTTTTTGCAAGCTCATTAGTAAATTGTATTTTTGCTGAAAATTTACCGTTTTGGAAACACAACTTTTAATGATTACGCCGCCTTTTACACAATTAAACACGCCTTATCCGGGTACGGTTTATTTAAAAGGTTTTTTGAATACGAAAGGAATTTCGTCGTATCAATCCGATTTAGGAATTGAAGTGATTTTAAAGTTGTTTTCTAAACAAGGTTTGATTGATTTGTTTCGTTATATCGAAAAAACGTCTGTTTCGTTAAGTGAGAATTCTATGAGAATTGTGGCTTTACAACAAGATTATATTTTTACAATTGATGCAGTTATTTCGTTTTTACAAGGAAAAAACCCGACGTTGGCAAACGCCATTGTGCAAGAAGGGTTTTTGCCTGAAGCAAGTCGTTTTTCGCAATTAGAAGAATTAGATTGGGCGTTTGGTTCGATGGGATTTCAGGATAAAGCCAAGCATTATGCAACGTTGTATTTAGAAGATTTATCGGATTTAATTGTAGAAGCGGTCGATGAAAATTTTGGTTTTAGTAGATATGCCGAACGTTTGGGAAGATCGGCAAATTCGTTCGATGAATTGTATGATACTTTGCAACAAAAATCAACATATATCGATGCTATTACATTGAATTTGTTAGAAGAATTAATTCAAAAAAGTAACCCTAAAATTGTTGGTTTCTCGGTTCCTTTTCCTGGAAATTTGTATAGTGCTTTTCGTTGTGCGCAGTATATAAAAAAACAGCATCCAAATTTAAAAATAGTAATGGGCGGCGGTTTTCCAAATACCGAATTGCGCTCAGTTTCGGACGTTCGCGTTTTTGATTTTTTCGATTTTATCAATTTAGATGATGGTGAAGCACCAACCGAACAATTAATCAAATATGTGAATGGAGAAATTGAACAAAATGAATTAAAACGTACTTTTTTATTAAAAAATAAGGAAGTTGTTTTCGTCAATAATCCTTTAATAAAAGATTACAAACAAAGCGAAGTTGGTTGTCCGGATTATTCGGATATCGATTTAAATCAATATATTTCGGTAATTGAAGTTGTAAATCCAATGCATCGTTTATGGAGCGATGGTCGTTGGAATAAATTAACGATGGCGCACGGATGCTATTGGGGAAAATGTACATTTTGCGATATTTCGTTAGATTATATCAAAATTTACGAACCTATTGCTGCTAAGGAAATTGTAGACCGAATGGAACAATTAATTGTTTCAACAGGAAATACTGGTTTCCATTTTGTCGATGAAGCAGCGCCACCTGCTTTAATGCGCGAAGTTGCGTTAGAAATCTTAAAACGAAAATTAAGTGTTTCGTGGTGGACTAATATTCGGTTCGAAAAAAGTTTTACACTCGATTTATGCCGATTGTTAAAAGCTTCGGGCTGTATTGCGGTTTCGGGTGGATTAGAAGTAGCTTCGGATCGATTGTTACAATTGATTGAAAAAGGAGTTACAGTGGAACAGGTTGCAATTGTAAATCAAAATTTTACCGAAGCCGGAATTATGGTTCATGCGTATTTAATGTACGGATTCCCAACACAAACGGCTCAAGAAACAATTGATTCGTTAGAAATGGTTCGTCAAATGTTCGAAGTCGGCATTATGCAATCTGGTTTTTGGCATCAATTTGCAATGACAGCGCACAGTCCGGTTGGATTGAATCCGGAAGCATTTAATGTGATTAATCTTTCTGCTGAAATAGGAACTTTTGCAAACAACGATTTGGTTCACAAAGAACAATCTGGGGCAGTTCATGATAAATTCTCTTTTGGATTACGAAAATCGCTGTTTAATTATATGCATGGACAATGTTTTGATTTTCCTTTGCAAGAATGGTTCGAATTTAAAATTCCGAAAACTAAAATAAATCCCGATTATATCATTTCGGTTTTAGAAAACGCATCTTTCCCGGAATTTAAACAGAATCAAAAAGTGGTGTGGTTGGGAAGTAAGCCTTTTATTGAGTTTTTTACCAAAACAAAAAAAGGGAAATCGTTTGAAAAAGCAAATTTAATGATTCATTCAAAAAATGATTTATTGGAAATTCAACTTGATAAAGAAGTAGGAGTATGGTTCGAGAAGTTTATTCTGGATTTAAATGAAACGCCTAAATCAACAGTTTCATATCAAGTTCTGAAAAATAGTTTCGAAACCGAAACTCAACAAGATTTTGAACCGTTTATATTTTCAAAACAAGGAGAACAACTTCGAAGCTTTGGATTGTTAATACTATAAAAGAACAGCGCCGACAAATTGCCGACGCTGCATTTCTAATTACTTGTCTTATAACTAAAACAAGCGATTGATTGGTAAAGCAAAACTAAGTTTTTATTTTTAAAAATATTGTAAAAAGAATTTAAAATTTGTTAAAATTTGGTTTTTTAGAGAATTTCGACTTAAAATTGGTTTTAATTTTTGTTTAAAATGTAAAGTTTGATGATGAAGTGTGTTATTGAAAACAAGAATTATATTTTTTTTAAACGTTTTTCTACAACTACAATTAAAATGATAACTGACATTAGTAAAACGAAAACTCCAAAAATAGCTGTTTGATCTTCATCAAAAGGAAGTATGGTTCTTGTAAATGAAAACGCAATTAAACCTATCCCAACAAACGTCATTATTTTAGCACTGTATTTTTGTGCGAAATCCCATTTCTTTTGGCTTTCCATAGAACTTCCCGTTCTGTAGCCATATAAACTATTGATCTTTTTTGGAGGAAATTTGTACATAATCAATCCCATAATGATAAAAATAAAGCCAGTCCCCAAAAGCATAGGATTTGTAATTTCTAAAAGTTTTTCCATAATTGTTATTTAATTAATAAATCGCCTTCTGAAGTATAAATTAAAATAGATAAAAATAATCCACCAAAAAACAGCAATCCTAAAACAAAATAATTAATTGCATATTGCCATTTAGAATATATGTTTGGATCATGTTTTTTACCTAAAAAGAATAAAGGAAGCATTCCCCAGCAAAAAATTAACATTAATATAGAGCCCCAAAGCTGATCGTTTGTAAAAAAATAACTCAAAATACCATTTATAACGAAAGCAATCGAAATCCCGTAAAAAACTTTTTTGTATAAGCCGACAATTGCTTTGAAATCAACGTTTTTTTTCTTTTCGTCGCTCATAGTATTGTAGCCCGATAATAAACTCGAAGCGTTTTCTTCGTTCAGAATTCCAGCCCAAAAAGACATTATTCCAGCGCAAACTAAATTAACTGTGAGCATTTGAAATGTTTTTGATTATGTTTTCCAATTCTTGTGGTTTTTGAGTTCCGATAATAAATGTTTTTCCGTTTTTAAGCTTAACGAACAAACCCTTAGTTCCTTTTATATTGTAAACCGTTCCGTATTTTGTGCCAAATCTAATTCCCCAACCGCCAACAAAACCGTAGTGAATAACTTCATAACTTTCTATTTCATTAAAAGGATACGTACGTTTCATAAATGGAACAAAACGAAAGGAAATAGCCTCATCGGTAATTTCGGTTTTCAATTGAATTGCATAAAACAAAGCCATAATTGCAATAGAAAAAACAAGTGAAATTATTAAACCGTTATTGCTCATTGGGTTGTTTCCAAAAGGTTTACCTAAAATAATTTGTTGCACAAAACCAATAAAAGGGAAACTACATGCAAAAAAGATAATGAGCCAAAGCCACCATTGATTAAAACGTTGACTTTCTTGAAATAAAGGTTTCATTATTTTACTTTTTCGTTTAACCACTTTGTAATGTTTTCTAAAACTTTTGGCTCAATTGTGGTTTCAATTGTTCCGTATTCATCAGGTAAACCAGTTTCGGCTTTTTGAAATAGATGGTTTAAACCTTCATATGAAGTGATTTGTAGCTTACCTTTTATTCCTAAGCCTTTTGCAATTCCCGCTAAATTTTCAACACTTGTAACTTGTAAATCTTTTGTGCCGTTTAAGGCTAAAACCTCACAGTTGATTTTTGGTAAATAGTCTTGTGGATCGAATGATAATAATTGACGAATATGTTCAGTATACAAGCCTTTAATTTGATTATCTAATTCTTCATTTGTTAGATTTTTAAAATGAAGAGTTGTTTTATAATATTCTTTCAATTCTCTTTCTGCTTTTTCTTTTGAATCATTTTTCATAATGATTTCATAAGTGTTTTCGTTTACTTTTTTATTTAAAGTACGTGTAAATTCTGGAATTCCCATTGCTTTTGAAAGAGCATCATTTTGTAGAACTAAAACTTCATTACCTTTAATACCTGGACTTGCCATTAAAATAATAAAGCCTAGTGAAGCATCTTGCGAAGCAACAATTTGTGCTACTTGTCCGCCTTCGCTATGTCCTAAAACTCCAATTTTTTTAGTATCTATTTCTTTTCTGTTTCTTAAATAATTAATCGCAGCTTTGGCATCGCTAGCAAAATCAAAAACAGTAGCAGATGAAAAATCACCTTCCGAGTGTACTACTCCACGTTTATCATATCTTAAAACTGCATATCCGTTTTTAGTTAAATAATCGGCAATAACTAAAAAAGGTTTATGCCCAAAAATTTCTTCGTTTCGATCATTTGGACCACTTCCAGCGACTAAAATAACTGCTGGAAATTTTCCTTTGTTGTTAGGCATTGTTAAGGTTCCGGCTAATTTAATTCCGGCTTCTTTATTTTCGAATGTAATATCTTCGGATTTATAAGCAAACGGAGGTTTTGGTTCTTGCGGACGGTTTCGTTTAAATTCTCCTTTTTGTAAATTTAAAGTAAATGATTGACCGCCTTGTGTGAAAGTTCCTTTGATGTTTTGCTCATCAACAAGTTTGCCTTCATAGGTCATCATCATTTGAGGATATTTCAAAAAAAGTGTTTTATTTTCAAAACGTATCTCAGGCATTTGAATACCAAAGGCAGCTTGATCAGGACTGTCGAAAGTTGCTTTTAATTCATTGTTTTCCTTAGAAACATGTAGCACAAAAGATAATCCATTTGAAGGAATTTCAATTGTTCCATTCCAGGTTCCTTCAACTTGTGCAAACAAAGAAAAGCTGAATACTAAGCTAAATAAAAAGATGAAATTTTTCATGATATTTATATTAAATTGGTTAATGTAGATGTTAAAATATTGGTGACAATTAATAAGATAAAAAACAGCGCATATTGTCCTATTTTTTTGGCATTTGTAGCGGTTTTAAATCCAATAAAAAGTAGATAGATGTAGTAAACAACTAATAGAATTACGATTATTGCTGTGAACAAAAATAAAATTGATGGTTGGTATTGATGTATTGCTTTATTTTCTATTGCTGAAAAAACTTTTCTTCCTTCATTGACAACAAAGTTGTTTGTGTTTTGAAACAAACCGATATAAATTGGAATTAAAGCTATTAAAACACTATTTATAATATCTATAATGCGTGTTTTTTTGTTTATAAACTTACCTAATCCATAAAGTACTAATGTTAGCGTAAAAAAGTTAATACTTTGATTTATGATAATAGTAATCACTTTATAATTACTAACTGAATTTATTCCAATAACTTCAATCTTCATTTGCATAAAATAAGATATCATTATTCCTAAAACAAAACTTATAATACCAATAGTTGTTTGCTTTTTATCGCTAATCGTTGCAAATGGATTTAATAAAATTTGTAAAATCTTCTTCATAAGGTTTAAATATTTAAGTCTTTTATATGTTGTATCATATCGTCTAATTGGTTACGAACTGTTGGGTAACTTACGCCCAATTGTGCAGCCATTTCTTTTAAACTTCCGCTTGCTAAGAAAAATTGTAAAATAAACTCTTGTTCTTTAGGCGAAAGTTTTAAAAATATCGGCAAAGGATAATTTCCTTGAACAGTTGTGCTACAATGTTCGCACAATAATTGTGAAACACTTAAAAGGTTTTCGCAACTGGGACATTGTGTTGGTAATTTTGCTTTCATTTTTAATAAAATTAAAACTGTTTTTAATTTTGTTTATACAAACATAAATAAAATTTACTTTAGAGTCAATTAATAAAATAAAAAAATCTATCAAAATACTGATAGATTTTTTGAAATTCGTTAGATATGTTTGTGTTTCGCTATCGTTTTATTAAAAGATTCCAATTAATCATAATAATTGCACCCAAAATCACAAAAATTCCGATCCATTGAATAAATAAAACACTTTCGTTTAAAAAGATAAAAGCGCAAGTAACTGAAACGGGTAATTCTAAAGCCGAAACAATACTTCCTAAACCAACGCCGACTAAAGGGAACCCTTTGTTAAGTAAAATAGGTGGTAAAACAGTTCCTAAGACCGATAGCAAAATTCCCCAAGTGTACAAAATCGAAGAATCGAATGGTTTTATAAAAACGAATTCTTTCGAAACTATTTCGATCTGAAAATAAGTTGGTAATATTTGTGTAAAAAGGGTGAAAAACAAAACGATGATTGCGCCGCCAAAAAGCATAAACAAGGTTCGTTTATAAGGATGTAAATGTTTTGCAACACTATTTGTGCTATATAACGTAATTGAAAATGAAATTGCTGCTAAAAAACCGAATAAATAACCTTTAAAATCAAAAATTAATTCGTTTTTTAAGATATTGGTTGCTAAAACGGTTCCGATTAAAACCAAAACAACTGCTGCAATTTTAGACAATGAAATTTTGGATTTATCGATGATTGTTTCAATCAAAACTCCAATCCAGACAGATTGCATTAACAAAACAACTGCAATACTCGCGTTGATATATCGAACCGAAAGATAATACAACACGCTGGTAAAACCCATCGAAGTTCCGCTTAAAATCAATCTTTTTAAATCTTGATTTGTTGCCTTTTCTAAAGGTTTATTACGAATCATGAAATTTAAAAACAACAAACAAATAATAGCAAAAACATATTGCGATGTGGTAACTTCGGCAGTTGTAAAACTTTGTTGATATGCGATTTTTACAAACGTTGCCAACATTCCGTAGCTGCTTGCGCCTAAAGCAACGTAAATAATTCCTTTTAAGGTTGAATTCAAAATATAAGAGTTTTAGTTGTTGTAAAGTTACCAAATAAAAAAGTCTGAAGATTGCGCTTCAGACTTTGTTTATTACATCATTTCTTCCATATCTTCTGAAGAAGCTGATTTTTTTCGTTGATCTTTTTGTCGATCCGCTTTTGTTTGATTAAATCTATACGTAAAAGCTAAATTTATTGTACGTTCTCTCCATTGCATTTCGGAATAGGTAAATGCTTGAGGCAGATTTGTTTCTCTCATCATTTTACGAGAATTGAACAAATCCTGAACATTTAACGTAATAGAAGCTTTGTCTTTTAAAATATCTTTGCTTAAAGCCATATTTACAGAAGCACTTCCTAACGATTTTCCTTGCGCTGTTGTTTGCGGACCGCGATACATGAAATTCGTTTGCCAATCGATTTTAGCAGGAAGTGTTACACGAGAATTTAATCTTCCCGACCAAGTAAACGTATCGTTATCGAAGTTTTGCGTAACTACATTTCCTTCGAAATCGGTGTATGTATAATCGCCTCTCGTAGCTTGTTGGAACAAGTTCATATTCGCATTTAAACGCCACCAACGGAACGGATTATAACTTAGATTTAATTCTAAACCATAACGATATTCGGTCGATAAGTTAATTGGACCGCTGATGCTGATCGGAATTCCTTCTTCGTTAACGCCGTCAATTCTTCGTACAAATTGGAAAGCATCGGTTGTTTTATTGAAATAAGCCGAAGCGTTTAATGTAAACTGATTCCAGCGTTTCATATATCCAAAATCGAAAGCATCTGTAAACGAAGGATCCAAATCAGGATTTCCCATAAAGAAATTGATTGAACTTGAGTAATTCGAAATCGGATTTAACATACGACCGCGAGGTCTGCTTACACGGCGACTGTAACTTGCCGAAATATTTTCTCCGTCAGTAAATTCATAATTTAAGAAAGCACTTGGGAAAAAGTTGTTGTATTTTTTATTGTTAAAATCGTTTGTTGTTAATTGGTTCACGTCAATTTCGGTAGCTTCCCAACGCAATCCCAACATATAGCTGAATTTGTCTATTTTATTTCCGTATTGCGTGTAAATTGCATGAACTCTTTCTTTATATTCTAAATCGTTTTTAAACAAATCGTTCGGAACATAATCTCCAGAATCATTTAAAGAATTGATGTTGAATTTAGTATTCAAATCATTAAAAGTTCCTAAATAACCGGCTTCGAACTGACTGTTTTCATTTAAGGGAAGAACATAATCAACTCGGGCAATATGACGCAATGAATTTTCGGTTGCTTTTGTAATATCGCTTGCCTGAACAATATTGTTTTGGTCAAAGGTAGAAATGTTAGAATCTTCGATGTCTTTATCTTTATTAACACTTCCTGAAACAAATAACTGATGTCCTTTATCGTTGAATTTATATGTAAAATCTGTTGTATATTCTACCGTTTCTTTTAAATCGTCTTCGGCAGTTTCACGTGTATTTCGATACAATAAATTTTTGTTGGCATCGTAATTATCGTAATTTAAAGTACGCGGATTATCTCCATTACTTTTTCTGTAAGTGAAACCTTGATTCCAAGTTAATTTATCGGTTAAATTCCATTCAAAACCAAAATTTCCGTTGAAACCTTCGCGTAAACGCTCACTGTTAGAATATTCGTTTACGTATTTCGACGTTGAACCATCTTCATTGAAATATTGAGATTCGTTTAACGAGTTTCCAAACGTTTTGTTTTTGCTATAACCTAAATTGGTATAAAAATTATAATCTTTATCGCGAACATTTAAACTTGCGTTTGCTCCGTAACTTGTTGGGTCGCCAGCATTTGCAGTAATACTTCCGTTTACGCCGTTATTTTTTCCTTTTTTAAGAATAATGTTGATGATTCCGGCGCCGCCTTCGGCTTCGTAACGAGCAGAAGGATTTGTAATAACTTCAACTCGATCTAAAGCGTCCGAAGAAATCATTTTTAAAGCATCGGCAATGTTCGAAGCCATTCCCGAAGGTTTTCCGTCGATTAAAACCTTAACCGAATCGTTCCCTCTAAGACTTACATTTCCGTCGGAATCTACTTCAACAGACGGAATATTATCTAAAACATCACTTGCAGTTCCGCCTTTTACAATATTATCATCGGCAACATTATAAATACGTTTATCTAATTTTAATTCAACAGCAGCTCTTTTTGCTTCAATCACAACGCCGTCCAAAATTTCACTATCGCCTTCGATCTTGATTAAACCTAAAGTTGTAGAAGAAGTGATTTCTTTAGAATCGATTACATAGGTTTTATAACCCAAATATTCAATTCTAATTTGGTAAGTGTCGGGCGTAACAGGAATGTTGAAGTTTCCGGAACTATCAGACATATCTCCTGTAATATTGTTAGGATTCGAAGTGCTTTCAACCGTAATACTAGCATATTCTAAAGGTGTGTTCGTAGAAGCTTCTACAACAGTCCCTTTTAAATAAACCTGATTTTGATCTTGTGCAAAACCAACGGTTGTAGCTAAAGCAAATACTGAACAATAAACGTAATTTATTGCTTTCATATTTTTATTTTTTGAGTTTTTAGTTTCCTAGCAAAAATAGCGCCAGATAAAGGATTTTATTCTAAATTTAATGTTAAATACTGGAAATGAAACACTAAATAATTTCGTTTATTTTTTCTGAAGGACGTGCTATAACGGCTTTATTTTCGTTTACAACAATCGGTCTTTCAATTAATTTAGGATTATCGGTCATTGCTTGAATGATTTCGTCGTCGGATAAGTCTTTATCTTTAAATTCTTCTTTCCAAATAGCTTCTTTGGTTCTAACTAATTCTATCGGTTTTATGTTTAAAAGCGAAATGATTTTTTTAATTTCATCGAAAGTTAAAGGATTTTCGATATAATTAATTACTTCAACATCTTTTTTTAAATCATTTAGTACGCATAAACCTTCGCGTGATTTGCTACAACGAGGGTTGTGGTATATTTTTATCATTTGTTCGTTATTTTTTACTTTCAAATTTACTTAACTTCGTTCAAAATAAAAAAAGAATATGTATTTAGAACAGTTTAAAAGAGATTCGTCGAGTATTTTAAAATACGTTCCCTATATTTTCGGTTTCCTTGGTTTCATGATCCTGAATGTTATTTCAACCGCATTAATTGGCGGAGATTCAACCGCAATGATTCAGGATATGGTAAACCGAATTGGAAAAAATGCTACTTTTTTCACAATGTTAATTCCGTTTGCTTTTTTTCTGGGAATGTTGTTTATCTGGTGGAAATTCATTCATAAATATTCCGTAACACAGCTCACAACTTCGCGCAGAAAGATCGATTGGAAGCGAATCGGGTTTTCTTTCGGTGTTTGGACTTTAATAAATTTAGCTTTAACCGCAGTAAGTTATTTTATGGATCCGGCAAGTTTTCAGTTTCAATTTAATACTCAATCGTTTATTATTCTTTTAGTTATTGCGGTCATTTTTATTCCGATTCAAACCAGTTTCGAAGAATATTTTTTTCGTGGATATTTCATGCAGTTTACCGCATTTGTATCAAAAAATAAAGGAATTGCCTTGTTTTTATCATCCGTTGTTTTTGGATTGATGCACATTAGTAATCCCGAAGTTTCGGATATGGGATTTTCGATCATGATTTTTTACATTGGTTGCGGTTTTTTATTGGGAATCATGACTTTGATGGACGATGGTTTGGAATTGGCTTTAGGATTTCATGCGGCAAATAATTTAATAGGAGCTTTATTGATTACTTCAGATACTGCGGTTTTTCAAACCGATGCGCTTTTTCTTTTCAAAGGAACATCCAATATTTGGGAATTGCTGATACAAGTTTTTATTATTTTTCCTATCTTGCTATATGTTTTTTCTAAAAAATACAACTGGACTAATTGGAAACAGAAATTATTTAAATCGTTTTAGCTATGAAACAGAAAATTTGTATACATCCCAATTTCAGATTAAATGGTCATGAATTTAACAAAGAAAGCCTCAGTGAATTGGCGATTACTTTGGTAAAAGACGGAGAAGCGTACGAGAAAGAATTAGGCGATTTTATTTTACAATGGTTCGATGAGAACGATTTTGTAACCTTAACAACTTCAGGAACAACCGGAACTCCTAAAAACATAAAGTTAGAAAAACAAGCAATGGTTCATTCTGCTTTGGCAACAGGTGAGTTTTTTAGATTGAAACCTGGAGATTCGGCACTTTTATGTTTGCCAACTCGTTATATTGCCGGAAAAATGATGTTTGTTCGTGCTGTGGTTTTAGGTTTAGAATTAGATTATGTTAATCCGAGTAAAGAACCTTTAAATAACACTGATAAAGTATACGATTTTGTTGCAATGGTTCCGATGCAGGTTCAAAATTCGATTACTCAAATCGAACAGTGTAAAAAGTTGATTATTGGTGGAGCAAAACTCGATGACGGAATTAAAGAGCTTCTAAAAGATATGTTGGTAGAAGTTTATGAAACCTACGGAATGACCGAAACTATTACACATATTGCAGCTAAACGAATAGAAGAACGTTATTTTACCGCTTTGCCGCACGCAAATATTTCGAAAGATGAAAGAGGTTGTCTAATAATTGAAGCTCCGCTTGTTGCAAACGGATTGATTATTACAAATGATTTAATCGAAATGGCAAACGATATTCAGTTTGAATGGATTGGCAGAGTTGATAATGTGATTAATAGTGGAGGAGTAAAGCTTATTCCTGAAAAGATTGAACAAAAACTGTCAGAATATATTCCGTATCGTTTTTTTGTTATCGGAAAAGAAGATAAAGATTTAGGACAAAAATTGGTTTTGGTAATTGAACAAGAATCTTATACCTTGCTTCCGGAAGCTTTAGACAGTTTAGAAAAATACGAACGACCAAAAGAAGTGTTGTTTGTAAAACATTTTAAAGAAACACCAACCGGAAAAATTTTAAGAAGGGAAACGGTTGAAGGATAAAACAAAAAACGATGAGTTTAACTCATCGTTTTTTTATATAATAAAATATTCTACTACAAAATACCAACCTGCAATTGTTACAAACGAAATCGGAATTCCGAAACCAACCATCATATTACTTAATTCGGGTTTTAAACCGTAATTCGATGCTAATATGCTTCCTGTAATCATCGGTGCCATTGCGGCTTCAATAATGCAAACTTTGGTGTCTAAATCGTGTTTTCCTAAAACGAAATAAAATAAAGCAAAGATTAAAAACGGAAATAAAATCAATTGGAAAAATAGACCTAAAGCTAAAAACTTAAAGTGTTTTCCGTAGGCTTTAAATTTTAATTGAAAACCAACCGAAATCAATGCAATAGGCGAAAGGGTTGCGCCAAGTTGTTTTAATGTTTCACTAAAAACTTCAGGGAAATCTATTTTGATAATTGCCATCGAAAAACCGATTATAAACGCAATTAAAGGAGGAAAGGAAAACATTTTCTTTAAAATAGATTCTTCTTGTCCTTTTTTCTTAGAATAAAGCGTCGCTACCATAACACCTAAAGTCGAAAGGACAACAAAAGTTCCAGGTAAATCAATAATAATTAATGTTTTTAAAGCTTCTTCGCCGTACATTGCCTGTATAACAGGGATTCCGACAAACGAAGTATTTCCTAAACCTGACGTAATAATTAAACAGCCAATTAATTTTTTAGACCATCCGAATTTTTTTCCAAGAAAACTAAAAAACAAATACGAAAATCCAAAAGCAATCCAAGCGATAGAAGCAGGAAGCAGTAAATCCCAACCTAATTCTATTTTAGGCAAATAATGCAAAGCCATTGCAGGTAAAGCCACAAATAAAATATATTGATTTAAAACCAACGATGTGTTTTTAGGAAAACTTGGAACGCGTTGAATCGCAATTCCTATAAATAAACAAAGGAATAATAAAATGATACTAGACATAACTGAATTTAAATAAAAAACCGAAAGAGAATCTTTCGGTTTAAAATGTTATTTTGAAATAGGTGTTCCGTACAAATCGAATTCTGTAGCGTCAAAGATTTCAATTTCGGCAAAATCACCAACTTTTACATAATATTTTGTAGCATCGATTAAAACTTCATTATCAACATCCGGAGAATCGAATTCGGTTCTTCCAATAAAATGATTTCCTTCTTTACGATCGATAATACAACGGAATGTTTGACCAATTTTTTCTTGATTCAATTCCCAAGAAATTTGAGCCTGAATATCCATTATGTCGTTAGCACGCGCTTGTTTCACTTCTTGCGGAACATCGTCTTCTAACAAATAAGCATGTGTGTTTTCTTCGTGAGAATATGTAAAACAACCTAAACGTTCGAAACGCATTTCTTTAACCCAATTTTTAAGGATTTCGAAATCTTCTTC
Organism: Flavobacteriaceae bacterium UBA3339; assembly: GCA_002360925.1. Taxonomy (GTDB): domain Bacteria; phylum Bacteroidota; class Bacteroidia; order Flavobacteriales; family Flavobacteriaceae; genus Flavobacterium. The sequence goes on along the minus strand of DERN01000010.1, from coordinate 195,983 downwards.
TGTTTCGCCAGGATATCCAACAATAAGTGTTGTTCTGATTGCCATTCCGGGAACTGCTGCTCTAAAATCTTTTAATAATTGAGTTGTTTTGGCGTAAGTTGTTCCGCGACGCATCGATTTTAAGACATTGTCTGCAATGTGCTGAAGCGGAATATCGATATAATTACAAATTTTTGGTTCGCGTTTCATCAATTCTAAAACGTCCATCGGGAAACCTGTTGGAAATGCGTAATGTAAACGAATCCACTCAATTCCTTCAATTTTAGCTAAATTCTCTAAAAGCTCGGCTAAATTTCTTTTTTTGTATAAATCTAAACCGTAATAAGTTAAATCCTGAGCAATTAAAATCAATTCTTTAACTCCGTCTTTTGCTAATTTTTCGGCTTCATTAACCAATTTTTCAATCGATTGTGAAACGTGTTTTCCTCTCATTAAAGGAATCGCACAAAATGAACAAGGACGATCGCAACCTTCAGAAATCTTTAAATAAGCGTAATTTTTAGGAGTTGTAGTTAAACGTTCGCCTAAAAGTTCGTGTTTGTAATCGGCTCCTAAAGCTTTTAATAATAAAGGTAAATCTGTTGTTCCGAAATATTGATCTACATCCGGAATTTCTGATTCTAAATCTGGTTTGTAACGTTCAGACAAACAACCGGTAACAAAGATTTTATCTACAATACCTTGCTCTTTTTTATCTACATATTCTAAAATCGTATTAACCGATTCTTCCTTTGCATTATTGATAAAACCGCAGGTATTGATTACCACAATGTTTGCTTCGTCGTTTGCAGCTTCATGAGTTACGTCTTTACCACTGGCTTTTAATTGTCCCATCAACACTTCGCTGTCGTAAACGTTTTTTGAACAGCCCAGCGTAACTACGTTGATTTTATTTTTCTTTAATGATTTGGTTCTCATGATTCTAAAATTGAGGTTGCAAAACTACGATTTTAATTCCTTAATAAATGCTAATTACAGTTTAAAAATTCCACCAACAACGATAAGACTTTGTAAGAAAGTGAAATCGTGTTTGGCATATTCTGAAGAATTAGGAGAAATCGGTGTTTTTAAAATGTTGATATAACCTGCTTTTGTTTCGTATTGAACAAAGAAATGTTTGTAGAACGTTAAGTTTAATCCACCTTTTACAGAAGCTCCGAAACCTGCAATTTTAAATTCATCGTTACGTTCTCCGCCTAAAACGGTTGCATTTGTTCTTGGAAATAAAACTCCAGTACCAACACCAGCCAAAACATTCAATTGAATTTTATCGGTGTTTGTGATTCCGATATATTTCGAAAGATCTTCATGACGAGCTAATTCTAAATTAATATAATTCAATCCGTCGGTATGTTCGAATTTTAAGAATTCGGGCGTTATTAATGTATTTCCATTTTCTAAAACTTCGCCATAACTTCCTTTATTTGGATAATCGCCAACAACTTTTGCTTCTTGATTTTGAGTTAACACATATTTCATGTGATCAAATCCGAAAGAAACGCTGTATTTGTCTGTAATAAAATATCCCAAACGGAAATTGGTTTGCGGAATCGTCATTCGTGTTGGATTGATATAATCTGCATGCCAACCTTTTGGTTTATCGTGTGCTTTTGCATTTTCGACGGTAAAGTCAAAATCTTCTCCTTTAAAATGAATGTCGGAAGAAGAGTAATATCCACGATTTCCTCCCCAATAAATATAGATTTTTCCTTTGTTGTTAGAAGTGTAAAGATTGTTTGTAACTTCTTGAGAAAAGGCGTTTAAAGATAAAATTGATAAGCCGCCTAACATAAAAAGTTTTTGTAGTGCTTTCATCTTGAAAAATTTTGGCAAAGATACAAATAAAAAAGTCCTTACTGTTTGTTAGTAAGGACTTTTGTTTTTATGTTGAATAATATTAAAAACTTGCACTATACGTTAATGTAATATTGTGGTTGTTTGATTGAATATTTGCTGTTGGTGTAAAACCAGAACTAATAATGTTTTGTTCTGAATCTTGTTTCCAAAGCATATAGCCTAAATCTAAGCGCGATGCTCCAAAACTATAACCAATTCCGGCACTGTAACTTGTTAAATCGCCTAACGTTTTTTTGTTTTTGTACGGACTGTCAACATGTCTAAAACCTGCACGTAAACTAACCTGATCTAAACGAATTTCACCACCAACTCTAAACTCATTTGTTGCTTGTAAATTGTTTTTGTAATAGTCGTTCGTAATATCAAAATTGCTTCCGTCTTTTGCACTGTATTCTATCGAACTATAATCTTTTCTAGTATAATCGAAACTTAATAAGCCTTTAGATCCAAAAACGTATGCCAAACTTCCTGTAAACGATCCCGGATTTTGAACTCGGTATTTATTGTAAAGTGTTACTAAATTTGGATTTACATTGTAAAATTCTGTTTTTCCGTTTTGAATGACATTTGTTTGGAGACTTTGAGCGAACTCATCTTGTAAACTCATCCAAGTTGGCGATTGATAAGAAGCTCCGATTCTAAATTCTTCGGTTGCTTTAAAAATCCCTCCTACATTAAACGAAAAACCAGATCCGTATGTATAGGTATTGTTGTTGAATAATAATTTTTTATATCCGTCGGTTGCCGAAAGATTTTCTTCATAAATAGCAGAAGAAGTCAAATAATCAACAAAATGAACGTTTAAATTCGCTCCAAGATATAATCTTTTATTAAAATCGAACGCAACATTTGCAGTCAATTGATTGTTGAAACCTGTAATATATGTTTCATTTTCTTGATAAAAATTAGTTCCCGAACCGTTTAAAACATATCCGTTATTTTCATCATTAATTAAATATCCTTGATAAGCCAACATAGCTTGCTGAGCCGAAAAACCATTTTGAACTTTATTTAGCATGTCGTACAAATCACCGACAGTTTCGTTTCCTTGAGTTTGAACATGATCAAGAGGAACGCTTCCGCCATTAAAACCATAATTAGCATGATCTAAAAAGTAATTGCTTACCGATTGATTCGAAACTCCGCTACTGAAATAACGATCGTTAAAACGAGCATTGGTATGATAACCTAAACCAATTGTAACTTTTTTAAGCGCTTGATCTTGGTTGTTGGAATCGATTACAAATACAGCTCCAAAATTCGGAAGTTCTACATCGCTTTCTTTAGAAGTACTTTTAGTATTAGAAAAGATGGATTTGTTTTTCTGAATTTGCACATTTCCGGTTAAACTAAAATGATTATAATTAAATAATGCAGATCCCGCCGGATTTATTTGCAACGATGAAACATCGCCACCCAAGGCGCCAAAAGCTCCGTTCATTGCGTTGTAACGTGCAGTTCCGTTTACTTGTTGAGTTCCAATTCTAATTGCATCGTTCGGATTAAACTCTTGAGCAGTAACCTGCGCAATTCCAAACAAAGCAGCTAATGGTATATATATCTTTTTCATTTCTTATTAATTTATGTTTTTAGATAAATGGATTAATTACCTTCTTCCGCCACCAGAACGCATTCCGCCGCCGCCAGTATTCATTGATCTTCCCATGCTTCCTGTATTCATTCTTGTGCTAGAAGATGGAGTGTAAGTTGGTCTTGAAACAGGACGTTCGGTTCTTATATTATTACTTCTTGTATTATTATTGTTGATACGAGAATTATTAATAGGACGATCGTTTCGTAAATTTCTTGAATTATCGATTGGTGCAACGCGTCTTGTTTCAACAGCTTCCATTCTGTTTAAAGTTGAATTAACTCTAGAGAATGTTTTGTCAGTACGTGTCATGGTTCTTCCAGAATTTAAAGAGTTACTTCTTGACATTCTAGTGTCAGAACTCATTAATCTGTTATTCATACGTCCGTTTGCAGGTGTAAGTTGACGATTTGATAATGCACGATACGAATCATTTCGTGAAACATTTCGATATCCATAATAAGGATAGTTCCAACCGTAATGCGGATAACCCCAACCATAGTAAGGATATCCCCAATATCCGCCCCAGCCGTAACCAAAGCCAAAACTCCAACCCCAGTTCCAATCATACCATCCGCCATAAGGATAGCCCCAACCATAACTGTTGTAAGGATTATAAATAATTTGAGTTTCAGAAGTGGTATCACCCCAAGCTCCGTTTCCTTGTGTATAAGAAGAATAATTGTCAACGTCTGTAAAATATTCGCCCGATTCTTCTGTTTTTTCCTTAAAGTAATTCGAATAGTATGCTGCACTATTATGCGTATCTTCAACAGCAATTTTACTGTTGTTGTAAATACCGTCTACATCGTAAGGTTTTTGATTTAAACTGGAACAAGCTGTAAGTAGCATCGCTGCCGATGTAAAAAGACTTAATCGCAGCAAATTGGTCTTATTGAATATAGTTAGTAGCATATTTAAAGTTTTTTTATTGTTGAACATTACAAATTTAAGTAGATTTGTGCAAAATAATGTGTTAATATTATATAATCAAATTATATACCAATATATTAAAAATGAGCAAGAATTTAACTACAAGATCGGAAGATTATTCTAAATGGTATAACGAATTGGTTGTAAAGGCCGATTTAGCCGAAAATTCGGGAGTAAGAGGAAGTATGGTAATTAAACCCTACGGATACGCCATTTGGGAAAAACTGCAAGCAGAATTAGATAAACGTTTCAAAGAAACAGGTCACAGCAATGCGTATTTCCCCTTGTTCATTCCGAAAAGTTTGTTCGAAGCTGAAGAAAAAAATGCAGAAGGATTTGCCAAAGAATGTGCAATTGTAACACATTACAGATTAAAAAATGATCCTGAAAATCCAGGAAAATTAATGGTGGATCCTGAAGCGAAGTTAGAAGAAGAATTAATAGTTCGTCCTACTTCCGAAGCAATTATTTGGAGTACTTATAAAGGTTGGATTCAATCTTATCGAGATCTTCCAATTTTAATTAATCAATGGGCAAATGTTGTTCGTTGGGAAATGCGTACGCGTTTATTTTTGCGTACTGCAGAGTTTTTATGGCAAGAAGGACATACAGCGCACGCAACAAAAGAAGAAGCTTTGGTAGAAGCAAAGCAAATGCAAGAAATTTATGCTGATGTTGTAGAGAATTTTATGGCAATTCCGGTTGTTAAAGGATTTAAAACCGAAACAGAACGTTTTGCCGGAGCTGATGATACGTATACAATTGAAGCTTTAATGCAAGACGGAAAAGCTTTACAAGCAGGAACATCGCACTTTTTAGGACAAAATTTTGCAAAAGCATTCGATGTGAAATTTACTAATAAAGAAGGGAAGCAAGAATATGTTTGGGCAACTTCTTGGGGAGTTTCAACACGATTAATGGGCGCTTTAATTATGACACATTCTGATGATAATGGATTAGTTTTGCCTCCAAAATTAGCACCTATTCAAGTTGTAATTGTTCCGATTTTTAAAACAGAAGAAGAGAAAAATGCGATTGGTAATTTTGCAGATGAATTGATTTCGGAATTAAAAGCAAAAGGAATTTCGGTAAAATTTGACGATCGAGATACTCAACGTCCAGGATTTAAATTTGCCGAATGGGAATTAAAAGGTGTGCCTTTACGCGTTGCAATTGGTGGACGAGATATGGAAAACAAAACCGTTGAAATTGCTCGAAGAGATACTCAAACAAAAGAAACGGTTTCGCAAGAAAATCTAGATCAATATATCAAAGAATTGTTAAACGAAATTCAAGAGAACTTATTCACAAAAGCGTTTAACTTTAGAAACGAACATGTAACAGAAGTAAATTCGTTCGATGAGTTTAAAGAAGTTTTAGAAACAAAAGGAGGATTTTTATTAGCTCATTGGGACGGAACACCTGAAACAGAAGAGCAGATAAAAGAATTAACAAAAGCTACAATTCGTTGTATTCCTATGGATCGAAAAGAAGAAGAAGGCGTTTGTGTTTTAACTGGAAAACCTTCAAAAGGAAGAGTATTATTCGCTAAAGCGTATTAATAAAAAACCTGAACAATTGTTCAGGTTTTTTATTTCATTTTATCTAAAAGTTTAACGCCGATTATAATTCCGTTAGTTTGTTTAGAACCGTTAAACGACTGAAAATAATCAATTCTAAAAGGTCTAAAATTGCCAAAGCCTACATTGTCTAAACCAATGCTTGTTTCGTAATACGATTTATTCTCATACGTAAAAAGTGCATGCGCGCCAACAACTAAATGCCATTGCAATTTATTAAAAAATGGGACCTTATTGGTGAAAAAACCTTTAAAATTATGTTCAGCATGCAGTTCTAAAAAGTCTTTATTTGTGCTGTAATCGTAATAAGGAAGAAGATTAAAATTCTTTAAATAATTTTTCGTAGTTCCAACAAAGGTTTCATTTCCGTAGAAATGTTTATAATCCATAAAAGCAATTCCTTCTGCATTTAAAAACTTTCCGGCATTTACGTAAACACCAAAATTTCCGTATTGTTTTAAGTGATTTTGGTACAAAGTTGATAAGCCAATTAAAGCATAATTGTATTTTGGTACGCTTGAAGCAAATCCTGTTTCGAAATTAAAATGAACAAGCGGATATCTAGAATACGAAATATCTGTTTTCTTATGAGGATATTTGATGTATTTCTGATCGAAATTAATAACTGCTTTGATCTTTAATTTTACAATTTGATTTTGTTCGAATCCCGGATTTGTAAAATCTTGTGGATCAATTGGGTTATTGGATGAAAAAATGCGTTTTTTTACAAAAGGCGAGTTAATTGTATTGTTAAACAGAGGTCTTCTGTTCGCATATTCTAACTCAAAAGAAGAAAATAAACCATTTAAAAGATCTTGTTCATATTGAGCTGAAATAAAATCCTTTTGATAATATTTAGCATAATTTCGACCAAAATAAGAAGCAGCAATCGAGTTTATTAGTTTTTTAATCGGAAAGTCTTCTCCAAATTGATTAACAGTTAAACCTCCGGCTAAAGTCAATTTCGATTTTGTAACCCGATTAAATAATTGCGTATAATATCCCGAAAAACGAGGTTTGTTTTCGGCGGTTCCGTAATTAACCAATCCGCCAATTTCGTAAAATGTTTCGTTGTTTGGTTTTTCTTTCAAATATGAAAGTCCGGTTGTAACGTTAAAACCTTGAACGGGATTAAACGCAAAAGTCGAAAGCAATCCGTTGTATTTATAAGTTACATTTCGTTTCGAATCTCGATTTTTGTATCCTAAAACTAATTTAAAAAGATTGAATCTGTTATGATTTCGATCTAATGAATCTTGATAAACTTTTGTGTCTTTTTCAATTATTTCATCGTTTTTTTCGGTAATGATTTCTTCTTGATCATCTGTTAAAAAAATTGGACGTTTTTTCTTGAAATAATGTAATGAATCGTTTACATGATCGTATGTAATGACTTCTTTTGAGAAAAAATCTCGTTTTTCGGGAAATTCTTCATATCGACTTTGTAAATTGATGAAAGATCCGTTGAATGAAAAAACAAGAATTTTTCCTTGAAAATCGATTGTTTGAAGTGTCTTTATCCATTTATTCAATTTCGAATTGAAAGAAAATAATTGTTGAATGTGATATTCGGTCACTTGTCCTTGTCCAACATTTTTTCCTTTAACAAAGGCATCAATTGCGTAAATCTCGAAAGTTTCGTCTACTAAATAAATCGTTCCTTTCATTGCAGGATCGACCGAACGCAAAGGATTTACATGAAGAATATGGATTTTCTGTTTTGAAATGACATCTATAAAAAATCCTCCATATGAATAATCGTAATAATTAATTGCATTTGATGCCAAAGGAGAAATCAATCCCCAGTCTTTATATGCAATGTTTTTGTAAAAATCGATATCGGATTCTAAAGCAGTTAAGAAATTTTGATTTCGGCTATTTCCCATCAAGTAATTCTTCTCAACAATTTCCTTGTGTTTATTCGGTGCATTTTGATAAACAGTAGACAAAGTTTCGCTCGAAAATATATTTCCTTGTTTTAAAGAATCGAGTTTTAAATTAGGATCTAATTGATCAATATCGTATCCTAAAAATTTTTCGGGATAATTGGTAACATCTAAACTTCCTTTTCCATAAAAATTGAATTTGATATTCTTCGATCTTTTATCATTTTCAATTCGATTATGAATGGCATTTTTTACTAAATGATTCTTATTAATAGTAGAATCGTTTGAATAAATTAAAGAATCTAAAACGATTTCTGAATCTGTTTTTTGAATCTGATATTTTTTAGAAGAATATCCTAAAGAAGAAATTTGAATAGTTTGAACAGTATTCGGAATTTGAATAAAACCTTCGTTGTTCGATAATAAAACCGTTTGATTGTCATCGGTTTTTACAACCGCAAACGGAATTTCGGCATTGTTTTTATTAACAATGCGAAAAGAATGTTGAGCGTTTAGTGTGTTTATATATAAGGAAGCAATAAGAAAAAACAGAATTCTATGCATTCACAAAAGAGTATAAAGCTAATTTATAAGACGTAAAACCAAAGCCTGTAACAATTCCTTTTACCACAGCAGATAAATAAGATTTGTGACGAAAAGCTTCTCTTTTAAAAACATTACTAATATGTACTTCAATAACCGGAGTGTTAATTGCGCTTATTGCATCGGCAATTGCAACCGAAGTATGCGTGTATGCGCCAGCATTAAGGATAATTCCGTCGAAATTAAACCCTATTTCGTGTAATTTATCAACAATTTCTCCTTCGTGATTCGATTGGAAATAAGTAAGCTCTAGTTCTTTAAACTCTGACTTTAATTCTTCGAAATAAGCTTCAAACGTAGAGTTTCCGTAGATTTCCGGTTCTCTTTTTCCTAAAAGATTCAAGTTTGGACCGTTAATAATTGCAATTTTCATCTGTTAAAAAATACTTTAGTATGATTTTGGGATAAAAGTACTAAAAAGAATGTTTGGTATATGAAATTTAACGAAAATATAAGTTGTTGAAAATCTGACAATTTAGTGTAAAATTAGTTTATGGCTTTATTTGTTGCGAATAATTTAATTTTAGATCTTTAGGTTAAGTGATTTTTAAATAAATGTTAAATATTTATACTCGGTAAAAAAATATGCAATACATTTGCATCGTTAAAAATAATAGAAAAATGAAAAAGATTATTTTATCATTAGCTGTTTTAGCAACGGGAGTTGCTGCACAAGCTCAAGAGGGGAAATTTGGATTTGGTGAAGGAGATATCTTATTAGAAGGAAGCTTAAGAGCTAACACTCAAGATGACAAAAGTGCTACTTTAAAAGAATCTAATTTTAACTTTACTCCAAAAGCAGGTTATTTCGTAACAGATAAATTTGCAGTAGGTTTAGGTTTAAACATTGGTACTTCTAAAGAAGAAAACTATTCTGATGTATCTTCTAATACTTTTACTGAAAAAGGATCAACTGTAGGTTTTGAAGTGTTTGGTCGTTATTATATTGCCGACTTAAACAGATTCCAACCTTATGCTGAATTAGGAATTGGTTACGATTCGTCTAAAACTAAAAGAACAAGCGTAATTAATGATGTTACTACTACAGTAGAATCTCCAAAATTTAATCAATTTGGTGTTAACGCTACTTTAGGTTTCAATTATTTTGTTACTCCTAAAATTGCTATCAACTTTGCTTTAAGTGATTTAATTGGATTTAACTCTGGAAAATCTGATCAATCTGGTTCAAAAGCAACTACAAATTTCCATGCAAATATCAATAATTTCAATAATTTCTTTGATACAGCAACATTCGGATTAACTTTTAAATTATAATATTTAAAAGAAAATTAAGAAAATTTTAAAAGTCTTTCATTTTTGAAAGGCTTTTTTTATATCTTTAAGGCTGAAAAAGTTTTTAAAGATAAACCTAATGAATAAAATATTACTATCAATTGCTTTTTTAGGATTGTTGTCTACTCATGCAACTGCACAACGCAATCATAGAAATCCTATTGAAACGGGAATAAAAGCAGGTGTAAACATGTCTAGTTTGGCTGGCGGGAATGCTCAAAATTCCAAAGTTGGTTTGCAAGTAGGAGGAACAATTGAAATTCCACTTTCATTTTACAAAAAGTTTTCGGTACAAGGAGAGTTATTGTACGCTGTTCAAGGATATAAAGGAGCAGATTATGATCAAATTGATATTGATACAAAAGAAGTAAAAGAAACCTTAAAGTTAGAAGATGTTACCATGCATTATTTATATCTTCCTATTACTTTTAAATATTATGTTAGTGATAATTTTTCTGTAGAATTAGGAGGGCAAATAGGATATATGCTAGATGCAAAAGGGCAATTCGATGCTAATAAATACAATACAGCCAGACAATATTTATATTATTCCGATCCAAAATATACTCCAAGTTATTCTCAGTTAGATCAAGCCTTATTTGAATCTGGTTACAGAAGTACTGATCCGGATAATTATTACGAAAAATTAGATTATGGTGTAACTGCAGGTTTTTCTTATTACTTCCAAAACGGATTATATATTAACGCTCGTTATTATTTAGGTCTACAAGATGTTTATAAAATAGACAACGATTATGTAAAGTGGCCTATACCTGCAAATCCTGGAATTCCGGAAGCAGAGTTTAACGAAGTAATTAAAGAAGTTAAGTATGCTAATGAGCATTTAAACTTTGATCCATTGAAGAATTCTTCTATTCAGTTTTCAATCGGATACAAGTTCTAGTTTGGCATACTTTTAGATAAAACTAACTCAAAAAATTAGATAGATTATGAAAAAAATGTTTTTTGCTGCAATTGCAGCAGTTGGTTTTGGTGCTGTGGGTATGGCACAACAACAAGTAAAATTTGGACCTAAAGCAGGTGTAAACTTTGCGAACCTTTCAGGTGCTGATAACGCTGAAATGTTAACAGGTTTTCACGTAGGAGCTGTTGCCGAAATTAAATTTAATGATAAGTTCTCTGTTCAACCAGAAGTTGTGTATTCAGCGCAAGGAGTTAAACATAAAGGTAGTGGAGAAGGAAAACAGCATAATGATTACATTAATGTTCCTATTATGGCGAAGTATTACATTGTAGATGGTTTTTCGGTGGAAGCTGGCCCGCAAGTAGGTTTCCTGATGAAATCTGAAGCTAAAGGAGGAAATGCAACTGTAGATACAAAGGATTTTTATAAATCAGTTGATTTTGGATTAGGATTAGGTTTGGCGTACGATTTACCAATGGGATTCTTTGTTAATGCACGCTATAACTTAGGATTATCTAAGGCTAATGAAGATTTTAAATCTGAAATAGGAGGAGTGACTATTGAAACAAAAGATTTAAAAAATATTGTAATTCAAGTAGGTGTTGGTTATAAATTTGATTAATTACCTATAAAATAGTAATTTTAAACCACCATTTTTGGTGGTTTTTTTATGGAAAAATATATCGAACAGTTTAAATATTATCTAAAGTTAGAACGTGGTGTTTCTGAAAACACTATTATTAACTATTTATACGATTTAGAGAAGTTCGAACAGTTTATAGGATCTGAATTAACGTTGAACGAAATTCAAGATCAACATATACGAGTGTTTATCCACTTTATTTCCGATTTTTTAGTGCCAACAAGTCAAGCAAGGATTTTAGCTTCGGTCAATCACTTTTTTAGTTTTTTAGTTTTGCAAAATGTAGTCGAAAATAATCCGGTTACGTTTATCGAACTTCCTAAACAAACTCGAAAACTACCTGTTGTTTTATCTGTTAAAGAAATCGATTTAATGTTGGAAGTTATCAATTTAAAAACTCCGGAAGGAATTCGAAACGATGCTATTATCGAAACCATTTATTCTTGTGGACTTCGCGTTTCTGAATTAATTGATCTTAAATTATCCGAATTGTATCTCGAAGAGGGATTTATCCGTGTTTTCGGAAAAGGTTCTAAACAACGTTTTGTTCCTATTTCTGATTCGGCAATTAAGAAGATAATGCTTTATAAAGATTCTGTTCGTTCCGGGCTAAAGATAAAAACCGACAGCGAAGATATTTTGTTTTTAAATAGGAGAGGAGGAAAGCTTACTCGAGCAATGATTTTTACAATTATTAAAAACTTGGTTTCACTTTCGGGAATCAAGAAAAATGTAAGCCCGCATACATTGCGACATTCTTTTGCAACTCATCTTTTAGAAAATGGAGCCGATCTTCGTTCTATTCAGGCAATGTTAGGACACGAATCGATCACAACAACCGAAATTTACATGCATTTAGATCGCAACAAACTAAAAGATGAGGTCGAAAAGTATCATCCTTGGTCTAAAAATAATCTGTAATTTCCTTTTATAAAATACTGTATGTTTTAGAATTCTTTACTTCTTTAATCACAAACATACTGTGCGTACTTTGAACTTCTTCCATTGTTGTAAGTTTCGAAAGCATAAATTCGCGATACGCTTCCATGTCATGTACACCAATTTTTAAGATATAATCATATTCGCCACTTACGTGAAAACATTCTAAAACTTCCGGAATTTCGTTTACTTTTTTCTCGAACTTAATAATAGCGTCTTTAGAATGCGATTTAATTTTTACATGTGCCATGGTCATAAAGCTGCGGTTAATTTTGTCTTTATTTACTATGGCAACATAATCGGTAATAATGTTTTGTTTTTCTAGTTTTTTAACGCGTTCGTAAACAGCTGTTGTAGATAAATCTAATTGATCTGCCAACTCTTTCGTTGTTTGTTTACAATTTTGCTGTAAAAGCTCGATTAGTTTATAATCTATTTGGTCTAATTTCATAATAGCTGTTTATTTTTAGGGATATAAATGAATTTGTAAAATATATTTGTTCAAATATACATTTTTTTATGTTTTTTTTTCTGATTAAGATTAAAAGTTTTTGAAAGAAGAACGGAAGTCGGTAATTTTCAGTAATTACAAACAAAAAACAATATATATTATGTTTAATCCAGCAAACGAAATTCAAGATTTACAATTCTTTGGAGAATTTGGCGGTGTAAATCCATCAATCTCCGATTCTTCTACTTATACTTTTTTATCTGCTAAAACTATGTTCGACACGTTCGAAGGAAATACCGATGGTTGTTATTTATATAGTCGCCACAGTTCACCTTCAAACATGTATTTAAGTGCTGCTTTAGCAAAAATGGAAGGAACCGAAGCGGCTCATGTTTGTGCAAGTGGAATGGGAGCAATTACAGGAACTTTAATGCATTTATGTAAAAATGGAGATCATATTGTAAGTAGTAGAACCATTTATGGCGGAACGTATGCATTCTTAAAAAACTTTATTACAGGATTTGGAGTTGCTGTTGATTTTGTTGATATAACGAAAATTGAAAGTATTAAAAACGCAATTAAACCGAATACAAAGGTTATTTATTTAGAAACGGTAAGCAATCCTTTATTAGAAGTTGCAGATGTTGAGCAAATTTCGAAATTGGCAAAAGAACATGGAATTCAAGTTGTGGTAGATAACACTTTTTCTCCGTTAACAATTAGTCCGGCTTTGCAAGGCGCAGATATCGTAATTCACAGTTTAACGAAATATATTAACGGAAGTAGCGACACAGTTGGCGGGGTTATTTGTGCTTCGGCTGATTTTATTAATGATATCAAGAACGTAAACGACGGAGCTTGCATGCTTTTGGGTTCTACGATGGATAGTTTTCGTTCTGCAAGTATTCTGAAAAATCTTCGAACATTGCCAATTCGTATGCAAAAACATAGCGAAAATGCTTTGAAATTGGGACAATTGTTAGAAAAGGATGGAGTTAAAACGGTGTATCCAGGATTAACATCTCATCCAAGTCATCAGTTATATAAGTCTATGTTTAGAGAAGAATTTGGCTTTAGCGGAATGTTAACAATTGATGCGGGATCTTTAGAAAAAGCAAACGCTTTGATGGAATTGATGCAAGAAAAAAATGTAGGTTATTTAGCTGTAAGTTTAGGTTTTTATAAAACGTTATTTTCGGCTCCGGGAACTTCAACATCTTCTGAAATTCCATTAGAAGAACAAAAAGAGATGGGATTAACCGATGGTTTGATTCGTTTTTCGATTGGACTAGATCACGATATTGAACGAACTTACAATGTTATTAAAGAATGTATGATAAAAGTTGGAGTTTTATCTTAAAAAAAAGAGCCGAAAGGCTCTTTTTTTTAATTTATTTTCTCAAGAATACGTTCTAAAGCCATTCCTCGTGAGCCTTTTATTAAAAGGAGTTTATTACTAATCGAATGTTCTTTTAAATAATCGAAATAAGATTCGATTGTTTTAAAATAGTGAATATTCGATTGTTTTTTTTGTTGTTCGAAAAAATGTTCGCCAATAAAAACAGTTTGAATTCCAGTATTCATCACTTCATTAATAATATGTAAATGTTCTTTATTAGACTGATCTCCTAATTCGAACATATCGCCTAAAATCATCAATTTTGAATCGCCTTCTAATTGATTAAAATTTTCGATTGCAACTTGCATACTGCTTGGGTTTGCATTGTAAGCATCCATCAAAATATTCAAATCCTTTATTTTGGTCCATTGCGAACGATTATTTTGCGGAATATATGCTTCAATGGCTTCTTTAATTGTTTCGATCGGAATGTTAAAAAATAAACCAATAGAAACTGCATAAGCCAAATTTGGTAAATTATACAAACCTGTAAGATTCGATGTAATAAGCGTTTCGTTGACTTCTAAAGTTGCCATTGGTTGCGCAAATGCTTTTGTAATTTGAATTTTTGCTTCGGGATGTTGTTTCATTGAAAATCCAAAACGAGTGATGTCTTTTGTTTTTTCAATCTGAATTTCGTCATCAAAATTTACGAATGCTGTTTTGCGATTTTCTTTCAAGAAATCGTATAGCTCGCTTTTTCCTTTAATAACACCTTCAACTCCGCCAAAACCTTCTAAATGCGCTCGTCCGAAATTTGTAATAAAACCAAAATCAGGCTGAGCTATTTCACATAAACGTTCTATTTCCTTCTGATGATTCGCTCCTATTTCGATAATTCCTAAATCGGTTTCATCAGTCAATCTTAAAAGCGTTAACGGAACTCCAATATGATTATTTAAATTTCCAATCGTAGCAATAGTACAATAACGCTTGCTTAAAACAGCGTGAACCAATTCTTTACTGGTTGTTTTTCCGTTGCTTCCTGTTAAAGCAACAATAGGAAGACCAACGTGAAAACGATGAAACGCGGCTAATTCTTGTAAGCAATTTAAAACATCTTTAACGTGAATTAAATGTTTGTTTTCGGTTTTCTTTAATGCAGGATTGTCGACAACTGCATAAGCTGCACCTTTTTTAAGAGCATCTAAAGCAAATTCGTTAGCGTCGAAGTTTTCGCCTTTTAAAGCGAAAAATATACTGTTTGGAATGATATTTCTAGTGTCGGTACTAACACCGTTACATTCGCTATAAATTGAATAAATTTCTGATATTTCCATAGGTCAAAAATAAAAAAAAGTCCCAATATTTGGGACTTTTATAATGAAGATTGTTGAAATTAACCTCTTGCTTTTTTCTTAGCGTTAGATTTAGTGCTTCCTACTTTAGTCATAGCATTTCTAAACCCAATGAAATCTGATCCAGAATATTGGTCAACGAATCTGCGTGTAGCAGGATCTAACCAATAAGCTCTGTCTTTCCAAGATCCACCCTTAATAACACGTGAATTGTTGTTAATTAAAGTTGTTCTTGTAGTACCATCTTTTGCTAATGTCAGATTTCCTTCTTCGTCATATATAGCTTCGTCTAATGGAGAATTATACATTCTTGTAGAGCCTTCACCTTGTTTTGCATTTTCAAAGGCATCACCATCATTATATGCAATGCTGTTATTACCTTGGAAGTTTCTTCTTTGGAATGTATCTTGCTCATCAACACCTGTTTTTTGAACTTGACCAGGTAATGCACGTGGATGTAACTTTCCGTTTGGTAATGTGTCGTATTTAATTGTAGTATCTACAATTTGTACAGTTCCATCAGGACCAATTACACTTTTATTATAAACATTTCCACGGAAATAGTTCATGTCGTTTACTTGAGAAGAGATTTCAGGACGGTAAACGTCTGCAACCCACTCAGCAACGTTTCCTGCCATATCATATAATCCCCAATCGTTAGCAGGGAATGTTTTAACAGCAGTTGTTATTTCTCCAGCATCTGTAGACCATCCGGCAATTCCACCATAATCTCCACGTCCTTGTTTAAAGTTTGCTAAATAATCACCTTTAGTTCTACGAGAATTTGTACGAACATCGTTCGATCCCCAAGGATATTTGTTACGCCCTTGTGAATTATTATAAATACGATCCGATTTTCTTACGCTAGCAGCATATTCCCATTCAGCTTCGGTTGGTAAACGGTATTCAGCAGAAAATAAACCATATTCCATTTTTGCATAAACTCCCGTTTCTCCAGCTTTTGCTCTGTTTTTAACTCCTTTATATACAACAGTACTATCTCCAGCGAAAGCTTTTGTAGGTACGTTTAAATAAGTGTCGGTCGAGAAAGATTGCTCGCCATAAGCTTTATTAGTTTTAGCATTTTTAGCTAAATAACCTGCGCGTTCTAAGTTTAATTCGTTAACACGATCCGTTCTCCATTTAGAGAAATCGTTTGCTTGAACCCAAGAAACTCCAACAACTGGATAGCTTGAGTAAGCTGGGTGACGTAAATAAGTATTTGTTAAAGTTTCGGTGAAACCTAACTGATTACGCCAAACCAATGTATCTGGTAATGCAGCAGAATAAATGTTGCGGTAACGAGCTTCTGTTGGAGGGTAAACAGCTTTTGTCCAATTTAAATATTCATTATACATTAAGTTGGTAACTTCTGTTTCGTCCATATAGAATGATTGAACGTATTGTTGAGTTGAATTGTTATTCCACTCTCCCATAACGTCATTCTGAACTCGTCCCATTGTAAATGTACCCCCTTCAATAGCCACCATTCCATAAGGTACTTCGGTGCCATCGTATGACGTGTTATATTGGAAACCGCCTTTTTTGTCGTTAATTTTCCAGCCTGTTGCTGATGACGTACTTGCATTGCTGTTTCCACAACTTGTAAATCCAATTGACGCCGCTATTACAGCAATCAATTGTAGTGTCATAATTTTATTAATCTTCATTGTTAAAGTAGGTAATAAATTTCGTTGCAATATAATAATTAGGTTTTGATTAACAATATCAAATTTAAAAATATTTAAAAAAAACTTAAAAAATGAAAAATATTAAACTCTTCTCATACGTTTTACTGTCGAATGTAATATTTTTAATTATTTTTATCAAATTATTAATAGATAATCACTGCTCTATATAATGAAAAAACTTGTACCTGCTTTTGCTTTACTAAGTATATTGTCTGCAAATGCTCAGACAAAAACGGTTCAGCTACAATGGGCTGATCAAAACTTTTTGGTAAGTAATGCACAATCATTTCTGATTCCTGGTTTTCAATCAGAATATTTTAGTTTTAATCCGGGAACAAAATCTGTAGAAGCAAAAGTTGTTGTAAATAATGCACAAGGAAATAAAGTTCGAGTTACTTCTCAGAATTTTCAAGCGATCGATATTTCTAAATACAAAGATTTAGATCCCAATACTATTCCGACTTCATTAGATCCAAAAGTAAGTGTTTATACTAATAAAGGAGTTAAAACTGCTTTGGTAACATTTAATCCGGTTGTTAAAACTGCTAATGGATATAGTAAAGTAACTAATATTTCGTTCGAAATTTTTGGAGGGAATCCGGTTGCGTTAAAAGGTCAAAATTTTACCATTACGAATTCGGTTTTAGCACAAGGAAATTGGTTTAAGTTTAAAATTAACGAAACGGGGGTTTATAAATTAGATAAAAACTTTTTAACACAATTGGGAATTCCTGCCGATGTTGATCCAAGAACAATTAAAGTTTACGGATATGGCGGAGATATGCTTCCGTTAGCAAATGATGATAATCATTATTTTGATTTGCCCGAATTGGCGATTCAGTTTCAAGGCGAACAAGACGGAACGTTAAACGATGGAGATTATGCACTTTTTTATGGGGTTGGAACGAAAGGTTGGAGTAAAGAAAATGCAACACATTTAAATTTATATAGTACCGAAGCGTATTATTTTGTTACCTATGGCGGAAGTTCTGGAAAAAGAATGCAAACGTATACAGAACCTTCGGGAAATGCAACCATAACTTATAACGATTATGTAAATCGAGTTTTCCATGAACAAGATTTATCGAACATAACACAATTGAGCAGAAAATGGTTTGGAGAAAATTTTGGTAGTAGTTTTCAGCAAACTTATACGTTACAAACTCCTTTATTAAACTCTTCTAAGCCAGCAAAAATTGGAGTAAATGTTGCGTCGGTTTCAAGCAATAATGCTATTTTTAATATTAACTTAAATGGACAACCTTTAGGAAGTCGAAATTTACCTGGAAATAACACAGCAAGTTCGATTTTGGCTTGGGAAGGATATTTTTCTCAAGAAAAGAATTTAACAACCGAATCGAATCAAATTCAGGTTAACTTCAGCAATAATGGTGTTCCGTCTGCTCAAGGTTTTGTCGATTTTGTAGCAATAGATTATTACAAACATTTAGCAGGACATAATAAACAGTTTAAATTCAGTTTTGCCGATGCGATTTCGGAAGTTGGTGTTGGTTCTTTTCAAATCAATAGCGCTCAGAATATCACACAAGTTTGGGATGTAACAGATCGATATAACACAGTATATAAAACCAATTCAGCAGGGACTTTTTTAATGAAAATGAATTTAGGAATGCTGAAAGAATTTGTTGCAGTAGATCAAAACGATATTTATACGCCTTCTTTAGTTAGTAATGGAAGAGTAACAAATCAGAATTTAAAAGGAACGATTCTTTCTAACGGAAATGTAGATTATATCATTATAACAAACAATCAATTCTTAAGTGCGGCGAATCGTTTAGCAGCTTTGCATCAATCAAAAAGTAATTTAAATGTAAAAGTGGTGCCTTTAGAAGTAATTTATAACGAATTTTCTTCTGGTCAGCAAGATGTTGTAGCGATTCGTAATTTTATCCGATATGTTTATCAAGCAGGAAATCAAACATTAAAATACGTAAATATGTTTGGAGATGCTTCTACCGATTATTTAAATCGAGTACAGAACAATTCAAATCAGGTTCCTGTTTATCATTATTTGTATAGTAATTTACAAAACTCGTCTTCGAATAATTTTAACGATTGGGGCGCTTTTGCAACTGACGATTTTTATGCGTTATTAGATGAAGGAGAAGGGATTATATTTAGTCCGGACTATAAAGGGATTGATGTTGCTATTGGACGAATTCCAGTAAATACGCCACAAGAAGCGAATGTTATACTTGATAAAATAGAGGTTTATTTAAGTAAAGAAAATGCTGGAAGATGGAAAAATACATACACTGCTTTAGCTGATGATGTTGACAAGGATCATGATAAAAATTTACAAGTTGCATTAAACGAAATGGCAGACGAATTGGTTTCGTATAAACCGTATTTTAATGTAAAGAAGGTAATTGCTGATTCGTATCAACAAGAAGTTGCAGCAGGTGGCCCGCGTTATCCTAAAGCAAAAGAAGATTTTTTAAACGGAATTAATTCTGGAAGTTTAGTTGTTAATTATTTAGGTCATGGATCAGAAACTGGTTTGGGAGGCGAACGTTATTTAGAAATTCCGGATATTGATAAGTTGACAAATAAAGATAAGTATGCTTTGTTTGCTATTATGACATGTGATTTTACTCGATTCGATAATCCAGTTTTACAATCTGGTGGAGAACGATTGTTTTTGAGAGAAAATGCAGGAGCAATTGGAATTTTAGCTACCAATCGAAAAATTGGGATTTCAAATGCTGAAAAATTGACAAAATATGTTTCGAAATGGCTTTTTGATTATGAAAATAATCTTCCAAATATTTCTATGGCAGAAGCTTTAATGCATACAAAAAACGATACGCGTCAAACGGTTTCTGAACAAGGAATGGTTTCTTTTGTTGGTGATCCGGCATTAAAGTTGGCTCAACCTAAACCAGATATTGTAATTACACATATAAATGGTCAGCCAATCGAGAATTTTATCGGAAGTTTGCGTGCTTTAGATCGTATAAAATTACAAGGACAAGTTACAACCGAAAACGGACAAGTAATTAATGGTTTTAATGGAGATTTAGCTGTTCAATTATTCGATAAAAATCAAGAGAAAACAACTTTAGTGAATGACGGAGTTGGTGATCCAATGAATTTTATAACTTTAGGAGAAACTATTTTTAGAGGAAATGCTACCGTAACAAATGGTGGTTTTGAAATTGAATTTGTAGTTCCAAAAGATATTAAAATTGCAGTAGGAGAGGGGAAAGCTAGTTTTTATGCAATGAAAGAAGGCGCTGTTTTAGATGATTATACAGGAGCAAATACAACGATAAAAGTTGGTGGAGTAAATGAAAATGCTGCCGAAGATAATAAAGCACCTCAAATTAAGTTGTTCATGAATGATGAAACGTTTATTTCGGGCGGAATTACGAATAATGCACCATTATTTTTAGCACATCTAGAAGATGAAAATGGAATGAATACAGCAAGTGGAATTGGGCATGATATGGTAGCTATTTTAGATGGAGATGAAAACAATCCGATTGTAATGAATGAGTTCTATGAGACAGAACCAAATAACTTTATGAAAGGATTTGTGAATTATCCGTTCAGTAATTTAAAAGAAGGATTGCATACAATAACATTTAAAGCTTGGGATGTATACAATAATTTAGCAACTGCTACGTTAGACTTTGTAGTAACTTCCTCTGCGGATTTACAATTAGATAAAGTTCTTAATTACCCAAACCCTTTTGTTGATTATACCGAGTTTTGGTTTCAACACAATCGTCCACATGAACCGTTGCAGGTTCAGGTTCAAATTTTAACTGTAACAGGAAAAATCGTAAAAACAATCAATCAAACGGTTGTGTCTGATGGATTCTTGTCGCGTGAAATTATTTGGGACGGACGAGATGATTTTGGAGATCGAATCGGAAAAGGAGTTTATATTTATAGATTAAAAGTAAAATCGACCGTTTCGGGGCAACAAGCCGAAAAGATAGAAAAGTTGGTTATTCTATAATCTAAATATAAATTGGGAGGGTTAAAACTAATTTTTATATTTGTTCATTATATATAAAACATACATGAAGAAGGTTTCGATAGTAGCATTAAGCTTATTTTTAGGAAAAGCAGCATTTGCTCAACAAGTATTACCAGTTCCGGAAGGACATCCTCAAGCATACAATCCAGCAATTACAACAGGAGTATCTTTTTTAACGATTACGCCAGATGCGCGTTCAGGAGCTTTGGGAGATATGGGAGTTGCAACAACAGCCGATGCATTTTCACAATTTTACAATCCGGCTAAATATGCATTTGCCGAAAAGCAACAAGGGTTTGCATTGTCTTATACACCCTATATGGCTAAAATAGCGAATGATATTTCGTTAATGGGAGCCAGCTATTATAATAAATTTAATGAACGTAGTGCCGTTGGTGCGAGTTTAAGATATTTTACATTAGGAGAAATTACCAAGACAGATAATGTTGGAGAATTTCAAGGTGTTGAAAAACCGAATGAATTCTCGGTTGATGTTTCGTATACAATTAAATTGTCAGATCACTTTGCAATGGGAGTTGCAGGACGTTATATTAGTTCTAACTTAAAATTAAAAGGAGATGGAGAAACAAGTGCGAGTACTTTTGCGGTTGATTTAGCAGGTTTTTATGAAAGTGATAGAATGCAAATGAGTAATTATGAAGGTAGATTACGTGCAGGTTTCAACTTTCAAAATATGGGACCCAAAGTAAGTTATACGGGAGATTCTAGATATTCAAGTAATATCCCAACAACTTTACGTTTAGGTCTTGGGTATGATTTTATTTTAGATAGCTACAATACTGTCTCGGTTTATGGTGAAACTACTAAATTATTGGTACCTTCTAACTTAGAACCTACATTTAAAGATTTAAATGGAAATGGAAAGTTAGATGCTGATGAACAATCAACAATTGATAATAGAATGCAAGAATATCGTGATATTGGTTGGTTTTCAGGAATGTTTAAATCTTTTGGTGATGCACCAGGAGGATTTAGTGAAGAAATGCGTGAGTTTACTTGGGCTTTAGGTACTGAATATTGGTATCAGAATTCATTTGCATTCCGTTTAGGATATTTTAATGAAGCAAATGATAAAGGAGCTCGTAAATATGCAACATTAGGAGCAGGTTTTAAATACAATATTGTGAATATTGATGTTTCTTATTTGTTTGCAACAGGAAAAACTCAAAATCCTCTAGAAAATACATTGCGTTTTTCATTAACGTTTAATTTCGGAAGAGATTATTATAAAAACTAACAATAAAGTTAAACTCAATTAAAAAAGTTCAAACATTTGTTTGGACTTTTTTGTATATTCATTTCATGAAGAAAATACAAATAGATACTCATTTTTATATATTTGATTCAATTAAAGAATTAGAAGTAGATGCCTAAAAAAATGTGAATTTTGTCTTTTATTTGCTTATTTATTGAGTAAAATATTTTTTAATTTTAATATTGTTGAATTTAATAAGTATTTAAGTATATTTAGAAAAAATTAACTATAAAAATTATGAATAATAATTATTTACTTTTCTTTTTGTTTATCTGTATACAAGGTTTTGGCCAATATTATACAAAACATTACATCGCTCCTGCTCCATGGCAATATTGGAATCAAGCTAATGAAATTGTTATTGGTACTCTAGAATCAACCAATGTAACTGTTAGGTTAGAGAAAAGTGATGGAACTTTTATAACCACTTTGAATGTTTCAGAAAATAATCCTGTAAGCTATCGATTTGTTGGAACGGTCGGAGCAACTCCTCGAAATTCTACTGATGTTGTTGAAAGTGATAAAGGATTAATTGTTACAGCTTCACATCCAATAATGGTAAATTTAAGAAATATTGCTTCTGATGTAGTAGGTAGTTCCACAGTTAATATTAAAGGAAATGCTTCGTTAGTAAGTTTTGGAAATGAAGGTTTAGGTTTAGATTTTAGAGTAGGTTATTACAGATCGTCAGTAACAGGTTTATACTCATCAGCTCCTGTATATTCTGTAATGGCAATAGAAGATAATACAATTGTTTCTTTGCCTACACGAAATATAACCTTAAACTTAGGGCAGAGCTATTTGTTCCACGCTGCAATTGGTGCTTTAATTAAAGCAGATAAACCTGTTGTTATGAATACAGGAAGTTGGGGGGACACGCCACAAACTTGTGGAATGAATGGAGAAGATGGGACTTTTGATCAAATAGCACCTATACATTCTTTAGGAACTAAATATTTAGTAGTTAGAGGAAAAGGAACAGCTGCAACTGCAGCTCAAGCACAGTTGGAGTATGGTTCTGAACAAACAACTATAGTTATAACTGAACCTAATACAACATTAACAGTACAACATTTTAATCCCAATGGATCTGTGTTTGGAACTCCAATTACAAGAACTTATAATGCGGCTGGTTCTATTTATAGTTTTTATCATGGAAACGGGAATGATCAATTTTCAACAAGTCTTATTAATTCGGACAAACCAATTATAGTTTATTCCGGAACTGCTGTAGATTGTGAAACGGATATTTCTACTGTTCTCCCAATTGGCGGATGTGCAGGGGCTTTAAATATTCAAACAACAAAATTTATAAATTATAATAATGCTGATCTACCTTATTTTGGTTTTTGTATTATTGAACATCCTACAGTTCCTGTTCTTGTTAATGGGCAAGATGTTGAAGTACAGACAGGTAATCGAAGAGTTCCTATTGGGGTACGGGGTTTTATCTAATTACATTTGATAATACAGAAATTGGTAATCCAAATAAATTAGTGATTACTTCTACTATGCCGCTCACTAGTAGTTTGGTTCAACAGGGACTTGGTTTTTCAATGTCGGCATTTTTCTCTTCCTTTGGAGCTGCGGCTGAATCACCTGTAGTTTCGACTACTAATGATGATTGTAGTGTAACAATTGAAGCTGAATCTGGTTATAGTCAATATGTTTGGCATTTAAATGGCATTATTCTAAAAACAACAACAACAAATAGTTTAGTAGTAACTGAATCTGGCAATTATTCAGTGCAAGTACAAAGAGATTGTGGGTTATCAGGGAAATCTTCACCTCTGTCAGTAGAAGTATTTCCTTGTGTGGATTTATCAATAAAGAAAGAAACAATAAAGCAAAATAATCTTGATGTTACTTTTGAAATAATTGTCACTAATTTAAATCCTTATTTTACAGAAGAAAATGCTGAAGTTAAAGATCTTTTGCCTAGTGGATTTACCTTTGTTTCGTCAACTTATACTATAGGTAATTATAATATTAATTCTGGGATCTGGACAATAGGAAGTTTGGCTCCAGGGCAAACAGAAAAACTTCAAATTAATTGTCAAATTAATAGTAAAGGAGATTATATAAATTATGCGAGCATTTATGGTTCTCTTGAGGATAAAGTTCAGTCAAACAACTCCGATAATGCTACTATTCAGGCTTTAATAGCCGATTTAGATGCGGAAAAAGATGACGGACAAGTATTTTATAGGCATGGGGAACTTCTAAATTATGTAATTAAAGTCCGAAATAATGGTCCACAAAAAGCTTTAAAAGTAGTGGTTGAAGATAAGATGCCAGGAAATACAAAAGAAATGAAATGGTCTGGTAATAATAAATATGGAGAAGGAAATCTATATGATACTATAGATATTTTAGAGGTTAATGAAGAGATTACTTATAATGTAACATTACGGGTTCCGGAAGATCATTTTGGAGCTTTTATTAATACAGTAACTGTTGAATCTGATTATGTCATAGACCCTCGTCCATTATGTACAAAATGCTCAGATACTGATATTCCTGAATTTAATATTCCTAAAGGTATATCTCCAAATGGAGATGGAGAAAATGATTATCTAAATCTAGAGGGGTGTTTCGTAAGCAGAATAATAATTTATAATAGATATGGAAAGGAAGTTTATTCAAAAAATAATTATATAAATGATTGGTATGGACAGGATAATGGGGGTAATTTATTACCATCTGGGACCTATTTTTACAGTGTTTATGTTCTAGATAAAATTTATAAAACAGGGTATATAGAAGTTGTTAGAGAAGTAAAATAAAATAGTGTTTTTACAATTTAAAATAATACAACCTTTAAAAGTCGGCTAAATTTAGTCGACTGTTTTTATTCTTTTGGTAAACTTTTATTTAGTTTACTTTGCTTTCGTGAATAACTAAAGTAAATACTTAAACCAATTAATAACCAAACAGTAAAATAAATCCAATTCCAAATGGTTAATTCTGCCATCATGTATATACAACAAATTAAACCTAACATTGGAATTAAGGAAAGATTCTGACGGAAACTCCAAACGCACAAACCAATCATAGTTATTAGGAATAACCACATCGGGATTTTGTGTTTAAACAATCTAAATCCTGTTTCGAATTTTACTTTTTTATCAATCGGAGCTTTTTCTATAACTGAAGTATACTGATCGTGTGATTTTTGATACACGTTGCTTAAAGCAGCTTCTAAATCTCCATTAAAATCATCCATATTTATACGATGTTCGGTTTCTAAATACGAAATCATTTTTTCAGCATTTTGTCTATTTAATTCGGTAACCAAATCGGTTGGCTGAAAAACTTGCGGTGTGTTTTTTACAAAAGCTTCTACTCCTTCTTTATTCCACATAAACGACATTACAATTCCCAAAACAAAACCAATTGGTAAAATATATTTTCCGTTTAGATATGGAATTCGAAATTTTCCTCTTGGAACATCTTTATTCTGAAGAACTAAAACACCAGCACAAACCAACGAAAATGCAAATAAAGTTCCAATACTACATAAATCAGTAACCATTGTTAAATTCATAAACAAAGCAGGAATTGCCACTACAAAACCTGTTACAATCGTTGCAAATGAAGGTGTTTTATATTTAGGATGAACTTTTGAAAATTTGGGAGGTAAAAGTCCATCGCGACTCATGCTCATCCAAATTCGTGGCTGTCCCATTTGAAATACCAATAAAACACTCGCCATTGCTACAACTGCACTTACCGCGATAATTCCTGCAAACCATTTTAAATTCAATTTATCAAAAACATAAGCCAACGGATCGCCAACTCTTAATTCTTGATAATTTACCATTCCGGTAAGAACTAACGCAATTGCGATATATAAAATGGTACAAATAATAATGGACCAAATCATACTTCTTGGTAAATCGCGTTGCGGATTTTTACATTCTTCGGCAGTTGTTGAAATCGCATCAAAACCAATGTACGCAAAAAACACAGCCGAAACACCTTTTAAAACTCCTGTCATTCCGTTTGGTGCAAAAGGATCCCAGTTTGCTGTATCGACATAAAAAATACCAACAATTAACACCAGAGCAATAACCGCCAATTTAATCCAAACCATAATATTGGAAGCATTTCTAGATTCTTGAATTCCTCTATAAACCAACCACGTAATTAAAATGATAATGGTTAAAGCTGGAAGATCTGCAACAAAATGAAATCCAAAAAATTGCGGAGCCGATGTCCAAGCTGTATGTGCTATTTGTAAATCGGCAGGTAATTTTTCAAAAAGCTTTCCGCTTTCCATTAAAGCAGTCGCATCATTAAAACCATTTCGAGCAGTTAGATAATCCATCTGAATCCATTCAGGCAAATGAATTCCCATATTACTGAGTAATCCCGTAAAATAATCACTCCACGAAATCGCCAAAGTAATATTTCCAATTGCGTATTCCATAATCAGTGACCAACCAATAATCCAAGCAATTACTTCGCCAAACGCAACATAACTATACGTATACGCACTTCCAGAAACAGGAACCATCGAAGCAAATTCGGCATAAGCTAAAGCAGCAAATCCACAAGCCAAAGCGGTAAACATGAATAAGAAAATTACAGCCGGACCTCCGTCATAACTTGCCTGACCAATTGTACTAAAAACTCCGGCACCAACAATAGCAGCTATTCCGAAAAAGATTAAATCCTTTTGTGTTAGAAACTTACCAAGTCCGCTATTGTTTTTTTCGTTGTGTTCTAATTCTGTGAGTATATCTCTTACATTTTTCTTTCTGAATAAATTCATTCGTATTATCTTATTATGAAGTATGACAATTATTATTTTTTTATTTGATAAAACTACTTATTTTTACACAAATGGTATCATCTATTTAAAATTATTTCTCTATAAACAAAACTTATAGCTTAATAAGAACAAACAATAGATTTTCCTTATAATTCCTAGGAATAGGTGGTACATTTGTAATGTGAAAATAAAGAATCAAAAATAGTATTAACAAATAAAATTAAAAATTATGGCTTTAGTAGGAAAAAAATTCCCTAACATTACAGTAGATGCAATTTCTGAAATGGGAGACGATTTAAGAATCAACGTTTTAGAAGAAGCTACAAAAAACAATAAAAAAGTATTGTTATTCTGGTATCCAAAAGATTTTACTTTTGTTTGTCCTACAGAATTACACGCTTTCCAAGATGCTTTACCTGAGTTCGAAAAAAGAAATACAATCGTTATCGGTGCATCAGTTGATACAAACGAAGTTCACTTTGCTTGGTTAAATACTCCAAAAAATAACGGAGGAATTGAAGGAGTTACTTATCCACTTTTAGCTGACACTACAAGAAATTTATCGAATGCTTTAGGAATTTTAGATGCAGAGGAAGTTTACAGCGAAGAGTTAGATGATATCATTTTAGAAGGATCTAACGTTACTTACAGAGCTACTTACTTAATTGACGAAACTGGAAAAATTTTCCACGAATCGGTAAACGATATGCCATTAGGTCGTAACGTAAAAGAATATTTAAGATTGATTGATGCTTATGCTCACGTTCAAACTCACGGAGAAGTTTGTCCTGCAAACTGGGAAGAAGGAAAAGATGCAATGAATGCTGACAGAAAATCGACTGCTGAATATTTAGCAAATCACTAATCATTAATTATTTTAAAGTTTAAGGTTTATTGTTCAAAGTCCTTGAAAAACCTTAAACTTTGAACCTTAAATTAAAAAATATGTTATTAGAATTAGAACAAGATAATTTACAAGAAGTACTTAATTCAAATCCAAAAGTAGCCGTTCAATTTTCAGCTTCTTGGTGCGGAAACTGCCGAATCATGAAACCGAAATTCAAAAAAATGGCGACCGAAAAAGAAGGAGTTACCTTTATAGTTGTTGATGCAGAGAAATTTCCTGAATCGCGCAAATTAGCAAACGTAACAAACTTACCTACTTTTGCAACTTTTGTTGACGGAAAATTGGTTAACGAAACGCAAACAAATAAAGCGGAAGTATTAACCGACTTAATAAACGAAATCGCTTAATTATGAAGTTACCCATTATTAAACAATTAACCCAGTTTATTGAGGAAAACGATCAAGATTATGTTGTAGAAGCAATTGAAGTTTTAGAAGCTTTAACCGAAGTTTCTTCTTTAAAAGATGAAGAATTAGACGTTATTGGCGAATTAATTTCGAATATGTACGGAGCTATTGAAGTTGATAAACTTGTAAAAGAAGGTACTCCGAAAAAAGAAGCTTTAAATAGCTTTATGCAACGAGTACTTGGATCGATAGATAAGTAAAAATAAATTTAAGAAAACCTCCAATCATTTGATTGGAGGTTTTTCTTTTTAATAAAACGGAAGAATATTTGATTATTTCTCAATAGAGTCGAATTTATAAATCAGTCTTTTTATTGTCCTAAATTCGGTTTTATAAAACCTAAAATAATTAGTACTTTTGAAATCTATTTCAATTGAAATTTCATTAAGTCAAATGAATAACAATACTAATTTTTTAAAAGGTCGAATAAAAAGTATAAGTTATGCTTTTAAAGGTCTTTGGATATTAATCACTACCGAACACAGCATAATTTCCCAATTAATTATTGGAGCAATTATGTGTGTTTTTGGATTTTATTTTAATATTACTTCTACAGAATGGATGTTTCAGATTTTGGCAATTGGTTTAATTTTAACCGCCGAAAGTTTGAATACTGCAATCGAAGCAATTTGTGATTATATTGAACCAAATTTCGATAAAAAAATTGGAAAAATTAAAGATATCGCTGCGGGTGCAGTTACCTTTGCTGCGATAACAGCAATGATTATTGGAGCAATCATTTACTTACCAAAACTATTTTAAAAATGGCCGCTAAAAAGAAACAGAAAATCAATACAAAACAA
This sequence comes from Flavobacteriaceae bacterium UBA3339, assembly GCA_002360925.1. Lineage (GTDB taxonomy): Bacteria > Bacteroidota > Bacteroidia > Flavobacteriales > Flavobacteriaceae > Flavobacterium. The sequence goes on along the minus strand of DERN01000010.1, from coordinate 166,715 downwards.
ACTACAAATACTGCCACTTCTAAACCAAAAGTAACAAATGGTGCTAGAATTAAGTTTTTAATTGCTACTTTATTTTTAATTTTTGCAATTGGTTTGCTATTAAGTTTTATTTCATTTTTCACGACAGGTCATTACGATCAAAGTTCTGTTTATGAATTAGGTAACAGAGAAATTGAAACCGAAAATTGGTTAGGAAAATTAGGAAGTTGGCTGTCGCATCAATTTATTTTTAAAGGATTCGGAATTGCTTCATTCATTTTTGTAAAGATTTTTGCCGAAATAGGTTTTTGGTTTGCTTTTAAATTCAATACAGCGAAATTACGCAGAATGATTTTTTGGGATTTGTTCGCAATTATGATCCTTTCTATGGCTTTAGGACATTTTGGAGCAAGTCATCCTTATTTAGGCGGAATTGTTGGTTATGAAATCAACGATTATCTTCAAGATTATTTAGGTAAAATCGGTGCGCTAATGATTGTCGCTTTCTTGGTTATTTTCTTTTTGGTTTTCAGAATTAAAATGAGTCCGAAATTGTTTACAGATGTAGTTTCAAATACACACGCTAAATTGAAAGATAATTTGGAAAAAGCCGAAAACATTATTCAATCTGAACCTTCTTCTTCAAATATTCAAGAAAACGATGCAAAAGCACAAAAAAATGAAGTCATAAAGAAAGAAACTTTAAGTCCTGTTGCCCCTGTTTTTGATGACAATTTATTATTCGAACAGAAAAAAGATACAAAAGAAGATGTTTCGAATGAATTTGATTTTAAAGTAATCGATAAAACTCCAAAAACACCTACAAATTCAGTAGATTTTTCAATTAGCGACTCATCTGTTCCAGTTCCTCATAACGAAGAATTTATTATCGAATCAATCGAAGAAGAAACATTAGACGATGATACTGCTGCGAAAATTGTAGAAGATTTTGGCTTGTACGATCCTACTTTAGAATTGTCGAAATATCAGTTTCCAACAAGCGAGTTGTTGGTTGAACATGCAGGAGGCGGAATTACGATTAATCAATCTGAATTAGAAGAAAATAAAAACCGAATTGTAGAAACATTAAACAACTACAAAATCGGAATTGCTCAAATTAAAGCTACAGTTGGTCCAACGGTTACTTTGTACGAAATTGTTCCCGAAGCAGGAATCCGCATTTCTAAAATTAAGAGTTTAGAAGACGATATTGCTTTATCACTTTCGGCTTTAGGAATTCGTATTATTGCGCCAATTCCAGGAAAGGGAACTATTGGTATCGAAGTTCCTAATACAAAACCAACAACCGTTTCAATGAAATCGTTGATTTTATCTCCGAAATTTCAAAATGCCGAAATGGAACTCCCAGTTGCTTTAGGAAAAACCATTTCGAATGAAACTTTTGTATTCGACTTAGCAAAAATGCCGCACTTATTAATGGCAGGAGCTACAGGACAAGGAAAATCGGTTGGATTAAATGCCGTTTTAACTTCATTATTGTATAAAAAACATCCGGCTGAAGTTAAATTCGTTTTAGTCGATCCAAAAAAGGTTGAATTAACATTATTCAATAAAATTGAACGTCATTTCTTGGCAAAACTTCCCGATACGGAAGATGCGATTATTACCGATAATACAAAAGTAATTAATACGTTGAATTCGCTTTGTATTGAAATGGACAATCGTTATTCTTTGTTAAAAGATGCAATGGTTCGTAATATTAAAGAATATAACGAGAAGTTTAAGCAACGTAAATTAAATCCTGAAAACGGACATCGTTTTTTACCTTATATTGTTTTGGTTGTCGATGAATTTGCCGATTTAATTATGACTGCCGGAAAAGAAGTTGAAACTCCGATTGCGCGTTTAGCTCAGTTAGCTCGTGCTATTGGAATTCATTTGATTATTGCAACACAACGTCCTTCCGTAAATGTTATTACAGGTATTATTAAAGCCAATTTCCCTGCGAGAATTGCATTTAGAGTAAGTTCGAAAATCGATTCACGAACTATTTTAGATGGTCCGGGAGCCGATCAATTAATTGGTCGTGGAGATTTACTTTTTACACAAGGAAACGATACTGTTCGCGTTCAATGTGGTTTTGTTGATACACCAGAAGTTGAAAAAATTACCGAATATATTGGTTCTCAAAAAGCGTATCCCGAAGCTTATTTGCTGCCAGAATATGTTGGTGAAGAAAGTGGCACAAGTCTTGATATTGATATCTCCGAGCGAGATGTAATGTTTAAGGAAGCAGCCGAAATTATTGTAACAGCTCAACAAGGATCAGCTTCATTATTACAACGTAAATTGAAGTTAGGTTACAACCGCGCAGGTAGATTAATTGATCAATTAGAAGCGGCCGGAATTGTTGGTCCTTTTGAAGGAAGCAAAGCAAGATCGGTAAATATTCCTGATTTAATTTCGCTTGAACATCATTTAGAAAACGAAAAAAATAGAATGTAATGAAAAAAATTGCAACCTTAATATTAGTGTTTTTTACAGCGTTTGGAATGCAAGCGCAAAACGCCGACAAAGCAAAAAAACTGTTGGATGAAGTTTCGGTTAAAATAAAAAGCTACAGCAATATTTCGTTAGACTTCACGTATCAAAACGGTAAACAAGAAGGCAAAGGAAAAGCTACTATTCAAGGCGAAAAATATGTGGTTGACTTTATGGGAATTAGTCAACTTTTCGATGGTTCAAAAATTTATATCATCAATCCAAACGATGAAGAAATTACAATTTCCGATGCAAATAATGGAAATTCGCAAACAGTGAGTATTGCAAGTTTACTTACGTTTTACAAAACAGGTTATTCATATGCTTGGGATAAAACGCAAACTGTGGGTGGAAAGTTCATTCAATATATCAAACTAACGCCAAAATCAAGTAAAGACGTTAAAGAAATTTATTTAGGAATCGATACCAAAACAAAGCATATTCATAGCAGAACCGATGTTTTTAAAGGCGGAAGTAAATCAATTATTACCGTAAATTCTTTTAAAACAAACCAAACATTGTCAAAAAATCATTTTACCTTTACAAAATCAAAATACCCGAATTATTATATCAACAATTTAGATTAAGGTAAAACGTGAAAATACTTGATCGCTATATATTAACAAGTTTTGTAAAAACTTTTTTTTCCGTATTTGCAATACTTTTTTTCATATTCGTATTACAGGGAATTTGGGTCTTTATTGGTGATTTCGCCGGTAAAGACCTTGATTTTATTACCATAACAAAGTTTCTTTTCTTTTATTCTCCGAAAATGATCCCAATGGTTTTACCGTTATCGGTTCTTTTAGCGTCGATTATGACGTTTGGAGATTTTTCTGAAAATTACGAATTCGCTGCAATGAAATCGGCAGGAATATCGTTACAACGCGCTATGCGTTCATTAATTATTTTCATTTTAATTTTATCGAGTATTTCGTTCTGGTTTGCAAATAATATTGCGCCACAAGCCGAATATAAATTCGTAAATATTCGTCGCGATATCATGCATACAAAACCAGCAATGGCTTTAACAGCCGGGCAATTTAATGATTTAGGCACTTTGAATATTAAGTTTGATGAAAAATATGGCGAAAAAAGCGAAAAGCTTAAAAATGTAACCATGCATATGATTAATCAGCAAAATAGCGAAAACAAAACCGTTATTAAAGCCGAAAAAGGAAAGATTGAAACCAACGAAAAAAGTAATATTTTAAAACTGCATCTTTACAACGGAACTTATTACGAAGATGTAACACCAAAGAATTATCGTCAGCGCGAAAAAAAACCTTTTGTAAAAGCCGATTTCGATCATTATATTTTAAGTTTGGATCTTTCTGAATTTGATAATTCGGATGAAGAACTTCAAAAGATTTCTAATACAGCGGCAATGATGAATATTTCGCAATTAAATTATACGATCGATTCATTAAATACGAATTTAAAAAACGAAATCACTTCACAAGAAGAAATCGTTGTAAATAACAATAATGATCTTTTAAGTAATTCAAAAGAAGAAAAAATTGTTTACAAAGAAATCACCTTAGATTCGTTAGTTTCTCGAAAAACACGTTCCGAAAAAATTTCGCTTTACTCAAATGCTTCGGCAGTTGCAGAAAATATCAAGTTTAATACACAGAATAATAAAAACGCATTAATCGAAAAAGAAAAAAATATCAATCGCCATTGGGTTTCGTTTTACGAAAAATTTGTGATTGCTTTTTCGTGTTTATTAATGTTTTTTATCGGCGCTCCATTAGGTGCCATTATTAGAAAAGGAGGTTTAGGATTACCAATGGTATTTGCAGTTTTAATTTTTATTACATACCATTTCATCAATACTTTTGGAAAGAAATTAGCTCAAGAAAACGGAACAACAGCATTTTTAGGATCGTGGCTTTCTACCTTGATTTTGCTTCCGTTGGCCATTATTTTCACTTATAAAGCCACACGCGATAGAGGAATTAACAGTATTGACAATATGCTGTATCCTATCACCAATTATTTAAAAAAGAAGTTTAAGAAAAAACAAAACAACATTCAAAATGTCTGATATAAAATTAAATACAATTGAAGAAGCGATCGAAGATATTCGTCAAGGAAAAATCGTTATCGTTGTAGATGATGAAGATCGTGAAAATGAAGGAGATTTTATTGCTGCGGCAGAAAAAGTAACACCCGAAATGATCAATTTTATGGCAACTCATGGTCGTGGATTGATTTGCGCTCCGTTAACTCAAAAACGTTGTAAGGAATTAGATTTACATCCAATGGTAATCAATAATACGGTTTTGCACCAAACGGCATTTACTGTTTCGGTTGATTTAATTGGACATGGATGTACAACGGGAATTTCGGCTTACGATCGATCAAAAACAATCGAATTTTTAGTAAAAGAAGAGACAAAACCCGAAGATTTAGGTCGTCCTGGACATATTTTCCCTTTAATTGCAAAAGAAGGCGGTGTTTTAAGAAGAACAGGTCATACCGAAGCAGCAGTTGATTTAGCTCGTTTAGCAGGTTTTAAACCAGCAGGAATTTTGGTGGAAATTTTGAACGAAGATGGTTCAATGGCACGTTTACCTCAGTTGGTTGATGTGGCGAAGAAATTCGACATGAAATTAATTTCTATCGAAGATTTAGTTGCTTATAGAATGAAACACGATAGTTTGATTCAAAAGAAAGAAGATTTCGACATTGTTACAAAATACGGAACGTATCGTTTACGTGCGTACCTTCAAGTAACCAATAAACAAGTGCATATTGCATTGACAAAAGGAATTTGGAACGACGGAGATGCTGTGTTAACAAGAATTAATTCATCGCAGGTTAACAATGATATTTTAGGAAACCTGACAAACAATCAAGACGAGAAATTAGATTTGATGTTTCAGGCAATTGAGAAAGAAGAAAAAGGAGCAATCTTATTCATTAATCAAGAATATAACACTTTAGATCTTCTAAAACGACTTTCTGAACTTAAAGAAATGCAATCTAAAACAGAAGAAATCGTAAAAGCACCTAAAATTCAGTTAGATAACAAAGACTTTGGAATTGGAGCTCAAATTTTACACGATTTAAATATTTCAAAATTAAAATTAATGACTAACTCACAGCAAACCAAGCGTGTAGGAATGGTGGGCTACGGCTTGGAAATTACAGAATATGTAAATTTTTAAAAAATTACATTCTAGTGTTTGCAGAATAATATTTTCCTATTATATTTGCACCACAATTAACGAAGGAAACAACGTTAAGGAGAAATGGCAGAGTGGTCGAATGCGGCAGTCTTGAAAACTGTTGACTGTAACAGGTCCGGGGGTTCGAATCCCTCTTTCTCCGCAATAAAAAAGCAGCGTCATTGATGCTGCTTTTTTATTGAAATTAATTTATCACTACCCTTTCCAAAAAGTAGTTCCGTCAGCTTGGGCTTTAGGTAAAATTGTGATATCCGCAATTTGAATGTGTTTTGGTTGGTTAATAACAAACGCAATACTTTCTGCAATATTTTCAGCTTGAAGAGGATCGTAACCTTCATAAACTTTTTCTGCACGTTCTGAATCTCCTTTAAATCTAACTAAAGAGAATTCGGTTTCCACAGCTCCGGGAGCAATTGATGTTACTTTAATTCCTAAAGGTAAAAAATCCAAACGCATACCTTTTGTTAAAGCCTCAACTGCCCATTTCGAGGCACAATAAGTCGTTCCGTTTGTATATACTTGTTTACCCGCAATCGAAGATAAATTGATAATATGAGCGTTATTTGAATTACTAATAAAAGGCAAACAAGCTTTGGTAACATAAATTAAACCTTTTACGTTTATATCAATCATAGCATCTAAATCCTCTAAATCGGCATCTTGAAAACGAGCCAAACCATGTGCATTTCCTGCATTATTAATTAAAACGTCAATGTTTTTCCATTCGTTTGGAAGTGAGTTAAACGTATTAAAAACTTCATCTTTATTCGAAACATCAAAAGTTAATAATAACGTTTCTGCTTCCAATAATTCACTTTGTAATGTTTGTAAACGATCCAATCTCCTTCCGCATAAAATCAACCGATTTCCTTTTGCTAAAGCTTTAGCTGTTGCATTTCCAATTCCCGAACTCGCTCCTGTAATTACAATTGTCTTCATCTTTTTTTATGCAAAATTACACGTTTTTTATATAACTGTCTGTTTTAATCCTTGCATAATGCACAACCATAAAAAATTAAAAAACGATTTGTTTTTGGTACGCTCAACAGGTTTTATTTCCACTTTCTTTAAACCATCTGTATCCGTTCTAACTACAGCATTTGCAGCAGCCGAAAGCAATTTCTTTTCTTTGTTTTCCTTATTAAAAATGGTCATCTTTAAATTCTGAAAATTCATTGCATATTGTCCGTTTGCAATATCGTTGTTTCCAGAAAAATTGAATGCCATATGATCTATTTTTCCGGTAGCTTTTACATTCATATACGGTTTTAAAAACGGATCCATTGCTGTTGCAGGAAAGTTTTTTAAATCTCCGTTTATATTAAATCGCTCTTTCGAATCTAAAATATCGAATTGCCAACTTGCAATTAAATCGCCTTGATTCATGAATTTTGTCTGAACGAATATTTGAGTCGAAGGACCAGAAGATTTTTTATAGCCGCTGTAAAGATTATTTGCTGTTAAATTGAAATTCGTAAAAAGGAGTTTTCCCGGTTGCATATCATTATTCGGATTTTCTTCGTAAGAAAGTTTCGAATTTTTAATTTTTAATGACTGAACTTCGAACGGGAACTTAATATTTCGCAATCTATATCCATACAAATGATTTTCTTTTGGATTAAGCGGAACCGAAATATCACGGTAAATCGAAGCGTCCATATTGTTTAAAACAACTTCTTTAAACTTTATAAAAAACTCGTTTTGTTTGTCGAATCCCCAATTAATATTGTTTAATTGAATTGTTTTTGTTGAAATGTTATAATGATCCTGTGCATATTTTAATTGTTTTACATGTTGATTATGCGACATTTTTGGAAGCATTTTAAAATCGTTTATCACAGCGTTTTTAGCATTTGTTGAAATTCCGTTCGAATAAATATTATAATCTCTTCCGGCATCGAAATGTATTTTTCCTGTCGAAAGTGAAGGATTTTGATAACTAAACGGAATGTTTTCTAAAATGGTTTTATCATCAACTCGAATGTTTTGCAAACTAAGTTTAAAGTTTGTAACAGTTAATTTATCACGTTTTCCGCTTTGGTCTTTTAGTGTATAATTAGCATTGTTTACTAAAATTTTATTAATCAAAACCACATCGTTCAACTTACTTGAATTATTCGTTTTTTTAATTTTATTTTTTTTAGGAATTTGAACAAAAACAGGATTATTCAACTGAAACTCATCAATTAAAAGGTGTTCTTGAACTCGGTTTGAAATGTTTTTTATTTTAATGTTTACATTTTTAACATCGAGTGTTTGCAATGAATTAAAAGCCGATTTTTTTATATTAAGTTCAGCAACATCTAAACGAAACGGAATTAAAGGTTGTACAATTTTTTCGACTTCTTTTTTTGCTTGTTGAAAAACTGTTTTCGATTTTTGATCTAAAATTTTTACTTGGATAGAATCAATATCGATTTTTTCGATCTTCACAAATAAATTAAAATTATTGTATCCCCAATCGGTATTTTTTAAAGATAATTTCGGAACATCGACATATAATCTTGTGTTAGATTCGGTATCATTATTTCTGAATTCCTTCGATGAAACATAAGGTTGTAACTTAAAATTATTTACGAAAATATTTTCTTTATCAATGTCGATTGTACCCGATTTTGCAATTTGCAAATCGTTAATTACGCTGTAAACCGAATCAATTTTAAATTTATAATTTGTATAAGTAAACGGAATATCTTTTTTTACAGTGTAATTTCCCATGTGAATTCCATCTATTTCGGCATTGAAATTATAGATTTCGTGTAAAAGCGAATCTCCTGCTGTATTCATCATTTTTAAATACGCTTTTTGAACGCTAATTTTATCAATATCGATAATCGAAGTAAGTTTAGATACCGTTTTAAGTGTATCTTTTTCGGCTTGTTTTAATATAGTCAAATGCGGACCAATAACCGAAATCGTAAATGCTTTTAGATTTTTATTTTTAATGAGTTCATAAAAATTTACTCCCGAAACGCTTATTTCATCAACATTTCCGTAAAAGTCGATATCTTTTTTAATATCCGAATTTTTCTTCGGAATCAATTTTACGTCGCTTACAGACAAACTATTTCTAAAGACCGAAAAATTCATATCTTTAAAAGTCAGTTCATATGCAGTGTCGTTTTTTTCTTGAATAATTTTTGGTAATTGATTTTTTATCAACAGATTTATGGCAATATTTAAAATTCCCGCAAGCAATATCAGCGATAAACCTACTATACCAATTATTTTTAAAGGTTTAGTAATTTTCATTTCCACAACAATTTTATTATAAATATAAAAAAAGGAAGTGGATATTTTGGAAGTCGATTTGTGAATATTTTGATTTTTTAGAACGATTTTCTTTAAAAACCTTTTTCAACGATCGAATTAAATTAGAAATAGCTAATTTTATCAATGAAAAATAAAACGAATGTCTGAAATCCAACTGATAAAAATAAACGACTTTAAAGACAAAGAAGTCGATGATCAATTTTATGCAAATACGATTCCGAATCATTTGCTAAAACATCATTCGCGTATTGAAAAACCGCACAGACATAATTTTTATGCCGTTTTTTTATTTACAAAAGGATATGGAGTTCATGAAATCGATTTTCATAAATACGAAGTAAAACCAGGTTCGGTTTTCTTTCTTTATCCAGGGCAAACGCATGGTTGGGAACTTTCGGAAGATGTTGATGGATTTCTTTTTTTTCATACCGAAGAATTCTACGAATTGGCTTACGCAACAAATTCTATTAAAGATTTTCCATTTTTTGAATCGAATTATACCGAAAAATGTTTCTATTTAAATGAACATCAAAAAGACACAATCGAAGTTGTTTTCGAAAATCTTTATAAGGAAACATTAATGAATCAATGGAAAAAAAAGCAGTTGATTTTAAGCTATCTTACACAATTATACATTCAGTTAAATCGAGATATTGAAAATGAAAATGCGCATGCTTTTTTAGATTTACGACATTATCAAAGCATTTTTTCAAAATTTGAAAAAGTGGTCGATAAACATTTTCATATCATTAAATCGGCAAGTAAATATGCCGAAATCCTAAATATTTCTCAAAAACATTTAAATCGGGTTGTGAAATCAATCACAGGAAAAACTACAACCGATATTATTACCGAACGAGTTGTTTTAGAAGCTAAAAGACAATTAATTTATTCGGATTTATCTTTAAGCGAAATCGCTTTAAAGTTAGGTTATGATGATGCTGCATACTTTTCGCGAATTTTTAAAAAGAATGCACATATAACAGCTTCGGAATTTAGAGAAGAATATAAAAAAGAAGACAAAGAATGATTATTCTTCGTCTTCTTCGTTGTAAAACAAATTAAGCCACATTAAACGCGAGACTCTGTAGTTGAATGTCGACAATAAAAGCACCACAATTACAACTCCAATAAACATATTTAAAAAACTCACGCCTAAAAGCAATCCTATTACAAAAACTGCAACCATTTCGGCAACTGTAAGTGCATAACTCATATACATTGCTCCAAAATAAAAACCGGTTTCGCGATGAAACGAATAGTTACATTTTTCGCAACGTTGGTGCATTTCGGGCATTTTAAATAATAACGGATTACCTTTGGATTTAAAAACTTTTGTTTGACCACATTTTGGACAACAACCTTTTAAAACATTAGATATGTATGACATTTCTTCTTAATTTTGTACAAAGATACAGCTAATTGTGAATACTAATGTATTTTAAAAAACGCAAATAATTGGATAATTCGGACATATGATTTCTAAAACTTCTCAACAACACGATTGTTTTATTCCGTTCAATAAAGATATTTCGCAAATTGAACTTCCTAAAAAAATGAATTATCCGTTTTATCACGAGGTTCATACTTTGTCTAAAATGGCAGCAAAACAAGTTCAGGACTTTTTAGAAAACGAAGCAAATCTTTTACATAATTTTGGATTAGGAACTAACGACGAACACTTGCCAATTGGTAAAATGTTTGGTGTTTTAGTTGTTGAAAAAGAAGGCGTTTTAGGTTATATCGCAGCATATTCGGGAAAATTAGCAAATAGTAATGAAAACGCTTTTTTTGTTCCGCCTGTTTTTGATATGCTTCAAAAAAATGGATATTTCTTAGAAAAGGAAATCGGTCTGAATGAAATTAATCGACAAATTGAATCGATTGAAAAAAATCCAGATTATTTGAAATTGAAAGATTTTTTAGAGAAGTATTTGATTGATAGTAAATTGAAAATCGACATTCGGAAAGAACAAAATAAAGCGAATAAACAAGCACGAAAATTAAAACGGTTAGAACAAAAAGAAGTTCTTTCGGAAATTGAATTTGAATCTTTAGAAGCGCAATTAATAAAAGAAAGCTTATTCGATAAACATCAATTAAATGTGTTAATTAAAGAAGTTCAAACCAAAGAAAATGAGTTAACTAAACAAATTCTTCATTATAAAGACAAAATCAATCTTTTAAAAGAAAAACGCAAAACCGATTCAAATGCGCTGCAACAATGGTTGTTTAAAAACTATACTTTTTTAAACGCAAATAACGAAGAGAAATCTCTTTTAGATATTTTTGAAAAGTCTTTACACGCTCAACCTCCAGCAGGCGCGGGCGAATGTTGTGCGCCTAAGTTGTTTCAATATGCGTACAAAAATAATTTAAAGCCTATTGCTTTGGCTGAATTTTGGTGGGGACAATCGCCAAAATCCGAAGTTCGTAAACACAAACAATTTTATCCGTCATGTTGGGGAAAATGCGAACCCATTTTAAGTCATATGTTGCAAGGTTTAAAAGTTGACGACAATCCTTTTTTAAACAATCCTGCCGAAGGAAAAGAACTTTCGATTGTATACGACGATGCTTATTTGGTTGTGATAAATAAGCCCGCTGAGTTTTTGTCGGTTCCAGGAATTCACATTTCAGATTCGGTTTATGAACGAATCAAAAAACGTTATCCGCACGCAACCGGACCTTTAATTGTGCATCGATTGGATATGTCGACTTCGGGAATTATGGTTTTGGCAAAGAATAAAGAAGTTCATGAAAACCTTCAAAAACAGTTTATAAAACGCAAAGTTAAGAAAAGTTATATTGCACTTTTAGAAGGAGAAATTCTTCAAAAAGAAGGTAAAATAGAATTGCCTTTAAGAGTTGATTTAGAAGACAGACCGCGACAATTGGTTTGTTATGATTACGGAAAAATGGCTATTACAGAATTTAATGTTCTATCAGTAGAAGATGGATTTACAAGAATCCAATATATTCCCATAACAGGCAGAACACATCAATTGCGAGTACATTCGGCACATAAATTAGGATTAAACGCTCCGATTAAAGGTGATGATTTGTACGGAAAAAAAGCAAATCGACTGCATTTACACGCGCATTCTTTATCGTTTTATCATCCTGTCACAAAGAATTGGATAACTTTTGAAACCGCGCCCGATTTCTAAGATTCTCAATAAAGTTTTCGTACATTTGTTAATCCATAAAAATGATCTATGTACACAGTCGAAGTCAAAAATAAGAAAACCAGAAAGCAATTTTTAAACTTTCCTGTTAAGCTTTACGCCGATGATAAAAACTGGATTCAACCTTTAAATCAAGATATAGAAAAAGTTTTCGACCCTTCTCAAAACAAATTATTTAATAGAGGAGGAAAAGCGATTCGTTGGAATTTATTCAATAATAACAATGAAATGATTGGACGAATTGCAGCCTTTGTAAATCCAAAATACGAAGGAAAAGCTTTGGTTGGCGGAATCGGTTTCTTTGAATGTATAAACGATCAAACTGCAGCAAATTATTTGTTCGATCAAGCAAAAAAATGGTTGACCGAACATAAAATGGAAACGATGGACGGACCGATTAACTTTGGAGAACGCGATCAATGGTGGGGATTACTGGTCGAAGGTTTTTACGAGCCTTTGTACAATATGAATTTTAATTTTCCGTATTATGTAGAATTGTTCGAAAATTATGGATTTAAAACGTACTTTAATCAAGAATGTTTTGCACTTCCTATTACACAAAAATTGCAACCAAAATTATACGATCGACATGATAGAATTGCACAGGATAAAGATTTTCGGGCAGAATATTTAGATATCAAAAATTTAGATAAATACGTTAAAGATTTTGTTACGGTTTACAATAAAGCTTGGGCTTCGCACGGTGGCGGAAAAGATATGAGCATGGCGCAAGGAAAGTTGATTTTTAAAAGCATGAAACCTGTCATTGATCCTAAAATTGTTTGGTTTGTTTATTATAAAGATCAACCTGTTGCTTTTTGGTTAAATCTTCCCGATTTGAATCAGTATTTTAAACATTTAAACGGAAAATTTGATTTGTTTCATAAAGTGAAGTTTATGTATTATAAACTTTTTAAGAAAAGTAAACGTGTTGTCGGTGTTGCTTTTGGTGTTGTTCCGGAATGGCAAGGAAAAGGAGTTGATAATTATATGATTATTGAAGGGCAGAACTTAATGATGAATCAATTAGCTTACACCGAATACGAAATGCAATGGATTGGTGATTTTAATCCCAAAATGATTAACGTTGCAAAAGGTTTAGGAGCCGATTTAAGCAGAAAACTTAGAACCTATCGCGTCCATTTCGACGAAAATAAAGAAGTTGAAAGACATAGGAATATTTGATACAAAAAACACTATCAAACCTGATAGTGTTTTTTATATTAGATATTAGACGTTTATTTTACTTCTCTAATTAATTCAACCCAACCTGTTTTAGTTCCGTTAATAGATTCAAAAGAGAACATATATGTTCCCGATGGAAGTATTTTTCCATTATTTGATTTTCCGTTCCATTGATTTGTATAGTCTTTTCCATGTTGGTAAACTAATTTGCCATATCTGTTGAAGATTTTCAATTCTAGTACTCCAAAAGGAGTTAAATCCCAGTTGTCATTTAAACCATCTCCATTTGGAGAAATTCCTCTGGGAATTGGACAATCATTATTATAAACTGTAAAAGGGAAGTCATAAATACATCGATTAAATTCTGGAGTCTGTGTATCGTTTAATTGCACATTCCCATGGATATAAATGGTGCGTTTTCCATAGATTATTCCAGTAGCTCCGAAAGGATCTAAAATTTCTCCTTGACCGTTAGCTTGAGTTCGATATTGATATCCTTTAGGAAGAGGTGGTAGAGTATACGGTTCGCATACATTATTATATTGATTTTCAATTTTAATTCTTTTCTTAGAATTAAGTATAATCTGAGAAATAATATGGCAATTATACTTATTGGTTATTTTTAAAAATAATGTTTCAGAATAATTGTAAGGGACAAAATGTTTTTCAGGGTTATTTATAGGATTGAAATCATTTTCAGCTTCAATCATTGATTTGTATAATGAAAATTTGTAATCGTCTATACTTTTATTGTCAATAAAATAAGGATATATTTTTTCTAAATTAAAAGTTAATCCCTCTGTACTTTCTTCCGCACAAAACTCTGAATATTCAATAGATTTAGAAGTAAATACTTCGATAACTTTTAGATTTAAAGGAATTATTAAATTACATTTATTATTAATGCTAATATTTACAAAAATTATCTTGGACTTACTTAAATAATTATTAGGAGATTGAATGTTATTATCAGAGTTCTTTTCAGCGTCTGTTTTGTTTTCATAATATTTATAAATTATTTGGGATGAATTTAGTGAGTTAATCAAGTTTTCTATTTTTGTTAGATTAAATGATTCGGTATTATTTTGATCAAAATCGCACTCTTCTATAACTAAATCCTCTTCCGGTAAAATTGGAACTTCATTAATAATTAATTCAAAAGGAACAACTTTAGCCAAAAGACCATTGTTCCTTTTAAAACGAGCATATATTGTTTTAGGGCTTTCGGAAGAATCAACATTTAAAGAAGGTGGTAAAATATTAATAGAATTAACATTATTAGCATCATTTTCATTTTCAAATAAATCAACAATGAAATTATTATTCGATGAAATACTTATTTTATTTTTTATTGCATCTAAATCAAAATTCTCTATTCCATCGTGGTCATAGTCACAAACTTCAAAAGTAGTGTCAATAATGCTACAATTCAAAACGGCATCCCCTCCAAAAGATAACTGATATCCAATTACCGAGCTTTCCCAATGATCTAAAGCTATTAAAATACCATCTCCAGGTTGTACATCATAATAACGTACCATCCCTGGAATTACACCTGTAAAAGGAGGAGCAACTCCAGCTCCCTCGCATAACTCAATTGGTTCGTTTAACGAAAGTCCAATATCAGAAGTGTTTATTCCTACAATTGTATTTTGTGAACCTCTATCTGCAATTCCCAGATTAATAAAGTTTGGGTTTTTCCAAGAAGCAAAATCAAAATCCACAGGAGAATTAGGAGAAATAGTAAAAGTAAAAGTACTTCCAGATTCTATTTCTACATAATAGAATGTAATTGAATTAGATAATGGTTGATTACTACAAGGAGTCCGCAAGTTGTTATAAATATTTGTAGTAGGTGTGGTTCCTTTAATATCTTGATTAGAACATAAATTTATTACATGTTTCGGATCTATTTTTTGAGCATTAAAGATAGTCGTAAGTAGTAGAAAAGTTATTAATGTAATTTTTTCTTTCATAGAGAAAAGTATTTGGATTTTAAATTTAATAAAATAAGTATACCTTTCTGTCATAATTGTTTATATTTTATCAATTACCTCCTCACAAATTTCATTTACTGATTTTTCATCAATATTAATCTTGTGTTTTGCAAAATTATAGAAAGGAATGCGTTCAAATAAATGTTGACCTATAAATGTAGAAAGATCAGTGTCAATATTTTGTAACAATGGGCGATGATCTTTTTCATTTTCTAATCTATTTGTTAGTGTCGATACTTTTGCTTTTAGATAAAATGAAAAAATATTTTTTTCTTGAAGAATTAAATGATTACCTGCATAACAAGGAGTTCCTCCACCTAAACTCAATATAAAATTGTCGTTTTCAAGAATAAATCGTTTTAATACTTCATGTTCTTTTTTTCTAAACCATATTTCGCCTTTTTGAGCAAATATCTGAGGAATATCTAATCCGATTTCTTCAATTAATCTATCCAAGTCAAAATAAGGAATAGAAAGATGTGCAGATAATGCTTTAGCAATAGTTGTTTTGCCAGATCCCATATAGCCAACTAAAATAATTTTATGCATAAGAAAAAGTAAATGAATAGGTTAGGTTGTAATTTAGTAATTACGCTACAAAAATACCATAAAAAAATGTGGAATTATTAAAAAGAGTCCTATATTTGCACCCGCTAACATGAATGTTAAGCACGACTCGATAGCTCAGTTGGTAGAGCACAACACTTTTAATGTTGGGGTCCTGGGTTCGAGCCCCAGTCGGGTCACAAAAAGTCTATGAGGCCGTGTGGAGGAATTGGTAGACTCGCCATCTTGAGGGGGTGGTGTCGCAAGACGTGTCAGTTCGAATCTGATCACGGTCACACTTCAAGAAAATAAAATTTTGACTCGATAGCTCAGTTGGTAGAGCACAACACTTTTAATGTTGGGGTCCTGGGTTCGAGCCCCAGTCGGGTCACAAAAATAGAATATACAGATTAATATAAGATTGATTAAATGTTACTCTTTCTTAATCAAAAATTTAAAATATAATTTCATCAAAGTAAAAAGTTTTCTAAATTTATTTAGACTTAACTTTAAAATAAAAGCCAAGATTTAATCGACTCGATAGCTCAGTTGGTAGAGCACAACACTTTTAATGTTGGGGTCCTGGGTTCGAGCCCCAGTCGGGTCACGTCTTGGGACAAGTCTAAAAATGATAGACTTGTCCCATTTTTTTTGCTCTGTAACTTACTGTTATTCTGATAGATAAGGGCGACCGCAGAATTTATTCGAGCGGTTCGATGTCTTGTACCGTCAAATTCCAAAAATTCGGGGAACATCGAACCAATTATTTCCCGTTTTTCCTCAATATCGCCGTTTTCATAGCGTCTATCAATGTTTGCGACCTTTTTTAAGGCAGAAGCTACCAAGTCTTTTATCTCACTGCCTACCACAGCCAGATCATTTAATTGTCTCTCCAATTTCTCAATCTTTCCTTTTGTCAATTTCTTTACTTCTTGGAAATCGTCGTCTGCCATTTCTCCATCCGCATTCTTTAAAAGTGCATTTTGATAGCGTTTGTTCAACGTATCAATCTCACTTATGATATTTGCCCGTTGGGTGTTTTGGATTTTGTTTTGGTTGTTGAAGTCTTTTATAAATGCTTCGATGAAGATGTCAACCATACCTGCCTTTGGCGACAGATACCGTAACTGTTTTAAAAAAGCTTCATTAACAGGTTCGGCTTTGAAACGTGTTCCGCAAGAGGAAGTACAATGGTAGTAGTTATAGTATGCGTTTCTTCCTTTTGAAGCACTACCCGAAAGTCTCCTGTCGCAATTAGGGCATTTTAGGAAACCCCTAAGAGGGAAATCCTCTGTCGCTACTATCTTGGGGTTAACAACTCGTTTTCTTCCATCCAGTGTATCCTGTACATCTGCAAAGAGTTTTTCACTGATTAGTGGCTCATGTAGCCCTTTAACGAAATGTCCTTTTTCCTCTTTATACGGAGGAATGAAAATTTTGCCACAATACAACGGATTTCGGACAGCTACCCAAAAATTATTTTTGCTGAACCGACCTTTTCCATCGGCTTTCTCCCGTACTTTCCTCCATATCTGTTCTGTGTTGAAGTTATTGGAAGCGATTTGCTCAAACGCCCATTTTAATATAGGTGCTTCAAAATCGTGTGGAGCAATATATTTCTTTTTATCCTCGCTAATCTTGTTGACATATCCCAATGGAGCGGTACCCATATACCGCCCCTCTTTTTTTGCCCTGCGCATTCCGTGAAAAACATTCAAAGCACGCCTGTCGTTTTCCACTTCCGGTGAAGCAAGATAGAATGCAAGCATGATTTTGTTTTCGGGAATGGTAAGGTCTAAAGGCTGTTCGATTGCCATAGGCTCAACCCCATAAGTCCGCAACTGGTTAATCATTTGGTAGGCATCCCCTGCGTTCCTACTGAACCTATCCCATTTTGTGAATAGGACTATCGACCCCGATTTGTTGTTCTTTGTCTTGCGTAGGTTGGATAAATATTTCTGCCACTCTGGACGTTTGAAAGATTTTGCGGAATGGTCTTCTATGTACACATCCCTTACGGGAATACCTTTTATCTCACAATATTTTCTTAGACGGTCTTCTTGGTCACGCTGTGAATACCCTTTGTCCGCTTGCTCGTCTGTCGATACACGTATGTATAAATCTGCCTTTCTCATCACAACAGTTTTCCTTGTTCATTGGGTTAAAGTTTTCCTCTTAGATACTGGTTAACTGCAATGTGAGCTATCTTCTTGACGAACTCTAAAATAGCTTGTGCTTCCTCTAAATCAACCTCCGTTCCTTTCTTTTTCAAGATTTGTAAAACTCGTTCGGGAGTTAAATCATTCGTTTTTTCTTTCTCCATCCTCAACTCATTTTTGCCTGTTAACCGTGCAGATTAATCCGCATAAACAAACTTACCGAGTTGATAGAACGAGCATTAGAATATGTCTTCTTACTGGATTACTTGGCTTAGATTGGCTCATGGCATTACAATAGCCTAAGCACATTTTCGGCATTCGATCCGCTACTGACCGCAAAAGAGCTTATTGCTATGATTGGGAACAGGAGATTGAAGATGTCGTTCCACAGGTTGGGCTGTTCCACTCCAAACTTCAATCACCTGTAGCCCCACCAACAGATATTAAATTCTTTTTGAACCATTTCCCAAATGCTATCCTCCTTACTTCCACAATTGGTTTTAATGTAAAAAGTGGATATGTCTATTGTTCACGTTTCATGGAGCAAAGGTATGTCCGTGTTCTTAACGTAGGCAAAAGGTCAAGACAGGTTTGTGAAAAAATCTCCAACCCGTTGGGTGTATTTTTTCCCAAAACCTTGTGCCTACTAAACACTAACCTTTTATGCTCCCGAAACGAAACACAGCATACTCCGACCCTTTACACGAATAAAAAAAATNNTCTCATTGCCGAATAAATCAATAAAAATAATTCAAAACAGTAAAGAAATGATACAGCAAATAAACACATCGGAAGCAAGCGTATATGTCGGCACATACGGAAAATACAATGACGGTTCAATCTTCGGGAAATGGTTTGACCTTTCCGATTATGCGAACATCGAGGAATTTTACACCGCTTGCAGGGAGCTACACAATGACGAGGAAGACCCCGAATTTATGTTTCAAGATTACGAGAATATCCCAAACGGCTTAATTGACGAAAGTTGGATAAGCGACAGCGTATTTGAGATTTTGGAGGCTTTGGAAGATATGGACGAAACCCGAAAAGAGGCATTTCTAATATGGTGCAATAACGGGCATCATAGCTTATCCGAGAGGGATATATACGACCTAATAAGCGACTTTGACGATGACTATATAGGCGAATACAAGGACGAAGAAGATTTTGCCTATGAACAGGTAGAGCAAATGGACTTGCCCGAATTTGCAAAGCAGTATTTCGATTATGAGGCTTATGCTCGGGACCTGTTTTGTGGTGATTATTGGAGCGATGGCGGTCATGTATTTTATAATTCATAATCCACAGGCGACTGCCTGCAAAGGTGGTCGCCTATCAAAAATCAAAGCCATGATAATAGAAACTTATCGAGTGACCCTAAAACATGATACGGGCATGATATGGAAAAATGCCTTACTTTAAAAATGGTCGGGCAAAAAGACAGATCCTCCCCAGGTCGGAACAGTCTTTTTGCGAACAGCGGAACAACCCCTTTGTTAAATGCTTCCGCACCGCCAGTCCTTACCTGCATTTTCCAAATAGGTTGTATAGCGCATAGCCGACTTTCTTTCGTGAGTTGAGACGAAAAAGAAAGTAGCAAAGAAACCTAAGTTTATGATTGACCTTTGAAATATTCCATTGCTATACCGCTAACCCCAACACTGAAATATTTTTTGTTTTCGCTCAATGCTTTAACGGCGGTTAATATTTCTTCGGGGTCAGCGAATTTCAGTATATAGCCCGAAACACCTGCATTTAGCATATCCGTTACACTTTCCTCGTTATCGTCCATACTTGAAATTAGCACTTTTAAATCGGGATGTTTTTCGAGTAAAAGTTTAGCGGTGGCAAAGTCTTCCTCTATGATACAGACATCCGGCCACCCGTCATGCTCTTTTAACCTTCGCAAGGCTTCCTGACCGTCACCTGTTTGGAACAACACCGTATAACCCGAATTTTCAAGCTGTTTTACGGGCATATCCCGAAGCTGTGCATTGTCATCGATAACCGCTACACAGACATTGTTTCTGTTGTCTTTTCCAATATCCATAATATCCATTTTTAAAAGTAGCGACCCACAATAAAAAAAGCGCAGGCAACTACACTTACTCGATACTGGGGTACTGGTATACCTTATCTCCAAATAAGCGAGCGCCCACGCCTATGGCGTGAGCGTTCTTACTTATTGTCTCGGAGATATAAAAATTACCAGTTTTCAGTACCAAGACTTAAAGCAAAAACACTTTAAGCATTTTATATTTTCTATTAGCAAAGATAGCAATGTAGATTTTCTTACACAATATTCTCTTATCACTTGGTTTTGTATTTAACACGGCTGATTTTTGGCATAAAAAAACGGTACAGACCGTAAAGACCTGTACCGTTCCCAAAAAAACTATATCGTTGCCTATTGTGGTTTTTGTATTTCAGTCATTGGCGGTGTTGTTTCTTTTTTCTCTCTTGAATATATCCATAACGACAATGCTCCAAAAATAATCAAAGCATAGGCTATCCATTTACCCACACGTTCGATAAACTTGGTGGCAACCAACTTTTCATAACTTGAAAATCCCTCCGCTCCGGTCGGGCTACGCCTGTAAAACCTCCTGCG
Source organism: Flavobacteriaceae bacterium UBA3339 (assembly GCA_002360925.1). Taxonomy (GTDB): domain Bacteria; phylum Bacteroidota; class Bacteroidia; order Flavobacteriales; family Flavobacteriaceae; genus Flavobacterium. The sequence continues at coordinate 146,078 of DERN01000010.1, read as the reverse complement.
GTTTATCCAATACCGCAGACCCAATCCCAAAACCAAAAATATGATACCTATTACCAATGATGAAGTCATAACGAAAAGCTGTTTGTTTCCACTGTTTAAATTTACGGAAAAACATGGGAGTAAGAGCTTTATAAAAGCAAAAAATCCTGTCCACGTAGGAACAGGATTTTATTATCAATCTCGACTGTTAAACTGGAAACTGACCTGTTTTTCGTTCCCGAAATTGTCTGAAATCCAAACATCAAACGACTGTGATACGGTCGATTGAGAAGTGTAATACAGCCTAAACTGTGTCTGTGGCAATAGGTACAGGTCATTGGGCATATACGGCGGTTCGCTGTAATACTGCAATGTACCCTGTCCGTCAAACTGAAAATAGCGGATAAGGTATTTCGCATCACTGAAATTGCCCGACCGTTGAACGGTAATCCGTATTTCAACGGTCTGCCCGTTCGCTACCTCTTTGGGTACAGGCATTACCTGTACCTCAAAAGGATAATTCTGCCTAATTTCGAGTTCGTCCTTTTCGCAGGAGGTCAGCACCACGGCGCAGACCAACATCGCCAAGAGCATGAACATTGCCTGTAAATGAAGACTATATTTTCTGATTAATATTTTCATCGTAAATCAATTTAAAAGTTAAACCTTAGTCCAATCCCTGCCGATGGACGGAACTGCTTTAAATCCGTACCCCAAAGCACTTTGGTACGCCCTTGCAGGAGCAACACAAAGCGGTCGGACAGGTACGTTTCGAGCGTGAGCCGTCCGCCCGTGCCGTAAACAAAATTGTCTCTGTCGAGGATGGTCGAGCCGTCCGGTAGCATTGCCACGCTCCGGTTAATGGTTTCGTAACCTGCAACGGCGGTTAGCCCTGCATTCAGCGTAATGGTCTTTCTTGCATCGCCCAATAGCTGAAGACTGTAACCCACTTCGCCCGTATAGGTTTCGAGCGGTATCTGTACATCCCTGTAACCGGAAAGCTGATGGGCATATTCTGCCCCCCATATCCAGTAATTACCGTTCTTTCCGTTCACGGTCAGTGTCAAATTCAGATAGTAATTGTCGCTTATTTCTTTGGACAACATACCTATGTTTATTTCCAATCCCTTTTGTTTGGGGAGCATACGCTGTGCCTGTACTGCCGTCACGCTTAGCATGGCAAGCACCACGGCAAAAATGTATCTTATCATTGTTCGTTTCTTTTTGGTTAATTAATCTTTAGGTGCATATCGCTTATCAGCTTGGCGTGTACGAGGTCGGAATTTTCCACCTGCAATACCTGTTGTCTGCCACCGTTCTTTTCAAAGACTTCTATCACGAGTACCTTGTCATCCGTGATGGTAAACTGGTCAAGCAGGAACACGTTTTGGTCGGTGGTGTTGCCCGTAATTTCACCGAGCGTTTTGTACATCCGCAATGGGTTCATTGCCTTTTCCTGCACCACGGTACGCTTGGCGACTTTCTTGTCCACCACCTTGAAATTCACAAAGTCAATATTGAACGGCACATTGCTTTTGTTGCGCAGTTCCGTATGGAAATAGAATTTTCCGTTATGGACATAAATACCTTTCAGCAGGAATTGTATGCCGTAGCTTTTCGACCCGATATGTTTCACAATTCTTTTGTTCTTTTTGTAAATCGTTTCCATGAGCAACCCTGCCAATGACGGCGAATTGCCCCCCAATTCCTCAAACAGCACATCATTGCCGTTTTCCCTGTCCGATGCCTTTTGCATTGTCAGCAAATCATAATTCAGTGTTGCAGGATAAGGGCTGTAAAAGACGTTGAAATTGTAGAACCGACCATCGTCCGTGATGACCGAAAAATTGGTTTCCTCGTCAAAATCTCTTACGCTTGCCTTAATACGCAGTACGTTTTCCGCATCTTCGGCTTTGCCTGCGATAAGGTATTCACTGCCCAAATCCACGTAGCGGATAGCGGACGGGAATATGAGGTGCGAGGTCTTGCTGTACGTCACCTGCATTTCGTAAGGCTCTACCTTGCCCATACTCAATTTTGTGGTATTGGATGCAACTTGCTGTGCATTCGCTCCCGTAATAAAGAGGGTCACACAGACCATTGCGATGAGGCTTTTAAATATTGCTTTCATTTTCTTTTTGATTTTTATTATTGAACATTAATTTTTTGAAACGAGGAAAATCTGATGACCGGCTTTGACGGTTACTTTCGGTGTCCTTACTTTCTTGGAGAAGTACCCCGATACACCCTGTACCACACCACGGGAAAGGTCGCCTGCCATCTGTTGCCCTGCCGAACGGGTCATCATGATGGAAGTGCCGGAGGTTTGGCTCATGTTGGAGGCTATCTCACTAAGGGCGTTCATTTCGGGAGAATATGGTACATATAGCCCTTGCTGTCCGTCCACATCGTACACGGTTATATCGACCGGAATAATGTTGCCCTCATATTCGATGGACGTTACCTTTAACTGCAACCTGCCACTTTGAAACTTGGCATTTGCCGTCAGTACCGTTCCTGCCGGAATGGAACGGACAGGCGTTTGCGCCGTTTCCAACAGGCGCAAACGCACACCGCTTTCGCCCGTCACGACCTGTGTTTCCTGTACTACCGCCTTGATGCTGTTTTTCGGCTGTATGACCTGTTCCGATACGCCTGCCGTATAAAATCCACGGTTTCGGGTTTCGTTCCAGTGTGCCAAAAAAGCACTATCGGTCGGTTCACGGTACAATGCGGAAACCGCATTTTTCCTTACAGGGGTGAACGCCACAAAATGTTCCTTTTGTGGGGCACCGTTTGCCGAAGCTGTTGTGTCCGCATTACCTGTCTGTGTTGGAGTTGAGGGTAGGTAACGGGAAGCCATTTCGTATGACTTTTCCATCAAAGCCAACTGGTCATCCACGGTCGTTACAGGCGGCACGTCCTTTTCTGCCAGTTGTTCTTTCAGTTCCTCAACCTGCCTACGGAGTTCCTGCGTTTCGTAATCGTTGTTGTCGTAGAACGAGGTCAGCGTACTTTGCGCACTGCGGTAACTGTTCAGGGCAGGGTTGCTGTTCCTGCGTGTACCACCGCCGTAAGCGTAGCCGTCTTCGTAGCCCTCATCCGGTTGCTCCGCTTCCGGATCGGCGGTACTGTCCTCGCTCCAATAGTCGGACAGTGACAGGAGCGCATTGCGCTTTTCCTGCATTTTCTGTTCGAGCATTTCCTGTTCATAAGCCTTTTGCTTATCGGATTGAAGCCCTGCATCGGTCGCCTGCGGTACGGCATCGTTCAGACCAATATCCTCAACCGTTTTCTTATCGGAGGACGGTTTGAAGATTAGGTACATACAGCCGAAGAATACCACGCCCATAAGGGCAAAAATGATAGGCTTCTTTAGCTTTTCAGCTTTGTTCTGCGCACCGTCCTGCGGTGCATCCATTCCGTTTTTTGGGTCGTCATCTTCGACCAAAAAACTTACTTTGTTTTCACTGTCTTTCATACATTTTACGTTTTAAGATTGTGTTAATACTGTCCTGCGGAGAAACCGAGGATTTGTTTTGCCTGTTAATCGGGTTTTCGATATGTTCTATCGTTAGGGTATTATCGGGCTGTGCTACATCGTAGCACACTTTCAACAGCACGGCAACGGACAATATCGCATAGCCCGAAAAGAGCAGTAGCGTATAGCGGTGCTGTTTTTTGACGGGCATCGCTCGCCACTGTCCATCGAGTTTGTCAAACCAATTATTGATTGTCGTTCTTAGATTTTTCATGCCCCAATCCGTTTTAGAAACTGAACCGCTTCTGCCTGTGAACCGCCTTTTGCTCCGGTGCATCGCTCACCATAGCGATTGCCTCCTTTGCTTTGGGAACGGTCACTACGGACAGGTCGGTCAGTTCCGTTTGTTTCAGTAATTGCCCGAATTGGTCTTTTCTTGCAACCTCCATTTTATGGAGGAAGAATTTGCCGTTTAGGTATTTCACCCACATACAGCATTCTACATAGGGTTTGTCATCGCCTGCCCATTGCAGAAAGCCCGTCAACAGTAACTGTGACTTTGTTGCGCCCTCCGCACCCTTTTGACAGTTTTCGAGGTATTCACTTATACTGTCTTTCAGTTTTCCGGCATACGCACCCTGCGTATGGAAATAGCCGTTATATCCTTTATCGGTTAGGATTTTGGCGAACGTGTTCAAATCTGATATTGCCTGCATAATCTTGATTTTAGCGGTTAATTATTTCTACATCCCTGTTTTCCAACACGGCAAACTTTTCGATATTGAAACCCTGTGGGTTGTTGTCCGAGCGAACAGAGTTTACGAGATAGCAGGAAGTCACAAGGTTTCGCCGTGTGACGTTGCTTGACCTGATGATAAACTGTTTTGCATACGTCCTAACGGCATAGGGATAGGTATCGAAATTGCAGACCACGCTGTCCACTTCGATACGCTGTTGTACGTTGCCCGAAATGATACGGTTGTAGTAGCCTTTTTCCGAAAGGTCTTTGTAATAATCGAACGCCGATTTGTCGGCAAGATTAAAAGCCCTTTTCATGTTGCTTTCGATAGCGTTCTTATCGGGTGCGAGCGTAAAGAACAGTTCATGGAAACGCCTTACGTGTTCCCTTGCCTCAACAGGTCTGTTGATGCTTGCATCCTGTGACAGTGCCAACATCAATGATTTGCCGTTGTCCAGTACATAAACCTTTTGCCGTTGTTGCTCCGCAAACTGGTAGGACTGCCATACGGCATATCCTACCACAGCGATACAGAGTACGGCAAATACAATGGCGTACAGCCGTATTTGCCTAAAGCTGTTTTCGATATTTCTTAAAGTCTTAAATTCCATTTTTACCAATGTTTATTATTTGTTCATTAACCTGCCACCGATATTGCCTGCCACTGCTCCCGTTCCTGCTCCGGCGATGTTTCCGGTTTTCGATGCTGTCTGATTGACGTTGCGCATAAAGTTCCCTGCGCCTCCGGCTTGGATAACCCAACCTGCCACGGTTGGAATAGTGAAATAGCCCACGATGCCAATCAGCATGAAAATGATGTACACCGTATTGGATGTGTCGGGGATATAGGTCGGGTCGGCGAGCATATCAATATCCCGTTCGATGATGAGGGATTGAATTTTTGCAAGCATGGAGCTGAACATATCGGCGATGGGCAACCACAGGTACACGCTGATATATCGGGTCAGCCATTGCGTAAGTGTGGATTGAAAACCATCCCATACACTTATCGAAAAGGCTATCGGCCCGAGTATGGACAGCACGATAAGAAAGAATGTCCGTATCGTATCTATGACCAATGCCGATGCTTGGAAAAGGATTTCCAATAGGTTGCGAAACCATTCCTTTATTGCTTTCTCAATCTTATAGGCTTGTCGGTCAAGGTACATTCCAGACATCGTAGCCAAATCGGACGGCGACCACCCCAATTCGTCCAGTTTCTTATCAAATTCCTCATCGCTTACGAGGTAAGCGGTTTCGGGATTGCGGAGCATCGCCTCCCTCTCCAACAGGTCTTTTTGTTGCTGTAACTGGTTGAGGTCAAGCACTTGGTTTTCGAGCATGGCGTGTGTGCCTTTTACCACCGGACTTAACACTGCATTGATAGTACCCAATACGATGGTCGGAAAGAACATAATGGCAAGCCCGATGGCAAATGGTCGCAGGAGCGGAAACACGTCTATCGGTTCTGCACGGCTCAATGCCTGCCACACTTTTAGTGCTACATAGAACAGTGCGCCCAATCCGGCGATGCCCTTTGCCACTGTCGCCATATCGGCGGACAGTGGGAGCATCTCATCGTAAAGCGAGCGCAGGAGTTCGTGAAGATTGTTCCATTCCATAGCCTACCAGTATTTTTGTTCAGCCGTACCGTACAGTTCAAGCACCCGTTGGGTGTTGTTCTGTTTTTTTGCCCTCAAAATGCTAACGGAGATATTTTTGTTGGTATAATACCGAACAAGGCTGTGGTAATCCTTGACCTCTTTATAAACCCTGTCGATGATGTCCATACGTTCCTTATCATTTAAGGAAAGTCCGGTCGAGCTTACAATCTGTTTCAGTTCTTTGAGCAGTTCGGCACTCTCGTTTAGGAGCGTGGAATAACCGTTGGCGATTGCCGTCAGTTCCCGTGGACTGAAATTCGGGTCGTTCATCATCTTGCCGAAATTGTTCACGTACATTTCGGACACATCACCCACGAGCAAAACCGTCTGTTGCACCTTACGGGCATCTTTTACAAGGTTGTTTACGGCTTTCAGTTTGTCGTAGTATTCCTTGCCCTGTTCATACACTTTCTTTACCTCATTGAAGTTTTTGATGGTATTAGATACCGTAGACGAGGTTTGCACAATTTCATTTGCGGAGTTGATAATACCCGATGCAAGGTTTGACGGGTCAACCACTATCCACTGTGCCTTTGCGGACGGTGCAACGGCAAGCATAAATGCCGTACACACCAGTAACATTGCTTTCTTCATTGTTCTGATTTTTTTAAATGATTAATAACTATTTGCGTTCTCACGCCTTTGCCCAGCAATGCGCTTTATCGCCAGTTCCACATTGCCATCCAGTTCGGAAACCAGTTGCATGACCTCCATTTTTTCGGTTTCCTCCGTGGTGTAGGCTAAATATTCTTCGAGCGAAACCTCTGTGGCATACACGGCGGAATGTGTACCGCCAAGCCCAATCCACACCTCTTTGTAAAGCCTTGACGGGTCGTTGTTCATGTTGATGGAAAGGATTTGGGATTTTTCCTTTTCCGTCAGTCCGAGCATCGCTTGGATGTCATCGAATTTGTTCATGTACTTGCGTTGGTCTAAGAGGATTTTACAGTCGGAATTGTTGATGATACTTTCCTTGACCACGGGTGACTGGATGATGTCGTCCACCTCCTGCGTGACCACGATAGCCTCACCGAAAAATTTGCGGACGGTCTTAAACAGGTACTTGATGTACTCTGCCATTCCCTCTTTGGCGATGGCTTTCCACGCTTCCTCAATCAGTATCATTTTGCGCACACCTTTCAGCCTACGCATCTTATTGATGAACACCTCCATAATGATGATGGTCACTATGGGAAAGAGGATTTTGTGGTCTTTTATCGCATCGATTTCAAACACGATAAAACGTTTGGAAAGCAGGTCGAGCTGCTTGTCAGAATTGAGGAGGTAATCGTACTCACCACCGCGGTAGTACGGCTCTAATACATTTAGGAAACCTGCAACGTCAAAGTCTTTTTCCCTCACCTGTTTTTCTTCCAGTACCTTTCTGTAGTCACCTTTTACGTACTCGTAAAAACCATTGAAAGAGGGGTATTCATCGCTTTGCCGGATACGGTCGATATAACTGCTCACGGCGTTGGACAACGCCACTTCCTCCGAACGGGTCGGCGGTTCGTCATCACGCTTCCAAAGCGTAAGGATGAGCGTTTTGATACTTTCCCTTTTTTCAATATCAAATACGCCATCGTCCGTGTAAAATGGATTGAACGCAATCGGGTTGTCTTCGGTGTAAGTGAAGTAGACCCCGTCCTCACCTTTGGTCTTGCCCTTAATCAGTTCGCACAATCCCTGATAGGAATTTCCCGTGTCCACGAGCAGGACGTGTGTACCCTGTTCGTAATACTGCCTTACCATGTGATTGGTGAAAAAAGATTTCCCCGAACCTGAAGGACCAAGTATGAACTTGTTCCGATTCGTGATAATGCCTTTTTTCATGGGCAGGTCGGAAATGTCCAGATGGATGGGCTTGCCCGTCAGCCTGTCCGCCATCTTGATGCCGAACGGTGACGGCGAACTTTGGTAGTTGGTTTCCTCGGTGAAGAAGCACAATGCAGGTTCGATGAACGTGTAGAAACTTTCCTCCGCCGGAAAATTACCCGCATTGCCTGCCATGCCTGCCCAATACAGTGTGGCAACATCCACCGTGTTGTGCCTCGGTTTACATTCCATCAATGCGAGCGCACTGCCCGTATCGTTCTTTAGCTGTTTGAGTTCGTGCGGGTCATCCGACCACGCCATCACATTAAAGTGCGCACGGATGGAAGACAGCCCGAAGCTGTGCGCTTCGTTCAGATACCTTTCAATCCACTCTTTGTTGATTTGGTTTGCCCTGCTGTACCTTGCCAGTGAGTGCATATTACGGGCTGACTTTTCAAACTTTCGCAGGTTCTCATCGCTGTTATCCAAAAACAGGTACTGGTTATAGATATGGTTGCAGCTAAGGAGCAGGCCAACCGGAGAGGCAAAGGACAGCAGGCAATCGCTCCTGTCCGTGGACAGCTTTTCATACCTCGTATTTGCCGATACGGTATTCGGCAAATCGTCCGTATCGGAAAGGGTGTGCAGGCACAGCCTTTTGTTGCCGATACGCACATCCTCACTGCCCAAAGCTATATCCTGCATGGGCGTTCCGGCTTCCCTCGACAGGGTAAGGTACTGTTCGAGCAGACCCTGTGTGTCACCTGTGCCGATGATGTCATCCTCGGTCAGGCGTTCCAGTTTTACAAAACCGCTATCGTTGATAATCCGCTCAAACTGTGCTACCGCCTCCATGAAACGGCGGACGGTTTCTTTATCCCTGATTTCTTTCGGGACAAGGACACCTCTGCAAAGCGAACTAAAGTTGCTCTGCATCCGCATCCGCTCTTTGGTGGTCTTGGTCAAAAAGAGGTAACAGTAATGGTTTAAAAAGGGACGTTCGTTGAAATGTCGCTGATAGGATTTCGAAAGGAAACTCTGGTCTTCCCGTGCAATATCCGGCGCATAACTTTCCTTGATATACCAGTCCTGCTTGTGGACAATGGTGTAGTCCGGCAAGGTCTTGATAGCCTTGTGCCAAGCCGAATGTATGGCATCGTACTCGGCCGATGCTACCGTGAACAGTTCCGGCAGGTGTACCCGAAAGCAGGCCGTGATGTCCGCATCCTTTGAAATGATGCAGTTGTGCTCCACCGCCAGTAATGGAAACCTGCTTTCCAGCGTTGTGGCTTTTGCGGTATTTCTCATAGGGCGTTGGATTTAGAAGTGAATTTTAAATAGCGGCGTACGGCTTTGCGACGGATGATGTATTTCGGATGTCTTTTCTTTGCCCCGATTTTCATCAACCCATGTTCGCCGTATTTGCCGTTCAGTGCGAATGTTTGCCACACGATGAGTGACGCTCCGCCTGCCCCGATAAACAGACAGATGTAAGAGTTTACACCTGCCATGTACATTATCATGACGAGGACAAGCACACCGAGCAAGCCTCCGGCGAAGATGAACAGGTACTGTGCTTTCAGTCCTTTGAACTCGACTGTCCTACCGATACCTTTATTGATATTGTAATTGCTCATAATACGCCAGCTTAAAGGAAGAATGAACGGAGAATGGTCGCCGCTACGATGAGGAAGATACAGGCTCCGAACCACGATGCCGCAGTCTTGCTTGTATCGGGGTCACCGCTGCTGAATTTGTTGTACACCTTTACGCCTCCGATTAACCCAACCACCGCCCCAATTGCGTAGATGAGTTGGGTCGCAGGGTCAAAATAGGATGTTACCATCTGCGTGGCTTCGTTGATACCTGCCGAGCCGTTGCCCTGTGCGAACACACCGAATGCCGACAGGAACGCAACGCCTGTCAGCAACACTTTTTTGCTTTGTTTTTCCATGATTTAACTGAATTAAATTGTTATTTCCTGCCCACCCCGTGTGGGCTTTCGCAACAAAAGTCTTATGGAAATCGAAGCGTTATGGGAAACTGGAAATCAGCGGAATGAATTGGCAGTGAGTGGCGGAGTTATAACAAGACAGTATGATAAATTACCATCATAAAGACAACTTTTTTACCTAAGTTGAAACTCAACTAAATGTATATGTATGTCAAAATGTCATTATTAAGGCTGTTTTTACGCCTGTTTGACATGAGGCTGAATTAATGACAAGAAAAACCTCCAAAAATAGCGATGGCAACGATTTTGATAGTGATAAATTGGACTAACTGTGTGTTATAAATCAGTTGTTTGCATTATATTTTATTAGGGTGTTTAGACCTTATGTTGTTAGAACCGTAGATTATGAATCCTGTCTAATATTAAACTCTTCTCCCACATTTTATACTGCTATTACGTCCTATTTAATTTTAAGAATGAATTCAAGGGTTACCCCGATTAATGCTCGCGGTCGGTTGTAACTTGATTTAGTGCGAGCCAAAATTATATATATTGCGTATGATAGAACAATTACAAATTGATTTTCTGCCAGTAGACAGTGGCGAAAAAAGTGGAGATGCTATCGCATTCCGGTACGGGGATTTTTCAGAACGTTCCCGTTATCAGGTTGTGGTCATCGATGGCGGAACTAAGGATTCCGGTAACAGGCTCGTTGAGCATATTCAGAAACTCTACGATACTAATCACGTCGACCTTGTCGTATGTACACATCCTGATGCAGACCATGCTTCGGGTCTTCGACAAATTATGAACCAGTGTTCGGTTGGAGAACTATGGATACACAAACCTTGGGAACATTCAGCTCACGTTTGTGACCTTTTTCATGATGGCAGGATTACAGACAACAGTCTAAGTGAGAGGCTACAGAAAGCGTACACTTATGCGTATGAACTTGTACAGCTTGCAGAGGAAAAAGGTGTTGATGTGCGTGAGCCATTTGCAGGAAGAACGAGTGAAGATGGTGTAATTACAGTTTTAGGCCCCACTACGGATTATTACAGGGAACTTATTCCAGACTTTGCAAGAAGTCCTCAGGCAAAAGGAATTCTCGAGAAAGCCTTTAGCTCATTCGAAAAAGCAATCACGTGGGTGCAAGAGGCGCTTGATATAGAAACCTTAAGCGAAGATGGTGAAACATCTGCGGAGAACCGTTCAAGTGCTGTTCTGCTTATTCGTTTTGCGAATAAAAAATTCCTATTTACTGGAGATTCAGGGATAGAGTCTCTTAAAAATGTGATAGATTTCGCAAACGAACAGTATATAGATATCTCTCATGTCGATTTTTTTCAGATTCCTCACCATGGAAGTAAGAGAAACATCTCTCCATCAATATTAAATAGTATTAGATGTAGTACAGCATTTGTTTCGGCGTCAAAAGATGCTCCAAAGCATCCAGCAAAGAAAGTAACCAATGCACTGTTAAGACGAAACGCTAAGGTTTACAAGACAAATGGAGTTACTTTGGGCCATAGTCACAATGCGCAGAGAGTTGGCTGGGGGCCTGCAGAAGTTGTACCATTTTATAACCAAGTTGAAGAATAGTATATGGATAGGTATAGTTTAACTGCGAGGGTTTATCCCATGATACTTTTCTATCTGCCCTTAAGCGTACTGTTAGTGGTTACTGTCTGGGATTTCCAACAATATTATCACTATGGAATACCTGTAGGACTGATTGGGGTACTTGCTTACTTAACATCACATCTTGGTCGGGATGCCGGAAAAAAAAAGGAGGCAGATATTTGGCGTGATTGGGGCGGTGCGCCTACTACACAGTTGTTTCGTTGGCGTGATGCTCACTTGGATAGGCATACCAAAACGAGAAACCATTTAAAGATGGAACAATTGTGTCCTACAGGACACAGCGTTGATGAACAGTTCGAAAAACTGAATCCCGATGGTGCAGATGAAGCTTACCGTGCTTGGACAAAATTTGTTATCGGAAAGACCCGTGATATAAACAAGTATACACTCATTTTTAGAGAAAATATGGGATACGGATTTCGAAGAAACTTATTAGGGCTTAAGCCTTATGCCATAGCTTTAATAATATCACTGATTTTAGCTACTTACGGTTTTTTTGTATATACCAGTGGAGTATGGACAGTGGGTCAATTTCCCGAGATATTCTTTATCGCTGAAATTTTCTTAATTGTTATCCTACTATTTTGGATAATCAGGGTTACGGAAAAATGGGTCAAGTTAACTGCATTTGCCTATGCTGAACGTCTACATGAGGCCATAGAAACATTATAAGATAAAGCACTTCAGGATGAATTGAATCCTGAAGTGCTTTTAAAAAACAAAGGGAAGCTGTCTTTTCAGACAAACTCCCCGATGTCAAAATCCTCCAAATCACTTTTCCGCAAATCGGGAGAACTGAAATCCGTTCCGGCGGAGAGGCTCTTGTCCAACAACTCTGCAATCTTCCGTGAAGCCCCCTCCATTGAGTTTTCGAGCAGACCGAACAATTCCGTTCCTTGTAGTCGCTGAACTATATCCACCGCTTTCTGTTGCTGGGCAGGCTCTGGTGCATCTTGCTCCAACCATGCCCCCACGGTCGTCAGTTCATCAAAGGTAACCCCTGTGGCAAACTCATTGTCGCTGTCCTCAAACCCGTATTCATCCCATTCGTCTTCCTCATTTTCAAAATCGGACATACTCCCGAAAACTTCATCCGGCTCTCCCTCAATCTGCGGATTTTCCAATCCCAAACCTATCCCGTAGGTTTCTGTTCCAAAATTATCAGCTATCCCGTCACGTTCACCGGATTGGCTCTTTGTGGCACTCATGGGCAACGTCTGTCGCTCCACGGGTTTGGGAAGCCCCATAATATCCGGCAGGTCGGGTCTTTGGTATTCCGGCTTTTCCTCCCTGCGGACAGTCTCGTTGATGACCACCTTATCTTTCAGCAAAAGGATGATGACGATGATAAGGCATATTACAATCAATGTTTCCATAGCTATAATATTGGCTTTTGGTTTCGGGCATGGATGGTATTTATTTCCTCGCCGAAATCCTCAAAGTGGTGTTTCAGTACGCTGTGCAGGTAATCGGTAAGCGTAATTTCTCCGTCTCCGAGAATGCAGACGATACGGGATAATTTCTTGTGGAAATCGGGGCAGATGTACACCGATTTTCCGCAACGTGCGACCACTCCGGTCGGTCTTAGAAAAGCCGACTTGTATCGGGTTATGCGCAGTACCTTTTTCTGTTGGTTTTGCTGTTTCTTGTTCATAATCGAATACTTTAAAAAATGGGTTTAAACTTATCGTTGAAATCATCGGTGATAGCTTTTTCAAACTGTTCAAAGTGATGTTCGAGAATATTGTCCAAATAGGCATATAGGGGTATCTTATCTTTCCCGATAACCTGCACGATACGGGAAAGCCGTTCGTGGTATTCCTGCCGGATGTAGATGCTCTTGTCGCCACGGCGTGTCATGGTATGGCTGTTTAGAAAACGCTCACCATAGCCCGTACCGGAAGCCCTCTTTTGTCGGGTGCGCTCTTTGGCTACGGGCTTTTCCATTGCCGTTTCCTTTGTCGGCTCTGCGCTCGGCTCTTGGGGGGCTACCGCCTGTTGGGGCTTCTTTGTTTCGCCTGCCATAATGGACATGAGATATGCCTCGTCAATCGGAGCATTCGGCTTTTTCTTGTTTTCGTTGTCCATAGCGGTTACAGTTTGACGGTTCTTAGAAATTCACTGATGAACAAATCCAAGCCGGAGGCTTTCATCAATCTTTTATCGGGAGGTAACAGCGTGGAGCGGAAGACGGTCTTTGCCGTTGCCTCGCTTTCCTTGCGGAAACGTTTGCTGTCGGAAATACGTGTTTCCATCGCTTGCAGTCCGACCTCCTTAATGACGTTGCCGTAGATTTCGTACAGGTGCGATTTTTCCCTGCCATCGACCATGTTCCAAAACAGCCGTATGGTTTCGATGGAGGTCTGCCCGTGTTTCATAAGGACGTTGGTCAGCACATCGGTAAAGCTCAATGTGCTTTCCATGACCACACGGTCTGCCGTGATGGGCGAAAAGATATGGTGCATACCTGCCAGTGTATTCAACAAGCCCGAAGTGTTAACCGTACCCGTCAAGTCGAAGAAAACCATATCCACGGGAACAGCCGAGGACTGTATAAATGCTTCCGCATCCGTTAGGGCATTGTCTGCCTTGCTTTGCAGTACCGGATAGGCTTTCTTGTTGATGGTGGAAAATTGGCGATGTGCCAGTTTTTTCAGCACCTCGTTCTGCATGACCGCTTTCAAATCCCGTTCCCTCATTTGGCAGATGCTGTGCTGTGGATAATCGCAGTCAAAAACGGCTACATTATACCCCATTTGGTAATGGAGTATGCTTGCCGTAACTGTCGTAAACGTGCTTTTACCAACGCCTCCCTTTTGGCTTGAAAAAGCGATAAATTTTGTCCTGTTTGTTGCTTCCATTTCTATTCTGTTTTTAAGTTTCTATTTTCCGTGTACTGCCTGCCGTCCGGCATGGAACAGGGCTGTCATCTCTGCATACTGTCCGGCAGTCTTGATACAATTCCGTCTGTCGGGCTTGCCATCATTCGTTCAATCAGCCGTGCCGTCATTCGGGCTTTCATGCAGGCAAGACCGATGACCTGCCTGTCGTCCTGCCGGTTGGAATGCCGTCATCCATTCCGGCTTTCCTGCAATCCTGCGCTCCGGCTTTCATAACTGCCATCGGGAGCGGATGCCTGCAAACAGGCTTGCGTGACTGATAGCGCAAAGAAGCAGGTTATTCCAATGCACTCTTTTAATGCGGTAGTTTGGGGCATTTGTTGGCAATGTTTGGTCGGGAGCGATAGGGCAATGCTTTGGAAAAGCTACCCTTACTTTGTAAGGACTTAAATGCAAAAGGTGGATGGAAAAATTATTGGGGTATAGCATTAACGGGTGGAACGGCTCAAAGCCATTTTTTCTTTCGCTTTATCCAATCCGCATCCGCCGATAGGCGGACGGATTTTCTGTTCACCCGAACAGAGCAAGTTATGTTTTGAGGCACTCGAAACCCGTTTCGTGCCTCAAAACCACTTGCCCTTGCAGGGGGCTTGGTAAACACCCTCCGAAGTCGGGGTTTATGTTAATTAACTAAAGTTGAGCTCGCTGAAGCTCGGTTATTAATGGATTTAGATATGGAAGACAACAGAAGAAACCGAACAAACAAAGGTGGGCGCAAGCCTAAAGCAGACCCAAGCATCCACCGTTATGTATTTCGTCTTACGGACGAAGAAAATGCGAAATTCCTTACGTTGTTCGAGCAATCGGGAATGAAAGTATTGGCACATTTCATTACAGCCTGCATCTTTCAGAAGCCAATCAAGACCGTAAAATTTGATATGAATGCAGTCGATTTTCATACGAGGCTCACCAATTTTTACAGCCAGTTTAGAGCGGTTGGCGTGAATTACAACCAAATCGTGAAGAAACTTTACCGCAATTTCTCAGAGAAAAAGGCATCGGCTTACCTCTTTAAACTGGAAAAGCAGACGGCAGAAATGGCGGACTTGTGCCGGAAAGTGATTGAGCTAACACAGGAATTTGAAAAAGAACACCTGCAAAAACACAAGTAATATGATAGCAAAGATTGGCAAAGGTGAAAATCTGTACGGTGCAATTTCATACAACCAAAAGAAAATTGATAGTGAAAACGGGCAGGTTCTGTTACTGAACAGAATACCCGAAACGTTGGATAATACCTATTCGACAAGTTACCTGCACCAGTGTTTTGAGCCGTACCTGTCCGCAAATATCAGAACAGAAAAACCAGTGCGCCACATATCGCTGAACCCCGATCCTACGGATAGGGTCAGCGATGGGCAGTTCATGGAAATGGCACAGGAGTACATGGAGCGCATGGGGTATGGCAACCAACCCTATATCGTTTTCAAGCATACCGATATTGAGCGTACCCATATCCATATCGTGACGGTCTGTGTGGGTTTGGACGGGAAGAAACTACCGGATAGCTACGACCATCCACGTTCAATGGCAATCTGTCGGGATTTGGAACAAACGTACAATCTTATACCTGCCACGGAAAAACAGCGCACAGGTAATGAGCAGGTATTCCGTCCGGTCGATTACAGAGCCGGAGACGTTAAGAGCCAAATCGCTTCGGTGGTGCGAAACCTGCCGAAGTATTACGGGTACGCAAGCCTCGGAGCATACAACGCCTTGCTATCACTTTTAAATATCACCGCCGAGGAAGTCAAAGGGGAACTGTACGGACAGCCCAAAAATGGGCTTGTCTATTTTGCATTGAACGAACAGGGAGAAAAAGCGAGCAATCCTTTTAAGGCATCCCTTTTCGGCAAGCAGGCAGGACTGGACGAACTGCAAAAACAATTCGCAAAGGCTAAGGAGAAAATGAAAGCCGACCCCACAAGAGCCGTCCTCAAAAGCACCATTGAAGTAGCGATGCACACCGCTACAAACGAAGCCGATTTTAAAAAGCAGTTATTGGAGCAGGGTATCAATACCGTGGTACGGCGAAACGATGAGGGGCGTATATACGGTATGACTTTTATAGACCACGAAAGCCGTACGGTTTGGAACGGTTCAGCTTTGAGCAAAAACCTTTCGGCTAATGTCTTTAATGATTGGTGGAACGAGCAGGCAATCGGAAAACGCCAAGAAGCCGAAAAAAAATCCGTACAAAATCAGCCATCGACCACGGGCAATCCCTTAGAGAAAGAGGAAGCCCATGCACTTTTTGACTTTCTGAATAAAGGACAGCCGACCGATGATTTGTTGATAGATGGCTTGGGTGGGTTACTGCCGGAGGCACAGGGAGAAGACTACGAGGAGCAGGAATTTGCCAACCGTATGAAGAAAAAGAAGAAACGAAAAAGGCTACCTTAAAAATAAATGGATATTTTTGTTAGATATTGGCATTTATAGCATGAAGTATAGAGACGAGAAATTAAAGCGTATCATTGATTGGTCAGAAAAAAATAGAGAGATAAGAGCGGTATTACTAACAAGCTCCCTTGTAAATCCATTAGCATCTGTTGATGAATTTAGTGATTTGGATATTGAACTTGTTTTTGAGGATAACACTACATACATTTCAGACAATAATTGGATAAGCAATTTTGGAATTCCAATTGCGATGATTGAAGAAGATGAAACCTATTTTGATTACAAACACGCAATGAAAATGGTTTTATACGATGATTATGTAAAAGTAGATTTCAAACTATATAGCAAAAAAGAATTTTTAGAAGAAGTTCAGCAAAATGAATTGTGCGAAGATTGGGATATTGGTTATAAAGTTTTGATTGATAAAGACAACTTAACCCAAAATCTGAAAAAACCGACATATCAGGTTTCTATTATTATAAAACCAACCGAACAAAAATTTGAACAGCTTTTAAATGATTTTTGGTGGGATACCACTTATGTAGCAAAAAGCCTTGCAAGAGATGAGTTGTTTTATGCAAAATTTATGTCGGAAAACAATATCAGAACCGACTACTTGATACCTTTAATTGAATGGCATATTGCCATTCAACACGATTGGAAAATAACAACCAATAAATTTGGAAGACTTTTTAAAAAATACCTCACATCTGAAATGTGGCAAAAAGTAGAGCAGACATTTTCGGGAAGTATCATTGAAGATAATTGGAATGCATTATTTGCAATGGCAGATTTAGTATCAGAAATTGGTAAAGAATTGTCAGAAAAATTGGGGTTTGAATATCCTATAAAGTTAGAGACTGATATAAGAAAGTATTTGCTCGATTTAAAAGAAAGCTACTTGGACAAACAATAAGATTTCTATAAAAACCACAAAGACCAGGATTAACATCTTGGTCTTTGATGGTTAGCTTTTAATGTCCACGTTTAACAGAGTGGATGGGTTAACCGCATTTGTCGGAATAGATTACAAACAATAAACATTTCCCAACCACATAAAGAAGTAGAAAACTTCGGTTATTCAATCCTATTTAGTAGTCGTTTTAGGTCTGTCTTAACACCTAATTCATCAAACAGCTTTTTTGATAAGTTCAATGAATTTTGGAAAGCTACTTTTAAATTGCCAGTGTCCAAATCAGATGTTGTCAATTTAAATTCTGAATACCAATCTTTGTCAATATCTTTCTCTAAACTTTTTGTCGGACTTTCCCAATGATGGGTTTGATTTGTTGCTATTCGTATTAACCAAAGTAAATACTTTTGTACGTTTGACAGACTTTGGTAAGCGTGAGCGTATTCCTTTCTTTTAATCAAGTTACTTGTTGTCAACAATACATTCAGTAATGATTGGCTTAAAAATAAGATATTTTCATTTGTAGTTCGGTCGGGGAATTTTGTTTTTATTTGATTAAGCGTTTCAGTCAAAAGACCGTTTTTGTCAATTAAGTTCATTTGGTCAAAATCACTGAACGATACAAAACCCTCCCACGATTTTATAACGTCAATCTCATTTACTGTTAAAAAATGAAATTCGCCTCTAATCAGGTTCTCAAAAATGGCAACTTCACTTCCGTATTCATTCGTAAAATATAACGCTGTCGGATAAATCTGATTTACCCACTTTTCGGCAGAAAAATTTTCTTTGCTTTTCAGAAAAATATAAAACTCGATGTCAGAATATTGGTCGCCCTCATTTTTGGTAAACGAACCATACATTAAAACTGCGGAAACATTTTCGTCTTGTTGAGCTATTGATTTGGTTGTATCAATCATTTGTAACTGTGTCATTGTAATAAATTTAAGTTTGTAATAGATTTCTTCATCACTTATGCAAAAGTGATGAGCTATCATTTCTTTTTTGGACAGTTACTTATAGCTTCATTGGATTAAATATTTTAGTTTTTGTTAGGAACAAAGGTACAAAAAATTGTTCTTGATACTCAATAGCGAGTTTTACCTTTTCTGCTTCTACGATACTCAGCCAAACTAAGCCCCCAAAAGCCATCCGACACCGCTTTGGATAAGCCCTTTTAAATAGCCTCTAAATTTCCTGCATCACTAAAATTTTTTGTTATGCAAGGAGAAGACGATTTGAGAGGATTAGCCAAAATCATGGCTTTTATGCGTGCTGTAAGTATTCTTTTGGTACTGATGCACTTTTATTGGTTCTGTTACGGGTTCTTTGCCGAACGTGGATGGACACTGGAAATTATCGGCAAGATACTGACCAATTTCAACCGTACCGCAGGGCTATTTGCCCACACCCTTTACACCAAGATTTTTGCCTTGCTGTTATTGGCGTTAAGCTGTCTCGGCACTAAAGGCGTAAAGAATGAAAAGATAACATGGGCTAAGATTTACACCGCCTTAGTTATCGGTTTTGTGCTGTTCTTTCTGAACACGCCATTGTTAAAGTTGTCGGCAGGGGTTGCCACATCGCTTTATATCCTTACAACGAGTTTGGGTTATATAGCCTTGCTCATGGCAGGGGTATGGATGAGCCGACTGCTCCGCAACAATCTGATGGACGATGTTTTCAATAATGAAAACGAGAGTTTCCAACAGGAAACCCGTCTGATAGAAAATGAATACTCGGTCAATCTCCCAACGAAGTTTTTTTACAAAGGCAAATGGAACAATGGATGGGTTAATATCGTCAATCCTTTTCGGGCTTCGATTGTGCTTGGTACTCCCGGCTCCGGAAAATCCTACGCCATCGTAAACAACTACATCAAGCAACATATCGAAAAGGGATTTGCGATGTATATCTACGATTTTAAGTTTGACGACCTTTCCACGATTGCCTACAACCATTTGCTGAAACATTCCGATAAGTATAAGGTAAAGCCGAAATTTTATGTTATCAATTTTGACGACCCACGCCGTAGCCACCGATGCAATCCGCTAAGCCCTGCCTTTATGACGGATATATCCGATGCCTACGAAGCCTCTTATACCATCATGCTTAACCTTAACAGGTCGTGGATTTTGAAGCAAGGGGATTTTTTCGTGGAAAGTCCAATTATATTGCTTGCCTCAATCATTTGGTATCTGAAAATCTATGAAGATGGAAAGTATTGTACATTCCCCCATGCTATTGAATTGCTGAATAAAAAATATGCAGACGTTTTTACGATACTGACCTCATATCCCGAACTCGAAAATTACCTGTCGGCTTTCATGGATGCGTGGCAGGGCGGAGCGCAAGACCAATTGCAGGGGCAGATAGCATCGGCAAAAATTCCATTGTCACGGATGATTTCGCCACAGCTTTATTGGGTGATGACGGGTGATGATTTTTCACTGGACATCAACAATCCCCAAGAGCCGAAAATCTTGTGCGTGGGCAATAATCCCGACCGCCAAAATATCTATTCGTCCGCTTTAGGGTTGTACAATTCGAGGATTGTAAAACTCATCAATAAGAAAGATAAGTTAAAGAGTTCCGTTATAATAGACGAGTTGCCTACGATATATTTTCGGGGTTTGGATAATCTTATCGCAACGGCACGTAGCAATAAGGTTGCGGTATGTTTGGGCTTTCAAGACTATTCACAATTGATAAGGGATTACGGCGATAAAGAAAGCAAGGTCATCCAAAATACCGTGGGTAATATTTTTTCCGGTCAGGTAGTGGGCGAAACAGCTAAGAATCTAAGTGAACGCTTTGGAAAAGTGTTGCAGAAAAGGCAAAGCATGACTATCAACCGTAATGACAAATCTACTTCTATATCCACCCAATTGGACAGCCTTATTCCGGCTTCCAAAATATCTACCTTGACACAGGGAATGTTCGTAGGGTCTGTTTCAGATAACTTTGATGAGCGTATCGAGCAGAAAATATTTCATGCTGAAATTGTCGTGGATAACGAAAAGGTTTCTGCCGAGACCAAAGCATATAAGAAGATACCGCAGATATTATCTTTTGCCGATGAAAACGGCAACGACAATATGAAGCAGGTCATTGAAGCCAATTACAGGCAGGTCAAAGCAGACATTGTGCATATTGTAGAAAGCGAAATGGAGCGTATTAAGAACGACCCCGATTTACAGCATTTGATCCAGAATAGCAAATAAAAACTTTGAATGAACTTTTTTATTCATAACGTTTTAACGAACAGTATTTTTTATAACTTTGTACCATGAACTATTCAAATACAGCAATGATGGCTAAGCCTTGGAATAACTAATCCAAGTGTTACTTTAGTACACTTCCCTTCTTAGAAGACAATCATCGTATTGCTCTTCCTTTTTTTGTTGTATAACTATTTCATTAATTTTCATGGAAAATAGAAAATGGGTACAGACCTATGTATTTATATGGTCTGGACAATTTATATCTATGTTGACCAGCAATGCCGTTCAATTTTCAATTATTATTTGGTTGAGTTTAGAGCATAGGTCGGCTGAGGTATTGGCTTTTGCAGGGATATCAGGAATGCTCCCACAAGCTATAATAGGGACTTTTGTTGGTGTCTTTATCGATAGATGGAACCGTAAAAAGGTCTTAATAATGTCTGATATTTTTTTAGCACTGTGCGCATTAACGATGAGCATTCTTCTACGAAATGAAACAGCAAATATCAATTGGATTTATCTTATGTTGGGTTTACGTTCTGTTGGAAATGCGTTCCACTCTCCGGCAATACAGACTATAGCTCCACTTCTTGTGCCAAAAAAAGAATTGATTAGGATAGCAGGAATTAATCAAGTAATACATTCGGTGAGTGGAATAGCTGGTCCAGCAATTGGAACTTTAGCTATCACTTACTTGTCTATTTCCACCGTCTTATACTTAGATATACTTGGAGCAATTATCGCCATTGTATCTTTAGTATTTGTGCATATTCCTCACATCAAAACAAATACAAAGCTTTCAATAAGTTACATTTTGAAAGATTGGAAAGATGGTTTCAAGAATGTTTTAGCGAAGAGAGGTTTAGCTCTACTTTTCTTATACGCAATGATGGTTACATTTTTCATTATGCCAACTGCAATTATGTTTCCTCTATTAACAACTGAATATTACAATGGGGGTAAATGGGAAATGAGTGTGATCGAAATTGCTTGGTCTGTAGGAATGCTATTAGGAGGTGCAGTTTTAGGTTTAGCTAAGATAAAAACTAAAAAAATCATTATGGTTAATTCCATGCATATATTATTAGGAGCTTCTTTTCTATTATGTGGCTTGTTACCATCCACATGGTTTATAGGATATGCTGTAATTACCATATTGGCTGGTATTTCACTATCAATATTTTCAGCCTCATTTACAACGATTATACAATTGGAAATCGCTTCTAACATGTTAGGAAGAGTGTTTTCTATGTACTACAGCTTAGCTGTTTTACCATCGGTTGTAGGTTTGTTATTTACTGGTGCATTAGCTGAAAAAATCGGAATATCAAATTCGTTTTTACTCTCAGGTTCGATAACAATACTAATTGGAATAGTTTCCTTTTTATCGCCTATGTTAATGAAAATTGGTAAATCTAAAAGGGATGTCGGAAAAAGTAACATTATAAGCGGTGAAATATCGCAATTAGTTAATAAGAATTAATTTATAATAATCTATACCGTTTAAATGGGATAGATGCAAAAATAGAAAAAAATGACAATCAAGGATATTCAAATACTTGCAGAAGAGCATGGACTGTTATTAACAGAAAATATAAGATTTAATGAAATGGGTATCGACTTTAGGGTAGGTTTCGCTATAGATAATAAAGGACAGAGGTGGTTACTTCGTATTCCTCGGCGGAATGATATGAGTGAACAAATAGATAAGGAAAAGAGAATTTTACATCTTGTAAAAAAACACCTATCTGTTAAAGTTCCCGATTGGAAGATTACATCTCCAAAATTAATAGCCTATCCACTAATTAAAGAAAAACCTGCACTTACGGTTGATGCGGAAACTTATGGTATGGTTTGGAATATGGATAAAGACAGTCCAAACTATATACAATCATTAGCGAAATCTTTAGTAGAGTTACATGATATTACAGAAGAAGAAGTGATTAAAAATCATCTGAAGATTATGAAGCCGTCTGATTTAAGACCAGAGATTGATAATCAATTAAAAACGGTAAAATCAGAAATAGGGATAAGTTCAGAGCTTGAATTACGCTATAAAAAATGGTTAGATAACGATAAACTATGGCCAGATTTTACACAGTTTATTCATGGTGATTTATATGCAGGACACATACTTACCTCACAGGATGGTATTGTCGCAGGTATTATTGACTGGTCAACAGCCCACTTAGGAGATCCAGCGAATGATTTTTCTGGACATGTAACTATTTTCGGAGAGGCAAGTCTTCGAAAGCTAATTACAGCTTATGAAAATCAAGGTGGTAGAACTTGGGGGCAACTTTATGAACAAGCTATAGAACGAGCTTCTGCATCAGCCTTGGCATATGGGTATTTCGCATTAGAAACTAATGACGAAAATCATATTATGGGAGCAAAAGTTCAATTAGGTGTAATCTAATTATTTTTTCACAAATCAAGACGGATTAATTCCGTCTTGATTTTTTCTGTGTATGAATTGCTTGTAATTCATTAGTTAGAATTTTTATCTATTAAATAGAACAAACAATAATTAACAAAATATGAATAATTATTTCAAAGAAATATTCCATAATCTGGAAACGGCAATCAATGAATTGGAAATTGAAGCCGATTGCTCCATACAACGCATAGAAGCCGTTATACATCTGATTTTGGAATGCCTGTCCGAAGTAAAGGAGCGTATCTTAAAAAAAGGGTTTAAGAATGTTGACGAAGAAATCCGCTTTTTTAAATATCAAAAACCCACCATTGTTGCCAAACTCATTTATTACAATGCTATTTACAAAATCGAGACAAAGAAGCCTTATGGTGCAAAGCCCATAAGAAAGTACCTCAATAGAGAGTTGAAAAAACTAAAAAGGTTCTTTGACAACAACCTCGATTTTTATAAGTATTACCGTAGCAACAATTCCTTTCTTGACGAAAGTTTTTTTGTACGTGGCAAACATGATATAAAGCTGTGGTTGGATACTTATTATTTCCAGTCTGACCAGTCCTTTTCCACTTCGCATGATTACAAGGTCGCCAAGATAATAGCCAACGATTTGATACAGGTTTACATCGAAGACCAGTTGTATAACAAATTCCAAAAAGACAAACCGAAAGCCTTTAAAAAATTGAAATGGACGGGTAGCAAAGTGGCGTTGATAGAATTGATTTATGCTTTGCACTATCAAGATGTATTTGACAAAGGGAACAACGACATAAGAGAAGTCGCTCAATATTTTGAAAGCACATTTGATATTGATTTGGGTAATTTTTATCAGACCTATTTGGAGTTGAGAAACCGGAAGATGAACCGTACTAAATTCCTTGATGCGCTTCGAGAGGAACTTATCAAGAGAATGGACGAGCAGGACGAAAAGTAGGGTTTGGGCGTGCCACCGTCTGCATTTTATCCCCATGCCCAGGCTATCGAAAAAATGCAGACGGGTCGGGCTATCCGCTATATCTTTTGCGGATCTGCGAGGACCGCAAAAGGATGTCGCTTCTATCCCTCACGCTGTATGCCGTCCAAAAAACAAAACATTTATTTCCTTTTTGGTTTCCTGTTTTCAAATTCAAAGGAGGTTTCGGCTTTGTCGTTCATGACGATATAGGCATCGAATTTATTGCCCGATTTGCTTTTCATGCCTTTGATAAGTTTGGTCTTTCGGTTGGTCACAAGACTTTCTATATCAGTAAGGCTCAACGGCACTCCGCACACCGTGCGGAATTGAAGCCAACCGCAAGCCTCATCGGGGCATTTTACAACCTTGTGCCATATCAATAGCTGACGGCTCTTGCATTTGGGGCAGGTCAGTTTGGGTTGCTTTTCTTTGGCAATGCCCGTGTCCAAAAGTTCCCGTGTAATGGAAGTGGTATAGGCTTCCATATCCGTATGAAATGCATCTGCATCTGCTTCGTTGTTTTCGATTTTCTGCAACGCCATTTCCCATTCGGCGGTCATGGCTACATCGGCAATTTTTCTATCCTTTACAGCCCCGTAAACCTGTAATCCCTTATGGGTAGGGATAAGGGATTTCTTTTCACGCTGAATGTAATCCCTTTTGCAAAGCGTTTCTATAATGGAGGCTCTTGTGGCAGGTGTACCGATACCGATGTCTTTTAGGGCTTTCCGTTCGTCCTCGTTGTCGATTTCCTTTCCGGCGTTTTCCATTGCGGACAACAGACCTGCCTCCGTGTAAAGCACAGGTGGTTTGGTTTTCTTTTCCAGTACGGATGCCTCTTTGATTTTCAGTTCATCGCCGACCTTTAATTCCGGTAGTTCCTGTACGGGCTCGCTGTCCTCATCCATAAATTTTTCTTTGATGCCACGCCATCCAGCTTCGAGAATTTTGCATCCTTTCAGTGTAAAATCATAGTGTAAAGCCTGCAATCCGATGTCGGTTATTTCTTTGGTACAGGCAGATGAAAGGGCTTCCAGTAAGCGGTGCGCAATCATATCATATATCACATTTTCGTGGGCGGACAGTTCGGACGGGATTTTTTCGGTAATCAGCAGACCGTGGTGGTCTGTGACCTTTACGTCATTCACGATACGTTTATTGAAACGCCCCCACTTCACTTTTCCGACCGCTTTTTTACAGGAAGCCCGTGCTTCCAAATTCCTTACCAGTGCAGGGATTTCCGACCATATATCTTCGGGGATGTATTTGCTCCCTGTACGTGGATAGGTGATAAACTTCTTTTCGTACAGGCTTTGGGCAATGTTCAATGTTTCTTCGGCAGTGTAGGATGCCCTTTTGTTGGCTTCTTTTTGCAATCCTGTTAGGTCGAACAGCAAAGGCGGTTGCTCCGAAACCGTTTTATTTTCCACTGCCGTAACGGTAGCCGTTCCGGCACGTTGGACGGATTTCAATGTGTCGTCAGCAAGTTTTCTGTCATCCCATTTGGTTTTTGATAGGCTCTTGAAGTCTGTAAATTCCTTGCGGTGTTCCAACTGGATTTGAAAGTATTTTTTGATGGCAAAATCCCTGTTTTCCAAATACCGCTTACAGATAAGGGCAAGCGTTGGCGTTTGTACTCTACCAAGCGAATAAACGCCACGCCCTGCCGAAATACTTAATGCCTGTGAGGCATTGATACCCACAAGCCAATCGGCTCTACTTCGCCCTTGTCCGGCACGGTACAGCCCGTCAAAATCGCTTCCGGCTTTTAGGTTTTCAAACCCCTGTTTAATCGCCTTTTCCGTGAGTGAGCTTATCCATAGACGTTCAAAGGGTTTCCGGCACTTTAGGTATTCGTAGATGTACCTAAAGATGAGTTCGCCCTCACGTCCGGCATCGGTGGCTACGATAATACTATCGCAACTGCCAATGACCTGTTCGATAACCTTTAACTGTTTTAATGCTCCGCTATCGGGAACATAGCGCTTGTCCTTTTTTACCTTTCGTACAGTCAATATAAAAGGGTCGGGCAATATGGGCAGGGCTTCCCGTTGGAAGCCCGACACCCCGTAGTCTTCGGGCATTGCCAGTCCGACCAAATGACCCAATGCCCACGTAACCTGATAGCCGTTCCCCGTTAGGTAGCCATCCCGTTTTTCGGTCGCTCCCAACAGGGTAGCTATTTCCCTCGCCACGCTTGGCTTTTCTGCAATGATTGCTTTCATAATGCTATTTCTTTTAATGGATTATGTGCTGGACATTTCTCTTTGAGAAACCCCTCCGTATTCTGTGAGAGGGGATTTCCAAAGAAAAATGTTTTTTGATGGTGTTATCTTCTTACCCCTTTGGATTTAGCCGGAGCGTTGGGGGCATTCTGCCGTTGCTGTTGAGTTTTGTTTTTCGGCGTTTGTTGCTTCGGTTTCAGAGGCTCTCGGATGTTCTTTGTCGCCTCGTTGGTCTTTCCCTCGGAGTTTACGGCAACCTGTGCTTTGTGCGCTTCGGCAGGCTGTACCTTATTTTTCAGCGCATTGGGGTTTCTAAAGCTGAAATCATAGCTTCCCGTTTCTTTGTTCAAAGTAACATATCCCTTATACGGCTGTCCTTGCCCATCTTTGAAATCCGAAATGTAGAGTGTCTTGCCCTCGCCAAGTTGCTTATATTGTTCATCGGAGAAGACTTTATTTCGGAACATTTTTGGGTCGTTTTCTTGTGTTTGCTTAGGTGCTTTGTCGCCAAAAAGGTACTCTGTATATTTTTTGTCGGCATTGAACTGTACATAGGCATTTTTGTTCGTACTGTTTTTAAAGTCCAACCCCTCTAAATAAATGGCTTTACCATCTTTTAAATCCTGTTTTTGGTCTTCGGTCAGTTTTACGCCCTTAATCTCATCGGGTACTTTAATCCTGTCCTGCCGGAATGCGATAACCTCATTGGTTAGGTGGTCGATACTGATAATGGAGGGTATTTTTTCGCCTGTCTTACGGTTGGTCAGTTCTACCACACGCCCCATGTTTCCGGTTTTGAGCAGGTTTTCCCTATCCTCTTTGGTAAATTCGTGACCAAAGAAAGGGGCTTTGAGGTTCGGCTCATGGCGGACACCGTACATCATAAACACCGCCTTTCCATTTGCTCCGCTCTGAAGACCGAGCCTTGCATCCGAACGGAGAATTACCGTATCTAAATTGACGCTTACAGGCATTACGAAATTAGTTTTGTAGCCCTTTAGCAAAGTGTCCATTACCTCCATTTTTTCGAGGGTTTCCCTTTTCACACCAAGTTGCTCTAATGTTTTCCAGTCAACATCTTCTGCCTTAAAACGGTATTCGTTTTTCTCCGGCGTTTCCGGTGCTGTCTGTGTTGCCTGCGGTGTTTCCACATTCTTTTTGGCTTCCTGTTGTTGCTCCTTTGGCTCTTTGACCTCATGCTTTGCCATAACAGCCTCGCCCTCTTTGGTCGGGGCATCGACCTGTTTCTGCATTTCTTTGGCGGTTTCGACCGCTTCCTTTGCAGGTACTTTGAAGAATGAGAAATGGGTTGGGTCTTTAATTTGTTGCCAAAAGTTGGAGAAGAAATTAGTAAATAAATCTCCGGCTCTGTCAACTCGCATAAATTGGCTTTGGTTTTTCTTGGTGGCATCAACGGTTTTCAGTTTACCGTTTTTGTCAACACCTGTGACAGCTTGGATTTTCTTTTTCTCCTTGTCCATCACCAACAGCACATCCGAAAGCTGTTCGGGATATTGCTGTGGATTTTCATTTGTCTGTTCGCTCATGATATTGATTATTTAAAGTTTACATTTTCCGAAAGTAATCTGTGTATATATCTAACCTGTTTACCCGTCCTTAGACGGCGGTGTTTGTCTCGGATTTTCCTTTGTACGTCGTATAGGCGCATTGAAGCTTTCCCTAATGAACTGGTGGACGTCCGAAAGTTTGTAATACAGTTTTCCGCTAATGGTGTAATACGGTAGCTTGCCCGTGGAGCGGTAGCGTTGCAGGGAACGGTGGCTGATTTTAAGCATGAGGAGTAGGTCTTGGTTGTCCAATAGTTCCTCACCATCTATGCTCTGCCGTTCTTTTTTGATGTTCAGGACGTATTCTTTCAGAATATCGAAACGCTCCATGATACGTTCCATCCATGCAATAAATTCCATTCTGTCGATGTTCATAATAATTTCTTTTTAATGATTTCTAACACCACAAAATTGGAGCGATTGGCGGAGGCTGTCGTCCGATACGTGTCTATCAAAACGGCACTTTTTTCATTTTTTACAATTCATGTAAAGGGCTGTGTTTAGTGATTTTTCGCACTTTTCGGCAATGGTTTGGTACGCCGTCCAACCAATTTGCCGATAGACACATATCGGCAAACGGACAAAAAAAGGACAGCACCGATTGATACTGTCCTTTTAGCGGAAAAAGAAAACGGATATTATAGATTGTCTTCCTTGTCCATATATTCCTCCAAACTGTATTTCAATTGGTCTAAAAACAATGTCCGTGAGCCTGCACGGGTCTTCATCCTGTGGAAGCTGTTATGTATGTCGTTCAACGACACACGGAACAAGATTTGGAGTACCATGCTGATTTTGCGGATACCTATTTTCCCGTGCGAAATGGCATCGCAGGCATAGAGAGCATAAATTAATTCGATAAGGGCATTTTTTGTCTGTGTCCAAAAGAAGTCCTTTGTTTCCTCGTGTTGTAGCAGTACATCGGGATTTTGTTCGGGGCTTAACTTTGTCGTCAGATAGTTATAGGTTAGTTCATTGGCTATGATTTTCGCCACTTTGTAATCAAAGTAAGTCGAAAATTTGGGGTCTATTTCAAATACATAACTATTTAGCCCGTCATAGCAGTTGATTTTTCCAAGTGTAAAGTACTGTTCGTCTCGGTCGGTTCTACCAGAACGGTAATAACGGTAGAAGTCGGAATTGCAGATATGCTCTTGATATTCTTGTTTTAAGTTACGCAGTTGCAAAGCGAAATAATTTTGGTGCAGGTTTCCGTTATCGACAGGGCAAGCTATTTCAATCCGATACACCTTATTGTAATAAATAAGTTTTCCGAGAATGTACGGCTTTATCTCTTTAAAGAAAAGTATTTCGTCTTCTAATGTTTTGAAACTTTCGTTTATTATATCTTCTTTGATGTCTCCAAGAAGTTCTTTCAGAAAAATTGTCATTTCGTAAGCCTCGTCCATAAAACTCGAAGCCTCAGCCGACAATTTCCGCTCCTGTTTCTGTATGTCGGAGACTATTTTGTGCAATAAGTGTCTCATAATACTAAAGGTTTATAATGAAGCCAATAGTGCCTCCGCAAAATTTGCAATTAGTACCGAGCTTTTTTCATGAGACAGGACGAAGTCAGGGAAGATTTTTTGTTCAACAATATTTTGGTTGAGAGCAACTGAAATTTCCGTAAATTTAAAAACAATATGGAGGGAATAAAAAGGCTAAAGGTAGTATATGGTTATCAGGATGTTTTCAATACATCCCTGCCAAGCGATACATTTGCTCTGTTGCGAAAGTATTCAACAAAAAATATCCTTATAAAGATTGCTTATATAAACGCAATAATATCTGACTTAAAAGAAGAAAGGCATGACAAGAGGATTTTTGAGGAAGTTCTTTTTGGTAAAATGTCCATTGCAAGACAATTAGTAGACTATCTTGATTATAAAATAAGTGAGGGTAGCTTTTTTGCATCCCCTCATTTATCTGAACTAATAAAAGATGCTTTAAATAGCTACAATGAAAGTCAACCGGAGGATTTGCCATATTCAGAATTTGCACTCGACCTTTTCAAAACTATACTCATTTATAATGAAAAGTATAACGACAAATTAGATGCTACCAGCAATTTGACCAGTTTTAGAGATGTATTTGCGTTAGATGCATTACAGCAATATTACATACGAGCCACGACACCAATAACATACCTTTTAAAATTTGCATTCATGTGCAAATTTTTAAGCGATGATGTCCAGTTAAGAAATGCAACTATAAATTTCTGTCAAGGCTATGGTATGGCTTCTCCTTGGAACATTGCCAAATTTTTGATAGGATTATACACAGATACGGATAAGAATAATGTAAAATTCGTCTTAAATAAAACAGCCATTCCAACTGACTTTCTCAAAGATTGGGCAATAGGAAAAGAGTATATAACACAGAAAAGGAAATTAACTCTAAATTTTGATGTTATACCACGGCCATTATTTGAGAGCAGTGAAGAAGAATTAATCATACTTGATTTCAATTTTTTTCAATACACATTAGACCAAGGGTTTTTCTTTAAGATTTTTAAAAAAGTTATTGAGCCATCTGGGACTAAATTGAGCGATTTAAATAACTTTTTTTCCTACATTGGGAAAAAATATTTTGAGGAGTATCTCTGTAAAATTCTACTTCAGAAAATTTTCTCACATAATAGGCAGGTAGTTCATAGTGATGATAAATATCAAGATTTTCTAATAAAGACATCATCGGACAATCTCCTTGTCATAGAAACAAAAATGACAAACGTCAATGCAAAGACAATGGAAAATATTGATTTTGAATCCTTTAAAAAAGAGATAGAGGATAATTTTCTAAGCAAGAAAGAAGTAACGGGTAAAAACAGGGGCGTTTACCAGATATTGCATCAACTAAAGCAAATTTCTGATTATGCGAACCACGAAGAAATATCAGATATTTTCAAAATTAAAAATACTAAAAGACTGAATATCTATCCCATCTTGCTGACATCAGATACAAATTATAATGTATTTGGTACAAATGACTTTGTTAATGAAAAATGTTCAGCCGATTTTGACAATATAAGAGAGAAATACCAAACTGTTAAACCTGTTCTTGTTCTAAATGTGAATACATTGATAATGTATTTCAGCTATTTAAAAGCCAACAAAAATAGTTTTACAGATTTAATAAAAAGCTATTTCAAGGAAGTTGATAAGAGGAAAAAGCAATATCAGTCAGATAAAAATGATATATACAGTTACTTAGCATCGTCAATATCTTTCGATAGCTACCTGCAAAAAAGACTGCAAAACGAGACAATTGTTGAACTCTTTAAGCCATTTTCAGAAAACTTTGCAACAGAGTTGTCAGGGCTTGATTTTTCACCATCACAGTCAAAATCTTAGTGTTTGCTGGTAAGCAAGTTGATTAGTATCCTTAATTAATGAGTATCGCATAAAATATGTTATTTGAAGAACTATTAAACAAGAAATATGGAGAGCTAATAGTAGAGTTCGATAATTTACATGACCTCATTGTCAAAAATCAAACGCATGACAGTGATTTGTTGTTGGTGCATTTAAATGCATTTTACAATCCTGATGTACATAATTGGAATAATACTGAGCAAAAAATGAGTCCTTACATGTTTGGCCCTAATCACGAAGGTCATTCCGAGAATACTCATCATTCCTTCATAGGCCAATACATTAAACATAATACCTCATCAGAAACATTAGAAAACCACTTAAAAAACTTAGTGTATTCCGAAGAAAAAAGAGAAGAAATTGACCAAATAAACTTTGATGATGCAATATCCATCCAAACGGAAATGTTGATTTATTTGAAAATTTGGGAGTCAGATACTTTTATTAAGAAGTTTTTTCAACTTGCAAATCTTTCTTTGGGGTTCCCTTATGATTGGCATTACAAACTTCAAACAACAAGTAGAGAAAAAGGTGCAACTGGAACCAGAGACGTAATTATACGGACTAAAATTCGAGACCGATTCAAGCAATCAATCCCAAGATTATATGATGCGTTTAAAAATACTTATAATTTTCAAATCAGAAATTCAATCGCCCACTCTCAATACTCAATATTGGGAAGAAGCATTTTATTGAATAATTATGTCAAAAATGACCCTTACAGCCAATTGCGTAAACAATCTTTTGAAGAATGGACAGAGAGATTTCATGAAACATTAGTCCTGTACACTCTCTATCATAAACTATTGGATACCATTAATAATAATTATGGAATAGTAGCCTCGCAAATGGATAATTCCCTGCCAATACGTATTTCAAGGAAAGACCCAAAGGAAGAAATAGAATATAGAATGGTATATTATCGAGTATATTTTAGAGATTGGGGGTGGCATCCTGATGAATAGTCATAATTTTAATTTCCTTTTTTCAAATTTACATTTATCAGCCGATTTTTCATCTAAACCATCATGATATGGACTGTCTTTCAATTGGTTTAACCGTCTTAAATCTTCCAAAAATTGGTTCGGCTGACGTACCAGCAAGTTCACTTTTTTAATCTTTATTAAAATAAAAAGGAATCTAATTAGATTCTTTTTTTTATTGCCAACCGCCTCCTAAAGTTTTATATAACTGAATACGTGCAACTAATTTATTTTTACGAATTCGGTTTAGGTTTAATTCATTTTCTAAAGCACTTCGTTGCGCATTAATAACTTCTAAATAGGTTGCAAAACCGCTATTGAAAAGTAAGTTCGATTGACGAACAGCCAAGCTCGAATTTGTTACTTGTTCAACTGCAATATCCAATTGCTCATCAATCGTTTTAATGATAATTAAAGCATCGGTAACTTCAGAAATTGCTTTATGAACGTTTTGTTGCAACGTAATTTCGGTTTTATCACGTTCTTTCAAAGCTACTTCATAATTAGTTTTGAGCTTCTTTTTATTGAACACCGGAGCTGTAATTCCGCCTACGACCGAACCAAATAAAGAACCGGGAATATTAAACCAATTTTCTGGTAACATACTGTTTACGCCACCTCCTAAATCAATTTTTAACGACGGATAACGCTGTTTTTGCGTAACGCCGACATTCGCGTTTGCCGATAATAAATCTAATTCCGCCGAATGAATATCGGGTCTGTTGGTTAATAATTGCAACGGAACTCCTTCTGTTAAAGCATCCTGATAAAAATAATTTTCTAATTTTTTAGATGAAATATCTATTGATTTAGGAAAACTTCCCACTAAGAAATTCAATTGATTTTCCTGAAGTGAAATTTGTTGTTTTAACGAAGGAATCAAGGCTTTTGCGGTCAACATTTGCGATTTCGTTTGTTGTTTTGCTAAAGCTGTAATTTGTCCTGCTTCGTATTGTAATTGAATAATATCTAATGTGTTTTTAGATAATTCAAAATTGGTTTGCGCAACATCTAACTGCGCGTTTAATAGAATAAGATTGTAATATCCTTCGGCAATTTGAGCGATTAATTGTGTTTGAATGGCTTTTTTAGCTTCTTCAGACTTTAAATAATCGTTTAAAGCCATTTGTTTTTGATCTTTAAATTTACCCCAAACATCAATTTCCCAACTAACCGAAATTCCGCTCATATGCTGATTCGTATAATTGTACATGTTTTTCGGTGGATCGATTCCTTTTTCCTTATGCCAATTTGCTGAAGGATTACTGTAAAAATTTTCAGATCGATATTGATATGCCAAATTTCCGATTGTGGCATCAACATTTGGTAACCAATTTAGTTTTGCCTGATCGGCTTTTAATTGTGCGATTTCGATATTGGTCAAAGCTTTTTTCATATCGAAATTATGCTGAATTCCTTGATCGATTAAAGAAATCAATTGTTCATCATTAAAAAAATCTTTCCAATGAATCAATGCAATATTGGTCGAATCTCCACTCGACAAGCTATCTTGAAGCGTGTAAACATCCGGAACTTCTACATGATATTCATAATTGTTTTTTTTCAACGAGCTACACGAGGTTACACTCAAAGTAACAAGCACGCCAAAACTGATATATTGTATAAAACGACTATTCTTCTTCATAAGTAATTTTAGATTTTAGACGCTCGTCAAATGTTTGAAAAACGTAAAATAAAACAGGAATAAAGAAAATTCCACAAAGTACTCCAATAAACATTCCGCCTGCTGCACTAATGCTGATTGAATGATTTCCGATTGCAGACGGTCCAACGGTAAACATCAGCGGAATTAATCCGGCAATAAACGCAAACGATGTCATTAAAATTGGACGCAAACGCATTTTTGCTCCTTCAACAGCAGCCTGAATAATCTGCATGCCTTTTTTGCGTTGTTGTAAAGCAAATTCCACAATTAAAATTGCATTTTTAGCCAATAAACCGATTAACATAATTAATCCAACTTGCACGTAAATATTGTTTTCTAATCCGGCAAGATTAATAAATCCGTAAACACCTAAAAATCCTGTGGGAACCGATAATAAAATGGCTAAAGGAAGTAAAAAACTTTCGTACTGCGCTGCCAATAAAAAGTAGACAAACAAAATACTGATTCCGAAAATGTATAAAGATTGATTTCCTGATGATTTTTCTTCTAAAGTCATTCCGGTAAATTCGTACGAATAATTTCCAGGCAGTTTTTTCGAAACTTCTTCAATAACTCGGATTGCATCTCCTGTTGAATATCCTTTTGCTGGAGTCGCTTTGATTGAAATCGCATTAAACAAATTGTAACGATTTACGGTTTCTGGACCATATACTTTTCGTAATTTCACAATTGTATTTGCCGGAAGCATTTCGCCTTTTTTGTTTTTAACGAAGATAGAATTAAAGGTTTCGGGCGCATTTCTAAAGTCAACATCAGCTTGCATATACACGCGATATTGACGACCAAATCTAGAAAAATCTCCTGCCTGTACACGTCCGTAATAAGCACGAATCGTATTCATTAAATCTTTAATATTTACACCTAAAGCTTTTGCTTTTATATAATCGATATCTAACGCAAATTGTGGGAAATTAGCATTGAATGAAGTAAAAGCATTGCTTATTTCTTCTCGATTGTTTAGTTCTTTGATGAGGTTTTGAGCTGTTTCGTCGAACTTGTCAAAACCGGCATTTAAACGATCTTGTAAAACAAATTCAACTCCACTAAAATCTCCAAATCCTTGAACTGTTGGTCTTGGAAATACACTGAATTTACCTTCGTTTAATTTGTTTAATTCATCTTGATATAACGTGATAATTTCGTTGATGTTTTTAACCTTTCCTCGTTCTTTAAAAGGTTTTAAATTGATGTATCCAACAGCAAAAGAAGGACTTGTTGCAGCGTCGATTGCATTGTATCCCGAAATGTTTGTCATTCCGGCAATTTCTGGTCTGTTTTTTAAAATACTATCGGCTTGTGATAAAACCACTTTTGTACGAGCTAATGAAGCGCCGGGCGGCATAGTGATAGAATATGTTAAAAAACTATCGTCTTCTGTTGGGATAAAACTTGTTGGAGTTTGCTTCATCAAAACGGCTCCTAAAGCAATTATACAAAACATAACAGCTACAGTTAAAGGAGCTTTTCTCAACGTTTTTTGAATGATTCGAACATAGAGAAGCGTGAATTTATCGAAATAAAAATTGAATTTTTTAAAGAATTTCTTTTTCCCTTTTTCTAAACTTCGGACAAATTTAGGTGTTCTATCTTCTTTAAATTTTAAATCTTTTTGAATACTGTGTCCTCTTCTTAAAAACAAAGCGCATAGTGCCGGAGTAAAAGTTAAAGCATTTACAGCCGACAATAAAATGGCAATTGCTAAAGTGTATGCAAATTGCTGATAGAAAATTCCCGATGGACCTTGCATAAAACCAACAGGTAAAAATACTGCCGCCATAACCATTGTAATAGATAAAATAGCACTTTTAATTTCGTCCATTGTTTGCAACGTGGCTTGTTTGGCTGTAAGTCCGGTATCATGCATTTTTTCGTGAATGGCTTCTACAACTACAATCGCATCATCAACTACAATTCCAATTGCTAAAACCAAAGCAAACATGGTTAAAACATTAATTGAAAATCCTAAAAGATAGATGAAAAATAATGTTCCTAATAAGGAAACCGGAATTGCGATTGCCGGAATTAAAGTTGATCTAAAATCTTGTAAAAAAATGAAAACGATGATGAAAACTAAAATAAAAGCTTCGAAAATCGTATGTTTTACCTGACTTATTGATTCGTCTATTTGATCTTTTACCGAATAAGTAATATCGTATTTTATTCCGTTTGGAAATGTTTTCGAAACCTTGTCTAAAACTTCACGAATTCCAACATCAATATCCCGAGCGTTCGATCCACTTGTTTGCGTCACATTCAATGTTAATCCCGGAAAACCGTTTACGCTGTTGTCACTTCCCACGTTTGAAGCACCAAATTCAACTCGAGCAACATCTCTTAAAAACAGAAAGGATCCGTCTTCGTTGGTTTTAATAACCAAGTTTTCGTATTCTTCTGGTAAACTGAGTCTACCATTGTGTTTTAAAGTGGTTTCAAAAACCTCATCCGAAGTTTCTCCGAATTTTCCTGGTGCAATCTCAAAACTTTGATCTTTAATTGCAGCAATAACTTCTTGCGGCGTAACATTATACAATGCTAACTTTTCGGGATTCAACCAAGTTCGCATCGAATAATCACGAGCTCCGACACGAGAAACAGCTGCAACTCCCGGAACACGTAATAATTCTCGATTTAAATTGATTTGCGAAAATGCTTGAAGAAACGTTTCGTCGTAAATTTCTTCGGGATGATCGCTATAAATGTTAATCGTCATAATGTTTCCACTTTGACGCGGCGTAACCGTAATTCCGGCTTCGTTCACTTCACTCGGAATTTGTCCTGTCGCTTTCGAAACGCGATTTTGAACATTTACAGCTGCTTGATCGGGATTAGTTCCTGCTTCGAAATTAATCGTAATAGCTCCCGAACCGCTGTTACTGGCTTTAGACGAAATATAAGTCATTCCGTCCACTCCGTTAATTGCTTCTTCAATTGGCAATAAAACACTTTCGGCAACTGTTTCGGCACTTGCTCCCGGATACGATAAACTAACGCTTACGCTGGGCGGCGCGATTTCAGGAAATCGAGTTATGGGCAATAACTGACTTCCGATAATGCCCAATAATACCAATATAATAGATATTACGGCAGACAAAATGGGTCTGGTAATGATAGATTTTAGCATGAATTTAGTTTTTTTAGATTTGCGGTGTTACACGCATTCCTTCTGAAAGTTTATTAAATCCGGTTTTAACAACAACATCGTTACGTTTCAATCCGTCTGAAACGATGAAGTTTTTATCAGCAGTTCCACTTATTTTAATTTCTCTTAAAATCACGGTATTTTCCGGATCTAGTAAGTGAACAAACGTTTTATCCTGAATGTTGGTTGTAATTTCTTGAGGAATTAAAATAACATTTTTGCGCGTTTCCTGAATTTTAATCGTTCCTGTATTTCCCGAACGCATTAAATCTTCTGAATTTGGAAAACTTGCACGAAGCGAAATGGCTCCGGTACTTTTATTAATTTGACCGCTAATTGCGTCGATTTTTCCTTTTTCTTTATATTCAATTCCGTCTGCCAAAATAAGCGAAGCATGCGGAAGCAAAGTTCCCAACGAAGTTTCGTTTACTAAAGAATCGTTTGTTTTGTTTTGCGCTTTAGAAAAATGTAGATAATCGCTTTCGCTCATAGCAAAATAAACGTAAACTTCGCTAACATCAGATAAATAGGTTAAAGGTTCTTTGTCGGATTTCGAAACCAAGTTCCCAACGCGTTTTGGAATTCTGCCAATATAACCGCTTACAGGCGCTTTAATAATCGTAAAATCTACATTGATTTTTGCCGAACCAACCGCTGCCGAAGCTTTTGCTAAAGAAGCTTTTGCTACTTCGTAATTCGATTTTGCTGTTTCGAGCTGAACGGGCGCAATAACTTCATTATCGATCAAAGGTTTTAAACGATCGATTTCTAGTTTTGCATTTTTAAGTTTTGCTTTTTCAACATTTTCGTTTGCCAAAGCATTGTTGTAAACTTCGTTATAAGCCGAAGCGTCAATTTTAAATAAAGCTTGACCTGCTTTAACAAAATCTCCTTCATCCACATAAATTTCTTGTAAAATACCTTCAACCTGCGGGCGCAATTCAACATTTACTTTTCCTTCAATACTTCCCATATAATCCTTGGTAATAAAAGCAGTAGTTGTGTCAATTTTTATTGCAGGAAGTTGTAAACTGTTGGCAGCATCTTTGTCGGCTCCGTTACTTTTTTGGCACGAATACAATCCGCTTAAAGCAATGCCCATAGCAAGAATGTACGTTTTAAAAGCCTTATCCATTTTTATCATTTTTATGTTTTTAGTCTCATAAGGATTGGATAATTCCAAGTATACTGCCATCTTTAACTTTTTAAGATATAATTTGAATTGAATCTTAGCAAAATTGAATTAAAAGTAATTTAAACTGCTGAAAACAAAGTGACTGACTAAAGTGTGCTAATTAAATGTTAAAAACAATATTGCTTTAATGTTTATAAACTTAAAATCAACTCAAATGGACTTTTTGGGTAAAATGTCTACATTATTCCTAATTATTTGATTATATTTACTTTAACCTTAAATTGTTCGTTATGTTGGTAAAAGTTTTAGGAAGTGCTATTTTCGGAATTCAAGCTACGACAATTACTATAGAGGTAAATATTGATAAAGGAATTGGTTATCATTTGGTTGGACTACCGGATAATGCTGTTAAAGAAAGTAGTTACAGAATTGCGGCGGCTTTGTCTAATATAGGCTATCATTTGCCTGGAAAAAAGATTATTATAAATATGGCTCCAGCCGATTTACGAAAAGAAGGATCTGCTTATGATTTACCAATTGCTATCGGAATTTTAGCCGCTTCTAATCAAATTAAACATCATGAATTTTCGGATTGTATCATTATGGGCGAATTGTCGTTAGATGGATCTGTACAACCTATAAAAGGTGCTTTGTCTATTGCCCTTGAAGCTAAGAAAGAAGGTTTTAAACATGTTTTTTTACCAAAAGTGAATGAAGATGAAGCAGCAATTGTTGATGGAATAAACGTTTACGGAATTTCGAATATGTTAGAACTAATTGAACATTTAGAAGGAAAGAACATTTTAAAACCTAAAGAAATTAATCATGAGGAACTTTTTAAATGGGAAGATGATTTTTCTAATCTAGATTTTTCGGAAGTAAAAGGACAAGAAAATATTAAAAGAGCAATGGAAATAGCGGCTTCCGGCGGACATAATATTTTATTGATTGGTCCGCCTGGATCAGGAAAAACCATGATTGCAAAACGAATTCCGAGTATTCTTCCGCCAATGAGCTTAAACGAAGCTTTAGAAACAACTAAAATTCACAGTATTGTTGGTAAAGCTCAAAATATTGGTTTAATAAAGAAAAGACCTTTTCGTTCGCCACATCACACGGCTTCTTCGGTTTCGCTTGTTGGCGGCGGAAGTTATCCACAACCCGGAGAAATTTCATTGGCACATAACGGCGTTTTATTTTTAGATGAATTACCTGAATTTAAACGAGAAGTTTTAGAAGTTTTACGACAGCCTTTAGAAGATCGAGAAGTAACAATTTCACGAGCAAAATTTACCGTTTCGTATCCTTCGTCTTTTATGTTAGTAGCAAGCATGAATCCAAGTCCGAGTGGCTATTTTGCCGACGAAAAAGGATTGTCTTCTTCATCAATCATGGAAACAACACGTTATTTAAATAAAATTTCAGGACCTTTATTAGATCGGATCGATTTGCATATTGAAGTAAATCCTGTTCCTTTTGAAAAGTTAGCTGATAAATCTTCTTCAGAAAATAGTGAAGAGATTCGAAAACGAGTGATTAAAGCGCGTCAAATTCAATCAGAACGATTTAAAAATTATTCCGGAATTTATTACAACGCACAGCTCAATTCAAAACTGCTTAAAGAATATTGTTCTTTAGATGATTCATCCTTAGGATTACTGAAAACAGCGATGGAACGTTTAAATTTATCTGCAAGAGCTTATGATCGAATTTTAAAAGTTGCAAGAACAATTGCCGATTTAGAAGAAAGTAAAGAAATAAAGCCTCAGCATATTGCCGAGGCTATTCAATATCGAAGTTTAGACCGCGAAGGTTGGATTAATCCTTAAATTGACCTTTTGCAGCCAAATACAAACAAAATGTTGTAAAATAACTTAAAGATAAAGTAAATATAATTCCGATTCCAAAAAACAGAATTCCAGATAACGAAAGCAAATAAGCCATTAAAAGAATGATAAAATAAAATGCTGGTTTTGAATTCACAACGGAAGTACTAAAACCAATACTTTTAAAAATACCTTTATCGTCTACATAAATTGCAGGTAACGTGAAACACGTTAAAAATTGAAGAAGAACTCCAATTGCGAATCCTACCATTCTTAAATCAATCAATGCAAAAAAGTAATTTAATGCGGTGATAATGGTTTGTAAAACAATGATGAAAAGTAAAACCTTTAATCCTTGTTTAGAAAAAACGATTTTTAAAGCAGAACCAATTCCGAAAAAAGGATTATACGTGCTTTCTAGGATCATTCCGTAAATTCCGCTCATAAAGAAATTCAGAACAATAGTAATGATCGTATTTAAAATCAAAATTTCGATAGAATTATCTAAAAAAAGAGCTTCTAATTCTTTTGGATCGGTTATTTGAAGAAATGCTTTTGGCGAGCCTAAAAGTCCTGCAAAACCAAAAAAATATAACGCGGCTGAAACTATGAATAATAAAAAAATATAAAGTCCTGCCGGAATTGCAACTTTTCTAATAATAGAATAAAGGAATTGTGTTAATTTATCGAAATTTACTTCTGGATTCATATTTTTAGGAAAAAGTAATCTAAAAAGTGTCATTCAGAATGAAACGGAGTGAAATGAAGAATCTTAATTGTTTGATATTAAAGATTCCTCCTTCGTCGGAATGACAAATTGAAATTCTAAAAGCTTTTTAAATTCCTTCTTTAGTTTTTTAATAATTAATACTGTTATAAATTGTTTGAATATCGCCCATGTTGATATCACCCGAATTATAACCTTTCATAAACCAATATTTTCGTTCAGCGGAAGTTCCGTGTGTAAATGTTTCTGGCTGAACATGACCTTGCATTTTAGATTGAATTGCGTCGTCGCCAACAGCTTGCGCTGCACTGATTGCAATTTCAATATCACCTGCTTCTAATCTATCTTTGTTGTAACTTGCCCAAACACCTGCGTAAAAATCGGCTTGAAGTTCTTGTGCTACTGAAAATTTATTAGCTGCGGCTTTTCCTTTCCCTTGTTGTGCTTTACGAATTTGCTGACTTGTACCCACCAATGTTTGTACGTGATGACCTATTTCGTGCGCAATTACATACGCAATAGCAAAATCACCTTCTTTAGCTCCAAAACGCGAATGTAATTCTTCGAAAAAACGAAGATCCATATACACTATTTGATCTGCCGGACAATAAAATGGACCTGCTGCCGAAGTTGCCGAACCACAAGCGGTATTTACGCCATCGTCGAACAAAACCATTCTGGGTTCTTGATATTTTTGTCCGTTTTGCTCAAATATTTTTGCCCAAGTTTCGTTGTTATTAACAAAGTTAAATTCAGAAAAATTTCCTAAAGTAATTTCTTCTTCAGAAAGTTCACGTGTTTTAACTTGCTCGGTCGATTGTGTTGTTCCTTGCGTTTGATTTAACATGGTTCCAATAACTTGACCTGTTTCTCCGCCAAACATTGTAAGAAGTAGAGCGACAATTCCAATAATTCCGCCTCCTACAACTGCTTTTCCGCCTCCAGACATTCCGCGTCTGTCTTCGAATCTATCGCTGGATCTTTTTTCCCATTTCATATCTTAATTTTTTAACTAATTTACTGTTTTTATACGTTTCTCCAAATAATATCATCAGGTACAGGAGCAATTATTTGAACTTCTTCTTTCGTAACCGGATGAATAAAAACTAATTTTCTGGCATGCAGGTGAATACCTCCGTCCGGATTACTTCGATCAAAACCATATTTTAAATCTCCTTTAATCGGGCACCCAATTGCCGACAATTGACAGCGAATTTGATGATGACGACCTGTGTGTAAATCGATCTCTAAAGCAAAATAAGAGTTTAATTTTTGAATGATTTTATAATCTAAAATAGCTTTTTTACTTTCTTTTATTTCTTTTAGGTGTGCCTTTGAAGTATTGTTTTTGGGATTTCGAGTTAAAAAATGAATTAACGTATCATTTTCTTTAGGAGGTTGGTTTTTAACAACTGCCCAATACGTTTTTTGCGTTTCGCGATTTTTAAATAATTCGTTTAAACGTGTAAGAGCTTTTGATGTTTTGGCAAATAAAACAATTCCCGAAGTAGGACGGTCTAAACGATGCACAACGCCCAAATACACTGCGCCGGGTTTATTATACTTTTCTTTTAAATATTCTTTTACAACTTCACTAAGCGGTTTGTCACCAGTTTGGTCGCCTTGTACAATATCGCCCACACGTTTATTAATCACAATAATATGATTGTCTTCGTGTAGAATTTGTAGATTATCTTTTGTAGAATACGTTTTCATAGGATTAAAAAAACCATCTCAAAAAGAGATGGTTGATATTTGATGCAAATATAGAACTAATATTGCTCATTCTCATTCGGAAAATCTTGCGATTTTACATCGGTAACGTATTGTCCGATTGCTTTGGTCATATCTTCGTACAAATTCATATAACGTCTTAAGAATTTTGGACTGAATTCATGCGTCATTCCAATCATATCGTGAACAACTAAAACTTGTCCGTCAACTCCTGCACCAGCACCAATTCCTATAATTGGAATCGAAACTTCTTTTGCAACTTGTTCGGCTAATTTTGCCGGAATTTTTTCTAAAACAATAGCGAAACATCCAATTTTTTCCAACATTTTAGCGTCTTCAATTAATTTAATAGCTTCGGCTTCTTCTTTTGCACGAACTGTATAAGTTCCGAATTTATAGATAGATTGAGGAGTTAAACCTAAATGTCCCATAACCGGAACGCCGGCTCCTAAAATCTTTTTAATTCCTTCTTTAATTTCTTTTCCACCTTCTAATTTCAAAGCATGTGCACCGCTTTCTTTCATAACGCGAATAGCAGATTCTAATGCTTTTTTAGGATCGGATTGATAGGTTCCGAAAGGCAAATCAACCACAACCAAAGCTCTTTCAACTCCGCGAACTACGCACGAAGCATGATAAATCATTTGATCTAAAGTAATAGGAAGCGTTGTTTCGTGCCCTGCCATTACGTTACTTGCAGAATCGCCAACCAAAATCACGTCAACTCCGGCCGAATCTACAATTTTAGCCATTGTATAATCGTAAGCAGTTAACATAGAGATTTTCTCTCCGTTTTGTTTCATATCGAAAAGCGACTTGGTAGTCACTATTTTATAATCTTTTTTTGCAACCGACATAGTTATTGTTTTTAAAAGAAAAGTAAAATTAGGCAAAAAGAATGAGAACTTTCTATATTAACAGTAATAAATAGCGCTTACTTTTGCTAATTTTCCGTTTTTGAACTGAAATTCATATGCCATATAATCATTAGCAATATAGTATGAATTTTGTTGAACGTAGATCGAAGAAATGAGTCCGATTGCGCTTTTTAAAAATTCTTTTTCAGTTGTTTCTCCATTTAATAAAACATCTTTAATCTTAAAACCATTAGAATTGATCATTTCCATGTTTCTAAGTTTATATGTTTTATTTACATCGTGACTGATACATTCTGCCGAATTAAAAAAGACATTTCCTTCATAATCACCCAAACCACAATCATCTAAATCGGAATAGCTTTTAACGATTTTACCTAAATGTTGTTCTAAAAACGATTTTTTAAAACCATTTTCAGGTTCTATTTCATTATTTAGCGTAAAACCAAATTGCTTTTTTTTAATCAATTTCTCAACAGTAAACGATTGTTCTTCAAAAGGAGCTTTTTTAAGCGCTTCGGCTTGTAAAAGACAAATTTCGGCAATTTCGGTTAAGTTATTCTTTTTGGCATAGTCTGCGAATATCTTTAAAGATTCAGCATTGTCAATTCGATCACTATTCCAACCTAATTCTAAAATTCGTTCGGCATATTTCTTTTCGTCTTCTGGAGTTTTAGCAGTTTTATAACTTTGTTTTAAGTCAACCAAACTAGGTCTTTCTCCGATAAATTTCTTGGGAATGTAACCAGTTCTTTCATCTATTTTAACTTCCAACCAAGCTTCTGGATCATAAGGATAATAATCAATAGGAACAACGGTTCCGTTTAAAAGTGTACTAATAACCAGCGAATTTGTATTAGGATATTCGCGAACTTTTAAACCTGCAACATTCGTAAAAAGATGCGGACTTCCGTAATATTGATCTTCATCAATAATCGCAGATGGAGTAGGAGATACCTCGTCATTAGATCGTAAATGATCTTTTATATTGTAGGTTTCGGTTATATAAACAGGATCGGAATAATTTAAATGAACTTTGTAAATATACCCGTTTACCATTTCGTAAGAGTCAATCATGGCTCCGCGCATAAAAATTCCAACAGCTTTAGTTGCTTTTTCGTTATTATACGCAATAGTTGGTGTAGTAACAAACTTTCGTTCCTGTGCGTTACTTGTTATAGTTACTAATAATAGTAAAAAAAAGGATTTCTTCATTAAGAAAAGTTAATTAACAATCGGCAAGATTTACAGCAACAGCCAATCCGCCTTCTGAAGTTTCTTTGTATTTGTTGTTCATATCTTGTGCGGTTTGCCACATGGTATTTACTACTTTATCTAAAGGAACTTTTACATTTTTAGGAT
This sequence comes from Flavobacteriaceae bacterium UBA3339, assembly GCA_002360925.1. Taxonomy (GTDB): domain Bacteria; phylum Bacteroidota; class Bacteroidia; order Flavobacteriales; family Flavobacteriaceae; genus Flavobacterium. The sequence goes on along the minus strand of DERN01000010.1, from coordinate 101,338 downwards.
CGGTATCTAAAGCTAATTCGGCAGCATTTATGGCTTTAATAGCGCCCATTGTATTTCGCTCGATACACGGAATTTGAACTAATCCGCCAATTGGGTCGCACGTTAAACCTAAATGATGCTCCATAGCAATTTCGGCAGCAACGGTAACTTGTTCTGGAGTTCCGCCCATTAATTCACACAAAGCTCCGGCTGCCATGGCAGATGAAACTCCGATTTCAGCTTGGCAACCGCCCATTGCAGCAGAAATAGTAGCACCTTTTTTGAAAATACTTCCAATTTCACCGGCAACCATTAAAAATTGCTTTATTTCTTTATCGCTTGCTTTATGGTTTTCAATCACCAAATAATACATTAAAACGGCAGGTATAACTCCGGCACTTCCGTTTGTAGGTGCTGTAACAACACGACCTAACGAAGCATTTACTTCATTAACTGCCAATGCAAAACAACTAACCCATTTTAATATTTGACGGAAATATACTTTGGTTTTTCGAATAGTTTGAATCCATTCTTTTGGATTTTCGTAAGGAAGATCGCCTTTTAACTTTTGGTACATATCATATGCACGACGACGAACATTTAAACCGCCAGGAAGTGTTCCTTCTGTATGGCATCCAATATAAATACACTCTAACATTGTGTCCCAAATGCGAAGTAATTCTTTATCGATTTCTTCTTCTGAACGAAGTGATTTTTCATTTTCATAAACCAATTCAGAAATCGATTTATTTTCCTGTTTGCAAAAAGCCAAAAGTTCATCGGCTTTATCAATCGGAAAAGGGAAAGTTGCTTTTATTTCGTCGTTTTCTACATTTTCGGCCGATTCTTCTTTTACAACAAAACCACCGCCAATAGAATAAAAAGTTGAAGTATAAATTTCATTTTCGTTATAGTGAGCTGAGAAGGTTAATCCGTTGGCGTGAAAAGGTAAAAAGTTTTTATTGAATACGATTTCAGTTTCTGGATCAAACGAAACAAGATGTGTATTACCTAAATTTAATTGTTTTGAAGATTTAATTTGATTAATGATTCCTTGAATATCATCAACAGGAACATATTCCGGATCAGCACCACTTAACCCCAACATAACAGCTAAATCAGTCGCGTGACCAATTCCGGTTAAAGATAAAGATCCATATAAATCAACCGAAATACTGCTGATTTTTTCAAAAATATCTAAGTCTTTTAATTCCGCAATAAAGCGCTCGGCAGCTCTCCAAGGACCTAATGTATGGGAACTCGAAGGTCCCACACCAATTTTTAACATATCAAAAACTGAAATGCATTCCATAGTCATCAAAATAATTAATAAAGCGAAGATAACTAAATTAATAACTAAAATCGATTTTTACATTATGACAATTTTGTTATGAATTTTTATCGTTTTTGACATAAATATATGTTCTAAAGTATCGTAAAATGACATATTGTCATCGAAAAAGATAAAGAATATGTCAATTTTAAGATATTTCTATTTAGGCACAACAATTGAATAATAGAAAGCGTGAATGAATCACAAAAAACGAAATACAAAATAAAATATATAAAAAAGATATGAGTAAAATAATCGGAATTGACTTAGGAACTACCAACTCTTGTGTTGCAGTAATGGAAGGTAATGAAGCGGTGGTAATTCCAAATGCAGAAGGAAAAAGAACAACACCATCTGTAATTGCCTTTGTTGAAGGAGGAGAAATTAAAGTAGGAGATCCTGCAAAACGTCAGGCAGTAACCAACCCAACGAAAACAATTGCTTCGATCAAGCGTTTTATGGGAGAAAAATATTCTGAAATTGCTTCAGAAATTACACATACAGCTTACAAAGTTGTAAAAGGTGATAATGATACTCCGCGTGTTGATATCGACGGAAGATTGTACACACCACAAGAATTATCTGCAATGACACTTCAAAAAATGAAGAAAACTGCAGAAGATTATTTAGGACAAGAAGTTACAGAAGCAGTAATTACAGTTCCTGCATATTTTAACGATGCACAACGTCAAGCTACGAAAGAAGCAGGAGAAATTGCAGGATTAAAAGTTCGTCGTATCATTAACGAGCCAACAGCTGCGGCTTTAGCGTATGGTTTAGATAAAGGTGGTCAAGACAAGAAAATTGCTGTTTACGATTTAGGTGGAGGTACATTCGATATTTCGATCTTAGAATTAGGAGACGGAGTTTTTGAAGTATTATCTACAAACGGAGATACGCATTTAGGAGGAGATGATTTTGATAAAGTAATCATTGATTGGTTAGCGAACGAATTCAATTCGGCTGAAGGAGTAGATTTACGTAAAGATGCAATGGCATTACAACGTTTAAAAGAAGCTGCTGAAAAAGCTAAAATCGAATTGTCATCATCTGCTCAAACAGAAATCAATTTACCATATATCACAGCAACAGCTTCAGGACCTAAACACTTGGTTCAAACATTAACTCGTGCTAAATTCGAACAATTATCAGACGATTTAGTAAGACGTTCAATGGCTCCTGTAGCAAAAGCATTACAAGATGCAGGTTTATCTAAATCTGATATTGATGAGGTAATTTTAGTAGGAGGTTCTACTCGTATTCCTGTAATTCAAGAAGAAGTAGAAAAATTCTTCGGTAAAAAACCTTCAAAAGGAGTAAATCCGGATGAGGTTGTAGCGGTAGGTGCTGCTATTCAAGGAGGAGTTTTAACAGGAGACGTAAAAGACGTATTGTTGTTAGATGTAACGCCGCTTTCATTAGGAATTGAAACTATGGGAGGTGTTTTCACGAAATTGATCGAATCTAATACAACGATTCCTACGAAAAAATCGCAAGTATTTTCTACAGCAGTAGATAATCAGCCTTCGGTAGAAATTCACGTATTACAAGGTGAGCGTCCGATGGCAAACGATAATAAAACAATTGGTCGTTTCCACTTAGACGGAATTCCGCCTGCACAACGTGGAGTGCCTCAAATCGAAGTGACTTTCGATATCGATGCGAACGGAATTATCAAGGTTTCGGCAACCGATAAAGGAACAGGGAAATCACACGATATTCGTATCGAAGCTTCTTCAGGATTAACTCCGGAAGAAATCGAAAAAATGAAAAAAGAAGCCGAAGCAAATGCTGAAGCTGATAAAAAAGCAAAAGAAACTGCGGATAAATTAAACGAAGCAGACGGAATGATTTTCCAAACAGAAAAACAATTGAAAGAGTTTGGTGATAAATTATCTGAAGGAAATAAATCAGCAATAGAAGGCGCTTTAGAAGAGTTGAAAAAAGCATACGAAACTCGTGACGTAGCTACAATTCAGCCAGCTTTAGACAAAATTAACGAAGCTTGGAAAGCAGCTTCAGAAGAAATGTACAAAGCACAAGCTGAATCTCAACAAGGTGGAGCAGAGCAAGCACAACCAAATCAAGAGGGTGGCGATGCAACTCAAGATGTTGATTACGAAGAAGTGAAGTAATTAATTTTTTTCATAAGTGCGAAAATCCTCAAACAGTAATGTTTGAGGATTTTTGTTTACATTTGTTTCTTAGATCATAAATCTTATGAAAAAAGCAATTTTATTTTTACTGTTTTGTATGGCAGGGTGTGTGTGTAATAATGAAGAATTAGGCAGATATATGATTGATAACAGCAATAAGGAGTACTTAAAAACTAATTCTGAAACAGTTTCATTTAAAGATCAAGAAGGGATACCATTGTAGCAGAATTTGAAGCAGCCAATTATTATACCCAAAAAGACGATGTAGGACCAGAGTCGTGCGAGTATTATACTTATGAATATGGAAAAAGAAAATTTAATCTTGGTAAATATCACGGAGAAATAAACATGAGCGATTCTAGTTTGTCTATTCAGATAAACAATTATGTTGCTTATAATGTTTTGAGCTTTTATAATTCTAATGAAAGTATTTTTGACAACTTAACCCAAAATATTGAACTGGCAGGTTTTACTTTTAGTGATGTTTTGATTTTAGAACGTAATAAACAGAATTCTAGTTCTATATGGGATATCGAGAAAATTGTTTACACTAAAACAAATGGCATTGAATTTATTTTGTTTAAAAACGGTAATTGGTATAAACGATGAAACAGAAAATTATTAACTTATTATTATGTTCAATATTGCTTACAAGTTGTTGTAGTGCTGAGATAATAGGCAGATATCCTCTAACCGATGAAGTTAAAGAAATATTACCTTACTACACTAAAATTAAAACTGTAAAATGGCAAAATGAAACAGGAAGCATATTTACAGGAATTGTTGATAATTATAGTGAAGATAATTATGTGCTTAGCTTAAATGAATGTGATCAAGAAGAATATAAATCGGTAAAAACTGTTTTATATATTAACAACGAATCATATCAAATAACAGTAACAAGTAATAAAGCACCCGATTTTGCTAGTTTAGAAATTATTAGAACCCAAAAAGGAAAAGCTACATATTTTGGTGCAGGTTTTCCTGTAACAGCATTTACCGATGTAGAATATAATAATATAGAATTTAAAAATGTTATAGTAGCTCGGGTATCTATAACTTCTTATGAACAAAAAGAAAGTTAGATATTTTATTCCAAAACCAACGGTATCGAATATATATTTTTTGAAGACGGAAGTTGGTATAAACGTGTAGAGTAAAACATTAAAAGACGGATTCTAAAGAATCTGTCTTTTTCTTTAATGCATCTATTGTAAAAAATAATCTCACTATAAAAAACAATGAAAACCTCTTTCAAACCTTTTATAACCAATCAAACACATTCTATCTTTTTAAGGACATTGCCAAGCGAAAAGTCTTTAAAAGAACAACAATACTATGCGCATCCCCAAAATAAATTTTGGCGATTGGTTTTCGATGTTTTCGATAAATCGTATGAAGAAGATTATTCGAAAAGAATCACTTTTTTACAAGAAAACGGTTTTGGTTTATGGGATGTTTTACAGAAAGCGGAAAGGGAAGGAAGTTTAGATACTGCTATAAAGAACCATGAACTGAATGATTTCGAAGAGCTTTTAAAAATGAATAAATCAATAAAAAGATTCTATTTTACAAGCAAACAGGCGTACTCGTGGTATTATAAACGTTACAAAAACGATTTAGATGTAGAATTAATAGTTTTAGCTTCTCCAAGTCCAGCAAATGCTCGATTAACTTATCAAGAAAAGTTGAAAGATTGGAAATCGAAAATTCAATTATAATAAAAAAATCCGACCAATTGGTCGGATTTTTTAACGCACTAATAAACTAAGATGTAAGGTTTATCGTATACGGTCAGCAGATTTTACAAGATCTTCGTCCTTCTTGATGGCTTTGTTGGCAAAAACTAACAAAAAGATAGATACAAGTGGAAGAAACATCCCAATACCCTTCTCAGAAACATTCGTTTCTCCAGATAAATTTAGAGACTGATACACAAATAATCCTAGTAATATAAAGTTTAATATTATATTAACTCGGTTGTAAACAAACTGAGTCTGTCTTTTCTTATACGAAAAAATCGAAATAATGCTTAATGCCGCAGTTAAACCAAATAAAAGAACATAAGCTGTATTTTGTCCAACATGGAAATCGGCACCGGTTGCATCTTTCCATAAAGGAAAAACCAGCGACAAAATTCCTGAAACAATAAAAGCCAATGCTAAATAAACAGTCTGAATTCTTTGGATCATTATTCTTGTTCGATTTGAGAGCAAAAATAACACTTAAATTTCATAAAAACCTATTGATATTAGAAAAAATATTGTAATATTGCATATGAAACGTCGTAACTTCTTCATTGTGCGAACTTTCTATTTATAAAAAAACACTTTCTTTGATAAGAAATCACAAAAATTAATTTAAACCGTAACAACGTCATAATTTATGTTTGACAAAAACGTGCTTAAGGGTATGAAATTGCCCGAGCTTAAAGAAATAGCCAAAACGGTTGGTGTTGAAAAGCTAAACATTAAAAAAGATGAACTTATAGATAGCATTCTTAATTTACAAGAAACCTATCAAAATAGCTTAAAAACAGAAAACAAAGGGGCTGAAGTAACTGAAAATCCTTCATCAAAGGACGATCAAAATTCAAAAAATAAACGAAAAAGAATTTCTACTCCTCAAGATCAGGAAGTTGTAGAGATTACTACACAAACACCCCAAGAAACTGTTACAGAAACTTCTGAAACGGTACAACCTACACAGCACAAACTACAAAAGCCTGTACGAAATACAAATCCACAAAAAGAGAAGAGAAATAATAAAAATCAAGAAAGTAAAGGTCAAGTAAAAACGACAGATGCTGTTGATACTATTTCACACGAAACTTCTTCTATTAATAACGATTCTGTAAGTACGGAAAAAGTTGCGGTTTCAACTCAGCAAGAAGTTAGTTCTGAAACGGAAGAAAATCAAAGTCCGAATCATAATCCAAATCAAAATAAAAACAAGAATCAAGCTCAAAAGAAACAAAATTTCCGTGATCCTGATTATGAATTTGAAGGAATTATTGAATGTGAAGGAGTTTTGGAAGTTCCAAAAGATGGAGGTTCACACGGATATTTAAGATCATCGGATTATAATTATAGAAAATCTCCGGACGACGTTTATATCTCGCAATCGCAAATTCGTTTATTTGGATTAAAAAAAGGAGATACCATCAAAGGAATTGTTCGACCGCCAAAAGGAAACGAACAGCATTTTCCTTTAGTTCGTATTACTAAAATTAACGGACACGAACCTGAAGAAGTTCGAGATCGTCCTTCTTTCGAGCATTTAACACCTTTATTTCCAAAAGATAAATTCAATTTATCAGGCAATAACGCAAAGCTTTCAACAAGAATCATTGATTTGTTTGCTCCAATTGGTAAAGGACAGCGCGGTATGATTGTCGCGCAACCTAAAACGGGTAAAACCATGATGTTGAAAGAAATCGCCAATGCTATTGCTGATAATCACCCTGAAGTTTATCAAATTGTTTTATTGATTGATGAACGTCCGGAAGAGGTTACCGATATGCAACGAAATGTACGTGCAGAAGTTGTGGCATCTACTTTTGACGAAGAAGCGAAATATCATGTAGAATTAGCAGATATGGTTTTAGAAAAAGCCAAACGCTTGGTAGAATGCGGACATGATGTGGTGATTTTATTAGATTCGATTACACGTTTGGCGCGCGCTTACAATACGGTTCAGCCAGCTTCGGGAAGAGTTTTATCGGGTGGAGTTGATGCTAACGCCTTGCAAAAGCCGAAACGTTTTTTTGGTGCGGCGCGTAACATCGAAAACGGCGGATCTTTAACCATTATTGCAACGGCATTAACAGATACAGGTTCTAAAATGGATGATGTGATTTTTGAAGAATTTAAAGGAACCGGAAATATGGAATTACAATTAGATCGTAAAATTGCGAATAAACGTATTTTCCCTGCGGTTGATTTAACTTCGTCGTCTACCCGTAGAGATGATTTATTACACGATCCGCATACACAGCAAAAAATGTTGATTTTAAGAAACATTTTAGCCGATATGAATCCGGTTGAAGCGATTACATTTATTCACGACCGAATTAGAAATACAAAATCGAATGAAGAGTTTTTTAATAGTATGAGAGATTAATGCTTTTAACAAACAATCACAGATATATTTAATAAAAAAATCGAACTGAATTTCAGTTCGATTTTTTTATGTAGTGATTTTATTTATTTTACACGTTCCATTAAGCACATATAAAATCCGTCGAAACCAGATTGATGTGCTAAAACTTTTTCATCTTTAACGAATTTAAAGTTTTGTCCGAATTCGGTTTTCAAGAATTTCTGCACTTGCTTTTCGTTTTCAGAAGGTAAAATAGAACAAGTTGCATAAACCAACTTTCCGCCAACTTTAACCATTTTAGAATAACTTGCTAAAACCTCTTCTTGTGTTTTTTTGATTTCGTCAATAAATTCAGGTTGTAATTTCCATTTACTATCTGGATTTCTTTTTAAAACTCCCAAACCAGAACAAGGTGCATCAATTAGCACTCGATCTGCTTTGTCGTGCAGTTTTTTAATCACTTTAGTAGAATCAATAATACGATATTCAACATTAAAAACGCCATTACGCTTCGCACGAATCTTTAATTGTCTTTGTTTGCTTTCGTATAAATCCAAGGCAATAATCTGCCCTTTATTTTCCATTTTAGCAGCAATGTGAAGCGTTTTTCCTCCAGCACCGGCGCAAGCATCTACAACACGCATTCCTGGTTTTACATCTAATAAAGGAACTACTTTTTGCGAAGAAGCATCCTGAACTTCAAAAAAACCTTCCTTAAACAAAGGAGTCATAAACACATTTGCACGCTCGTTTAAAATTAAAGCATCGGGATATTTATCATTGTAAGATGTTTCAATATCCAAATCCATTAATTGTGCGCGAAGTTTTTGTTTGGTTGTTTTTAACGAATTTACACGTAAAACAACTTGTGCTTGCTGATTTTGAGCTGCAATTTCTTTAGACCAAAGTTCTTCGCCTAATTCGCTTACGCACAACTCATCCATCCAATCGGGAATTGATTCGCGAATCATTCTGGTTTTCGAAAGCTCATCAAATCTTCCTTTAATTCGGCGAATTGGTGTTCCTTCAAAATATTTCCAATCTGGTAACGAAATTCCTCTTAAAGTTGCCCAAACAGCAAAAACACGCCATATATCTTCGCGCGTAAAAGGTTCTTTTACTTCGGCAATTTCGGCATATAAACGCTTCCAACGAACAATTTCATATATGGTTTCGGCAACAAATTTTCTATCTTTTGCTCCCCAGCGGGTATCTCTTTTCAAAGCTTTTGCAACTTCTTTATCGGCATATTCACCTTCGTTAAAAATATTTAACAACGAATCGATAACGGCAAAAACTAAATTTCTGTGTAAACGCATTTTATCTGTATAACTAAGCTTGCAAAGTTACGATATATTATGTTGTTTTTTAAAAACTTTTTTTCCAATAAAGCTTTCCGTACATTTGCACCAAATTATTTCATTTCATGGTTAAAACCGTTATTTTTGATATGGACGGAGTGATTGTAGACACAGAACCCGTTCATAAATATGCTTATTTTAAACATTTTGAAGAATTAAAAATTGATGTTTCGGAAGAACTTTATGCTACTTTTACAGGAAATTCTACAAAAAATGTTTATCAGAAAATAAAAGATCAGTTCGGGATTTTTACAGAAGTAGAAGAATTGGTTTTAAGAAAAAGGTCATTGTTTAATGATGCTTTTGACACAAAACCTGATTTGGAATTGATTTCCGGAGTTGAAAATTTGATTAAAGATCTTCATGCAAACGGAATGGAATTGATTTTGGCTTCGTCGGCATCTAAAAGTACGATAACGCGCGTTTTTAATCGATTTAATTTAGATCAATACTTTTCGTATAAAGTAAGCGGAGAAGATTTTCCGAAATCGAAACCCGATCCAACAATTTTTTTACACGCAGCTTCATTGTCAAAAAATCAAAAACAGGATTGTATTATTATTGAAGATAGTACAAATGGAGTAAAAGCAGCTTGTGCAGCCGGAATTTATTGTTTAGGTTATAATAGCGAAAATTCTAAATTACAGAATTTAGAAGGAGCAAGTGTTTTAGTTGATGATTTCTTTAAAATAAATGCACAGTTTATTAAGCAGTTGAAATAAACAAAAAACCACTCAATTTGAGTGGTTTTTTTATTTTGTGAAATTCTAAGATTAGAATTGTTCTCTTCCTGCAAAGTGGAAAGCAGCTTCGATTTCTGCATTTTCATCAGAATCAGATCCGTGAACAGCGTTTTCACCGATTGATTTTGCATATTTTTTACGGATTGTTCCTTCAGCAGCATCAGCCGGGTTTGTAGCTCCGATTAAAGTACGGAAATCTTCAACAGCATTATCTTTTTCTAAAATAGCCGCAACGATTGGTCCTCTTGACATGAACTCAACTAATTCTCCGTAGAATGGACGCTCAGCGTGAACTTCGTAGAATTTTTTTGCATCAGCAACTGTTAATTGCGTTAATTTCATTGCAACGATTCTGAAACCACCTTCAGCAATCATATTTAAGATTCCACCAATACTTCCAGTTTCTACAGCATCTGGTTTAATCATTGTAAATGTTCTTGTACCTGCCATTTTGTTTAAGTTTAATTTGATGCAAAAATAGGTTTTTTTATAAATATTTTGGCACAAAATAGATTAAATCCTTCTTAAATTTAGACGAAAATTAATAAGGATATGAAAAAACAGATTGAATCTCGAGCGGAATTGGAAATACTCGTTCGAGTTTTTTACGATAAAATAAGAAAAGATGAGGAGTTAGGACCGATTTTTAATTCGATTATTCCCGATTGGGAACCTCATTTAGAAAAAATTACCGATTTTTGGGAACAACATGTTTTTGGAAATCAGAAATATAAAGGGAATCCAATTGATGTTCATAATCAGGTCGATGCTAAAATGAACTACGGAATTACAGCGCATAATTTTGGAACTTGGCTTTTTTACTGGATGCAGACTTTAGACGAATTGTTTGAAGGAGAAAATGTGGATTTATTGAAATTTAAGGTTCGAAAAATGCAGACGATCTTTTTTATGAGTATGGTAAAAGATCGTCCGACGGTTTAATCACAAATTGTAATAATATTACCGTTGTTGTCTTCAAAGACAAATTCTCTGTTTCCGTAAATTCTTTGCGTAATAGGTTCTATAAATTTGATTGACTTTGATTGAAGCTCTTCAAAAAAAGCGTCAATTTCCGGAATCCAAAATAGTAAATGTTGCACCTGATTTTTGTTTGGAAAATGATCATTAAAAACAGCGAAATGTATTTGAAAATCATCTCGTTGAACCATTCCATATAAATTCGGAACCTTATTTATAAGTTCAAAACCTAATTCGTTGATATAGAAATTTAAAGTTTCTTCAACATTTTCTACAAAAATTCTAGAAGCCGAAGCTATTATTGTTGCTTTATTCATTTTTTATTGATTGCCCAAATTGTAAAATATATCCGTTATTGTCTTTTATAGCAAATTCTTTCATTCCCCAATCAAATGTTTCAGGTTCATAAACAATTTCAGTTTTCCCTCTTACTAAATTCCAAAAATGATCTACATCGTCAATTTCAAAATATAAAGATCCTGTAAATCCAATAGTATCAAAAGCAGTATGTTCATTGGGTTTTGCCAGCATTAGTTCTACTTCGTTTTTGCTTAATGCTGCCCATTGCCAATTTTCGTTGAATTCTCCGCATGTAAATCCTAATATTTCGGTGTAAAATGCAATGGATCCTTTTAAATCTTCTGTCCAAAGCATCGGAGTTAATCGTCTAAATTTCATAAGTTTTTAAATTAAAATATCACTTTCTAAATCCGATTTCTCTATTATAAATTCAAAACCCAAGCGTTCAACAACTTCGATTACGAGTTTTTTATACCAATTCTCAGATTTTGGATGAATATATAATCGTTCAATCATTTCGTTAATGTCAATCAAAACTTTAACTCCTTCATTAACGTTCATATCTAAATGCGTAACATCGGTAATTACGCGGACTTCGTGTTCGTATTGAAAGCTTTTTCGTTTAAATAGGAAAGGGAAAAAATCGTCGTCGAACGGAATGTGTTCTTTTTTATAATCGATATAATTTACTTCTCCAATATATTGATTTGCTCTTGGTTCGATCAAGGCTTTTTTTAATCGACCAATTGTAGATTGAATAGCCAAACCTTCGTTGTTTTTAGTAAAAACTTGCCACATAGCGTAACTTTCGTACGAGTTGGAATGCCAACTGCTAATCACAATGTTTTTGCGTTTAGATTTGTAAGCATCTAAATATTCGGGATTATCGGCTAATAATTTCTTGATTTCTTCGTAAGTAGGTTCGCTAAACGTTCCTTCGAATTGATCTTCAAATTTGTCCGAGCGCGCCATAAACATTCTGTTACATAACAGAATATCTAAAAACTTAGAGAGGTCTAAATATTTCCAAATTACCGTATCGTCATTTGGAATTTGAAGTTTGTTGTTTTCTTGAAACATTTTGGATATCAATTAATTGTTTTAATTTTTGATGTGACTCTGAAACAAGTTCAGAGTTTTTTTACGTCATGCTGAACTTGTTTCAGCATCTCATAGAATAGTTAATGTTTCTAAATTAGGATTTGTTGTTTTAATTAGATTAATTTTCCATTCTTTCTTCCAGTTCTTTAATTGTTTTTCTCTTGAAATAGCTTGATCAACATTATTATATAGCTCATAATAAATTAAATCTGTTAAATTATATTTTGAAGTAAAAATAGAACCCATGCTATCATTATGTTGTGACGTTCTTCTGTTTAAGTCGTTTGTCATACCAATATAAAATGTTGTACGATATTTATTTGTTAATATGTAAATATAATATTGTTTCATTATTTTACTTTTTATTAGCAAATGGAGTATTTATAATAATGTGACTCTGAAACAAGTTCAGAGTGACAAAGTGTATGTGACAATGTCATGCTGAACTTGTTTCAGCATCTCATAATGAATTTAAACTTAAAGACTAACATCTCACTATTGTTTTATATTCAACAAACGAATAGCTAAATCGATATCATTTTCGGTTCCGGTGTGTTTTTTCGGTTCGTCCGATAATTTTACAACACCGGTCCAATTTGCGTTTTCTGGTTTTGCTTCGGTCATTTTTAATACAATATTCATTGGTTTTAAACCGACATCGTTTGTTAAATCGGTTCCAATTCCGAACGATAAACCAATTCTACCTTTGCAATGTTCGGTAATACGTTCAACTTTTTCGTAATTTAAACCATCCGAAAAAATAATGGTTTTCGTTAACGGATCAATTCCTAATTTTTGATAATGTGCAATGGTCTTATCGCCAAATTCTAACGGATCACCCGAATCGTGACGAACGCCATCAAACAACTTAGCAAACTTTTTATCGAACTGTTCAAAAAATACTTCCGTTGTGTACGTATCGGTTAAAGCAATTCCTAAATCGCCACGATAAACATCGGTCCAATGCTCTAATCCCATGCTGTTTGCCATTTTAAATCCGTATTTTGCAGCATGAAACATAAACCATTCGTGCGCGTGCGTTCCAATTGGTTTTGTGTTGTATTTCATTGCCAAATACACATTGCTTGTACCAATAAAAGTACTTTGACCTTTTTCTTTTAGCGATTTTACAACCAAATCGTGCACTTCGTACGAATGTCGTCTTCGTGTTCCAAATTCGGCGAAAACAATATCTAAATCTTTGTATTTTTGTATTTTATCTTCAACGGTTTTTATAACCCAATCATCAGTTTGTCGTTTTTGTTGCGTTTCCTGATAAAATAATTCACAAATAAGTGCCATAATCGGTACTTCCCATAAAATGGTTCTATACCAAAAACCTTCAATATGTACTTTTAAATCGGTTCCTTCCTGTACAATGGAAACTTCGGACGGATCAAATCGATATCCCTGTAAAAAATCTAAATAAGTTGGATCTAAATAAGGGCAAGTTTCGCGTAAAAATTCTTTTTCGTTATGCGTTAACTTAAGCTTTACCATATCATCGATCGCTTCTCTTAAACGTTCGGCAAAATGAGGAGGAAATTCATGTTTTCCACGATTAATAAATTGATAACGACCTTTTGCGTAAGGGAATAACTTAATTACCGCATATTGCATCGTGAACTTGTAAAAATCGTTGTCTAATATAGAAGGAGAAATAGGTTTTCTTTCAGTCATCATTTTAATTTTTCTTTTAAAGGTACGAAATACGGAAACAATTCATTTATGAAAAACCATGAAATTTGGGTTATTTTCCTTACTTTAGAAAATGAAAAAGTTAATCAACATTTATGGAACAAAACACAGACCAATTTTACCGTTTTTGTGCCGTCCAGCCTTGGGCAGCAACACTTAGCAATGAAGAAATTATTGCTTTAATTAAAGAAACTCCTTTTTCTTTAGAACAGACCGATTTGGGTCGAGATTATTGTTATTTCCTTAATAAGGATTATTATACCGACGATGCTAAAAATGCCGATTATGCTTTAATGGCGTACACGCTTAGCCAGCCCGAAAACTTAGAGCGCGCATCGATGTACGATATGACTTTGGAAGAAAATGAACTTTTTGAATTTCATAGAATCAGTGTATTGCGAAACGGAGTTCTTATTGATAAAATTCCCGACACTAAAATTAAAGTTTTAGATAACGAAACAAATAGTAACGGAGGGATTTTAAGCAGTTCGAAAAAGTTGAATATTTCGATTAAGGATTTGCGTTTAAACGATGTTTTGATTTTAGAAGACTGTCGCGTTAAAACGTTTGCCGAAAAGGAATTCCTTCGAAAAGATTTTGTAAAACACGTTTTTGTAACAGCCGATAATTATTGGGCTTATGGCGAATATAATTATCGATTTATAAATAACAGAGATCGAAAAGTTGCATACAAAGAATGTTTCTTTAGAGATGAAAACGGAAACGTACTTCCTAAAGAAACTGGAATGTTAAATAAAGGAGAAAACTATTCGATTCATTATAAAAACTACATTAATCCGGTGGATTCCGGACGAGAATTGTATCCGTTTGTAGATTTCGCAACCGAAGCTTCTTGGAAAGAGTTGTCGAATTACATTTATCCATTATACAAAGATGTTTTAGAAAATGCCGATTTAAGTTCTTTTGCTCCGGATTTAGTCGAAACGTTAGATAATTTACCCGATTTAGATGCAAAAATTAGATATTCGATCGAGTTTGTTCAAAATAATATCTACTATATTTTCAATGCAGATGAAATGAACGGTCACAAACCACAATCTGCCGAAGTAACATATCAAAATAAACAAGGCGATTGTAAAGCAAAATCGGTGTTATTAAAAGTTATTTTAGATTATTTACAAGTCGATTCGCAAATTGTATTGGTAAATTATAATGCCGATTTTTATATTAAATATTATTTACCTTCGCTTTTATCGTTTAATCACGTAATCGTAAAAATCGATTATAAAGACAACGAATATTTTGTCGATGCAACTTCGAGAAATGAATTCGGAACGCTTGAAAACAGATCAGTTCTTAGTTTTTGTTTCTATTTGCCTGTAAATGAAAATCAGGAATTGCAAATGCGCAAACCAACAACTTGGAACAATTATGCGGTTGATGAAGAAATTCGATTAAAAGCTGTGGGAAATCAAGGCGATTTCAGTATTAAATCGACTTATCGTTTTAATAGAGCGAACAATATGCGTAATTATTTTAGAAATACAAATAAGCGCGAAATTCTAGATTCGTGGAATAATGCGATGTTTTATACTTTGAATTATTGCAACGATAGAAACGGAAAAGATTATCGCGACATCTTTAAAAATGCGGCAATCGAAATTGTGAGCGATGATAAAGAGGCGAACGAATTTACAGTAAAATATACGGCAACAATTGAACAACCTTATTTTATAGATCAGAAAAATAAACGTTTTTTAATGTATTTTGATCGAAATGTTTTAAAAAATGGAGTTCGAGATTTTCAGCATAGCGACGCTTCGTATTGGCATAATTTTGACAGCGAGCGTTATGATATTTTGTTAGAAACAGATCAAAAAATCGATACAGAAGAGCGTTTTACGATTCAAGAATGTGATATTGACAATTCGTTTTTTAAACATAAAACGAAAAAAAGTATCACAAAAAATTCAGGTAGAGTTCAGATTACGTATGATCCGATTACAAATAAGGAAATTTTGTTAAGCGAAATCGAAGATATTAAAGAAGCTTATCATAAAGTAGCCGACAGTAATTTCGGAATTGGAATTGATATTATAGAACCCGGTTTTATGAATTTCTTAAAACACAAATTCGGAAAGAATTAAACAAAGAGAGCAACTTTTTAGTTGCTCTCTTTGTTTATGTATTATCAGGAATGTATTCTAAAATATCGCCTGGTTGGCAATTGAGCTCTTTACAAATAGCTTCTAAAGTAGAAAAGCGAATTGCTTTAGCCTTCCCTGTTTTTAAAATAGAAAGATTAGCTGTTGTAATCCCGATTTTATCAGCCAGTTCTTGCGATTGCATTTTGCGTTTTGCAAGCATAACGTCAAGATTTACTATTATTGCCATAATTAAATCGTTAATTCGTTTTCTTGTTTATGTTTTAAACCTTCTTTCAAAATAAAGGCAAAAGTTTCAAAAAGTGTAGCAATAAACATAAAGAAAAAAGGATGAATGTTAAACCAAAATTCAGGTTTTATAAAGTTATCACTCGTATTTAGTAAACGAACCAAAAATAAAGGAATAATGCTTAATAAAAATAATGACGTTCCAATGTTTTTAAAATAGCTAATAATTTCTTCATTATAGAAATCCCTTTTAGCAATTTTATTACAAATCTTATAAAACCAAATTGCAGGGATTAACAACGTTATATCTAAAATAAGATATACTGTTGTTGCTATTTTATCTGTAGTATTGTAATTTGTTAAATCAATATTTTCGAATTGAGATATACTAATTGGTTTTCCACTCCAACAAAAATACATTTCAATAAAAGAAATAACCGAAACTAAAATAACAATGATTAATAAAGTTATGCCGTAATATTTTAAAGATAGTGCGTTTTTCATTGTTTATATCGTTAATTCGTTTTCTTGTTTTAGATTGATGTTTTCGTTTTGATATTTTTGAATTTTTGAAAGTAAGTTGTTTGTAAATAAAAAGAACATACCAATCACAATGTTAACTCCCATAAAGGAAAATGGATTTATAAAAAACAAAATAGGTTTGCCGTTCTCAATCATATTATAAAAGTAAAATACAGTTTCTGTGACAGCAATAGGAATGCTTATCAACAGGAAGAAATAGCCAATAATTTTAAAATATTTAAACACTATTGGATTGAAAAAATCATTTTGTTTAAAATATTTCAATGTTTTAATAAATAATCGGATAGGATAAATAACCATTAAAAAGCAAACCGAATAAATAATGATTAATACTATTTGGAAGGAAGTAACTGCAGTCCCTTGTATTAATACTTGATTAATAAATAAATTATATTCTGTGGGTTCAATTACTTTTGAAAAAATTATAAATAGTTCAAAACAATTAATGAGAAATGCTGCGATTAGCAAAACAGTAAAGTAGCTAAATAACCAAGTGATGATTCTGTATTTCATAAATATTGTGTATTTTAGATTGTTAATTCGTTTTCTTGTTTTAGTTTTATATTTTGTTCTTTTTGGATTTTAGCTATTTGGAATACTTTGCTTAGTACAAGAAAGAACAAACCAATAATTAATCCGTTTAAGGGGAAGTTTAAAAAATCTTCATTTTGCCCTATTTCTATTTTAATGTCTTGTTTAAAAAAAGGAATAATAAATGATGATATGATGTAACCTGATATATAAATAATACCCATAAGTTTAAAATTCTTTATTACCTTATTAGTAAATAATTCAAGTTTTATGAAAGAGGTAATATTTTGTTTGAATAAAAAAATAGAATAAGTATAAGCAGAGTAAAAAGTTATTATACTGAATAGAAATAAATACAAGGAAGTTTTGTCTTTATCTGAAAAAGTTGTTGAGGTTTTAATTCCTAAATCAATTCCAAATAAGAAAAGAGTAAATGCTCCAAAAGTGATGATTCCTATTCCTAACATAGAGAAGAAAAGGATTGTGATGATTAAATCTAATATACGTAAAGATTTCATAAAGATTGTTATTTGATAAATTTATATCGACAAAGATATATAAATTATCGAAAAACAATAATTAATAGTGTAAAAAAAATCACTCAATAAGAGCGATTTTGATTTTTATATATTTAAAGTCTTAACTTTCAAACGATTGTAACGAAACTAATTTTGCATAAGTTCCATTTTTAGCTAAAAGTTCATCGTGTGTGCCTTGTTCAGCAATTTCGCCACGATTCATAACTACAATAACATCGGCTTTTTGAATAGTCGATAAACGGTGCGCAATCACAACAGAAGTTCTGTTTGCCATCATTTTTTCCAATGCATCTTGTACTAAACGTTCGCTTTCGGTATCTAAAGCCGAAGTTGCTTCGTCTAAAATCATAATAGGCGGATTCTTTAATACAGCACGCGCAATCGAAATACGTTGTTTTTGTCCGCCCGAAAGTTTTCCGCCAGCATCGCCAATATTGGTGTTGATTCCGTTAGGTAAATTTTGAACAAATTCATAGGCATTTGCAATTTTTAAAGCTTCAATTACTTCTTGATCCGTAGCGTTTTGTTTACCAATTCTTAAATTATCGGCAATAGTTCCGTTAAACATAATGCTATCTTGCGTTACCAATCCTAATTGATCACGCAACGAAATCAATTGAATGTTTTTAATATCGGTTCCGTCAATCGTAATTTTACCTTTTTCAACATCGTAAAAACGCATTAGTAAATTTGCAATCGTACTTTTTCCTGATCCGGATTGACCAACTAAAGCAACTGTTTTTCCTTTCGGGATATCTAAATTGAAATTCTTTAAAACATTATGCTCTCCGTCGTACGAAAAGGTAATGTTTTGCAATGAGATTTGATTTTGAAACGAACTGATTTGAACAGAAGTTTCGGTATCGCGAATTACGTTTGGAGTTTCGATAATTTCAAAAACACGTTCGGCTGCAGCCATACCGTTTTTAACTTGATATGTAGCTTTAGAGATTGCTTTTGCTGGAGTTAAAATATTGTAGGCTAAACCAATATATGCAATAAATAAAGATCCATCTAAGGATTTATCTACCAAAACTAAGTTACCTCCATAAAATAACAAAATGGCAATTACAACAATTCCTAAAAACTCTGATAAAGGAGAAGCTAAGTTATTCTTTTTTCCAATTTTATTAGATAATACATATAAACGCTGAATGGAATCGTTAAATAGTTTTTTGAAAAAATTTTCGGAATTATACCCTTTTACTACTTTTAAACCAGACAAAGTTTCTTCAACGATCGAAATTAAATGACCATTTTCTTGTTGTGCTCTTGTTGATTGTGACTTTAAAGATTTTCCAATTTTAGAGATAATTAATCCCGAAATAGGAATAAAAATAAAAACGAAAAGTGTTAATTCCCAACTTATTTTTAACATAGCAATTAACGAAAAAGCAATCGTTAAAGGCTCTTTTACAACTAATTCTAATACATTAAAAAATGAGTTTTGAACTTCGTTAATGTCTCCTAAAATACGAGCCATGATATCGCCTTTTCGTTTTTCAGAATAATAAGAAACCGGAAGATCTACAACTTTATCGTACATTTTTTTACGTAAATCGCGTAAAACACCTGTCTTTAACTTCATTAAATGTTGCAAACCTAAATATCCAAATAGGTTTTTTAGTAAAAAGGTTATAATTACTAACGAAACAGTTAATAATAAAGCATAATTTGCTCCGTATTGTTCAGAATAGTGTGTTACATAATAAAAAAGAGTGTCGTATAAATAAGTATCGATCGTTCCTAAACCATTATAAGTTGGAAGCTCGGTTATTTTTTCCTCATTTCCGAATAAAACTTTTAACACCGGAAAAATCATGACCATTCCCAATGTGCCAAAAAGCGCATATAAAATGTTGAAAACAACATTAAACGATATGTTCTTCTTATAATTTAAAGCAAAAGGGAATAATTTTTTTAAATTTTGATCCATTATTTTAATTTCATATCATTAATGATACGTTCAATTTTATCACCTAAATAGTTGTCGGCGTCTTCAATTTCGTCAATCGATTCAATTGGCGTATTCGTACTGAAATAGAATTTGATTTTAGGTTCGGTTCCGCTTGGACGTGCACAAATTTTAGAACCATCTTCTAAATAGTAAATCAACACGTTTGATTTTGGTAAATACAAAGGTTCGGTTTCGTTCGAAAACAAATTCGTTGCAATCGAACTTTGATAATCTTCGATAAAAACAACACGTTCGCCCGCAATTTCTTTTAAAGGATTGTTGCGTAATTCGGTCATCATTTTTGTGATTTCTTCGGCTCCGTCTTTTCCTTTTTTCGTTAAGGAGATCAAGTGTTCTTTATAATATCCAAAATCGACATATAAATTTTGTAATTCTTTATAAACCGAAGATCCCGAAGCTTTAGCAATTGCAGCAATTTCGCAAATTAATAGGGTAGAAGCTACCGCATCTTTATCGCGAACCGCATCGCCCACCATATAACCGAAACTTTCTTCGCCACCGCCAATAAATTTTTGTTTGGGAAAATCTTTAATGAATTTCGCAATCCATTTAAAACCGGTTAAACCAACTTTACAATCTACTTCGTAAGCTTCTGCTAAAGCTAACATCATCGGAGTTGAAACAATGGTAGAACCAATAAAATGTTTTTTACCTTCTAATTTATTCGCGCGTTTCCATTGTTCTAATAAAAAAGCGGTCATGACAATCATACTTTGATTTCCGTTTAATAAAATCATGTTGTTGTCGTTATCTCGAACTGCAACTCCTAAACGATCCGAATCAGGATCTGTCCCAATTACGATATCTGCATTGATTTCGTTTGCTAAATCTAAAGCCATTTGTAAAGCAGCCGGCTCTTCCGGATTTGGCGATTTTACGGTTGGGAAATCTCCGTTTGGTTCAGCTTGTTCTTTCACAATGTTTACATCGGTATAGCCTGCTTTTTCCAAAACGTTCGGAATCGCTTTAATCGATGTTCCGTGTAAAGAAGTGTAAACGATTTTTAGATTTTCGCGCGCTTCTTTCGGAAGATTAAAACTAGCATTTTCAACAGCTGAAACAGCAAAAGCTTCATCGATTTCTTTACCGATATATTCAATTAATTCAGGATTTGATTCGAACAAAATATCCGAATAATCTAAACTTTCAATTATTTGAATGATTTCTTTGTCTTGTGGAGGAACCAATTGTCCACCATCTTGCCAATATACTTTGTAACCGTTGTATTCCGGCGGATTATGCGAAGCTGTTAATACAATTCCGGCATGACAATTTAAATGACGAACCGCAAAAGACAATTCGGGAGTTGGACGTAATTCTTCAAACAAAAAAACTTTAATTCCGTTTGCAGAAAAAACATCAGCAACCACTTTTGCCAATGTATCGCTGTTGTGACGACAATCGTACGCAATGGCAACTTTTATTTGTTCGTTTGGAAACGATTGTTTTAAATATTGCGATAAACCTTGTGTGTTTTTTCCCAATGTGTATTTGTTGATACGATTGGTTCCAACGCCCATGATTCCGCGCATTCCGCCTGTTCCGAATTCTAAATTCTTATAAAAAGCATCTTCTAATTCTTTCGGAGAAGAAGTGATTAATTCTTTAATTTGGTTTTGAGTTTCTGTGTCGAAAGGCTCTTGAATCCAAGCGTTTGCCTTTTCTAAAATATTTTTAGGAATATCCATATTCGCTTTTACGATTTAATATTTAAATGTTCGGCAATTTTATAACGCGCCTCGTTATTCTTTGTTCTAAGAATGATTTCTCCCAAAAATCCCGCCAAAAATAATTGTGTTCCTAAAATCATTGCGGTTAATGAAATGTAAAACCACGGATTGTTGGTAACCAAAATAGCGGGTTGCCCAACCGACAATTTGTATAGTTTGTAAACTCCGATAAAAGCTGCACTTAATAAACCAATAAAGAACATTAAAACCCCCATTGCGCCAAAGAAATGCATCGGACGTTTACCAAATTTCGACAAAAACCAAATGGTGATTAAATCTAAGAAACCATTGATAAAACGACTCATTCCGAATTTTGACGTTCCGTATTTTCTCGCTTGATGTTTTACTATTTTTTCGCCAATTTTAGAAAAACCTGCATTTTTTGCCAAAACAGGTATATAACGATGCATTTCGCCCGAAACATCAA
The DNA here is from genome assembly GCA_002360925.1 of Flavobacteriaceae bacterium UBA3339. GTDB lineage: Bacteria > Bacteroidota > Bacteroidia > Flavobacteriales > Flavobacteriaceae > Flavobacterium. Next base: position 79,486 of record DERN01000010.1, on the reverse strand, counting down.
TGCTTTTTACCACTTTTAAATCGTAAGCTTTTAAACCGCAATTAAAATCATGTAATTTTACTCCAGAAGTTGCGCGAGCAGCCCAATTAAAAAGCTTTGAAGGCAAGTTTTTAGCAAAAACCGCATCGTAACGCTTTTTTTTCCAGCCTGACACTAAGTCATAATTTTGAGCAGTTATCATGGCATATAATTCCGGAATTTCGTCAGGACTGTCTTGTAAATCGGCATCCATTGTAATGACAACATCGCCTTGTGCAACAGCAAAACCAGCATTTAAAGCTTGCGATTTTCCGTAATTTTTCTGAAAGCGAATTCCTTTTACATTTGAATCGTTTTGTTGCAATTTTTCGATTACCTTCCACGAATCGTCTGTACTTCCGTCGTCTACAAAAACAACTTCGTACGAATACTTATTTTCACGCATTACTTTTACAATCCAATTGTACAGTTCGGGTAGCGATTCTGCTTCGTTTAATAAAGGAATTAAAATCGTTAGATTCATTATTGTGCTTTTGGAGTTGAAAATTCAGATTTGTTTTTAAAGATCAACGAAATCAATAATCCGGCAATCGAAGCTCCTAAAACTCCTTGCGCAAATGAAAACGATAAGGTTTTTATAGAAAAATTATCATTCGGATTGTTTCTTATAAATTCGATTTGCTTTGCGATTTCTTCTTTCGGAGCGTTTATTTCGCGCGCAATATTCTCTGCCATTTCAATCATCAATTGATTGTTTATGATTTTGGCTTCGGGATTTACATAGTTGAAAAGGATAAATTGAACCGTATAATTCACAAAAAGACCGATTACAACCATGATAAAAAAAGCAGAAAAACCTTCTTTTGTGGTAATTAAATTTCCTAATCTTCTTTTAGTAATCCAAACGCACGAAATTCCTAAAATCAAAACCACAATCATATTGGTAATTCCCAAAAAAGGTTTTGCGAATAAAGTGAAATCTGAAAAGAAAATGATCACATTTACTAAAACATAATAAGAAGCTAAAATATAGCCGAAAGTTGATCCGGTTTTTTTGCTTATGTTGTTCATTATTTCGAATTTTGCATAAATCTCACAAATATACGAAAAATTGATGTTGAAGATTTTAGAAAAACAGATAAAAAAGAGTCTGTATTTTTTTGCGAATTCAAAATATGTATTAAATTTGCAGACTGAAAACAAATAAGTTCAAACAAAAAAACTATTGAATGTTTATACCTTTTTGAAATATAAAAGCATCAGAACAAACAATAGTCATTAATTTTAAAACAGATTTATCATGCAAAAAGGTATTCACCCAGAAAATTACAGATTAGTAGCGTTTAAAGATATGTCGAATGACGACGTATTCATCACAAAATCAACAGTTGAGACTAAAGAAACAATTGAAGTTGATGGTGTAGAATACCCAGTATATAAAATGGAGATTTCTCGTACATCTCACCCTTTCTATACAGGTAAATCTAAACTTATTGATACAGCAGGACGTATCGATAAATTCAAAAGCAAATACGCGAAATTCAATAAATAATTTTTGGATAGATCAAATTATACAGAAGCCTTACGGAAACGTGAGGCTTTTTTATTCGAATTTAATTTACAGAAAACAGAATCTTTGTATCTTTAAAACTTTAAACAAAGAACATTCACATGAATTACATATTATACGACGGAAATGTGCGCAACGCATTATTGCCTTTTACATTTACACGTCCGGTTGCCGATATTAGAGTTGGAATTTTAACAATTCGCGAGAAATGGGAAAAATATTTAGGCGTTACAACCACAACGATAACAGAAGAATATTTATCTGAAAAATATCCGATGGTTGAATTAGAGCACAACATTATGATTAATGCTGCTTATTGTCCGAATCCTATTTTGGCTGAAATGATTTCATTTTTAGAACCCATGCAAGCTATTGTAAAAGAAGACGATATTATTGCTTTTTATACAACCGAAGGACAGGAAGAAGTTGATTTTGAAGAATATGAATTGATCGAATTAGAAGAAAATTGTTTAAAAATTGAACATTCGTGGGATATTTTTCAGAAGAATGATCAAGCGATTCGTGAAGATTTCGAATTGTTGACTGAAGGAAGAAAATCACAACCTATTCCTAGCACCGTTCAAGTTTTAGGAGCCGAAAATGTTTTTATTGAAGAAGGTGCGGTTTTAAATTTCTGTATTTTAAATGCTTCGACTGGACCAATTTATATTGGAAAAGATTCTGAAATAATGGAAGGTTCTGTAATTCGTGGTCCTTTTGCTTTAGGCGAACATGCGCAGGTAAAATTAGCAACAAAAATTTACGGTGCTACAACAGTTGGTCCGCATTGTAGAGTAGGAGGAGAAGTGAATAATTCGGTTCTATTTGCTTATTCTAATAAAGGGCACGACGGATTTTTAGGAAATGCCGTTTTAGGCGAATGGTGTAATATTGGTGCAGATTCTAACAATTCGAATTTAAAAAACAATTACGAATCGGTTAAATTGTGGGATTATGAAACGGAACGATTCGTAAATACCGGTTTGCAGTTTTGCGGTTTAATGATGGGCGATCACAGTAAATGCGGAATTAATACGATGTTTAATACAGGAACTGTTGTTGGAGTTTCGGCTAACATTTTCGGAGCAGGTTTTCCAAGAAATTACATTCCAAACTTTACGTGGGGCGGTCCGCAAGGAACGCAAGCTTATTTGCCGAAAAAAGCATTTGAAACAGCCAGAATTGTGATGTCGCGCAGAAATATTGAGTTTTCTGAACAAGACGAAGCTATTTTAACACATGTCTTTAACGAAACTAAAGATTGGCAGAAATAATAATAGAAAATAAAAATAGTCTAAAAAGCATTTGTTTTCTGTCATTCCGTGCTTGACACGGAATCTCATTATTTTGATTTTAAGTTTTATGGGAAGCTGAACTAAATTCAGCTTGACACTTCTATGCTTTTTAGGTCGTTTTTATTTTTCTATTTTATAAATTACGGCTTGTTTTTCGTCAAGTAATCCGTCTTTTTCAAATGCTAAACCTATTTTTTCTAATACTTTTATAGAAGCAAGATTTTCTTTCATAGCTCGTCCTATAATTCTTTTTAGATTTAAAACTTTAAAACCATAATCTATACAAGCTTTGGCGCTTTCGGTTGCGTAACCTTTATTCCATTCTTCTTCAAAAAAGCGAAAACCAATATCGGTTTCTTTCTCTAAAGCATCATATTTTAAACCGCACCAGCCAATAAATTGTTTTGTTTCTTTGTTTATAACAGCCCATCTGCCATATCCGTTTAATGTATAATCTTGATAGTTTTTTAAAAACTCTTTTGCTTCTTCAATATTTTCAAAAGCACTATTTCCAGTGTATTTTACAACATTTGGATTTAAATTGAGATCAAAAAAATCTTTAGCATCATTAATATTTAATTCTCTTAATATCAGTCGGTTTGTTTCAAGTATCTTTTTCATCAAATTCTAATTATAAGGAACTACTTCTGGTCTTCCGTAATTAAATTGTTGCAAATCGAAATTTGTGTTACGTAAATTGTTGGTTTTAAAAATATTGGTTCCTTTTCCTGGAATGCTTGGATAAAAAGCAAGCGATAATTGGAAATTGTTAAAAACCAGATAATCGTTATTAATCATGAGCCCGATACCTATTTTACTGTACATGTCTTTTGCAACAAAAGTATTATCCAAATCGCCCATAAAACCAATTGATGCACTAAAAAACGGACTAAACCTAAAACCTAAAACTTCATGAGGAACATAGCTTTGTACCTGAAAATTCAGTAATACCTTTTTTGTTCCGCGCAATTCATAACTATCAAAACCATCGATTCCGTAAATACCGTTTAACGTAATTTTATCCATTGCATAATCCCATCGGTTAAAGCCAATAACGATTTCGGGATTGAAAAAATGTCTGAATTTCCATTCTCCTAATTGATATAATTTAGAAAAATAAATACCTTGAATTCTAAAAACACTTTCTTCTAACTTCTTATTATTAATATAGGTTCCTAATTGTGCTTCGCCGCCAAAATAACCGTGCCGAGTGTATTTTCCTAATGAAAACTGTGTCCCTAAATACGTTCTGTTTATACCATTTTTTCGTTGAGTTCCGCCCGTAAGCATAAATGTTTTTCCTACGGCAATATCTTCGATCACATCGTAATAAAAAATATATTTATCCTGAACGTAATTAACCGAAGCTAAACCAATACTGGCTAAATACAAATGCTGATCTGTGAAAAAATTGTACGGATCGTATTCTCCCACAGGATGCTCTTTGTAGTTTCTAGAGAAAAACCGAACAGCTGTAACCAAATTCGTTTGCACTTTATGCAAATTGTTATAACTGTAATATAACGGAACGGAATGCCCTGCCCAAACATCGAGATTATTTGATTTAAAAGCAGAAAATTTTCTAATTCCTTGTAAGTTTGGAACCGAATCTTGGACAAAAGTTTGATAGCCAGAAACGCCACCCGCCCAACGAGTTAAAGGCGAATAAAACCTTCGATTAGCATAAACCTGTTTTGTATAATTTCCGTCTAAATCTATATTGTACAAAACACCGGCATTTGTATACGATTGCGCAATATTGTTTATTTGATATTGTGTGCGATATGCGTGCCGACCTTCTTTAAAACGCGTGCGGTATTGATTCGAAAAATAATGTCCAAAACCACCAAAATTCTGAGTAGTTAAACTTAAACGTGCACTCGAAGTTGATAAAGATCCGTTTGGATACCAGCTCCAAGAATCTAATACTTTAATTGCAACATCGACAGAATCTGAAGTTTCGGAAATAGGAAAAGGTTTTACGTAAACGCGTCTTATGAATCGTTGCGAACGCAATAAACGTTCCGATTCTTGTAGTTTGATCGAATCTAAAGGTTGGTTCTTCTTGAAAAGCAAAAGACTCCGAACTGTAAACTTCTTTGTTTTAAGATGCAGATCGTTCCCAATTCTTTCCATTCTTTTTTTAGGAACTTGAGTTGAATCATAAATAGAATATCCAAACGGATCGTACGTTTCGATATAGATATTTCGAATTATCTTTCCTTGATATTTTTCAAAATCGTAAAGGAGATTTGGTTGCTGTACTGCCTGGACTCTTGTGTTTACATTGGCTGCCTTTTTTCGAAACAAAAGTTTATGCAATTGCTTGGTGAACTTTCCTTTTTTAGAAAATTCTTCAATCTTTTGCATCTGTCCTTGTGTTGTTGCCGAAATACTGTCTTTTTCCTGAGAAAGCGCAGTGAAGCAACAAAATGAAAAGAAAAATAATAAACAAAGCCAATTTTTCAAACGCTGGATTTTTGGCAGTAAAATACTAAAACTTTTTTAATGTAGAACCTTCTATGTATTAATTTCTAAATCTTTAATGTAATCTTCGTATTCATAGAAGAATAGCTCGAATTGAGTCATTTTTTCGGCAAAAAAATCAAAGATTTCGTTCCATGTATTTTTGTTGTTTACACTTACTTTTTTGTCAATATCAATCCAAATTCGACTAATACATTTACCGTTTAACAAATAATAATCGCGTTCAAAAATAGCTTCGGGTAAATATTCTTCTAATAAAATGGTTTTTAAAGATTCAATTTTTTCAAAATAAATCTTACGTTTTTCTTCATCTTTTGGTTCAATTTCTAACGCAACCTGAGCCGTTTTATTATCGACAAAGAATTTTAACGTTACATCCTTAATTTTGGTATTATGTAACAACCATTTTCTAGGATAAGCTTCGGCAAAACCAATCCAGAAATCTTTTTTTATTTTAAGCGCCTCTTCTTTACTAAACATTGAGTATATTTATACGTGGTTTATATTTTTTTATGCTTTTTGAACAGTTATTATATCGTTTAGATGCAATTATTGCGCAGCCTTTATTTGCTTTAGATGCTCATTTAAAAATGGCTCCGATCGAACGTGTCCAATATCTTCAAAATTACGATTATTCTATTCACAATCCCAAATCTTCTGCGGTTTTAAGTTTGTTTTATCCCAAAAACGACGAAGCGTATATTTTGTTGATTGTGCGTTCGGCATATCCTGGAGTTCATTCGTCTCAAATTGCTTTTCCGGGAGGGAAAAAAGAATTGGAAGATGTTGATTTAGAACATACAGCACTTCGTGAAACGAATGAAGAAGTTGGCGTAAATCCGTCTGATGTGAAAATTGTGAAACAGTGGAGCGATTTGTATATTCCGCCAAGCAATTTTATTGTTTCTTCTTTTATGGGAATTTCAGAAAATACTCCGAAATTTCAATTGCAACCCGACGAAGTAAGCGCGATTATTGAATTGCCTGTTGCCGATTTATTGAAAGATGATTTGGTTCAGAATGTAAAAATGACGACTTCTTATGCAAAAGATATTTTAGTTCCGGCTTTTATAATTGAACAACATGTAGTTTGGGGAGCAACCGCTATGATTCTAAGCGAAGTCAAAGAAAGCTTAAAATTCGCATTGCAAGTAAGATGATTTTTGTAACTTAGCTGAATTGGTCATATTTAAACACTTATAAATCATGTTAGGGAAATTAAAATATTATGTTTTTATAATCATTTCTTTAGGGTTGATATATAGTTATTGGGAAGACTTTTTTTATCTCGATAAATCAAAAGCACCTTTTATAGGTTCACTACTACTTTTAATTAGTTTTATTATATCATTAATTGTAACAATCCGTAAATCAAAGAAAGCTTAAAATTCGCATTGTAAATAAGATGATTTTGTAACTTTACCAATTCAAAAAATAACAAATGGGATTGTTTAAAAAAGATCCATTCGGACATATCATCTTTATAAAAAAATGGCTTATTCGCTGGTTTGGCTTTTTAACGCATCAACGTTACAAAGGTTTTAACGAATTAAAGATCGAAGGTTCTGAAATAATTAAAAATCTACCTGACAGAAATGTCCTTTTTATATCGAATCATCAAACGTATTTTGCCGATGTTGTGGCAATGTTTCATGTCTTTAACGCAAGTTTAAAAGGACGAATTGATAATATCAACAACGTTTTTTATATCTGGAATCCTAAACTGAATATTTATTATGTTAGTGCAAAAGAAACGATGCAATCGGGGATTTTACCTCGAATTATGGGATATACCGGCGCAATTACGGTTGAACGTACTTGGCGAGAAAAAGGAAAAGATATTACCGAAAAAAAAGCAGTAAACCCAAACGATACCGAAAATATTAAAAAAGCTTTGGAAGATGGTTGGGTCATTACGTTTCCGCAAGGAACTACAAAATCGTTTAAACCGGTGCGTAAAGGAACGGCACATATTATAAAAGAGCATAAACCAATTGTGGTGCCGATTGTTATTGATGGATTTCGTCGTTCGTTTGATAAAAAAGGATTATGGCTTAAAAAGAAAGGAATTTTACAAACCTTTACAATTAAAAAGCCTTTAGAATTTGATTACGAAAACGAAACAATTGATGAAATTGTTGAGAAAATCGAATATGCAATTGAACAACATCCTTCGTTTTTAAAGGTTATTCCTGCCGAAGTTATTGAAAGCGATGTGAAATTAAATAAACAACGTCGTTATAAAGTAGATAACGATTATTAAAAATATATTTTGAATAACTTTATTAAACTTCTTTTGATTTTTGCTTTTTTATTGCATTTTATATCTTGTAAAGATCAGAAAACGCAGTTAACCGAAGGGGAATTTTGGAAATATTCGAGTGGATTTTATATTGGTGATCTTTTAGATTTTAAACAGAATACAAACATCATTCAAAACGATACGCTTTATAGAAATAACGTTCCGGTAGCTTTAGTAATTAAAATTGAAAATCGAATTTTATCAAGAGATAAAGTTCTTCATATTCAAGATCTATTAGGAAATGAAAAAGGTTTTTATGTAGAAAAAATAATGATCTTTTGATGTAATCTTACCAATAATCATTTTATCTTTTTAACTAAAAAGCATTTAACGGAATGTTGATTCCTAACGAAAAAGTAAATCCTTTAATGGGTTTTAAATCTTGTTTGGTTTTAATATCGAAACCGTAACCAAAACCAAAATCTAAAATAGTTGCAAACGAAATTCCTACTTTTGGCGTTACGGTGTAGGGTGTTAATTCGCCTTCTATAAATGGAACAAATAAATTATCTAAAGTAGGATAAAAGGTTAAACTTCCTTCCGGAATTACAACGAATTTATCTCTAAAATAAGCAAATTGCGCATTCGCATCTAAACGAAAACCAACTGAATTTTGGAAAGCAGGCTGAATATAATATCCACCAACTTTTAAAAGATTTCCTGCCTGAGATTGATACGAAATAGTTGGACCTACAATAAATTCCTGCGCATTTACCAAAACAGGCAATCCTAAAGCAAGAGTACATACTATCTTTTTCATGTGGAATTTGTTTATAATGTGAGTAAAACGTTTTTGAAATCCTACAAAGTCAAAAGGCTTTGCAGGATTTATTTAATCAAAGTTCTTCTGAAAATTAAATGACATCAATAATCGCAACAAAATCATTTGCGTTTAAAGCTGCACCGCCAATTAAACCTCCGTCAACATCTGGTTGAGAAAAAATACTTTTTGCATTATCAGGTTTTACGCTTCCGCCATATAAAATGCTTACGTTTTCTGCCACACCAGTATATTGATGTGCAATTTGTTCACGAATAAACTGATGCATTTCTTGTGCTTGTTCTGGAGTTGCCGTTTCGCCTGTTCCAATTGCCCAAACCGGTTCGTATGCAATAACAATGTTTTGCCAAGCTTCTTTTGGTAAATGGAACAACGAATCTTTTAATTGATAATAGACTACATTCTGAAACTGTTTACTTTTGCGATCTTTTAATTCTTCGCCAACGCAAAAAATCACTTTCATGTTGTGACGCAAAGCTGTATCGACTTTTGAAGCCAATAAAGCGGGAGTTTCTTTAAAATATTGACGACGTTCAGAATGTCCTAAAATAACCGTATCAACACCAATGCTTGTTAACATATCTGCCGAAATTTCGCCTGTAAAAGCGCCACCTTCTGCCTGATGCATATTTTGTGCTGCAACGGTAATATTAACGTCTTCTAAAATCTGGCTTGCCAACATTAAGTTTGTAAAAGCAGGGGCAACCATAACTTCAACTTCTTTTCCGTTTGGCATTGCATTCACAATTTCGTTTAATAACGAAGTTGTTTCTTGCGCATTTTTATGCATTTTCCAGTTACCTGCAATAATCTTATTTCTCATAAAAGTATTTATTAAGGTTGTAATTTATCTAATGTTTGTTTTAAAAGCGAATCGTTTGCAACAATTGCTTTTTGCAAAGCAATATTACCTTTTGTATCGACTACGATATAACGCGGAATCCAATCTAAATTGATCGATTTTCCGAATTCGCCACTCATTTTTTCGTCTAAATAATAATGTTCTCCAACCAATTCGTATTTTTTAATGGCTTCTTTCCATTTGTCTTTTGTTTTATCAAGCGATAAAAAGACATAAGAAGTTGTTGGATATTTTTCTTGCAGTTTTTTTAACTCCGGAAAACCTTTAATGCAATCGGGGCACCACGAAGCCCAAACATCAATCACAATCGGACTTCCTTTGTGTTTAGCAATTAAATCTTTAAAAGAGATTTTATTTCCTTTTAAGTTTTCAAATTCTTTGTTCAAGGTTACGTCTGCAAATTGTTCGTTATGAAGATAAACGGTATCTTTTTGTTTAACGATTAACGTATCTTTCAGTTCTTTAATTTCCTCAGAAATTTTCTGATCGACTTTTTTAGTATCGCAACTCACAGCAACAAAAGCTAATGAGATTGCAGTTAAAAATATTTTTTTCATAGCTATTTCAATTTAATTCTTGGATCTAAATAAGCGTAGATTAAATCTACTAAAATTGTGATTAATACAAAGGTAGTTGCAATTACGATAACTGCGCCCATAATTACTGGAAGATCTAAATTATTTAAAGCGTCTACAACTTCTTTTCCCAATCCGTTCCAACCAAAAATATATTCAACAAAAACCGCACCAGCTAACATAGAAGCAAACCAACCCGAAACAGCTGTAACAACCGGATTTAATGCATTTTTTAATGCGTGTTTTGCTACAATATTATAAGTCGAAAGTCCTTTTGCTTTTGCCGTTCGGATATATTCCTGATTTAGAACTTCTAACAACGAATTTCGCATTAATTGAATTACAACGCCCAATGGACGAATTCCCAAAACAAAAGCAGGTAAAATACTGTTTTTGATTGAAAGATGAACACCTTCGCCAAAATCATCTACTTCGTACAAACTTCCCGTCATGTTTAAATTTGTGTATTCGTGTAACACAAATCCAAAAATCCAGGCAAATAAAATAGCACTAAAAAATGACGGAATGCTCATTCCTAAAGTACTGATAAAAGCAGTAATTCGATCGAAAAAACTATTAGCATATAAAGCCGATAAAACGCCAAGAATTACGCCGATAAACATGGCAATACCAATTGCAAAAACAGCTAAAAATACCGTGCTTGGTAAAGTGTGCGCAATAATATCGGTCACTTTTTTACCGTTTTTTTGGAAACTTTCGCGTAAATAAGGTGTTTTTAAAACTACTTTATATGACGAAGTTTCAAATAAAACCGTTCCTCCGTATTTTTCCTTGTTGTAAAATGTGTAATGATCTTGGTTGTTTTTGTGAAACGAAACCGGTGACAAATCGTTTAAATAATATAAATATTGATTTGTTAATGGTTGATCGAATCCGTATTTCTTTTTGATTAAAGCCAGCTGTTCCGAGTTTTCGTTTTGATCTAACATCATACGAGCCGGATCGCCCGGAAGAATGTTGAACAAGATAAAAACAACCGTTATTACGCCAAAAAGCGTAAAAAACGAATAGCCGATTTTATTGATAAAATACGATAACACCTGAATTATTTAATCATTAATGATTTTACGTCGTTCCAATGTTTTTTATCTGTAATCGTTCCAAATTCTAATGTAACGTAACTTGGGTTTGCACGTTCAATGGTTTTTAAAGTGGTTCCGTCACAGAAATAGAAATCCAAATCTAAGTTGTATTTCTTTTTATAATCTTCGATAATGTTTTTATCTGTTGCTGTTAAACCAATGATTTCGTAACCAGCTTCGCGTGCTTTTTTAACGGTTTCGTTAATGGTTTTTAAACCTTCGTCGTTTGCTTTTTTCAAATCGTAAGCAACAACCAATAACGCTTTTGGAGCTGCTAAAACTTCAGGAGTATAATCCTGACCTTCTAAATCCATTGTTAAATCGTGAATTGGCGGTTCGTATCCTTTTTGGATTAAATGTTCTTCGCGCGAAACAAATTCGGCATTTGCAGGAAGTTGCGTTAATTCTTCCATTTTAAATTGTTTTTCAACTCCGTCTACTTTATACGTAAACACAATATCGTATTTCGATTGTGGAGCGCCTTCTGGAATTTCCATCGCTTTTTTAATGTTCGTTCCAACTTTATAAGCTCTAAAATCTACAATTGGTAAATGATTTAAAACATAATACGCCATAAAACTACAAGCCGCTAAAGCTACAAGTGTAATAGTTGTGTTTCCGATAGTATTGAATAATGGTTTGATGTATTTTTGACCAGCAAATAAAACCAAAATTAAGACCAGAAGTACAACGTCTTTAGAGAATGATTCCCAAGGAGTTAATTTAATAGCGTCGCCAAAACATCCGCAATCTGTTACTTTATTGAAATATGCCGAATAAAAAGTTAAGAATGTAAAGAAAACAATCATTAACAACAATAACCACAAAGTCAATTTGCGTTTATAACCCAATAAAAGCATAACGCCTAAAAGTACTTCTACAATAACCAATACAACGGCTAATGTTAATGAAAACGGCTGTAAAAACGGCATGTTAAAAACAGCTTCCGAAAAATATTCGTCTAGTTTAAACGAAAAACCTACAGGATCATTTAGTTTGATTAGTCCTGAAAAAATGAATAAAATCCCGACAAAAAATCTGCAAAATTGGGTTAGTATTTTCATATATCTATAAATTAATTAGTAGCAAAATCCATTAAAATTAAAGCAAAAACAGCGTAATTGATGATGTCTTGATAATTGGCATCGATTCCTTCCGAAACCAATGTTTTTCCTTTATTATCTTCGATTTGTTTAATACGCAACAATTTTTGCAGAATAATATCGGTGTGCGAACTTATACGCATATCGCGCCAAGCTTCGCCGTAATCATGATTTTTATTCAACATTAATTCTTTGGCAATGGCAATATGCTTATCGTATAATTCAATTGCTTCTTCGTTAGATAAATCGGGTTGATTTACAATTCCTTTTTCCAGCTGAATCAATGCCATAATACTGTAATTGATAATTCCGATAAATTCCGAACTTTCATCTTCATCAACTTTTCGAACACTGTTTTCTTGTAAAGAACGAATTCGTTGCGCTTTAATATAAATTTGATCTGTAAGCGAAGGCAATCTTAAAATTCGCCAAGCGCATCCGTAATCGTGTAATTTTTTGACATATAGGTTTCGGCAAATCGAAATTATTTTGTCGTATTGTTCCGCAGTCGATTGCATATTCAAGTATCTTTGTATAAATTTTATCAAAAATAGCAATCTGTTAAGGAATATAAAAACAGAAAGTACTATTTCTTTTAAATCCGTTTTATGTTAAGTATTAATTGCAAAGGAAAATTACTCACATTCGATCGTCCTAAAATTATGGGAATTCTGAATATTACGCCGAATTCTTTTTATGACGGAGGAAAACACAACGAAGTTTCTTCGGCTTTAAATCAAATGGAAAAACTTCTTTTAGAAGGAGCCGATATGATTGATATTGGCGCTTATTCTACACAACATAAAGCGCCTTTTGTTTCGGAAGAAGAAGAATTAAGTCGAATGATTTTGTTTGTGAAAGAAGCAGTAAAGCAATTTCCTGAAGCGATTTTATCTATCGATACATTTCGATCCGAAGTTGCAAGACAAGCTTTAACCGAAGGCGGGCATATTATAAACGATGTTTCGGGCGGAAAATTAGATGATAAAATGTTTGAAACTGTTGGGGAATTTCAAGCTCCTTACATTTTAATGCACATGAAAGGAACGCCGCAAACTATGCAGCAATTCACAGATTATAAAGATGTGGTTAAGGAAATGATGTGTTATTTTTCGGAACAAATACAATTGGCAAAGCAAGCCGGAATTAAAGACGTGATTGTGGATCCGGGATTTGGATTTTCGAAAACTCTAGATCAAAATTACGAGGTTTTGTCGAAGTTAGAATTGTTCCAATTGTTAGAAGTTCCTGTTTTATCGGCTTTATCGAGAAAATCAATGATTTATCGTTTTTTCGATTATTCGCCTCAAGAAGCTTTAAATGGTACAACAGTTTTAAATACTATTTCGTTAATAAAAGGAGCGCAATTACTTCGAGTTCACGATGTAAAAGAAGCAGTAGAATGTGTAAAACTATATTTAAAAACGTATGAAAAATAACGTATTATGTTTGATTTTTGGCGCTTTGATTTTTAGTGCTTGCAACCAAAAAGAAATGAAAGTAAGTCGTTCTGATTTTTCGGTTGTTACCGAAATGAATGATTTTAGTCCGGGCTATATTGATAAAGATAAAAACGGAGAAATTGAATTAAACCGCAGTAATTTTATTGGAAATACACATTGGGTTTTATCGGTAAATCGTGATTTAACGTTGGCAGATATTTCGCAATCGCTTCAAAAATTAACTTCCAAAAAACATGCAAAAGGTGGAATGCACGACGATTTAAAAGATATTTATTTTGTTTATAGCGATACTGTTCACAAACAAAATGCGTATGTAAAATTGCCTTTTAAAACCATTGCTTTAACCGAACCTCCGGTTTATGAGTTGGGAGAAGGAGTTATGAGTTTATTGATTAAATCGGTCGATGATATAAATGACGCATCTAACGAAAATGTTAAAACCGTTTTAACTACATTAGATAAAAACATGAAAGTCGAAACGTTTGTAAATGTTTTAATTCAACTCGAAAAACAAAAAGTAACCGATAAACTAAACGAAGAAGTTTATATTTATTAACAAAAACGCGATTAGAATTTTCTAATCGCGTTTTTGTTTTATTATTGATGATGATAAGGTTCGTTTCGTAAAATGGTAAAAGCTCGGTAAATTTGTTCTACAATAAATAAACGCACCATTTGATGCGAAAAAGTCATAGCCGAAAGCGAAATTTTAGCATTTGCTTTTTTGTAAACTTCTTCAGAAAAACCATAAGGTCCGCCAATTACAAAAACAAGCGTTTTAATACCTGCGTTCATCTTTTTTTGTAATTCGTCTGCAAAACCAACACTCGAAAAGCTTTTTCCGTTTTCATCTAACAAAACTAAATGATCTGCAGCCGAAAGTTTAGATAAAATTAATTCGCCTTCTTTTTGTTTTTGCTGTGTTTCCGAAAGATTTTTTACATTTTTAATATCCGGAATAACTTCTAAATCAAACTTAATGTAAAAGCTTAAGCGTTTGGTATATTCGTCAATTAGCGTTTGAAGGTTTTTGTTGTCGGTTTTCCCGATTGCCAATAATTTTATATTCATTTTTAAGGAATAAATTTTTCTGTAATGTTTTGGTTTTTATTATTCTTACCGGAAATCAAGATATAATCGACTTTTGTAGAAGGTCCAATTGTTTTTTCTTTCGTTTGAATGTACATTTTTTCAACATAAATCAATTGTTTGTTTACATTAACGCTTACAAAAGGTTTTCCGTCTTTTAAGGATAATTTCCAAATTAAAGTCGGATATCCATTTAAGTTGAACGTCACATTTTCATTGTTCTGCGAATGAATTTTTATTCCGTAAGCCAATTTTCGTTGAATACTTGTTAGTTCTTTTTTCGAACCATCTTCTGCATACATAATTCTATAAACATCGATAGGATCTGGCGTTACAAACTTTCCGTTTTTAATTTGTGCATCATAAACGTATGTATTTGTGTTTAAATTATGTTGAATATAAAAAAGCCGATTGGCACTTTTAGGCGGTTTCGGATAATTATTCTGAGCAAAAGCCACAGAACTAGAAGCGAATAGGAATAAAAGCAACAAGTTTTTCATAATGCAAACAATGATGAAATCAAATATACAATTATCCTATTGGAATTCCATTTTTACTAGGAAAATTCACTGTTAAAAGTGTAACTTCTTTGTTGTCGCCAACGGCACCCAAAACCAAACATTCGCTCATAAAATCGGCAATTTGTTTTTTAGGGAAATTTACAATAGCAATAACTTGTTTGCCAATAATATCTTCGGGTTGATACAGCACGGTTATTTGAGCTGATGATTTCTTGATTCCGATTTCTTCTCCAAAATCAATCACAAGTTTATACGACGGATTGCGAGCTCTTTCAAATGGTTTAGCTTCTAAAATAGTTCCTACACGAATGTCGATTTTTTCAAAATCGTTCCAATTTATTTCAGTTTTCATAATGTTTATTTCATATTAAGTGAGTAAATTTAAGGATTAACCTAAATGAATTAAAGTTATGAGTAAAAAAGTTTTGATGTTGGCTGGAGATTTTGTTGAAGATTATGAAATAATGGTTCCGTATCAAGCGCTGTTGTCGGTTGGAGTAGAAGTGGATGTGGTTTGCCCAGGAAAGAAAAAAGGAGAACAAATTGCAACGGCAATTCATGATTTTGTTGGTTTCCAAACGTATGCCGAATTACGCGGACATAACTTTACATTGAATCAAACATTTGAATCGATTAACTTGGAAGATTACGATGGATTGTATGTTTGTGGTGGGCGTGCTCCTGAATATATTCGTTTAAATGAAGGCGTCATTTTAGCAACGAGATATTTCTTTGATAAAAATTTACCGGTTGCGGCTATTTGTCACGGAATTCAAATTTTAACTGCTGCGAATGTTGTAAAAGGTCGAACTTTAACTGCTTATCCGGCAGTTGGACCAGAAGTGACGTTGGCTGGCGGAACTTTTAAAGAAATTAATGCTGACGAAGCTTTCACAGACGGAAATTTAACAACTTCGCCCGCTTGGCCAGGACATCCGGCTATTTTAAAAGAGTTTTATAAGTTATTAGGAATCACGATTTCTTAATTTAGTTATTATGATATTATTTTCCTTTAATATTTGATCAAAAGTTGTTAAAGTCGATATATCTTCAGTATTATTGTATATATCTGTAACGTTTGAAATAATATCTTTTTCTAAACTTGAGCCTCGTTCTTTTGTGATTTTATAAGCTTTACAAAAGTATTTGAAGCTTGAGTTTTTGTCTTTTAACTCATTAAAATACAAGTAAGCAATTCTTATATTAGCTTCATAATTATTAGGATGAATATTTAATGCTTTTTGGTAATTTTCTACTGATTTATTATAATTTTTTAATTCTAAATAAACCCTAGGGATATATAATAAAGGATACAAACCATTTGGAGCAATTTTTAAGGAATGTTGAAAGGCCTTTATTGCTTTCTTATGTTCACTATTACTATAATAAGCTATTCCTAAGTTATCCCAAGCAAAGCTAAAGTTTTCATCATTTTTTAGAGCTAATTTAAAAGATTTTATAGCCTTATCATATTCTTTTTTATGTAAAGAAGCTTGTCCTTCTATAAAAAAATCTAAAGCTATTTTCTTATTTGAAACAGAATTAGGATAAACATAATTATTAGTTTCTGAATATTCTTGCAAATTGTTACAGTTTCTAAAAAGTGATTTTTCAATAGCAAAAAAAGAGTCTGCATCAAAATTACCAACTCCAAAAAAGATGTTCATATTTGAACTACCTTTTTTTTTATGCTTTGTATATGCAGAGGCTAATGACTTAGCTAATTGATAAGTTTTGGCACTTGCGGTAATACAATCGTTTATCTTTATATTAATTTTATTTGGATCTTTTTCAGTTGAATAAAACTTATCTATACAATCACAAGCTCTTACCGCTTGTTCGTCAGCAATTTTTTCTTTTATTTCAGACTCTGTCATATTTTCAAGCATTTCTTTTGATTGAGAATATGTTTTTGAAGTAAACAAAAAAAGAAATAAAATAAAGGGTAATATTTTCTTCATGAATGAAAAATGGTTATTTATAAGCTCCCAAAATACTGAAAAAAATCGTACTTTAGCACTAAAGTTGACTAAAAAATGATTACAAAAGAACAATTCGATAAAGAGTTACAATTAATTATAGAAAATGCTATTCGCGAAGATGTTGGCGATGGCGATCACAGTTCGTTGGCGTGTATTCCAGCTGATGCAATGGGAAAAGCAAAACTTTTGGTGAAAGATGAAGGAATTTTAGCTGGAGTCGATTTTGCGAAAATGGTTTTTAATTATGTGGATCCCGAAATGCAAGTCGAAGTTTTGATTTCGGATGGAACTCCTGTAAAATATGGGGATATTGCTTTTTATGTTACAGGAAAATCACAATCTATTCTTAAAGCCGAACGCGTTGTTTTAAATTGTATGCAGCGTATGAGCGCTATTGCAACTAAAACTAAATTCTTTGTTGATTTGGTAGAAGGAACGAAAGCAAAAATTTTGGATACACGTAAAACAACTCCGGGAATTCGAGCTATTGAAAAATGGGCTGTTAAAATTGGCGGAGGCGAGAATCATCGATTTGCTTTGTATGATATGATTATGTTAAAAGACAATCACATTGATTTTGCTGGCGGAATTACACAAGCAATCAGCAAAACAAAAGAATATCTAAAACAAAATGATAAAGATTTGAAAATTGTAGTAGAAGCTCGTAATTTAAATGAAATTGAAGAGATTTTACAAAACAACGGAGTTTATCAGATTTTGATCGATAATTTTAATTACGAAGACACAAAAAAAGCAGTCGAAATGATTAAAGGAAAATGTTTTGCGGAATCATCGGGAAATATTAACGAAAAAACGATTCGTAATTATGCCGAATGTGGTGTTGATTTTATTTCAAGTGGCGCATTAACACATTCGGTTTACAATATGGATTTAAGTTTAAAAGCTGTTTTATAATTCAAAACTATTTTGGGTATTTCAAATTTCAAAATCACAGATATTCCTATTGTTGGAAAGCTTATTTTGCTTTCCAAAAAAATTAAACTGCCCGGTTTAGAAGGACTCACTTTGTACGAATTACTCGAAATTTATATTGCCGGAATTATAAAAGGAGCCTTTAATTACAAAGCTGGTTCTATTGCTTTTAGTTTTTTTATGGCACTTTTTCCGTTTGCGCTTTTTTTGCTGAACTTGATTCCATACATTCCGATTGATAATTTTAGAGCGAATTTTCTTTTGTTTGTAGAAGAAAATGTTCCACCAAATACTTACGAAGCGATCGCAGTAATTTTACTCGATATCATGAATAATTCATATAAAAGTTTATTATCAACTGGGGTTATTATGTCCATAATTTTTATGGCAAACGGTGTAAATGCAATTATCGGCGGATTCGAATCTTCGATTCACCTTACAGTTTCTCGAAACTTTTTTCGTCAATATTTTATTGCCATGATTCTTTCGGTTTTGTTAAGTGTTATGTTGGTACTTTCGGTTGCAGTTTATTTAACGGTCGAAGTTTTTATGCACTTTACCGAAATGCCTATTTTAGCCGATATCGGTCGGAATATTTTTGTAATTCTTATGATTCTGCTCACGGTTTCAATCCTTTATAAATTCGGAACAAAAGAAACTAAACATTTATCATTTATATCATATGGTTCGGTTTTTACAACTATTTTAATGACGTTAACTTCCGTAGGATTTGGGATTTATGTTTCTAAATTTGCAAAATACAACGAATTATACGGATCTATTGGCACACTTTTAGTTATCATGATTTACATCTGGATCAACTGTATGATTCTTTTATTAGGTTTTGAATTAAATGCTGCGATTTATGTAGCAAAAAGAAAAAATTTATATATTAGTGATAAATAAAAATGTGAATTAGATATGAAAAAGATATTTTTTACTTTAGTTTTAGCTTTTGTAGCGGTATTAGGTGTTCAGGCGCAGTCTGTAACTGGAAAATGGAAAACGATTGACGATGAAACAGGAAAACCTAAATCGATTGTGGAGATTTATGAGCAAAACGGAAAGCTTTTTGGTAAAGTTGTTGAAATTTTAACTGATAAAAAAGAAGCGAAATGTGATAAATGTCCGGGAGCTGATAAAGGAAAACCAATTAAAGGTTTGACTATTATTAAAGGATTGAAAAAAGATGGTTCGTCTTATTCGGGCGGAACAATCATTGATCCTAATTCTGGAAAAGAATATAAATGCGCAATTAAATTAAACGGATCCGAAAAATTAGACGTAAGAGGTTATGTAGGAATACAAGCTTTAGGTCGAACTCAGACTTGGATTCGCGTAAAATAATGTTGAAAATAAATGAGAAAAGCATCCTTAAATTTAAGGATGCTTTTTGTTTTTGTATCTTTGTTAAATGGAATGTTTTATCGATGTTATCGTGCCTTTGGCGATTGCAAATACCTTTACTTATAAGGTTACCGAAGCAGAATTTAATTTTATTCTGCAAGGAATGCGCGTCGGTGTTCCGTTTGGTAAACGAGCAGTTTATACGGGAATTGTCTTAAACAAACATCACGAAAAACCTCAGTTATACGAAGCTAAAGATATTTTAACGATTATTGATGATAAAAGCATTGTAACAGCAAAACAAATCGAGTTTTGGCAATGGATTTCTTCGTATTATATGTGTACGTTGGGCGAAGTTTACAAAGCAGCTTTACCGTCGGTTTTTTTATTAGAAAGCGAAACTATTATATCATTAAATCGAGCAAAGGAAATCGATTCGGAATTATTGTCTGATGAGGAATATTTATTGTTCGAAGCGCTTGAAAAACAACCTATTCTTCGTTTTGAAGAAATTCAATCTATTTTAAGCAAGAAGAAGTTATTTGAAGCAATTGAAGGTTTGTTAAAAAGAGACATCATTTATTTGAATGAACATTTAAATGAAACGTACACGCCAAAATTGATTAAATATGTTCGGTTGAATGAAAATTATCAAGAAGAAGCAAATCTTATAAAACTGTTAGATTTTGGTTTAAAAAGCGAAAAACAGCGTGCATTGCTTTTAAAATATTTTCAATTAACAACAAAAGAGCAAAATATAGAACTGAAAACGCTGTTAAAAGAAGCTGAGGTTTCGAATGCGGTTTATAAAAATTTAGAAAAGAATAATATTTTCGAAACCTATTCTTTAGCTCAAGATCGCGTTCGTTTTGAAGATGAAACACAAGATGAGGTTCAATTATCCGAAGAGCAACAAAGCGCATTTAATTCTTTAAATGAATTGTTTCAAGAAAAAGACGTTGCTTTATTAAAAGGAGTAACCGGTTCGGGTAAAACAGAATTGTATATTAGACAAATTCAAAAATGTATCGAAAATAATCAACAAGCTTTATTTTTGGTTCCCGAAATTGCTTTAACAACGCAATTAGTTCAACGATTAGTTACGTTTTTTGGAAATAAAGTTGCGGTTTATAATTCAAAATATTCCGAAAATGAAAGGGTAGAAGTCTATCAACATGTTTTAAATAATCACGAAAATGCACAATTAGTAGTTGGTTCGCGATCTTCTATTTTTCTTCCTTTTCAAAATTTAGGATTAATTATTGTAGACGAAGAGCATGAAGCTTCGTACAAACAAATCGATCCGGCTCCACGTTATCAAGCGCGCGATGCGGCAGTTGTTTTATCCAAAATGTTTAACGCAAAAGTTTTGTTAGGTTCAGCAACGCCAAGTTTAGAAAGTTTTTACAATGCGTATCAAGGCAAATACGGTTTTGTAGAATTGACCAAACGCTTTGGAAAGAGTCAATTGCCCGAAATACAGTTGGTCGATTTAAAAGAAGCACGAAAACGTAAAGAAGTTAATGGTTTCTTTAGTTTAAAGCTGATCGATGCCATGAACGAAGCTTTTTACAACGGCGAACAAGTATTGTTGTTTCAAAACAGAAGAGGATTTGCGCCGGTTTTAGAATGTATGTCGTGCGGACACGTTCCGCATTGTACTTCGTGCGATGTAAGTTTAACATATTACAAAAACTCGAACAATTTAAAATGCCATTATTGCGGTTTTGTAATGGCAATGCCTTCTAATTGTCATGCGTGCCACAGTCGAGATTTATCGACAAAAGGATTGGGAACGGAACAAATTGAAGAAGCATTGAAAGATTTATTTCCGAATAAGCGAATTGCGAGAATGGATCAGGATACGACCAGAGGAAAATATGCTTTTGAAAAGCTGTTAGATGCTTTTAAAAATCATGAAATAGATGTTTTGGTCGGAACGCAAATGCTTGCAAAAGGATTGGACTTTGATAATGTTTCGTTGGTTGGAATTATGAATGCAGACGGAATGTTAAGTTTTCCCGATTTCCGTGCACATGAACGTGCATTTCAGTTGATGTTACAAGTTGCAGGACGTTCGGGACGAAGAAATAAACAAGGAAAAGTAATTATTCAAACTTATAATCCGTATCATAATACGATTCAGCAAGTTACTCGAAACGATTATCAAGGTATGTTTAAAGAACAAATGTATGAGCGTTTAAATTTTAAATATCCGCCTTTTTATCGTTTGATTCGTTTGCAATTAAAACACACCGATTTCGAAAAAGTAAAAAATGCTTCAGATTGGTTAGCAAAACATATTCGATCAAACGTAAAAGATGTTTTGGTTTTAGGTCCGCAAGCACCTACAATTAATCGAATTCGGAATCAATATATTCAAGTTATTCTAATTAAATTGCCTGTAACAAAACCTTCGGGAACAATTAAAAAATCTATTCAAAGAAGCATTCAAAGCTTAGAAAGTATTGGTAGTTTTCGTTCAGTTAAAACAACAATAAGTGTTGATTTTTATTAAGTTCAGCGATGTTTGAAGTTAGATGTTTGGTGTAAATAAAAATTGTTTGAATTCATATTTTAGAGATAAAATGAATTTAGTTTTAATTCTGAAATTACATCATAAGTTCTTTCAATAAAAAAACTAAAAACCATTTGCTAAAAACAATAAACTATCTTATATTTGCACCCAATTTTATAACAAATTAAATTAATTGATTATGAATCATTATGAAACTGTTTTCATTTTGAATCCCGTTTTATCTGAAACTCAGGTAAAGGAAACAGTAGCGAAATTCGAAGAATTTCTTGCTTCAAGAGGGGCTCAAATGGTATCTAAAGAAGATTGGGGCTTAAAAAAATTAGCTTACGAAATCCAAAACAAAAAAAGTGGATTCTACCATTTGTTTGAGTACAAAGTAGAAGGAAATGCAATTAAAGAATTAGAAACTGAATTCCGTCGTGATGAAAGAGTTATGCGTTTCTTAACTGTTGCGTTAGACAAACATGCTATTTCTTGGGCTGAAAGAAGAAGAGAAAAATTAAAAACTAAAAAAGCGTAATTATCATGTCAAATATTGAGCAATCTGCAAAAGGAAAAAAAGACGGAGATATCAGATATTTAACGCCTTTAAACATTGAAACTAACAAAACTAAAAAATATTGTCGTTTCAAAAAATCTGGAATCAAATATATCGATTATAAAGATGCTGATTTCTTATTAAAATTCGTTAACGAGCAAGGAAAAATTTTACCTCGTCGTTTAACTGGAACTTCATTAAAATACCAAAGAAAAGTTTCTGTAGCTGTTAAAAGAGCTCGTCACTTAGCTTTAATGCCATACGTAGCAGATTTATTAAAATAATTAAAAATATAGTTGTTGGTTTTCAACTTATCGAAACCTAACTTCTACTTAAAAAGGACAACAACCATGGAAATTATCTTAAAACAAGATGTAAACAAATTAGGATTTAAAGACGATATCGTAACGGTAAAACCAGGATACGGACGTAACTTTTTAATCCCGCAAGGAATGGCTGTTTTAGCTACTCCTTCTGCAAAAAAAGTTTTAGCTGAGAACTTAAAACAAAGAGCTCACAAAGAAGCTAAATTAATTGCTGATGCTAACACAATTGCAGAAGCTTTAAAAGGATTAGAAATTAAAATTGCTGTTAAAGCAGGTGGAGAGAAATTATTCGGATCAGTTACAAATGCTGATATCGCTTCTGCTTTAGAGTCTAACGGACACGCAATTGACAGAAAATTCATCACATCAGGAACAATCAAACGTTTAGGTAAATACGAAGCTAACATTCGTTTACACCGCGATGTAATCGTTGAATTACCATACGAAGTTATCGCTGCTGAGTAATCTTAGTTGCTATAAATAAGTTAAAACCTTCTCTGAAAATGAGAAGGTTTTTTTATTTTTATATAAAATTTACAAATGGATATTTTTAGTTTAAACAATAAGTTGAGTAATAATTCGAATAAGATTTTGATATCGAGTTATAAATCTAAGTTGGGATTGATTTTTATTGGCGCTGTAAATGAAGGAATTTGTTTGGTTGAATTTCACGATCGAGTGCATTTAGAAAAAACGCTTTTAAAATTGGCTCAAACTTTAAATACTCAATTTGTTGAAGAAGAAAACGAACATATCTTAAAATTGAAAGAGGAATTAGACTTGTATTTTAATCAAAAGCTTCAAAAATTTACAATTCCTTTGGTTTTAACAGGAACCGATTTTCAGCAAAAAGTTTTTCAAGCCTTATTAGAAATTCCATTCGGGAAAACAACAACATACAAACAGCAGGCTATTAAATTAGGCGATGTAAAAGCAATTCGAGCTGTTGCAACAGCAAATGGTTTAAACAAAATCGCTATTGTGGTTCCGTGCCACAGAATCATTGGTTCTGACGGATCTATGATTGGTTATGCAGGCGGAATTCACAGGAAAGAAGCTTTGTTGAAATTAGAAAACGCTTTAAATCAAACAGAATTAACGCTTTTTTAGTTTTTTATGAGTGAAATTGATCTAAAGAAATTTAATCGGGTTTTAAACATCTATGTACAATTACAATCTCGAAATTGGATTTCGGCACAACAATTAGCTGATCGTTACGAAGTAAGTATACGAACGATTTATCGTGATATTAAAGCTTTAGAAAATGCTGGAATTCCAATTTATAACGAACCGGGAAAAGGTTATGCTTTGGTCGAAGGTTATAAAATTCCGCCTACTATTTTTACGAAAGAGGAAGCTTTAAGTTTTGTAATTGCCGAAAAATTAATGGAAAAATTTGCCGATCGTAAATTAAGTTTCAATTTTTCGTCTGCAATGCATAAAATGAAAGCAGTTTTACGAACAAGCGAAAAAGAAAATGTTGCTTTAATCGAAGATCAATACTTAATATTCGATTCAACTAAAACCGAAACCACAAACGAAGTTTTATCTGTTTTATTAGAAAGTGTCGTTTCAAAAATTCAGATAGATGTTTTGTATCAAAAACCGTCTTCGCAAAATGCAGAATCAAGAGTTTTAGAAGCAATCGGAATTTTTTATGAATATGATTTTTGGTATTTTATGGCTTTTTGTCATTTACGAAACGATTATCGCCAATTTAGAATTGATCGAGTAAAGCAGATTGCTAAAATCGAGAAGTCTTTTAGTAAAGAACACAAACCGTTAGAATATTTTTTGAACGAGAAGAAACAAGTCGAGATTGAAAAAGTAAAAGTCAAGATTTTAGTTTCTAAGAAAATGGCACATTATTTTAATTGGGATCGAAATACATATGGATTTATTTCCGAAAAACAACTAAATGATTCGGTAGAAATGATTTTCGAAACCAGTACTAAATTAGAATATTTTGCGCGCTGGTTTTTAATGTTTAGCGATATTGCAGTTATAATTGAACCATTAGAATTAAAGCAAAGAGTTGTTGAATTGTTAAAAAACGCAACGGATAAAAATCAATAAAAAAGAGAGTAAAAACTCTCTTTTATTAACGATCCCAAAAAAATGGAGGCTCAATATTTAAACTTCTTAAATAAACATAACCTTGTGCACGATGGTGAATTTCATTATCAATAAAATATAGAATATTTTGAATAATCGGAAATTTATATTCGCCAAATAAATTGAAATTCTCTTTAAAACGCTCTTCCGAAATTTGTAAAAACAATTCGTTAATTTTCGGCGTAGCTTCGTCCCAAGCTTGCAATAATTCCGCTTTTGTATTGTAAGCCAAATTATGGTTGTAACTTTCGGTCGAATCATTTACAATTCCTTCTAAACCCGGAACTGCAATAGACAATAACTCTTTAACCATATCGGCAAATGTGCGCATTCCGCCAATACTGTATTCAAAAAGTTCTTTTTCGGGAAATTTTTCAATTACGTTTCTAGTCAAAGTTCTGTGACCTTGCCAATGAACCAATAATTCTTCGTTTGTTAAAATGTTTGCTTTCATAATGAATGAATTTTAAATTTCTGTTTTGTTTTACATTTCAAAATTATTGAGTTAGATTGACAACTGCGTGTCAGTTCTTTTTTGAATTTGTTTTTTAGTTCCATTTAGAAAGTATTTATGTTATCATTTTAATTGTCATTAACTTCGTTCTGTTCGAAAGCTCGGATCTGATTGAAATGAAATGGAGAAAATAATCTTTTGATTATCAATGAGATTTTTCCTATGTCGAAATGACAAAACACATGAATATGAATTAAAAAACAGTTGATGATTCATATTTTTATAGTGCTCTTTTAAAAAACTTCTTCAAAACTTAAAAGTAATTCGATAAGCCGTATCTTTGCACAAACTTTTCAGGAATGAAATATATTTTATTTATCATCATATATTCGGTTTTGTGGCTTATTTCCATATTGCCTTTTTCTGTTTTATATTTTCTGTCGAATTTTGTTTATTTTGTTTTATATAAGGTGGTTAAATATCGTGTAAAAACGGTTCGAGCTAACCTTAAATTGGCTTTTCCTGAATTAAATGGTGCAGAAAGAAAGCAGATCGAAAAAGACTTTTATATTCATCTTTGCGACCTTTTTCTAGAAATGGTTAAAACAATTACGATTCCGGTTAAAGAATTAGACAAACGTTTTATATTCGAAAATCTGGAATTGATGAAAGAATATGAAAAGAAGGGAAAAAGCATTATTTTGATGTTGCCGCATTACGGAAATTGGGAATGGGTTATTATTTTAGGGCAATATTTAGATTTTAAAGGATTCGGAATTTATAAAAAACTCGCAAATAAATATTTCGATAAATTGTTTCGGGATATTCGATCAAGATTTAATGCCGAATTGGTTTCAACTCAAGATACAACGGGCGTTATACGCGAAAATCAGTCAAAGAATTTATACGGAGTTTATCTTTTTTTAAGCGATCAAACGCCTTTACTTCGCCCAAATCTTCATTGGGAAAAGTTTATGGGAGTTGAAGTTCCGGTACATATGGGAGCCGAAGTTCTTGCTCGAAAATTAGATATGAATATGTTGTACATCAACATTGAAAAAATAAAAAGAGGACATTATAAAGCGAGTTTTTCTGAAATTACAGATGATATTAAAAACGAACCGAAATACAAACCAACTCGAATGTTTTTAGATAAAGTAGAAGAGCAAATCCGTAAAAAACCTCAATATTATTTCTGGACGCACAAGCGTTGGAAACACAAAGACCAAAAAGATCAATTTAAAACTAAATAAACCTTTTAATGAGAACATTTTTATTATTTTCTATTTTAATGATTTGTTTTACTTCAAATGCACAACAAGTCGAACTTAAAAAGAATTTTTGGGGCTACAAAGCAACAATAAACGGTCAAAAAGCTTCGATGAGCGAATTAGATGCGCATCTTTCCCGTAACTTACAAGCTTTGGAAACCTTTAGAAAAGGAAAAACAAAACGCACTCTTGCAACGGTTATGTCTTTTGCTGGTGGAGTTTGTTTAGGAATTACGGCTGCAAAAATTTATCATGGTTCTACAAGCTCAGACGATCAAATAAGTGTGGTTACTCCGGCTGTTGGCGTGGCTTTAATTGGTGGTGGAATTGCACTTTCGATTAGTGGAAATAAAAATATTAAAAATTCGATAAATCAATTTAATAAAGCGACTTCTATGACCGAAGTTAAATTAATTTCGAATCAAAACGGAGTAGGATTTGCTTTGTCTTTGTAAAATGTAAATATGATAAAAAAGGAGGTTTTAATTAAAACCTCCTTTTTTATTTAGTCTTTCTAAACTTCATTTTTAGTGAATTTCCTGCAAATAACTGTAATTCATTATTTTCAATTTTATATTTTGTTATGGTCGGAAGTTCTTTTAAAAACTCTGTTTCCATATTTTCATGAACACACATCATTTTCGTTACAGCGGTTTTTGAAAAACGAAGTGTTTCTTTATCAATATAAACTTCGCTGCTAATTCCGTTACAACTTGCATTTCCCGAAATGTGTTTTTCTTCGTTTTCAAATTCTATATAAGGTGTTTTTAGATATTTATTGGTAAGAATTTCAGTTCCATTAAATTGAAAAAGTTCCCATTTTCCTTGAAGACTTTTCGGAATAATATAATTCCCACATCCTTTTTCGTTTACATTTAAAGACTTTCCCGAAATAGTAACCAACGTTTTAAAGTCAAACGAATTGTCAGACATTCCGTCCGAACAGTTTTCTTTTGTTATTTCAATCTGAATTTTATGATTTTGATTGGAAGCATTGATTTTCTGAATCGATGCATTTTTTTCGAAAGAATTGTCCGAATAAGGAAAGATTTCCATTTCGCCTTCTATATTTTTATAGACAATAAAATTGTTTCCAATTTCAATATTCCAAAAAGGTTCGGTTCCTAGGGCTTTAAAATACGGCGAAAAAGCCTTTTCATCAAAAACTACTTTTTCATTACCATTTTCCAAAACCATAACTTGTTTCGATTTACAACTTGCCAAGCCCACAAGGCAAATAATGGCACTTTTAAAAAGAATCTTTTTCATAACATTTCATATTTTAAGATAAAAATACAAAAAAGGTGTTTTTAATTTTATAAATTGGGGTGTATAATTATTAATCGACCAAAGATGGAGATGTATTTTGAAGAAGTTTCTTCGATAATTAAAGAAGAAAAATTTGAAAAATTAAAGGATTTAAAGATCGAAAAACCCGAATATTTCAATTGGGTTTCCGAAATATTTGAAGGAATACATGTTAAAAAACGTCCTCATAAAACGGCTCTTTTATGGACTGATGGAAATGAAACCAAAGAGTTTTCTTTTTTAGAATTAACCGAAAAAACAAATCAATTATTAAATTTTTTAAGAAGAAAAGGAGTAGAGCAACACGATATTGTTTTGTCGCAATTAATGTTACAACCTATTAATTGGTATGCAACTTTGGCGGTTATTAAAGGCGGTTTAGAAATGATTCCGACTGCAACTATAATGGGACCGCACGATTTGGCTTTCCGTTTTAATAAAACGATGCCGAAAGTAATTATTTCGGATATGGAAAATGCGCATAAAACAGAAGAAGCAGAAAAGATATGTGAAACTCAAATTCCGGTTAAAATTATTTGTGACGGAAAACGCGAAGGTTGGTTTTCGTTAGAAGATATTGAGAAGGAAAATACAATTGCCGAAGCTGCTAAAACAAAAAGCGACGATACATTATTTATGTTTTTTACTTCGGGAACAACCGGAATGCCAAAAATTGTTTGCCATACGCATT
Organism: Flavobacteriaceae bacterium UBA3339; assembly: GCA_002360925.1. Taxonomy (GTDB): domain Bacteria; phylum Bacteroidota; class Bacteroidia; order Flavobacteriales; family Flavobacteriaceae; genus Flavobacterium. The sequence goes on along the minus strand of DERN01000010.1, from coordinate 50,852 downwards.
TTTCGCATCCTGTTGGACATCTTACAACAACAACTTGGATTGGTTTAACCGAAGATGATATTCATTATAATATTTCGCAACCAGGTTGGGCAAAATTTGCTTGGAGCAGTTTTTTTAGTCCTTGGAATGTAGGCGCAACTATTTTTGCTTATCACACAACAAATCGTTTTCATGCTCCAACTACTTTAAGTTTGATGGAAGAACACAAAATTTCGACTTTATGTGCGCCGCCAACTGTTTTGAGATTATTTATTCAGGAAGATTTGCCGAAGTATCATTTCTCATTCAGACAATGTGTTGCCGCAGGTGAACCTTTAAATCCGGAAATTATTGAAGAATGGAAAGAAGGAACTGGAATCACGATTCGAGATGGATTCGGTCAGACCGAAAGTACGTGTATGGTTGCTAATTTACCAAATCAGGCAATTAAATTTGGTTCTATGGGAAAACCTACGTTTTTATACGAAGTTGAAATCGCAAATGATGAAGGAGAATTACTTGGAATAAACGAAGAAGGGAACATTTGCGTAAAAATGGAAAAAGGAGATCCAAACGGAATTTTTAAAGGTTATTTGTTCGATAAAGTTCGAGAGGCAAAGGTTTTTAGAAACGGTTTGTATTTCACTGGGGATAAAGCTTATAAAGACAGCGATGGGTATATTTGGTTTATTGGAAGAGATGATGATGTGATTAAAGCATCAGATTACCGAATTGGACCTTTTGAAGTTGAAAGCGTTTTATTAGAACATGAATTTGTAGTGGAATCGGCTGTTGTTGGTTCTCCACATCCAATAAAAGGATTCGAGGTAAAAGCTTTTATTATTCTTTCTGAAGGAATTGAACCAAATGAGCAATTAGCAATCGATTTGTTTAAATATAGCAGAGAACATCTAGCTCCGTACAAAATTCCAAGAATAATCGAGTTTGTTACAGAATTACCTAAAACCATCAGTGGTAAAATCCGTAGAGTTGAACTTAGAAGCAGTGAGGCCGAAAAGAAAGCAAAAAAAATAAAAGGAGATCACGAATACTTTTATAGTAAATAAGATGCTTTTTAACTTACTTAAATAAGACTTCGTTTTTAAGAATAAACGAAGTCTTATTTTTTTGAATATCCCATCAAAATCAAATGTAAATAACTTTGTTAAAAGAAAACCCCTTTTTTTTATTGTTAAATCTTTTGTGAAGTTTTATATTTGTCCGTTTTACGTAATCTTTAAACTCAACGGTTTAAACAGATTAAAAACAAAATCATTTAAAAACTATTAATTTTTTTACAATGCAGAGTAAAGGACTCGTTAAATTCATTGCGATTATTTTTGCGTTGGTAAGTATTTACCAATTATCCTTTACGTTTGTAACAGATCATTACGAGAAAAAAGCAAAGGAATTTGCTAAAGGAGATTTAACTATCGAAGCTCGTTATTTAGATTCAATTGCGAACGAAAAGGTGTATCTAGGTCAAACATTTGCTGAAGTACGTTCTAAACAAATTCAGAAAGGTCTTGACTTAGAAGGAGGTATCAACGTGATGCTTCAAATTTCCGTAAAGGACATTTTAAAAGGATTGTCGAACGATTCTAAAAATGCGGTTTTCAATCAAGCTTTAGCTGAAGCTGAAAAAAATCGTGAAGGAAATCAAACCTATTTAGATGCGTTTTATGTGGCTTTCGATAAATTGTCGGATGGAAATGTGAAGTTGGCTTCGTCAGAAATTTTCGCAAACCGCAATTTACAGGAAGTAAACACTTCGATGAGCAATTCGCAAGTTAAAACCATCTTAAACAGAAAGGTTTCAGAATCCGTTGAAAGTGCTTTCCGCGTAATTAGTGAGCGTATCGATAAATTCGGAGTTGCGTCGCCAACTATTCAAAAAGTTGGAGAATCTGGAAGAATCTTGGTTGAATTGCCAGGAGCAAAAGATATCGACCGTATCAAGAATTTATTACAATCAACTGCGCAGTTAGAATTTTGGGAAACTTACAAAATTGATGAAGTAGGTGATTTTTTATTATCGGCTAACGAAGTTTTAAAGAACAGAAAAGCAGATACTAAAGTTGCCGATTCTAAAATCGATACTTTAAAAGAAGTAAAAAAAGAAACCGATGTTGATAAATTATTAACAGGTGTTTCTAAAGATACTGTTTCTAAAGACACAGCAAAAGACCTAGGTCCTTTATTGTCGTTAATGCAAGCTCCAGGGTATCAAGGTTCGCCAATTCTTGGATTCTTTGCTACAAAAGATACAGCTCAGGTTAATACCTATTTAAAAGATCCACAAGTTCGTTCTTTATTAAAAGGCGAATTACGTTATGCTAAATTTGCTTGGGGAAAACCTAAGAAAGATTCAAATGTAAGCGAATTATATGCTTTAAGAGGAAACGCCCAAAACACACCGCCTTTATCAGGAAATGTTGTTACAGATGCGCGCGACGTTTACGATCAAATGAACCGTCCGTCTGTAAGTATGACGATGAACGCAAAAGGTGCGAAAGATTGGGAAGCGCTTACAGGAAAAGCTTACAATCAACAATCTAACATTGCAATTGTTTTAGATAACGTTGTGTATTCTGCACCAGGAGTTACTACAGGTCCAATTGCAGGAGGAAGTTCAAGTATTACAGGAGATTTTTCTGTTCAAGAAACAAAAGATTTAGCTAACATTTTAAAAGCTGGTAAATTACCTGCATCTGCCGATATCGTTTCTTCAGAAGTGATCGGACCATCATTAGGTCAGGCTGCAATCGATGCCGGAATGACTTCAGCTGTGGTTGGTTTGGTTTTAATCATTGCTTGGATGGTTTTCTATTACGGAAAAGCAGGTTGGTATGCTAACATCGCATTATTGGTAAACTTATTGTTTTTGTTCGGAATCTTAGCAAGTTTAGGTGCTGTTTTAACGTTACCGGGAATTGCTGGTATTGTTTTAACTGTGGGAACTGCGGTCGATGCGAATATTATTATTTACGAACGAGCCAAAGAAGAACTCCGACATGGTAAATCATTAAAAGAAGCTATTCTTTCTTCTTATAGTTGGAATGGAGCGATGCGCGCAATTGTTGATGCAAACGTTACACACATTTTAACAGGTATTATTCTATTTATTTTTGGAATAGGACCAATCAAAGGATTTGCAACAACCTTATTAATCGGTATTTTTACATCGTTATTTACCTCGATTTTCATCGCACGTATTTTCTTAGATAGAGATGCAGCGGCTGGAAGAATTGTAAATTTCTGTACTTCTATCACGAAAAACTGGTTTACTAATTTCCATTTCGATTTCTTGAAAGTGAAAAAAGTAACGTATGTTCTTTCTGCGATTGTTGTGATCGGAAGTTTCGCTTCGTTTGCAATTAACGGGTTCGACGAAGGAGTTGATTTTGTTGGAGGAAGAACATTCCAAGTGAAATTCGAAAAACCGGTTGATCCTACAAAACTAGGAGAAGATTTATCGAAAACGTTCGGAGTTACAGTTGAAGCAAAACAATTCGGTAGCGCAAATCAAATGCGAATCATTACGAAATACCGAGTGAATGAAGAGTCTGCCGAAGTTGATAAAGAAGTAAACGAAATGTTGTACAAAGGATTAAAATCTTATTATTCTAACAACATTACATACGACGATTTCATTAAAACTTCCGATACTAAAACTTTAGGAGTTGTTTCTGCTTCAAAAGTTAGTGCAACTGTTTCAGAAGATATCAAAACCGATTCGGTTTATGCTGTTGTAGGCTCTATGATTGTAGTATTTATTTACTTATTCATTTCGTTCCGCAAATGGCAATATTCATTAGGAGCTGTAGCTTCTGTGGCGCACGACGTAATTTTTGTATTAGGTATTTATTCGTTATTATACAAATATTTACCTTGGCACATGGAAATCGATCAGCATTTTATCGCTGCGATTTTAACAGTAATCGGATATTCAATGAACGATACCGTAATTGTATTCGACCGTGTTCGTGAATTCCTTTTAGGAAAAACAAAAGGTAATTTCAATCAAATCGTAAACGATTCGGTAAATACAACCTTATCAAGAACCATTAATACATCATTAACATTAATTATGGTGTTATTGATTATGTTCATTTTCGGAGGTGAATCTATTCGTGGATTTATCTTCGCAATGTTAGTGGGTATTATCGTAGGAACGTATTCGTCTTTATTCTTAGCAACTCCAATTTTGGTTGATACAATGCCGAAGAAAGACAAAGAAGAAATCGAAAGATTACACAAAGAAGCACAAGAAGAAGCCGAAGCTTAATTCGTTTTTCGAATGTTAAATAAATGAAAGCCATCCCAAATTTGGGATGGCTTTTCTTTTGTAGAAATACTAGTAAATCGGGTTTATGCTTGTTATATTTTTAAAAAAAATTAGTTTTTTAGCATTCAAATGTTTAAATTCGTAACTTATTAAATTTGTTAAAATAGTTTCTGTTATATTATGAGTCAAGCAGCTACAAAAGAAGCTTTAACCTTTGAAGATTTTAAAAAAGAAGTATTAAACGATTATAAAATAGCACGTATATCGCGCGAATGTAGTCTTTTAGGAAGACGTGAAGTTTTAACTGGAAAAGCAAAATTCGGAATTTTTGGTGATGGAAAAGAAGTGCCGCAATTAGCAATGGCAAAAGCTTTCCAAAACGGAGATTTCCGTTCGGGATATTACCGCGATCAAACCTTTATGATGACAATTGGTGCGTTAAATGTTCAGCAATTTTTTGCAGGACTTTACGGTCATGCTGATATCGATGCTGATCCTATGTCTGGAGGTCGTCAAATGGGTGGGCACTTTGCAACACACAGTTTAGACGAAAACGGAAACTGGAAAAACTTAACACAACAAAAAAATTCAAGTTCAGATATTTCTCCAACTGCAGGTCAAATGCCTCGTTTGTTAGGATTGGCGCAAGCTTCTAAAATCTACAGAAATGTAGCTGGTTTAGATGCAGAACAAAAGTTTTCGGTTAGTGGAAACGAAGTGGCTTGGGGAACCATCGGAAATGCTTCAACTTCTGAAGGATTGTTCTTTGAAACAATCAACGCAGCCGGAGTTTTACAAGTTCCGATGATTATGAATGTTTGGGACGATATGTACGGAATTTCGGTTCACGCACGCCACCAAACAACAAAAGAAAGCATTTCTGAAATCTTAAAAGGTTTCCAAAAAGAAGATGGAACCAACGGATACGAAATGTTTACAGTTAAAGGATGGGATTATCCTTCTTTGATTGATATTTATGCAAAAGCATCTAAAATTGCGCGCGAGCAACATATACCTGTTTTAATTCACGTACAAGAATTAACACAACCACAAGGACATTCAACTTCAGGTTCTCATGAGCGTTACAAATCTCCTGAGCGTTTACAATGGGAAACAGAATTCGATTGTATTGCGCAAATGAAATCTTGGATGATTGCAAACAATATTGCAACTTCCGAAGATTTAGATCAAATAGATTCAGACGCTAAAAAAGAAGTATTAGAAGGGAAAAAAGCAGCTTGGAGCGCGTATTTAAATCCTATTAAACAAGAAAGAGACGAATATGTAGCTTTGTTGACTTCTATCGCGGCTTCTTCTGTAAACAAATCGTATATCGATCAACAAATAGCAGAATTAAACGCTACAAAAGAACCTATTCGTAAAGATATTATTTCAAGCGCGCGTAAAGTGTTGCGAAAAGTAATTGGAGAATCAGGACAGCAAACTTTAGCTTCTTTTATCGAAAATTACTTTAATAAAATTCAACCTAAATATTCAGCTTTTACTCATTCAGAAAGCGCTCAAACATTTAAAAATGTTTCGAATGTAAAACCTGAATATAATGACGAAAGCGAATTAGTTGATGCTCGTTTGATTATCCGTGATAATTTCGATGCGATCTTTAAAAATCATCCTGAAGTATTGATTTTTGGAGAAGATGCAGGTCATATTGGCGATGTGAATCAAGGTTTAGAAGGTTTACAAGAGAAATTTGGCGAGTTAAGAGTTTCGGATACCGGAATTCGCGAAGCAACTATTTTAGGTCAAGGAATTGGTATGGCAATGCGCGGTTTACGTCCAATTGCCGAAATCCAGTATTTAGATTATCTTTTATACGCAATTCAAATCATGAGCGACGATTTGGCAACAGTTCAATATCGTACGCACGGACGTCAAAAAGCACCTTTAATTGTTCGTACACGCGGACATCGTTTAGAAGGAATTTGGCATTCGGGTTCTCCAATGGGAATGATTATTAACGCAATTAGAGGAATGCACGTTTTGGTTCCGCGTAACATGACAAAAGCAGCAGGATTCTATAATACGTTATTGCAAACAGACGAACCAGCGTTATTGGTTGAATGTTTGAACGGATATCGTTTAAAAGAAAAAATGCCTTTAAATTTAGGAACGTTTACAACGCCGATTGGTGAAGTGGAAACGATTAGAGAAGGAAGCGATTTAACGATTCTTTCGTACGGTTCTACATTAAGAATTATAGAACAAGCAGCAGCTGAATTAGCTGAAATTGGAATTGAAGTTGAAATCGTAGATGCGCAATCTTTATTGCCTTTCGATATCAATCATGATACAGTAAAATCTTTACAAAAAACAAATCGTTTGTTAGTTGTAGATGAAGATGTTCCAGGTGGAGCTTCGGCTTATTTGTTGCAACAAGTTGTAGAAATACAAGGTGGTTACAGATATTTAGACAGCGAACCACAAACATTGGCTTCTAAAGAACACAGACCTGCTTATGGAACAGACGGAGATTATTTCTCTAAGCCATCTGCAGAAGATGTTTTTGAAAAGGTTTATGAAATGATGAATGAAGTAAATCCGACAAAATACCCAAGTTTATATTAATTCACATTTATAAAAAAGCATCTTTATTCAGGATGCTTTTTTTATCTTTGTAAAAAGTTGTAAAAAATGAAGTACAATCCGTTTAAAGTCATTCTTTGGATATTATTTATCGTGGTGGTTTTAGTAAACAGCATCAGATTGTTTATTTACGGATTTGTGATCAGTTTCATCGTCGTGATTATTGACCGAGCTTTTTTTGGAACAAGAAAAAGATCCGATACGCAATTCTTGAATTTATTCTTCAACATAACTTCCGTTTTTGCTTTATTTTATACGTTTTCGCCTTTTTTTAGATCGGTAGAATTTGAGATTTCGCATCCACGTTGGGAACAATTACAAATTGAATCGATTGAAAGAAGGGATACTTTTAAAGTTGAAGCACAAGGAGTTTTAGAAAAAATCTACAGTCCGATTAACATTATATATATTGATAAAGAAGGTGTTTCGCAAAAAATGAATGCCGAATTAAAGCATTATGCTATGTTTATGCTTCCGCCTTTGGCAGATCAAAAAGTATCTGAAAAAGAATTAGATTATATTCATAATCGTGGTTTAAACAAGTTGATTAACAAAAAAGCGATTCATTTATTTAAACATCCACATAAAGATAAACTTAAAGTATTTAAAGGAAACGATGTATTTGCAATAAGACATTCAATCGGATTTCAAATTGCTTTGGTTATTTCTTATATTCTGTTTTTCTCATTAACAATTTTTACTTTTATTCGTTTCAATACTTTAAAGAAAAAAGCGAATTCAACAAACAAAAAAGAACGTACAACTGTAATCATTATTTTCGGGCTTATGCTTTTGGTTTACGCTATAACAATTACAAGTATTGTACATTACCTTAAGTTTTTTTAAACGTATTGAGTATCACTTTTGTATTCAAACATATTAATAAAAACTATATCAAAAAAATCACTAACTTTGCAACGTTTTTAAACAATCTATAAAATGGTTAAAGATTTATTCGAAAGAATTCACGCAAATAAAGGTCCATTAGGAAAATGGGCTTCTCAAGCAGAAGGATATTTTGTTTTCCCAAAATTAGAAGGAAAATTAGGACCAAGAATGTCGTTCCAAGGAAAAGAAGTTTTAAATTGGTCTCTTAACGATTATCTTGGTTTAGCAACACACCCAGAAGTATTAAAAGCTGATGCTGATGCTGCTGCTGAATTTGGAGCGGCTTACCCAATGGGAGCTCGTATGATGTCTGGACACACAGATTGGCACGAAAAATTACAAGACGAATTGGCTGCTTTTGTTAACAAAGAAGCTGCTTACTTGTTAAACTTTGGTTACCAAGGAATGGTTTCTACAATTGATGCTTTGGTTACTAAAAACGACGTTATTGTTTATGATGTAGATTCTCACGCTTGTATTATCGACGGAGTTCGTTTACACATGGGAAAACGTTTTACGTACAAACATAACGATGTTGAATCTTTAGAAAAGAACTTGCAACGTGCTACTAAAATGGCTGAAGAGCAAAACGGAGGTATTTTAGTTATTACCGAAGGTGTTTTTGGAATGCGTGGTCAGCAAGGAAAACTTAAAGAAATTGTAGCTTTAAAAGAAAAATATAATTTCCGTTTATTAGTTGACGATGCTCATGGTTTTGGTACATTAGGAAAAACAGGAGCAGGAGCAGGAGAGGAGCAAGAATGTCAAGACGGAATCGATGTTTATTTCTCTACATTTGCAAAATCAATGGCTTCAATCGGAGCTTTTATTGCGGCTGATCAAGATATTATCGATTATTTAAAATACAACTTACGTTCTCAAATGTTTGCTAAATCATTACCGATGATTTTAGTAAAAGGAGCGTTAAAACGTTTAGAATTGTTGCGTAACCATCCTGAACTTAAAGATAAGTTATGGGAAAACGTGAATCGTTTACAAAATGGTTTAAAAGACAGAGGATTCAATATTGGCGATACCAATACTTGTGTTACACCTGTTTATTTAGAAGGATCTATTCCGGAAGCAATGGTAATGGTTAATGATTTACGTGAAAACTACGGAATCTTCTTATCAATTGTAGTTTATCCGGTAATTCCAAAAGGAATCATCTTATTACGCGTTATTCCTACATCATCGCATACTTTTGAAGATATCGATCAAACATTAGCGGCATTCGAAGCAATCCGTACGAAATTATCAGACGGAACTTATAAAACAATTGCAGAAAGCAAACACGTTGATATGGAAGCTTAAGAAGCTTTAATAGATTATAATAAAAAAGAACTTCAATTGAAGTTCTTTTTTATTTATGTAAAATCATTGAGATTTCGATATTAACGTTACGTGGTAGTTTTTCAACTTGAACACATTCTCTGGCTGGTGCAGTTTCGGTGTTAAAATAGCTTCCGTAGATTTCATTGATTAAACCGAAGTTTTCCATATCTCGGATAAAAATTGTTGCTTTTACAACATGTTCAAAAGTTAAACCAGCTTCTTCAATAATGTATTTTAAGTTTTACATTACTTGTTTAGTTTCATCTTGAATTCCGCTTGTAATTAACGTTTCGGTTTCTTGATTAAAAGGAATTTGTCCGGAAATAAATAGTAAATCACCAACCATTACCGAATGATTATAAGGTCCGATTGGAGCCGGAGCTTTTGCTGAATTGATTATTTTTTTCATTTCTATGTGATTAAAAATTGATTATCTGTTTCTAAACGACGTTTAGAGAACGTCCATTCTTTTTAAAAACCTTAAACTTTATGGGACAATTTTGAGAAATATATAGATTGAGAGTTAAGTATCATGTTTCTAAATCTAAGATTGAACAACAAACTTGATAAATTTTAAATTAAAAATCAACTTTTTTCCCTTACCTTCATACAATCTAAAACCTCAAAAATGCAGATACGACAATTAGCAAAACAAGATACAAACGATTTATTAAAAGCCATTAATGGAGCTTTTGCAGATTACATTGTTCCTTTTCAACTGAATGATGAGCAGTTACAGTTTAAAATTGAGTCGGAAAATATTTTATTAGAATGGTCTATTGGAGTTTTTGATTCCGATCAATTGGTTGCCTTTATCATGCATGGAATCAGAACAGAAAATGGCAAAAAAATTGTGTACAATGCAGGAACAGGTGTATTACCGAAGTATCGCGGAAAAGGTTTGGTTGGTAAAATGTACGATTATATTCAACCGTTTTTTAAAGAAAATAAAGTCAATCAGCATGTTTTAGAAGTTATCGAGAATAATCAATCTGCCATAAGAGCTTACGAAAAAAACGGATTCTATATCAACCGAAAATTATTGTGTTTTAGTGGTAAATTACAAGTGAAATCTCATTCAAATATAGCTTTGATTCAACCTTTAAATGAATTTTTATGGAATGATTTTCAGCTGTTTTGGGATATTTCTCCGAGTTGGCAAAGTGCTGAATTGAGTATGAATAATGCAAAACCAACTGCATTAGGTGCTTTTATAGAAGATGAATTAGTAGGTTACGTTTTGTTTAATTCTGCTAAAAATCGAATTTATCAAATAGCAGTAAAACCTCAAGAAAGAAGAAAAGGAATCGCAAAACAATTGTTAGTAGAAGTAAACAAGCAATTATCTGATGGAACCATACAAATAAATAATGTTGATGAAGCAGCCGAGAACCTAAAAATATTCTTAGAAAAACAAGGTTTAGTGAACGATATCAATCAATTTGAAATGGTAAAGAGTTTATAATCCAAACAAAATAGTATGATTAGAAAAGCACAATTGAGCGATTTACAAAAGATGAAAGAACTTTATTTTCAGTTGTTTAATCAAATGGAAAAATATGAACCTTTTTATATGAAAAAGACTCATCAAGATGAAGAATTTTTAAAAAAGGTTATTTCAGAAGAAGATTTTTTTACTGCATTTGTTTATGAATCAGCAAAAAAAGTCGAAGGTTTTGCGATTACACATCAACAAGAAAGTTTGCCTTATAATTGTTTTGTTACACTAAAATGTTTGTATTTAATGGATATTGTGGTCGATGAAAATGCTCGCGGAAAGGGAATTGGAACGTCTTTATTGAATCAAGTTAAAATATTTGCAAAAGAAAATAAAGTTGATTATTTAGAATTAAATGTTTTGGCTAAAAATAAGTTAGCAGAAGCTTTATATATACGCGAAGGTTTTGAAAACTATAGTAAATCAATGCGTTTAAAAATCGATAATGTTTAGAAATAACAAAACAATTTATCGTATTTATAAGTAAATTAGTTGGGTCTAATAATAAAGAAAATGCCCAACGAATTTAAAATTCAAATTAGAAAAATCACGATTAACGATTTCGATTTTATCTACGATTCAATTTGCGATCTTGGAAATGAAACTTTTGATGTTAATCTTTTTAAAGAAATTTTTGTCGAAAATATTTCAAATCAAAATTACGTGTATTTAATTGCTGAAATCGAAGATGAAAAAGTAGGATTAATTAGCATTCACGTACAAAATTTGTTACATCATTGCGGTTTAGTTGGCGAAATTCAAGAGTTTTATATTTCTAAATCTTACAGAGGAAAAGGTGTTGGAAGAAGTCTTATTCATAAGATTATAGATTTTTCGAAAACACATAATCTAAAAAGTATAGAAGTTACAACCAATAAAAAACGAATCGAAAATGTTGCTGTTTACGAAGGATTAGGATTTAAATTAAGTCATAATAAATTCACAATCAATCTTACTTAGTTTAAAAAAATAATCCATTTCTAATGAAAAAATCTGAGATTAAAGAATTACGAAACGAACAAGATTTCAAAGACTTTTATTTGAAAGATGCTTCTTTGACATTTTGTGAAGAATGTAATGCAATTTCGTACGAACATGGAAATGGTTTTTTAGAAATTGCTCGTTTAGAAGATCTTAAAAAGCAGCAAAAACAGATTGAAGGAAAACAAACTAGAAGAAAGTTTTATAGCATTATTTTATTAACCGAAGGACGAATTGAAGAACATATTGGTCATCTAAAATATGAATTTAAACCGCAAACAATGTATTTTGTTGGTGAAAATCAATTGCATGCTGTTGAATATTGGAGCGAAGATGTGAAAGGAATTTATTGTATGTTCGATGCAGATTATTTTTTACTTTGCATTAAACATCAAATAAAACTGAATCAATTTCCTTTTTTTGATTTGGATAAGGAGCCTTTTATTCAGCTTTCGGAACGTGAAACAGGAATGATGGAACATTTGTTTTGGAAACTAAATAGCGAAAAATGCCAGAAAACAACCTTTAACGATGATTTGCTTACTCGAATGTTTCTTAATGTTATTTTGTTGGAAGCCGAACGAATTTATAATAAAAAAACAACGCACGAAAATTTCTCTTTATCTCGAAAAGAACAACTAACTTCTCAGTTTCAGTTATTAGTAAATCAGCATTTTATCGAAAAAAGACAAGTGAGCGATTATGCCGATTTATTGCATGTACATCCAAATTATCTCAATGATTTGGTGAAAGAAGTTACAGGATTGCCTGCAAGTCATTTTATTCAAAAACAATTATTGCAAGAAGCAAAATCGCGATTATTACAAACAAATGATACGGTTTCTATGATTGCTTTTGAGTTAAATTTTACAGATGATTCGTATTTTAATCGCTTTTTTAAAAAACAAACTGGTTTTACTCCTTTGCAATTTCGTAAAAATCACAAACATTAATTGAAGCATAATAAACTCTGCTTTACTAAAAATTGAAAGAGGAATTATAACATAAAAAAGTCGATATTATTATATCGACTTTTCTTTTATTTGTTTTGCCATTCAGCTTTTGTTAATCGGTTTACATATTCTACTTGATAATCATTTAAAAACGGATTAAATTGTTTTTCGATAATATGCGAATGTTTAAAACCACATTTCTCTTGTGCTCGTTTAGACTTCTCATTATCTTTAAAAAATCCGCACCAAAGTTTGGTTAGCTTTAATGTTTCAAAAGCGTGTTCTATGATTTTATTAAGCGCTTCCGGAATCAAACCTTGTCCCCAAAAAGGAACTCCAATCCAATAAGCCACTTCGCCTTCGGTTTCTGTAATCTCAAAATTACTATTTTTACCAATAAGAATACCAATGCAGCCAATAGCGCGATTATTTTCTTTTAAGGCAACTGCATAAACTTCTTTTTGAGCAAAAACAGTCTGAATAATTTCTGCACTTTCTTCTACACTTTTATGTGGCGCCCAACCTGCAATAGGTCCAACACGTTCGTCTTTTGCATAGTTGTATAAATCTTCTGCATCTGCAATTGTCCACGGACGCAAAATCAATCGTTCTGTTGTAAATTCCATTTTGTTTTTATTTTGATACAAAATTAGAAGAATACGACCCTTTATTATAGATCATTATTTTCGTATTTTCGGTACTTTTGAAAACTAATTAACTTAATATATCAATAAAAGAATTAATTTTATGTAATTATAAAAACTGATTGAATGAACAAGGATATTTTTATAGAAAATAAAATAGGATTGAAATATGGTAATATGAACTTCAATCAAGCATTAGATTTTCCTTTAAAACTGTCATATCTTGTCTTAATGTACGTTAAGGATGGAAATGCTTTGGCGAGTATTAATTTTAAAACGAATATTATAGAAAAAGGATCGGTTTTGGTTTTGTCTGAAGATGATATCTTGATTATTTCTCAAAATTCGTCTGATTTTAAAATGAAATGTTTTTTAATCGACAGACCTTTTGCGAGTGAAATTGCATTCGATTTACCTAATCATCTTTACAGTTATTTGCATCATTATCCTGTTTTAAATCTTAATGAATTGCAGTTGAAACAATTAGAATTATGGGATCAACAATGCGATTATTTACTTCATAATATTACAGTTTATCAACGAAAAATGTTGTGTAATCATTTTCAAAATTTCTTTCTTGCAATTTCGGAACAAATAGGAGAGAGCGATTACGATTTGAACAAAAAGTTTAGTAGGAAAGAGGAATTGTGTTGGAAGTTTTGGGATTTGATTGGTACTTATGCAAAACAACATCGCGATGTTGCTTTTTATGCCGATAAACTTTGTATTACGCCATTTTATTTATCTCAAATATCGAAAGACTTTTTGAATTATGCACCAAAAGATTTGATAAATAGACAAGTTATTCTTGAAATTAAACAGCTTTTAAAAGCTCCAAATAAAAGTATAAATGACATTGCGCAAGAACTACATTTTGAAGATCCTTCTTATATGGGGCGTTATTTTAAACGCGAAACCAAACAATCACTTACAGATTTTAGACGAAGTTTATAAAGAGTAAATATTCTGTTTCTAGAAAAATCTTTGATTTGTACCATTTTATCCTTAGTTTTTAAAAGAAGAAATATTAAGACGCCTTGTAATTTTGTCTTGTTAAATTATAAGATATGTCAAACATAGAAACAAAAAACCCTGAAACAGAAAGTCTTGAACTTTTACAATTTTATGCAGAATGGTGCCAGCCTTGCAGAATGATGATGCCTGTAATTGCATCTATTCAACAAAAACAATAAGATTGGTTAACTATAAAACAAATCGATGTTGATGCTGAATCTATTATTGCGAATCAGTTTAATATTCGTTCTATTCCAACATTTGTTGCACTCAAAAATAATAAAGAAGTTTGGAGAAAAGCAGGAATGATAAACGAAAATGAGTTGTTAGAAATACTTCGATCATTAAAATAAAACAAATGAACACTTTATTTCAAATCATTGGCTATTCGATATTTATTGGAGCAGGAGCGACATTATTTATGGATATTTATGCGGTTTTAGTTAAGCGATTTTTTAATGTTTCATCTTTAGATTATGCTATTGTTGGTCGTTGGATAGGAAATTTTAAAAATGGAATTTTTGTACATCAAAATATACTTCAATCCGAAAAAGTAAAAGGAGAACGAATAATCGGATGGATTTCGCTTTATGTTATTGGTGTTTCATTCGCATTTTTGTTGTTATGGATTTACGGAATAAATTGGCTTAAAAATCCTACTTTTTTTCCTTGTATTATATTAGGAATTGCCACAACAATAGCTCCTTGGTTTTTTATGCAACCGGCTTTTGGTTTCGGTTTAGCAGCATCTAAAACTCCGAATCCAGCTGTTTCTAGATTAAGAAGTTTACAAGCACATTTTATTTACGGATTAGGCTTGTATTTAGCAGCGTTGTTGTTGAGTTGTTTGGTTTAAATATAAAAAGAAGAACAGTAAGTTCTTCTTTTTATTATCAATAATTTTTAAATATTTAATCTTCTACAAATTTTGCTTGAGCTGCTTTCCATCCAAAGAAAAACATAATTACAACAAGCAACGCGACAAAATAAAACGAAGTTTGCCATGAAGAATCCCAATCGTGCAATTTTCCGAATATCGGAGGTCCAAAAGCAGCAATTAAATAGCCAATCGATTGTGCCATTCCGGAAATTTTAATTGCATTAACGCTAGATTTTGTTCGCAATGAGAAAAATAGAATCGAAAGGCTGAAAGATAAGCCGTTTGATAAACCCAATAGAATAGCAGTTATATAAATGTGTTCGGTTTTTAACCAAGCAAACATTAACATACTTGCAAACATTGCAATACAGACAAAAAGCATCATCGATTTTTGATTTTTCATTCGGTTTGCGATAATAGGTCCTACAAATGTAATGGGAATCATTGCGATTTGAATCGTAAAAAGAATCCATCCTGGCTCATTTCCGTTCATTCCATAATCTCCTAAAACAGCCGGAAGCCAAGAAATCAAACTATAATAAACTGCCGATTGCAATCCCATAAAAACACTGATATTCCAAGCTTGAGAAGAACGAAACATGTTAAAATCGGATTTTGCTGTTTTAATCGGATTTTCTTTTTGATTTCTTTTATTAAAAATCAATTCAATAACAATAACCAACAATCCTAAAAGAGCAATAATCAGCCAAATTCCTAACGATCCGCGCCAACCGTAACCTGTCCAATTGCCAATACTTACGCTATAACCAGAAGCCAAAGCCGCCGTAAGATTCATAGCAACCGCAAAAATTCCGGTCATAAGCCCAATCTGTTTAGGGAAGTTGTTTTTAATAAATCCGGGAGTAATTACATTTCCAATACAAATTCCTAATCCAATAAAAATAGAACCAATAAATAGCGTTTCTATGGTTCCGAATACACGTAAAAAAAGTCCGAAACTAAGAATAATCAACGCATATAGTAAAAATTGATTCATACTGAATTTTGTCGAAAATCGGCTTACTAAAACAGAACATGAAGCAAACATTAATAAAGGAATCGATGTTAAAAGACTGCTTTGTAAATGATCTAATTGAAGTGAAGTGCTGATTTGATTAAGCACCGGACCCACAGATGTAATAGGCGAGCGTAATGTACTTGATACTAAAGTGACAATTAGAATATTTAGAATTGCCAAAAAATAAACGACTTTATTATTTGTTTCGGTTTTCATTTTTCAAATATTGAATCACAAAAGTAGTTTGGTTATTTTAGTTATATTTGTCATAATGTTAATGTAAAACGACATGGGATGTTTTAAAAATTCAGAAGAGATTGACCAAATCGAAAAACCTTATTTTGTTTTATTCGAAGATAATTGGATTCATGATGACGAATTGCATTATCACAAAAAAGCGCAAATTGTTTATGTTGAAAGTGGATTTCAATATCTTACAGTAAATGAAAAAATATATTTATTGCCTCAAAATCATGCAGCTTGGATTCCGCCAAATGCAATTCATAAAACCAATACACATTCTGAAAAGATTAAATTGATGATTTTGTTTTTTGATGCACCCGAGACAAACGATTTTTATCAACAAGTGCACATTTTTTCTGTTCCGCCATTATTGAAAGAAATGATAAAATATGCTGAAAAATGGTCGAAAAAGAAAGAAGATGATCCAAACGAACGTGTTTTTTTGTTTGCTTTATTAAATGAATTACCTCAATTAGTAGCCGAATCTTTACAATTATATATGAGTCTACCAGAAGATTTTCGACTTAAAAAAGCAGTTGATTATTTACATCTTCATTATACAGAAGATGTTAAGATGGAAGAAATTAGTTCGCTTACTTCTTTATCACTTCGCAGTTTAGAGCGTATTTTTAAAAAAGAAACGGGTTTAACTTTGAGCAAATATCAGCAAATGCTTCGTATTATTAAAAGTTTAGAATTGTTGAGTTCTAAAGAATGGACGATTTCCGAAATTGCTTTTAAAGTTGGTTATAAAAGTGTGCAGGCTTTTACCAATAGTTTTATGAATGTGATGCAATATCGACCTAGCGAATTTTTAAAGAAGTAATTTTAGAAAAATAACAAAACGTCTAACTATTCATAGTTAGACGTTTTGATTTAAACATATATTTCAATGTGTTATTTCTTCGAAGTAAGTGTGTTTTTAAAAATTTGTCCGTCTTTAATAATCACTAAAAAGTTCTTTTCAGGGTTTGCTATTAAAGATAAATCTTTTAAAGGATTTCCGTCAACTAATAACAAATCGGCTAAAGCTTGTTCTTCAACAACGCCTAATTTCCCAGGATATGGATTTCGTAAACCCGAAAGTTGCAACAATTCTCCATTATCTTGCGTAACCATCTTTAAAATCTCAGCATTTGTAAACCATTTTTGAAGACGTAATATGTAACTATTTTGATCATCATTTAATTCAGGTTCAAAAAGAAAATCGGTTCCCCAAGCTAATTTCACACCTAATTTCTTCGCCAAAGGCCAAACTTTATCTTGTCCGTCTAATACAGGTTTACGCTTTTCTTTGCGTTGTTCGTCCATATTATCGTTGTTGTCCATCAAGTTTTGAAGACTTAACCAAACACCTTTTTCAGCAAGTATTTTTAAAGTTTCTTCATCTAACATTTGTCCATGTTCAATTGATTTTACACCAGCTTCCACAGCTCGTTGTACAGCTCGCGGCGTGTAAGCATGAACCATTACATACGTTCCCCAATCTTCGGCAGCATCAACAGCAGCTTTCATTTCGTCAAAAGTATATTGTGTAACATCAATCGGATCGTACGCAGATGACGTTCCGCCGCCAGCCATTAATTTAATTTGGCTTGCTCCAAAACGTAAATTTTCTCTTGTAGCAGTCAAAACTTCATCTCGACCATCGGCAATGAAAGTTGCTCCTAATTCTTCTGCTCGAGAAGCTTTTCCGAAAAAGCGACGCGAACGTTCATCTGGAGTTCTAAAATCTCCGTGTCCTGCAGTTTGACTAATTGTAGCACCAGAAGGCCAAATACGCGGACCTGCAACTTTGCCTTTATCGATAGCTAATTTCAACGGGAAAATAGGTCCGCCAGCATCGCGAACGCTTGTAAATCCTCGTAATAACATTTTATGAGAAGCTTCGCCAACTTTACTCATTAAAACTTCTTGCGACATGTCTGGAGACATCATTTGCGCCATTATTAATGAACCAAAAACCATATGAACGTGAACATCAATTAATCCGGGCATTAAAGTTTTGCCTTTTCCATTGATTTTTACAACATCCTGATTTTTAACAGAAATTGCTGAAGAACTTATTTTTTCGATTTTTTGACCAGAAACCAAAACATTCATTGGTTGAGTTAATGCTGATGTTTTGTGGTCTAATATTCTAACATTTTCGATTAGAATTTGTTTGGTTTGTGCAAAAGTAAATGTTGTGCTGACCAATAAAAGAGCTACAATAGATTTAAGCTTCATAAAATTACATTAGGTTATAATTAGCCCGAAGATACTTTAAAAAATGTTTTTCTTCTAATTAAATCTGCTCAAATAGGAATTGAGATTATTTTTTGTATTAATAAAAGTGTTAAATTTACATTTAGAAATAAGTGCTTAAAATTCAAGTTATGAAAAATCTTATCAAATTATTCGGATTGATGTTATGTAGCTTATTTACATTTCAAGTCAACGCTCAAACCACGATCGAAGATCAAAACCCGAACTATCGAATTAGTATGCAAAAATATATGATTTCGAGCGATTCGGTTTTAGTAAATTCCGGAGAAACCGTTCAGCAAACCTACAAAGCTTACGATTGGTATGAAGCAAAGTTAGAACGAAAAGCTTTGAGAAAACAATATCGTCATGAAGAACGCATGGAACGAGCTAAATATGGGCGAAATTATTATTTCGATTCTAATTATGGTTACAATGGCGGTTATTTTGGGAATTATTATAATAATTGGTTTCCCAGAGTTGGATTTAGAACCGGAAATTGGTGGTTTGCTTTTTAATTAAAAAAACATTTAAAGTATATAATAAATTATGCAATTTAAGAAAATAACGTTAGCGGCGATTTTAGCTGTATCAGGTTTGGTAATCACATCTTGTGGTCGTCAGGTAACAAGAGTTAGTACAGATGAAACAATTGATATTAGTGGACGATGGAATAATTCAGATTCGCGCGAAGTTGCCAATCAATTAACAACTCAAGTTTTAGATGGCGCTTGGATAGGCAATTTTCAAGATGAAAGCAATAATAAAAAACCGGTCGTGATTGTTGGAATGGTTTATAACAAAAGTCATGAGCATATCGATGCCGAAACATTTGTTAAGGATATCGAGCAATCATTTATTCAGTCCGGGCGCGTTCGTTTAGTTCAAGGTGGAAAAAAGCGTGATGAATTAAGAGCAGAAAGAGCTGATCAACAATCGAATGCTTCACTTTCTTCAATGAAAAAATTTGGATTAGAGCAAGGAGCCGATTTTATGTTGCAAGGTTCTATCAATTCAATTGTCGATTCACACAAAAAGAAAAAAGTAGTTTACTATCAGGTTAATTTAGAATTAACGAATTTGCAAACAAACGAAGTAGTTTGGATTGGAGATAAAAAAATAGCGAAATACGTAAAAAACTAAATAAATAATTTATGGTTTTCAATCAAACCATATATTCAAAAATGAAAACATTAGTACTTTTTGTGCTAATGTTTTTCGTGTTTGGATGTGCTTCATATCACGACAGAATAACTGATTATTATCAACGTGTAGTTAGCGAAGATTATTCGGGAGCTGTAAATGCCTTAGATAAAAATAAGTTGCTGCAAAAATCTAGAAACCTTCTTTTATTTAATATGGAAAAGGGAAGGGTAGAGCATTTAAAAGGAAATTATGCTTTAAGTAATCACTTTTTAAATCAAGCAGATTTGTTAATTGAAGATCAGGTTATAAAGTTTGGCGATGTTATGGCGGGACTTTTTTTAAATTCCATGTCTCAAAGTTATAAAGGAGAAGAGTTCGAAATTTTTATGTTGCATTATTACAAAGCATTGAATTATTTGTATTTAAGACAACCGCAAGAAGCTTTGGTTGAAGCAAGACGAATTACGCTTCAGAATTATGAATTAGGCGATAAGTACAACAACAAAACAACGCGATATTCTAAAGATGCGTTTTCTCTAAATCTACAAGGACTCATTTACGAATCTACAGGGAATTTTAACGATGCTTTTATTGCATATCGAAATGCAATCGAAGTTTACCAAAATGCAGAAGGTGGACTTTATTATGGTGTTAGCGCTCCGGATAATTTAAAATATGATGTCATGAATATGGCATATAAATTAGGATTTACAAGCGAACTTCAAAAGTTTGAAAAAGAATTTAACCTATCTTTTAAAGATTATCAAATGTCGGAAGGAGGCGAATTAGTTGTCTTTTGGGAAAACGGGAGAGCTCCAATAAAAATAGAAGAAAATGTTTTTTTCTCGTTAGTTAAAGGCGATAGTGGTGCTTTAGTTTTTACCAATGCACTTGGTGTTGTAATTCCATTAGATTTTGGTATTGCCGGAACAACAGATTTAAGCGATGTGCATAGTGTTAATATTTCATATCCTAAATACATAAATCAAAAAGTTCCTTTTACTAATGGAAGGGTTCAAGTAAACGGAAAAGAAAATTATGTATTGGAAACAATTAATGATCTCGATGTAGTTGCTGTTTCTACTTTAAATGAAAGGGCAGGAAAAGAATTAGGAAAAATTTTGACACGTTTGGCGGTTAAAAAGTCGGCTGAATATGCAGTTAAATCTGTAGCCAAGTCAAATGATAATAATGCGGTTTTAGAAGGAGTAGGATTGGGACTTCAGTTATATAATCTACTTTCAGAAAAAGCAGACACAAGAAATTGGCAAACATTACCTGCAGAAATTAAATATACACGTGTTTCGTTAGAAAAAGGCGTTAATAAATTAAAGATTGAACTGCAAAACGCAAACGGAGCTAAATCAATTCAAGAAGTAGAAATTGAATCGAACGGTAAGTTGCAATTTTATAATTTTGCTACTATGAAGTAGTATGATGAATGGAGAATCAATTTCTATTTTATAAAAATAAAATAATAAAAGCTCAACATATGTTGAGCTTTTTTAATTTTGTGGGAAGAGCAGGATTCGAACCTGCGAAGGTTTCCCAACGGATTTACAGTCCGTCCTCGTTGGCCGCTTGAGTATCTTCCCGAACCTTAAGCTGCGGAGAAAGAGGGATTCGAACCCCCGGACCTGTTACAGTCAACAGTTTTCAAGACTGCCGCATTCGACCACTCTGCCATTTCTCCTTAACGTTGTTTCCTTCGTTAATTGTGGTGCAAATATAGACTCATTTTACCATTCCACAAGGGTTTTGTTATTTTTTTTATTAACTTTTTTATAACTATTTCATTATGAGAATATAAAAAACTACTCTTTTCTAGGATAAATATCTTTAATCATCACTTTTTCGCTGTAATTAATCATTTCTAAAGTTATTGGTTCCTTTTTACTGTTTTGTCCTTCTATGATATAAAGCTTTCCGTTTTGTTCTGGAACGTTGCTTTTTCCAAAATCGACATCGCCATAAGTTAAGCACATTTTAATGTCTTCCATATTTACAAGCGCCTGATCGAATTTAATCTGAGCTTCGTCAGCAATGACCAAAGGTTTGCTTCTTAAGTCTTTTAAAACCCTACAATTTGGTAGATAACAAAATTGAGTGTCTTTTGCATCAAAGAAATAAAAAACAAAGATTCCGCCTATCAATAATCCTAATAAGTAGTAGGCTAAACGTTGAGGAAATTTCATGTAAGTTTAATTTTGTGCAAAAATACGATTATTATTTATCCTTTTCTTAAAGAACAATTAAATTAATGTCTTTAGAATCGAGGTTAAACCAATTTCCAATAGCTTCGTTTACTAAAATTCCTTTATACATATAAATTCCAGAACGAATTGTATTATCGTATCGAATTGTATCTTCAATTGTTCCGTTTTCGTTCAAGCCTAATAAATAAGGCGAAATAATATTGCTAATTGCTAAAGACGAAGTTTTAGAGAATTTTGCCGTGATATTGGGAACTCCATAATGAATAACATCGTATTTTGTAACAATTGGATTTTCGTGTGTAGTTAATTCAGAAGTTTCGAAACAACCACCATTATCAATACAAACATCGATAATAACAGCACCGGGTTTCATTCTTTGAACCATTTCTTCGGTAACCAGAATCGGAGAACGATTTAGTCCTTTAACAGCTCCAATTGCTACATCGCAACGCATTAAAGCTTTAGATAAAACGCGTTCTTGAATGGTTGAAGTGAAAATTTGATGATTTAACGATTTCTGTAATCGTTTTAATTTATGAATATTATTGTCGAATACTTTAATATTAACTCCCAAAGCCAAAGCGGTACGTGCTGCGGATTCTGCAACTAAACCTGCTCCTAAAATGACAACTTCGGTTGGCGGAACTCCCGTAATATTTCCGAATAACAATCCTTTTCCGCCATTCATTCTACACATATAATCTGAAGCAATTTGAATGGAAGCAATTCCGGCAATTTCGCTAATTGCGTGTAAAAATGGATAAGCTCCGTATCGATCTTGAATAAATTCATAACACAAAGCAGTTATTTTCTTTTTAGCAAGTGCTTCGAAAAACTCCTTTTTTTGTGTTTTTAACTGTAAAGCCGAAAACAAATACGTTTTGGGTTTCATCAATTGAATTTCCTCTAAAGTAGGCGGTTCAACTTTTAAAATAATAGGACAAGCGAAAACCTTTGCTTTATCGTGCGTGATAATTGCTCCGGCTTCGCTGTATTTAATATCTTCATAACTTGCTTCTTTTCCTGCATTGGATTCGATCAAAATTTTATGTCCGGCTTTTACCAACATATTGACCGATTCTGGCGTAAGACAGATTCGTTTTTCAATCTTAAAATCTTCTTTTGGAATTCCAATAAACAATTGACCTCGTTTTCTGCGGACATCGAGTTTTTCTTCCTGAGGCATTAATTGTGATTTCGAAAAAGGGCTTGTTATTCCGTTCATATTTATTCAAATTTTAATTGGCGCGTGTTTTCATCTACTAATTCAATCGAAATTCTATGAACATTTTCGGGTAATAGGTTTTGCGCCTGATCGGGCCATTCTACAAAACACCAATTCTTTTCATCAAAATATTCATCTAATCCCATATCATACGCTTCTTCTTCATTTTTTAAACGATATAAATCGAAATGAAAAATTCGATCATTATTTTCCCCTTTATATTCATTAACAATAGAAAAAGTTGGGCTATTTGCAACATCTTCTACGCCTAATTGTTGCGCAATTGCTTTTATTAAAGTGGTTTTTCCGGCTCCCATTGGCGCATCGAAAAGCCACGTTTTATGTTCGCTTTTTTCTATAAGCTCTTTCGCAACATTGTTTAGCTCGTTTATAGAATAGGTAATGATCATGTTTTATTTTTTAGGATTTAAAACAACAAACGGAACAATAATTTCTTCTAACGAAATTCCGCCATGTTGATACGTGTTTTTGAAATAACTAACATAATAATTATAGTTGTTAATGTACGCTAAAAAATAATCGCTTTTTGCAAAAATGAACGAGCTGCTGATATTTATTGCAGGTAATTGAATTTTCTTAGGATCCTTTACCGCATAAACATCTTTTGGTTCGTAAGTTAACGATTTTCCGGTTTTGTAACGCAAGTTTAAACTCGTGTTTTTATCACCAATAACCTGCGACGGATTTTTACAATTTATGGTTCCGTGATCGGTTGTAATAATCAATTTAAAACCTGCGGCTTGCGCTTGCTGAATAATTTCTAACAAAGGCGAGTTTTTAAACCAACTTTGTGTTAAGGAACGATACGCTTTATCGGTCGAAGCTAATTCTTTAATAACTTCCATTTCGGTTTTTGCGTGCGAAATCATATCTACAAAATTGTAAACCAAAGCAATCAGTTTATTGTCTTTCATGGATTTAAAGTTTTCGGCAAACTTTTTACCGTCTTTTAAATTCGTTATTTTATGATATTCGTGCTTAATATTTAAACGCAAACGTTTTAATTGATCTTCTAGAAATTCGGCTTCGAATAAGTTTTTTCCGCCTTCGTCTACATCATTTTTCCAATATTGCGGTAATTGTTTTTCCATTTGCAACGGAGTTAATCCTGAAAAAATGGCATTACGTGCATATTGTGTGGCAGTTGGCAAAATGGAATAATAATAATCTTCTTGCGAAACTTTATAATGATTGTTGACAAAACCTTCAAAAGCTTTCCATTGATCGAAACGTAAATTATCAATAACAACAAACAACACATTCTCGTCGCCACGTAATTCGGGAACTACTTTTCGAACAAATAATTTATGTGAAAAAAGCGGAGCTTCGTCTTCATTATTAATCCAATCTTCGTAATTTTTTTCAACAAACTTTCCAAATTGCGTATTGGCTTCTTCTTTTTGTTTTTCCAGAATATTCGTCAAATTATGATCTTCGATATTCTCTAACTGCATTTCCCAAAAAATCAAACGCTTGTATAAATCTGCCCAATCTTGATGCGAATTTGCCTGCATCATATCCATTGCAATTTTTCGGAATTCTTTCTGATAATCTAAAGAAGTTTTTTCCGAAACCAAACGCGAATGATCCAAATTTTTCTTCAAACTCAACAAAATTTGATTCGGATTCACAGGTTTTATCAAATAATCGGCAATTTGAGAACCAATTGCTTCATCCATAATATATTCTTCTTCACTTTTGGTAATCATGATAATCGGCGTGGTAGATTTACGTTCTTTTAATTCCGAAAGTGTTTCCAAACCAGTAATTCCGGGCATGTTTTCATCTAAAAAAACAATGTCGAAATTTGTTCCTTCAAACAAATCTATTGCGTCCTGTCCGTTTGTTGCAGTTGTAACGTTATAGCCTTTTTTTTCTAAAAATAAAATGTGTGGTTTTAATAAATCGATTTCATCATCGACCCATAATATTTTGATTTCATTCATAACAATTCCTTCTCTTTTTTCAGAGTCTTTTTAAAGATTAAATTTAGTAAAGTTCCGCCATAAACATCTATATTTTTTTGTAAAATGTTGTAGACAGGAATTTAGATTTGTTGATTTAAGCAAAAATGATGCATTTTTTTAAGTTTTAGGAATATTTTATCTTTTAATTTTATCAATAGAATCTTTAACAATAACTTTGTTATGTAAATTAAGATAAATGTATTATTCTTTTGTAATTCCTGTTTATAACAGACCCGATGAGATCGACGAATTATTAGAAAGTCTTTCGCATCAATTATACACAAAACCTTATGAAATTGTGGTTGTTGAAGACGGTTCTACGATTACGTGCGAAGATGTTGTGAAGAAATATGCCAATGTTTTGAATATTTCGTATCACTTTAAGTCGAATTCGGGACCGGGCGATTCGCGTAATTACGGAATGAAGGTTGCAAAAGGAAATTACTTTTTAATATTGGATTCGGATTGTATTATTCCGTCGAATTATTTGAACGAAGTGGATCTTTTTCTTGAATCGAATTATGTCGATTGTTTTGGTGGACCAGATAATGCACATGATTCATTTTCAGATGTTCAGAAAGCAATTAATCAAACCATGACTTCTTTTTTAACAACAGGGGGGATTCGTGGCGGAAGTGAAAAATTAGGCAAGTTTCAGCCAAGAAGTTTTAATATGGGAATTTCGAGAAAAGCTTTTGAAGCTTCTGGCGGATTCGGTAAAATTCATCCAGGTGAAGATCCTGATCTTTCTATTCGTTTATGGAATTTAGGTTTTAAAACAGCTTTAATTCCGAATGCTTATGTTTTCCACAAACGCCGAATCGATTGGGAAAAATTCTACAAACAGGTAAACAAATTTGGGAAAGCGCGCCCAATTTTAAATCAACGTTATCCCGAATATTCTAAAATAACCTATTGGTTTCCTTCGTTATTCTTTTTAGGTTTTTTAGTATCAATAATTGCATTGATATTTGGTTTTCAATGGTTTTTCATGTGTTATATTTTATATTTTTTAGTACTTTTTATAGAAAGTTTTATCCAAACAAAAAGTTTAAAAATATCATTTTTAACAATAATTGCAACTTTTATTCAGTTTTATGGATATGGGGCAGGGTTTTTGCTTAGTAACTATTTGTTACATGTTAAAAAGTTAAAACCTGAAACAGCAATGCCCGAAATGTTTTTTAAATAATGACAAAGATTATTGGACTTACAGGAGGTATCGGAAGTGGAAAAACTACCGTAATAAATTATATAGCTTCTAAAAATATTCCGGTTTACATTGCGGACGAAGCCGGAAAATACATTATGGAAAAACCGGAAGTTATTAAACAGGTTAATACGTTGTTTAACAACGAAGTTCTTTTACATAACGGATTATTAGATCGAAAAAAGATAGCCGAAATTGTATTTAATAACAAAGAAAAGTTAGAAGCTTTAAACGGAATTGTACATCCGGCAGTTGCAAAAGATTTTGAAGATTTCGTAAAACGAAATCAAAATTCTAAGCTAATTGTGAAAGAAAGTGCTATTTTATTTGAATCGGGTGCTTATAAAGTTTGCGATGCAAGTATTTTGGTTACCGCACCGGAACAAATTAGAATTGAACGTGTCATGAAACGCGATCATGTTGCGAAAGAAGAAGTTTTAAAAAGAATGCGAAATCAAATGAGCGATGAAGAAAAAGCAAAACTTTCTGATTTTGTTATAACGAATATCGATTTGCAAGAAACCTATAATCAGATTGATAAAGTGTTGGAAGAAATATTAACGTAATTCTTTTTTGTTGTTAATATTAGGTTAAACGATTGTTTTGTATGGTGTTAAAATGTTAAATTTGAAAGTATTTTTAAAATAAATGAATAAATATAGATTTCAGTTTCTGGTTGTTTTAATGAGTTTAGCTTTATTAGGAATCATTTTAATACAGCTTTATTGGATTAGCACAACATATGAAAATAACGATTTACAATTTCAACATTCGGTAAATCAAGCAATTGGAAATGTCGCAAATAATGTAAAAGAAAAAGAACGATATGATTTTCATAAAAAATATATCGATTATTTGAAAAAAACAGGAAAAGCACCTGATCAAAAAGAAGTTCGAAAGATTTTTCATATAGAGAAAAATCTTGAAACAAACGAAGAAATCATTTATACAAACGTTATTAGCGTTCAAAATTTAAGTGATTTTACATTAAATAACACGTTCATTGATAGCGCAAGCGGATCGAAAAAAGATTACAAAAATTATATAAGTCGAAGCAAAACTGAAGTTTTTCGTAACAAAGAAAAAATTGCCGATGGTTTAGATCAAGACATTCACAGAGCGTTGAATAATGAAACAGAACCAGACGAAGTTATTGAGAAAAATGGAAATGTAAGCGAATTAGATAAAATCGGTATTGACTTGGCATATAACGAAATCGTTTCGCATTATCCGATTGAAGAACGTTTGTCGAATAGTAATTTACAAGCTTTGCTTAAAAATGAATTATCGATTAATAAACGAGATACCAATTTTGAATATGCGGTTTTTAACAACGGTTTATCTACTTCAATAAAATCGAAAAACTTTGTTTATAACGAACATAATACCTATTCGGTTCCGATTTTAACAGATGTAGAAAATCATTCTAAATATCAGTTATATGTAAGTTTTCCGCAAAAAACGAAATTCTTAGCATCGGATTTATTACCGTTTATTCTGATTTCGTTATTGTTTACAGTTGTAATTATTGCAGCATATTACAGTGCAATTCGACAATTAATTACGCAAAGACAGATTTCGGAAATTAAAAACGATTTCATTAATAATATGACGCATGAGTTTAAAACGCCTATTGCAACAATTAATCTTGCTTTAGACGCGATTAAAAATCCGAAAATTATTGATGATAAAGAAAAGGTTTTGCGATACGCCCAGATGATTCGTGATGAAAATAAACGAATGCATGCTCAAATCGAAAATATCTTAAGAATATCAAAACTAGAGAAAAAAGAGTTGGATATTCCGAAAGAAAAAATGGAATTGACCGAAATTTTGGAAGATGCCGTAGATCACGTTTCATTATTGATAGAAGACAGAGAAGGAAGTGTAACCACTCATTTTAATGCACAACGCGACACGGTTTTAATCAATCCAACGCATTTTACGAGTGTTTTTGTAAATATTATAGATAATGCAATTAAATATTCGCCAAATGCGCCTGTAATCGATATTTATACCGAAAATATAAAAGATTCGATTGTAATTAAAATTAAAGATCAGGGAGCCGGAATGAGTAAAGCGGCAACCAAGAAAATATTCGATAAATTCTATCGTGAACACACCGGAGATTTACATAATGTTAAAGGTCATGGATTAGGTTTGGCTTATGTAAAGCAAATTGTAGACGATCATAACGGTCAGGTTTATGTAGAAAGTGAAAAAGGAAAAGGAAGTACATTTATTGTGAAAATTCCTTTGATAAATTAAATATAGAACAACAACAAATAGGTGATAAAATGGAAGTAAATAACAAAAAAATCTTGTTAGTAGAAGATGATCCAAACTTCGGATCAATTTTGAAAGATTATTTGGTAATGAACGATTTTGACGTAACACTTGCCAAAAATGGAATGGAAGGTTTCGAAAAATTCAAGAAAGATACATATGATTTGTGCATTTTAGATGTAATGATGCCTTATAAGGACGGGTTTACGTTAGCACGAGAAATTAGAGATAAGAATAAGGAAATTCCGATCATTTTCCTTACTGCAAAAACAATGAAGGAAGATGTTTTAAAAGGATATAAAGTTGGTGCTGATGATTATTTGAACAAGCCTTTTGATTCGGAAGTTTTATTGATGAAAATCAAAGCGATTATGCAACGTAAAACATCTGAAGTTAAAGCTGAAAATACGAAATTTGAGTTTCAGATTGGTAAGTTCCATTTAAATTCTAAATTACGTTTCTTAACTTTCGAGAATGACGAACCAATTAAATTATCTCCGAAAGAAAACGAACTTTTAAAAATGTTGGCTTTATACGAAAATGATTTAATGCCACGTGAAGTTGCCTTAACAAAAATATGGAGAGATGATAATTACTTCACTTCTCGTAGTATGGACGTTTACATTGCGAAATTAAGAAAATACTTAAAATCTGACGAAAACGTTGAAATCTTAAACATTCACGGAGAAGGATTTAGATTAGTAGTAAAAGGAAAAGAATAAGTGAAGATAAAAATAAAAAGCTCATNNATGAGCTTTTTATTTTTATCTGATTTAACTTAATAAGTAACGGGAAAAGCAATTTTAGATTCCAATAATTTTTCTTAAATTTAAGTAACAACTTTAATAACTAAATTTTATGATGAATAATAAAGCAAAATCGGTTAAGGAAATTAAGGTAAATGGGAAAAGTTATCAGTTTAGTTCTTTAAAAGATTTAAAGGTTGAACATTTGCCTTTTAGTATTCGAATTTTATTAGAAAATGTTTTACGAAATTATGATGGATTTAGTATCACGGACGAACATGTTCAAACATTAGCTAATTGGTCGCCAAATCCTGTTGATAAAGATATTCCATTTAAACCTGCTAGAATTTTAATGCAAGATTTTACAGGAGTTCCAGCGGTTGTAGATATGGCTTCTTTACGTGCTGAGTTTGTTAGACATGGAAAAGATGGTCAAAAAATTAATCCCGCAATTCCGGTTGATTTGGTTATTGATCACTCGGTTCAGGTTGATTATTTCGGAACTGATTATTCATACAATAAAAATGTTGAATTAGAATATGATCGAAATAAAGAACGTTACGAATTATTAAAGTGGGCACAAAAAGGGTTGAGTAATTTTACGGTTGTTCCGCCTGGAATGGGGATTTGTCATCAGGTTAATTTAGAATATCTTGCAAAAGTCGTAACTTCAAGAGAAGGTTGGTTGTTTCCTGATACTTTAGTCGGAACCGATTCTCATACGCCAATGGTAAACGGAATTGGTGTGATTGCTTGGGGAGTTGGCGGAATTGAAGCTGAAGCCGCAATGCTAGGTCAGCCTATTTTCTTTACTTGTCCCGAAGTTATTGGTTTGAAATTAACAGGGCAAATTCCAGATCATTGTACGGCAACCGATATGGTATTGTCGATTACAAAAGTTCTTCGGGATAAAGGAGTTGTAGGAAAATTTGTTGAAGTTTTTGGAGATGGTTTAGATCATTTAACAGTGACGGATCGAGCTACTATTGCTAATATGTCGCCCGAATTTGGTTGTACGGTAACTTATTTTCCTATTGACGATCGTACGTTGGAATATATGCACGCAACAAATAGAAGTGAAGAGCAAATTGAAATCGTTGAAGCGTATTGTAAGGAAAATTTATTGTGGAGAACAGGTAAAGAAGAAATCGAATATTCTTCTGTAGTTGAGTTCGATTTATCAACTTTAGAGCCAACTGTTTCAGGACCTAAACGACCACAAGATAAAATATTCGCTAAAGATTTAGGAACACAATTTGCAAGTTTATTAGAAAAAGAACACCACCGTTCTTATTCGCCTTTAAATGAACGAAAAGAATCGGCTTGGTTAGCAGACGGAGGTTCGGGAACGGAATTTACATTTGGAAAAGTTCCGATGGAAAAAGAATCGGCTTTAGAAGTAATTCACGACGAAATAAAGTCTGTTCGAATTAAATATAAAAATCAGGAATTTAAATTAAGCGACGGAAGTATTGTAATTGCTGCTATTACAAGTTGTACCAATACTTCGAATCCGGCTGTGATGATTGGTGCAGGATTATTAGCGAGAAACGCTGTTGAAAAAGGTTTGCGTACAAAATCTTGGGTAAAAACATCTTTGGCTCCGGGATCAAAAGTCGTAACACAATACTTAGAGCGCTCTGGTTTAAATACCGATTTAGACGCTTTACGCTTCCATACAGTTGGTTACGGTTGTACTTCGTGCATTGGAAATTCAGGACCTTTACAACCTCATATTGCAGAAGCTGTTGAAAAAGGTGAATTGGTCGTAGCTTCGGTTTTATCAGGAAATAGAAATTTTGAAGCACGTGTGCATCCTCAAGTAAAAATGAATTTTCTGA
This sequence comes from Flavobacteriaceae bacterium UBA3339, assembly GCA_002360925.1. Taxonomy (GTDB): domain Bacteria; phylum Bacteroidota; class Bacteroidia; order Flavobacteriales; family Flavobacteriaceae; genus Flavobacterium. Next base: position 19,622 of record DERN01000010.1, on the reverse strand, counting down.
TGTCGCCAATGTTGGTTGTGGCTTATGCCTTGGTCGGAAGAGTGGATGTTGATTTAATTAACGATCCGTTGTCGTATGATCCGAACGGGAATCCGGTTTATTTGAAGGATATTTGGCCTACAAGAGACGAAATTCAGCAAACGATTAATGATTGCGTGAAAAAAGGAGATTTTGAAGAAGTTTACGATGTTATTTTTGACGGATCTGAAGATTGGCAGAATTTAGTTGTTAACTTGGATCAAAATTTTGAATGGAATTCAAATTCGACTTACATTAAAGAAGCTCCATTCTTTGAAAATCTGAAAGATACTCCGGAACTAATTCAGGATATTACAAATGCAAAAGTTTTATTGTATTTGGGTGATTCCGTTACAACAGATCATATTTCACCCGCAGGTTCGTTTAAAGAAGATACTGCAGCTGGAAATTATTTAATAAAAAACGGAGTAGAAAAAGCTGATTTTAACTCTTACGGTTCGCGTCGTGGAAACCATGAAGTTATGATGCGCGGAACTTTTGCTAATGTCCGAATCAAAAATAAAATTGTAGATAAAGAAGGAGGCTTTAGTAAATACTTTCCTACAAACGAAGTAAAATCCGTTTACGAAACAGCAATGGCTTATCAAAAAGACGAAACTCCTTTAATTGTTTTAGCCGGAAAAGAATACGGTTCGGGATCTTCGCGAGATTGGGCTGCAAAAGGAACATTTCTTTTAGGTGTTAAAGCCGTAATTGCTGAAAGTTTTGAAAGAATTCACCGTAGCAATTTGGTAGGAATGGGCGTAGCACCTTTGGTTTTTATGGAAGGTGAAAATGCAGAATCTTTAGGATTAGACGGAACCGAAACTTTTTCGATTTTAGGTTTAGCACAAGATTTAGTTCCTCATAAATTGTTAGATGTTAAAGCGGTTCATCCTTCGGGAAAAGAAACAAACTTTAAAGTTAAAGCTCGATTAGATTCTGCAATTGAAATTGAATATTATAAAAATAATGGAATTCTACAATATGTTTTACGAGACTATTTAAAGAATAATTAATAAAAAATCGGGATATTTATTATCCCGATTTTTTTATTCTATTTAGTTTTCATTGATGATTTTTGCTAATTTTTCGGTCAATTTCTTTCGACTAAAATATTGTAAACCCATTCCATAAACTTTTAAGTCTTTGTTTAAATAGAGGTTGTAACAATTTGTAATATAATCTTTAACCTCTTCTAAGTTTTCGTAATTAAAATACTTTCCGGTATTGGTTTCTTTTAAAATTTTAGCAATATCGCTTTCTTCCGGACCAATTGCTAAAACAGGTCTTTCGGCTGCCATATATTCAAACAATTTTCCGGGAATAATTCCTTGAGTTTCATAAGAATCTATCTCGATCAACAAAAGTAATTGCGAACTTCTTTGATAACGTAAAGCATCGGAATGTGAAACATATCCAACTAAATTTAAGTACAAATCCAATTTAAATTCTTTAATCGTATCTACAATTTCCTGACTTACTTTACCGATTAGTTGCAATTGAAAATCATTTCTAAATTGTTCGTTTTCTTTTAAGATCTCTTTTAAAGCTTTCCATAAAATTCGTGGATTACGTTTAGAAAGTAATGATCCAATATGGCTTATCGTAAACTTTTCGTCTAAAGGTTGCTTTTCAATCGTTTCAACATCGTAACCATTTGTAATCACATGAATCGGTTTCGGCGTAATTTGTTCGAATTCCTTTTTCGTGGTATAACTCGTTGTAATAATAACATCTGCAATTTGCAACATTTCTTTTTCCATATCTAAATGCGCTTGCTGCGAAACCTTAGAAAGCTTTAATTGTTTATGGTAACCAATCGAAGTCCATGGATCACGAAAATCGGCAATCCATTTTATTTTATGTAGTCGTTTAAGTTCTTCACCAATTAAGTGCATACTGTGCGGAGGACCTGTTGTAATAACGATTTCTATATCTGGATTTTTTTCTAAATATGCAGATAAATAGTTGACAGAAGGTTTAACCCAACCCACGCGCGCATCTGGTATAAAAAGATTGCCTCTAATCCATAACAACAACTTTTCTAATTTTGATTGTTTGTTTTTGTCTGAAATTATTCCAGAACTTAAATTAGAACTCTTTTTTCCTGTTAGGAATTGGGCAATTTTATAAGGCTCTTTAATAGGATGTTTTAAGATTTGAACATCTTTTCGAATATCTTTTTCTAAATCGGGATCTAAAATAGGATACGTCGCATTTTCAGGAACGTAAACAATAGGTTCAATATTAAAATCGGGTAGATATTTCACGAATTTTAGCCAGCGTTGTACTCCCGGACCTCCTGCCGGAGGCCAATAATACGATATAATAAGTACCTTTTTCATAATTGATTATGCCGTTTCTGCTGGTTCTGATTCGTTCTTTTTCTTCATTCCAAAATACAAACCAGTTGCAATTACAAGTAATGCAACTAATGAAGAAATTAATGAAATTGTACTTCCTGTTTTAACTACTTCCGGTTCAAACGCGAATTCGATTTTATGATTTCCAGCCGGAATATTCATTCCGCGCAAAGCATAATTAACTTCGATCATTTCGGCAGGTTTTCCGTCTACAGAAATTTTCCATCCTTTTGGATAATACATTTCAGAAAAAACCGCAAACCCTTCATTTTGATTATTTGAATGATAAACCAATTTGTTTGGTTCGTAATTCGTTAATTTTATTTGAGCTAAACTATCAACAGTGAAAGTTGTTTTATTTACTGTTTCGTTCGTATAAACTAAAGCAGTTTCTTTTGAATGGAACGTTTTCATTTCCTTCATCATTTCATCAGCATTCGCTACTTTTTCGATGTTTTTTACAAACCATGCATTTCCATTTGCTTCACGATTTGTTAACGGAATATCCTGACCTTCTTCGTTTTTACCAATCACATATTTTACGTTTAACATGTTTAAAACCTCCATGTTTTGTTGTGCAATTTGATAATCGAATAAATCTTGAATTTTTTTAGGTTTTGCTGCGTGATATCCACCTAAAGAATGATGAAAGAACGAACTGCGTGCGCTGCTAAAACCTCCTTGTTGTTCAAAAACTCGGAACTGAGATTCGTCTGACAAAATTCGTTCATCTGCAGGAGTTGCTTGAAAAGGCTTTTCTACCATTTGTTTTGCTACGAAATTGTCTTTGTTTACATATTTTGTATCGATCGAAACCAAATCAAAAACACCTAAAATTCCAACAATGATCAAAGCTGTTTTAGCGTTCAATTTTTCTTTGTTATAAGCAAATAAAGTTCCGGCAGCTAAAGCTATGAAAATAAATGTTCTGAATAAATCGTTTGTATACATCGCTTTCCGATCTTCGACTAAAGCCGAAATAAATGCAGAACCTGCTTCTTGGAACATTTGCATATAATACGAATCGTTCGCTCCCGAAAAACTCATCATGGATTTCATAAAGAATAACAAAATCAAAAGAATTCCAAAAGCAATTCCCGATTTTTTTAAAGCGTTAAATTGATCTTCTTTTGAAGCTTTAAAAAAGGCTTGTAAACCTAAAATTGCCAAGATAGGAAAACATAATTCGGCAATAACCTGAATAGATGTTATAGCTCGGAATTTATTGTATAAAGGAAAATTATCGATTAAAAAATCGGTCAAGAAAAAGTTATGTCCCCAAGATAAAAGGATCGAAATAACAGCTCCGCTTCCTAAATAATATTTAATTTTTCGGTTATCGACAAAGAAACATAAAACCGCTAGAAATATTACAATAGCTCCGATATACGCCGGTGCCGCAACAATAGGCTGATTGCCCCAATAAGTAGGAGCGTGGTCGCTGAATTGTTGAGCCGCCGAAGGATCATAACCTTGCGATTGTAAAAAACTTGAAACAAATTTGTACGAATTAGAAGACGTTCCAATGTTTTCGCCGTTTCCGCCACCCATAATTCTGGGAACCAATAAATTAAAGGTTTCAAAAATTCCGTAACTATATTCGGTAATGTATTCATGCGTCATTGCATTCGTCGATGCTTTCGGAGATCCGTCTGGCGCAATCGTTAACTCGCTGTCGCTTCGCGTACTAAAATTAGCATATTCTGAAGTTGCCATTAAGTTTGTTGCGTTTAATCCAATTGCTAAAACTCCGGCAATAACAAAAACGCCTAATATTTTTGCTAATGAACTAAAATCTTTTTGTTTAACGTAATAAACTACATAATAAACGGTTACAATCAACAAGAAAATCAACAAATAATACGTCATTTGGAAGTGATTAGCAGCTATTTCTAAAGCAGCTGCAATCATTGTTAAAACTCCTCCGAGCAGATATTTCTTCCTAAAAACTAAATTTACTCCAGCTAAAACTAATGGCATATAAGCAATGGCGTGTGCTTTTGCGTTGTGTCCGGCTCCAATAATCACAATTAAATAGGTCGAAAAACCAAACAATAATGCACCAATAAAAGCTTTTAAAGGTTTTACTTTATAAGTTAACAGTAAAATGTAAAAACCAATGAAATATAGAAAAACGTAATCTGCCGGACGAGGCAAAAAACGTAAAGTATAATCTAATTCTTTAATGTAATTATGAGGGTATTTTGCACCTAATTGGTACGTCGGCATTCCGCCAAAAGCGTTATTTACCCAATAAGTTTCTTCGTTATGTGTTTGGCGAAAATCGTTTAATTCTTTAGCCATTCCGGTATATTGTACAATATCGGACTGGAAGATTTGCTTGCCCGAAAGAACCGGATGAAAATATGCTAAAGCAACAACTATAAAACCTACAATTGCTAATATATGAGGTAGATAGTTTTTTAAATTCTTCATAGTACATTATTTTGTCGTTAAATGTACTTATTATTTAGGAAACGATAAAAAAAAAGTCTTGCATTGCAAGACTTTCTATCTATTCTACTTCTTCAAAATCGATGTATTCGCCGACTTTCTTTTTTTCTTTCGGAATTTTGTTTTGTTTTATGTTTTCTTCAAAACCTTGATTGGTTGTTGAATTTTGTGAATTCTGTTGATATGCTTGTTGTTGTTTCTGAAAATTTTCATTCACTTTACTTACCGCTTTATTCAACAAATACGGAGCTAACAATCTGAAAGCAAACTTAATCAGATAGTAAACCAAAATTATAATTACTAATGTTCTAAGAAAACTTTGAAAAGACGCTTGGTCCATTTTTATCATTTTTAATTATCAGATTCAAAAATAGCGATATTTTTTGTTATTTTAAGAAGATAAAATCTTAAAAAAATGATAATTGTTTAGTGATTTAAAGTGTTTATACAACGGTAGATTATGATAAATATCAGGCTTTTTATTATCTAAACCGACTAATTTTGTAACAAAGTATAAGCAAATGAGTTCTTTAATTAAAAAATACAATGTACCTGGTCCTAGATACACCAGTTATCCTACTGTTCCGTTTTGGAATCAGGATTTGTTTTCGTCAGAAATTTGGATTGAAAGATTAAAGGAAAACTTTAAGAAAAGCAATTCAACTGAAGGAATATCAATTTATATACATCTTCCATATTGCGAAAGTTTGTGTACTTTTTGCGGTTGTCATAAAAGAATTACAAAACGTCATGAAGTTGAAGAACCTTATATTAATGCCGTTTTAAATGAATGGCAATTATATGTTGATCTTTTCGATGAAAAACCAATTGTAAAAGAATTGCATTTGGGTGGCGGAACTCCGACTTTTTTTCATTGTAAGGAATTAGAGCGATTGATAAACGGAATTTTTGAATTAGCTAAAAGACATGAAGATATTGAATTGAGTTTTGAAGGACATCCGAATAATACGTCGTATGAACACTTGCAAACATTGCGAAATTTAGGTTTTACGCGCGTAAGTTTTGGGGTTCAGGATTACGATGAAAAAGTTCAGAAAGCGATTAATAGAATTCAACCTTTTAGTCAGGTCGAAAAAGTATCGAATTGGGCAAAAGAATTGGGATACACTTCAATTTCGCATGATATCATTTACGGACTTCCGTTTCAAACTTCGGCTTCAATTGTGGATACGATCGAAAAAACGAGTCAATTAAATCCGGATCGAATTTCGTTTTACAGTTATGCGCATGTTCCGTGGATTAAAGGAAACGGGCAACGCGGTTTTAACGATGAAGATTTGCCGAAGAACGAAGAAAAGCGCTTGTTATATGAAACAGGACGAGAGCTTTTCTCGGAGAATGGTTATCATGAAATAGGAATGGATCATTTTTCCAAAGAGTCCGATACTTTATACGAGTCATATGTAAACGGAAACCTACATCGCAACTTTATGGGATATACTTCGTCTAAAACTACGGTTATGATTGGTTTAGGCGCTTCTTCTATAAGTGATTCTGAAAAAGCTTTTGCTCAAAACGAAAAAAGTATTGAAAAATATCTTGAATTAGTAAACGAAAATATAATTCCGGTTGTAAAAGGACACGCTTTAACAACAGAAGATTTAATTTTAAGATACGCAATTTTAGAAATCATCTGTCAGTTTACTACCGATCTTACCAAGGTTTATCCGGTAATTCCACAAGACGAATTACAAATAAGATTGGCAGAATTATTAAGCGATGATTTAATTCAAATAGAAAGTGATATTTTAACCGTTACCGAATCCGGAAAAACATTTGTTCGGAATATTTGTATGGCTTTTGACGAACATTTGATTAAAAATCAGCCTAAAACACAATTATTTTCTATGACGATTTAAAAAAGCTCCGAAAGGAGCTTTTGTTATTTTATATAGTTTTCTAAATAAGAAAAACGTTCAGTTAATTTTCCGTCTTGACAAATGGTAGCTCTTTCTAAAATTCCATCTTTATCGTTATTGAAAAAAGCAGGAACAATATCTTTTAAAAATACTTTTCCAAAAGCATTACTAGCTTCTTGAGGTAATTCACAAGGTAAATTATCAACAGCCATTACAACAACAGCCGCTGGATGCTCAATCGAAACTTCTTTGTTTTCTCGCGGATAATATCCATAAAAAGGATCGGCAATTGTAGAAACACGTAAAGTGCTATCAATCGGTCCGTCAATATCGCACGAAACATCACCAATAACTTTTATGTTGTTATGTGCGTTATTCAACATTTCTTTAGTTAAAATTTTAGGAGAACCATCTTTATAGAAATGTCCGGCAATGAAAATATCTGCAACATTCGCAAATCTTTCAAAATCACTTTCATATTGATCAGAATGTTTTTTAAAATCTTCTCTTGAACCTTCAGAACCATCTTTTCGTTTGTAATAATCCTGAATATCGATTTGAACATATACCGGTTCATCGAATTCTTTATTTAAAAATTGATCAACTGTAACCTGTTTCATTTTCATTCCGTCCAGAATTTCTCTTGCTCCCATGCCAACTTTTCCGGCTCCGGTAAGAACGACTTTGATAGGAGGAAAATAAGGACGACGAAGACGTTCGATTAAATCTTCGGTCGTTTTAAGGCTTTCGGCTTTAGTTAAATAGAATAATTCATATTTAATTCCGAAAGCTCTAAATGTATTATAAGCGCCTGCAATTCCGGCATAACGACCAAATCCGATTAGACGATGACCGTTTTCGTCAATTAAGGTTTCATGATCAATTAATCGAATGTTTTTTTCAATACAAGCTTGAAGCAATTTTTTATTATAAGGTTGCTTTTTTATGGTATGCGAAAAGAAAAAATAAGTTTTATTTGGTATTAATTGAGATACGGGAACTTCTTTTACTCCGAAAAGTACGTCACAATCATTCATATCATTTGAAACTTCAAATCCTAATTTCGCATATTCTTCATCTTTAAAAAATCGAATATTAGAAGTTTCAACTTTAAAATTGCTTTCCGGATAATTATTTTTGAAGGTTAGAAAATCTTCAGGAGAAAATACCACACGCCTATCAGGTGGATTCTTACCTTCACGAATAAGTCCAAATTTCATATTATATAGTTTAGCTTTTTAGTATAGTTTAGCGAAAATACTAAAAAAATACGAGATTTAATAATTCCTAAAAGAATAACTAAATGCTCTTTTGTTGTTTATTTGATAATAAGTAACAATTTCAAATACAATCATATATTTTTTAATCCAACATTTTCGTAATTTAGCTCGTTATTAAATATAAAATAAGATATGTTAGTATTTGTTGGCAGTAATTCTTCAAAGTCAATTAATGAACAATTAACCAAATCGGTTTTGAAAGAATTAAGTTTAGAACACGAATTTATTGATTTAAAAACGTTGGATATTCCATTATTTAGCGAAGATCTTGAAAGTAAAATTGGATCTCCGGAAGGAATTAAGTTATTGATGGAATATATAAACAAACATCAACATATTTTTATAACGACAAACGAGCACAATCAAAATTTGTCTGCTTTTTTTAAAAATGTTTTAGATTGGTTGTCTCGAATTGAGTTAAAGTTTTTAGCTAACAAAAAAGTCTTTATTTTAAGTACTTCGGAAGGAAGAAGGGGAGCTTTAGGAGCAAATGAAAGTTTGCAGAAATTAGTTGTACGCTTTGGATGCGAAACTTATGATTGGTTTGCTTTTCCATCTTTTAATGAGAATTTTGATCGAGAAAATCAACGTGTTTTGAATAGTGAAATGTTGAATGAAATCAAAACAAAAGTAACTGCTATTTTTGAAGGTTAATGAAAAGAACTTCTCAAATATTTACGATTTCCGATTCAGAAAATTTCTCTAAAAAGCTGCTTCAATGGGCACAACAGTTTAGAGAAGTGGTTTATTTAGATTCGAATAAATTCAAAAATAACTATCATTCTCTAAAAGCAGTTTTGGCTGTTGATGCGTTTACTTTGGTGCAAACCGATGATCATAATTCATTCGAACAATTAAACGAATATAAACGAAACACAAACGATTGGCTTTTTGGCTATTTAAGTTACGATTTAAAGAATGATACCGAAAAACTTTCGTCGAAAAATTTTGACGGATTAGAATTTCCTGAACTTTTATTTTTTCAGCCTAAAAAAATCTTTTTTATAGAAGAGAATGAAGTGCGTTTTGAATATTTGGGTGTTTGTGATGAAGAAATTCTGTCTGATTTTGAAGAAATAAACGAAACCATTTTAGTGGAAACAATTCAAGAAAGTAAAATCGAAATTAAAAATCGAATTAGTTTTGATGAATATTGCAATGGTTTCGACAAAATGATTTATCATATTCAACGAGGCGATATTTACGAAGCAAATTATTGTATGGAATTTTATGCAGAAAATATGCAAATTGATCCCGCTTCGATTTTTTGGAATTTAAACGAAATTTCGGAACCACCTTTTGCTTGTTTCGGTAAATTCAATCAACATTTTGTGATTTCTGCTTCGCCCGAACGTTATCTTAAAAAACAAGGAACCAAAGTTATTTCGCAACCTATAAAAGGAACTTCGAAACGAGGAAATTCTGAATTAGAAGACCAAGAATTGAAAGAAGCTTTGGCAAATAATGCAAAAGAACAATCCGAAAATGTGATGATTGTAGATTTAGTTCGAAACGACTTATCAAAAACGGCTACAAAAGGTTCGGTTCAAGTCGAAGAGTTATTCGGAATTCATAGTTTTAAACAAGTTCATCAAATGATTTCTACAATTGTTTCGGAAGTTTCAGAAGATCAAAATCCAATCGAAATCATCAAAACAACCTTTCCAATGGGAAGCATGACCGGGGCTCCAAAACTTTCGGCAATGAAAATTATTGAAGAAGTTGAACAAACAAAACGCGGTTTGTATAGCGGCGCTTTAGGCTATTTTACTCCAGAAAATGATTTTGATTTTAACGTTATTATTCGAAGTATTTTATATAATCAACAAAAAAAGTACGTTTCGTTTAGTGTGGGAAGTGCCATTACGATTCAAGCAAACGTTGCCGATGAATATAAGGAATGTTTGTTAAAGGCTAATGCAATGAAAAAAGTTTTAGAACAATGTTAGATCAATTTAAAGAACATATTGCGAAACAATTACCACAATTATTACAACATAAAACCATTGTAACAGTTAGTGGCGGAGTAGATAGTATGGTTCTTTTGCACTTGTTTTATCAACTAAAATTAGATTTTGCAGTAGCACATTGTAATTTTAAATTACGAGGAAAAGAAAGTGATTTAGATGAGGAATTAGTTAAGAATTATTGCGAAAAATATAAAATCCCATTTTTTTTAAATCATTTTGAAACCGAAGAATATGCTGCCAAAGAGCATATTTCCATCCAAATTGCAGCTCGCGAATTACGTTATTCCTGGTTTAAAGAATTGTGTTTAGAACATCAATACAACTTCATTGCAACAGCGCATCATTTAGATGATCAGGTTGAAACGTTTATGATAAATTTTACGCGCGGAACTGGAATTAATGGCTTATTGGGAATTCCGGAACAAAACGAAAATATCATTCGACCTTTATTACCTTTTTCGCGAGATGAAATTCAGAAATATGCCGTTTTAAACAATGTTCCGTGGCGAGAAGATGCTTCGAATACAACAACAAAATACCTTAGAAATAAGATTCGACATTTAATAATTCCTATTTTAAAAGAAGAAAACGATCAGTTTTTAAAATCGTTTCAAAATACATTAAATCATTTAAAGCAAACACAAACATTGGCTTTAACAGCTTTAGATTTGTTTAAAAAACAATGTGTTGAGCAAAAGAATGATCTTATTGAAATTGATTTAGAAAAGGTAAATGAATTTCCTAATTCCGAAGTGCTGTTGAATACATTTTTACTTGATTTTGGTTTTATTTCTCATTTAGAAATTCAGAAAATAGTGCAAGCGGAAACGGGAAAAATGTTAAAAAACGAAAAATTCTCTTTGTTAAAAAATCGACAATCTTTGTTGATAATTGAAAATAGTGAGGAAAAACCGTTAGAGATTTGTGTAAATTCTGTTAATGACTTTGGTAGTCTCCCTTTTTCTATGGAAATTGCAGACGTTTTTTCAATTGAAACTAATCCAAATAAAAATTCTATTTTCGTAGATGCTGAACTTTTGAAATGGCCTTTAATCTTTAGAAAATTCAAAGAAGGAGATGTTTTTAAGCCTTATGGTTTAAATGGATTTAAAAAAGTATCGAAGTTTTTTAAAGATGAAAAGCTATCTATTTTCGAAAAAAAAGAAAAATGGCTTTTGGTAAATAACGATGAAAAAATCATTTGGATTGTAGGAATGCGTGCCGACGATCGTTTTAAAATAACAAGTAAAACAAATAAAATCTATAAATTAACTTTAAATCAATGAGAAATTTACTCACAATACTGGTTCTTTTAGTGACTGGTTTAGGATTTTCGCAAGTACAAGATCCCGTAAAGTGGAAATCGAGTATCGAAAAAATTTCTGATACAGAATATCAAATTAAATTAGATGCAATATTAGAAGGCGAGTGGCATATGTATTCGCAATTTACTCCAGCCGATGGTCCACAACCAATGGAGTTTACATATAATAATGCAGAAGGAAATTATGAGCCACAAGGCAAAGCAAAAGAAAGCGAGTATCAAAAGCAATTCAACGATATTTTTGAAGTAGATGAATATTATTTTGCTAAAGAAGCGCATTTTACACATAATATTAAAATCACAAATCCAGATGTTCAAAACATTCAATTAGATGTTTTTTATCAGGCTTGTACAGATATGTGTATTAGTTTTAATAAATATTTCGTTTTTGATTTAAAATCGTTGACGTCGAAAGAAGTTCAAAACTTCGAAGATTTGGCAGTTTCATCAAATAACGATACAAAAGCAAAAACAGATGTTGTAAATGAAAATACGAAAACATCTTCAAAAACAGATGATAGAAGTATTTGGGGAATCTTTATTTGGTCGTTTTTAGGAGGTTTTGCTGCTTTATTAACACCTTGTGTTTTTCCAATGATTCCGATGACGGTGAGTTTCTTTACAAAACAAAGTAAATCTCGTGCAAAAGGAATTAAAAATGCTATTATTTACGGATTATCTATTATCGTAATTTATGTAGTTTTAGGATTAATTGTTACAAAAATCTTTGGAGCCGATGCGTTAAATGCTTTGTCGACAAATGTTTGGTTTAACATTATTTTCTTCGGAATATTAATTGTTTTTGCGGCTTCGTTCTTAGGAGCTTTTGAAATCATGTTACCTAATTCTTGGGCAAATAAAGTAGATAAACAAGCGGATAGAGGAGGATTAATCGGAATTTTCTTCATGGCTTTAGCTTTGGCAATTGTATCGTTTTCATGTACTGGACCAATTGTAGGAACGTTGTTGGTTGAAGCAGCAGCAAAAGGAGGAACAGCTCCATTAATCGGAATGTTTGGTTTCTCATTAGCATTAGCTTTACCTTTTATGTTATTTGCTATGTTCCCGGGATGGTTAAATTCAATGCCGCGTTCTGGTGGTTGGATGAATACGGTAAAAGTTTCTTTAGGATTTTTGGAATTAGCTTTAGCATTCAAATTCTTATCAAATGCCGATTTAGTTTTACAAAAGCATTTGTTAGAGCGCGAAATTTTCTTGGCAATTTGGATTGCAGTATTTGCAGCTTGGGCAATTTATTTATTTGGAAAAATTCAATTACCACACGATTCTAAAATCGAAAAAATATCTGTCGGACGTTTGTTTATGGCATTATTGGTTTCAACATTTACAATTTACTTAATTCCAGGATTATGGGGAGCTCCATTGAAATTGATTTCTGGTTTCCCTCCTCCAATGACGTATTCTGAAAGTCCGTATGGAGTAGGAGGTTCTGGAGGAAATTCAGGTGTTTCATTAAGTGAAATTCCTGAAGGAGCTAAAGAAGGTCCTCACGGAATTGTTGCCTTTTTAGATTATGAAAAAGGAATGGCTTATGCAAAAGAGAACAATAAACCGGTTTTATTAGATTTTACAGGATTTGCTTGTGTAAACTGTCGTAAGATGGAAGAGCATGTTTGGTCTGAAACTAATGTGTTAAATCTTTTAAAGAACGATGTAGTTTTAATATCTTTATATGTTGATGATAAACAAGCATTGCCAGAAAATGAACAATATGTTTCTGAAACAACAGGTAAAAAGATTAAAACAATAGGTAATAAATGGAGCGATTTCCAAATTGAAAAATATCAGGCAAATGCGCAACCTTATTATATTGTTTTAGATCACGAAGGAAATTCGTTAAATACTCCGGTAGGATATACTCCGGATGTAGCAGAATACGAAACTTGGTTAAAAGAAGGAATTACAAAATATTCTAAATAAAATTAAAAATGAAAAAAATAATTATTGCACTTGCATTAGTTTTTGCTTTTCAAATGAATGCTCAGGTAAAAACTCCGCAAGCAAGTCCTAAAGGCGAATTGGAGCAAACGGTTGGTTTAACAAATGTAGAGGTTGATTACTATCGTCCGGCAAAAAAAGGACGTTTGGTTTTTGGTGATTTGGTTCCTTATGGAAAAGTTTGGAGAACTGGAGCAAACGAAAATACGATTGTTAAATTTGATACAGAAGTTGAAATTAACGGAACAACATTACCAGCAGGAAGCTATGCTTTATATACATTGCCAAAAGCTGAAAAATGGGATGTTTTCTTTTACAAAACAACTGATAACTGGGGATTGCCAAAAACGTGGGATGAATCAAATATTGCATTAAAAACAACGGTAAGTCCTTCTACATTGACAAAAGATGTAGAGTATTTTACGTTGGCAGTAAACCCGATTAATTTTGACGAAGGAACTTTAGATATTTCTTGGGAAAAAACAATTGTTCACATTCCGTTCAAAGTGCCAACTCATAAAACGGCAATGGCAAGTATCGAATCTTCTCTGAATGAGAATGCAAAAGCTTCGGATTATTACGCAGCAGGTACGTATTTGTTTTCTGTAAATCAAGATTTAAAGAAATCGTTACAATACGTAAATAAAGCAATTGAGATGCAAAAAGGAGAAGCGCCTTTTTATATGTTACGTCAAAAATCGTTAATTCAGGCAGCTTTAGGAGATAAAAAAGGAGCAGTTGAAACAGCTAAGAAATCGCTTTCAGAAGCAGAAAAAGCAGGAAACGATGATTATATTAAAATGAATCGAAACTCAATTTTAGAGTGGAGTAGAACTTAATAAAAAAGAGAAGCGAAAGCTTCTCTTTTTGTTTTTTACGATTCAATCAAAACCTTTTCTCCGTAGAATTTAGGTTCTTTCTGAAACAGAATATCCATAAATACTTTAACTCTGGCAAAATATTCTCGAACAATGGTTTTATAACCAAAATTTCTCGAAACATCTTTCGCATTAAAAGCAATGGCTTTCAAATTATTTTTAAAAGCAATAAAGACGGCGCGTTCATTATGAAACTTTTGCGAAATAATAATAAAGTCGTCTTGCGAAAAAATAGCATTTGCTCTTAAAACCGAATCTAGTGTTCTAAAACCGGCATGATCTAATTTAATTCTGTCTTCCGGAACTCCTTCTTCAATTAAAGCATTTCGCATATCTTCTGGTTCGTTGTAACTTTCACGACCATTATCGCCACTTGCAATAATAAAATCAATTTTCCCTTTTTTAAATAATTCAACCGTTGCATCGATTCGATATTTAAAATAAGGATTTATTTGTCCGCCCGATAAGTATTTCGTTGTTCCTAAAAGCAAAGCAGTCTTTTTATGCGGAACAGTATCAACATGATCATATAACTTATTTTGCGAAAACTCTTCAACTTTATAATTGCAATAAAAGGTTGCAAAAACAATAAATACTATAGATAATGTAGCGAAAAGTAACACTTTTTTCATATTTTGTTTTTGATAAATATAAGACAAAAATTAGTTTTTTAGTCTGTAAATCATCAGTATATTTGCAGCTTAACAACACATCGTAAATATTTATGTTAACAGAATTAAATGCTATATCGCCAATCGACGGTCGTTATAGATCAAAAACGGCTCCTTTAGCTAATTATTTTTCGGAAGAAGCTTTAATAAAATATCGTGTTTTAGTTGAAGTTGAATATTTTATTGCTTTGTGCGAATTACCTTTACCACAATTGCAAAATGTTCAGAAAGATTTATTTCCTGAATTAAGAAAAATTTATACCGATTTTTCGACAGAAGATGCTTTGTGGATCAAAAATACAGAGAAAACAACCAATCACGATGTAAAAGCGGTTGAATATTTCATAAAACATAAATTCGATCAGTTAAATTTAAGTGATTATAAAGAGTTTATCCATTTCGGATTAACTTCTCAAGATATAAACAATACAGCGATTCCGTTATCTACAAAAGATGCGTTTGAGCAAGTTTATATGCCAACTTTTATTCAATTAATCAATAAATTGAAAGAGTTAAGCATTGAATGGAAAGACATTCCAATGTTAGCAAGAACGCACGGACAACCAGCTTCGCCAACGCGTTTAGGAAAAGAAATTATGGTTTTTGTTGTTCGATTAGAAGAACAATTACGTTTATTAAATAACGTTCCGTTTGCTGCAAAATTTGGTGGAGCAACAGGAAATTTCAATGCTCACAAAATTGCGTATCCGCAAAACGATTGGAGAGTTTTTGGAGAGAATTTCGTAGAAGGCATTTTAGGATTAAAACATTCTTTTCCTACAACTCAGATTGAACATTACGATCATTTTGCTGCTTTTTTCGATGCTTTAAAACGTATCAACAATATCCTAATCGATTTAGATCGCGATATTTGGACGTATGTTTCGATGGAATATTTTAAACAAAAAATTAAAGCGGGCGAAGTAGGTTCATCTGCAATGCCACATAAAGTAAATCCGATTGATTTTGAAAATTCGGAAGGAAATTTAGGAATTGCAAATGCCATTTTAGAACATTTAGCTGCTAAATTGCCTATTTCTCGTTTACAACGTGATTTAACCGATAGTACAGTTTTAAGAAATGTTGGCGTTCCTTTTGGTCATACCATTATTGCGTTCGAAGCAACTTTAAAAGGATTGAATAAATTATTGTTGAACGAAGCGAAATTTGCCGAAGATTTAGAGCATAATTGGGCAGTTGTTGCAGAAGCAATTCAAACTATTTTGCGTCGCGAAGGATATCCAAATCCTTACGAAGCTTTGAAAGATTTAACGAGAACAAACGATGTAATCAATCAAGTTTCGATTCACGCTTTTATCGATACATTAAACGTTTCGGAAGATATTAAAAACGAATTAAAACAAATTACACCAAGTAATTATTTAGGAGTTTCTATTTAAGAAATCGAAAATAAGAATAAAAAAGTCGAACTATTTTAGTTCGACTTTTTTATTCTTCAATAAATGATTCACTTTTAGGAATACGTTCTATTAAAGAAACAACAGTTTCAGGTAAAGCAGTGAGTTTTCTCGATTTTAAATCAAACCAAGCTCCGTCAACATTTACGGTTGCGCTTTTAGTTCCATCAGCTTTATAAACAATATGCGTAATCGAAAATCGATTGTTAACTTTATTATGTTTGGTCATATCAACGGTAACATAAATTTCTTCATCCATTTTTATTTCTCTATGAAAAATAGTTTCTTCCCGAAAAAGGATAGGAGCAATTCCATATTTAGCGCATTCTGCAATAGATAAACCAATAGTATTCATGAGATTGCTTCGGGCTTGCGTGCATAAATCGCTGTAAGCCGAATGTCTTAAATGACGATTTGCATCAATCATTGACCATAACACTTGACCTCTATAAAAGATATTATCCATGTTTTTATATTTAAATCAAATCCAAAATTACAAAAAAAGGGAATAGAATATTCTTTGGCACGATTAATGATTATATCGAAATATGAAAATTAAATTTACAAACATTTAAAATCTCAATTTTTATGAAAAAGATAGCATTACTTGTAACAATGTTTGCCGGATTAGCAACATTACAAAGTTGTACAATTGAAGAATATTATGAAGAACCAAATCAAGTTTTTGAATTATCAAACGAAACTTTAAGTACTCAAGAAGGAGCTTATACATATTCTGGAACTTGGAATTTTACAACTCCTATTTATGGAAGTGATAATGTTTTAGTTTACAGATGGCAAGGAAATTCTTGGACATTGATACCTGTTTCTTATGATTTAGGTTCTGGAGATGTAGTTAAATATGATTATGATTTTACTCGTTATGATGTAAAAGTATATTTTAGTGCTAATTTTCCTGTAGCTGACTTATCAAATGCAGAATATAACGAATTTGTATATCGTCAAACTTTTAGAGTAGTTGTAGTTCCCGGAGCTTATAAACAGAAAATGAATTACAGTGATTACAACGCAACAATAAAGGCATTAGGATTAACTGATGCCCCAGTAAAAACTTTGACTTTAAAAAAATAAAAGCTTTTTTTATTAAACACCCCTAAAAAAATAGGGGTGTTTTTATTTTTAATAATGTTTTTATTTATTTTTGCATTGTAAAACAACACAAAGTAATCTTTTATGACATCATTTCGTTTTGAAGCTTTAAAAGCCGCAAGTAATCGTAAACCGGTAACCGTTCCTGAATTAGGAAAGAAATCAGAAATTTTTGGCAGCAATGTTTTTAATGATAAATCAATGCGCCAACATTTAACTCCAGAAGCATATAAAGCAGTACGTTCTGCAATGGATCACGGTACAAAAATCGACCGTAAAATGGCAGATTATATTGCTCTAGGTATGAAAGAATGGGCAATGAGCAAAGGAGTAACGCATTATACGCATTGGTTTCAGCCTTTAACGGGAACTACAGCAGAAAAACATGATGCCTTTTTCGAAACTTCATTTGATGGTGCAGATCCAGTAGAAAAATTTAGTGGATCATTATTAGTTCAACAAGAACCAGATGCGTCTTCTTTTCCGAACGGAGGAATTCGTAATACATTCGAAGCGCGCGGATATACAGCTTGGGATCCAACTTCTCCAGCATTTATTTTCGGAACAACTTTATGTATTCCTACCGTATTTGTTTCATATACAGGTGAAGCTTTAGATAATAAAGCTCCTTTATTAAGAGCACTTTTAGCGATTGATGAAGCAGCTACAGAAGTTGCAAAATTCTTCGATAAAAATGTTAAAAAAGTTACACCAACTTTAGGTTGGGAACAAGAATATTTCTTGATTGATGATGCTTTGGCGGCTTCTCGACCGGATATTTTACAAACTGGAAGAACATTGTTAGGACACGTTTCGGCAAAAGGTCAACAATTAGAAGATCATTATTTTGGTTCGATTCCTGCTCGTGTTTTAAATTATATGCGCGATTTAGAGAACGAATGTATGTTATTGGGAATTCCTGTAAAAACGCGTCATAACGAAGTAGCTCCAAATCAATTCGAATTGGCTCCGATTTTCGAAGAAACGAATTTAGCAGTCGATCATAATTCATTATTAATGGATGTGATGCAGAAAGTTGGTGAACGTCATCATTTTAAAGTATTATTCCACGAAAAACCATTCAAAGGAGTTAATGGATCTGGAAAGCATAATAACTGGTCGTTAGCAACCGATACTGGAGTAAATTTATTGGCACCAGGAAAAACGCCAAACAGCAATTTACAGTTTTTAACGTTCTTTATCAACACTATTAAAGCGGTTTCAATTTACGAGGAATTGTTACGTGCTTCTATCGCTTCTGCTTCTAATGACCATCGTTTAGGTGCAAATGAAGCTCCGCCAGCAATTATTTCGATCTTTATTGGTCAACAATTGACAAAAGTATTGGAAGAGTTAGAAGGAGTTTCTACAGGCAAATTATCTCCAGAAGAAAAAACTGATTTAAAATTAAACGTTGTTGGGAAAATTCCAGACGTTTTATTAGACAATACAGACAGAAACAGAACTTCTCCTTTCGCTTTTACAGGAAATAAATTCGAATTCCGTGCAGTTGGATCGACTGCGAATTGTGCTAACGCGATGACAACTTTGAATTCAATCGTTGCAAAACAATTGATCGATTTTCGAAAAGAAGTTGAAACATTAGTTGAAAGAGATGGTTTGAAAAAAGATGAAGCAATTTTCAATGTTTTACGCGAATATATTAAAGAAACGAAACATATTTTATTCGAAGGAGACGGATACAGCAAAGAATGGGAAGAGGAAGCAGCTCGCAGAGGATTATCGAATCATAAAACGACTCCGGATGCTTTAAAAGCCAAAGTTTCTCAAAAATCGTTGGATTTATTTGCAGAAGTTAATGTGATGAACAACACAGAAGTTGAGGCTCGTTATGAAATCGAATTAGAAGATTACATCAAGAAAATTCAGATTGAAGGACGCGTTTTAGGTGATATTGTAAGAAATCATATTATTCCGACAGCTTTCAAATATCAAAACTTATTGATCGAAAACATAAAAGGATTCAAAGAAATTTTTGGAAAAGATTATGAACAATATGCAGGCGAACAATTAATTATTTTGAAGAAGATTTCGATGCATGTAAACGAATTAAATTCAAAATTACATTTAATGATGGATGCTCGTAAAGATGCAAATATAACAGAATCTATGGAAGAGAAAGCTCACGCTTATTGCGATAAAGTAAAACCTTATTACGATGAAATCCGTTATCACGCTGATAAGTTAGAATTAATGGTAGACAACGAATTATGGACTTTAACGAAGTATAGAGAGTTGTTGTTTACTAGATAATTAAAAAAAGAGATCGTTAT
>DERN01000006.1 GCA_002360925.1 Flavobacteriaceae bacterium UBA3339 | reverse complement strand
GGTACTGCATTTTAATGTGGGAGAGGATGTCGCCGCCTTTTTTTAGAAAGTCCTCTACAGAAATGTAAAGGACTTTGTTGTGTTTATAATCGTTTTTAAATGAGATTAGTGAAGTATAGTTGATATTCTAATAAAGAGAAAAGAGAGTCTAAAACTCTCTTTTATTTTAAATCTTTTAATAAATCAAAGATTAAACTGCTTTCGTAACCTTTTCGCATCAGGAAATCAATCCACTTACGTTTTTTCTTTTCTAAGGAACTTTCGTTTAAGCTGTCCCATTTCTTCTCGGCTAACGAATAAAAGTTGTTTAAATAGTCGGATTCAATTTCGTTTAAGGCAGTTTTTATATTGTAACTCGAAATATCTCTGAATTTCAATTCCTGTTCAATTCGTCGTTTTCCCCAATATTTAAATTTATGTTTTCCGCGAGCAAAACTTTTGGCAAATCGTTCTTCGTTTAGATAATTATGTTCAACAAGATGATTTAAAATATGATCAATTGCGGTCTGAAACATACCTAATGATTTCAATTTTGAAATAACTTCTTTATAACATCTATCTTGATATGAACAATAATATTCCAGCTTTTTAATAGCATCTTGGACCGAAAGACCTTGTTGATTCATTATATTATTCCTAATTTTTGATGTGTTTCTTTTATAGCACGTTCGTTTTTCTCATCAATCCAAGCTTGTCCTTTTCTTTTGCGCATAAAGTTGTCGAAATGACGCATAATTGTAATGTTATAAGCTGCTTTTAGTAAAAACTTAGGGTTACGCGGGAATGCCCTTAAACTCATTGAAAAACTTGAGGTAAGATATTTCATATAATGCCAGTAACCTTCGGGCATATACATCATTTCTCCATGATTCAACTCACAAATATAACCTTGTGCTTGTTTTAGAGCGGGAAATTTTTCGAAATTCGGATTGTCAAAATCAATATCTTCTCTTGAAATTAATGAATGAGGGATTTTGTACATGTATTTGGTTTGATCTGGAGGAAAAATAATGCATTGTTTTTTTCCATGAAAATGAAAGTGCAATATATTAGAGTAGTCAATATCGAAATGCATAAAGACTTTGGAATTTTCTCCGCCAAAAAATAGCATTGGTAACTGTTTAATTAAATTTAAACCAATATCAGGCCATTTAAAATCTTCTTTTAAAGAAGGGACTTCTTTCATGATATTGTAAAGAAAAATACGATAATTAGTAGGTTCTTTTTCCAAAAGATCTATATAATCTGTCATTTTCATTTTGGCATGTGCTTCGTTAAAGCCATCTTCAGCCCGAACAGGTCTATCGTCGTATAACGGAACTATTTTATCGCCCGCAATCTCTTTTATATAATTTAAATGCCATTTTGTATAAGCTGGCCAGTCTTCGGTTAGTTGTTCAATAACCACCGGAGTTTGTGTTTTTACATATTTCTTAAAAAAATCTTTCTTCGAAATTGTTTTAACGCGATCTATTGGTTTTAAATTCAACTGTCCCATTTCATTGTTTTTAAGGATATACAAATTTACGAAATGGTAATGAATAGATAATAATTAGGTAAAATAAAAAGCTTTACTTCAACAAAACACCTCTTTCTTTCATAGTTGGGATGTCCGAAAGCGCTTTGTCGTTTATGGTATTTGTTTTAAAAACAAAAGTTTTATCGAACAATTTGTTGTTTAAAAAGTAGGTTACAACAAATTCGTTATTTAATTGTAAAACGTTGTTTTCTAAAAGTTCGATTTTTAAATGACTTTTAGGTGGAATTTCTTTAAAAGCATGACGAAAAGTTCCGGTTTTTCGCATTTCGCCGTCAATAGTTCCGTAAGCTTTCGAAACAACAATTGCCATTTTCAAAGGCTCGTTATTATTATTAATCAAATAGGCGTACCAACTGTTTTCCTGAAAATCTTCGTTCCATTCTTTAACTGCGGCAACAAATACATCAACGCTTTTTGGTATTTCAATATCTTTTTTCACGAATTATAATTTTTGCAAAGTTACGTTATTTTATCATTTTACCTTTTATAACACAGAATATTGCACTGAATTTTATATTTTTACACATTATCCCAAAAAATACATTTGAAGGATATACGAAAAACGAGAAAAAGAAGTTAATATATAATAAACTTATATAGAATTGAAATCAGTCAATTTTTACAAAGTCGCTCTTTTGCTGGTATTGGGCTTTTTGGTTGCGTGTTCTACCGAGAAGGCTGGTTTTATGAATAAGAAATTCCATGCAACGACTACAAAATACAATGTGCTTTACAACGGAACAACGTCGTACGAGCGTGGAATTAATCAGATTAAAAAGAAATATGTCGATGATTTTTCGGATATTATCACAGTTGAGCCCATTCAGCAAGACGAAAAAGCCTTGATTTTGACAGGAGCGGCTGAAAAAAATCCTCATTTTCAACGTGCCGAAGATAAAGCTGTAAAAGCAGCGCAATTACATTCGATCAAAGTTGCTGGAAAAGAACATAATCCACAAATGGACGAAGCCTATATGTTGTTAGGAAAAGCGCGTTATCACGATTTGCGTTTTGTGCCTGCAATCGAAGCTTTTAACTATATTATTCTGAAATATCCCGATAGCGATTTGTTTTACGATGCTTTAATTTGGAAGGAAAAAACGAATCTGAAGTTAGAATATCACGGAATGGCAATTCAGAATATTAAAAAGATTTTAAGAGACAACGAAAATACCTTAAAAAAGCAAACAAAAGCAGATGCTTATGCGGCTTTAGTGCAAGGATATATTAGTTTAGAGCATTTAGATTCGGCTCGAATTCCATTAAAACAAGCAATCGATTTAACGAGCGATGTAGATGAAAGAGCGCGTTATACATATATTTTAGGACAATTAAACAGCAAAGCAGGAGCGAAGTCTGAAGCTGTTCAGAATTTCCAAGATGTAATTGATTACAATCGTCGAATTTCGCGTGCTTTGGTAATCAATGCTCATGCCGAAAAATTTGCAAATCAAGATGTAAATACTATCGATACAACAGCTTTCGTGCGTCAGTATTTAGCACTTTTAAACGATCGTGAAAACCGTCCTTATTCCGATATTATTTTCCATCAATTAGGAGTTATGCACGAAGCTTACGACATGAAAGATCGTGCAATTAAAGATTATAATATGTCGTTAAAAGTAAATAAAAACAACGATTATATTAAGGTTGCGAATTACAACAAATTAGCAAATATCTATTATCAGAAAAAGCAGTTCGAAACAGCTGGAATGTATTACGACAGCACTATGGTTTACATGAATCCGATGTCGCGCGAATATGTTCAGGTTAAACGCAAGCGAAATAATTTGGTCGATATTGTAAAATACGAACAAACAGCTAAAAGAAACGATAGTATTTTGAATTTGGTTGCGATGGACGATACACAACGCAAAGCCGAAATCAATAAATTAATCGACAAGTTAAAAGCCGATGATACAAAAGCGCAACAAGCTGCAAATAAAACCAGTTCGGGTTCTGGTAACGGAAGTGCGCCAAGTACAGGAGCCGCTTCAAGTTTCTATTTTTACAATGTAAATACCGTTTTACAAGGGAAAAACGATTTTACCAAAAAATGGGGAAATCGTACATTGACCGACAATTGGCGTTGGTCTGAAAAAGCTTCGGGGAACGCTTCGGTGGTTTCAAACAATCAAAATGCGAATGATACGTTGTCATCAAATACTTCAACAGCAAATAATACAAATCCTAACGATCCTTCAAAAGCACGTTACAATCCTGATTTCTATCTGAAACAAATTCCGACAGATGACGAAGAATTAAAACGATTGAAATTAGATCGCGATAATGCTTATTATCAATTAGGTTTATTGTACAGTGATCGATTGGAAGAGTATGAAATCGCAGCCGGAAAATTAGAACATTTGTTAGCTATCAATCCGGAAGTTGGTTTAATTGAACCTGCAAAATATCATTTGTATAAAATTTATCTGAAGATCGATCCAGCAAAAGCGCAAGCGATGTTGAACGATTTAAAAACAAATCATCCTAATTCGCGCTATACGCAAGTTGCGCTGAATCCGAATACGGTTCTTTCTTCAGAAGGAACGCCTACTGATGAGTACAACAAAATATATCGTTTATATGCAAACGGAGCGTATTATGAAACCTTGCAAGAATTAGACGAGAAAATTCCTACCGTTATTGCCGATGGATTGGTAAGCAAATTCGAATTGTTGAAAGCGATGACGATTGGTAAATTACGCGGATTAGATAAATACAGAGAAGCTTTAGAATATGTTGCGTTAACATATCCGACTTCGAAAGAAGGAAAAGAAGCCGAACGAATCATTTCGAAAGATTTGCCGAAATTGAAAAACATGACGTTTAAACGCGATTTGTCTAAAAATATTAAAATGGTTTATGAAGTTCCGTATCCGTTAAGTGAAGAAGGAAAAGCGTTAAAAACCAAATTAGAACAATACGCAAACGATCGCCGTCATACCGGTTTAATTTTTAGTGCCGATATGTATAACGACAATACAATTTTCTTTGTGTTACATGGAGTAAAATCAGGAAATATTGCAAAATCGGCGCAAATGTATCTCGAAATAGAAAAAGAATACAACGTAAAACAAACTCCGGTTTTAATTAGTACCGAAGATTATGCAGTAGTGCTGATTAAGAAGAATTGGGAAGAATACGTACAAGAAGCCGGAAAGTAAATGCAACCCAAAAAAACGAATAACACAAATAAGTGGTTGGTTTTTACCTCAATTCCGTTTCAAATGGGAATTACGATTTATGTGTTTTATAAAATTGGCGGTTGGCTCGATAAAAAGTTGCTTATTCATGATGAATGGGGAACAAAAATTGTAACTTTGCTCGGCATTTTTGCAGCTATGTATCAAGTAATAAGTCAAGTTAATAAATTAAATAAAAATGGGTAAGGCGGTTGCTTTCGTAGGTCAGTTAGCTATTTTGGGATTGGTCTCTTTCGGATTACATTTTCTATTGCATTCTATAAGTAAAGACTTGTCTTTTTGGGACACGGCTTACATTTCGCTTTGGCAAATTTACGCTTTACAGTTTCTATTGTCGGTTGCAGTGATTTTTGGAGTGGTAGGTATAGGAAACAGCATGCCGCAAAACCTGGGATATGTTTTTCTGGGTTTTCTAACACTTAAAGTTGTAGTAAACTATTTGGTGATTCGTCCTGCGTTAGAACCAAGTGTTGGAAGCGATTTTTTTAAACACAATTATTTAGCAGTATTTTTTCTTTTTATGATTTTTGATGTCTATGTAACGTATCGCATTTTAAATCAGTCTTATTCGCCAAAAAAGAATTAATAAAAAAAAGTTGAAATACTTCTGTGCAGAAACGATATTTATTGTATTTTTGCACAAAATTTTTGAACCATAAAAAAATTTAATCACGGTATGGTGACTATTAAAAAATCACTTCATTTGCTAACAGCGGTTTTATTTGCTTTGATGCCTTTGGTTTCGAATGCAACAGAACCAGTTGCTGCTGTTCAGGATTCGCTGCCTGTAGCTGCTGAAAGTGCGCATGAAACGCACGAAGCTGTAGATCCAAGCTCAAAAGAGTTTGTTCATGAGTTTACTCAGCACCACTTGATGGACGATCATTTTTATTCTTTTTATGCAGATGCAGAACAACATAGACACTATGGTTTTGCTTTGCCAATCATTTTGATTGATAATGGATTAAAAGTGTTTATGTCTTCTGAAGATTTCGTTTACAACGGAAAAGTTGTAGAAAATGGCGGACAAAACTATAAATATTACCACGGTAAAATTTATAAAACCGATGCTGAAGGAACCATCAATTACGATGAAGATCATCATCCAACAAATGAAAAACCATTAGATTTTTCGATTACTAAAAACGTTGTAGGTTTATTATTCGCTACCGTATTGTTATTCTTAGGATTCACAGCATTAGCTAAAACATACAAAACATCTCCAAACAATTTACCAAAAGGAATTGCTCGTGCTTTAGAGCCGTTGGTAATTTACGTTCGCGATGAAATGGCGCGCCCGAATATTGGCGACAAAAAATACAAAAAGTTTATGCCGTACTTATTATCGGTATTCTTTTTAATCTTCTTATTAAACATATTAGGATTAACTCCGCTAGGTTTAAACGTGACAGGAAACATTTCGGTAACGGTTTGTTTAGCGATGTTTACATTCCTTTATACAAACATTTCTGCAAATAAAGATTATTGGAAACATATTTTCTGGATGCCGGGGGTTCCTGCGCCAATGAAAATTGTTTTAGCTCCAATTGAAGTATTAGGAATGTTTACAAAACCGTTCTCTTTATTAATCCGTTTATTTGCTAACATTACAGCTGGTCACTCGGTAGTAATGGGATTAATTGCAGTAGCTTTCGTTATGAAAGAAACGTTAGGAGCAGCTGGTGCAACAGGAGTTTCATTTTTATTATCGACCTTCTTAGTTTTCCTAGAAATATTAGTAGCGTTTTTACAAGCATTCATCTTTACAATGTTATCATCATTGTTTATTGGATCGGCTGTACAAGAACACGATCATCACTAAGAAGTATTTAAAGTAGAGTATTAAAATTTTGTTTAATTATATATAAATCATTTATTATGACAATCCCAACTATTATTGGTGCAGGTTTAATCGTAATCGGAGCTGGTTACGGTTTAGGTAAAATCGGTTCTTCTGCAATGGACGCAATCGCTCGTCAACCAGAAGCTGCTGGAAAAATCCAAACTGCAATGATTATCATTGGTGCATTATTGGAAGGTTTAGCATTCGGTGCTTTAATCTTAGGAAAATAGTCACTCAAAATCAAACAATATCTGTAACGGTTGGTTACAGATATTGTTTAATTAAACAGAAAAACAGTAAATAATAAATTTCACATTTAAGATATAATGGAAAAGTTAATCAACGATTTTAGTTTTGGTTTATTCTTTTGGCAACTAATTATTTTAGCCGTAATCATTTTTGTATTAGGAAAATTTGCATGGAAACCTATCGTAAATGCTTTAGAAGCTCGCGAAGAAGGAATTGCGGATGCTTTAGCTGCTGCTGAAAATGCAAAAAGAGATTTAGCTAACTTAAAAGCAGACAACGAAAAATTATTGGCTGAAGCTCGTGCAGAACGTGACGCAATGTTAAAAGATGCTCGTGACATGAAAGATAAAATGATCGCTGAAGCTAAAGAAGAAGCTCAAACAGCAGGTGCGCTAATGATTGCTCAAGCTCAGGCTACAATCGAAAGCGAAAAAAATGCAGCTGTTGCAGACATCAAAAACCAAGTATCGTCTTTATCGATCGATATTGCTGAGAAATTGTTAAAAGGTCAATTAGCCGATAAACAAGCTCAAGAGCAGTTGGTAGGATCATTGTTAAACGATATCAAATTAAACTAATTATACGTTATGACGGGAACAAGAGCAGCCTTAAGATACGCTAAAGCAATTCTTGACGTGTCTAACGCAAAAGGAAATGCTGAAGTAGTAAGCCAAGATATGAAAACGATATCAGCAGCTATTTCACAAAGCAAAGAGTTGAAGTTATTTTTAGAAAATCCTATTATTAAAGGAAATGCTAAATTAGCTGCCTTAAACGAAATTTTTGCTTCGGCTAACGCAGATACTAAAAACTTATTTTCGGTTTTATTACAAAACAAGCGTTTAGATATTTTAGAAGCCATTGCGGCACAATACGCAACTTTATATGATGAGTTAAAAGGAATTAAAGTAGCTTATGTAACAACAGCTACACCTTTAACACCAGAATTAGAAGCGCAAGTATTGGCTAAAATCAAAGAAATTACGAATAAAGAAACTACGATTGTAAACGAAGTAAATAAAGATATCATCGGCGGTTTCATCATTCGTTTAGGCGATATGCAATTCAATGCATCTATTGCAAACAAGTTAAGTAAATTAAAAAGAGAATTTAATAATTAAAATCACACACGTTAAACGTGATAAAATAAACAAACATGGCAGACATTAATCCTGCTGAAATTTCAGCAATTTTAAAGAAACAGTTATCTGGTTTTGGAACAGAAGCTTCAGTTGAAGAAGTTGGAACCGTTCTACAAATTGGGGATGGTATTGCACGTGTTCACGGTTTAGCTAACGCACAATATGGTGAGTTAGTTCAGTTCGAGAGCGGATTAGAGGCAATGGTACAAAACTTAGAAGAAGACAACGTAGGTGTTGTTTTATTTGGACCGTCTACAGGAGTTAGCGAAGGTTCTATCGTAAAAAGAACTGGGCGTATTGCTTCTATCAAAGTTGGAGAAGGAATGTTAGGACGTGTGGTTGATACTTTAGGTAACCCAATTGATGGTAAAGGACCAATTGCTGGTGATTTATACGAAATGCCAATTGAGCGTAAAGCACCAGGAGTAATCTTCCGTCAGCCAGTTACAGAGCCAATGCAAACAGGTATTAAAGCAATCGATGCGATGATTCCGGTAGGACGTGGACAACGTGAGTTGGTAATTGGTGACCGTCAAACAGGAAAAACAACTGTTTGTATCGACACGATTTTAAATCAAAGAGAATTTTACGATGCTGGTAAACCAGTATTCTGTATCTATGTAGCTGTTGGGCAAAAAGCTTCTACAGTTGCTAATATTGCAAAAACGTTAGAAGAAAAAGGTGCTTTAGCATATTCAATCATTGTTGCTGCTAACGCTTCGGATCCTGCTCCAATGCAAGTATACGCTCCTATGGCTGGTGCTGCAATTGGTGAGTATTTCCGTGATTCAGGACGTCCTGCATTAATCGTTTATGATGATTTATCTAAACAAGCTGTTGCTTACCGTGAAATGTCGTTAATTTTACGTCGTCCACCAGGTCGTGAGGCTTATCCTGGAGACGTTTTCTATCTTCACTCTCGTTTATTAGAGCGTGCAGCTAAAATTATTGGTGATGACGAAATCGCTCGTAACATGAACGATTTACCAGAATCATTAAAACCAATCGTTAAAGGTGGTGGTTCGTTAACTGCTTTACCAATTATCGAAACACAAGCGGGTGACGTTTCTGCATATATCCCAACAAACGTAATTTCGATTACAGACGGACAAATCTTCTTAGAGTCTGATTTATTCAACTCAGGTGTACGTCCGGCAATTAACGTAGGTATTTCGGTATCTCGTGTTGGTGGTAACGCGCAAATCAAATCGATGAAAAAAGTAGCAGGTACATTAAAATTAGACCAAGCACAGTTCCGTGAGTTAGAAGCTTTCGCGAAATTTGGTTCTGACTTAGATGCAGCTACAATGAACGTAATCGAAAAAGGTAAACGTAACGTTGAAATCTTAAAACAAACAGTGAACGATCCGTATACAGTAGAAGATCAAGTTGCGATTATCTATGCTGGTTCTAAAAACTTATTACGTAACGTACCTGTAGAAAAAGTAAAAGAATTCGAGAAAGAATTTTTACAAGTATTGAATTTATCTCATCGCGATACGTTAAATGCGTTAAAAGCAGGAAACTTATCTGATGAAGCTACTGCAACATTAGAAAAAGTTGCAAAAGAAGTAGCGTCTAAATACTAATAAAAGTATAGAGTAATTAGTATTGAGAATCTAGATTTCTAACTTCTCAATACTAATATCTAATTCTTTTTGTCTTAATTCTGAAAAAATGGCAAATCTTAAAGAAATACGTAATAGAATAAACTCGGTATCATCTACGATGCAAATTACATCGGCGATGAAAATGGTTTCTGCAGCTAAATTAAAGAAAGCTCAGGATGCCATTACAGCGATGCGTCCGTACGCAGAAAAGCTTACAGAGTTAATTCAAAACATTAGTGCAACATTAGAAGGTGATGCTTCTGGAGTTTACGCTGAACAACGTGAAGTAAACAAGGTTTTATTGGTAGTAGTAACATCGAACCGCGGATTGTGTGGTGCGTTTAATGCAAACGTAATTAAAACAGCACGTACTTTAATCGATGTAACCTATGCTGGTAAACAAGTTGATGTGTTGACTATTGGTAAAAAAGGAAACGATATTGTTGGTAAAACCGAAACTGTTTTCGCAAACCGTAGCGATTTATTCGACGCGTTAACTTTCACGAATGTAGAAGTTGTTGCGCAACAAATCATGGATGCTTTTATCGAAGGTACTTATGATAAAGTAGAATTGGTTTACAATCAGTTTAAAAACGCTGCAACGCAAATTGTGTTAACAGAACAGTTTTTACCTTTAAAACCAATCGAAGCAACTTCAAACTCAACGGTTGATTATATTTATGAGCCTTCTAAAGAAGACATCCTTTTAAATTTGATTCCGTCGTCGTTAAAAACGCAGTTGTTTAAAGCTGTTCTAGATTCTAATGCAGCAGAACACGGAGCTCGTATGACAGCGATGCACAAAGCAACAGATAACGCGAAAGCTTTGCGCGATCAGTTGAAATTAACTTATAACAAAGCGCGTCAGGCTGCAATTACAAACGAAATCTTAGAAATCGTTGGTGGAGCTGAAGCTTTGAATAACTAAGACCTGATTTAATAATATATCTTAAAAACCTTTATCGTATTTCAATAAAGGTTTTTATTTTGTTTGAGTTTTTCTTATTGTGATCTTAACCATTTTGTCGTTTTAAAGAAGTTTTTAATTTTTTATTAAAGAATTCTAAAAGAGTTATTTTGTTCTTAACTTGTTGGTTTTGTATATGTTAAAAAGACTGTTAACTTTGCACAAATTTAAAGAAATGAAAAAAACACTTTTATCCTTATTCTTACTTACAGGATTTCTTGCTTCAGCTCAAGAAGCAGTAGATGAAACAGTTTCGACTGAAGAAAAAAATATGATTAAATTAAACGTTATGGCATTGTCTACCGGAACTATTTCGGTTCAATACGAACGATTAATTACTCCAAAAACAACTGTTGGAGCTTCGGTTAACTTAATGCCGAAACGCGGAATTCCTTTTTTTGGTTCGATTGAATCTTTAATCAATGATGCGGTTACTTCCAATCAAATAAAAAGTGCTAAAATCAACAGCTTTTCCATAACTCCCGAAGCTCGTTTTTATTTAGGGAAAGAAGGTTTTAAAGGATTTTATGTAGCACCTTTTGTACGATATGCTTCACACGGAGCTGAATTTCCGTTAGCGTACGATTATAACGGAGAAAAAGAACATATTACATTAGACGGAAAACTAAATACTTTTTCGGCTGGTTTTGCAATCGGAGCGCAATGGAAAATCGCGAAACAAATCTATTTAGATTGGTTAATTATGGGACCAATGTACGGATCAGCAAAAGGTGATTTATCGGGTAAACGCGCGTTAAATGCAGATGAAGTAACAGAAATCGATAAAGCTTTGAAAGATTTAGATTTGCCTATTATAGATATGACATACGAAGTAAACGAACAAGGTGCTAAAGCTAAAGTAAAAGGACCTTGGGCAGGAATTCGTGCTGCAATTGGTGTTGGATATAGATTTTAAATATAAAACTCCTGAATTTAATTCAGGAGTTTTTTCAATTAAATCATCATCTGAAAAGCATCTCGAGGTGTTCCGTCGTTTACGTAAATAACGCCACAATATGTAAAACCATATTTTTTAAAAAAGCTCTGCATCGGAACATTATCATGATTCGTATCGACTTTAATATTCTGTATTTGTTTAAAACAGTAGTCAAAACAAGCTTTTGCAACACCTTTCGCTTTTCCGTTCGAAGCTAATCTGTGAATAACTCCATAAGGTTTGTCATTTAGCCAGTTTCCGTTTTCAATTACCTGATAATTTGGTTCAGGATCGTTCCCTTTAAAAAAACAGAAATAACCCACTATTTCTTCGTTTTCTAAACAAACAAAACCATGATTACATTCAATATCGTTCAAAATAATTTCTTTCGAAGGATATCCGTTTGTCCATTGCGTTGTATTTCCATTAGCACGCATAATTGTTCTTGCGTGTTCAATAATTTCCATGATCTGGTTAACGTCTTTCGTTTTAGCTTGAATGATTTTCATGATAATATCTCGGAAAAGAATTCGATTTGTTTCGAATCTTTACAAACCATAAAGATCCTGTTTTTTAGAATAGTATGTCGAAAAAAATATATTTATTAAGAATAAAAACCAAATTACCAAAATCTAATATGATCTATCTGTATAGTTGTAGTTATGGTTTTGGTTCCAGAATATTCAAAAATAACATATCCGTTTCCGTTTAAATTGTTTGGAAATTGATAATTTCCGCTCGCTAAAAACTGCGGAGCATAACCGTTTGTGTTTCCTTTTGAATACTGAAACTGGTTCGTAATCTCAGTAAAACGGTTTGTTTCTATAAAACTTCCGTAGACATAATCATTTTCTAAAACATAATAAACATGTAAAACATCGCCGTTGTAATAACCGTCTTTTGTTTCGAATGATAAGTTTTTAGTTCCGTTAAATTGAACCGGAACAATGAAATAACTTTTTGTAATAGTATGATCATTGTTATACGAATTTAACTGAATGTATTTGTTGTTGTCGAACGAACGAACTGCCCAATAACGCTCGCCAAACGAATAATCGTTCCCGTATTGTGGAAAGCTGGTTTGATTGTTGCTCGAAACCGAAAAGCTTTCGAAATTCTCATTTACGGTTGCATTAAATATCCTATTTTCTCCACCAATTGCAGTCGAAGCCCTGTTTCGTGGTTTGTCTAAATGCAAATCGTTAAAAGTGCGAATCATAAACTGAAAATCGGAATTATATTTGGTTAAAACACCACGGATTTTTCCACTATTTGCAGGTACAATTCTCGAAGCAAATTTGGCATATTCACTCGTCCTAAAATTCATGTTGCCTGTTGCATCAACGATTTTATGATTTGTTGCGCCGCCGTACGCATTATTTGGATCAAAAAACGGCTTTCCAACCGATGCATCTTGAAATTGAACTTCATCTACTTCGACTAAAATATTAATAAAATTGTTGTTTTTTAGTTTAGATAACGAAACTTTTTGAACTAAATCATCTTTGTTTAAAACAGTTGCTGAAGGAAAGACTTTTTTGTAAAAATCATTTTTTCGCAATCGACCAACGTTTGTTTCTTGATACAAATCGCCTAAAACAAGCGAATTGTGTGCAATAGCAAAATACAAATCTTGTAAATGAATGTATACTTTTCGGCCCGGATTTAGGTAATTGTTAATATTATACATATCAACTGCGATCGAAAAACCTTTCGTACCTTCTTTATTTTGTAACGAAACCGATTTGTAAAACGTTCCGCTTTCATCGCTCGACGAAACGTAGGCTTCTAAAATATCGTTTTCGGTATATAATTGCGCATTTGTTGTGGCTTTTGCGTATAATTCATCTAATGTAATAGTGGGTATTTCTTCGCGATATTCAATAATTGGCGCACTTACATCATCGCTGTTTGCACAACTTTTTAGTAAAATAACAACGATTAAAAAACTAAATATATATTTAAATGCTTTCATATTCTTATGGTTAAAATACTTTAATATCGTCAATCATATAAGCGCCCGCGTTGGTACTTGCGCTACCTCCATTTGCTTTAAACGCAATATAAATTATGCCCGAAAACTGTGATAAATCAACAATTCCGGAATTAATCCACAAATATTTCTGAGAATTAGCTTCGGGTTTTTTAAAGCTTAATTCAGTCCATTTGGCTTCGCTTATATTTCCGTTGAAGTTTAACGAAACAAACAATTTTAAATCATTATGTTCGCTGTTTACCACATGATGTTGCGCACATTTAAAGGTTAATCGTTTTGCATTTGCTAAATCAAGATTTATTGGCGGAAGTACAATCCACGCAACATTTAACGTTTCGTTGCTGTTAAAAGGCGAAAATTCGTAATATCCGTTTTTTCTATTGTCTTTATTAGGAAACCATTTTTTTGATCCGGCTTCGATATAATGTGTAAATTGATTTTCGTCAAAATCGTTTGAAATGATTTTCTGAAAATTTTCGGAATACACAACAGGATTGTATTGTGGTAATTCTTGATGATTTTCGGGCGAACAACTTATGAACAGCATGAAGAACAAGCCGAAGAAGAAGAGGTTATTTGATTTTTTCATGATACACATTTTAAAGGTTAACATATAAGTTTAAAAAATACGTTCTTCCGTAAGCGTAAAAATACTTTGGACCAAAAGTTCTTGTTCCGCTTGCGTGATCCATCAAAAGTTCGCGATAATTTGCTCTTCGCGATTGTTCAAAACCACCTGTTTTGTATTCTAAATTCAAAACATTGTTGATTGTGGCAAAAAAGCCAACCGTTTTATTGCGAATTCGCCACGATTTTCCGCCTAAAATATTCAACAGAAAAATATCGTTTAGTTTTTCTTGTTTCAATAAGTTTCGAGCTGTATTTTGATCGATATTTTCAATCGAAGCGCCGCTTTGTCCTGTTTCGGCAAAGAAGTTATTGGTTCGTAATAGCGGTGAAATATCTAAATACAAATCGGTCAAAAAATTCAAATTTACACCCATCCACCAATAATTCGGATTTCGATATTCCATTCCCAACGAATACGCTTGTTGTGGACTTCCTGCCAAACGATAATTTTTAATGTACGAAGTTCCGTAGCTTACCATAGGATTTAAACCGTTTTCCTTTCTGCTGTCAATATTCAAATAAACCTTTGCATTGTCAGCATAAATGGCTTGTCCTAAATTAGCGGCGGCGGTTAATTTCATGGTTTTTGTAAGCTGATATTCGGCACCCAATTCAATTCCCACATGTTGTTTATTAATGTTTGTGGTAACTTCTGAAACAAAATCGCTATTCAAATCACCCATGTCCACATCAATACCGTCGGCATAAAAAAACGCGATTTTAGTAGCATCTTTAATTTGATAGAAATACGCGCCGATTCGTGCTTTTAGATTGGGCGAACGAATAAAATAATTAAGATCGGTTCCTAAAATTTTCTCGTTTGTAAGATTGTTTACTGTTGCATGACTAATTCGAGAATTTGAATAACTGTTTCGAATATTAGGAGCGTTGGTGTAATAGGTTGCGTTGAAATTAAGAAAGTGATTTCCTTTTAATTTGTACAATCCGCCTCCTTTAAAACCGTAGTTTTTAAAACCGAGTTTTTCTCCTTTTCTGAAAGAAGAATCAACATATAATCCGTTTTTATACAAACCTTCGCGCTGATAATCGGTGTACGAAATTTGTTGAGCTAAATAAAAATCGAATCGGTTAAAGTTGAATTTAAACTGCGTGAAAAGATCTAAATTATTTGCTCGAATAATGTAATTGTATCCGTAACGATCGCCTTTGTAAACTTTGCGATTTGGATTATTTAAATCAGCATCTTCAAAATCTTCTTTTAAGAACGAATCTTTGTCTATTAAATACGATCCGCCTAATAAATCGAGTAATTCTTGATAATTTTCGGAATGAAGATTTCGATACGAAAAGCCCGAATTAAATCCTACAATATTCGAAATTTGTGTGTTGAACAACGCATTAGCCGAAATTTGGTTGTCTTGCATTACATCGGCATACAAAGCGTTTACAGCATATCCTTTAATTTGATTTTCCATATAAAGTCTGTTCCAATTGATTTGCGAATTTTCGAGAAAATCGATTAGGTTTTGTTCGGCTTTTTCGTAATTCGGAGTCCAAATTGGAATATCGCCCGATTTGTCGTGAAAATTTAATTCATAACTAGGAAGATTGCGATAATAGGTAGGATCGGGATTATTGGCTCCGTTGTATTCTAAACGAGTATTCGAGATTTTTCCGAATTGATACGCAACATTGATGTTTAAATTTGAATGTTCGCTTATATTCCAATAATGGCTTAAAATAAAAAGCGGTTCTTCTACATCTTTATCGCGCGAATTTCGCTTTTTTCCATCTTGCCAACCCCAATACGAATTGTATTTGTAACCTTTTAGATCGATCACTTCTTGCGTATTTGGCGAGTTTTTCCCTCGACTGTTTTGTGCGTAAATCGCTGAAAGGTTCAAACTATGTTTAGTATTCAATTTCTTTTCTAAGGCAATAAAAAACGATTTAGCATCATAGTCCGTTCCTTCAAAAAAGCCTTCGTTTGCTGTTCTATAAGAAGCCGAAAACGCATAAGACCAACCATTTCTATTAATTCCCGATCCGTGTGTAATCATGGCTCTCCCATTGTAATTGGTGTTGGTTCCGGAAAAAGTAAGTCGAGTTCCGGTGCGAATAAACGAAGCCCGCATATTTATTGCCTGAGTTCCTAAAATGCCGTTAAAGGTATAATTGTTTGGAAGTGAGCCGTTGCTAAATTCTTGGTTTCGAGTTGCATCGTTCAACCCGCCCCAATTAGAATATTGCGGACGTCCGTCGAAAAATTTGTTCATTGTAATACCGTTAATGAAAATGTTTCCATATTCATTGTCAAGATTTCGGATTCTAAACCGAGCTTGTCCCCAATTAAATGCAGCAGCTTGCTGAAAAGCATCGCGCGTAGCTTGCAATAATCCCGAAGTTGTTTCTGAGCCCGAATTATCGTCTCCCAAATCGTTTTCGGTCAAAATAATCAAACTCAATCGTTGTTCAACTGTAACATCTTCTTCCAAATAAATCAAACCCAAATCTAAGTTTTCATCATTGTTTAATTCTAAATAAAAGCTTTTTTGAATGTATCCTGGTAATCGAATTAACAATGTTTGATTTCCCGATGAAGGATTTAATATTCGAAACAAACCTTCTTCATTGGTTGTTTCCGACAAATTAGTGTTTAGGAGCGCTGCTGTTACATTTACTAAAGGTTGTTGTGTTTTTGAATCTACTACTTTGCCTCGTAACTCTGTATTTTGTGCCCAAACTGCTTGCTTAAAAAGTATTAAGAAAATACTAAGTAATAATCTTTTCATACACCAAAAATTGAGTTAATAAACGAATAGAACTGTTTAAAATCAATGTTAATGTATGTAATGTTTTGATAATTAGCAAATTATTAATTATGTTTATGGTGAATTGTGTTAAAAAGTTGTTAGTTTTTAATGTTTGGATGAAATGCGCTTTTTGTTTTTTATCATATTGTTTGGTTGTTCCTGTTTTTCGCAAAACAAAACATTCGTTGTGCACACTGTTGCTTTTTATAATGTGGAAAATTTATTTGATACGATTCGGGATGAAAAGATTTATGATGAAGAATGGACTCCAAAAGGATTAAGAAAATGGGATGGGAAAAAATATCGACAAAAGTTAGAAAACTTAAGTAGAGCGATTTCTAAAATAGGAACCGATGAAAATTCGAATTTGCCAACCATTTTAGGAATTGCCGAAGTCGAAAATAGAGCCGTTTTAGAAGATTTGGTCGAAATGCCTTCATTGCAAAAAGCCGATTACGGAATTATTCATTTCGATTCGCCCGATCGTCGCGGAATTGACGTGGCATTGCTTTATCAGGAAAGACATTTTAAACCAACTAGCTCAAAAAACATTCCGTTATACATATACGATAAATCGAATCCAAAATATAAAAAATCGAATAATGGAAAAGGAAAGCGCATTTACACGCGCGATCAGATTTTGGTTACAGGTTTGTTAGATGGCGAAGAAATGCATTTTATCGTAAATCATTGGCCCTCGCGTTTTGGTGGCGAAAAGAAAAGTAGCCCGAATAGGGAAGCGGCTGCGGCTTTGAATAAGAAAATCATCGATTCGCTTTACAAATTAAATCCGAAAGCTAAAATTATGACGATGGGCGATTTAAACGATGGACCTTATAACAAATCCATAAAAAATGTTTTAAATGCAAAAGAAAACCGAAATGATGTTAAAGAAAACGAGCTTTTTAACCCAATGTACAAATTGTACAAAGATGGTTTTGGAACGATCGCTTATAGAGATTCGTGGGATATTTTTGATCATATCATCATCTCCGAACCTTTATTACAAAAGGAATATACAAGTTTCCGTTATTGGAAAACGGGAATTGTGAACAAACCTTTTCTAATTCAAAGAAACGGACAGTTTAAAGGTTATCCTTTGCGAAATCAACTAAACGGAGAACCCGGTTTTAGCGATCATTTTCCGGTTTATATTTATTTGGTTAGAGAGGTTAATTATTCAAAATTTGAAAATGCAAACTAAGAGTAGTTGCGTATACGTTAAATTTTTTCATGAGCATATAAAAAATAATTTAGCAAAAAAATAAATTTCTACATTTACGCCAAATTTAGAAACATGGCATCAGGTTTTTTTGCAATTATGGATGATATTGCCGCATTAATGGACGATGTGGCGGTTGCGAGTAAAGTAGCAACTCAGAAAACAGCAGGGATTTTAGGAGATGATTTGGCTGTAAATGCCGAAAAAGCAACAGGTTTTTTATCATCGCGCGAGTTGCCTGTTTTGTGGGCAATAACAAAAGGTTCGTTTTTAAACAAAGTCATTATTGTTCCAATTGCGATTTTGTTGAATATCTTTTTTCCGGTTATTATCAAGTATATTTTAATTGCGGGAGGATGTTATTTGGCTTATGAAGGAGTTGAGAAAATCATTGAATACGTATTTCATAAAAAGAAAGAAAAGCCTGAAGTTGTAGAAAATCAGAACGAAAGTTCAAATCCCGAAGCAGAGAAAGCAAAAATTAAATCGGCAATTACAACTGATTTTATCCTTTCGATCGAAATTGTGATCATTGCATTAGGAGCCGTTTTAAATAAACCATTAACTATTCAAATTTTAACGGTTTGCGTTGTAGCCATTTTGGCAACAGTTGGCGTTTATGGAATCGTTGCGCTTATTGTAAGAATGGACGATGCGGGATATAAGCTTATTAAACATTCTAACAACAAAGGATTTTTAACTAAACTTGGTCGTTTGTTAGTTCAAGCGCTTCCTGTTATTATCAGAATTTTAGCTGTTGTAGGAACAATCGCTTTACTTTTGGTTTCCGGCGGAATTTTTGCGCATAATATCGATGTGTTGCATCATTTTTTACCTGAAATTCCTTCTATGATAAAAGAATTATTATTCGGAATTGTAGTCGGATTAATAATGGTTGTAATTATTACAGGAGTTAAAAAGATGATTCCTTCAAAAGTAAAAACACATTAAAAAAGATAATTTCTATAGATTAATAAAGAAGTGATGTTATAAAAATATCGCTTCTTTATTATTTTTATTTACCTTAGTTCTTTGTTTTTGCTGTATAAAACGTTAAGAGTTTTTTAAGCAAAACGAAAATATAGTATCTTTACGCAAACTTTTTATTAACTAAAATAAACAACGAAAGTTGTTCTTATATATATGGCATGTACTAATTGTTCTACTAAAACAAACGATTCGGGCATTCCAAAAGGTTGTGGTAGCAAAGGTTCTTGTGGAACCGACAGTTGTAATAAATTAAGTGTATTCGACTGGCTTTCAAACATGCATTATCCTTCGGGATTCGAGCCTTTTGATGTCGTAGAAGTTCGTTTTAAAAACGGTAGAAAAGACTTTTATAAAAACGTAGATAAATTACCGCTTCATATTGGAGATGTAGTTGCAACCGAATCTAGCCCTGGGCATGATGTGGGAGTTGTAACTTTAACCGGTGAATTGGTTAAAGTGCAGATGAAGAAAAAACATGTGGATCCGTATGGCGAAACATTAAAAATTTATCGAAAAGCATCGCAAAAAGATATTGATATTTGGTCGGAAGCTCGTAAACGAGAAGAACCAATGAAAGTTCGTGCGCGTGAAATTGCGATTGAATTGAAGTTAGAAATGAAGATTTCGGACATTGAATTTCAAGGCGATGCATCAAAAGCAACGTTTTATTATACAGCAAACGATCGAGTGGATTTTCGTCAATTGATTAAAGAATTCGCAAGAGAATTCAGTATCCGTATCGAAATGAAACAAGTTGGTTTCCGTCAGGAAGCAGCTCGTTTAGGCGGAATCGGTTCTTGTGGACGTGAATTGTGCTGTTCTACTTGGCTTACCGATTTTAGAAGCGTAAATACCGCAGCGGCTCGTTATCAGCAATTATCATTAAATCCGCAAAAGCTTGCTGGTCAATGTGGTAAGTTAAAATGTTGTTTAAATTACGAATTGGATACGTATTTGGATGCTTTAAAAGATATGCCCGATACCGAAACCAAAATTCAAACAAAAAAAGGAGAAGCGGTTTGCCAGAAAATAGACATCTTTAAAGAAGTAATGTGGTTTGCTTATCCGTCAAATATGGCAAATTGGTTCAAAATCGAAGTCGATCAGGTAAAAGAAATGATTGAGATGAATAAACAAGGCGAATTAGTCGATAATATCGAAGACTTTGTTTATGAAGATGAAAATGCGTCAACAAAATCAAATGTAATTGCCGAAGATAGTCTTTCTCGTTTCGATCAACCAAAACGAAAAAAACGTCCGCAGCGCAATAAAAAGAAAACTGCCGAAACAACTACAGCGCCTGTAACAGAGAAAAAAGCGCCGAACGAAAACAGACAAAGAAGACCAAAACCTGCCGCGAATACGCAACAACAGCCAAACGCTCAAAAAAGTGTAAATCAGAATTCGAGTCAAAATCCGAATCAAAATGCATCTGCGCCGGCTACAGCTAATAACGCGAATCAAGCGCGAAATAAAAAATACAGACCAAATAAAAACGGCGGTTCTAAACCAAAACGCAATACCAATGATAAAAAAACAGAATAAAAGTTTTTTCAAACAATTAGCTTTGTTGGTGTTATTGGTTGTTGTTTCGTGCAACAATCAAGGTTTTTTTAATGAATATCAATCGGTCGAAAGTGGATGGAAAAAAGAAGATTTAAAAACCTTCGATTTCGAATCTTTAGATACGTTAAGCCAGCGAACAGCTTATATAAATGTGCGCACAAACAACGAATATCCGTATAGCAATTTGTATCTAATCGTAAAAATGTTTCCTCCAGAAGGCACTGCAACGGTCGATACTT
The DNA here is from genome assembly GCA_002360925.1 of Flavobacteriaceae bacterium UBA3339. GTDB lineage: Bacteria > Bacteroidota > Bacteroidia > Flavobacteriales > Flavobacteriaceae > Flavobacterium. The sequence goes on along the minus strand of DERN01000006.1, from coordinate 45,878 downwards.
TGCAATATCAAATGGCAAATGCTGACGGATCAATGTTGGGTACAGGCTTTACCGATATTAAAGAACATAAATTAGTATGGCGTAAGAATTTAAATCTTAAAAAACAAGGCGTTTACAAGGTTGAAATTGAACACGCAATACGAAAAGTAAACGAAGTAAAAGGCGATGCTGTTTTAAACGGTATTACCGAAATTGGGTTAGAAGTTCAATAATTTTGAATGAATATGGAAAAAATAGAAGAACCAAAAAAGAAAGAAGTATCTACAAATAGAAAATATTTGCGTCTGTTTTGGAAACTGTTTGGAGGCGGAATTGCTTTTGCAATTCTTATTTTCGCATTCGCCAATTGGGGAATCTTCGGAAGCATGCCAACTTTTGATGAATTGGAAAATCCGGCATCGAGCGTTGCAACCGAAATTATTTCGGCTGACGGAAAAACATTAGGTAAATTTTATCTAGAAAATCGTGTTCCGGTTAAATATGAAGATTTACCTCAACATTTAGTCAATGCTTTAATTGCGACCGAAGACGAACGTTTTAGAGAACATTCGGGAATCGATGCGCGCGGAACGCTTCGTGCTGTTTTTAGTGCAGGTTCAAGCGGTGGAGCAAGTACCATTTCGCAACAGCTAGCAAAAAACTTATTCCACGGAAGCTCTGGTTCTACAAACAAATTATTCCGTGTGATTCAAAAAATCAAAGAATGGATTATTGCTGTTAAATTAGAACGTCAGTATACTAAAAACGAAATCATTGCGTATTATTTAAATACGGTAGATTTTGTGAGTAATGCATACGGAATTCGTTCTGCTTCAAATATTTATTTTGCTAAAGAACCTAAAGATCTTACAGTAGAAGAAGCTGCTGTTTTGGTGGGTATGTTGCAAGCGCCTTCGCGTTACAATCCTCGTTTCAATCAAGAACGTGCTCAAACTCGTAGAAATGTGGTTTTGGGTCAAATGGAGAAAAACGGCTATTTAACAACTGCCGAAAAGCAGAAGTATCAAGCAATGCCGTTAGTGATCAATTATACTCCAGAAACGCATACAAAAGGATACGCGACGTATTTTAGAGAATATTTACGTGATTATATGCGTAAATGGGTGAAAGAAAATCCTAAAAAAGACGGTTCTACTTACGATATTTACCGCGATGGTTTACGTATTTATACAACTATCGATTCAAGAATGCAGGAATATGCAGAGGAAGCTGTTGATATGCACTTGGCAAACCTTCAGCAGGAATTCTTTATTCAGCAAAAAGGAAATAAAAATGCTCCTTTCATTCAATTATCTCAAGCTGAAACGAAAAAGATTATCGATCGCGCTATGAGAAATTCCGAGCGTTGGAGACAAATGAGTTCGCAAGGAAAATCGGAAGAAGATATCATTAAATCGTTTGATGTAAAAACCAAAATGGCAATTTTTACATGGAAAGGCGAAAAAGATACCATCATGACTCCTCGTGATTCCATCGTTTATTACAAACACTTTTTACAATCTGGTATGATGTCAATGGAACCAATTACCGGAAATGTAAAAGCTTGGGTTGGTGGAATTGATTATAAACATTTTCAATACGATCACGTTGCACAAGGAGCGCGCCAGGTAGGATCTACTTTTAAACCGTTTGTATACGCAACGGCAATAGATCAGTTGGGAATGAGTCCTTGTGATTATGTTTACGACGGACCGTTTACAATGCCTCGCGGACGTTATGGAATTCAAAAAGATTGGTCACCTAAAAACTCAAGCGGTAAATATTACGGTTCTGTAACAATGAAATATGCTTTAGCGCAATCGTTAAATACAGTAACAGCCCGATTAATGGATCGCGTAGGACCAAAAGCAGTAATTGATTTGTGTCGAGATTTAGGAGTAAAATCCGATATTCCGCAATCTCCGGCAATTGCTTTAGGAGCGGTAGAAATTACGGTAAGCGATATGGTGGCTGCTTATAGCACGTTTGCAAACCAAGGTGTGTATGTAAAACCAAGGTTTATCAATAAAATTACCGATAAAAACGGAGTTGTTCTGTACGAATCTAAAATCGAAACACGCGATGTAATGAATAAAGATATTGCATATGCGGTGGTAAAACTGTTAGAAGGTGTAACCGATCCAGGTTCTTCTGGAGGGAGATTACGTTATACAGGCGGCGGTGGCGCTGGATATCATAGAATGACAGGCTATCCGTATGGATTTAAAAATCCGATTGCTGGTAAAACAGGAACAACACAAAACAATTCCGATGGTTGGTTTATTGGAATGGTTCCAAATCTTGTAACAGGTGTTTGGGTTGGAAACGAAGATCGTGGAGCGCATTTTAGATCCACGGTTTACGGACAAGGAGCTACAATGGCATTACCTATTTGGGGTATTTTCATGAAGAAATGTTATGCCGATAAAACGCTTTATGTATCCGATGAAGATTTCGAACGCCCGGCTAATATGACTGTTTTGGTTGATTGTTGGAAACGAGCGGCAACAGATTCGGTTATGGGAGCTGGCGGAGGATTGGGCAAACGAGATAGTTTGGCTGCACCGAAACAAAGTGTTCCAGAAGAATTCAACTTTTGATATTTAAAAACGACTTCCTATTTTGAAGTCGTTTTTTTTTATATTTTTATAGCATTAACAATCTAAGGAAATTATGATTAACAAAAAGGTTGCAAACGCACAGGAAGCTTTGGCTGATGTGCAAGATAATCAAACGCTTATGGTAGGCGGTTTCGGGTTAAGCGGAATCCCGGAAAATTCGATTGCAGAATTGGTTCGCAAAAATGTAATGGGACTTATTTGCATTTCTAACAATGCAGGAGTAGACGATTTTGGTCTTGGATTATTATTACAGAAAAAACAAATAAAAAAAATGATCGCTTCGTACGTTGGTGAAAACGCCGAATTCGAACGTCAAATGTTAAGTGGCGAGTTAGATGTTGAATTAACTCCGCAAGGAACTTTGGCAGAAAAATGTCGTGCAGCTCAAGCGGGAATTCCAGCGTTTTTTACTCCGGCTGGTTACGGAACTGAAGTAGCCGAAGGAAAAGAAACACGCGAGTTTAACGGAAAAATGTACGTAATGGAAGAAGCGTATCAAGCCGATTTTGCTATTGTAAAAGCTTGGAAAGGTGACGAAGCCGGAAACTTAATTTTCCGTGGAACAGCTCGTAACTTCAATGCTTGTATGGCAGGAGCTGGTAAAATTACGATTGCTGAGGTAGAAGAATTGGTTCCGGTTGGTGAATTAGATCCAAATCAGATTCATATTCCAGGAATTTACGTAAAACGTATTTTCCAAGGCACTAACTACGAAAAAAGAATTGAACAACGAACTGTACGAAAAAGAGATTAATTATGGCATTAGATAAAATAGGAATTGCGAAACGAATTGCTAAAGAATTGCAAGATGGTTTCTATGTAAATTTAGGAATCGGAATTCCAACTTTGGTTGCAAATTATGTTCCTGAAGGAATGAATGTAGAATTTCAATCAGAAAACGGAGTGTTGGGAATGGGACCTTTTCCTTACGAAGGTGAAGAAGATCCGGATATCATCAACGCCGGAAAACAAACAATTACAACATTGCCTGGTGCAGCTTTCTTTGATTCGGCAATGAGTTTTGGAATGATTCGTTCACAACATGTAGATTTAACTATTTTAGGCGCAATGGAAGTTTCTGAAAACGGAGATATTGCCAATTGGAAAATTCCAGGAAAAATGGTTAAAGGAATGGGTGGAGCAATGGATTTAGTAGCTTCTGCCGAAAATATCATTGTTGCGATGATGCATGTAAACAAAGCTGGCGAATCAAAAATATTGAAAAAATGTACGTTGCCTTTAACCGGAGTTGGTTGTGTGAAAAAAGTGGTTACCGAATTGGCTGTGATGGAAGTTACACCAAATGGATTTAAACTTTTAGAACGCGCTCCAGGTGTTTCGGTTGAAGAAATCGTAAAAGCAACAGAAGCAAGTTTGATAGTTGAAGGAGAAATTCCGGAGATGTCGCTATAAAAAACAAATTGCTATGAAAAATGAAAAATTAGAAAAAGAACCTTCTTTAGAGACTAACATCGAGTCACAAAAGAAAAGCCTGGCGTTTGTTGTGCGTTTGGCTTGTGTGTTGTTTAGCATTATTGCTATTGTTTACATAAGTATTGTAGGCAAATCGCTTTTAGTACCATTGGTAATGGGATTTTTGGTTTCTATGTTGTTGTTGCCGTTTTCGAATTTTATGGAACGAAAACTAAAATTTCCAAGAATTCTATCGTCTCTAGTATCTCCCATTTTATTTACATTAGTTGTATTGGGCGTGTTTTTTTTAATTGGAACGCAAGTTGCACATTTTCAAGAAGATTTGCCCGAATTTAAAGAGCAAATAACCGACTTGTTTCATAAAGCGCAGGTGTTTGTTTACGATCGATTTGGTGTTTCAGAAGAAGAGCAAATTCAATACATTGCTAAAAATGCTGAAGATGTTTTAAAAAAGGGATCAGGTTTTTTAGGCACAGCGGTTAGTTCTATAACATCTATTATAGCATCATCAACCTTCGTTTTTTTATCTATATTTTTCTTTTTATTATATCGAAGTCATTTGGTAAAATTCATTGTTTGGTGCTTTCCTCCGAAAGAAGGCAAACGAGTAAAGTTTGTGGTTTCAGAAGTTCAGGCAATCATCAAGCAATATATTTTTGGATTAATGATTCAAGTTGTGGCGGTTTCTACGTTAATGTTTATTGCGTATAGCATTATCGGAATTAAATACGCGTTGTTGTTTGCCATTTTATGCGGAGTCTTGAACTTAATTCCTTATATCGGAATTTTTACGGCAACCGTTCTTGCGGCAATTGTAACGTTAGCAACAGGCGAGCCAATTCAGGCTTTGTGGGTTATTATTGCGGTAATTGTGGTAAATTCAATCGACGGAAATATCATCACGCCAAAAATCATCGGATCAAAAGTTTCATTGAATTCTTTCGTGGTACTTTTCGGAATAGTAGCTGCGGAATCTATTTGGGGAATTGCAGGAATGTTCTTGGCAATTCCGATTTTAGCAATTTTAAAAATCATTTTCGATAATGTAGACGGCTTGCGTCCTTACGGATTTGTTTTAGGCGAAGAAGACGCGCCAACTCCACTTTTCGAGAAATATTACGATCGATATTTTTATCGAAAAAAGCCTTCAGACAATGTACTTCCAAAAGCATTGCAAACCGAAGAACAAAATCATGAGGAAGATTCTGATAGAGAAACTCCAAAAGATACAGAATAAAAACATCTCTAAAAGAGATGTTTTTTTGTTTTAATCGATTCCTAGAGCATGAAAAAACGACATAATTTCTACGTAGTTTTTTCTCACTTTTTTACTTTTGTAAAAAATATATTAGATGAATTTTGCAAAAGTAATATTAAAGCAAGGCAAGGAAAAATCGTTATTACGCAAGCATCCGTGGGTTTTTAGCGGAGCCGTTTATGGAGTTAGCGAAGAATTAACCGACGGACAATTAGTTGTAGTAACAGATTATGAAGGAAAGGAATTAGCAACGGGTTTTTTTAGCGATAAAGGAAGTATTGTGGTTCGAGTTCTTACTTTTTATCCGGAAGAATTCACAGCCGATTTTTGGAAAGAAAGATTAAAAGCTGCTTGGAAATTAAGAACGCAATTGTTTTCGTTAGAAACAACGAACGCTTTTCGATTGATTCATGGAGAAGGAGATGGAATTCCGGGTTTAATTATCGATTTTTATAACAATCATTTTGTGGTGCAAGCGCATTCGTCGGGCATTTATTTTAGCATGAAAGAAATTGCAAAGGCAATTCAAGAAGTTTTTGCTGATTTCTGCGAAACTATTTATTGTAAAAGTGCCCAAACGTTACCAAAAACAGGAACCGACTTTCATTTATTCGGAACCGCAAATGCTACGATTGCAAAAGAAAACAATATTTTATTTCATGTAAATTGGGTCGAAGGTCAAAAAACAGGCTTCTTTTTAGATCAATGTGTAAATCGCGAATTGCTTAAATATTATTCTAAAGACAAAAAGGTTCTAAATACATTTTGTTACACAGGTGGTTTTTCGGTTTATGCTATGAGCGCAGGTGCAAATTTGGTAACTTCTGTCGATATTTCTGAAAAAGCAGTAAAATTAGCTGCAGAAAATATGGAGCTTAATTTCCCAGAAAGTAATCATCAAGCTATTGCTTCGGATGTTTTTGATTATTTAAAAATGAACAAAAATCAATACGATGTAATTGTTTTAGATCCGCCAGCTTTTGCAAAGAATATAAAAAGCAAACACACAGCAACGCAAGCATACAAACGATTAAATGTAGCCGGTTTAAAAACCATTTCAAAAGGTGGTTTTTTGTTTACTTTTTCTTGTTCGCAAGTAATCGACGATGTTTTATTTTATAATACGGTTGCTGCTGCTGCAATTGAAGCTGGACGAAAAGTTCGAGTTTTACATAAATTATCTCAAGGTCCCGATCATCCGGTAAATATTTTTCATCCCGAAGGCGCGTATTTAAAAGGCTTGGTTCTTTATATCGAAGAATAGTCGTATATTGTTTGGTTAAATTTTAAAAAGAAGAAAAGTGGTTTATCAGCAAAATTTCAATAGAATTTCGGATCTTGAAAAAAACGAATACGAAGCGTGTATATTTGAGAATTGTGATTTTTCGAATCAGCTTTTAAACGGATTTTCGTTTATGGAATGCGAATTCATAAATTGTAATTTTTCTAATGCTAATATTGTTCAAACTGCTTTTCAAACGGTCGAATTCAATCAATGTAAATTAATGGGATTGCGTTTCGATTTATGCAATCCTTTCTCTTTAGAACTAGAATTTCATGATTCGTTGTTAGATTTTTCGTCTTTTTCGAAATGTAATTTAAAGAATTCTAAATTTTCGAACACAAGTTTGGTCGGAGTCGATTTTTCGGAAAGTAATTTAACAAGTGTTGTACTTAACAATTGTAATTTAATGAACGCTGTTTTTCAGCAAACAAATTTAGAAAAAGCCGATTTTACTTCTGCTTCAAACTTTGTTATTCATCCGGAACACAATAAAATTAAAAAAGCAAAATTCTCTGCCGATGGCTTAAAAGGTTTATTGATTCCGTACGATATTGTCGTGAAATAGACTTATCTAAACAACTCTTTCGCAATTTTAAAAGTATTTGTATGTGCTTTTAAAATTGTGGTAAGATTTGGAGAATAGCCACCGCCCATACTACACTGAATTGGAATTTTATATTTTTTAGCTAAACTAAAAACATGAAAATCTCTTTGTTTACAACCTCCGATCGAACAATTTATTTTGCCTAATTTGTCGGTTTCTAAAATATCGACACCTGCTTGATAAAAAATAAAATCAGGTTTTTCAGAAACGATTAGCGATTCTAAATGCTTTTCTAATAACGAAAGATAAACTTCATCAGTTGTACCGTCTTCTAATTCAATATCTAAATCTGATTTTTCTTTTTTAAACGGATAATTGGTTTTTCCGTGCATAGAAAACGTAAAAACGTTTGAGTTATTTTGAAAAATTTCGGCAGTTCCATTTCCTTGATGAACGTCTAAGTCAACAAATAAAACTTTCGAAGCTTTTTCGTGTTTCAGTAAATATGCCGCAGCAACTGCTTGGTCGTGTAACATACAAAAACCTTCGCCGTGCGAAGTAAAAGCATGATGCGTTCCGCCCGCAATATTAAAAGCAATTTCTTGTTCAAAAGCCTTCAAAGATCCGTCAATTGTACCTTGAACCAATGTTAACTCTCGGTCGATCAATTGTTGTGAATGTACAAATCCCGTTTTGCGAATTTCACGAGCGTCTAATTCTAAGTTGAGGTATCTTTGAACATAAAGCTCGTCGTGAACTAAACAAAGATCTTCTATCGTTGCTTTTTTAGGTTCAAAGAAATAATCGTGAGAAACAATGCCCTCTAAAAGAAGCTGCTTTGGTAGTAAATCGTATTTTTCCATCGGAAAACGATGGTTTTCGGGAACCGGATGTTTGTAAAGTGGATGAAAAGCGATTGGAAACATTCTGAATTATAATAGATTTCTTTATAAATTCAACAATTCCATAATATCGCTCACCTTTTCGGTTGTGTAAAATTTCGGATGTGTAATTTCATGATCGATTCGTTCGTGTGCCCAAGTGGTATGAAACGGAATATGAACAGCAGTTCCGCCAATATTTAAAACAGGTAACACATCTGATTTTAGTGAATTGCCAATCATTAAAAACTCGTGAGGATCTATTTCTAAACGTTTCAAAAGTTTTTCATAATCTAATTCTTCTTTTTCGCTCATCACTTCGATATGATGAAAAAACGGACCTAAACCCGAAAGATGTAATTTTCGATGTTGGTCTTTTAAATCGCCTTTTGTAGCCACAACCAATTTGTAATTTCCATGAAGTTGTTTCAATGTCTCTTCAATTCCATCAATTAAAACAATTGGTTTTTGTAAAAGATCTTTCCCAATTTCAATGATTTTCTCCATTGCTTTTGAAGAAATCGTGTGATTCGAAACATTATAAGCAGTTTCAACCATCGACAAAATATAACCTTTTATTCCATAACCATACAACGGAAGATTGTTGATTTGTGTTTGAAAAAGTGCTTGCGACAATCCTTGTTTCGATAAATAATCGCTCAATAAAGCGCAAAACTTTTCTTCGGCTTCGTCAAAATAAGGTTCGTTAATAAAAAGCGTATCATCTGCATCAAATGCAATTACTTTAAAAGATTTGTTCATAATTGATTGTGTTAGGAACAAAGATACAAGCTAAACTATAGAAGTGCTATTAGAAAAAAGTTAAAAGCAGAATGATTTTTTATATATTTAGAAAATCAAATAAATTTATCAAATGAAACATTTTATATTCATGATTGGTGGCTCTTTATGTGCTTGGATGTGCGGATGTGATCCAGAAGATGACTTTGTTCCTGTACCTTATGAGTCTGTTGATAGAGTAACGGTGTTAGTTGTTGATGATGCGACAAATAAATTTGAAGGAGGCGGATATTATTTTTATGATCAACTTTATCCCACTTTTAATTTAAAGGTTGAAAATGTTCCTGCCAATGATGTTGGCTATATAACGGTTTACTTTGAAGAAGGTAAACAAATGATTTATTATGCAACTCAGTTCTCAAACAAGGATGGAGAAATAGTGACGCCAAAACCGTTTAGAGATGCTTCTTATTTTGATAAATTGGACACTGAGGATTTTTTAGCTTTTCCTGATAACGCAATCAAATTAACGGGAGAATCGAATAAAGAAGTAGAGCAGAAATGGGCAGTAATCCAAAACCTTAGACTTGTAAGAATGGGAGCTGAAATTAAGAATAATAAAGTTTTTTATTTTAAGCAAGATTTGAATACTAGCAATAATAAACAGTCTAAATGGATATTTATTATGAAATATTAAGCTTACTGTTACAGTCTTAATATTGATTTTTGGAAATAAACTTTTACTTTAGCATTCAATAAAACTAAAACAATCCATTTTGAAAGAAATCCAACAAGAAACCACTTTAAAAAGAGGTTTGTCGAATCGTCATATTCAATTAATTGCACTCGGCGGAGCTATTGGTACCGGGCTTTTCTTAGGAATTGGTCCGGCTGCGGTTTTAGCAGGACCTTCTGTTATTTTTGGTTATGCCTTTGCCGGAATCATTGCCTTTTTTATCATGCGTCAATTAGGCGAAATGGTTGTTGAAGAACCAGTTTCGGGCTCCTTTTCGCATTTTGCTTATAAATATTGGGGCTCTTTTGCTGGATATGCTTCAGGTTGGAACTATTGGATTTTATATATTTTGGTTTCGATGTCGGAGTTAACTGCAATAGGAATTTATGTGCAATATTGGTGGCCCGATATTCCGCTTTGGGCTTCTAGTTTATTCTTTTTCCTTGCCATTAACGCACTAAATTTAGGTTCGGTAAAGTTGTTTGGAGAAGCCGAATTCTGGTTTTCGATCATTAAAGTAGTAGCGATTGTTGCGATGATTGTTTTTGGAACTTATTTGTTGATTTCAGGAACTGGAGGTGAACAAGCAAGCTTAAGTAATTTAACAAATAACGGAGGTTTCTTTCCGAAAGGATGGTTCGAAAAAACAGAAAGTGGTTATCAAGGATTATTAGCTGTAATGGCAATTATTATGTTTTCGTTCGGAGGTTTGGAGTTGATCGGAATTACAGCTGCCGAAGCCGAAAATCCAGAAAAGAATATTCCGAAAGCAACGAATCAGGTTATTTACAGAATTTTAATTTTCTATGTTGGCGCTTTAATTATTTTATTTTCGTTGTCGCCTTGGGAAACCATTACAACAAAAACAAGTCCGTTTGTAACGGTTTTTGATAATTTAAAAGGAATGCATTTTCAATTGTTTGGGACTGATGTTTCTGCAACAAATCTTATTGCAAATGCTTTAAATTTAATTGTACTTACAGCGGCTTTATCGGTTTACAATAGTTCTGTTTATAGTAATAGCCGAATGCTTTATGGTTTGGCAGAACAAGGAAATGCACCGAAATTCTTGTTGAAGTTAAACAAACATTCGGTTCCAACTCGTGCTATTATAGTATCGTCTTGTTTTGCTGCAATCTGTATTGTAATTAATAAGTTCGTTCCTGAAAAAGCTTTCGAAATTTTAATGTCGTTAGTTGTTTCGTGTTTAATTATCAACTGGATCATGATTTCGTTTACGCATTTGAAATTCAGAAAAGCGAAAGATATTGAACAAATTAAAACCAAATTTCCATCGTTCTTGTATCCAATTTCAAATTATATCTGCATTCTATTTTTATTAGCAATTTTAATCATTATGTCAATCACAGGAATGCACGTTTCAGTAATTCTAATTCCAGTTTGGTTAGTTTTATTGTACATAACTTATGTGTTTGTTCAGAAAAACAAAATTTAATATAGATTAAGCATTTGTGTCTTTGAAATATCCTAACTTTATATAAAAATAATATTATGAATATTTTACACGAAAGAGACGAAAGAAAAGGAATTTTTATTGCCGAAGAAAACGGAGTAAAAGCTGGCGAAATGACTTACAGTCAAGCTGGTGCCGATAAAATTATTATTGATCATACCGATGTAAATCCTGAATTTAAGGGACAAGGAGTTGGAAAAAAAATGGTTGAAGCAGCTGTTGCGTATGTAAGAGAAAACGGAATGAAAATTATGCCTTTGTGCCCATTTGCAAAAGCAACTTTTGATAAAAACCCTGATATGCAGGATGTATTATTCTAAATACAAAAAGAACTTATTTTGTAAGCAGTCGATTATCGACTGCTTTTTTTTAAAGTTTGGCACGGCTATTGAAATTATCAAGTCAAACAAGAAGTTTAATAACAATAAAATTTGAACATCATGAAAAGAATATTTACTCTAGCATTAGTAGCACTTAGTTTAAGTGGTTTTGCACAGCAACGTCAATTAGTGAAACAACAAGACAACAGATATCAAGATTATCGTACAAACCAAAGAGGTTACAACTACGGAAAATATAGTTTTAACAGATTAGATTTATCTAACCGGCAAGAACGTTTGTTAGTCGATATTTTGAAAGATAAAGAAAACGAAGAGCGTTACATCGTTAGAAAATACAGAAACCCGGAGCAAAAATTGCGTATGTTAGATCGCGAATATGATCGCAAAATTCAAAGTGTGTTGAGTAGATCTCAATATGATAAATGGAACAAAATTTACGCATACCAATTCGAGTCTTATGAAAACAAGCGTTGGTCATAAACTATTAATTTTTCATATTACGTAAAATCCCGAATCTAAATTAGATTAGATTCGGGATTTTTTTATAGTTTTAGGGAATTGTTTTTTTAGTATATTAGATGAAATTAAAACCAAAGATATTATGAGAAAATTAGTTTTATTCGGTTTTTTTGTGCTATTTAGTATTTCGGTAAAAGCACAAAGCGCTACATCAGTGAAAGAAAATAAACCGATGAATGAGTTAAGTGATAAACCGAAATCTTTAGGTGAAGCCGAAATTATTATTTTTATTTCTGTTGATGATAAAGAAATAGAATTACCGGCTTACGTAAAAAATATGATTTCATTAAATGAAGGTTTTGATTATGCAGATCAGCTTATGGGTGATTTAAAAAAGCAAGATGTGAAAGTTAAAAAGTACAATATGTCTTGGACAGGAGAAGGAGAAGAAAAATTAGACTTTTCAAAAGAATAAAAATGAAAAACTCCTACAAAATTTTAAATTTTGTAGGAGTTTTTTATAACAATAAACTAAAATTATCTATTCATCAAATCTTCAATTTCTGAAGCCTCTAATGGAATGTTTTTCATTAAGTTGAAAGGTAATCCTTGCGATTGAATAACATAATCGTCTTCTAAACGAATTCCAAAACCTTCTTCCGGAATGTAAAAACCTGGTTCGTTGGTAAAAATCATTCCTTCAACAAATTTATCGGTTAAAATTCCGTAATCATGCGTGTCCAATCCCATGTGATGCGAAGTTCCGTGCATCATATATTTTTTATAAGCTGGCCAATCCGGATTTTCATTTTGTACATCGGCTTTGTCAATCAAACCTAAACCTAATAATTCCGAAGTGTAGATTTTACCCATTTCTTTATGATAATCGTACCAATTGTTTCCTGCAACTAACAACGTCTCGGCGGCTTTTTTACAACGAAGAACTGCTTCATATACTTCGCGTTGACGTGGCGTGTATTTTCCATTTACAGGAATTGTTCTCGACAAATCCGAAGCATAATTTGCATATTCGGCAGCAACATCGAATAAAATTAAATCGCCATCTTTACATTGTTGGTTATTTTCGATATAATGCAACACATTGGCATTATTTCCCGAAGCAATAATTGGTGTGTAAGCAAAACCTTTTGAACGGTTACGTAAAAATTCGTGAGCAAACTCGGCTTCGATTTCATATTCCCAAACACCCGGTTTTACGAAACCTAAAATACGACGAAAACCTTTTTCGGTAATATCGCAAGCGTGTTGAATTAATGCAATCTCTTCTTTTTCTTTAACCGAACGTAAACGTTGTAAAATAGGATTCGAACGTAAATATTGATGTCCTGGATAATCTTGTTTTAGTTTTTTGATGAAGCGATCTTCACGAGTTTCGGTTTCAACAGAAGCACGATAATGTTCATTATTATTAATGTAAACATTTTCTGCTTCGCACATCATTTTTCTGAAAATGGTAGGAAAATCCGATAGCCAATAAACCGTTTTAATTCCCGAAACTTCAAATGCACGTTCTTTGGTTAGTTTTTCGCCTTCCCAAATGGCAATATGTTCGTTTGTTTCGCGTAAGAATAAAACTTCTCTATGTTTTTCTTCAAAAGCATCCGGGAAAAGAACCAAAATCGATTCTTCTTGATCTACTCCCGATAAATAAAAAATATCTCGGTGCTGTGCAAAAGGTAAAGTAGAATCGGCAGAAACCGGATAAATATCGTTCGAATTAAAAACGGCTAAACTTTGAGGAGCCATATTTGCAACGAACTTTTCACGGTTTTTGATGAAAAGATTTCGATCTATTTGATGATATTTCATGATCTGATTTTTTTGAAATGATACGTTCAAATTTACGGAATTTAAAAGAAGCGACACTAGCCAAATGGCACTATTTTATGTTTTTGCGAATACGACTCATGTGCCGATCTGATATTCCTAAAAGCGAAGCTAAATGATGTAACGGGATTTCGTGAATGAGTTTTGTTTCGTTTTCCAATAGTTTTAAATAACGTTCTTCGGGCGAAAGTGTTAATAAATCAATCCGATATTCATCGATTAAACACAATTGTTTTTCGATTAAATCATAGTAAAATTTATGAAAGGTTATGTTGTTAGATTTTAATTCTAAAAACGTTTCTAAATCTAAAATCCAAAGCTTACAATCAAAAAGTGCTTTCACGTTTTTACGAGAAGGTTGTTGTTGTAAAAAGCTATTTAAAGCAACGGTTACGGTATTTTTTAAACCTAAATAAGTAGTTTTTTCCTGATTGTCGATTTCAATTGTATGATGTAAAACTCCTTCGTCTATAAAACAGAAATAGCGACAAATTTCGCCTTGCTTTACCAAAAAATCGTTTTTCTTTAAAGTGATTTCTTTAAAATATGAACGAAATGGTTGTAATGAAGTTCTTAGATTTTCAGACGAAAACCCAAAAGGTTCATTCATAAATAGATTGGAATGATTTTGCATTTTGAAACAACAGTTAAATAAATTTAAACTAAATAAAAATAAAGAATATCTTTGTGATTTAAAGTTAATTAAATTTTTATGAGAATTCTATTAGGACTGTTTTTATTGTTCACTTCGCTTGGTTTTAGTCAAACTGCATATCAAATTTACAATGCTTCGGGCAAAAAAGTAACGTATGAAAAAATGATAAAGGAGTTGCAAAAATCTGATGTTGTTTTATTTGGCGAGTTGCATAATAATGCGGTTGCACATTATTTACAAGTTAAAGTTGGGAAAGATTTGGCTAAAAACAAATCGAAAGAATTGATTATTGGAGCCGAAATGTTTGAACGCGATCAGGCAGAAATCTTAGAAAACTATGTAAACGGAAGTTTGAATGAAAAGGATTTTGAAAAAGAAATGCGTTTGTGGTCTAATTATAAAACCGATTATAAACCACTTTTAAACTTCGCAAAAGAAAATAAAATTAAATATGTAGCAACAAATGTTCCGCGCCGATATGCAAGTTTGGTTTACAAAAAAGGAACCGAAGCTTTAGATACTTTATCGATTCAAGAAAAGTCATGGATTGCGCCGCTTCCGTTTCCGTATGATGCAGAACTTCCGTGTTATGCTAAAATGATGGAAATGTTTAAAGATAGTAATCATGCAAATGAAAATTTTCCGAAATCACAAGCAATTAAAGATGCTACAATGGCACATTTTCTTTTGGCAAATACAAAACCAAATAGCTTGTTTTTACATTTAAATGGTTCTTATCATAGCGATTATCACGAAGGAATTGCATGGTATATTAACCAATATCAGAAAGATATTTTGGTAAAAACCATTAGTGTTGTGGAACAAATAAGTGTTAAAAAGTTAGAAAAAGAACATTTTAAAAAGGCCGACTTCATCATTGTAGCAGATGCAGATATGCCAAAAAGTTATGAGTAAAACCGTTGTTTTTTGATTTTCAATAAAGTACATTTTAGTTTAAACTGATTATAAATAAGGAAATAAAAGTATTAACATTTTTTTTGTTTTTATAATTAGCCGTATTTTTGTGTGATTTTTTTAAAAAGAAAACTATTAACATTACATTATGGCAAAATCTGCACTATTAAAGTCGTCGATCGGTAAAAAGTACTGGATGGCACTTACGGGGTTATTTTTATGCTTGTTTTTAGTAGGTCACTTGGTAGGTAACTTGCAGTTGATTTTTGGTACTGATTTACAGTTCAATCAATATGCGTACTTCATGACTACTAATCCGGCGGTAAAAATTTTATCGTACTTAACGTATTTTTCAATCTTATTTCACGCGGTTGATGGTATCATGTTAACCATTCAAAACAAAAAAGCGCGTCCGGTAGGATATGTAAAAAACAATGCAGCATCAAACAGTACTTGGCAATCTAGAAACATGGCGGTATTAGGAACCTTGTTATTAGTGTTCATTGCTACGCACATGATGAATTTCTGGGCAAAGATGCATTTTGATGAAATGCCGTTGCAACAACAAGAAGTAAACATTCAGCCAATGCCGGGAATGGATCTTAAAGCTCAAGGTATCAATACTACAAACGGTGGTTTTGTTTACCAAATAGATCAAGAAGGTAAAAGTGTTTATTTTGACAAAGTAGAAGGAGAATTAGAAGTTCGTAACATGAAAGAATTCTACACAAAAGGATCTGATATTAAAGTTGCTGAAGGATACAAAGACCTTTACAAAATCACGATCGAATTCTTTAAAGATCCACAATACGGATTAATCTTCACGATTTTCTACGTATTCTCGATGGCTGTTTTAGCTTTCCACTTATTACATGGTTTTTCAAGCGCATTTCAATCGTTAGGAATCAATAATCCTAAATACAATTGTTTTATTAAAGGATTGGGTAAATTATTTGCAATCATTGTTCCTGTATTGTTTGCAATTATTCCAATTTACATTCATTTCATTAAGTAATCATTTAAAGTAAAGATTGATTATGGCATTAGATAATAAAATTCCACAAGGTCCTATCTCTTCAAAATGGACGGACTATAAAGATCATATAAAATTAGTTAACCCTGCAAACAAACGTAACATCGATGTAATCATTGTTGGAACTGGTTTGGCAGGTGGTTCTGCTGCTGCTACTTTAGCAGAGTTAGGATATAACGTAAAAGCTTTTTGTTACCAAGATTCTCCACGTCGTGCGCACTCTATTGCAGCACAAGGAGGTATTAACGCAGCAAAAAACTACCAAGGAGATGGTGACTCGGTATATCGTTTATTTTACGATACCGTAAAAGGAGGAGATTACCGTGCTCGTGAAGCAAACGTTCACCGTTTAGCTGAGGTTTCAGTAAATATTATTGACCAATGTGTTGCGCAAGGTGTGCCATTAGCTCGTGAATACGGAGGTTTGTTAGATAACCGTTCTTTCGGTGGAACTCAGGTTTCTCGTACATTCTACGCTAAAGGACAAACAGGACAACAGTTGTTATTAGGAGCTTATTCTGCAATGAACCGTCAAATCGGTCGTGGAAAAATCAAAATGTACAACCGTCATGAAATGTTAGATTTAGTAATCGTGAACGGAAAAGCGCGCGGAATTATTGCTCGTAACTTAGTTACAGGTGAAATCGAGCGTCATTCAGGACACGCTGTTGTAATTGCTACAGGAGGTTACGGAAACGTTTTCTTCTTGTCAACAAACGCAATGGGATCTAACGTAACAGCTGCTTGGAAAGCACACAAACGTGGAGCTTACTTCGCAAACCCTTGTTATACGCAAATTCACCCAACATGTATTCCAGTTACTGGTGATCACCAATCAAAATTAACGTTGATGTCAGAATCATTACGTAACGATGGTCGTATTTGGGTTCCAAAGAAAATGGAAGATGCACAAGCAATCCGCGAAGGAAAATTAAAACCAACGCAAATTGCTGAAGAAGATAGAGATTATTACTTAGAGCGTCGTTACCCTTCGTTTGGTAACTTGGTTCCTCGTGACGTTGCTTCGCGCGCTGCAAAAGAGCGTTGTGATGCTGGTTACGGAGTTAACGCAACAGGTGAAGCAGTTTACTTAGATTTCGCTTCTGCTATTGAGCGTTACGGAAAAGAGCAAGCTCGTATTCATCATTTAAACGAAAACGATGCAAAATTAGTTTACGATTTAGGACGTAAAGTTGTAGAGAACAAATACGGAAACTTATTCCAGATGTACTACAAAATCGTTGACGAAGATCCGTATACAACACCAATGATGATTTATCCTGCGGTTCACTATACAATGGGAGGAATTTGGGTTGATTACAACTTAATGACAACTGTTGAAGGATGTTACTGTTTAGGTGAAGCAAACTTCTCTGATCATGGAGCAAACCGTTTAGGAGCTTCGGCTTTGATGCAAGGTTTAGCAGACGGATATTTTGTATTACCTTACACAATGGGTGATTATTTAGCTGACGATATTCGTACGGGAGAAATTTCAACAGATACTCCTGAATTCGAAGAAGCTGAGAAAAATGTTCGTAACATGATTGATCACTTGATGAACAATAAAGGAGAACATTCAGTTGATTACTTCCACAAAAAATTAGGGAAAATTATGTGGAATAAAGTGGGAATGGCTCGTAACGAACAAGGATTGAATGAAGCAATGGAAGAAATTGCTGCTTTACGCGAAGATTTCTACAAAAACGTAAAAGTTTCGGGTGTTGCAGAATCTTTCAACCAAGAGTTAGAAAAAGCGTTACGTGTTGCCGATTTCTTAGAATTAGGTGAATTATTCGCAAAAGACGCTTTACACCGTGAAGAATCTTGTGGAGGTCACTTTCGCGAAGAACACCAAACAGAAGAAGGTGAAGCAAAACGTGATGACGAAAACTTCTCTTACGTTGCTGCTTGGGAATACAAAGGAAATCCACGTGAAGCAGTTCTTCATAAAGAGCCTTTAGTATATGAAAACATTAAAATGGTAACTCGTAGTTATAAATAATATTGGAGTTAAGATAAAAGGATCTTCCTTTTATCTTACTCTATTGTAAAAATTCGAATCTCATGAATCTTACATTAAAAATTTGGCGTCAGAAAAACGCAAAAGATAAAGGTCAGATGGTCGATTACAAAATCGGCGGAATTGAACCTGATATGTCATTCCTTGAAATGTTAGACGTTTTAAATAACGAATTAGTAGAAAAAGGAGATGATCCGGTGGCGTTCGATCACGATTGTCGTGAAGGTATTTGTGGTATGTGTTCTTTATTCATTAACGGTGAAGCACACGGACCAGATCGCGGTGTAACTACTTGTCAGTTACATATGCGTAAATTTAAAGATGGAGATACAATTTATATCGAACCTTTCCGTGCAAAAGCATTCCCGGTAATTAAAGATTTAGTTGTAGATCGCTCTTCTTTTGATCGCATTCAGCATGCAGGTGGATTTATTTCGGTAAATACATCAGGAAATACTCAAGATGCAAACAACATTCCGGTAAGAAAAGAAAATGCAGACAAATCGTTTGATGCTGCAACTTGTATTGGATGTGGAGCTTGTGTTGCAACATGTAAAAACTCTTCGGCAATGTTATTCGTTTCTGCGAAAGTTTCTCAGTTCGCTTTGTTACCGCAAGGTCGAGTTGAAGCTGTGGAACGTGTGTTAAACATGGTAGAAGCTATGGACGCTGAAGGATTTGGTAACTGTACTAATACAGGAGCTTGTGAGATCGAATGTCCTAAAGGAATTTCTTTAGAAAACATCGCTCGTATGAACCGCGAATATTTAGCTGCTTCAGTAAAATAAGAATTTACATCATATTTATAAAAAAATCCAGATATATGTCTGGATTTTTTTATTTTAGTAAAGTATATAAAATTTAATTATGAAAAAACTTTACTTTTTAACGATGCTTTTGCTTTCTTCTTTTGCTCAAGCTCAATTTACACACTTAAAACCTAATCAAGAAGTTCCTGAACAAGTTTTAATGGTTATGAATGATAATACTTCTAAAACAGGATATGTGAAGAATAACGGAATGGATTATGTTGCATTGCGAATTCTTTCACAAGACTTAAATTCCTTTAAACATGCTTCTGTTGAAGTAGAAGGTATTAAGTTTAAACCAGAAGGGAAAACGGATTATGAAACAATTCCGGCAAAGGATATTAAACATATTATCCTTTCAGGAGAAGATCCTGTACGATTCGATCGTATCAATGTTTATCGATTCAAAAAGAAATCATTAGAAGTAAAAGATAAAGATCCTGCAATCATGTTTCAGGTTCCTAAAGTAGATGATTATCTTGTAATGTACTCGAATATTTATATTAATAAAGGGTCTGGAGGATCTGTGCATGATCAATTAAACTTTTTTGTACGTTTAAAAGACAGCGATATTACCTATTTCTTTAATATGATTGCTGGAGTTAAAGACAAGCATAATTTGCCGCAGTTTAAAATTTTAGCAAAAAATAATAAAAAGTTTACAGATTATATAGACAAGCTTTGTGATAAGAAATCAGAAGAGTACAGTCACTATTATAAATTACAAGGAGAAGCGATGAAAGAAGTCGCTGATTATATCGAAGAGAATAAAAAATTATCTTGGTTAGACGTGAGAAGTATTCAATACAACGCGAGATATCGTTTTATGTTTTACTTTATCGGTAAAAAATTAGAAGAGTTTTCGAGCTAAAAAATTTTCGTAAATTAGAATTATGAAAATAGCTTTAATACAATTTGACACCATTTGGGAAGATAAACATACGAATCTTAAATATATAGAAGACAAAATCTTGAGTTTGTCTAATGATATAGATTTAGTAGTGCTTCCCGAAATGTTTACAACAGGTTTTACAATGAATCCTCAAAATGTTGCGGAACAAGAAAACGGAACTACGCTAAAAGCAGTTCAAAATCTTGCGAAATTGAAAGATATAGCTATTGTTGGAAGTTGGGTAACAGAAGAAGATCAAAAGTATTACAATCGACTTTATTTTGTATTTCCTGATGGAAGTTATAAAACGTATAACAAACGACATTTATTTACATTAGTAGGAGAAGAAAAAGTGTATGAGCCTGGAACTGAAAAGTTAATTGTTAGCTATAAAGGATGGAATATTTGCCCTTTGGTTTGTTATGATTTGCGTTTTCCGGTGCATTCTAGAATTGTAAACCAAAATTATGATGTGTTACTTTACGTTGCTTCTTGGCCCGATCGTCGTATTTATGCGTGGGATTCTTTGTTAAAAGCTCGAGCAATTGAAAATATGAGCTATGTAGTTGGAGTAAATCGCTTTGGAACAGATCCAAACAGAATTGAATATTCTGGACATTCTCAAACGTTAGATTATATGGGGAATTATTTAATAGAACCTTTTTCTGATCAAGATATTAAGATAATAGAATTAGATAAAGAGCAACTGTTGAAAGCTAGAACAAAATTTGCTTTTTTGAACGATGCTGATGAGTTTGAGATAAAATAAAACTGTTTATAATATGTCTTTTTAATGAAATTTAAAATATAATTTCGTTGTATATTTGAAAAGTAAAATTTTAAATTATGAAAACCCTAAAGCATTTAATCGTTTTATTTTTATTATCTATTTCATTTATTGCTTGTAATGATGAAGGACCAGATAGAGAAGGACCTATTATCGAAATTACAAATATTCCTGATAATAAAGAGTATAAATTTGGCGAAAATTTGGTCATGCATTTTAAAATAACAGATCAAACAGGAATGTATGAATATAAATATGAACTTTATGCTAAAGATTTTACAAATAGTAGTTTTACTTATGAAAATCATATTGAGTTTGAAGGGTATTTAACTAAATTAGAAGAAGCAAAATCTATATTTCTTCCAGAAAAATCTGCTTCCGAAATGTATCAAGAGGGAGATTATTTAATTAAAGTTCAGGCTTCAGATATTAATCAAAACGTTTCGACTTATTACAAGCCCATTAGAATTGTTTACCCAACAGAATAAAAGAAAATGAAAAAGATAATTTTACCTTGTTTTATACTATTTAGTGGTTTAGTTGTATCGTGTAAAGATGATAATTCTTCAAGTGATGAAATTAAATTAGCCAAGTCAATTGTGGGGGGCGATGAAAACATACGCTTTAATTATAATGAAAAAAGACAATTGGTTAAAATAATTGATACCGATTCCGAATCTATTTTTACTTATGATGAAAATGGAAAGTTATCGAAATATGTTATCATTTATAATGAAGGGAGTGTTCAGTCGACCGAGTCTTTTACTATTAAATATCAATCCGAAACACAATTACGTATTGTCGATGAAGATAATGAATATGTTATTGTGAACCTAAACGATAAAGGTCAGGTTTTAAATATAAATAACGGAGGAGATGTTACTAAATATACCTATGATACGAAAGGAAATATAGTAAAGATTGAAGAAGATGGTTTAACAACAACAGCTACTTATAATAATGATAAAGGAATTTTTAGCGGAACTACTTCTCCAAAATGGATGTTGTTACTGCCCGATTATGAAATGAGTTTCTTCTCCGTAAATAACCCTGTGAGTATATCGAGTGTAATAACAGAAAATGGTCAAACGACGACCGATTCCGAAACATTTACTTATCCTGTTGAACATATTATTAAAGGATATCCAACACGGATCTCGGTGAATTATAACGAAAATGGTACTGTAACGAATCAGATTTATAATATAAGTTATTAAATAAACAAAAAAGTTCTGAAATTTCAGAACTTTTTTGTTTATTCAGAAATAATTCTATATTTGTCAATAATTAAAATTTTAAATATTTATGAAAAAATTAGTTTTATCAGCTTTTGTATTAGGCGGATTAATGTTTACTTCTTGTAAAGATGATGATAATATTCCCCAAAATGAATTAAAAATTTTACCAACTAAGATGGTTTCAAAAACAATCTATGATGAGGGTGGGTATGATGAAACAATAACTAAATTTACTTATGATGCAGAAAATCGTCTTGTGAAAATGGTAGATGAAGAGAATGAATTAGATGAAGATGGAGATTCATTCAATTATAAAACAGAGTACACATTCGAATATAACGGAAGTGAGCTTTCTAAGATTATAGAAAAAGAATCGAATACTGTTACAGAATATACTTTTGCAAAAACATCTAGTAAAATTACTGTAAATATTAAGGAGGACGCAGATACAAGGTCTTTTGAATTATTGATTAATGATAAAGGGTTTTTATTATCTGATGAAGATGCTAAATACTCATATGATGCAAAAGGAAATATTATAAAAGTAGTGGATGGTTTTTCGCAAGCTACTTACAAATACGATGATAAGAATGGAGTCATAAGAAATATGAATTTACCTCAGTGGGTTTTTGCAGGAATTATTGATAGTTATGCTGAATCATATATTAACAATGCTATTTATATGAAGGTTGAAGTTCCTCAGTACCCTCAATATAATGATGAATTTAACATAAATTATGAATACAATAGTGAAGGTTATCCAATAAGTGCTCAAGGACAAAGTTCATCGAGCTCTCATACTTTAACAGTCCAATACAATAAATAAAAATTTAAAACTTGCCCAAATCGGCAAGTTTTTTTATTTTGCACATTATCAAAAATTTAAACATGAAAAAATTAGTTAGTTCTATTTTTATTGCGGCAATTATCGTGTCGTGCAATAAAAAAGAAAACTCGGTCAATATGCAAGAAGCTTTAACGTATCCCGAAACTCGAAAAGATTCTGTTATAGATACTTATTTTGGTGAACAAGTTGCTGATCCGTATCGTTGGTTAGAAGACGATCGTTCAGACGAAACAGCGGCTTGGGTAAAAGCAGAAAACGAAGTGACTTTTGGTTACTTAGATAAAATTCCTTTCCGTGAAAAGTTGAGAAAACAATTGGAAGAAAAATGGAATTACGAAAAAATTGGTGCGCCTTCAACCGAAGGAGAGTTCACTTATTATTATAAAAATGACGGATTGCAAAATCAATCGGTTTTGTATCGTAAAGATAAATCTGGAAAAGAAGAAGTTTTCTTAGATCCCAATACGTTTTCTAAAGACGGAACAACGTCTCTTTCGGATGTTTCGTTTACCGAAGACGGAAGTTTAGTTGCTTACGCAATCTCTGAAGGAGGAAGCGATTGGCGTAAAATCATTGTTTTAAATGCTAAAGATAAATCGGTTATTGGCGAAACCTTGATCGATGTAAAATTCTCGGGAATTGCTTGGTACAAAAATGAAGGATTCTACTATTCAAGCTACGATAAACCGGACGGATCTGAACTTTCGGCAAAAACCGATCAGCATAAATTATATTACCACAAATTAGGAACTTCTCAAAAAGAAGATAAAGCGGTTTTTGGCGATAAAACTAAGCGTCGTTACGTGTCGGGATCTGTAACCGACGATCAAAAATATTTAGTCATAACAACCGCAAATGCAACTTCTGGAAACGAATTGTATATTCAAGATTTAAGTAATTCGAATAGTCCAATTCAAACAATTGTTTCAGGATTCGAGAATGATTATTCGGTTGTTGACTCTAAAGACGGAAAAATCTTTATCGAAACAAATTACAATGCACCAAACAAGAAAATTATGGCAGCCGAAGCAACTTCTTTGGCGAATCGTTCGTCTTGGAAAGATGTAATTCCTGAAACCGAAAACGTACTACAATTATCAAAAGCAGGTGGATATTTCTTTGCTCATTATATGAAAGATGCTGTTTCGGTTGTGAAGCAATTCGATTATTCAGGTAAATTAGTTCGCGAAATTCAATTACCAGGCTTAGGAACAGCTTCGGGCTTTGGCGATAAAAAAGATGCAAAAGAAGTTTATTATTCTTTCACGAATTATATTACGCTGGGAACGATTTATAAAATGGATATTGCTTCCGGAAAATCTGATGTGTATCAACAACCAAAAGTGAAATTTAATCCTTCGGATTACGAATCAAAACAGGTTTTTTATACATCAAAAGACGGAACAAAAGTTCCGATGATGATTACCTATAAAAAAGGAATCAAATTAGACGGAAATAATCCAACAATGCTATATGCTTATGGCGGCTTTAATATATCGTTAACGCCAAGCTTTAGTATTGCAAATGCGGTTTGGTTAGAAAATGGCGGAGTTTATGCAGTTCCGAATTTAAGAGGTGGAGGAGAATATGGAAAAAAATGGCATATTGCAGGAACACAATTGCAAAAGCAAAACGTTTTTGACGATTTTATTGCGGCAGCTCAATATTTAATTGATACTAAATATACTTCGAACGAAAAATTAGCAATTCGCGGTGGTTCAAACGGAGGTTTGTTAGTTGGTGCAACCATGACGCAGCGTCCTGATTTAATGAAAGTAGCTTTGCCGGCGGTTGGCGTTTTAGATATGTTGCGTTATCATACATTTACAGCCGGTGCAGGTTGGGCGTATGATTACGGAACTGCTGAAGATTCTAAAGAAATGTTCGATTATTTAAAAGGATATTCGCCAATTCACAATGTAAAAGAAGGCGTTTCGTATCCGGCAACCATGATTACAACCGGCGATCATGACGATCGTGTTGTACCAGCGCACAGCTTTAAATTTGCAGCCGAATTACAAGCGAAAAACAAAGGAAATAATCCAATGTTAATTCGAATCGATGTAAATGCTGGGCACGGAGCAGGAAAATCGGTTCAGCAAACCATTAATGAAAATGCCGATATTCAAGCATTTACTTTATGGAATATGGGAGTTTCTAAGTTATAGTGTTTAATAGTTATTTGATTGTTTAAACCATCGCGAAAGCGGTGGTTTTTTAATTATTAGTTAAAATAGTTTAAACTGATATTTGTCAGTTCAATAAAAAAATAATCGTATTATCTTGTATTAATAAATCAAATTTATTGAAATGGAAAAGTTTGTAAAAATCACTTTTAAAGATGAAGTAAATGCTTTTAAAGCTTATAGAGAAATCGGAGACTTGGCAAAAAACAACGACATCGATTTAAATGGATTAATTGTTATTACGAAAGATGAAAAAGGAAATGCAACTATTAATAACGCAAAAGATGAAGCGATTCCTTTTACTTTAGGCGGAGCGATTACAGGTTCGTTACTAGGAATTTTTGCAGGACCTTTTGGTGTGCTTTGGGGCGCTTCTTTAGGAATGCTTGCAGGAATGACAGGAGATTTAATCCGATCTTCTTCGGTTAAAGCAAATTTAGACAAAGCAATAGAACGATTAGATAACAATGGAACTTATATTTTGATGTTGACCAATGAAATTTGGGAAACTCCACTAAATGTTGTTTCTGAAAAATACGATGCTAAATTAGAACGTTTTGATATTGATGATATCGAAGATCTTATTGAGAAAGAGTATTACAGATTAAAAGAAGAAATTGTATCTAAAAAACAACAATTAGAAATTGCTAAATCTGAAGATGAAAAAGAACGATTAGAAGATGAGATTGAAAAGTTGAACTCGAAACGCAAAAAACTTGGTAAGAAGATTAAAATAAAAACCGAAGAACAGAAAAAACAGTACAAGAAATGGACTGAAAAGCTAAAAGCCAAATATTCAAAACTAAAAAGTAAAGTAAAAGAAGAGATTCAAGATGAAAAAGAAGACTTTTTAGAAGACGTAGAAGAATTTAAAGAAGAAGCAAAAGAAAAATGGGAAGACTTTAAAGACAAAATAAAGTAATATCAAGTTGTATTAAACTCAAAAACCATCGTTTTTACGATGGTTTTTTTATGCTGTTAATTTGATTGTGAAGTGTTTTGAAAAAATGTATTTAAAAGCTTTGTGAGAAAAAACAACCAAGTAAAAAGGAATTCGAAAGTTTTAAAAACAAAAATAAATATGCTATTTGGATTGATGATGTAAATGTAGATAACGCGCAATTAAATAAATACAAGCCAAGCGATTTTGCAAATTTTAGCGGAAGTGTTATTTTAAAAAATGCACGCACCAAAAAACATCCGCAGCCTTTTCAATATTGGTTTCACACACATAAATATTATAAAGAAAATAAGATGGATAAATGGTTAAGCCGTTATCCCGGCGATTCTATCGAAGTTTGGATTTCTTCGAAACAAACCAATTAAAACCATTAAAGCGAACTTTCGGGTTCGTTTTTTTGTTGTTAGTTAATATGGGCTTATCTTGTAAACTAATTAAAAAAATAAACCTATGAAATTTAAGTTTTTACTATTTATATTCATGTGCTTTTTAAGTACAACTGCTCAAAAAATATCAAAACATCAATTTGATGATTTATTTAAGAAAAATGTCGATTCAATTGTAGACGAATTGCGTTTTAATTATCAATACGATCAAGCGTTAAGAGAGTATATTTTATATAAAACGTTCGATAAATCTGTTACTGATAGTTTGGAAAATTTGGAGCATGATGATGTCAGAAAATACATTTTTGCTCACAATTTTAAAACCAATATGGGAAAAAGAATTTGGAATGAATTCATTGATCCGGCTTCTGATAAATTTACCGAAAGTTTAATTAGAGTTTCTAAAGAATACGGTTTTCCAAGTTTGGGCAGAATTAAAAAGTTTTATACCGGACTTTTACCTGATGATCCGGAGTTTAACCCAACCATTATTTTTATTCATGCAAATGAAAAATATTACCAAGAAATAAAAGAGTTGGTTACCGAGCAGTTCAACTTAGGAATTATAGGAAAATGCGATTATGGCTATATTATGTGGCATGTTACAGGTCGAAAAGAAAGCAAGTATTTAGATGAAAATGGTATAAAAAACGGAAAAGGAAGAAAAGACGGAATCGTTTATCTTGTTTATCCTTGTGTTGATGAATATGAATAAAGTATTAAAATAAATTTCACATATCCTTTTCTCTCAAAAACGTACTTTTCTATAACTTTATAAAATCATTTAAAAAAGAACAAATGTCAACAAAAGTATATGCGGCTTTTAATGCGGTAGATCCGTTAGCTGCGCACACGATAGAAAGAAGAACATTAAATCCCAAAGATGTTTTTATAAAAATTGAATATTGTGGTGTTTGTCACAGCGATTTGCATACGGCAAAATCTGATTGGGGACCAACGAATTATCCTGCTGTTCCGGGGCATGAAATTATTGGACGAGTTGAAGCTGTTGGAAACGAAGTTTCTAAATTTAAAGTCGGAGATGTGGTTGGAGTAGGATGTATGGTAGAATCGTGCCAGCATTGTCATTCGTGCGATGAAGGTTTGGAACAATATTGCGAGAATGGTTTTACAGGAACGTACAATTCTAAAAACTCTAAATATGGAGGAATAACGTACGGCGGTTATTCGGAAAATATTGTGGTTGAAGAAGATTTTGTCTTACGTGTTCCTACTAATTTACCTTTAGAAAATGTAGCACCTTTGTTGTGTGCCGGAATTACTACTTGGTCGCCTTTGCGTCATTGGAATGTAAAAAAAGGAGATAAAGTCGGAATTATTGGTTTAGGCGGATTGGGGCATATGGGCGTAAAGTTTGCAAAAGCAATGGGCGCATATGTTGTTATGATTACAACTTCGGAAAGTAAAGGAGCAGATGCAATGAAATTAGGAGCAGATGAAGTTTTAATTTCCAAAAATCCGGAAGAAATGAAAAAACAGCAATACAGTTTTGATTTCTTATTGAACACCATTCCGGTTGCGCACGATGTAAATCCGTATTTATTATTATTGAAGTTAGATAAAACCATGTGTATGGTTGGCGCAATTGAGCCGCTTCCGGGAGTTCATGGCGGAGTTTTGATTAATAAACGTAGAAATATTGCAGGATCTTTGATTGGAGGAATTAAAGAAACTCAGGAAATGTTAGATTTTTGTGGAGAACATGGTGTAGTTTCAGAAGTTGAAGTCATTTCAATGAACACAATAAACGAAGCTTATGTTCGCATGCAGCAATCCGATGTAAAATATCGTTTTGTAATTGATATGAAAACATTGTAAAGCCAGCAATAAAAGTTGAAAATTATCGTTTTTATACAGACAGAAACCTTAATGTATGAAAAAAGTAATTTTAAATATTCTAGTTATTGCTTCCTTAATAACAACGATGCTCTTTTTATTAGATGGAGACGCTAAAGAACCGAATGTATTGATGCGGATTACTGAATATGTTGCAATGCTTAGCATTGTTTTTATGGTAATTTCGGGATGTTACTTCGGAATTAAAAAACTAACGAAAAAACTAACGAAAAAACTAACTTCTTAAAATAAAAGCTCTTGAGAAATCAAGAGCTTTTTTAATTTTATTAAGGAACATTTCAAGATCAAGCAAATCACAATACAATCAAAAAACCAATTAATTACGCACCAAGGATCGGTTCTAAGCAAGCGCCTTTTTCAAATACTTCATTTTTGTTGTTTGTTAAGTGTTTTACCTTTTTACTTTTACCCTCGAAAGATATTTTAAATGTTTCGGTTTTAAACTTATCTAGTTTTGTTGGTATAAAAGTATAAGTATGATCTTTAATGTTAAAAGTGCCTTCAATAAACTGCAATCTTTGGGTTTGACCTAAAAGATAACCTTCTTTTTCTGCCTTTTTTACCGCAACAGGATCGTAATCATAAGTTGTAATAACCATTCGTGCTAAATCATTATTCCAACCGTATTCCAAAAGGTTTTCGGTTACAAAGATTCTACCTTCTTTTTCTTCCTTTACAATATATACAAAACATTTTGTGTCTTCGTCATCTTCTTTTATTAGCGACTGTATTTTAGGAGGCGAAAACTCTTTTCGTACAGGCGGAGGCGGAATAGTTTTAGTTGTTTTCTTTTTCTGAGCAAAAGTTCCACTACAAATTATCAGTGAAATCAACATAAACACATATTTCATAAGTTTTTCTTTTTTGACTCATTATTTTTCGTCGAATCTGGTAAAACTTGGATCTACGATGCGTTTCCATTCAGGATGACGTTTAATATATGCAAATACCAATGGACACAAAGGAATAAGCGAAAAGTTATTCTCTTCTAAATAAGCTAATGTTTTTTCGATTAAAGCAGTTGCAACGCCGCGGCCAGCTAATTCCTCAGGACTTTCGGTATGAATTAACCAAATAGCTTGTCCTTTTTCTTTAAAGTCGATAAATGCTGTATAACCATCTACGGTTAATTCAAATCGATTTGAATGGTCGTTTTTTACAACCTGCAATGAAATAAATTCTTCTTTCATGATTTTTATTTTTTGTGAAGTTACATTAAAGTTCTATAAAAAAGCTTAATCTATATTTAGTTATACAAAAGCCGAAAAACCGGTTATGCTTCTGCCAACAATCAGTGAATTGATTTCTTTTGTTCCTTCGTACGAATAAATGGCTTCGGCATCTGCTAGGAATCTAGCAACATTGTGTTCTAACAAAATGCCGTTTCCACCCATTACTTCTCGAGCTCTCGAAACAATATCTCGCGTGCGCATTGTACAAAATACTTTTGCTAATGAAGCGTGTTCATCTTTTAATTTGCCGGCATCTTGTAATTCGGACAAGCGAAAAACCATTGTTTGCATTGCTGTTAAATTTGAAAGCATTTCGACCAAATGATTTTGAATTAATTGAAACGAAGCAATAGGTTTTCCGAATTGTTCGCGTTTTGTAGTATAAGCCAAAGCATTTTCATAAGCTCCACGCGCGCAACCAACTGCCATCCAAGCAACGCCGGCACGTGTGGCTTGTAATACTTTTGCGGTATCTTTAAAACTGTTGGCATTTTGTAATCGGTCTTTTTCTTGAATAATACAGTCCGAAAGCGTGATTAAACCGTTCTGAACAATTCGTAAAGCCATTTTGTCTTTAATTTTCTCGACAGAAAACCCAGAATTGTCGGTTTTAACGATAAAACCTTTTACCTGATTATCTGCAACATCTCGAGCCCAAATAATAACAATATCGGCAAAAGTGGCATTTCCAATCCATTTTTTTGTCCGTTAAGTTTCCAACCATCTGCAGTTTTTTCGCAGGTTGTCGTTAATCCTCCGGCAGCTCCTGAGCCAACTTCGGGTTCGGTTAGTCCAAAAGCACCAATTTTTTTAAATTGTTGTAATTGCGGTAACCATTCTTGTTTCTGTTCCTCAGATCCGCAATGATAAATGCTTCCCATGCACAAACCGCTTTGTACGCCGAAAAAAGTTGCAATCGAAGCATCAACCCGAGCCAATTCGCAGGCAATAATTCCTTCTAATAAAAATGATTTTCCTGCACAGCCATAACCTTTAAAGTTGATTCCGCAAATGTTGAGTTCTGCAATTTTCGGAATAATTTCTTTCGGAAATTCATCATGAAGCCAATATTCATTTACAATAGGCGCAATTTCTCGTTCCATAAAAGCCCGAACTTTTAATTGAATAGTACGTTCTTCATCAGACAATCGGTCGCTAATATCATAAAAATCGGCATCAATTGACGGAACTTCATGTTTTTTATTGGCGCTTTTCAGCAAATGAACAATTCCTTTTAATTGATCTTCGCTAAGTGAACTTACAGAATTCATTAGTTGTTTTAAATCGACTTTTTCATTGAGCTTCTGTAAAGCTTCAATGTCGATAGATTGAATCAATTCAATCGTTTTCTTTATTTTATCAAGCATCTTTTTTCTTTTCAAGTTACAAAAAGAAATAAAAAAACGATCTGTAAAAGATCGTTTTTATGATAAGTTTGATTTTAGTACCCCTCTTTTACTACGGTATAAAATATCCAATCGTCCATTTGTTCACCAGAATGGTTTGTTCTTACGTAATCTCTAAAAGTATCGTGATCGTAAATCAATGTACCATTGTGGTATATTTGTTTTAAATCATACGCATTGCTCCAACCCGCATAAATACTGTGTACTTCATATTCATCAATACTACCATTGGGCCAAATATGTTGTTGTTTAAAAACAATTTGCGGCGTTTGTTTATGTATTAAATTATCATAGTAGGGATTAAACAACTCCCTAACATTCATAACATAAGTATTGGGATGCGTATAAGAATCAAAAGGATCTGAATAATGAAACCAAATTAAATATTCCATCCCTTTTGGCCAAACTTCATTTATGTTATAAAAGCCGTCGTAATTATATACTTTAATTTCGATATCGTTTACAGAAACTACACCCGTTTCAGGATCAATCAGATTATTACCTTCTACATCGGTATAATTAATCATAGCATTTCCTTGAATTAGCCCATATATTTGAGGTCTATCATTACCAATTCCTTCATTAGGGGTTGGTAAATCTGATGTTTCGTTATCAGTCTGGCAACTTATACTTACTATTGTTAAAAATAATAATAAAACTAATTTTTTCATCTTATTTAGGTCTTATGTTAATAATCATCCCTTTTTCGTAAATATAAGCATTGAGGTCGGCACTGTTATCAGATGGATCGGGAACATCGGGGGCGTCTAATGTCAATTCGGTTTCATAATCAATCAACATGTTGCCTTCTCCTGCTTCCTTCCAAGCATCAAACAAATCGTATTGATACCAACCGTTATAAGGAGCTTGTGGATTATTATAATTATGCCATCCCCAATTAAAATAAATAAATTCGTTTCGCAGTTGGTTGTATTCTCGTACAAAAGGTTGTGTACCTATATAAAAGGTTTCTTTTACGCGGTCGTATTGTTCTAACCAACCATCGCCTACCCACAAATGTCCGGGCTTTTTACCCCAATCATACGTCTAGTAAGGAATAGAAGCTCCAAAAGGTCCACTAATTTTTATAACATATTTTTCATAATTCCGTCTTGCACCTCGTACTATTATAGGGCGTTTGTTTTCTACTATTTCGGTATAAGCATCAACCCCATCATAGTTTTTATACATTATATCGTTGGCATAGTTATAATTGTTTTTAAAAACATTTATTGCCGTAGTACCCGAAGCGTTTGATACGCTACAGTTGGAAATAACAGGATCAATCACTAAAAAAGAAACATTTTTTAGAAAGTTTTTTAATTTTATTGCCCCATGTGATGTTTGAGAAAGATCATTACTATTATTGATATCTAATAAACGATACGGCATGGAATTAAAATCAATGTTCGAGGGCTTTTTGTGGTAATACATAACTTGTGCCATAGCTACTGGTATACAACCTACTAAAGCTAAATTATTACAATACGAGGTGCCACTCATTAAGGCGTTGTATTCTTTCCCTTGCCCCCATGCAACTTTTCTACCCGAACTATCTGTAATTAAAGGCGCTTGGGTAACAACCCGGATGTTTTCTTCTAAAACTTCTATAGTGGTGTGAATTGTTTGGGTACTACCGTCTGAATCTTCGAGAAATAGGTCTGAAACACTGTTTGTCTCTCCTAAAGCAGACCAGCTACCTAAAACATTTTTGGAATAGTAGATTCCTTTTTCATTAAGTTGAGCTATTTTAATTGTTCCCAAATGAATCCAATTAGCTAATCCCATGGGCATATCTGACAATTCGAAATTGTTTTCATTCGAATAAGCTAATATAGGCTGTTCTAAATAAGAAGCCGACATTAATAAAAA
The DNA here is from genome assembly GCA_002360925.1 of Flavobacteriaceae bacterium UBA3339. Lineage (GTDB taxonomy): Bacteria > Bacteroidota > Bacteroidia > Flavobacteriales > Flavobacteriaceae > Flavobacterium. Next base: position 13,157 of record DERN01000006.1, on the reverse strand, counting down.
ACCTCCGTTATCGGCATTGAATAAATACATAGCAGGATTATTCTCTCTGTCAAGAATTACTTTTGCATTGTTTATATCATTTTCCGAAAAAACTGGTAAGCGATATCCTTCGTCAAGAGGTTTACGAACACGTTCTTTGTCGGTTGTACCATATAAAGCTATTTCTTTAGCAGTATCAAAAGGTACAATAAATGAACCCTTTTTAGAATAAAGTTCAGAAGTATTATTTTCTTCTTTAAATCCTTCTACCGAATTTTCACAAGATGAAATAAAAAGGGATAAAAGAATCGCCCATAAAATAAGAGCAGGAGTTGTTTTCATATCTTAATGTTTTTTAACTAAAATAATATTAAAAATAATAGTATACAAAAAAAAACGATCTGTAAAAGATCGTTTTTATGATAAGTTTGATAAATCTGTTTCGGTTTCTATTTCAATCGGAGTTTGATTTTGGCGGAATAATCGTGCGGTTAAAGTTCCTTTTAATGTGATTTTAGAACCTCGAACTTCTAGCCAACTTCCTTCACGTAAACCTAAAACAGGTTGTGTGTTAAAAGCGTGAAATTCATTAATTCGAGTTTCTCTCGTTTCACCCATATGTGTAGAATCTTCGATTGGATCTAAATAATGCGGATTGATATTGAACGGAACCATTCCCAACGTTTGAAAACTTGGCGGATAAGCAATCGGCATATCGTTCGTGGTTTCCATTGTTAATCCTGTAATATTGCTTCCGGCCGAACAACCCAAATAAGGCGTTCCTTTTAATAAAGCGGCTTTTAAAGCAAACATAACTTCGGTTTTGTACAACTGTTTTATTAATAAAAAAGTGTTTCCGCCACCAGTAAAAATTCCTTGAGCTTGTTCAATTGCTTCAACCGGATTTTCAAAAGTGTGTAATCCTACAACTTTCTTACCAATTTTATCAAAAGCTTCGGCTGCTTTCGCGGTATAATCATCGTGCGAAATTCCGCTTGGTCTTGCATAAGGAACAAAAATAATGGTTTCGGAATCTTTAAAATGCTCTTTCAAAGTAGGTAACAAATATTCTAAATAACCTAAACCGTAAATAGTTGAGGTGCTTGCTATGATTAAGTTTTTCATGATTTTACGAATTTGTACAACAAACTTATTTATTTAACAATTGTTTACCAATACGCTATCGATCTTTTAACAATATAAAAAATACTTTTACCCAATATCAATCAAATCCTTATGAAATACATTTACTTTTTAGTAATTCTGTTGTCGATAAATGCTTTTGGACAAGAGCGGAAGAACCTTAAACTTAGAATAATGATCGATGAATTGAGTGTTTTTCCGTTAAAAGTACTCAATACAACCACAGAAGAAACCGTAACGACAGATTCTGCTGGTTTTTTTTCGATGAAAGTAAAAGCAAATGACGAATTGGTTTTAGTTGAAAACGATTATTACCAATTAAAATATACATTGAAACATGCCGATTTGGTTCATAATATTGTTCGGGTTTATCCTGAATCGAAAAATACGGTTTTAAAGGAAGTCGAAGTTAATACTATTACGACAAATTCTTTAGGAATCGATAATAAAACGATTATGTCGAACTATATTAATCCAAATCCGAATTTAAACATGGATTTACTGGCGATTTTTTCGTGGATAACAGGTAAAACGAAAAAGGAAAAACAACGTAAGAATGAAATTGTATTGCGAAAATCTTATGAACAAAATCCGTATGTTGCCCAACTTCCAAGAACTGTAATAACCGATTATTTAAAAATTCCGGATAGTTTAGTACATAAGTTTTATTATTATATGAACGATGATTATTTGATAGATCAATATATTAAACAAGGCGACGAAGCTAAATGGAAAATGCACTTGCTCGATAAATCGTTCGATTTTTTACAACAGGAAAAAGAAGAAGCAGAAGAGTAAATTTCGTTCAATTCAGAACAAAACTCATAAAAGAATCAATAGCTTTGTATCATGAATAAAACCATTACCTATATATTCACGTTTGTTTTTATGTTGTTGGCGGTTCAGCTTTTTGCACAACAGAAAACAATTTTGGGGAAAATTGTTTCTAAAACGCGCGATTTAGAAGGAATTTACATTAAAAACCTAAATACAAACTTATCAACAGTAACTCAAAAAGGGGGTTATTTTTCGATAGAAGCAAACCCGAATGATACGTTGTTGTTTTCGGCGGTACATTTGGTTGGACGCGAAAAGGTTTTAACGTATGCCGATATGAATAAATCGTTGGTTTTTGTTCCGATGGAATATGCCGAAAATATTCTAGAAGAATTGATTATTGATCGCCGAGTTACAACTGAAAGTTTAGGTTTGGGCGGAGCAAAAAAATACACGCCTGCACAACGTAGATTGCGAACTGCAACATCATCGAGTGGTGGAATTATTCCGGTTGATGCTATCGTGAATGCGATTTCGGGAAGAACTAAAATGCTGAAGAAAACAGTAGAATTAGAAGCCGAAAATATGTTGGTTCAGCAAATGCTAAACAAGTTTCCAGACGATTTTTATACCGGACGTTTAAAAATTCCGGCGCAATATCTTCAGGCTTTTGGTTATTATATGTTGCAAGATCCAATCATCATAACATCGTTTAACACAACAACAAATACACAGTTAAGTTTAATGTATGCCGAGAAAGCGACCGAATTTTTAGAAATTCTAAACGTTTTAAAATAATAGTTTTACGTAACTTTGTTGCTTAAATAAAAAAACATGATTTCAAGTTTATATATAATGCCGGCTTTTATCTTTGGAATTGGAGGAGGAGAATTAGTCTTGATTTTGTTGGTTGTACTTATGCTTTTTGGATCGGATAAAGTGCCCGAAATGGCGCGTGGTTTGGCAAGAGTAATCAATCAGGTTAAAAATGCTTCGAACGAAATTAAAACCGAAATTACCAAAAATGTTGATGAATCGGGTGTTGTAAAAGAGATTAAAGAAGCGGTAAATGTAGATGATATTAAAAAACGCATCGGAATCGACGATATTAAGAAATCGGTAAATTTAGACTTAGATCAATACAATCCTTTAAACGATGTACAACAGGAAATAGATCAGGCTAAAGAAGATATTGAAACAATGACCGGACCTATTAAACGTATGAAGTAATGTTAGAACAGCTTATAGAAAAAGATCAGCAATTGTTGATTTATCTGAATAATCTGGGAACAGAATTTTGGGATCCAATTTTTATGTACATAACGCACCAAATTAATTGGTGGCCTTTTTTTCTGGTTTTAGTGTTTCTATTATTGAAGGAAATTTCACTAAAACAATTCGGATTATTAGTTCTTATTTTAACCGTTTTTTTTGTGTTTACAGATCAAATGACGAATTTGGTAAAATACAGTGTTGATCGCTTGCGCCCGGTAAACGATCCGTTAATAGAACCTTATTTACGTGTTTTGCGCAAAGCAGGAAGCCCAAGTTTCTTTTCAGGACACGCTTCTAATTCAAGCGGATCTATTTTCATCATCTTTTTGATTATGAGAAAATATTACAAATACGCTTGGCTTATTTTCTTTTTCCCGTTGATTTTTGCCTATACACGTATTTACTTGGCATTACATTATCCGTTAGATATTTTATGTGGATACATTTTTGGAATCGCTTCCGGATTTTTATTTTATTATCTGTTTAAATATTTCAATAACAAATACCACTTAAAAGATAAACAAGCAAAAAACGCATTCGAATAGAATGCGTTTTTTGCTTGTAATTCTGAACTTGTTTAACTTCGTTCAGTTCGATGGTATTTTGAAATGTTTTGTTTTTTATAAAACTCGGCTCATCGTTAATCCATCACGAATTGGTAATAGAACCGTTTCTACACGAGGATCTTCTTTGGTGATTTGGTTATATTCTAATAAAATCTGAGTAGAACGATCGTTCTTTTTAACTTCTTCTAAAACCTTTCCGCTCCACAAAACATTATCGCTCAAAATAATGCCGCCTTTATTCATCATTGGCACAATCAAATTCCAATAATTAATGTAGTTTTCTTTATCGGCATCAATAAAAACTAAATCAAATGTTCGGTTTAAATTCGGAATAATCTCCATTGCATTTCCAATATGTTGCACAATTTGATCTTTATAATCGGATAATTGAAAATATTTCGACTGAATTTCTTCCAATTCTTCGTTAATATCAACTGTATCAATTCTTCCGTCTTTTTGCAATCCTTCAGCCAAACACAAAGTCGCATAACCTGTATAAGTTCCTAATTCCAGAATGTTTTTCGGTTGAATTATTTTCGAAATCATACTTAAAACACGACCTTGAAAATGTCCGCTTAACATGCGTGGTTGTAATACTTTTTGATGCGTTTCTTTGTTTAATTGTTGTAATAATAATGGCTCGTTTTCCGAATGTTGCGCTACATAATCTTCTAAAGCTTCCGATATAAAATGCATGATTTTTCTTTTTTTCAAAGGTACATAAAAAGGAAATATGAGAAATATCATTCTTTTTTAGTTTCAAAATCCGTAATTTTAATAGAATTAAAAAAAGAAATCATGAAACAGTTAGAAAACAAAGTAGCTTTAGTTACAGGCGGAGCATCGGGAATTGGAAAAGCAATTGTAGAACTTTTTGTAAAAGAAGGTGCAAAAGTGGTTTTTACCGATTTAAATGAAGAATTGGGAATGAAAATGCAAAACGAATTGGGATCGCAAACTTTTTTCGTAAAATCGGATGCGTCTTTGCCAGAAGATAACAAAAAAGCTGTTGAAGAAACGATTTCGAAATTCGGAGCTTTACATATCGCAGTTAACAATGCCGGAATTGGTGGTGAAGCAAATGTTGTGGGAGATTTAAGTATTGAAGGTTGGAAAAAAGTAATCGATATTAATTTAAATGGAGTTTTCTACGGTATGCATTATCAGCTTCCTGAAATTGAAAAAGTGGGCGGAAGCATTATTAATATCGCTTCTATTTTAGGGCAAGTTGGTTTTGCAAATTCGTCGGCCTATGTTGCAGCAAAACACGGAGTTGTTGGTCTTACAAAATCGGCTGCTTGGGAATACGGAACAAGAAATGTTCGTATAAATGCAGTTGGTCCGGGATTTATTTCAACGCCTTTAGTAGATAACGCTTTAGATGCCGATACTTTAAAATATTTAGAAACGCAACATGCCATGCAACGTTTAGGAAAAGCTAATGAAGTTGCGGCTATTGTTTTATGGTTGGCATCAGATCAATCTTCTTTCGCAACAGGAGCTTATTATCCTATTGACGGAGGATATTTGGCAAGATAGATTAGTCATTTTATAAATTCAATTGAGAAGAAGGCGGGCTTTTTAAAGTCTGCTTTTTTTGCTAAAAATATTTAGATCAAAAGATGTAACTTTGCAAAATGCAAACAGCAAAGAAAGATATACGTACGTTAAGCAAAGAAGAATTGCGCGATTTTTTTGTATCACAAGGCGATAAAGCTTTTCGAGGCAATCAGGTTTATGAATGGTTATGGAGCAAAGGTGCGCATCATTTCGATGATATGACCAATTTGTCGAAAGAAAACAGAGTTATGCTCGAAGAATATTTCGTTATCAATCACATTAAAGTTGATACAATGCAACATAGTGAAGACGGAACAATTAAAAATGCGGTTCGTTTGCACGATGGATTAATTGTAGAATCAGTTTTAATTCCGACCGAGACTCGAACAACAGCTTGCGTTTCAAGTCAAGTTGGTTGCAGTTTAGATTGTAATTTTTGTGCAACCGCAAGATTAAAGCGAATGCGAAATCTGGCTCCGGACGAAATTTACGATCAAGTGGTTGCGATTGATCAAGAAAGCCGTTTGTATCACGATCGTCCTTTGTCGAACATTGTTTTTATGGGAATGGGCGAACCTTTGATGAATTACAATAATGTCATAAAAGCAATCGAAAAAATCACTTCTGACGAAGGTTTAGGAATGTCTCCAAAACGAATTACCGTTTCAACTTCAGGCGTTTCAAAAATGATCAAAAAAATGGCAGACGATGAAGTGAAATTTAAATTGGCGGTGTCTTTACATTCGGCAATAGAAGAAACTCGAAATCGAATCATGCCTTTTACCAAAAGTTTTCCGTTAACCGAATTACGCGAAGCTTTAGAGTATTGGTACAGAAAAACCAAAAGCAAAATAACGTACGAATATGTAGTTTGGAAAGGAATTAACGACGACAAAAAAGCGATCGATGCTTTGGTAAAGTTTTGTAAATATGTTCCGTGTAAAGTAAATTTGATCGAATATAACCCGATAGACGATGGAGAATTTCAACAAGCCGATTCTTCTGTAACCGATGCGTATATAAAAGCGTTAGAATCAGCCGGAATTGTAGCAAAAGTTCGTCGTTCGCGCGGAAAAGATATCGATGCTGCTTGCGGACAATTAGCGAATAAGTCATAAAAAGAAATTTGATTTCGAATTTAGATAAAATAGTAAAAGTGCTTCATTTCGAAGCACTTTTTGTTTTCGTTATCTCTCTAAAATTCTTATATTTACGTAAAGAAGTATTATAATTATGAAGAAAAAGCACGAAAGAAAAGAAGTGATTCAATATTTGATTCAGCTTAAAGAAAATGAACTTTCAAAATTAGAGGAAGTTAAAAATATGTATGCCGAAAGTGCCGATTTGGATGAAGAATCGTCTCTTTCGACCGATGATTTTGCTCAGCAATCGCAAAGTACCGAATCTGCAATGAATTTAGAACATCGTTTAAAAGTAGAACAAGAAAAATTAAACAGATTTAAGGCGCTTCGTCCCGAAGAATCTACAGATGTTGTAGAAGGAAATGTTGTAGTTACAAATGTTTTCAGTTTTGTGATTGGATTGGCAATTAAGGATTTTGAATGGAACGGAGAAAAATATGTTGGAATTAGTACCGACGCTCCTATTTATCAAGTAATGAAAACTAAAAAACCAGGCGATTCGTTTGAATTCAACGGGAAACTTTACGAAATTTATGAAATAATTTAAAATTAAAAAGTTGTCTAAAAGTGGCATTCAGAATGAAACGTAGTGAAATGAAGAATCTTTAATTTAGAGATTCCTCCTACGTCGGAATGACAAACTAAACGAATCGTTTAGATTTTTAGACAGCTTTTTATCAATTTTTCTAAGTCGCTTTAATTATGAATACTACCGTACAGGTCATTGATCTAAATTTTCAAAATACAAAAGAATCTATTGGTTCTTTTCTAATTAATACTTCAAAAGGACCTATTTTAATCGAGTCGGGACCTGAATCAACTTACGAAACTTTAGCAAGAGGAATTGAAAATGCTGGATATAAAACTTCTGATATTTATGCGGTTCTTTTAACGCATATTCATTTCGATCATGCGGGCGCTGCGTGGAAATTTGCTCAACAAGGTGCAAAAATTTATGTACACGAAATAGGATTGCCACATTTAGCAAATCCTGAAAAATTATGGAATTCTGCTGCTATGATTTACGGAGATGATATGAATAGGCTTTGGGGAAAGATGGAGCCTATTGCAGAAGATCGATTAATTGCTACAAACGACGGAGATATGATTGATTTTGACGATGTGCAATTTAAAGTTATTTATACGCCAGGGCATGCTATCCATCATAACGCCTATCAATTAAACGATCTTATTTTTACCGGCGATGTTGCAGGTTGTAAAATAGAGAACGGTCCAGTGGTTCCGCCATGTCCGCCACCAGATATTAATATCGAATTATGGAAACAATCTTTGCAAAAACTGCGCGATGCAAAACCAAATTATTTGTATTTAACACATTTTGCTAAACATGAAAATCCTCTTCAATTACTAGACGATTTAGAGAAAGAACTAGATAGTTGGGCAGATTTTATAAAGCCTTTTTATGATGACAAAACTCCGACCGAAGAAATTATTCCGAAGTTTATGAAATTTACTTCCGATGCTTTTAAGCTAAAAGGATTAACAAACGAAGAGATTCAGGTTTATGAATACGCTAACCCAAGTTGGATGTCGGTAAACGGATTACTCCGTTATTGGAAACTAAAAGAACAAGGGAGAATATAATAAGAAGCAGCAATTTAGCTGCTTTTTTTATTTCCGCTAAATCGCAAAATATGTTTTCTTTGAAAAAAGTTAAAAAAAAGAATCTTCATTCCAACCTTTTCTGTTTTTTTAGCGTCTATATAATTAAAGAACCAAAAAATTGAAGTTGTATACATTAAAATTTTCTGAAAATCAGTTAATCGAGCAAGTTGTTAATCAAGATCGACTGGCGCAAAAACAATTATTCGAGCATTATTCGCCCACAATGCTTAGTACTTGTCGTCAATATATTAAAGATTTTCACGATGCAGAAGATGTGATGTTGCATGCATTTATGAAAGTTTTCAACCACATAAATCAATTTAAAAGCGAAGGAAGTTTAGAAGGGTGGATTAGAAGAATTATGATTCGCGAATGTATTTCGTTTTTAAGACAAAGAAAGGAATTGGTTTTTCTTGATGATGTAACTCAAAGTCAGTTATCGGTTATATCAACACGTCAGGAATCAATAAACGATTATCAGGTTTTGATTGATAAATTACCAAAAGGCTGTAAATATGTTTTTGTTTTAAGCGTAATAGAAGGATATAAACATCAGGAAATTGCCGAGCTTTTAAATATTTCGGTCGGAACATCTAAGTCGCAACTTGCTTACGCGAAAAAAATATTAAAACAACAAATAGAATCAAATAGATATAATGATGGAGGATTTTGAAAAAGATTTGAAAAAACATTTCGAAGGAAGAAAAATTCAGCCTTCAGAAAATGCATGGAACAGAATGGAAACTCTTTTGAACGAAGAAAAAACAATACATAAAAAGAAACAAAAAACGTATTTCTATTTAATACCAATTGCGGCTTCTCTTGTTTTGTTTCTTGGAATTTGGCTGTCTAAAGAAAAGTCGGAAGTTCCTGTTCTGGATACAAAAACACGAGAAAGCTTTGTTGTAAATGATGTGACTGAAGAAGAAAAAAAGGCTGAAGGTAAAAATGAAAATATTTTAACAAGCGATTCTTCAAAGCAAGAAAAAATAAAAGAAAATGAAGAAAAAATATTTCGCAATCATATTATAAAGATTACAAAAGAATTAACTCCTTTTAAAGAAGAAAAAACAGAAACAGTTGCTGTAGCGAATCTTAATGAAAAGTCATCAATAAAAGAAAATGAGCATGTTGTTGCAGAATTGGTTCAGAAATCAGATGTAGAAATCAAAGTAAATGCTAGAAAGTTGTTGCGAAGTGCTGAAATTGAACGACAAGTTGAAAATACATTAACGGATGGTCAGAATTTCTGGAAGAAAGTAAAAGAAATAAATACTGTAGTAGAACATAAAAACAAATAAACTCATGAGAGAAACAATCGTAATCGTAGCAGCGCTCTTAGCAAGCACTTTTAATCTGCAAGCACAGGATTTTTTTAGCGATAAAAGACCAGTACAAACAGAAACTGAATTTACTCGAAAAGTAAATGATATTTCGTATGATATCGATGTCATTATAAAAACAAATAAAGACAAACTGAAAAACGATTTAAACGAAATTGAAAAAAGGGTAGATCGTAATGAACTTTCAAAAGAGGAAGCAGATTCTTTAAGGATTGCTAAAGCCGAATTTTATGCCAAGCAAATCGAAGAGGAAACTAAATTACAGGAAGATAGAATTAAAAAACTCATCAATAATAAAATTGAAGACAATATCAACTTCAGTACAGATATGAGTGCGTATCAAAAACAATTGATTGAGAAAAAATCATTGTTTTTTATTGATTATAATTTTGGATCAAGTTATATGATGGTGGATGGGAAATTGAAACAAGATTATTATGATACAAAAAATGTTTTTTCGTCTTTTGGAGTTGGTTTTGGAGTAAAAACTAGAATTGGAAAGGATGTTTCGCCTTGGTTTTGGAGATCCTCGTTTGATATGATAACGCATACATTTAAATTTAATGATGACAAAACCATTGAAAGTATTGATAACAAAACAGAATTAGTTGATGTAGAGAAGTTTATTAACGGAGATTTCAAATTAAAAAAATCAACAATGTATATGGTTGATTTTAAGCTTTCAAATTACATAGAATATGACTTTTCAAAAAAGAAATTCGATGAGTTCGGGAATACTATAATTAAATCTCGTCAATCGTTCTATTTAGGAGCAGGCGGATTTATCGGATACAGTGCAATGAACCGTAATTTAGTGTATACGCAAAACGGAGAAAAATACAGACAAAGTACAGGTGCTAAATTCAATGCAAATCAATTTATTTATGGTGTAGGAGCTTATGTCGGATACGATAATATAAGTTTTCGATATACTTACAATTTAAATCACGTATTCAAAAAATCGTTTGCAGATCAAAATGTGTTTAATTTCAGTGTTGTTTTGGAATTGTTATAAATATGGAGATTATTTCAAGATTCTCAGATTATTAAAATAACGTTAAAAAACGGCATAAACTTTGTTAAAGCTGTAACATATTTAATCAAAATCCTACTTATTAAAAAATAGAAAGTATTTATGAGAAAATTATTATGTATTGCGTTATTAGCTTTTGGCTTTACAACACAAGCTCAAGAAGTAGATGCTGTGTCAATCATTAGCAACAATCAGGTTTTAAAAACTGCTTACGAAAGTGAAAGTTTATCTTTAAAAGATAAAATAGAAGTAGTAAACGAACAAGTTTCAGAAGGAAATATCACCGAAAATGAAGCGTATTATGTTATTTCGAAAATTTCTGAATTGAATGATGATTCTCTTACAGCCGAATCTGATGAAGAATTTGATTACAATTGGGGAAAAGAAAACAATCCGTTCGATTTTGCAATGGGAGTTGAATTAGATACGGTAGTTAAATATCGAAAAGTTGTAATGCCTTATGTAGCTGTTGGAGTTGGGAATGTTGCGACTGACGGAGCTTTTGCTAATTCTGAGTTTGGTTATCTTCGTTCAAATTATGTAGAATGGGGAATTGCAGTTCGTGCGCCTTTTAGTAAAACCAATAATAAATGGGGAATTCGTTACGGATTAGGATTTAAATATAATGGTTTGGCTACAACGCAGAATAAAGAATTTGCTTTAAATGGAAATCAAACTATAACTGCGACTTCTGATAAAGAATTACGTAAAAACTATGCTTATTTAAGAAATACCTATATCACAATTCCTATTTCGTTAGATTTTACAACAAGCACTAAAACATATAACGAAGCAAATCGTAGATTCACAACCAAAACGGGGCTTAATTTTGGTTTAGGTGGATATATTGGATATAATATCAATTCAAAACAACATTTACGTTATAATAACGCTGATGGATACAAAGTTTATGAACAGCAAAAAGGAAATTGGAATGTAAATGATTTTCAGTATGGATTATCGGCTTATGCAGGATGGGATCAAGTAAAATTGGTTTTTAAATACGATTTAAATCCGGTGTTTAAAAACAATACAGTTGATCAGAATTATTGGAGTTTAGGAATTCAGTTAGGATTATAAAACAAAAACCAGCTTATAAAGCTGGTTTTTTTATGCACGGGTGGAGGGATTCGAACCCCCATCAACGGTTTTGGAGACCGCTATTCTACCCTTGAACTACACCCGTAGATTGTAATTCGGTTGCAAATATAAACGCAAAAGTTATATAAAACCTAATGTTTTTCAGATTTAAATAATCTTTTTTATTAAGAAACTGAAATACAGACTTGTCGAAAAATGATTCCAATAACTTTATGAAATTTAGATGTAAAGAAATGAATCAAACTTTGTATCTTTAAAGTAAAAATTATCATGAAAAAGAAAATCTTATTAAGTATGGCTGTTGCTTCTTTAATTACTATGGCATGTAAAAAAGAAGTTGTTGTTACTCCGGCTTCAAATTCTGTTGAAGAAACAACTGCAAATAAAAATAATCAAACAGTAAATAATACTTTAAGAGAGTTGCCTCAAAGTATTTTGACTGTAATTAATAAATACTATAATCAAAATAATGTAGCTTCTTACGAAATTAAAAACGTTCCTGTAATCGGAAAAAGCTATGAAGTGAAGTTTAACGATGGAGCTGAGGTAGATTTTGATGAAAATGGAAATTGGTTAGAATGGAAAGATCCAAAAGGATTACCTGAAGATATTCTTCCTGAAAATATAAAAAGTTACCTAAAACAGAATTATTCTAACACATTTGCGACTTCTATTGATAAAGAAAAGAATAAAATTTCTATTGATTTAGCTTCGGGTATTGATTTAGACTTCGATTCTCAGGGTAATTTCCTTCGTATCGACAAATAAAGAGTGTGTAAAAAGATATAAATTGATAAAAGAGCTTTCATTTAAAAGCTCTTTTTTTTAGTTTTATTATATGTTAATTCTTTGATTTTCAAAATCACTAAAAATACTTTTCTAAAAAGGTTACAAAATATTTGGATGTAGTTAAAAAGAGTGCTTATATTTGCAACCTCAAAACAGAGATACGTTCATAGAAAGCCTATAAAGTTACGAAAAAAATAATTCAAAATAAATTTGGATTATGACAGAAAAGGTTTTTATCTTTGCAGTCCGTTCTGTAAAATAGGGGCGATTAGCTCAGCTGGTTCAGAGCACCTCGTTTACACCGAGGGGGTCGGGGGTTCGAATCCCTCATCGCCCACAGAAAAGTGGAAATAAAAAAAATCTAAAAAAAACTTTAAAAAAGTTTTGGTGATTTAAAAAAGATTACTACTTTTGCAACCGCTTTCCGAGAGAAGGCGAAAGGAATAAGAGAATACGTTCATAGACATATTGGATTGACAGCATACAAAATAAGAGAGTAGGGTTTCTTCTTTTAAAGGAGAGACACATAAACGCAAACATCAAAAAATATAAAAAATATACGATGAAGAGTTTGATCCTGGCTCAGGAAGAACGCTAGCGGAAGGCATAACACATGCAAGTCGAGGGGTAGGGTTACTTCGGTAAGCTGAGACCGGCGAACGGGTACGTAACGTGTATGCAATCTACCTTATACTAAGGGATAGACCAGAGAAATTTGGATTAATACCTTATAGAATATCAGAATGCCATAATTTTAATATTAAAGATTTATTGGTATAAGATGAGCATGCGTCCAATTAGTTAGTAGGTAAGGTAACGGCTT